>MBQZ01000001.1 GCA_002134785.1 Crenothrix sp. D3
ACCGGATTTCCAAATATTTCATGAAACAACAATACATTCTTTCAATTGATCAGGGGACGACTAGCACAAGAGCTATTTTGTTTAATCAAGCCGGTGCAGCAGTCCATATTGCACAGAAAGAATTTACCCAATATTTTCCTTTTCCGGGTTGGGTTGAACATGATGCAATGGAAATTTGGCATTCAGTAGAGGCAGTCGTCAGCGAGACCTTAACTAAATTCACGGCGGATCAAATTGCAGCAATTGGTATTACAAATCAGCGTGAAACAACGGTTGTTTGGGATAAGAGTAGTGGCCAGCCCATTTACAATGCCATTGTTTGGCAATCTCGCCAAACCGTTGAGTTATGTGAAGATCTCAAGAGTAGGGGATTTGAAGAAGTAGTGCGTAATAAAACAGGATTACTGATTGATGCCTATTTTTCGGGCACTAAACTGACTTGGCTCCTAAATACAGTGGGCGGAGCAAGGCAGAAAGCTATTAACGGTGAGTTATTGTTCGGGACCATTGATACATGGATACTTTGGAAATTAACCAATGGAAAAGTACATGCGACCGATTATAGTAATGCCTCAAGAACAATGATCTATAACATACACGATTTGTGCTGGGATGATGAGTTATTAAGTGCGCTAAATATACCGAAATTGATGTTGCCTCAAGTGAGATTTTCCTCTGAGATTT
>MBQZ01000002.1 GCA_002134785.1 Crenothrix sp. D3
ATTTTCTCAGGTCGTCATCAATCGATTACGGTATGGATAAGTTATTTGTACCTTCTTGGTTTGAATGTGTCGAACGCCCAAATCGCCCAAGAGCTGGGTTTATGTGCCAGTGATAGTCAGCGAATGGCAGAGCAGCTACGACAAGAAGTCGTTATACGCAAACCCCCTGTCCAGTTGGCAGGCGAGGTTGAATGCGATGAAGTTACTGTGGTGGCAGGGCATAAAGGTATTCTAGCCTCGATTAAAAACCGTGATCCGCGCCGAAATCGTTTGAAAGGTGCGCGAGGGAAGGGCATCGTTGGCAACGGAAAAGCCACCTGTTTTTGGCATGGTTCAGCGAGACGGACAAGTGCGTATTGTCATGCTGCCTAATGTTCAACAAAAGACCATCAAACCGTTTATTGAACAAACCATTAGCAAAGGAACGCTTATTTATACCGACGAATATGCTATTTACAGTCGCTTAGAAGACTGGGGCTACTCACATAAAACAGTCAATCATTCGGCAGGCGAATATGCACGCGATGAAGATGGCGATGGCTTTCACGAAGTTCATGTCAATAAAATGGAAGGCTTTTGGTTGTTACTGCGTTCGTGGTTACGCCCGCATCGGGGTATTTCTCAAGAAAAACTTCCCTTGTATTTGGG
>MBQZ01000003.1 GCA_002134785.1 Crenothrix sp. D3
TGATTAAATTCGGTGAGTTTTTCTTCGTCGGGTAAATAAACCACAGTGTGGCGCAGCTGGTCTTTTAGCTGTGTCCTGAAAAGTTTAACGTTCCCATAGCCTTTCAACCACACGATTAAACCGTTTTCAGGTATCTCGAGCGTTTGAACTTGTTGCCAGTTTCCTTTTTCAATCGAAACGGTACGGTTGCTTTTAATTGCAAACATAAATCCCAAGCCATCGTTTTTTATCGCTTTCAGATTTTTTGCACAACTGTACCAACTATCGCCTGTCACCCTAGCGGGCTTGAGTCCCCACGCTAACAGGTCGGCAAGCATTTCCAAAAAATAATCGTTTTTCGTTTTGTTTTCACTTTTATCAACCACCCTAAAATTAACGGGATAATGATGACCTTCTGTATCCGTGTAATACATCGTGACGAGGTTAATACCTTGTACGCTGGCATGATGTTTTCCAGACCAAAAATACCCAATAAAAGCAATATACTTCGCATAAGGTTTGTCCAAGACACTGTCATCAACACTCAATGTTCCTCCCTCTAAATTCAGTAGCAACTTGACTTCATTGAATAAATCTTCGCCATCATACGACTCTCGGTTCAAAAAACGATTCACGCTATCATGTGAAATGTTCATCACTTCTCCCAA
>MBQZ01000004.1 GCA_002134785.1 Crenothrix sp. D3
AGTTGATTATTGCCACCGGTTCCGCCGCTTTTATTCCACCGCCTTTTAGACTTTATAGTGAGCTATTTTTTTGTTTGAATAGTCTGGCTGATTTAAAAGGATTGCGTAAGATTCGCAATGAAATGATGTCTCAAAATCGCCAGCCTGCTTGGGCAATTATCGGAGGTGGTTTAATTGGCTGTGAAGTCGCATCCGATTTAGCAGTTTCCGGTGATATTGTTACGCTATTTCATGCAACGGACAGATTAATGGAACGGCAATTGGTCCCTGAAGACTCTACTTTGTTGTTAGAAGTCTTACAAAACTCAGGCGTCACTGTATTGCTCAATCAGACTGTAAAAGGCTTTTCAAAAAAAGAGGACAAAGCCTGTGTCTCGACTGATGTGACAAGAGAATTTGATGCGTTGATAGTATCTTGTGGATTTAAACCGCGTATAGAATTAGCAGAGCGTAGCGGCTTGCAAGTGGGTCGTGGTATCAAAGTTAATCAGTCACTGCAAACCTCCGACGTAGCCATTTATGCCTTAGGTGATGTAGCTGAACTACCCAACGCCCAAATGTATCCATTTATAATACCTATTCGTCATCAAGCTCATTGGCTAGCAAGCTTTTTAGCAAATCAGGCCGCGGATAATTGGA
>MBQZ01000005.1 GCA_002134785.1 Crenothrix sp. D3
TTACCCGAGTTTATTAGGGATTGGATATTTAGTCATTGTGATTATGAGAATCGGTCAGGCATGGTTCTACAATTGATTTTAATAAGCTGAGTTCAATAATATTAACAGTACGTTGTTTGACAGTGATTACATTTTCTTTGCTTAATACGGTTAATTGTCGGCTAATAGTCTCATGACTTACGCCTAGGTAATTGGCTATGTCATGTCTTCGCATACTTAAGTTAAATGCTGTGTTCGAATAACCTAAAGCACCATACCTTTTTGATAACATTAATAGAAAAGTAGCTACTTTTACTTTAGCAGAGCTTTGTCCTAACAGTATCATCTGTTCATGATTAGTAGTGATTTCTTTGCTTAAAATACGTGTCAGTTGGTGTTGTAGATTGGGTATTTGCAGGCACAACTCTGTTAGGCGGGCCAGAGGTAGTTCACAAACAGAGCTCGTTTCTAGGGCATCAACGGAACTACTAAAGCGTCCCTGAAATAAAGCATCTAAGCCCATTAATTCGCCCGGCAAATAAAATCCAATGGTTTGTTCCATTCCTTCTGAGTTAATTATATAGCTTCGAAAAGAGCCCGATTTTACCGCATACAAACTTTTGCATAGTTCATCTTTCGAATATAACAATT
>MBQZ01000006.1 GCA_002134785.1 Crenothrix sp. D3
CTGACTTAAATCCTATTGAACACAAATGGGCGCAAGCTAAAGCTCTTAGAAGAAAGAAAAACTGTTCCACTGATACGCTGTTTTCTCAGCTTTTTTAAATCATTTTATTTTGCTTTGGCTATATCAGCGGTTGCCGCTGATTGTGGGGATAATGCTTGACCAGCTGATTTCACCGCCAATTCTAAAGACGATACCGCCTGTTGCTGTGCGGCAGCATCCAGAAAATAAAAACTGGGCGCAGTAGTGAGCGTATCGCTAGGTGCGCCAGAACGAGTCACTGTGCCGTAATTAGCCAGCAGTTTATTGAGTTCCGCAGTTTCCACTGGTGGCTCAATATGACGTTCGGCTAAACTGGCTAACTGTGTCAACTTACCAGATTCAGCCGTTGCCGTTGCCGCTTGTGGTGATGTAGCGTGAATACCTGCATTCAGCAGCGAACCATCACAAGGCAATGCCGTAAAAAGCTGATTTGCCAAGCGCGTCAACTGCTCAATATCGGGCAGAGTGGTGTTATTTGCAGTCATAGTAGTTGCCTACTTCGACATTCTCCAACACACCCAGTGCGTCTTCAGTCAATACCGCTAATGAGCAGTACAATGACACCAAATAAGAGGCAATCGCTTTGTGGTTGATACCCATGAAACGTACTGATAAGCCCATGGTTAATTCGCCAGTTAAATTCGGTTGATACAAACCGACCACACCTTGACGACTTTCACCCGTGCGTAATAACAGAATGTTGGTTTTGCCGTTGGTGATTTGTAATTTATCGGTCGGAATTAAGGGAATGCCGCGCCATGTTAAAAATTGCGAACCGAATAATGTGACTGTTGGTGGTGGTGTACCACGACGGGTTGCTTCACGTCCAAACGCGGCAATCGCACGAGGATGCGCTAAGAAAAATGCAGGTTCTTTCCAGACGCGGGCGATTAATTCGTCTAAATCGTCAGGTGTCGGTGAACCGTTGCGGGTTTGTACTTTAAACGCAGGTGCAACATTGTTCAGCAAGCCGTATTCTGCATTGTTGATTAATTCGCTTTCTTGACGTTCTTTGATGGTTTCTATGGTTAAACGTAATTGTTCGTGAATTTGATTGTGCGGGCTGCTGTACAAATCTGACACGCGAGTGTGGACATCCAGTACGGTGTTGACCGCATTCAAACGGTATTCACGACCCCATTCTTCGTAATCAACAAAAGTTTGCGGTAATACTTTTTCATCGAGACTAGAGCAATCAACGGTAATGCTGGATTCATTTTTTGCTTTGTTGACGCGATAAATACCTGCTTCAACAGGCAGCCAAGGCAGTAAATGGGTCAACCAACGTGGCGTGATGGTTGATAGCATGGGTACGGTTTTGGTGGCATTGGCTAAAGTACGCGCAGCGACATCGCTAAGTGCAGTATGAGCGTCATGTATATCAGTCATTTTCTTTTCCTATGGTTGGTTTTATTAAGTAATTTGTCCACGAAAAACCCGAAAATTTTGTGTCTTTCGTGGACGATTTATTGCGAAGCATGAGCTTCGATTTTTGAAAAGCTGGGGCTTTTTAATTCGATGTTACTGAGTGGTAATTCGCTACGCACTTGTGCCTGCGTGATGTGGCTGTTAGGAGGCACACTGTGGGTGAGCCAGACATTACCGCCGATGGTTGAACCTTGTCCGATGGTGACGCGCCCTAAAATAGTCGCGCCTGCATAAATCACCACATCATCTTCCACGATAGGATGACGGGCATTGCCTTTGACCAACGCGCCGTCTTCGTCTTTATCAAAGCGTTTCGCGCCTAAAGTCACGGCTTGATATAGTCGAACGTGTCGCCCGATAACCGCTGTTTCACCAATCACCACACCCGTGCCGTGGTCGATAAAGAAACTTTCACCAATTTTTGCACCTGGATGTATGTCGATGCCTGTCGCGGAATGGGCAAGCTCGGTTATCATGCGAGCAATCATTGGTACACCTAATGAATACAGATTGTGTGCCAATCGGTGGTGCGTCATTGCGACAATTCCGGGGTAGCACACCAAGGCTTCGTCTGGACTGTGAGCCGCAGGATCACCTTGATAGGCAGCCGTTATATCCGTGTCCAGTAACTTTCTAACGCTAGGTAGTTGTGCAGCAAAGGCGCGAGCAATATGGTTAGCCCGAATATCCATGTTATGCGTTACTGAGCGGCTTTGTTCGGCAACAAAAACCAGCTCACGACGAATTTGTTGCTGTAGTGTGCGCAAGGCGGTGTCGAGGGTATGTCCAACAAAATAATCAATGCCTTCATCGGTAATATCAGGCAAACCTAAACGATTGGGAAACAATACGGCACTTAAGCCTTCTACTACATTGCGTAATTCTTTACGCTGCGGCAATTTAGGTGGTTTGTCGCGGCGATGACGTGTTTCCAAAGATTGAACCCGCACCTCGCGCAACTGTGCAACTAAATCGTCTATACCCCAATCGTTGTAATTTCTTATCATCTGAAAAAACCTTTTGTTTATGTAACTTACTCTTTTTTAAAAAAAGAGGGATTAGAGGAAAATCAAAACCTCTACCCCTCAAGGCAGGAGACAAGTAGTTACAAAAAATTAATGCCCATAAATTTGGTCAAACACACCCTCATCAGCAAAATGTTTTTCCTGCGCTGTGTTCCAGCCGCCAAACTGTTCTATTTTTACGAGTTCAATGGCGGGGAATTGCGCGGCGTATTTAGCGGCAATGTCTTTATCACTGGGGCGATAAAAGTTTTTCGCGATAATTTCTTGCGCTTCTTTGGTGTACAAATACTTTAAATATTCAGTGGCGACTTCAAACGTGCCGTTTTTACGCGCTACTTTTTCAATGACGGTGACAGGCGGTTCGGCGAGTATGCTTAATGATGGCGTGACGATTTCATATTTATCCGCGCCAAATTCGTTCAGCACTAAATGGGCTTCGTTTTCCCAAGTAATCAGTACGTCACCTAGACCGCGTTCTGCAAAACTGGTGGTCGCGCCTCGCGCTCCTGAATCTAATACGCCTGCGTTTTTAAATAACTTGGTCACAAAGTCTTTAGCGGCGGCTTCGCTATTATTATTGTGCTTGAGTGCATAGCCCCATGCGGCTAAATAATTCCACCGCGCACCGCCTGAAGTTTTGGGATTCGGTGTGACGATACTTGTCCCTGTTTTAACCAAGTCGTCCCAATCTTTGATGGCTTTTGGGTTGCCTTTGCGTACTAAGAAAACGATAGTGGAAGTATACGGTGAGCTGTTATTAGGTAGCAGGGTTTGCCAATTTTCTGGAATCAAATTGCCTCTTTTATACAGTTGATCAATATCGTATGCCACGGCTAATGTAACCACGTCAGCTTCTAAACCATCTAACACAGCGCGTGCTTGTTTACCGCCGCCGCCATGTGATTGATTGATGGTGACACTTTCACCTTTGGTTTCTTGCCAGTGCTTGGCAAATAACGGGTTGTATTCTTTGTACAATTCGCGGGTCGGGTCATAAGAGACATTGAGTAGTTCTCTATCGGCGGCTTGTGCGTTGTTGCTGGCTGCCAAAATAGATAAAGTCGCCGCAAAAATAATGTGGAGTGTGTTGGTTTTCATCATTAATTCCTGTGTTGTTGGCGGAATACAAACCTAGGTTTGTACTCCAAAATAGGGTTTATATCTTGCCGTCGCCAAACGCATTCAGCGACACTTCAAAGTAGAAAAAATTACTGGCTTGTGAAGTGTATGGTCCTGTCGCTGTGTTAGATTTATCTTGTGCGCGAGTAAAACTACCTGGTTCAAAACGGGCATAACTGGTAGTTAAGTCTATGTATGGATTGACTTTGTAACGCACACGAAGATCCAATTCATGACCCAAGAAATTACCGCTTTTGCCCGTTCTATCTTGTAAGCCCGTCCGATTCCATGCCGCTGTTTCATTTTCCAACCAATACGCGTTATAGCCTGCATCGACTCTCAAATCCTGATAAGGCGTAAATTCGATTCTGGCTTTAGGCGCGTGGACGTTATCCCACGAAAAGTAATCATTGCGTGACCAAGGCTGATTAAAGCCGTAAAACGCATCAACCCGTTGATTTTTGCCATCGGTTGCGGTGCTGTTAGCGACTTTATCGCCTGTGCCATAGCCATAAAATAAGCTCGCTCTGGGTTTCCAATCGTGATCGAAGGTGTAACCAAGTTCCAAGGCGTAAGCGAGCGAGTCCTGCTGCAATAATTTCTCTTGCTGAGTGGTAACAGTTCGTCTTACACCATTGACTGTTGTGGTATTAGTGACCGCTCTGGTGACACCATAACGCCCAAATTGTTTGGTGAAGTTGGCATCAAAATCAAGCCCCGTGTTAGGAATAACACCATAGACACGCAAACCGGGGGAATAAATTTCCTGATTGTTTTTACGCGCTGAAACCACAGGGTTATAAGGGTCGCCGTTCACGCTACGCCCAAAGAAATACGGTTGAAAGGTGATGTACTGCGACAGTTGCTTGAGACTTAACACGCCGCCATAAAACCAAGTATCCGTGTCTGGCTCATCAAATTGATATTTCAAACGGGTGACTGGATGAAACGCGAAGGTATCTAAATCCCAGTCATTTTGTTTTTTGCCAAAATGGACGCGATAACCTTCAAAATTATTGGTGGTGTTACGAAACTCATTAGTTGCAATAAAGCGTCTATCGACTAATTCTAATGCCTGACGACCTGCCCGAATGCTTAACGGACGGTTATTACCCAGTGCATTTTTAAAGTACAATTCGCCATAGCCTTGAATCAATTCAAACTCGTTGACATCGGCATTCGTTGTTTGATACAAGCCGTTGTAACTGCGTGAATCTTGAAATTCGACCACAAAGCGGAAAGGATCAAGAATGTTTTTAACGCCTATATAAGCGCGGGTTCTCAGCAAAAATAAGTTGTCGGGATCAGCTCGGTAAGTTGAGCCATTTGCTTGTGCTGGCGTAGTACGGTAATCATTTTCGCGGTATTCATAACGAGTACGATGATCCAAACCCACATCCAACCAATCGATATTGCGAAATTCTTTGAATTGCGTTTTGCTTAAGTTGCGTACATAAGTAGGGGGATCAGGAATAGGTTCAACGCGATAACCGCGTGTTTTAACATAGTAATCTTCGGCACTTGCCAAACTGGGTAATATCAACAACAAGCCTAAAATAGTGCTTGCTGTGCTGTTAATTGAAGCAGGTTTCGCAGTTGGAATCTTATGAAGCGCGTTTGATAGTGCGTTTCGCTGGAAATGTTTCATAGATTTACTCTCTTAAGTTAGTGGCGGCGTTTTAACGAGAAAACGCCTTCTTTCTTGTTGAGGTACATCATAAACAGCTAGATATTTTTAATAAAACGATGATATTCGATAGGTGTATCTGATATTGAGATATAAGGATTGCACGCAGCCTCATCGTGAGTCACTGAAAAGTAGGGGCTGTGCCTTGTGCCAGCCTCCTTAATAACAGTATCAGGACAACCACAAGGGATTGCCAAATGGCTTTGTTCCTATGCGTGGGAAGGATAATCAGCAAAATAAGCAAAGCAGCCACGCCCGTCATCTTTGGCTTGATAAAGTGCGGTGTCTGCGCGATCCATGAGTATTTCAGGGGTGCTGCCGTGTTGAGGATAAATGCTAATGCCAATAGTCGCGCTTATTTGTACACAATGGTTTTTGGACAAGTGAAACGGCATGGTTAAATCAGTTATCAATTTTAATGCGACTATTTCAGCATCATGAGGGATTTTAAGGTTTTCTAACACCAATACGAATTCATCACCGCCTAAACGGGCAACCATATCACTGTCGCGTAAACAGCCTGTCATTCTGTGAGCAACTTGTTTAAGTAACTCATCCCCAGCGGCGTGTCCTAAGCTATCATTCACGGCTTTGAATTTATCCAAATCCATCATGAAAACCACGAATTTTGTATTAGTTCGATGATTAATCGTGATTGCGTACCGTAATCTATCCAATAATTTCCGTCGATTGGGTAAGCCTGTGAGCGGATCGTAAAATGCCAGTTGTTTAATTTCTTCTTCGGCGGCTTTGCGCAAGGTAATATCAGTCGCTGTTTTTACATAATGAGTAATTTGCTGATTTTTGTTGGCTTTCACGACGGTAATAGTCATCCATTCAGGATAAATTTCGCCATTTTTACGTTTATTCCAGATTTCACCTTGCCACGTTCCCGTGTCTTTAAGGCTTTGCCATAAAGCCGTATAAAAGGCTTTATCATGCCGTCCTGAATTGAATAAACGGGGATTTTTTCCAAGCACTTCTGCTTCGCTATAGCCTGTCATTTTGGTAAAAGCATGATTCACTTTAATAATCACGCTATTGGCATCGGCGATTAACATGGATTCTTGCGATTCAAATACCGTGGCGGCTATGCGCAGTTCAATGTCTGCTTGCAGGCGTTCCAGTTCACCTGCTGCCCGACCAGCAATTATTTTTAGTATCGATTTCGCTAACTCTGGATTGGCAAGCGGTTTATTATCTATTAAAGCAATCAACCCTATTGGTAGTCCTGTGCCACTCCAAAGCGTGATGCCAATATAACTTTCCGCATTCAGTGTTTTTAGGACTTCATCTTTTGGAAATAATTGGCAGACATGGGCAGGAAAACAACAAATATCATTGCCAACGACATTGCCACAAGGTGTATCTTTTAGGGCATATTCCACGTTATCTTCAAATAGACCATCGTGATAGACTGCCAACGTTTTAGCAGTTAAATAATCACTTTTAAGGTAATCAATACAGACAAAACTCATATCCAGACACTGCGCGAGGTATCGAGCGAGGGTTATAAAAAAATTTTCATCGGTGTATTGATGGACAATTTGAGAAAGAAAAGTATGGGTTTTCTCAATTTTCTTACGCTCAGTAATATCTGAATGTGTTCCACTCATGCGGCTTGGTTTGCCGTTTTCGTCGTGCTGTACGATATTGGCATGATCGAGAATCCAACAAATACTGCCGTCTTTGTGCAACATACGGTATTCTAATTCGTGATAACTTTTTTTGCCTTCTAAGACATCATAGATGGATTGCCACGCTTTTTCACGGTCATCAGGGTGTACAAAATCAGCCCATTGTTGGGTAGTGTGTTGAATTTCCTCGTAGCTATAGCCCAACATTTCTGCCCACCTCACATTCCGTTGGACTTCATTGGTGAGAATATTCCAATCCCAAAAACCTAATCGCCCACCTTCTAATACTAATTGCAGTTGTCGCTCACTGTCACGCAAGGTGATTTCAGCTTGTTTGCGATGAGACTCAGTGAAGTTGTATCTAAAAATCACGCCTAAGAAAACGATGACACTGAGTAGTGTGCCAATAGAAATAATGCGATAGAAAAAACGCGTAACCCGTTCTGATGACTGTTTTAATTCGATAAGATGTTGCTCATCCTCATTTTTAAGTTGCAACAGCAGTTGAGTCAGACGGTCAAGTAAATCAGTACCATGAAGAATCATGTCATTAGTGTCAGGTACGCTGATTTTGCGGCTATCAATCACTTGCTGATACCATTGAAATAGCGCGTTAACCTGCGCGTCTATTTCCATAAAATGACTGTTTTCGATTTGTTTCAATGCGTTTAGTTTTATAAAGCTATCTGTTTTTGCAGATAGAAAAGCGGTTAAAAATTGTTCATTACGCGTAATAACGTAACCGCGTGTATTGGTTTGAGCCTTGCTAACAGACACCAACAGGCTGTCAAGCTCAGTTTCTCTATTTTCATGAAAGACGATGTCGTTGTGTGTACTTTGTAACCAGAACTGCGCACGGCTACTATTAAAACCAATCAATATCAATAAAAATAACCCCATTATAAAGACTAGGGTAATGCTTTTACTGAGCGACCACGACAACACATTGCGCCGCCAACTAATAACGACTTCAGCCGCACCGAGTAGTGCAAATAATACGGCGGCGTTCATGCGCATGACACCATAACCAAACCAACCGAACTGCCCCAAACTAGGCGTAAGAATGGAGGATAAAGACGCGAGTGACAGTGCGAGGATAATTACGCCAAAACTTGCTGAGATAATACGCCAGCTATTTTTGTCACTGTGTATAGATGCAATTGCCAGTAGCAAAAAACAGGTGGCAGCTTCCAGTTTGATACGACCTGAAAAAGTGGTTTCCAGTTGTAAGGTCATGGGATTAGCGGCAATCATCGCGTTATCAACAGGATCACGGAATAACAGTTCATCAATCCCCAGATTCACATTGAACGCATATTCACTCAAGGTCAATAAACTGATTGACCCTGCGAGTATGGCGCAAGCTTGTCCGACATAAAGACAAATGCGGGTAGTGTTAGCATTTAATGCGAGGGGTAAATAGTCAGATAAAATAATTGCACTGCCAAGCAACACAAAGCAAACAGCGGCGTTTGCTTTCATGGGCAACCAAAAGGGTAGAATGCCTTTTAGACTGTTATTATCAAGCGTCCAACCAAGCAAAACCACAACGCCGCCAATAATGGCTAATAGCGCGGCTAACAAGGGAATCTTATAACTTACTATATTAATGTTCATGTAGTGTTATCAAATAAAGCGTGAAAATCAGGCATTACATTTACTACTATACACTTCAATAATTTTTCATCAAATCATCTCACGGCAACTCTTAATAAGCTCTCGCACACACCCACACATCAACACGCGCCACGCCTGCTTTTTTTAATACCACTGCCATTTCATGTACGGTTGAGCCTGTGGTCATAACATCATCGACGATGGCAATATGTCGCGCTTGTATTGGCTTAACGAGGGAAAATGCGTTTTTCATATTAGTGCGTCGTTGTTTAGCAGTGAGTTGCGTTTGGTGCGGGGTGTCACGGTGGCGAATACAAGAATTCATATCAACAGGCAAGTGTAATACCTTGCCTGCCGTTCTGGCTATTTCAATAGATTGATTAAAACCGCGTTGTCGATAACGGGCTTTGTGTAATGGCACAGGGATAAGACAGTCAGGCAGGTGCGGGGTTTTTGTTAGCCCTTCTGCTAATAACACGCCTAACAGCCGCGCATTTTTATAGTCCGCATTAAATTTTAAGCCTGCAATTAAATGGCGAACTGCCCCGTGATGAATAAATGGCGCGACAGTTGCGTCAAAGGCTTGAGGATGGCTTAAGCAGCGACCGCACAGCGGCGATATGTGAGCAGGTATTTCTAAGGGTCGCGCACAGTGAATGCAGCATTGGCTATTTTTTGCTAACTGGGTATAACAGGGATAACAAAGGTCTAAGCCTTGCCATCCTGCATGATTGCACAGAATGCAGGTAGGCGGTAATAAGTAATCCTGTATAATGTTAAGCCAGTTGTACACGTTATTAATCAGTTGTGGTTGATGAGTGTAGCCCGTATGAAGTGTAACGGAATACGGGGAATAGAATACAAATTTTCCCGCCTTTTTAATTGGAGATTAACACAGATGTCGCAAAACCCCGTCCTACGCCATGATTGGCAACTCGATGAAGTACAAGCTCTGTACGCATTGCCGTTTAATGATTTGCTGTTTAAAGCCCAAAGCATTCACCGCGCTCATTTTGATGCTAACGAAATTCAAATCAGTAGTTTACTGAGTATTAAAACAGGCTCATGTTCGGAAGATTGTGGTTACTGCCCGCAAAGTGCGCGGTATGACAGCGATATAACCCCCGAAGCTCTCATGCCAATTGATAAGGTATTAAAAGCCGCTGAAAATGCTAAAGCCCAAGGCGCGTCACGGTTTTGTATGGGCGCGGCGTGGCGTAAACCGAAAGATAAAGACATCGAGCGCGTAGTCGAAATGGTGCAAGGCGTTAAAGCCTTAGGCTTAGAAACGTGTGTCACTTTGGGTATGTTGACCGATGAACAAACCCACCGTTTAAAAGAGGGCGGTTTGGATTATTACAATCATAATTTAGACACCTCAGAAGATTATTATTCCGAAGTGATTACCACGCGGACTTATCAAGATCGTTTAGATACACTGGCGCGAGTGCGTGATGCGGGCATTAATGTGTGTTGTGGTGGTATTGTCGGCATGGGTGAAACGGATGTTGACCGCGCCAAGTTATTAATGGAATTGGCTAATCTGCCGAAACATCCTGAAAGCGTGCCGATTAATATGTTGGTACAAGTCGAAGGCACGCCGCTCATGGGAACGGAAGCCCTAGACCCGATTATTTTTATTCGCACGGTAGCAGTGGCTAGAATCATGATGCCAGAATCGCGGGTGCGTTTGTCGGCAGGGCGCAATAATATGAGTGATGAAATGCAGGCGTTATGTTTCTTCGCAGGCGCGAACTCGATTTTTTACGGTGATAAATTATTGACTACTGATAATCCGATGACTAACCAAGATTTAGCGTTGTTCGCCCGCTTAGGTGTGCATACGGGCGGTTCGAGTTACGCTAATTAACCTGAAAAACTATTATCCACGAAAAACACGAAAAAAGAAAAAGTAGGTTTTTATCTTTTTTTTGTAAAAATTCTTGATAATTTTTAAACACCTAACTTACTTTTATCATGCAGCACTTAAACAACCAGCTGGCAGAGCTAGCACAACAAGGTTTGTATCGTTCTCGACGGATTATTGACTCACCGCAGGGTATTTTGTTGCAAATTGATGGTAAGCAAGTCATCAATTTTTGCAGTAATGATTATTTAGGCTTAGCCAATCATCCCGATGTTATTCATGCCTTTAAAAAAGCTGCCGATACTTACGGAGTTGGCAGTGGTTCAGCTCCTTTAATTTGTGGGTATAATTCAGCTCATCATGCGTTAGAGGAAGAACTCGCGGCTTTTACGCAGCGCGATCGTGTCTTATTATTTCCCACGGGTTATATGGCAAATATGGGGGTGATTGCGGCGTTAGTTGGTCGTCATGATACGGTTTTTCAGGATCGTTTAAATCACGCCTCTTTATTGGATGGCGGATTATTATCGGGCGCGCGTCTCAAACGTTATGCACATGGCGATGTGGAACACTTAGCGGTTTTAATGACTAAGCCTACGGAAAAAAAGCTTATTGTTACTGATGGAGTGTTTAGCATGGATGGTGATTTTGCTCCTTTGCCTGATTTAGTTGCGCAGGCAAAAGCCCATAATGCGTGCTTAATTGTTGATGATGCTCACGGTTTAGGTGTACTTGGTCAACAAGGTGGGGGCGTATTAGAACATTATGCACTGACGCAAAACGATGTCTCTCTATTGATGGGATCATTAGGCAAGGGTTTTGGTACGTTTGGTGCGTTCGTTGCAGGCCCTGAAATTCTGATTGAAACCCTGATTCAAAAAGCCCGTACTTATATCTATACCACGTCCTTTCCTGCTGCGGTTGCCGAAGCCACACGCGCCAGTTTAAAACTGATGACTACTGAGCAATGGCGTAGAGATAAAATTCAGCACTTAGCGAAACGCTTTAAACAAGGCGCGAAGCAATTAAATCTGCCCTTATTACATTCTGATTGTGCTATTCAACCGCTGATTATTGGCGATAGTCACTTAGCCGTTACGGTAAGCAACACCTTATTTGGGCAAGGCTTTTTAGTCTCTGCGATTCGTCCGCCCACTGTTCCGCAAGGTAGCGCGAGATTACGTGTGACAATTTCCGCATTACACGAAGAACAACACATCGACAGCTTATTGGATGCGTTCGACAAAGCCTATAAATCATGAATATTTTTTACCTGCACGCGAATCCAACGCTATGCGCCCAGCAACACGTTAATAAACACGTTGTTAAAATGATAGTGGAATACGCGCAACTGTTATCGACTACGCATCGCTTACTGGATGGCGTGGAAACCTTAGGGGTAAGCGCGGCAGGGCGATCAGTCAAACGTTGGCAAATGCCTGATGAACGTGATGGACTGTTATATCATGCCACGCATGGTCAACACCCGTCTGCATTATGGACGCGCCATAGTGGCGAAAATTATCAATGGTTATACCAGTTATTTATTGCCGTGTTAGCCGAATACACTTTTCGATACGAAAAAATTCACGCCACCGCACGGCTGATAAAACCTTTGCAATCACCACCTAATCATATTGTGTATCAAGGCTTTAATGAACCCACGCCCGCTATGCCCGATGACTATAAAGTGACAGGTGATACGGTGCAGTCGTATCGTAATTATTATCGTGGGTCTAAAAGCCATTTATTTGCGTGGAAAAATAGACCGATTCCCGATTGGATTAGCTAATGTCTAAACTCTATTCAGAAACCTTCGGCACAGGTAAACCTATTGTTTTAGTACACGGCTGGGCTATGCACAGCGGAATCTGGCGCGGCTTTGCTCAGCAATTAGCGCGACATTATCAAGTGACTTGTATTGATTTACCCGCGCATGGGCGTAGTAGAGACGCGATTAATCGCGTCTCTACACCGTTCACCTTAGAAAATGTCAGTGACGCGCTAGTCAACGCACTACCCGATAAACCCAGTTGCTGGTTAGGATGGTCATTAGGTGCGACTATCGTGCTGGATATTGCCCAGCGTTATCCAGAGCGCGTTAGTTCATTGATACTGCTGGCAGGTAATCCGTTGTTTGTCAGCACAGAACAATGGGCAGGTGTTAATCCTACCGTATTAGATGTGTTCGCGGCTAATTTAATGACTAACTGTCAAGCGACCTTGCTACGCTTTCTTGCCTTACAGGTCAATGGTTTGCCTGACAGTAAAGCACTATTAAAAGACCTAAAAACCGCTATTATGGAATACCCCGCACCTGATAATGACAGTTTACAAGGTGGGTTAAATATTCTTAAACACACGGATTTACGCGCGGTATTAGCTCAACTCACTATTCCTGTTTCGGTTATATTAGGCGATAAAGACACGTTAGTGCCTGTCGCTGTTGGTCAACAAATGCAGCAGTTATTAGTCCAGTTAGAACTAACAATACTCGAAAGGGCAGGTCATGTACCCTTTTTATCACACGCCCAGCAACTATTAACGCTAATTTGTCATTTTATGGATAAACCATGCCTTTAGATAAAACTAAAATTCGCCAGTCTTTTTCTGCTGCGTCGGGTACTTACGATAGCGTTGCCGAGTTACAAAGAAGCATCGGCTACGCGCTATTAAATAACGTTGATAGCAATATATCAGGAACATTATTAGACATCGGTTGTGGTACGGGATTTTTAACCGCTGAACTATTACGCTTTAATCCAGAACAGCTGATTGCCTTGGATATTGCGTTGCCGATGTTGCACGCCACGCGTGATAAACAATGGGAAAAACTCCCGCCTAGCTTACTGTGCGCCGATGCGGAACACTTACCGCTCATGAATGATAGCGTTAATCATGTGTTTTCCAATCTTGCCCTGCAATGGTGTAGCCATCTTGATGTGGTATTCACGGACATAAAACGGCTACTTAAACCCGATGGGCAACTTATTTTTTCAACGTTTGCACCGCACACGTTACAAGAACTCAAAGCCGCATGGCAAACCGTTGATGACTATGCTCACGTCAACGATTTTTATAATGCAGATCAACTCACACAGTTTTTACACGGTGCAGGTTTTGTGAAAATTGACATTGTCAGCAGTTTATACACGCCACAATATGATTCCGTATTAGCACTCATGCAGGAGCTAAAACACATCGGCGCACATAACGTCCGCGCAAAACGTAATCGCCATTGCACCACTAAAATTGCCATGCAGCGCATGATTACCGCCTACCAAGACGCATACAGTGTGGATGGAAAAATCCCTGCGAGCTTTGAAGTCTTCATGGTACGAGCCAGCTAATGGAAGCCGCTTATTTCATTACGGGGACTGATACCGATGTCGGCAAAACCGTCGCAACACTGGCATTAATGCACTACGCCAAACAACGGGGAAAAACTGTTATCGGTATGAAACCCGTTGCGGCGGGTTGTGAACTACAGAATGGGCAGTTAAAAAACCAAGATGCGTTATTGCTGCAAGCCCACGCATCCGTGCAAGTCGATTATGAGTTGCTTAATCCTTACGCTTACTTAGCTCCTGTCTCTCCGCATATTGCAGGGGCGAATAATCCTGTCGTGTTGAACAAGGTGCTGGCTCACTTTAACGCACTCACTTCGTTAGCCGACATTGTCTTAGTGGAAGGTGCGGGTGGTTGGTACGCCCCTGTTAATGACCAGCAATCAATCAGCGACTTAGCGCAATGTTTAGCGTTGCCTGTCATTATGGTGGTTGCTATACGCTTAGGCTGTATCAATCACGCCCGCTTAACCTATCAAGCCATTCACGCTTCAGGCTTAATCTGCGCAGGTTGGATAGCTAACTGCACCGACCCCACTATGCTGAACCGTGATGAAAATATCACCACTATTAAACACGCATTAAACACACCGTTGCTGGGCATATTGCCGTATCAACAACCTATGGATTTTGATTTTTTAGCGCGGCAGATACAGTTCAGCTAATGAGCTGGGTTCGCATTGGTTTTGCACGCGATTAATATGCCTTGTTCCATGCGATAAACCACATCAACTAACTCTAAACCTACTGTGCGATGTGTCACCATCACCAGCGTTTTATGTTGGGCAAAACTGGCTAAAGCCGTCAATACGTCGCGTTCGGTATCCGAGTCTAATCCTTCGGTGGGTTCATCCAGCAATAAGATGGGCGGATTTTTCAGATAAAGCCGTGCCAAGGCAATACGCCGCGCTTCACCGCCTGAAATTTTCGCGCCACTTTCACCGACCCAAGTATGAATACCATCGGGCAAGCGTCCGATAAATTGAGTGAGTCCTGCAAATTTTACGGCTTCATTGAGTTCATTTTGTGTCGCGGCGCGTTTAGCGATTAACAGATTATCTTTAATAGTGGCGGCAAATAATTGACTGCGTTGTGATAACACGCCGAAACAGCTTAATAGCTCATCGTGATTGAGCTGATTAATCGCTACATCACCCAGCAAAATATCGCCGTGTTGTGGGTCGTAATGACGGGTTAATAACTGTAACAACGTGGTTTTTCCTGAACCACTCGCGCCGATAATGGCGATTTTTGCACCGTGCGGCAGGTTTAGATTGAGGTTTTTTAATATAAACTGTTCTGAATAACCAAAGCTCACATTATGAAAGTGCAAATCATAGTGGCTAGGTAATGCTTTAGTTAGATTAGCAATATCAATAGTCGGTGTCAGGGTAGCCAGATGACGCACACGGTGCGCGGCGGCTTGGGTTTTGCCCAGCATTTGTAAGGCTTGTGGCAACGGTTGCACCAGTTCAAATGCGGCAATCACACAAAATACCACGATAGCAATATCCGCACCTAACAACGCGCCGTCTTGATAACCCAATGCGACCAGAATTAGCGCAAGCAATAACGCCAGTTGTGACAATAACAAGGTGAGCGCAGAGGACAGGGCGGTTAAACGATTATTATCGGCTTCGGTGTCTATCAGGCGTTCTGAGTTGTTGGCAAACGCTTCACTAAAGCGTGTATAGGCTTGGTTCGCCAGTAAATCGGTCATGCCTTGTAGCATTTCCAATTGTCGCAAGCGCAAACTTGCCGCTAAAGTGACGACGTTTTCCGCGCTGTCTTTACCTAAGCGATTGAATAGCCAAGGAATTGCGATCGCCGATATTATCAATAACACGCCCGTGCTGAGACTAATAAACGGATCATATTGATACAAAAATACCGTGACCGCAGTAACGCCAATCGCGGCAACCACCACAGGCGCAAGCAAACGCAAATACAGCGCGTCCAAGGCATCAATATCAGCGGTCATGCGGGTTAATAAATCACCACTGCGTGATTCCGATAAACGCCCTAACGCTAACGGAATTAATTGTGCGAAAAACCACACGCGGATTTCAGTCAACACGCGAAACGTGGCTTCATGCGTGACTAAGCGTTCACCATAACGCCCCAATGTGCGGCTAATCGCTAACGCGCGGATTTGTGCAGCGGGCAACATGAAATTAAATAGCAACACATCGCCGCCTAAACCTGCAATCGCCGACGCGCTGATAAACCAACCTGACAACGTGAGCAACGCAACAGCGGCAAATGCGGTTAATAATGCCAACACGATACCGCCCGCTAACCATAAACGATGCGGTTTGAACAAGCGTAAGAAAAACGTTAAATCATTCATGATACTAAGCGTCCGTGTTGCAAGATGATTTTTCTGTCCATGCCTTGTATGACTTCATCATCATGACTGGAAATAATGACAGTTTTGTCGTTAAACAACTGCGCAATCATCGCCAGTAACTGTGTTTTAGTGACTTTATCCAGATTGGCGGTTGGTTCATCCAGTACGATAATCTCGGCATTTTTTAGAAAAGCACGGGCAACCGCGATACGCTGCACCTGTCCGCCTGATAACCCATAACCGCGTTCACCGACCAGCGTTTGTAAGCCTTGGGGCAGTTGGTTGCTGAATGCGCTGACACCAGCGGCGTGTGCGGCAGCATTAATTTGTTCAGCGGTAGCGTTCGCATTCGCCAGCGCAATGTTATCGGCAATACTGCCGTAAAAAATATACGCATTCTGCCCAACATAAGCCATGATTTTCGTGGCATTCTCACGGTTTAAGGCTTGTCCATTTAGCCATAGATTGCCTTCGGTAACGGATTCAAAACCGAGCAGTAAATTTAACAGCGTGGTTTTACCTGCACCTGACCCACCGACTAGGGCTATTTTTTCGCCTTGGTGGATTTGCAGGTTGATGTCGGCTAACACTTGTCGCTGTTCGTAGGATTTACTGACCTTGTTAAATTCAATAATTGGAGAATCGTGGTGGTGTTGGGTTACGCTATCGCTAACCCAACCTACATTCTTACTCATGGGCTGTTCTAAAATTGTCAAAATCGCATCCGCCGCACCCAATGCTGCCGCGCGGTCATGATAATAAATTGCCAATTGCCGCAGTGGCAGAAAAAATTCTGGGGCTAACAGCAACACGAACAACCCGATTTTAAAACTGACAGCTGGCGCGAAAGTAAAATGAATCTGTCCCAATAAACTCAAGCCCACATACACCGCCACTAACGCCACCGCCACCGCGCTGAAAAATTCCAATACCGCAGAGGATAAAAACGCAATGCGTAATACGCTCATGGTTTTTTCCCGAAAATCATCGGCACTGTGGTGAATCGCGGTTAATTCAGCTTCCGCTTGCCCAAAGAGTTTTAAGGTGGCTAAGCCTTGCAATCGGTCTAAAAAATAACCGCTCATACGGGTCAAGGCTAAGAATTGATTGCGTTGCGCAGAAGCTGCACCCATGCCGATGAGTGCCATAAATAACGGAATTAACGGCGCGGTGATTAACAGGATTAAACCGACTAGCCAATTGACGGGCATAACCACGGCAAGCATGATGAAGGGCGATACGCCGACAATGTACTGTTGCGGCAGGTAGCGGGAAAAATATAACGCCAGTGCGTCCACTTGTTCCAAACTGACCGCCGCTAACGCGCCGCTTTGTTGCTGTTTCAGTGCGGCTGGGTTTAAGGCGAACGTGTCGGTGAGTTGTCGTCTTATGGCGGTGCGGACTTTTGCCCCTGCGTTAAAACCTGCGATTTGTTGGGCGTAAATGCAGATACTGCGCAATAAAAAGACGGCAATTAAGCCAACTAGTTGGAGTCCAATCACTTCTAGCGTGATTGATGGGCTTCGTGCCTCAGTCCATCCTATAACACTGTTATCAATAATGAGAGTAGATAAAATACTCGCCAATAACGCCGCTTGCGCTATCACCGCTACACCATTAATAATCCCCGCCAACGTAGCGAATAAAATAGGTTTGTGGACGGTTTTGCTTTGGTCTTTTAACCATTTTGCACACACTTTTTCACGCGCATGGTGTTGGTCAAAATAGCGTTGGTTATTGGTTTCAGACATGGCTATGAATGCTATGAATAAAACCTGCTAGGCTTTAAAAACCTCGCAGGTTTAACATGGGAAAAGACAAACCTTAGGTTTGTCTTTCAAGTTAACAAGCGTGTACTTGTCCACAAGCCTGATGAACCAATTCATCAACCGTTTGCGTGGCAGGAATATCAGCATTATCACCTGAGTAAGTTACAACACCCACCGTAACATCAATGCTTAAATCACGCGGTGCTTTTATGTCGGTCATAATGTGATTTTTAAACTGCGCCGCTGTCGTTTCCGCACGTTTTAATGATGCACCAGGTAAGACGATGAGTAGCACTTGTTCATTCATCCGCGCGGCAATATCCACGCCTTCGCGGATTTCTTCCTTTAAATAATCCACCACGTTACGCATGACGGTATCGCTTTCATAATCGACCAATTGATGCTGGTTATTAAACTCTTCCAGACTCAGGGCAATCATGGAAAACGGAAACCCGTTGCGCCGTGAGTTTTCCACTTTTTCGCGTAAGCGCGTCATCATCACGTCTTTGGTGAACAAGCGCGTTAACGGGTCTAGCGGAATGTGTTCTTTTTCAAAAGTTTCCTGTGCTTCAAAACGCAGAATGTGCAGAATGCCTAAGGAACACGCCAGTAATAAACCTAATATCCAACTGAAATACCACATGAGTGTCTCCTAATAAGCGGTGTGATCGTTGTTTTGAATATGCGATAGGGTAATTTTCCCCGATAACACGCGGAATACCCAGCTGGTGTAAACAATGATAATCGGTAAAAAAACCACCGTGACCCAAAACATAATCGCCAAGGTGGTATGGCTGGAACTGGCATCCCATACGGTTAAAGAATGATTCATATTAATACTAGACGGAATTAAAAACGGAAACATCGACACGCCCGCAGTCAAAATAATCGCCGCGATAGTGAATGAACTACTGATAAATGCTGATTTTAAATATTGTTGTTTTGATAGTATCAAGGTCGATACGCCCGTCATAAAAGCCGAACTAGGTATTAAAATTAACAGTGGATATGTTTGATAATTACGCAGCCATAAACCAGCGGTTTTTTCCACGACCTTATTCAACGGATTGGAAGGTGCGTCATGTAGCAAGGTCGAAGTGATTGCATAACCGTCAATATTTGCTATCCATACGCCCGCTAAGGCAAAAATAACCAGCGTAAGTGTCGCAAACAGCATGACTGTTTTTTGGCAGCGTTGTTGAATATCGCCTTCGGTTTTAATTTGTAGATAAGCCGCGCCGTGCATCACTAACATAGCGACACTGAGCAAACCTGCAACAATTGCAAACGGATTCAATAAACCCCAAAAACTGCCGTCATAAAAAATCCTCATGTCGTTATCAAGGTGAAACGGTACGCCTTGTAATAAGTTACCAAACGCCACGCCAAAAATCAGCGCGGGTACAAAACCGCCGACAAATAAGGCTTTATCCCAGTTGCCGCGCCATTTTTCGCTGGGTAATTTACTGCGATAATCAAAACCTAACGGACGCAGCATTAAGGCGAATAGCGTCAATAATAAGGCAAAATAAAACCCCGAAAAGGCAACGGAATAAGCCATTGGCCACGCGGCAAATAATGCCCCGCCCGCAGTGACGAACCAGACTTGATTGCCTTCCCACGTTGCCCCAATGCTATTAATAATCACGCGCCGTTCGGTGTCTGTTTTACCCAAAAACGGTAATAAAATTGCCGTGCCTAAATCAAAGCCGCCCATCACCGCAAAACCAATTAATAGCACACCTAAGAACAGCCACCAAATACAGCGTAATGTTTCATAATCAAACATGACTCACTCCTTCTTCTTGGGCGATAATTTCAAAATGGTAACGCCCTTTATGCAGACTGCTAGGGCCTAATTTAATAAATTTCAGCATTAAAAATAATTCAATCACTAAAAACACCGTATATACGCTGATATAACCTGCCAAACTGATATATAAATCCCATTCCGTCAGTGATGACGCGCTTAAAAAAGTCGGTAATACTTCGGCGATTGTCCACGGTTGCCGTCCAAATTCGGCAACAAACCAACCCATTTCACAGGCTATCCACGGTAAAGGAATGGTGTATAAACTCCATTTTAATAAGGTGGTTTGCCGACAACGGCGTATGGAACTGGCGAACATTGCCCAAATAAATACGCCTAAGGTTACAAATCCACAGCCAACCATAATACGGAATGTCCAAAATAACGGCACAACTCTAGGGATGGAGTATTGCGCGGCTGCTTCAATTTGTGCATCGGTGGCATCGGTAACTTTTTCGGTATAGCGTTTTAGTAATAATCCATAGCCTAAGTCTTTTTTATAACGATTAAATTCGGCGATATTTTCGGGCGTTTTTTCACCAGTGCGTAATTTTTGCAATAAGCCGTAGGCTTTCACGCCTTCACGCACGCGAAGACGGTTTTTTTCTAAAATTTCAGTTAAACCTGTAATGGGTTCATCAATCGAACGTGTACCGATTAAACCCAAGACCCACGGAATTTTTATTGCATAAGTGGTTTCCATTTTGTCTTGGTCAGGAATGCCAATAGCCGTAAATGAGGCGGGTGGCGGTTCGGTATGCCATTCGGCTTCAATCGCGGCGAGTTTGGCTTTTTGTACCTCGCCGTCGGTGTAACCGCTTTCATCACCCAACACAATAACTGACAAACAGGCAGCTAAACCAAAACCTGCGGCGATAGTATAAGAGCGACGGGCAAACGCGGCATCCCGTCCTTTTAGCATATAGTACGCGCTGATACCCAAGACAAACGCAGAGGCAGTGGTATAACCAGCGGCAACGGTATGAACAAATTTCACTTGTGCAGCAGGGTTAAAAATCAAATCGCTAAAATGGGTGACTTCCATGCGCATGGTTTCATAATTAAAGTCAGCACCGACAGGATTTTGCATCCAACCGTTAGCAACCAGAATCCACAACGCTGATAAATTTGTGCCGAATGCGACCAGCCAAGTAACGATTAAATGTTGCCATTTGGGCAGTTTATCCCAGCCGAAGAAAAACAAGCCGACAAAGGTGGCTTCTAAAAAGAACGCCATCAAGCCTTCAATTGCCAGCGGTGCGCCAAATACATCACCAACATAATGCGAGAAATACGACCAATTCATGCCGAATTCAAATTCCATTGTTAAGCCTGTCGCCACGCCTAACGCGAAATTAATACCAAACAATTTTCCCCAAAATTGGGTCATGTCTTTGTAAATTTCTCGACCCGTCATTAAGTAGGTGGATTCCATAATCGCTAATAAAAACGACAAACCCAAGGTTAATGGCACGAACAAAAAATGATATAACGACGTGGCAGCGAATTGCCACCGCGATAAATCCACGACTGCTTCTGAAATCATTATGGTCTCCAAGTAAAAAAGTACATCGTTTTAAGACCACCGAGGTTTTAAAAACCTCGGTGGTCTAATGTGGTAATTAACCCAACTGCTTAACTGCATCTTCGGTGCGAAAAAACACCTGCCCTGTTAATTGCTGTAAAAAATCAGTTTTATGCAATTTATCTAATACGGGACCTTTGGCTTCGGCAATGTGTAGGGTTTTTCCTGCGGTTTGTAAGGCTTGATTTAAACTTTCCAGTGCTTCCAGCGCGGTGGTGTCTATGTCACTGACGGAGGTGAAAATCAGCACGATGTGCTTGGTGTTGGGCTGATGTTTTAATTCTGTCGCCAAAAAATCTTCGATGTAATTAATATTGGCAAAGGTCAGGCTTTCATCAATGCGAATTAATAATAAATGATTCCATGTTTCTACATGGTGGCGTTTGATATTGCGGAAATGTTCGGTCGCAGGGACTCGCCCTACTACAGCAATATGTGGATGGCTAGCTTTGCGTAAGTGACTGGCAATGGTGAACATAATGCCCAGCATAATGCCTTCTTCAATGCCTAAAATTAGCACGCCTAATAAGGTGACGAGTTCAGCAATGCCATCGCCACGGTCATAAGCCCAGGTATGCAGAATATTTTTGAATTTAACTAACGGGGTAATGGCGACCAAGATAATCACCGCTAACGCGGCTTTGGGAATGTTGGCGAACCAAGGGCTGCAATACATCACTGCAATAGCTAATAATACAGCGGCAATCAGCATTGCCATTTGGGTACGCGCCCCTGCGGAAAAGTTGACCATTGTGCGACTAAAACCGCCTGCGACGGGCATTCCACCCGATAAAGCAGCGGCAATATTTGCCGCGCCTAAGCCGATGAGTTCTTGATTCGGGGTAATTTTTTCGCCGCGTAAATTGGCGGTGACTTTGGCAATGGCAACGCTTTCTACATAAGCGATTAAGGCAATAAAGCCAGCATAAGGCAGTAATAATTTGCCGCGTTCGCTTAATGAATCAGTCAGGGCATTCACCGTCAATTCAGGAAAACCAGAGGGGACGATACCAACTACGGCAATTTTTTGTCCCAATAAACTCACTGCTACGGTGGCAAGCACCACGGTAAGTAAAGGACCGCATTTACTGACAGCAGTAATAATGGCGGGTTTTACGTCTATTTTTTTCAACAGGGCGGGCAGTAATTGGCTAAACAGCAGTAATACGGCTAACGCGCTAAGGCTAATGAGTAACGTCGGACCGTTAAAACCCTGTAGATAGTTGCTATAACAAGCCATATCAACGCCACAAGTGGGCGATTTTAACCCTAGCGTTTGCGAAATTTGACTACCGATAATGAGGATTGCCGCGCCACTGGTAAAGCCTGTTAATACAGGATGGCTAATAAAATTGACTAAGCCACCCATGCGTAACACTGCCATGAGTAACATGATGATGCCGCTTTCCAGCGATAACACTAATGCACTTTGAATAGGGTTGCCTAATTCGGCGACAGCGGGAGCAGTGAGCGCACTGGCAATCATGATGGCAGCAATGGAAACAGGGCCTACCGATAGGGTGCGGCTAGTGCCGAATAAAGCGTACATTATCGGCGGTAAAATACTAGCATATAAGCCCAGTTGTGGCGGTAGTCCCGCTAAAATGGCATAAGCAATGCCTTGAGGCACAAGCAAAATAGCCGTAATAACACCTGCAAAAACATCATCTGCTAAATCTTGACGGCGATAAGTTTTTAACCAACCAATAATGGGCAAAAAACGCGCTAATGAAAAAGTGTTGTCAAACATGGCAATAAAATTCAAGGTGTAGTTCACGGGATTTTCTCGTTTTTTTCGTTCCATTCGCTGCGTAGGAACTGGGTAAGTCTGTTACGTTACAGTGAATATTTAGTTTGGTGCTCTGTCTAGTACGCTAAGCCCTGCAATCAGGCTCAAGGTTGCCAAGATTAGAAACAAAGATCCAAAAAACCATAATACGATGGGTAAACTGAAGAAGAATGTGCGAATCCCGAAGGTATAATAACTACCTGCTTTATTTAAATAAGCGCAGGTCTGTTTGCATAACTCGTCATCAGGGGGCAGATTAATCATGTAACCGACGTGATTAAAAAAGCGTATTGCCATCGCGAAATAGTAAAAAGCAATGGCAAAACTTAATAGCAGTATCCCTAATTTGACTTGCCATAATTCGTTTGGTGTTGGACAAATTGACAGTAACGGATGCAAGTTTTGCGACCACTGCCCAATTTTTTCGCCCAGATTTAATACGCCTATCATCAATAACGTGGCGGTTGTCGCCATGAAACTGGCAGTCATCACTGAGTTACGCAAGGTTTGAATCGCAAGAATTTCCTGCTTGCCGCTGTTCATTATCATCATCACCCAACGTTCCCGCGTCATGGCATTGACAGCGTGTACGCTGGAATTAGGTACACGGCGCGTGCGTTTTTTTAGATAAAAATAATAAGTCAGTATCAATAAGCAACTGATGCTAAAGGCAATTAGGTCACAAAACATTGAACGTCCCTCGTTTGAAAAAGGTACAAGGTAAAAGGCGCAAGATACAAGGAGGGGAACTTTGTATCTTGAACCTTAAACCTTGAAAACGGTTAGTCTTTATCGACGAATTTTTCCGCATAACTGGATAAATGCGGAATATCAATGCGATAACCTTTAATCATTAAATGCCAGTACATCCACGGAAAAATGGTTGTTTTACCCAGCCACCAAATCCAGCGACTTTTTCTTGGATCAAGAAATGGAAAAGAAGGGGTAACTTTGCCGCCATAAGAAAACTCTGCCAGTATCACACCACTTAATGACGTAGTTAATGGGCATGAACCGTAACCGTCATACCCTTCGCGCATGGCAGCGTTGTTCATCAAATTGGTGATGTTATCGACCACGACAGGGACTTGTTTACGCACTGCAGCGGCAGTTTTTGCATTACCCGTAGAACCTGCATCACCCAGACCAAACACATTCGGGTATTTGTTATGCTGCAAAGTTTTATCATTGACATCAACCCAACCTGTGGCATTGGCTAATGGGCTGGTTTTAATGAAGTCAGGCGCACTTTGTGGTGGCGTGACATGAATCATGTCAAAGGTTTTTTCGATGCGAGTTTTGTTGCCTTCACTGTCAGTCACTTCAAAGGTCGCGGTTTTATTCGCGCCATCAATAGCAACCAGATTGGTATTAAAGTTAGTTTTAATACCGTAGCCTTGAACAACTTTTGTTAAGGCTTTGGCAAAAAATGGAATCCCAAAAATCGCAGGCCCTGCATTGCAAAACTCAATATTGAATTTATCCAAAATACCTTTTTTACGGAATCTATCCGCTGCTTGATACATGATTTTTTGTGGCGCACCCGCACATTTAATCGGCATCGGCGGTTGGGTAAATAACGCTGTACCTGAACCTTTAGCAATCATCTCTTGAATACATTGCCAAGTGTATTCTGTGGTATCGGCTGAGTAGTTACTACACACATTGTTTTTATTGATAGTGTCTTGTAAGCCTTCAATTTTTTGCCAATCCAATTGCAATCCAGGGCAAACCACCAGATAGTCATAGCTGACCACGTCACCTGAACGCAAGGTCACGGTGTTGGCTTCAGGTTGAAAACTGTCGGCATACTCTTTTAGCCATTTAACTGATGGATGAATTAAATCGGCTTCATTTTTAGTAGTTTCTTTCAGCGTGTACGCGCCACCGCCGATGACAGTGAAACCAGGTTGATAATAGTGCTTTTCAGATGGCTCGATAATCGCTATATCAATGTTTTTGTCTTGACGACGTAGCGTATTAGCAACGGAAACGCCAGCCGCGCCGCCGCCAACGATTAAAAGTGTGTGATGTGATGACATGATTATTCCTCGTGTTTTATGGTTATGACTAAAGTGCGAGATCTACACCTCGCACTAATGACAGTGTAACGCAATCTTTACGCTTGCGCTTTTTGCCATGCCTCAAAACCACCTGCCATAGACAACACAGTTTTATAACCTAAAGTTTGCAAGGTTTGCGCTGCTAGTGCTGAACGCCCACCCGTGCGGCAATAAATCAAAATAGCTTTACTGGGATCAGCTAATTCAGGCACTGTACCGAGTTTAAATTCCAACACACCGCGTGGTAACAGTATTGCATTGTCAACATGACCTGCGGCATACTCGCTTTCTTCGCGGGTATCAATCAGCGTGATATTGCCTTCTGCTAATAATTGTTTCGCTTTTTCTACATTGACTTCCGTGATTTGTTGTTTAGCCGCAGCCACCAAATCAACCCCTGTGGTTCTACTACGAATACCACAACTAACACCTTGTTCTTCACGACGTGCGACTGCATCTTGACGTTCATTTTCATCCAAACCGCAATAACGATTCGCGGGTACGGATTCATCAATCAAACGGGGTTTAGGCAAGTTCAGATTATTCATAATTTCAATGAACTCTTCGCGGCTTTTACCTGCTAAACGGGGATTAGTGGTGCGTTCTTGCTTAATGTTACTGACCCAGCGTTGTGAATAATCATGGCCAGGGTAAACCAACGTATCATCGGGTAGGGTGAATAATTTTTGCGTAATGCTATCGTACAAATCACTGGCAGAACCGCCTTGAAAATCGGTGCGACCACAACCGCCGATAAACAACGAATCACCTGAAAATAAGCGGTCACGCCATAGATAAGACGTACAACCAGGTGTGTGACCAGATGTTGCAATGGCTTTAATTTCTTCATTGCCTAGTTTAAAAATATCACCGTCATGCAGCTGAATATCAGCAAGTTGCGCACCGCCTTTATAACTCACGCAGGTTTGCGCACCCGTGCGTTGACGTAACAAACCGCTGGCAGTGATATGGTCGGCATGAACGTGAGTTTCAAATGAATATTTCAGCGTTAAACCGTGTTCTGCCAACAACGCTATATAGGTTTCAATCTGGGTATTAACAGGATCAATAAACGCGGCTTCTTTACTAACTTCGTCAGCAATTAAATAAGTGTAAGTCCAAGTTTCTTGATCAAATAATTGTTTGAATAACATGATATTTCTCCGAGTGATTATTGCTATTGGGTGGTTTTCTTAACTTAAAGCAAACTGTGTGCCAACCTGCCGAATCGTTATTTTTAAGGGTGAAGAAGATTAATTATGTTTCATTATTATGTTTCATGATTCATAAAATGTTTCATTGTTTCACTGTGTGATTCAATTCAGTAGTAGCTTACTTATTTCAAACGCGCGTAATATTTATTAAAATGACTGATGCGGTCATCAAGTCCGATAGTGCCACCATTAATACATTTAGTGACTTCAGTAATGACTTCGACCCCCGCGCCTTTATCGCACACGCTCCACAATTTATTCACATCAAAGAAGAACGCCGCCGAAGCTAATGGGTATTTACTTGCCACTAAATCAGGATTGGCAACAACATCTTCACCGATAAACTGAGCAAAGCGGGTGTAATTGGTTTTTCCCGTGAGTTGAATGTAGCCTCGTCCACGAAATTTATAGCCGTCACCACTGGCTTCATCACCGTTACCCATTCTGCCCGCATAAACTCTTGAGGCAATTTTAGCGGGTTTTTTTGCATAACTTTGACTTAATGGGTCTGGAAAGTATTTTGGAAATATTTTTTTCAGTCCAGTCGCTGAATAATTTAAATTTTCACTAACCGCAGTAAATTCAGCACTTTCATGAGCGCATTGCGCTAAAAAATGCGTCAATCTTAACGGATTTAAAATATTAAATTTAGCGATGACATCGGGGAGTTGGGTAATAATAATATCGGGAAGATACCCTTTAAGATTGCCCAATTTAAGCGCGTTAGTGAGTGCTGGAAATAATTTATTCCAGCTGACAGTGCCGACAACGCCATCAGGCGTGAGTCCGTTGGCTTTTTGCCAGTCTTTTACTTTGGCTTCTGTCACTGCGCCGAAAGAACCATCTGCGGTTAATACTAATTTCGCTTGAAGTTTTTTTACATCTTCACCTGTCGAGCCTTTTTTTAATAACATATTGATTCCTCTTGAATTATTTATATTTTTATACTGTGTCAGAACAAAATAGCGTTTAAATCCAGCCTACGCGACGATACACTTGTGATTTTTCAGTATTTGTATTTTTGTTTTCGTATCCCAATCAAACAGTTGTATATTTAGAACGCGTCAACACACTGTACTAATTATTTATAGCATGAGGTGAAGTTTATGAACACATTAAAAAAATCAATGACTGTGGCTTTATTAATAAGCTGTTTTTTGACACTGCCTGTTTTGGCGGCTGATAAAGCGGCGGGGGAGCAACGATCTGCTACTTGTGTCAGTTGTCATGGTTTGGCTGGTAAAAGTAGCCATGCTCAGTTTCCTAATTTAGCGGCTCAACAACCCACTTATATGATTAATCAATTACAGGCGTTTAAATCGGGGAATCGTCATAATTCAATGATGGAGTCAATAGCGGTGAATTTAAGTGCTGATGATATGGCTAATTTGGCAGCCTATTTTGCTAGTCAACCTGCGGCTAAGGCGGGTGTTGATGCGGTGTTAGCTAAAACAGGGCAAGAGAAAGCCGCGATGTGTTTGGGATGTCATGGTGAAGCGGGCGTTGGGAATGGTCAGTTTCCAAGGCTTGCAGGTCAACAGCCTGATTATTTGCTTAAACAATTGACTGATTTTAAAGAAGGTTCACGCAAAAGTAGTCACATGAATGCGATTGCAACAACACTTTCTAATGATGATATGAAGGCGTTGGCAGCTTATTTTGGTTCATTGTAAAAAGAACTACATAACGCACTTGTGCTAGTTCATAGCCTATAAGATACTCATACCACTTTGTTACTTTTCAATACTGACACTATGCAAGATTTTACCAATATTAAAGCCCTTATCATCGACATGGATGGCGTGTTATGGCACGGCGATAGAGCCATTGCAGGTTTAACGGAGTTTTTTAAATTACTGCGCGATAAAGAAATTCGCTTTATTTTAGCGACCAATAACGCCAGTTTAACCCGTGAGCAGTACGTCATTAAGTTAGCAAAAATGGGGGTGACGGTAGCACTGAATGAAATTCTAACGTCGGGTATCGCCACGGCTTTATATCTCGCGGAGCATTATGAACCTGAAAAAACGCGGGTGTATGTATTGGGTGAAGATGGGGCAATTCAGCCATTAGCGGAACTGGGTTTTACGCTGACTGGGCTTTATGAAGTCAATGCCGATGTGGTGGTGGTGGGTAAAGATTCCACGCTCACTTGGGATAAATTAGCGACGGCGACCTTAAATGTCCGCAATGGTGCAGCGTTTATCGGCACCAATGCGGACACCACTTTACCGACTGAACACGGTATCACCCACGGCAATGGCGCGATTTTAGCAGCCATCCAAACAGCATCTGGAGTCGCGCCTGTGTGTGTTGGTAAACCTGAGCCGATTATGTATCAACAAGCGATTGCGTTATTAGGCTCATCATTGGATGAAACTATCGCGATTGGCGACCGTGTAGAAACGGATATTTTGGGTGCGGTTAATACAGGTATTCGTAGTTTGATGGTATTGACGGGTATCTCTAGCGAGGCTGATTTAGTTGAGTTGGATTATCAACCAACGTGGATTTTGCCTGATTTGGAAGCAGTAACGGCGGTGTTACGAAACGCTTAGGCAATAAACAACCTGTCATGTTTTAAAATTTGATAGTTTTAAAACCTCGACTAAAGGATGTGTACCTGCGATAGAATGCTTGAACAAATGGAAGGCAATTAAAACAGAGGTCGTAGTTATTTAAATTCCATCTAATGTAGACTACAGGTTAGTAAATTCATACAAGCCTAATATGTCATACTTTGAAAGTATTCACATTTTACTCAACATAGAACAATTTTGGAGTTCTCCTAATGACCGAACTTTCTTTTACGCAAGTCGAAATAGACGGTTTTCGCGGTTTGCGTTCGCTGAATCTTGAAGGATTAGGGCGCGTCAATATTCTGGTCGGTAAAAATAATTGTGGAAAAACCAGCGTGTTAGAGGCATTGTCGATTCTTTGCAATCCTCAAAAACCGAGTGAATGGGTAGCGATGGTGCGCCGTCGTGATTTTGGGCGGTTAGATGAAAATATTGTGCAATCATTACGTTGGTGTTTTAAACAAAAGGTAAAAACAGATTACGATGCCTTTATCGAAGCGAGTTGTCGTTTTAAATGTAATGGTCGTTTTTTTAATCAATTAACCGTTAAATACACAGAGTTTCTTGGAAAAAATATTGAGGTTATCCCTATTGCTATTGGTCCAGATGAATATGGGGAAATGGAATACGAACATGAAGAGGAAATAACACCCTGTCGAGCTGCAAAACTAGAACATAGTCTTGTGCTATCTCAACAAAGTGAATATGAGTCTTTCTTTTTGGAAGTAAATGAAAAGGGTGGAATAATCCCCTCCTTTTGGGAAGAACGTAAGAAAAAGTATAGTGTTTACATCAATTATGAACTACTCACACCTTATTCTTACCAATTAAATAAGGTACAGTTACAAACCTTCTCAGAACAACTTTTTAATGATGATATTGTTGCACTGCTCAAAAATTTTGATGCAGACATTGAGGGAATTCGTATAGGATCATTCGGAGGAAGTCGCCCTGCCATTTATATTAAACACCGTCAATTAGGCGAAGCTCCATTGTCAGTTTTTGGCGATGCAACACGCCGTGCAGTGCTTTTAACTTCTACGCTGCTTTCAATAAAAGCGGGTGGGGTTTTATTAATTGATGAAGTAGAAGTAGGGATTCATGTTACCGCTTTAGCGAATGTGTTTAGTTGGTTAGTAAAAGCCGCGCGAGAATTAAATGTGCAAGTGTTTGTGACAACCCATAGCTTAGAGGCGTTGGATGCGATTATTTTCTCTGATTCAGACCACGCCGAAGATATTGTTGTTTTTCGCTTAATTCAAACCGAAGAAAAAACTTTGAGTAAGCGATTTTCAGGTGATTTATTGCATCGTTTACGTTCTGAACGTGGTTTAGATGTGAGATAAGCAATGCGAAAATATGGTTATTTGGTAGTTGAAGGACCGCACGATGTTGCATTTGCTTATCGCTTGTTAGAACCGTTTAAATTGAAGCAGATTCAATATAAGCACATAGTTGATGAGGCTTTCCACAGGTTAATTTTAACCTCTTATCCAGATAAAGACGGAGATATTCAAAAACGAATGCCCACGCCTTTATTTCTTCAAAATGAAACCCATGCTATTGCTATTTGTAGTGCTGTTGGTGATTCGCAGTTGATTAATACGATAATGGGCAATGAGGTTAACCTTGATATTAGTGTCGAAAGTATTGGGATTTTACTGGATTCAGACACACAAATGTCTGCGCAACAACGATACACAAAGGTCAAAGCAGACCTAGCTGAAGCATCCGCATCAAAATTTGTTTTACCTGCCGTTGCAGGAACAATTACGCAAGGTAAACCCAATTTAGGTGCTTTTGTATTGCCTGATAATCAAACGGCTGGCACATTAGAAGATTTATTACTGGAAAGTGCAGAGCAAAAATATCCCTGTTTGTTAAAAATGGCAAAAAATTATGTTGCTGATGCAAAATATAATGCAGGACTTAAAAAATCTGAACTCAAAGAGTTAAAGAATGCGGGTGAAAATAAAGCAATCATTGGTGCAATGGCAACAATTATGCGTCCTGCTAAGTCTATACAAGTGTCCATTCAAGATAACGATTGGTTAAGAGGAACAGCTTTAGAGATCGAGCGTATTAAATCAGTACAAAATTTTTTGAAAATTTTATTCGATTTATAGTACATAAAACCATTGCATTTTGTGGTTGCAGCTAAAGTTCAAACAAAAACAATGAGGAGTTGAACATGAAAAAATTTATTAATCAAGTCGATACTTTATTAGATGAAAGTCTGAACGGTTTTGCAAAAGCGCATGGCGATATTATTCAGCTCAATAGTCAGCCGCGTTTTATACAACGCCTGAAAGTTAACACCCATAAAGTGGCATTAATTTCGGGCGGTGGTTCAGGGCATGAGCCGTTGCACACGGGATTTGTCGGTGTTGGAATGTTAGATGCCGCGTGCGCTGGGCAGGTGTTTACTTCGCCGACTCCCGATCAAATGCTTGCCGCCGCAGACGCAGTGGCAAATGAGGCAGGCGTGTTATTCATCGTGAAAAATTATGCAGGCGATGTGATGAATTTTGAAATCGCCGCTGAAATGTTGGATTGCCCGAATGCGACGGTGTTGGTGAATGATGATGTCTCACTACCCAAAACGCACAGCACAGGACGGCGGGGCGTAGCAGGTACGCTGATTGTAGAAAAAATTGTCGGTGCAGCGGCAGAGCATGGTGCGGATTTAGCGACCTGTAAAGCCTTGGGCGATAGAGTCAATGCGGCGACTGCCTCAATGGGCGTGGCTCTGAATAGTTGTACTGTACCCGCCTTAGGGCATCCCACTTTTACTATCAGTGATACAGAAATGGAAATGGGCGTTGGTATACATGGTGAACGTGGACATGACACTTTACCTTTAGGCACGGCGACTGAAATTGTCGAACACCTAGCCACTGCAATTGATGCTGAATTACAACCCAAAGCAGGACAAGCAGTGTTACTGCACGTTAATGGTTTTGGTGCAACGCCGTTAATGGAATTGTATTTAATCTATGAATTAGCCGCGCAATTTTGGCAAGCACGCGGCGTTAATATCACGCGCTCGTTGGTCGGTAATTACACCACCTCAATTGATATGGCAGGGTGTTCAATTACCTTGACGTTGATGGATGAAGAATTGCTGGCGTTGTGGGACGCGCCTGTGCATACGGCGGCGTTGCGTTGGGGTTGTTAGCGTTTACGAAAAGCACGAAAGAAATGTAGGATGTAGTGAAACCCATAAATTACACGGGCTATGATGATTTTCGCTATCGTTTTACCTATCTTATGGGTTGTTACTTGTTGCCTATTTCATTTGCAATAAGTTCTTTAATTATCGTTTCGTGAAGACGTTCAATTACAAGTGGTTGTTTTATATTTTTGTATTTATCTCCTGCACTGCCTATGCAAAGCGATTTTTTCAACTCCTTTTGCGGTTCGTATGATGCAAAATCACAAAGGGTTAGAAAATAACCCGCCACATAATGATAAGCTTCTACAAGCTCATCGGTTGTAATTCCCACAGTAGTGGAGTGACCTTCTCCATAAGGAACATGAACACTCTTTTTAGCCAACTGTACGGTTATTTCAGGAAGCCCTAGTTTTTCTCCTAATGTATATATATCGCCACAAACATTTATATAGTCATCAAAAGTTTTTTCTGGGCAAACATCCTGAGTTACATGATGTATGTACCTTTTTGCAAACATTAGGGTTGCCTCAATATCTTGAAATGCCGAATTGTTTACCTCTGGAGTTCCTTCACTTGGTAATCCTTTAAAGAATATTTTATGAATTTTAGGGTAAACCTTAAATTTAGCTTTTATTCCACCCTGATAATCAACTTCGCCGATTTGTGAAAAATAGCTAAAAAGCTCTTTTCTGTGGGTATAAAAAGCGTCAAGATTATTTTTGTGCATTACCAATTTAATCTGCTTTGCAGTCTGTTCCGTTGAGTGAATTCGTGAAACTAATCCAGCGAGTGGAATGGAAACTGATAAGACTAAAAGCGGAAATGTACTAACACTTACAAATGCCTTGAAGCCACTAGCGGTTAAAGATAATTCGCTACCTTGCCACGCAATAAAACCTAGCTCAATGAAATAGCAAAAAGGAATAATAATACTAAGCCACAAAGGAGATTGTTTAATAAGTCCATATTCAGGATAAAGTGTTAATGATGATATTATTTTTCCTTTCAAGCGGTCTTCTTTTATAAAAAAAATTACTAGCAAAAAAGCCAATAATACGGGGCGAAAAACAACTACTACTAATTTCAATACTTCGCTCAGTTCTGGCATCTCATAAGTTCCAAAAGTTAAGAATATGCTGTGTATAATATATAATACACTGTTAAATTTTAAAAATAGTGCAATATGCTTCAGTGCTTATTCGCTATTTAGGTTTTATACTCCATGACCATTGTGGTAATGACTCAAGTTTTTTAATTTTTTCTAAATCAAGGATTTTGTTTTTATTATTAATTTTTTGGTTGCTTACCCATGAGCCTAAATTAAAATCTTCATATTTAAATCTAATTGGCACTCTTGAATGACCATTTTCTTCAACATATTTCTTTAAATACTCAAGTCCTTTATTCCATTTGTCTTCGAGTATATTCCAAGACCATTGAGGTAACGATTCAAGTAGTTGAATTTTTTCTTGACTCATTTTATTTTTTTCATTTCTTTGAGTACTTACCCATCCCCCTAATTTGAAATCCTTATATTTAAACTGATTGGGAACTCTTGCATCACCATATTCTTCAACATATTTTTTTAAATATTCAAATCCTTCATTCCACTGATCTTCAAGTACATTCCAGACCCATTGCGGTAATAACTCAAGTTTTTTTATTTTTTCTAAATCAATTTGTTCTCTATTTTGCTTTTGGTGGCTTACCCATGAACCTAGATTAAAGTTTTCATATTTAAATCTGAGTGGCACTCTTGCATTACCTTCCTCTGAAACATATTTCTTTAAATACTCAAACCCTTTATTCCACTGCTCTTCCAATGGATTCCAAGACCATTCTGATAATGATTCAAGTTTTTTAATTTTTTCTAAATCAAGATTATCTTTTGTGTATCTCTGAACGCCTACCCATGCCCCTATATTGAAGTTTTCATATTTAAATCTATTGGGAACTTTTGCATTACCATGTTCTTCAATATATTTTTTTAAATAGCAAAATCCATCATTCCATTTGTCTTCAAGGGCATTCCAAGACCATTTTGGCAATGATTCAAGTTTTTTTATTTTTTCTAAGTCAAGCTTATTCCTTACTTTTCTTTGCCCACATACCCATAAGTCTAAGTTAAAACCATCACATTTAAATCCGCGTGGTACTCTTGCATGACCGTATTTTTCAACATAGCTTTTTAAATAGCCAAACCCTTCATTCCATTGGTCTTCAAAGACACTCCAAGACCATTGTGATAATAATTCAAGCTTTTGAATTTTTTCTAAATCAAGTTTATCCTTATTTACTCTTTGGTTACTTACCCATGTGCCTAAATTAAACTTTTGATATTCCAATTTATTGTGAACTCTGGCATGACCATATTCATAAACATATTTTTTTAAATATTCAAACCCTTCATTCCACTGGTCTTCAAGTGCGTTCCACGACCATTGCGGTAATGATTCAAGTTGTTGAGTTTTTTCAACACTAAGTTTCTCTTTTTTAACTCTTTGATTTGATACCCATGACCCCAAAGAATAACCGTTATATTTAAATCTGAGCGGCACACTTGCATGATTTTTTTCTTCAATATATTTTTTAAATATTCAAATCCGTTGTTCCATTGGTCTTCAAGCACATCCCAAGACCACTGCGGCAATGTTTCAAGTAATTGAATTCTTTTCAAATCAAGTTTTGTTTTATCAGTTCTTTGATGTGATACCCATTTACCTAAGTTAAAATCGTCGTATTTTAATTGAGCAGGAACTCTTGCATGACCATATTCTTTGATATATTTTTCTAACAACCCATACCAAAAAAGCCAAGAAACCGTTGTTACCTCAATAATCCGCACATTTAAGGCATTTACAAATCCATTTCCCACTGTGGTAGGTAAATCAATGACAATTTTAGGAACCCCGCCACTCGAACCGCCTTTGCCCCTGCCTAATTCCGTCCTAAAACTATCCAATTCCTCCGCTAACACATTATCATGCGACCGCAACGCATCCAAAACCTTCCAAATCGGTTCATAACGACTATTTTCTAATTCTGTTTGAGGATTATCACCATCACCAATAAACACGGGTAGCACTATAATTCCATGTGTTTTAGAATTACTTTTACGAATTGCTCGCCCTACCGCTTGGACAATATCCACCTGACTCTTGCGCGGATCAATGAACGCCACCCCGTCTAAATCAGGCACATCAATTCCCTCTGACAAACACCGCGCATTTGCCAATAGCATTCTGCCTGTCATGCCCTCTTTATCATCAATGGTTTTCAATTGGTTAATTTTACGGGTTCTATCAGCCACATTCATTTTGCCAGAAACATAATCCGTCACTATTTCGCCAGATGGCTTATGCTCGGCTTTTACCCAATGCAACATTTCCTCGTATTCCTTGGCAAAATCTTCGGCTCGCTTTATTCGGCTATGGAAACTAATCACCCGCTTTAAATCATAATCCTGCATTACTTTCATTAAACCAATGTGAGCCGCAAATGTTTGAGCATCCGTTTCTATCCCTGAATCGGTTTTAAGCAATTCACGCTGGTCTATCCACGCCTTAATCATCGGTGCATCCACACCAACAATCACCACTTTGTAATCGGTTAAAAGCTGGTCGGCAATGGCTTGTTTAAAGGTTAAATGGTGGAAAACTTGCCCAAAAAACTGCTCGTTATCCATGCAAGCGATAACAACACTGCGCTCTTCGGCGGCGGCTTTGATTGCTGCGGAAAAAATGCGTGGCGTGGCAGTCATGTACAGGCGTTTTTTAGCCTTGATAAAGTCTTGATCGTGGACTTTGACAAAATGTGCTTCATTTTTACCGTCTAAAGTGATGCCTGTGGTGCGGTGGGCTTCGTCACAAATAATCAGGTCGAATTCTGGCAAGCCTTGCTGCTGGGCATCGGCTATTACTTGAATGGATTGATATGTTGAAAATATCACCATGCGTTTATCTTGCGCCGCGCTGATATGTTTGCTTAAATCATGGGCGTTGGTGGTGGCTGGAAAGGCTAAATCGTGAATACTGATGTCTTCGTTATCGGCTTTTTTGCCAACTTTATCATCTGAACACACCGCTAAACAGTGTAATGGGGTGTTGGCTTCGGCTGTCCATTCGCGTAACGTTTGCTCTAACAAAGAAATAGACGGTACTAGGAATAAGATACAACTATTTTCAGGGGTGATTTTTTCGGCAATTTTTAACGAGGTAAATGTTTTACCCGTACCGCAAGCCATGATTAACTTGCCACGGTCGGCGGTTTCAAAACTTACTGCGACTTTTTCCACGGCAGTTTGTTGATGGGGTCGTATATTGTTTTTAGGTTTAAGGGTAATGTCTTGCGGATGGTTTACACTAAATTTTGACCAATCAATTTTACTATTTTCTAAATTCTGAGCGCGTAAGTGAGTAACAGGGATTAGCTGATTATCTAGGGCATCAGCGGCGTTTTTAGTCCACTTATCGGTTGTTGAAACAAACAAGCGCGTAGTAAATGACTTTTCCCCTTCCTTTGTCATAAATTTTCTACCAGAGGTGGTAAAAAATGAGTCTATATCGCCTTTGTCTAAAGTTCGATTAGGGTCATAGAATTTACATTGAATTGCACAATAGTCGCCAGTATTACTTTCCCGTGCCACTAAATCAATGCCCGTATCGCTACCCCATTTATATTCCCATTCATTCCATAGTGACACCTCGGAATAGAGGTTTTTATATGTTGGATCTGTGAGTAGGTAACTTTTAATTAAACGTTCAAATTTACTGCCTAAATCTGGCATTGAAGTGGCAAGTTGTCTGAATTCTTCAAGGATAGTGTGAATAGTTGTCATTATTTAGAGTTGTTATTAATTCTCTCAATGCAGATACGGGCATACCATTTTTGGCTTCTGGGTTTATCTGTTAGCAAGTTTCTACATAGTCCACTATTCAGTCATGCAGTTCAGCCAATACCGCAACAATCGCACAAATCATTAATTGGCTGGTTTTTGCGCCTGCATCAATGTGACCTAGTGAGCGTTCTTCTAAATAAGAGGCGCGTCCTTTGGTGGCTAACATATCGCGGGTGGATTCCATGCCAGCGATGGCGACTTTAGGGATGTTTTCTAATAGCTCAGGCAAGCTAACATCTACCGCTGTTTGTAAATAATCTGCTACGGGGATTAATACATCGAGCATGGTTTTTTCACCTGCATCGGCTTTGCCACGTTGTTTAACTGCGTCTACGCCTGCTTTAAAAATGGCGGCAACCGTTTGTTGATTGATAGTTTGGTTTCGCGCTGATTTGCTCATAGTGACAAATAATGTGCCGAACAATGAACCTGACGCGCCACCGATAGTTGACATTAAGGTCATGCCCATTTTTTGCCACGCGGTTGCCCAATCTAATTGACTGAGTTCTTCACGTTGCGCCATGAGTGCGATAAGTCCGCGTTGTAAGTTAATGACGTGATCGCCGTCACCGATGGCTTGATCTAATGCCGTTACCTCTTCGGCGTTGTTTGTGATGGTGTCGTTGATGGCTTCGATTAAGCGGGGTAATAACGTGGGTGTGTAGGTCATAGCGGCTTTCTCAGGAAATGTTGGGTTACGCTGTTCGATAAGCTCACAGCTAACCCAAGCTACGATAGGGTTTAATTTAATGGTAATGACATCTTTTTATACAGGTGTTTGTAATTTTTTTAATAGGCTTGTGCTAATTGCATTAGTAAAGTCTTCAACATTTTCATACTCTTGCCGCTGTGCAAATTCAACTAATGCCCCAACCAGTTTTTTAGTTTCGGCAATTTCTTCGTGTGAACGCCCACAGCCTTGGCAATGTGTGCCGTCTTTGGTGCAATTATCTGTACAGGGATTAAATTTCATGACTTTTTTCTCAGTGATATAAGTGAACGGCTAACCAAACGGTATTATTATCGGGTGTTGTCCATTCAACACGGTGTTTAGTATGCGCTGGAATGAAAACACTGTCACCCGCTGCCATCGATAGTGTTTGCAGGTTCTGCTCGTAAATCAGTACGGCTTGTCCTTGTAATATAATAACCCATTCATCTTGCGCTTGGTCATACCATTGGTTGGACGGTGTACTATGTCCTTTAGAGACGATGCGCTCGATATGTACTTTGTCTTGCTTAACAAGGCTAGTAAACAATTCCTCAGGCAATGTGTCTGGGATATTGGCAAAAATGTTTGTTACAACAGGTTTCATTGAATGCTACAAGGTAATTTTTTCGCCGACTTTAGGAATATTGGCATTCCATCCTGTGCGCTGAAAACAGGTTTGTAATGACAGCGTTGCTGATTTTTCACCGTGTACTAAATAAAGACGCGGCTTAGATTCAAAATGACTCGCCCATTGTAGTAATTGACTTTGATCGGCGTGCGCACTTAACGCGCCTAGAGTATGGACTTTAGCGGCAACAGCGACTTCTGCCCCTAAAATTTTCAGATATTTCTTTTTACCGTCAACAATGGTACGCCCTAATGTGCCTTCGGCTTGGAAACCCGCGATAATGATATGGGCATTACGTCGCCATAGATTGTATTTAAGATGATGGCGAATACGCCCACCGTTACACATCCCACTGCCTGCAATAATAATCACGCCACCGACAATGCGATTAACTACCATTGATTCTTCCGCAGTTTCGGAATAAATCAAGCCGTGTAGCCATTCATGCCAACCGCGTGGCGCGACTTTGGTAAATTCAGGGTCGTCAATATTGAATAAATCGGTGTTGTCGGCGTAAATTTCACTGGCTTTAATTGCCATTGGACTGTCTAAGTAAATCTGTTGTTGTGGTAGTCCGCCTTGGCGTTGCAGTTTGCCTAACCAATAAATTAAATCTTGGGTACGACCGACAGCAAACGCAGGAATAATAACGTTGCCGCCACTGTGTGCCGCTTCTGCTAGCGCGTCGCGTAATTCGTCTACCGTATCGGTTAAGGGTTTGTGATCTCGATCGCCGTAGGTGGATTCCAATAATAATACGTCGGCTTCGGTCAAAATGGTGGGATCGCGTAATAAGGGGGAATTAGGGTTGCCTAAGTCGCCTGAAAAGACCAATGTTTTGCTTTTATCGCCCTCTTTAATCTGCAAACGCACGATGGATGAACCTAAAATATGCCCCGCTTCATGAAAGGAAACGCTGATACCTTTGAGAATTTTGGTTTCTTTACCGTAAGCGATGGACTTTCTGAGTTTTAACAAGGCTTCCACATCGTCAAGATCATAAAGTGGCTCTAGCAGTTTTTTACCTGCGCGTTCACGTTTTTTATTTTCCCATTCAATATCGCGTAATTGTATGTGTACTGCGTCTTTGAGCAGTAGTTCCAGCAATGGAAAACTGGCTTCGGTTAAATACACCAAGCCTTTGAAGCCTTCTTTCAGCAGTTTTGGTAAGCGTCCGCAGTGATCTAAATGGGCATGAGACAGCACTACTGCATCAATCTCAGCGGGATTAAACGGAAAATCAGCGGCGTTTTGTTTTTCGGTTTCTTTTGAACCTTGAAACAAACCGCAGTCCAATAAAATACGCTGGTGTTTGGTTTCTAATAAATAACATGAGCCAGTGACTTGTCCTGTCGCGCCTAAAAAAGTGAGCGTTGTCATAGTGTTACCTTCTTATTGTTAGAGTGCTTGTTATTGATGCTGTTGTTGCTTTTCAAAATAAGCTGCCATGCTTGCTCAGCAGTTTCGGCATATTGAATCAGTTCTCTGTCACAGGGGGTGATTGCGCCTTCTTCAACCAGCGCGTCAAAATTGATGATTTTCTCCCAGTAAAGTTGCCCGAATAAAATCACGGGAATGCGTTTAACTTTTTTAGTTTGAATTAGGGTTAAGGCTTCAAACAGTTCGTCCATTGTGCCGAATCCACCTGGAAATGCGACTAAGGCAATGGCTCGCATTAAAAAGTGCATTTTACGAATCGCAAAATAATGAAACTGAAAACACAGTTCAGGGGTAATGTAAGGATTGGGTCTTTGTTCATGCGGTAAGACAATGTTTAGCCCCATACTTTTGCCGCCTACATCCGCTGCACCGCGATTCGCCGCTTCCATAATCCCTGGCCCGCCACCTGTGACCACTAACAGTGGGTATTTACGTTTTTTGGCTTCTGAGGTAATCAGTGCGCCTAATTTACGCGCTTCATCGTAGTAGTGACTTTTTGTCAATATACGCCGCGCAATCGCTAGATTATTTGCCAACGCTAATTCATCTGGGTGTTCATTCCATGCTTGTTCAGCATTTGCTAGTGCTTGTTTAGCTTCATCATCACCATGAATCCGCGCACTGCCAAAAATAACCACGGTGGATTTTATGCCGAGTTCGGCTTGGGCTAATTCAGGCTTGAGTAATTCCAATTGTAAGCGGACAGGGCGTAACTCATCACGCATCATAAAATCAAAATCATCATACGCCAAACGATAAGACGATGAGCGTGTTTGTACGGTGTCACTATCCAGTAAAACGTGAGCAGCATCTTCTTTAGCAGTGGGAAAAGGACTTTCGCAGAGTATTTTTGTTTTTTTTGTCATCGGCGTTCCTTATAAGTTAGTGTAAAATAACGTTTTTCAATTAAAAAATCGAAACGCTTTATTTTTAGCGGTCTTGATTACAATCAGATTGATGATAAATAGGCTGCTTGGCAAGTGGCAATGTTAAAAACTGATTATTTTATAAATAGGCGTAAGTTGTATGCAGTCAAGTATATCGGCAGTTGGCGTGATTATAGCCAACACGACAAAATTATTTTTTTCACCAAAAGATCCTTTATTGGAGCGATATAAAATCCACCGCACACAGCATAAAAATCTTATCCTCACTACCTTGTGCTTGATACCTTATTTATCTGCACCAGCACTGGCTAATCAAGATGTAGTCACACCCACCACTGATGTATCACCAGCAACGGTTGCGCCGCCAATCACTAACGTGATTCCCCCCGTAGTAGTACCTCCCGTACCGCCAGTTGCCGTTGTCACGAATGAAATTAGCAGTCTTATCGCAACGAAACAGCATCCTTATTCAATATTGCCAAATTTCACCCAGCGTGCTGAAGACCTAGATGCACTTTATAAAAGTAATCAATACCAGCCAATATGGCTAGGCAATGATGCCAAAGCGATTAAAAATATCACCGAAGTCGTCAAATTATTGGCGAATGCGGGAGCTTATGGTTTAAATCCAACAAATTATGATGCGCAACTGTTACAAGAGAAATCAGTAAAGCTGCCGCTGGATATGCAAAGTAAAGACGCAGCACAGTATGACACCGCGCTGAGTTTATCGTTATTGCGCTTTATGCACGACCTGCATTATGGGCGCATTAATCCTAAAAACTTGAACTTCAATATTCAATTAAGAACCGCAAAAACACTGGATTTACCCGCGTTAATTAAAGCGAATGTGGCGCAAGAGACCGTGTCTCAATTGCCTGCCTTAGTCGAATCAAAATTACCGCAATATCAAAAAATGCAACAAGCCTTGACGGATTATCGTTCAGCTGAAAAAGCACCACCACTTAAGTTAATAGTAAAAACCCCTGTGCGTGCAGGTGATGCGTTACCGCAGAGTGTCGAACTGCAAAAGTTTTTATCCGCGTTTGGCGATTTACCTGCGGATAAAATAGATAACACTGCCACGACTTACACACCGACTATTGTTGAGGGCGTTAAAAAATTTCAACAACGGCAGGGTTTGAAAGTTAATGGGATTATCAATAATGCCACTGTTACCGCGTTCAACGCACCTTTAACTCAAGCACAACGTATCACGCAAATTGAATTAGCAATGGAAAGATTGCGCTGGATACCTGAAATTACGGAAGGGCGTGCGGTTATTGTTAACATTCCTGCATTTCAACTCTGGGCGTTTGATGACATCAAACAAGAGACTGCCACTACCACAATGCGTGTGGTGGTTGGTAAATCAAAAGAACATCAAACACCACAACTGACCGCCGATATGCAGTTTGTTGATTTCCAGCCTTATTGGAATGTGCCTTATAAAATTGCTAAAGATGAAATAATGCCTAAATTGGCAGCCGATCCAGAGTATTTGGTACGGCAAAACATGGAATTTGTTAAAGGCTCATCGCGTATTAGACAACGACCTGGTAAGGGTAACGCATTGGGCAAAGTAAAATTCATTTTTCCCAATACAAGTAATGTCTATTTACATGACACGCCTTCAGTTGGACTCTTTAGTCGCTCGCGTAGAGACTTAAGTCATGGTTGTGTGCGGGTTTCCCGTCCGCAAGATCTCGCCGAATTTGTGCTTAAAGAGCAAGGTGGTTGGGATACTGGCTCGATTAAAAAAGCAATGGGGGGAAAAAATAGACAAGTTGTGCTGAAAAAAACGATTCCTGTGTTGTTTTTGTATAACACTGCGTTTTTTGACGGTCATAATTTAACGTTTTATTCCGATATTTACGGTCGTGATGCCCAATTGTTAGGCGCACTTAAAAAGCATGAAGATTTATCGGATGAAGGGTTATTCGCGCCCAAAGAAGTGCTACCCGCAGACGCACCAAGTCCTGAACGGATAGAGGCTTTACATACCGCACCCGTTGTTGCCACTAACACAGCACAGGCAATTCCCGTTGTGCAACACATAACCGCTAGTAACACAACTCAAGTAGCTCCTGCTACTCAGCCTGTTACTGGCACAGAAGAAAAATCTGTATTATCTCCCTAGTAGGCTTGCTCTAACACAGCTGTGTTGATTACGAATCCGTTCGCACTGAGCTTGTCGAAGTGCGAATGTGGTTCGACAAGCTCACCACGAACGGCATCATTTTATTGTATAAATAACTCAGTCGATAAAAAACGGTTATGGCAATAGCCGCGTTAAATCACCGACTGCTTCTATTTTGTTCTGTTGATTAAACCAGTGATACCCCGCCTTGTGTTCAGCAATTTTGTTAAGCACGACTTCACCATGATTAATACAGCGAGCTATACCGTAAGTTAACGTTTCTTTAAATACCAAACTGGTGTCCGTGGTTTTGAGTAACGTCAATACCCCGCCACAGGTTAAAGACGGGTAATCAATGACATAAAAATCAGGATGAATGTTCACCCTGATACTCCACTGTGTACCATTATCCTGTTTTCCCGCGCCTTCCCATTCGCCCGTAAAGTGGTTGATTGTCTGGTTTTTTCCAGCATCAGCTAGGCATGACAGCGATAATAATAGACTGCAAATAAATACGATTTTGTTCATTGTTTTTTACCTCCTATTTCAACGGAATCGGCAAAAACTGCGACCACTTTGGTTCACCGCCGATGTCATCTGTGCTGGGAATTTCTGAATTATGCCACCCGCCGCCCAAGGCTTTAACTAACAGCACGGCGGTTTGTAGTTGCTGGCTTTGCAAATTAACGGCGGTTTTTTCATTACTCAAGGCGACACCTTGGGCGACCATAACATTGAGATAATTCACCGTTCCCGCTTTATATTGATTGTCGATTAACGCGACTGACTCACGCGCTGCTGTCACCGCTATTTGTTGGGCTTGAATTTCTTCGGCTAATAACCGCAAGCTGGATAATTGGTCTTCTACTTCTTGAAAACTCACTAACACGCTTTGGCGATAGGCGGCAACGCTGGCATCAAAGCCATTAATGGCGGCTTCCATTTGTGAACCACGCATTCCACCATCAAATAACGGCAATGCCAGTGCCGCAGGCCCTAACGCCCAATAACGCGCGGCGGTCGATAGCAACGTGGATAACTCGCGTGATTGTGTGCCTTTAGTTGCTGATAGCGAGATGGTCGGAAAATACGCCGCTTTAGCAACGCCGATTTGTGCATTGGCTGCCGCGACTTGGCGTTCAGAAACGGCTATATCTGGGCGGCGTTCTAAAAGTTGTGACGGGATCGACACAGGAATAGCGGGTAAGGTAGCGGTAAGTCCCGCAACAGAAATGGTCAATTCAGCGGGAGCTTTACCAATTAAAACCGCAATCGCGTGTTCTAGTTTGGCTCTGGCGATTTGTACATCAATGGCTTGAGCTTGTGCAGAGGCGAGTTGTGTTTGCGCTTGGGTAATGTCGGTTTTGCCGATGACACCAGCGGCATAACGGTTTTCATTGATTTTTAGAATTTTTTGGTAGGCAACGATGGTGTCATTCAGCAATTTTTTTTCTGCATCTAAACCACGCAGTTGAAAGTAATTTTGTGCCAGCAGGGCATGAGTGGATAATTTTAACGCTTGCAAGGTCGCATTACTGGCTTGAGCGTTGGCTTCATTCGCTTCCACTTGACGACGCACACCACCCCATAAATCAGGTTCCCACGCCATACTCATTGCCATACCAAAAATATTTTTAACCCCTTGTACGGCAACACTTTGACCACTGGCAGCACGAAAGCGATTCGCCATTGCAGTACCTGTGCCTGTCGGAAAGTAGGCTGATTTTGCTTCCTGCACTAAGGATTGTGATTGACGAAACTGCGCCTCAGCTTGGGCGAGTGATTGGTTGTTGAGATTGACTTGGGCTTCTAAGCCGTTCAGTTCAGTGTCTTTAAACAATTCCCACCAATTCCCCGTTAGCGGTTGATTTTGCGGTTGTGCAGTTTTCCAGCCTTTGAGTTCTTTGAATTCAGTAGGAACATTAGCCGTTGGACGTTGATAATCTGGCCCAACGGTACAGGAAAGTAGGAGGGGTAGAGCGATAGCGAAACCCATCACCTTACAAAACGAGACCTGCGAGGTTTTTAAAACCTCACAGATCTTGAGAGAGCGAGTTAATAATTTACGATTCATGAAAATAAACGGCGACAGAAAGATTGAAAACGACTCATATACAGATAAACCACAGGTGTGGTGTACAGCGTCAATAATTGGCTCACCATTAAGCCACCAACAATAGCGATACCTAAGGGACGGCGTAATTCTGCTCCGTAGCCCGTCCCAAAAGCCAACGGTAACGCGGCGAGTAACGCAGCAAAGGTGGTCATCATAATAGGACGAAAGCGCATGAGACAAGCGGCGCGTATGGCATCCAGTGGTTTCATACCGTCATGACGTTCAGCATTCAGGGCAAAGTCTATCATCATAATCGCGTTCTTTTTCACGATACCAATTAGCAAAATTACGCCGATTAACGCAATCAGACTAAATTCAGTGTTAAACGCCATTAACGCTAAAATTGCGCCAACGCCAGCCGAGGGCAGGGTGGACAGTATGGTTAAAGGATGTACAAAACTTTCATATAAAATCCCCAATACAATATAAATCGCCAATAAAGCGGCGGCAATTAACCAAGGCTGATTATTTTGAGATTGTTGAAAGGCTTTAGCAGAGCCTTGAAAGCCACCGTGTAAAGATGCGGGGACGGATAAATCACGCATCGTCTCCTCAATCACTTTAGTCACTGAGGACAAGGACAACCCTGCTTTTAGATTAAATGAAATAGTCGCGGCAGGAAACAGCCCTTGATGATTCACTGATAACGGTGTATTCGTTCTGTCATAACTTGCAAACGTTGATAACGGCACTTGCGCCCCATTCGGATACAACGCACTGGGCGGCACACTGACATAGAGGTTTTTTAGCGTTTCGGCATTTTGTGCGTAAGCAGGATCGGACTCCATGACAACGTGGTATTGATTCAGCGGCGTGTAAATAATTGACACTTGCCGTTGTCCAAACGCATCATTCAAGGTTGAATTAATCAACGCTTGACTCACACCTAAACGCGCAGCGGCTTCACGGTTAATTTGTAGCGTGATTTGCTGTCCTTTGTCTTGTTGGTTGGTGTTGACATCTTCCAATTCTGGGCGTTGTTGCAAGGCTTTAACAATTTTCGGTGTCCACGTTCTGAGGTCTTCCAGACTATCCGCTTCCAGCGTGTATTCAAATAACGCCGCCGAACCACGCCCACCGACTCGCAATTCTTGTGCAGGTTGTAGATACAATCTTGCCCCTGCAATTGCCGAGGATTTACCACGCAAACGCTCCAGCAACTGCTCAACATTGAGTTGCCGCTGTTCTAAGGGTTTGAGAATCGCAAACACCTGTCCGCTATTACTCAACCGTTGTCCACCGCCGCCACTACCACCCGCAAAACCCACCACGTTAGCAATTTCTGAATCATGACTCAGCATTCCCACAAAATTGGCTAATTTTTCTTTCAGAGCAGCCGAGGAAATCCCTTGATCGGCTTGAATATTACCCGCTAAGCGTCCTGTGTCTTGAATAGGAAAAAAACCTTTCGGCACGATGGTGTACAAATAGACATTAAAACCAATAGTTGCCGCCAGTAATAACATCATCACGCGGCTATGGTGTAACGACCAGCTTAATGAGCGTTCGTAAGTACGCGCTAAGCGGTTAAAACAACGTTCACTGAAATGGTAGATGCTGCCGTGTTTTATTTCCTCTTTTTTTAGTAAAAGAGCGCATAACATTGGTGTGGTGGTTAAGGATAATACCAGTGACACCAACACCGCCACCGCTAAGGTCACTGCGAATTCTTGAAATAGCCGTCCGACCATGCCGCCCATTAACAGAATCGGAATAAATACCGCAATCAGCGATAAGCTCATGCTTAACACGGTAAAACTGACTTCTTGCGCCCCTTTTAACGCAGCTTTGCGCGGCTCTACGCCCTGTTCTATATAGCGCGAAGTATTCTCCAATACCACAATGGCATCATCAACCACAAAGCCTGTCGCCACTGTCAATGCCATTAGCGACAGATTGTCCAAGGTGTAATTCAACAAATACATAGCGGCAAACGTACCAATCAGTGACATCGGCACGGTGATAATCGGAATCATCGACGCGCGTAAATTACGCAAAAACAAGAACACCACCAAAATCACCAGCACAATGGCAATCAACAAGCTACGTTCAACTTCGTGCAACGAAGCGCGAATCGTCATTGAGCGATCCATTGCCACCGATAAATTTACCGCGTTAGGAATCGCCGCTTGTAATTCTGGCAACAAGGCTTTCACCTTCTCAACGGTAGCAATAATATTGGCATCCGCTTGTTTAAAAACCACCAACACCACCGCATCTTTACCATTCAAATAACCCGCACTGCGCAAATCTTCCGATGAATCCAGTACGTTACCGACATCCGTTAAATGTACAGGCGCGTTATTACGATAAGCAACGATTAACGGTAAATAATCACTGGCTTTTTTAGCTTGGTCGTTCACTGAAATTTGCCAGTGGCGTTCATCATCTTCTAATGAACCTTTAGGTCGGTTCACATTGGTGTCAATCAAGGCTTTGCGCACCTCGGCAAAACTCACGCCGTATTTTGCCAACGCCAAAGGATTGAGTTCCACGCGCACCGCTGGTAAGGAACTACCGCCAATATTCACCTGCCCGATACCGTCAATCTGGGAAATTTTTTGCGCCAGAATAGTGGAGGCAATATCGTATAACTGCCCACGCGACAGGGTGTCTGAAGTCATTGCCAACAGCATAATCGGTGCGTCGGCAGGATTGCTTTTGTTATATTTTGGACGACTGGGTAAATCGCTGGGCAATAAGCTACTCGCCGCATTAATCGCCGCCTGCACATCCCGTGCCGCGCCATCAATATCACGGCTTAAATCAAATTGCAGGGTAATACTGGCAGTACCAAATGAACTGGTGGAAGTCATTTCCGTAACCCCCGCAATGCGTCCTAACGCTCGCTCTAACGGTGTGGCAACCGTCGCCGCCATCACCTCAGGATTCGCACCTGGCATGGACGCACTAACGGAAATAGTCGGGAAATCGACTTGCGGAATAGGCGCGACAGGGAGTTGAAAAAACGCCAGTATGCCCGCTAAGGCGATTGCCAGCGTTAATAAGGTGGTTGCTACGGGGCGGTTGATGAAAATGGCTGAAAAATTCACGGCGCGTCCTTTTGGTTAAACGTCAAGACCTGTGAGGTGTTGTTCTCGTTCCCACGCGGCGCGTGGAAATGCAGTGTCAACGCGCCGCGTTGTGTAGCCAAATACATGAATTCCATACAGTGTGTGGGCGTTAGATGGATGTTATTTTGTGCTGGCATTGTGTGTGGGTGATAGTGTGATGGTCGGCGTAGCATGCCGTTACTGCATTCCACGCAGTGCGTGGGAACGAGAAAAAAATGAGGTAAATTATCAGGGCTTGATAACATTGCCTTTGTTATCAAATGAATACTCTCGAATCTTATCGTCAGTAAGAATTTTCAAAGACTTGCCGTTCTCATCTTTTATAACCAACCGATGCGTGCTATCGTCAGTTATCTGAAATTCCCTATGTATAAATGAAAAAGGAATCTTGTATTCTAATCCATATATAGAAATCAACATTCCTTCAATCATAATGTAATGTTCTGGCAACCAGTAACAAGCGTGAGCGCAATTTATTTCAGTGTCAACATCACCATAACCAATTGACGTTAGCTCTTCAATTGAAAGAATAACCGCCCCAGTTTCATCATAAAATTCGCTTACCCCCTCATTTACAATAATTGAATCTTCTATTCCTTTTTTTAGTAAACTTTTTAAAACATCTTTTCCGTCTGTAGTAAATGCTGCTGTAAATTCGCCGCTTTCTGGGTGAGCAACACTTGCATGAATGTTAATAGTAAAAGTTTTTACAAAACCTTCTTCAGCTTCTTCAGAGCTTACTTTAAGCTCGTAAAGACTGATGGGTTTACCTCCTGTTATCTGGTCGGCTGCTTCTGCATATTGCCTCGCTGGCTTGGTGTAACCTGTAGCAGAAAAAAAGATACCTGAATTTATCTCCTTAATATCAGGCAAAGCTCCACCAAGTTTTTGTAAGTCGTCTCGGCCAACTTTTTTACCTTGCTCAGAATAGTCTTTGGCTTCTCCCATTATTGCTGTGCCGTTTTCATTTTGATGATGTACATCAAGCTGGTAGAGGGATTTAGAGAATTGCCCTCTAAGACGGTCATCATGTTTAACGTTGCTGCCTTCGTTAAGTTCGTACATTGCAATTGCAGCTAATTGTTCGTAGGCTGTGCCTTTCTTATTAGGAAGACTACCAAAAATTTCTTTAAAAATATATTCAATTGGAGAAGGCATAGTTGTGTAACTTATTAATTTATATTTAGTTATCTTGTTCCCACGCGGCGCGTGAAAAAATCATACTGCTAAGTGGATATTCATGTTTAACGCTTTAATAATACGCTGTACCGTGTCCCATTTCGGCTGAGTTTTTCCTGACAAGGCTTTATAAAGACTTTCGCGGTTAAGTCCTGTGTCGCTGGCAAGCTGAGCAATGCCTTTGTGTCGGGCGATATGCCCTAATGCCGTAACAAACACCGCTGGGTCGTCATCCAAAAAAGCATTGGTTAAATAATCGCCAATGTCAGCCTCAGTCAATAAATTATCAAATGGATTATAGGGTTTCGTTTCAGTTTTCATTGCGTTACCTCACAGGTTTTTAGCTAATTCTTTTGCTTTTTTAATATCCCGTTGCTGAGTGGATTTATCGCCGCCACACAACAAAATGATGATTTCACCGTTGCGAATCGTAAAATAAATGCGGTAGCCCAGACCGACAAAAATTCGCATTTCACTAATACCTTCTCCGAGGCTTTTAACATCACCCAGATTGCCATTAGCAACTCTATCTAAGCGCATTGCAATTGCCATCGCCGCTTGACGGTCTTTAAGATTAGTCGCCCATTTATCAAAAACAGCGGTGGTGTGGATTGCGTATTTCATACGGTCATTGTAGCCCTTGAGCTACAAAAATAAAACAGATGAACGGATACATTCACGATTCATTCTTAAACCAACGCCGCCGACTCAGTCTATCAAATGCCAAATAAATCACAGGCGTGGTAAACAACGTCAACAACTGGCTAACAATTAAACCGCCTACCATCGTGATACCTAATGGATGACGCAATTCTGAACCCACACCTGTCCCCAACATTAACGGCAATGCACTCAATAACGCCGCCATTGTGGTCATCATAATCGGTCTAAAGCGTAACAGACAGGCTTGATAAATAGCGTCATAAGCCGATTTCCCCTGTTTGCGTTCGGCTTCTAACGCAAAATCAATCATCATAATGGCATTTTTCTTCACGATACCGATAAGCAGAATAATACCGATGATGGCGATAATGCTTAAATCGGTATCCGATAGCATTAACGCCAACAACGCGCCCACACCCGCAGACGGTAACGTGGACAAAATAGTGACAGGGTGAATATAACTTTCATACAACACACCCAGCACAATATACACGGTAATAATCGCGGCAATAATCAGCCATAGCGTGTTAGACAGCGACGCGCTAAACGCTAAGGTCGCGCCTTGATAATTCGCTTGTACGCTAATCGGTAAATCAACATCCTGTTTGACTTGTTCAATCGCGTCAACGGCATCACCTAAAAACGCACCTTCTGCTAAATTAAACGAAATGGTTGAAGCTGGAAACTGCCCTAAATGATTGACCACTAACGGCGCGTGTCGCTCACTAATCGTGGCAATGCTGGTTAATGGAATCGCCGTACCGTTATTCGACATTACCCGCAATTCATTCAGTGCGTCGGGGCTGTTACGAAATTCAGGTTTTACTTCCAACACCACGCGGTATTGATTGGATTGCGTGAACATCGTTGAAATTAACCGTTGTCCGTAAGCATCGTAGAGGGTGTTATCAATCGCGGTCATGGTAACACCCATGCGACTGGCTGCGTTACGGTCTACTTCGACAAACACTTGCAAACCTCTGTCCTGCACATCACTAGCAACATCAGTAAGTTGGGGCAGTTGTGATAAAGCAGTCACCAATTTGTCTGTCCACAGATTTAATTCATCGGCTGAAACCGATTCCAAAGTGAATTGGTATTGTGTGCGACTAACGCGGTTTTCAATGGTTAAATCTTGTGAGGGTTGCAGGTATAACGTAATACCTTCAATTTCGGCTAGTTTAGGTTTTAAGCGGTTGATGATTGCGGTCGCGCTGATTTTGCGGTCTGCCAATGGTTTCAATGTGATTAATAATCGCCCTGTGTTCAGCGTGGGGTTAATACCATCGACACCAATAAACGACGACACGCTGGCAACCGCTTCATCCGCTTGCAACACTGCCGCAAGTGCTTGTTGCCTTTTTGCCATTGCGGTAAAGGAAATGCTTTGCGGGGCTTCGGAAATGCCTTGAATAACGCCTGTGTCTTGCACAGGAAAAAAGCCTTTCGGCACGATGGTGTATAAAAACACCGTTAGGGCTAAAGTGGCTACCGCGATTAACAAAGTTAAGCCTTGATACCGAAGTACCCATCTCAGTGCTGTGCCGTAACTTTCGGTCATGTTGTGCAGAAACTCGCCACTGACACGATAAAACCAGCCAGCTTTTTCTTCATCGACAGGGCGCAGGATTTTTGCGCACATCATCGGCGTGAGCGTTAGGGAAATAATCGCGGAAATTAAAATTGCCACGGCTAACGTGATAGCGAATTCTCGAAACAATCGCCCGACCACATCGCCCATAAATAACAGCGGAATCAGCACGGCAACCAGCGAAAACGTCAGCGAAATAATGGTGAAGGCAATCTGTTCCGAACCTTTTAACGCCGCTTCAAATGGCGTTTCTCCTTCTTCAATATAACGGCTGATATTTTCAATTACTACGATAGCATCATCAACCACAAAGCCAGCGGCGATAGTCAACGCCATTAAGGTTAAATTATTAATACTAAAATCTGCCAAATACATCACCGCAAACGTACCGACTAAGGACAGCGGCACAACTAACGCGGGTATCGACGTTGCCGACACATTACGCAAAAACAAAAAAATCACCAGCACAACTAACACCAGCGCGAGTATCAGTTCATGCTCCACATCGGTGACAGAGGCGCGGATGGTGGTGGTACGGTCGGTTAATATTTCAACTTCCAAATCGCTGGGTAAGGATTCTTGCAGTTGCGGTAACAGGGCTTGAATACGGTCAACCACTTCAATGACATTGGTACTGGGTTGGCGTTGAATATTGACAATAATTGCCTCTTCGCCATTTGCCCACGCGGCGAGGCGCACGTTTTCTGGCGCGTCTACGGCATCAGCAACATCGGCTAAGGTGACAGCGCGTCCATCACGATACGCGATAATCAGGGCTTTATATTCAGCGGCAGAACGCAGTTGATCGTTGGCATCAATAGTTGCCGCGCGGCTTGCGCCATCAAACATCCCTTTCGGTTGGTTGACGTTAGCGTTACCAATCGCGGTGCGTATATCGTCTAAGCTTAAACCGTAAGCCGATAGCGCGGCAGGATTGGCTTGTATGCGCACGGCTGGGCGTTGTCCACCGCTAATACTGACTAGCCCCACACCTGTTAATTGCGATAATTTTTGCGCTAAGCGGGTATCGACTAAGTCTTCTACTTTGGTCAGCGGCAAGGTTTTGGATCGTACTGCCAGCGTTAATATGGGCGCGTCGGCTGGATTGACCTTGCTATAAATCGGCGGCATCGGTAAATCTTTGGGCAAGAAGTTAGTTGCCGCATTGATTGCCGCTTGTACTTCTTGTTCGGCAATATCGAGTTGTAATTCTAAATTGAATTGCAACACAATGACTGACGCACCGCCTGAGCTGGTAGAGGACATTTGTGTTAAGCCTGCCAATTGTCCTAACTGGCGTTCCAATGGTGATGTTATCAACGATGACATCACGTCTTGACTAGCACCAGGGTAGAGTGTGACCACTTGAATGGTCGGGTAATCGACTTGCGGTAAGGCTGAAATGGGTAGTTGTCGATAAGCTAGAATGCCTGCTAATAATAGCGCGAACATTAATAGTGAGGTGGCGACAGGGCGTAGAATAAATAGTCTGGATGGATTCATTTAAGCAACTCGATAATGAAGAGTAGGAACTATAAAAACTCTCATTTATCCTGCTTCCGTTTTGAACCTTTGTCTTCAGTCGGTGGTTCGGATGTCGAACTACCACCGCTCGTCACACGCTTCACTTTCGCTCCCTCCCGCAATTTATCCGTACCATCAATCACCACTAATTCATTAGCTTTCAAACCTTCCATGACTGCCACATTTTCACCTTGAACTGTACCCAATTTAACAGAACGCACAGTAACAGTTTGGTCATCTTTCAATACATAAACAAAACTGCCTTTTTCACCCGTCTGCACGGTGGAGCTGGGAATGACAGGGATTGAATGTAGCGTGTTCATGAGCATCCGTACATTAACAAACTGATTCACAAACAACGCGCCATCGGTGTTGATAAATTGACTTTTTAATTTAACTGTTCCCGTGCTGGGGTCGATTTGATTATCGACGGCTAATAATTGCCCAGTAGCCAGTTTGTTTTTACCACCACGGTCAAAGGCTTCAACTGCCAATGACTTACCCGTATTTAATGACGGCATGACAGCGGGGAGCGCGTCTTCTGGCAAGGTGAACACCACCGCAATCGGCTGAACTTGAGTAATCACTGCCAAGCCAGACGCATCGGAGGCTTTAATCATATTGCCTTGATCGACTAAGCGTAAGCCTAAACGCCCGCTAATTGGCGCGGTAATTTTGGTGTAACTTAATTGTAATTTCGCATTAGCAACCACCGCTTTATCAGTAGCGACAGTACCTTGATATTGTTTAACCAGTGATTCCTGCGTGGCAACTTGTTGCGCGGCAATAGAATCTTGCGCTAACAAGGTTTTATAACGGTCTGCATCCAGTTGGGCATTTTTTAATAAGGCTTCATCACGCAATAATTGACCTTCCACCTGCATGAGTTGAATTTGAAAGTTGCGAGGATCGATTTCGGCTAATAAATCGCCCTCTTTGACCATCGCACCTTCTTTATAAAGCACACTGAGCAGCTCACCATCGACCCGCGATTTAACCGTCACGGTGCGTAAACCTGTGACTGCGCCTAAACCCTTTAAATAGACTGGGATGTCTGCAAGTATCACAGGTTCAGCGGTGACCGATGAAGTACCTTTACCCTTTTTATCTGGTTTACCGTCCGTTTTCTGTGCAGTGTCACTGTTAAAAGGATTTATAAAAAAATAAGCGGCGATTGATGCAACTAAAAGCACAAGCAACAACCAAACCCGCCAACGAAATGTCCGTGCGTTATTTTCTTCTAACTTCATTAGTATTTATGATGAGTACGGTGTTTGATGAATGGGTTTTACAACGGTTGAGGTAATGGAGAATGACACGATTTTGTTGCTACTATCGCGCCTTACTATGAAGATTGTAGCATGACCAACACCCGCGCTTAAAAACGTTGATGTTGGATTTGATGTGAGCTAAGACCGATTTAGACGCAATGATTAGAAGGGAATATCGTCATCATAAGGTGCGTCATTAAAGTTTTCAGAACTGTTGCTGGGTTGTTGAGCAGGTGCGTATGAGGGTGCGCTGGCTGGGGCGGATTGGTAGTTTTGTGGCGGTTGACCGCCTTCATTTCTTTTACCGACCAGCTCAAGGACATTGGCGTTTAGTTCCAGAGCGGTTCGCATTGTGCCATCGTTGGCTTTGTATTCGCTCATGGTTAATTCGCCAGAGACAAACACTTGCTGACCTTTGACAAGAAAAGTTTTAAGATTTCCTTCCGCTCTTTTGCCCCATAAGGCGACGCGAACCCATAAAGTTTGTTGTTTCTCTCCAAATCCGATGTTATGTGCAAGGTTCACATTCAACACCGCCTGCCCCGAAGGTAAATAACGGACTTCGGCATCTCTACCGCACGTTCCCACAAAACTAAAAACATTACTCATTTTTTCTCTCTACGTTAAATTAACAATGTTGCTATTATCGGTTGCTTTCTGATTCTCGCAAACGTAAAAAACCAGTTTATTTTCACATTCCCGTAGATTCGTTTGCCTGCGTATTAAAATCCATTTCCACTTTACCATTGACCAGCTTCAAATTCGCGGCAAACTCGGTATCTTTATTCGATTTAAAGCCTGTTAAAACGCCTGTTTCGCCATTGGTGAGTAATTTTTTAGCTAAGACCAGTGTGATTGGTTGCTGGGCAATGGTTTTCCAAATCACCATCTTGCAACCGTTGCGCCATTCACTGCAACTATAGGCTTTAGCCGTTTCAATCACTTTACCATTACACAATGGGCAATCTGCCAGCGCATTATGAATTATAGGTTTAGCCGCTATATTTTCCAGCGCGTGATAACCAACTTCACCTTGTTTATTCAGCGTCAATTGCGCGTCAAACACCTTATCATCCACTTTAACCGCGAAAGCTTTTAGCGTGCGCTGGTTTTGCAATAACTGACAGGCGAGGTCTTTATCAATCGGCACGCCGTAAAGCTGTTTCCATAACACAAACGTACAGCCGTTTTTCCAATCACTACAACCGTAACCTTTTCGACCTTCAATAATCGGATGCTGACAGTGCGGGCAGTCGCCAAATCGACTCACGTCATACAGCGGTTTATCGGCTTCTGCTCTGATTTTTTGAGTAAATTCTTTAATTTCCGCCATAAACACATCGGCATCATAATCGTTGTGTTCTATTTTTTTCAGCTTCGCTTCCCACTCGCCTGTCAGTGAGGCGGATTTCAAGCTGTCATTACTGATTAATGAGACTAACTGTCGCCCAGATTCGGTACTGATGAGGTTCTTTTTTTGCCGCTGAATATAGTGGCGAGTGATTAGCGTCTCGATAATGGACGCACGGGTGGCAGGTGTGCCTAGCCCTTTTTCTTTTAACGCTTCTTTTAATAACTCATCGTCACAGGTTTTGCCCGCTGATTCCATCATGCCTAATAATGTGGCTTCATTATAGGGTTTAGGCGGCGAGGTTTTGCCTTGCGTGATAGTTGGTTGCTGTGCGCCTGATTCACCTTTAACCAGTGGCGGCAAAATTTTCACATCTTTTTCAGGGCGGTCGTTTTTATACAACGCTTGCCAACCGAGTGATTCAATAATTGTGCCTGACGCTTTGAATTTCGCCTCATTCACAACCGCTAACACCGTGGTGATTTGCCGAATACACGGCGGATAAAATGCCGCAATAAAGCGCAACGCAATCGCCGCATAAACGTTGTATTCCTCATCGCTTAAATTGGACGGCAAAATAGTGGTAGGAATAATCGCGTGGTGATCGGTAACTTTGGCATCGTTCACATAACGGCTACTCAATACCATCTTATCAGCAGCTATCGGCGTGAGTTGCGCTTGAAAATTTACCCGCAATTTTTCCAATAATGGCTTCACACTGGCTTTCATATCGTTACTGAGATAACGACTATCAGTACGCGGATAAGTGATATGTTTTTTCTCGTATAACGATTGTGCAATGGTCAAAGTTTGGTCAGCCGTTAAACCATAACGAATATTCAAATCCTTTTGTAAATCGGTTAAATCATAAAACAACGGCGAATAAATCCGCTCGCGCTTGCCATTAACCGCCGTTACCACCAAATCAAAGCCCGTGATTTGTGCGGCTAAAGTCTCCGCAGAGGCTTTGTTATCAAACCGCCCGCCCGTGTATTGAAAATCCACGGCTCGATACAGCGAATGCAGTTCCCAAAAATCCTTAGCGACAAACTCAGAAATCTCCAAATCTTTCTGCACAATCAACGCCAGCACAGGCGTTTGCACGCGCCCTAATGTCCACAATCGCCCTTGCTGTCCAAATTTCAGCGTATAAAGCCGTGTGGCATTTAAGCCCACTATCCAATCCGCTTCACTTCGACACTTTGCCGCACGATACAAACCCTGATAAACCTGCCCGTCTTGTAATTGCGTAAAGCCTTTTTTTATCGCCTCATCAGTCAAGGAACTAATCCACAGCCGTTTAATCGGTTTCTGCCCACACGCAGACCACGCCAAAATATAACGAAAAATTAACTCACCCTCACGCCCTGCGTCAGTCGCACAAATAATTTCCGTCGCCGTACTGAACAAGCGTTTAATAATATTCAGTTGCTTTTGCGCCCCTGCGTCGTCTTTGGCTTTCAGTTCAAACTGTTCAGGGATTATCGGCAAAGATTCTAACGTCCAACGTTTCCACTCAGGCTTATAGTCATCAGGTTCTTTCAATTCCACCAAATGCCCAAACGCCCAGACAATTTGATAACCGTTACCTTCAAAATAGCCGTCGTATTTTCGATTAATATTCAAACAACTGGCGATACTACGAGCCACAGCGGGTTTTTCGGTGAGGATGACTTTCATCTGTGACTAGGTGGTTTTAAAAAATGGATATTTATACACTAAGTTCATAGTTTCGTAGACACCATCTCTCCAAATCAATCGCAAGCGGAAAAATCATCCCGTTTGAGGTTGATAGGGTTGCTGGTGTTTTAAGACACCGAAGCAAATCTGTACCAGTTTGCGCATAGCCGCGCCTAGGGCAGACATTTTGCTTTTGCCTTTACTGGTTAAGCGTTCGTATTGGGCTTTAATGTCGGGGGTGTAGCGGATAGCTACGACTGCTGCCATGTAGAGCTTGGCACGAATGATGTGAGTGCGGTGGTAGCTAAATAAGTGGTTAAGTATGGCGTTGGTGCATGAATAAAACACTTATCAATCAATATGTTACTTTGATTTTTTTCATGGAAAACCTCATTTTTTTACTACATCAGAAATTCATGATAAACAATCTCTTTATTTTTCATGATGTTACATGACTTTATTTATGCACCAACGCCGTTAAGTATAGATTAATCGTTCGCCCCGAAGCCTGTCATGAGCTTGTCGAATGGGATGGACGGTTAAGCCATTCATGGTTCGACAGACTCACCACGAATAGCATCATTTTATTGTGCTTTAGCTATATTTAACTTACCATCGATCTTTTGTTTTTCTATTTTTGAGGAGATTTTATGGCTGTCAATATTTACGCACCTTTTCCAGATGATGGTTTAGAGCCAGAAGAGCAGACGCTTTATAATCTTGTTAATCAATATCGAGCGCAGAATGGTTTGGCGGCTATTCCTATTTCCAAAGCCTTAACGCTAGTTGCCAATCGTCATGTTCATGACCTCACCAGCAATATCGGTACGTTAACGCATAGCTGGAGTGACGCACCTTATGATGCTAATAATTCCAGCACCTATTCCGCTGTATGGGGTGCGCCGCAACGTTTTAATACGGGCTACACAGGTAATGGTTATGAAAATGCCTATTGGAGTTCGGCGGGCGCGACAGCGGATGGTGCTTTACTGGGCTGGCAAAATAGCCCAGCCCATAATGCACTGTTATTGAATACTGGTATTTGGCAAACGCATCCTTGGAATGCTATTGGTATCGGTATTTATGGACAGTATGCTGTTTTATGGGTAGGTGAAGTCGTTGATACTACAGGGACTCCATCGACTACCGCGCCGATAACGTCAGTCGATACTACGGGTAATAACAGTTATATCGTTAACGCAATAACGGATGTGGTTATCGAGCAACCGAATAACGGCTGGGACGTGGTAACAACTAATGTTAATAATTACACATTGCCTGACAATGTTGAGTTGCTGGTGTTCGGTATCGCGGTTAGTGTGGGTACTGGTAATGCTCAAAATAATTATCTATTGGGTAACTCGCTGGATAATACAATCGATGGCAGATTGGGTAATGATGTAATGGCGGGTTATGCGGGTAATGATACCTATTTTGTTGACAGCACCAATATTAATGCAGAGTGGACGGTTGATTTTGCTATGGGGGATGTAGTCGTTGAAGGTGCGAATGAAGGCATAGATACTGTCAATGCCAGTGTATCTTATGTTCTCAGAGCTAACATTGAGAACCTCGTGCTAACAGGCAATACGATTGGCGGTGGCGGTAACGCATTAAACAATATCATTACAGGTAACGCCGCTGATAATATCCTTAATGGTGGCGCGGGTGTTGATACGGTCATCGGTGGCGCAGGTAATGACCAGTATTTTGTCGATGAAACAAACGATGTAACGACAGAATTGGGCGGCGAAGGGTCGGATATTGTATTTTCAACCGCAACGAATTATGCCCTCAATATTAATGTTGAGAACCTTATTGTATGGGGTGCTGGATTGAATGGCACAGGTAATGCGGGTGATAACATCATTTACGGCAACGCCCTGAATAATACGCTGACTGACGGTGCTGGTTCTGATATTTTAGTGGGTGGGCGTGGTCAAGATACTTACAATATGAGTGTCGATAACACCATAGATACGCTGTATTTCAACGCAGGTGACAGCTTAGTCACGGGCTATGACCAAGCCAATAACTTTAGCTTAGGCACAGATAGACTGAATTTACCTAGCACCACCATTGCCACGAATGCGATAGTAAACGGTGTTAATGCTGGCACGATTATGAGCCACAGTATTAGCAACGGCATCATTAGCTTTGGTAGCACTGATAGTTTTACCGCACCGCCTGTTACCATTACTGCAACCACTAACTTAGCCAATGTGTTGGCTTATTTACAAAATAATATCACAGGGGGTAATACCGTTGCGTTTGTCGCTAATGGAAGTACATTTGTATTCCAAGATGGCGGGGTGAATGATACGTTAATAGAGCTAGTCGGCGTGACAGCGAGTAGTATCAATAACACAGGTCTAGGCGTTGGTTCGGTATGGGTTATGTAGTGTTTTAGCGTTGATAACCTTTCTCACCAGACAAGCCCCATAAAGGGGCTTGTTTGTTATTAGCCTATTTCTGGTTAAGATGATTAGGTAATGGGTTAAATCTGTAATTATGTATAAATATCTAGTTGATTTTTTTCTGTGTTTAATTTTAACCAAATTTACAGGTCTAACCCATTACCGTCAAAAAATAGGTTTTAGAATAGTGGTTTTTCGGGTGAAAAACTGAAGGTGATGTTTTGCAGTTTTAAAATCATGGTGGGCTGCTTAAGCGATTCAATTTTAAAGTTGATAAACGGTTGAATTGAACTATAGGGAGTTGGTTTTGATGTGTTAACTCATCGGTTGTGCGAATGAAAAATGTTTTTTGCCGAGTCTATCTACGCTATCATTAGCCCTTTGAATTTTGGAATTTTAATTTATACCATGAATTTTGACGTTATCTGCTTTGATTGCGACAGCACACTCAGCAAAATCGAAGGCATAGACGAACTCGCCAGACGAGTAGGCTTAGGCGATGAAATGTCTGAACTAACCAATGCCGCCATGAATGGTCTTGTACCATTAGAAGCGGTTTATGAACAGCGGCTATCATTAATAAGACCCGACCAAGCGAGTATTGACTGGGTCGCTGATTTATATATCACTGAAATCGTTGATGGTGTTAAAGAAGTATTCGAAACTTTATTGGCACAGGGTAAAGAAGTCCATATTATCAGCGGCGGCTTACGGCAAGCGATTCTACCTTTAGCTACTCAGTTAGGTTTACCTGAACATCATGTTCATGCCGTCGATGTTTATTTTAATGACGATGGCAATTATCAAGATTATGAGCAACGCTCACCCTTAGCCAGAACAGGTGGTAAAGCGGACATTGTCGCCGCTCTAAAAGGACAACGTTCTTTAGTCGTTATAGGCGACGGAAAAACTGACATGGAAGCCAAACAAGCAGGCGCGTTTGTGATTGGTTTTGGTGGTGTTGTTGATAGAGCCATCGTGCGTGAACTGGCGGATATTTACATCACCGATGCTAGCTTAACCGCAGTGTTAGAACATATTTCATAAATTTTAAGAGTAGGCCTCCGAGGTCTAAAACACACAACAGTAGAGAGACACAATGGCTGGACATAGTAAATGGGCTAATATCAAACACCGCAAAGCGGGGCAGGATGCCAAACGAGGTAAAATCTTCACTAAAATGCTCCGCGAAATCACTGTCGCTGTAAAAACCAGTGGCGTTGATGTGGGCAGTAATCCTACCTTACGCACGGCGATTGATAAAGCCTTAGGTGCAAATATGCGCCGTGATACCATCGACACCGCAATCAAAAAAGCCTCAGGTACATTAGAAGGTGTCAATTATGAAAGCATTCGTTATGAAGGTTACGGGCCTGGCGGCACGGCAGTTATCGTTGATTGCTTAACTGACAATCGTAATCGCACGGTTGGTGAAGTGCGTCATGCGTTTAGTAAATCGGGTGGCAACTTAGGTACTGACGGTTCTGTGGCTTATATGTTCAGTAAATTGGGCATACTCAGTTACGCCCCTTCTGTCGATGAAGATGCGCTGATGGAAGCCGCTTTAGAAGCGGGTGCGGAAGACGTAAACACATTCGACGATGGCGCGGTGGATGTTATCACCAGCCCCGAAACTTATTTAGCGGTTAAAGACGCGCTGATTGCCGTAGGTTTTGAACCAGACGATGCTGAAGTCACCATGCAGGCTGCCACAATGGCTGAATTGGATGCAGACGATGCCGAAAAAATGTTGCGTTTGATCGACCGTTTAGAAGATTTGGATGATGTACAGAATGTATATTCTAATGCCGATATTAGTGACGAGATTATGGCAGGGCTTGAATAATCGACTGCATTCATAAGTTGTTTGCTGTGAAAGAATCAAAAATAGATTTTTTGATTCTTTCAAAATTCAAGCTGTTAGGGCAGCCCCAAGGAATTACCTCTACACTTTAGTCACAATAGTGGTCAACGCCTCCTCAAGCCTTGTATAACTAAAACGATAACCCAGCGTTTGCACTTTGGTTGGTAACGCGCGTTGCCCACCAAGCAATAAAACCGCCATTTCACCTAGCATTAGTTGCAATACAAATGTAGGGGCAGCAAACAGGGCAGGGCGATGCAACACCCGCGCCAATGTGTGGGTAAATTCAGCATTAGTGACAGGTTCAGGCGCAGTCATATTATAAGCCCCATTTGCCTCTGCATTTTCTAATAATAGCAAAACGATACCGACATAATCATCAACATGAATCCAGCTCATCCATTGCCGTCCATCACCTAGCCGTGCTGCTAAACCTAGTTTAAATGGCAATAGCATTTTACCTAATAAGCCCCCAGCTGAATCTAATACCAATCCCGTGCGTAATAAACACACCCTAACACCAAACGCGTTGGCAGTTTGCGCAACCGCTTCCCACGCACTGCACAATTGCGCACCGAAATCAGTAGCAGGTGAGCGTGATTCTTCCAAAATAGTATCGCCGCCATCACCATAAAATCCTGTGGCTGAACCGCTCAATAACACGCTAGGCTTATGGGTGGCATTAGCGATGCACTGCACGAGGTTTTCGGTCAAATTAACGCGGCTTTGCCATAAACGTTGTTTACGTTCGGCTGTCCACCGCTTATCAACAATTGGCTCACCTGCCAAATTAATCACCGCATCAAAAAAAACCTCAGGCTGCCAGTCCGCTAATGTCGCCATCGCTGTAACTGCCGCGCCGCATTTTTGTTTTACCGTGTCAGGCGTTCGACTTAATACCGTGACTTCATGACCTTTTGCCAGTAAAGCGGGGCAAAGTTTACGACCGATTAAACCTGTACCGCCTGTGATTAAAATTTTCATGCTGTATATCCTGTTGTTTAAGAAGACAGAAGCCAATAGTACCCCGCTATTCATTGTTATCATAGCGCAAGTTTATAGCCGTTGAAGTTGCTCTATGATAAGTGCAGAATGCGCCTGATGTTGAAATATAAATTGGAATGTAGACACTGAGAGAATCAAACTAAATGATAATGAAATTAACAAGAACCCAATTCCACTTAACATTAACTGCTAGCGCGTTGGCTATTTGTTTAGTATCTTGTCAGCCTTCAAAGGCAATAGATAAGGTCAACAACACAACACTAATGGATTTTCCGCCTATTATTTTATGGGCGTGGGAGCGACCCGAAGATTTACGTTTTTTAAATACCGATAAAGTGGGCGTGGCTTTTTTAGCACAAACGCTGGTATTAACGGGTAATGAGGTCAATACCAAACCCCGTCAGCAACCACTTAAAGTCGCACCGCAAACCAAACTTATTGCAGTGACGCGTATTGAAATCGATAAACTACCCGTGTTATCAACGATTCAGCAGAATGAAATTGTGCGGCTAATATTGAATACATTAAAACTAAAAAATGTGTCAGCCGTACAAATTGATTTTGATGTCAAAGTCTCACAGCGCGGTTTTTATCGTGAGTTACTGAATGAATTACGCACAAAAATCCCCACAACCATGCCATTGTCGATAACGGCTTTAGCGTCATTCTGTCTTAGCGATCCTTGGATAAAAGACCTCCCTATTGATGAGGCAATTCCAATGATTTTTCGTATGGGAGCTGATAGTAATACCGTAAAAGCTGTGTTAAAAAAGGGTGAGGATTTTTCTATTCCGCTGTGTCAACACAGTTATGGCATTGCCACCGATGAACCTCTATCAATGACATTTGATAAGACGCGCCGAATTTATGTTTTCAAAGGCACTGCGGCAAGTTGGATAAAAGATGATATTGATAAGCTATTGATTCAATGAATAGATTAGTTCAACGGTTAATAAAGTCATTAAGCTGTCACACTGCTTGGCTACCATGTATAGAATTAGCGTTAAAAATTTTTATTTGAGTATTTATGATTGAGAATCAAAAAATTAGCCGTAACGCCTATGCTGTCGATTTTTCCGCACCATGCGCCAGTGAGTTAATGGTAGAGGTAATATCAGTTTCGCTAGATACGCCAGTTTTAGATGTGCTGACACTGTTTCAAACTCATATTGAATTACCTGCATTTCCTGTCGTAGACCAAAATAATCACTACTTTGGCATTATTACTCGTCGTAATTATCTCAGTATCATGACGCGTGCCTATGCACGCGAACTGTTTGCGCGTAAAGATCTCGCTAGTTTATTAAAAATAAATCCCACTATTTTTCTTGCGCCCTTGATCGTCAATGGCGATGACCGTATTGATCAAGTAATGTTTGATTTTCTAAGTCTTGACCCAGAAATGGGTTTTGAGGCTTTGCCTGTTATTGATGTCACAGGCAATATAGCCATTATCAAAGTGGCTGATATGATGCTGAAATTGTCTGAATCGCAAGGCGCGTTAATTGATACGATGGAACAATTAAGTCTGCGTTTAAAAGAAGAGGTCGCGAGTGCGGCAACTTTGCAGCGCAATTTATTACGCCCTGAGCGAGTTGAATTGCCAGGTATACGCGGCTTATCCACGTTGATTACGTCCAGCGAAGTGGGCGGCGATTTTTACGATTATTATGCAGTTGATGATCGTTGGGTGGTGATGCTGATTGGTGATGTCAGTGGTCACGGCGTAGCAGCAGGCACAATGGTGAGTGCTGCTAAAGCGGGTGTCAATCTATTAGAAACCGATAAAGAAAAAGAACCTCATAAAATTCTGGCGCGTCTGAGCGATACTATTTTACACACCGCGCGACAATCCTTATTAATGACCATGTTCGCACTTTGTCTCGATACCAAAACGGGCGAACTCACTTATGCAAATGCAGGGCATCAATTCGCCTATATCTACCGTTCTATCACAGGCACATTAGAGGTATTGGAAGTCGGTGGCTTGCCGTTGGGTAAAGAAGAAAATATAGCCTATGAACAATGCGTTACCGAAATGGATGTGGGAGACCGCCTATTTCTTTACACCGATGGCATAGTAGAAGAAGAAAATGCCGATAGCGAATGTTTTGGTTATGAACGCTTAGAAGAATTACTCGCAATTCATGCTGAAAGTGATGCTGAAACGCTACGCGATAATTTGCTCGCCAGTTTAGCTGCTCATGTTGGACGTAGTAATTTTGACGACGATGTCACACTTTTTTCTGTGGAACATTTTGAACGCCATCACAAAAAAGCCAAAGTGTCTGATAATGAACACCAAGAATTTGATTTAGTGCGCATTGTCGATAGTTTTTATCGCGCTAATCCCAATTCGATTGCCCCCAATATCATGCGGCAACATCTGGTTTTTCTTGCCGAATCAAGTTTTTCCGATTTAATTCCTAACTTGTCTCAGCAAGGTATTCGACGGGTATTGCCACGCAATCACGCGATTAACACGCAATTGGGCTGGAATAATTTATTAAGTCAACATCAACAAGTCAACAATGATGATTTGGTGAACTATTTACGTCGCCCTACGCAACACCGCGAATTTAATTTTAGCCACAGTGATGACAAAGCCTTTGTACTGAATGATGTGGAATCATGGTTGCAAGATATAGCCCTACCCAATCCCGATCGACTAGATGCTGTTGTGTTGCTATTGGATGAACTTATTGAAAACGGGCTTTACGCCGCCCCGCGTGATGGTAAAGGACGACAACTGTATGCCAAAGGTACGGTACGCCCTTTAGACACTGGCGAAGAATTACGCTTGAGTTTGTCAATTCAAGACAATTTATTGGGTATTTCTTTAATAGACAACTGGGGAACCCTAACGCCTACCGTGTTTCTCAATCGACTTGCACGCCACACTCAGGGATTAGGCTTAGATGCTGGAGTCGGCGGTGGTGGACTTTATTTAATTTGGCGTATGTCAGATTATTTGCAATTGCGGGTTCTCCCTTACAAACAAACTCAAGTGTGTGCTTTTTTGGATTTAAATAATCCTTTTGATGAAGAAGCTGAAAATGGCTTTCAGTTTCTTTATCACAATGAAGTTCATGAAAACATTAACGGTTAATAAAACGGAGCCTTATTATGCTACAGATTCAACCAGAACCCTCAGCGCAAGCATTAGTACAGCAATTTAATCTCATCGGTACTATCGACATTGAAGCCATTGCTAGCCTAGAAACACTTTACATTTTACCTGCTAACTGCGCAGCAGAATTAGATTTTTCCTTAGTGCAGCGTGTCAATTCAATGGGTTTAGCGCAATTGCTTAAATTATTTGAACATTGGCAAAAACAAGCAATTAGCATCAATGTCACTAATGCTAATCGTATGATTAGCGTGTTATTTAAAATGACAGGGTTAAGTCGTTTTCTTCATGATGTGGAAAAGTCAGCACCTGCTGTACAAGTGCCAAATGCGAAAGTTATAACTTCTGCGCCTGTTGCTACTGCAAACACTACAACTAACAGTAATGGCAAACTTAAACTGTGGGTCAGTGCGCAAAATAGCCATCAAATGAATGGTTGGTATTTTTTCAATACTTATTTGCAACGGCACACGGGGCGCGAAATACATTTAGAGTTAGTGCATGGTGCGATGAGTGAACAGAGTAGTAATATCGAGCTTATGGATATTGTGTTCACCAAACCATTTGAAGCAACACGATTACTGATGGAAAACAATTTCAGTCCATTATTACATCCGCTTAATCAAAATGAGGAAGTTACCTTATTAGTTCGCGCTGATGATAAACGGGAAAAAATCAGTGATTTTCACAACGGTAAAGTCATCACTGCGACGGCTGATAGTTTTGTCTATCTATTAGGTCGTTTTCTATTGGAAGAAACCGCCAGTGCCACACAGTTGGATTACAGTTTTTCTGGGCATGACATTAAAGCATTGCAAATGTTACTGAAAGGGCAAGCGGATATTCTGTTTATAGCAACGGAAACATATCGCGGTTTATCGAGCTTAACGCGCAATATGCTGCGTGAAATAGATCAAAGTGAAACAGGTTTTGCTTTTCACTTATTTTGCGCCGCACCACACTGTGCCGATGTGGGGAGTGTGATAACAGAAGTATTATTAAATATGGAACAAGACAGTCAAGGGCGGCAAGTGTTGGCAGACTTAGGGTTAGATGGTTGGAGCAAACCCAAACAAGATGAAATTAATATGCTTGCCATGTTGTTTAATCGGTATATGGGCAATGAGTCGCAAAATGCCATCGCGGTTGGATCAAAGTAAAATGGGGGTGCAGTATGTATTACTGCACCCTTCTAGTTACGCTAACGGTAGAAAAAAAACCAATAACCCCGCTACGCCACACACAGTAATAACGGGAATAATCCCTACCTTATAACGCAGTAATGCCAACAAAGCACAGGCTCCAATCAAGGCGGAAATCCCATCAAAAGCACCTGAAAAACCTTGTGGCCAAAAAATATGCCATGCAAAAAAGACCGCTAAATTAACAATCACCCCGACCACAGCGGCAGTGATTCCTGATAACGGTGCAGTAAATTTTAAATTACCGTGAGTGGATTCAATTAACGGTGCGCCCGCTAAAATAAACAAAAAGCTGGGTAAAAAAGTAAAATAAGTCACTACCAGAGAGGCAATAACACCTGTCATTAATGAGGTGTCCGCCGCACTCAGCGGCAAGGTATTCCAGCCGCCCAAAAAACCAACAAAAGTAACAATCATAATTAAAGGGCCAGGGGTAGTTTCACCTAACGCTAGACCGTCCATCATTTGTGTCGCACTCAGCCAATGGAAATGCTCTACCGCACCTTGATACACATAAGGCAATACCGCATACGCACCGCCAAAAGTCAGTAATGCTGCTTTGGTAAAAAACCAGCCCATTTGTGTTAGCGTACCGTTCCAGCCGTATTGAATGCAGAGAAACCCTATTAAACCACCCCATAACAGTAAGCCAACTATTACAATAGTCAATAAACGCGACCAATGAAAACGCGCATGATCGGGAATCGGTGTGTCATCATCAATCAATGCTTTGCCTAGGCTATTTGTTACCGCACCATGTCCACCGCCAACAGTAAAATACTGCGGTAAAAATCGACCGCCTAGCGCACCAAGTAAAGCCGCGACTAACACAATCAACGGAAACGGTGCGTGTAATATAAAAATAGCGCAAAACGCTAAGGCGGCTAACGTCCATAACACTGCATTTTTCAAAGCACGCGAGCCAATACGATACGCGGCAAATAACACAATGGCGGTGACCGCAGGTTTAATGCCATACAGTACAGCAGACACCGCTGGTAGATGACCAAAACGTAGGTACACCCAACTGAGTAAAATTAATAATAGTAGCGATGGCAATATAAACAGTAGCCCTGCAATAATCCCGCCTGTGGTACGGTGCATTAACCAACCTAGATAAATCGCCAATTGTTGCGCTTCAGGGCCAGGTAATAACATACAGTAATTAAGCGCGTGTAAAAATCGCCGTTCAGAAATCCATCGCCGCCGCTCAACTAACTCTTGGTGCATAATGGCAATTTGTCCCGCAGGGCCGCCGAAGCTAATAAAGCCCAATTTCAACCAAAATAAAAATGCTTGCTGAACGCTGACAGAGGGCGGATTTTGATTGTTATCGGTGTTAATTATGTCGGGATTTTTCATAAGATATATTAAGTATTTGTTCCCATACTACCCTTACCATGACTCAGATTAGAGATACCATTCATCATTTTTATTTTGTTATATATGCCTTGGGTAGGTGCTAACCAAACAATTCCAGGTCCTGTAAACGTTTGTAATAAACCTTCACCGCTAGTCACTGATTGAAACAAACTTTTGCCAGATTTTTCTGCGTGAAAACTCACACTCGCGGTTCTTACAAACGCAAAATTACCATCAACGGATAGTTTTTCACCAGCGGCTAATTCGTACATCAACAATTCGGCAACAGGAACAGGGGAATTAAGCACTACCACCCCTGAGCCTTTGACTTGGGTTTGAAACAAGCCTTCACCACCAAACAAAGCACTAGAGACATTTTGCTGCATTTTCGCGCTGACTTCTAAATTAGCAGACGCACAATAAAACGCACCTTTATCAAAAATCAGCGCGTCATTGTCAATATTGAATAATAAATAATGCCCAAAAGTCGGTTCTAAATAGACTTCTCCCGTGCCTTTAATGCGTGATTGAAACAAAGTTTCACCCGTCATAAATTTACGCATTAGCCCTTTGGCAATCCCACCCTGCATATTGGATTCTAGCTGTAAGTTACCACGCATAAAATACAATGCACCTGGCTCGATGAGTAACTCGCTTTTATCCAATTTCACGCGAATCATTTTTAAATGAATATCGGCTTGATTAGCGAAGAACACTTTTTCAGCGACATCCAAATCATCTGAACCTTTCAGGGTTTTGTACTGCACAACTTCAAATGTCGTACCTAGGGTTTTTTCAGTTTCTACTATGTCAAACGGATCATCGTTACTCATATTCATCACCTTTTTTTACAGTTTCGCCTTCACAGGCAGGATGTTTAACCTCGAATGAGGATAGCAATATAGTCTGTTATTGATGTTCTTTTAGCGATAAGACACTCGCAATGTCGCTGTTTTTTTCAGTGTCAACCATCGTATCGAGAATAAAAACTTGTGCATTAGGAACACTGCTTTGGTTTACTAAATAACTTGCGATAGCTTGCGCTCGTTGTCCAGCCAGTTTTTTAAGTCGCGATTTTTCACCTTGAAGTGATGCACTCAGTTGTTGTTTAGCAACCTCATAAAAATCGCCTGACTTAGTATTAATGAGTTCAGGCTGCCCAAACAATGATTTTTTTGCTAGCGTGGGGAATTTCTCAATGAATAGTTCCGCTAGTAGGCGTTTATAATCGGCATCTGATAATGTGACATATTCTGGCAATATTTTTTTCTCAGTGTGTTTATTGATTTCATCCGCTCTGGCTTTTTTGAGCAAATCATATAAAGCGGTTTCACGCATAGCAGGCCAGTCTTGCTGTTGAAAAGCGATGCCTTTTATGTCTAGCATTAACACAGGGCGTTGTTTCAATACGGTGGCCAATGCGGTCAGTTTTTCATATTGGGTTTTATTTAATACCGCATTGCCCGCGCTAAAATGAATGCTACTGAATTCTTCATCGCTATCAGCAAGTGAGGCAAGAGCGCGAAACGGTGAGCTGATGACTTTGCTGAGTGCATTAACTAAGGCATCAGACACAATTGCACCAATACTAAATTGCGGATCATTCAAACTGCCTGTTAGTGGCACATCAATTTTAATTCTACCGTCATAATCTTTAAGTAGGGCAATGGCGAGTTCCAGCGGTAAGGAGACCGCACGAGGATTCTCGACTTTTTCACCCAGTTCAAATTGATCTATCAGAATGTTGTTGCTGGCGGTGAGTTCATCGTTGAGAACTTTGTATTTTAGCCCCAGTGACATTTTGCCTTTTTCAACTTTATAGCCTGCAAATTCGACCATGTAGGATGACATTAATGGCATGGGCATTCCTTTAAAGTTTAGATTCAAATCATAATTACCCAGATAAGGGCTAACTTGACCCGCAATATCAACGGGGGCTAAATCATAAGCGTTGCCTGTTAATGACACTTTAATGGTCGATTTTTTGTCTGAGGAAATATCACTTGCCCCGCCATCTAAGCCGTTTATTTGCGCGGCAAAGGGCAAAATCAATGACTTATCGGCAAAGTCAGAAGACCCGTTAATGACTTGTACTTTATTTAATTTAAAATAGGCTTGCTGTTGTTTGGTGACTGCTTTACTAGATGTTTTCGGGGTTGTCGGTTGTGAGTCGCTGATGAAAATGTCAGAAAAATTGATTGTTTTGTCTTTTTTAATGGTTACTTTGGCGTAGGGTTTATGAATAACCAAGGTGTCAGCGGTATAGCTGTCTTTTTGTAAATCAACCGCTAACGCTTTTAAAACTAAGGATTGCCAAGTAATAAAGTCTTTGTGGCGTTGTTGATCACGCGTGATTAAATCGGTAATGCTTACGTCACTGGTCAAGGTAAGGTCTAGCGGCTTATTATTGGGTATCGCAATAGCAAGTTTGCCAGTTGTGGCGAACCGCCCGTCGATAATGTCCAAATGGGCGATTTTTTCTAGGTAGGATTGAAAAGGCTCTAGCTCAATGGCTTTTGCACTAATAGCAAGCCGCGCTGAAAAGGGTTCAAGCGTGCTGTCACCGTTGAGTTGAATACTGCCCGTTTTATTAATCCCCGCATTTAATTGAAACGGCAGTTTTACTCCTACTTTATTGCTATAACCCGTTAGATTAAAATCGACAGGTTTAAGTATGACCATCACAGGTTTTTTTAGGGTTCTATCTTCAAAGGTTGCGGCAAAATTAGTGAGGGCAATCTGTTTGATATTAATAGCCCACGGAGCTGATTTGGCTTCAACAATGGCAAGTTTTTCTTCAATTTGGTTATTAGGGAATAAAGTTTGGTAATTAAATAGCCCTTTGGGATTCAACCAACTACGAAAATCAGCACCATCGGCAGTGAGTGAGTCAATGGTAAATTCTTGTTTATCGAGATTAAAATCAACGCCATTCAGGGCGAGGGTGGGGATTTCAAACAGTGGCTTATCCTGAGTTTTTTCAAACAATTGAATGTGCTGACTATTCAGTTTTCCCTGTTTAAGATTCACCTGTACGCCCTTATCAGTGATAGGCAGATTAATCGCTGTTTCTACAGACAATAGTGGAATTTTAAAGAGGGTGCTTAAGTGGTCTATCTGGACATCGCTGACATCAATTTTGGTTTTATTAGCGGAAATTTGCCAGCGACGATTAGAAAAATTGGCGGTGTATTTATCAACTCCATGAATTAAGTTAGCCGCTTTAATCGCTAGCTTTGCTTGCCCCTCGATTGAAAACTGTCCATCGTTTACTGTTAATGTTGATTTATTAACGGTAAATTGCCAGTCATTAGGTTTAGGTGCGTAACGAATTTTAAAATCAGTTTCGTGACTAAGTGTGGGTATTTTAAGGGTGGTTTTATTCGCGTTTAGCTCAGAAAAGTCAAAATTATGCAGATTAAATTTAGATTTATCAGTAGCAAATAACCAACCATCTTTTGTATCGGTTATTTTAATATCAGCTTCGTGGCTAACATTAACGGCTTTAACCACAAGATCTTTTTCAGTGTACTGAAAGTTGTGTAATTCAATGTGGGTTTTATTGGTGGCAAAGCTAAGCAGGTTATCGGCATAACTGACGGTATAATTGCTATCAAATAGTGTATCACCATTAAAATTAGTGGTCTTCATTTCTGGAGAAACGACTGCCAACAAACGCGGTAGTTTTATATTATTCAGTTGAATATGACCTGTTGAATGCAGAGGATTGATACTTGTTTCACTTTGCCAGTTTAATTGCCCGCCTGAAGCGAGACTAAGTTGTAATGTAGTCTGGCATTTTTCATTAGGTGCGGTGCTCAAATTGTCAACAGTGAGATTAATGGGTTGAACGGACTCTTTAATAAAGGAGTCTTCCCAGATTAAATTACCTTCTGATAACGATAGTTTTGTAATGCTGACTGGAAAAATGGCGTTTTCTTGCTGATTATCGTCTTTTTTCTTAACCAAACTGTCGAAATTAAACGATCCATTTTTTTGTTTAATTAAATGAATAATAGGTTTAACTAAGGCGACTTTGTCAAAAACCAACATCGACTGTTTGAGTGATTGCAGGGCATTGATTGAAATATAAAGACTATCAAAACTGGCAAATGGCTTGCCGTCAGTTTCTGGTATAGCAAACTGTTGTAATTGAATAGTGAGCGGCAAAAATGACACACGAATTTTATTAAGCGAGGCTTTTCGATTGGTTTCTTGTTCAATAATGGCGAGTATTTTTGATTGTACTATAATCGGCAAACTATAAATTGTGAGTGCCGATAAACTAACTACAATCAGTAACGCTATAATAATGCGAGTGAATAAACGTTGGTTTATCATAAAAGTTGAGAGTTGAATCCGCGTTGACTTACGCTATTCTAAACAAAAAAAAGACGACTCACTTAATTTTAACGATGATACGCAGATGAAGTATTTTAATCAGCTAACTTTCACGCTTTTTTATGTCTCAAGGTTCTTGCTTAGTGTTACCATTAACCCTTTCTTATGATGACTTTTTATCAATAGATAGAAGTGATTTTAAAAATACTATGATTAATCTATTTGCCTTGGAGGAAAAATGAGATTTACACTGATTATGTTAGGCTGCTTTGTTTCTTCCAGTGTCTTCGCCGCTAACAATATTTATAAATGTGTTGATCCGTCTGGAAAAAAGGACTATCAATCCAGTCCCTGCGCTGTAGGGTTTATTAACAGTACACTTAATATTACAACAGGTGGTTCTATTAATTTGGACGAGAAAAAACAACAACAGGAGTTGAAACAAAAAGAAGAGCAAGCCAAATTTGATACACAAAAACTAACCAAACAACAAGAGCTAGAAAAACAAGCGAATGTTGATAAAGTGGCAATAGCTGAGAGTGAAAGTAATCAATCATTGATTAAAAGTAACCCAACAAAATATTCAGCTTTTGCTATTCCACCTTACGCGCCAGACAAATTATCTGAGTTAGTCAAAAACTATCGGGATAGACTAGATGCCGTTGAGCGTTTAAGACGAGTGGCAGCCGAAAAAGCTTTAGCATCTAATCAATGTGGGCGCGTTGAATCATCGGAATTAGATGCTAAAAGCACTAAAACGATGCTAACTTTCGTCGTTAATTGCAGTAGTAGTAAAGTTTTCTCCTTTACTGAGCAGGACTTAAAAAACTAATCCAGCGCATGACACCACTCAAAACCATATTAATTACGGGCTGTTCCTCTGGTATTGGTTACAATGCTGCCGTTGCTTTAAAAAGCCGAGGACATCATGTCATTGCTAGCGCGAGAAATCCAGACGATGTGGCGCGTTTAACACAGCAAGGATTCACCGCACTACAACTCGATTTAGCCGATAGTCTCAGTATTCAACAAGCCGTTAAAAAAATGCTGGAATTAACAGGCGGACGTTGTGATGCGTTATTCAATAATGGCGCGTTTGGTCAAGCGGGCGCGGTGGAAGATGTCAGTCGTGAGGTATTACGCTATCAATTTGAAACCAATGTATTTGGTACGCATGAATTGACCAATTTACTCGTTCCCGTGATGCGTGAACAAGGGCAGGGGCGTATTATTTACAACAGTTCAGTATTAGGGCTAGTTGCCATGCGTTATCGCGGCGCGTATAACGCCAGTAAATTTGCTTTGGAAGGTTTAGCCGATACGCTACGATTAGAACTGTATGGCACAGGCATTCATATTTCCCTGATAGAACCGGGCCCAATTTTAACGAACTTTAGAAAAAACAGTTTTGCCTTGTATAAGAAAAACATTGATGCTGAACACAGTGTTCACAAAAACACTTATCAGGTAATGGAAGAACGCCTACAAACAGAAGGTGCAGCAGTGATTTTCACCTTACCTGCCTCCGCCGTTACCGAAAAAGTCATCCACGCTTTAGAAGCTAAACGCCCAAAAATACGCTATTACGTTACTTTGCCTACCTATTTATTTGCCACTCTTAAACGCTTTTTACCTGTGTCTTGGTTGGATAATTTACTCAGAAAAGTTTAATGTTAATCGGCGTTGGTGCATGAATAAAACACTTATCAATCAATATTTTACTTTGATTTTTTTGATGGGAAATGCTCATTTTTTTACTATATCAGAAATTCATAACAAAAAATCTCTTTATTTTTTATGATGTTACATGACTTTATTTATGCGCCAACGCCGATTTTATCATGTCCTCAAAACACGATATGAGCCAATCGGTATATATTTGATTTTACTCGGATTGTTGAAAGGTAGTAACCCCTCTACATTAAGACAACAATCATTTTCTTCGCCAATTCCGTGAGTATCTGCAAGCCCGCTGTCATCATCAATTCAGGATTTGAATGCTGGGTTTCTTGAATCAGTTGCTGTAAACAATCGGTGACAATCATGTTTTCTTGCTCCTCAATCATCGCTAATAAGCGGTAGGTGAGGGGGGTGATTTCCATAAAATGTACGTTATCGTGTGCATCACGGTAGACAATCAGGCAGGTTGGTTGTTCAGGCAGTGTTGTGGGTAAAAAATCAGGGGATATTTTATGGACAGGATATTGATAGGCGAGTGACCACGCCAATGGGGATAATTGGACGCGGGTTTCTAGTGTTAGTTTTGCATCATTAATCACAGGCTCTTCTTTGGAGATAGCTAACGCCATTTCCACCCATTCATAATGTGCCAGTTCTAACATGAATGGGTAATCATCGGCGTTATCACGCTCATGTTCTAAAAACGCCAAAAATTCTTCGGGAATTTCAGCAAAATACGGTGACTGACTGCTATGGTGAGCAAAAAAATCCTGTGCTAATGCAAACCATTGTTCATCATTGAGTAGTGTGCGTAATACGGGAAAGTTGCTGGCGAGAAAACCGTTGATGTTATTGAAAAACAGTTCCCGATACATTGCCATGCGCTGTTGTTGTATGCCCTCAGGTACTGGATTGTGTTCAGGGTCACGGATATAGGCAGTAAATTCGCGTTGTTTGCTGTCGAAACTAGGCAGACTGTTTTTCATGTTGATGTGTCCACGCGTGTTGAATTTGGCTAATGGTTTGGACTTCTTTGACCAGTTCCGATAAGGCGGGCAGGTTAAAATCACGTTCTAATAAAGTCGGGAATACGCCGTAAAGTTCGTAGGCTTTGGCTAATAATTTCCACACAGGATCAATAATATCCGCGCCGTGAGTATCGACTAAAAAATCTTCGGCTTCGACATAATGCCCTGCAATATGGGCGTAGGCAACACGGTGCGCGGGCATGGCTTTTAAAAAGGCTTCGGCATCGTAACGGTGATTGACGCTGTTGACGTAGATGTTGTTGATGTCGATCAGCACATCACAATCGGCTTCTGTAATTACTGCATTGAAAAAATCAATCTCGGTCATTTCTTGACTAGGAATAGCGTAATAAGAGACGTTTTCGATGGCGATTTTGTGTTCCAGTATGTCTTGTACGCGGCGAATACGCGCGGCGACATGATGTACCGCTTCTTGGGTAAACGGTATCGGCATGAGGTCGTATAAATGCCCGTCTTTGCTGCAATAGCTTAAATGTTCGCTGTAAAATTTAATATCATGTTCACGCATGAACTGTTTTAAATCACGGACGAATTGTTCATCTAATGGGTCAGTGCTACCGATGGATAACGATAAACCGTGACAGACAAAATCAAATCGCTCAGTCATAGCGCGAAACTGTTTGCCGTATTTGCCGCCGATAGTCATCCAATTTTCGGGGGCGACTTCGTAAAAGCCAACCTCTTTTGGTGGTGCGCTGACAATTTCACTTAAAAAAGAGCGACGTAAACCTAAGCCAGCACCGTGAATGAGATTTTGGGTTGTGTCCATGAGAACACCTATGGAATAAAGAGAGTGGATGGTGGTTGGGTTAGGCGTTAGCCGTAACCCAACACAATCGTAGAAATGTTGGGTTACGCTATCCGCTAACCCACTCTACAAAAACTCAGATTAGTGAGTAGCTGGAACAGCAGGAATTACTTTAGTTCCTATTGCTTTTTCTGCGGCAGGTGCTGCTTTATTTGCTGCACACGCGCCTTCTTTACCTTTCATCATTTCGCCGCAGCCGACCATGCCTTCGCCGCAACCTTTCATTGCCGCGCCACATGAACCTTCTTTGGCTTTAGCATCTGAGCAATTTTTCATGGCTTCGCCACATTGGTCGCCACATTTGCCTTCTGGCATTTTCATTGCTGCACCACATGCACCTTCTTTGCCTTTCATGGATTCGCCAGCACCCATCGCACCGCACGCGCCTTCTTTACCTTTCATCATTGCGCCGCAGGCCGCTTCCATGCCTTTTTTCATTTTGTCGCCGTCCATCATGTCGCCACATTTACCTTCAGGGGCTTTGGTAGCGGCGGCGGGTTGTTGACCCATCACGTGTTTTTCTTCAGTAGGATGCTTCGCACCTGCACACGCGCCTTCAGGTATTTTAGCTTTAGTTGCATCATCCATTTTCATGTTCGCGCCACACGCCATTTCTGCCGCTTTATCCGCTTCTGCAACCTGCATATAGCCTTGTGATAATTCAGTCATGCCAAAAGGACTGGCTTCTGCATTTGCTGCTGTCATCGCAAATGTTGAGATAAAAGCAACGCCCATCGCCGCAGCTAAAGGCGTTTTATTGATTTTTTTCATGTTGAATATCCTAAGTGTTGGTTAAAAAAATTTTTATAACTTACTCTCAGCGATGTAAGCTGAGAAGCATCTCGATACATGACAAGCACCGAATGTCTTGTATCATAACAAACCCTTCTTAATAGTAGATAAATATTGTTTTACTGTTAAACAATCAATTTCAGTTCAAATTCACACAAATCAGCAATAACACAGTCCTGACAGCGTGGTTTACGCGCTGTACAGGTATAACGCCCATGCAAAATCAACAAATGATGCGCATCTTGTTGATGTTGCTTAGGGACGTTTTTCATTAAGCCCAGTTCGACTTCTAAGACATTTTTACCTTTAGCAAGCCCTGTGCGGTTCGCCACTCTAAAAATATGGGTATCAACCGCAATAGTTGGTTGCCCAAACGCGGTGTTGAGCATCACATTAGCGGTTTTTCGTCCCACGCCTGCCAACGCTTCCAACTCAGCGCGGGTATTCGGCACTTGTCCTGCATGGTGGGTTAATAAGCGGTGGCACAAGCTGATAATATGTTTAGCTTTGCTGTTAAACAAGCCGATGGTTTTAATAAATTCTTTTAAACCGTCAACACCCAAGGCAAGAATAGCGTCGGGGGTATTGGCAACAGGAAACAGTTTAGCCGTGGCTTTATTCACGCCTTTGTCAGTGGCTTGTGCGGATAACACCACCGCAATCAGCAATTCAAACGGGCTGTTATAGTGCAGTTCGGTACTCGGTTCAGGTATCGCAATCGCCAGTCGGTCAAACATAGCCAGCCGCTGTTGTTTATTCATGCGGATTTCATTTTTAACGCCAGTCGTTGTTTTTTTTGTCGCTCGGCTTTGTCGAAATCTTCTTGTGCTTTACGCTTACAACGCGTTTCATAACGTTGCTGCGCGTGTTGGGCAGCAATACGTTTTTCAGTTACAGATAATTCTTCAACAGGCTGCATGACAATACAATCGACAGGGCAGGGCGCGATACACAATTCACAGCCCGTACATTCAGCGGTTATCACCGTGTGCATAAATTTTGCCGCGCCTAAAATCGCATCCACAGGGCAAACTGCCAAACATTTCACACAGCCAATACAATCTTGCTCAATAATAAAGGCAACGCTTTTGGGCTTATGTTCACCAAAATCTGGATTCAGCGGTTTAGCTGCTACACCTAATAACGCAGCTAATTCACTAATACCCTCATCACCGCTCGGTGGGCATTGATTAATATCAGCAAGCCCAGCGGCTATCGCTTCTGCATAAGGGCGACAACCTTTATAACCGCATTGTCCGCATTGGGTTTGCGGCAATAACGCATTGATTTGTTCAATCACAATAACACTCTACATCGGGGTGAAAAATAAGCGGTATTTTACGCTAAACGCCCCGACTTTGTTTAATTGCCCACGCCACATCAACCGCGTGGCGGTTTTCTTTTACATCATGGACACGAAATAACTGTACACCCGCCATCACCCCTAATGCTGTCGTCACCGCAGTGGCTGTGACTAATTCAGACGGTTCGCTAACATCACAAATCGTTCCCATAAATCGCTTGCGGCTTGTCCCCAATAACACAGGAAAACCCTGCGCGACAAAATCCGCTAAATGCGCCAATAAATCCAGATTATCCTGTTTGCGTTTGCCAAAACCGATACCGACATCAAGAATAATATTCTCGCGTTGAATACCCGCACTTAACGCAGCGTTAATGCGTTGTTGCAATGCGTCAATAACCTCTTGCACCACATTGTCATAGTGCGGATTATCCTGCATCGTTTTAGGTGTGCCTTTACTGTGCATTAAAATAATCGGCACGTTTTGAGTGGCTGCAACCGTTAAAATGGCGGGGTCGTTTAAACCAGCAGACACATCATTAATCAAATTCGCACCCGCTGTTAATGCTGCCGCCGCGACTTCACTAGACATCGTGTCAATACTAATTAACACCGCGCTGAATTGCCGAATAGCTTGAATCACAGGTACTACGCGCTGGATTTGTTCTAAAACAGGAACAGGTTCAGCATTCGGACGCGTCGATTCACCGCCGATGTCAATAATATCAACGCCCTGCGCTATCATAGACCGCGCCTGCTCAACCGCTGTTGTGACATTCGCATATTTGCCACCATCCGAAAAACTATCGGGCGTGACATTTAAAATTCCCATAATCAGGGGTTTATCAGTGTAATTAATTATCAAAGAATTCCTATGTGGTGTATTGGGCATTTTTAGGGCTATCAATTACACTCAAGCCATATATTACAAATCAATGCGCATCGGTTTAATGGTCTCTTTGTTCAAACTAGGTAATGCTGCCATTGCTTCACGCAGTTTGGTTTCCCAACTGCGTCTGAGCTGCAACATATAGTCATCATCATCGTCAAAGCAATAATATTCTTTCAGACTAAAACTATTTTTACGATAAATTAACATTTCCACGGGTGCGCCAACACTGGCATTACTGCGGATGGTGGAGTCCATAGACACTAAACAACACCGTGCTGCTTCGTCTATTGAGGAATTTAATTTAAGGAATCTATCCAATATCGGTTTGCCGTATTTGCTTTCACCAATTTGTAAAAAAGGCGTGTTCGCTGAACTGGTGATGGTATTACCTTCTGCATAAACCATATAAGCACCGTGTGGATCGCTACCGATTTGCCCCGCTAAAATAAAGCTGGCAGAGGCGTTAAATGCCGACTGTCCTTGCGAATTAGAATGTTGCCGCTGTTTTTCAACGCTGACATGACCTAAATATTCTGCTGCTTCAAACAGGCTTTCTACGGTATTAAAATTGACAGGCGCATTTTTTATTTTGTCACGATGTAGCTGCTCTAATACCGCTTGCGTCGTTGCCAAATTACCTGCACACAGTAAAACAATCTTACGATCACTGATGGTATCAAAGGCGTGCATTTTGCCATGTGTACTGACATTATCAATACCCGCATTGGTTCTTGAATCAGAAACCAAAATAAGTCCTTCGTCTATGGAAGCTGCAATACAATAAGTCATGTGCGTTTAATCATTGTTATTAAAATTGTAATGGTTAATTATCCAGCAAATCAACACTAACGTCCATGCTGTTCAGTTGACAACCTGAACCAAATTGATGAAATATAGACACATCTGCTGCATCGCGTCCAAAAGCAATAATGACTCTGCCGCCTTGTAAGTCATTTTGCGTGGGATCAAACGTGTACCAGCGACCACCGACATAAGCCTCAAACCACGCGTGTAAATCCATCGGTTGTAAATTATACAAATAACCTACTACTAATCGTGCGGGTATGCTGATACTACGGCATAAGGCGATAGCGACTTGCGCGAGGTCTCTGCATACACCATGCCCTAGATGATAAATTTCAGTCGCTGATAGCGGGAATTCACTACTGCCAGGTGTGTAACTGATAGACGCTCGAACCCAGTCATTAATTTTGCTGACTTGATCGTAACCTAACAGCGTATCAGCAGTTATTTCTCTGGCAAGATTGCCAAAGCGGTCGGATTCACAATAGCGACTAGGTAACAAAAAGCAACGTACATCATTGGGAAGATGCTGTATTTCAACAAAACAAGCACCAAAGACAACATCAATACTATCTGCCACCACAACTTCCGCCGAGGTATTAATTAACATATCACCGACAGGTGTAATCAGATGCTGACACGAATTACCAAAGCTGTCTGTCGTTTCTATCAGCGGTATCGCAGGTTCAATGTCATACACCTCACTATTAATCCATTGCTGATAGCCTCTGAAAGGACGCAACATTAAAATTAAAAAGCTCGATTCAACACTCTCGAAACAAAGATTACAACTTACTTTCAATTTCATCTGGGCTTAGCCTGTCTTACTTTAAATACCAATCAACTCAATTTCTTTGTACGCATGGTTTAGCCAGATTTTAACCCGTTGTCTTTCCAGTAAACCCAATGCACTCAGGCTCTCAGTATCTTTGTTTTTTGCTGCCCAAAAACTGTAGCTATTGCTATCAATTTTAGTCATAACGGGTGCGTGTAGCCGTTTTAACGTGATTACTTTGGCATCAAACGCCAACGCTCGCTCTTTAACCCCCGATGATTCCAGAATAGTGAATTTTTCATCACGAAGTTGATTTTGCACCAGCACATAATTAACGCGAGTGCGGAATTTATCCAGCAGTTTATTGAGTAAATCAACGCAATCTTTGCCCGAATCCATGACATTCCAATAGCACACCTTAATATCCAGCTCTTTTGCTAATTCCAGCACACCCGATTCGTCTATCCATTGTGCCAACGGGTGATGGGTTTGGGCAGCGAGATCCACTAAAATGCGTTGTTCTGGATTTTCTGAGGCGGTTTCTATAATGGCATCCAAACTTTGGTAATCATCAATAATAGTGGGTGACGCATAGTCAGTGTAAAAACGTAGTAATGAACCATGCGATCTATCGGTATCAAAACCGATAAAGGGGATTTCATTATCAATCATGTATTGCGCTAATAATCGGGCAACCACTGATTTGCCTACGCCGCCTTTTTCACCGCCGATAAAATGAATGGTACTCATACAATCTCCATCAAGTTAAAAAATTATTCCAACCGTAATACATCCACCGATACCGATAAAGTATGTTGCCCACCACCAAACGCAATACCTTTTAGCGGGGTCACATCGGCATAATCACGTCCCCATGCCAAGGTAATATGTTGATCTAGTGGCACAGTATTATTGGTGGGATCAAAATCTAACCAGCCTGTATTAGGAATGTACACGGAAAACCACGCGTGTGAAGCATCCGCGCCAACCAAGCGCGGTTGCCCTGCCTCGGTTGCGGTTTCTATATAACCACTGATATACCGTGCGGCAATGTGATAGGCACGCAAACAGCCAATGGCTAAATGGGCAAAATCCTGACAAACACCGCGCCGATGGCTCAGTACATCGGATAACGGCGTAGCAATGGTGGTAAAACTTGGGTCATAAGTAAACTCTTTATAAATACGCTGCATTAAGTCATTTACCACATCGACTAAAGGACGATTAGCTAGAAATGACGGTTGCGCGTAGTTAGCCAGTTCAGGCGTAACAGTAATCATCGGTGAGTCGAGCAGGTATTGCCGCGCATCCAGTATTTCAAACGATTGTTCTTGGTTTGATAACTGACTTTGATTTTGTCCCTGCTGACTTTGTGCTTGCCCTTGCAACAATGTGTCTTGGAATAGACCGCTGACTTGCTCCCACGTTATTTGATTTAATAAATCGACATTATTTCGTCGGGGAAATATCGTCACTTCACTGATGGCAGTCACAGTCAGCTGGGTATGGGGTTGCTGAATAGCGAAATAAGTAATGTGATTACCGAAAAAATCAATCCATTCACGAAAATCCGTGGGTGGCGGCTGAATATCAAAGTGACTATGGTGACACTGTTGCCGCCAGAAATTACGCGGCTGTAATCGGGCTTCGTTTTGACAGAGTCCGACTGACTGGCTGTAGTGATAGTGTGTGGTGTGGGTAATACGGTATTTCACAGTTCGTTCTCTGGTGTGTTAGCGATGATAAGCTGCGAAGTTTGCGAGTGGCTAAAATACGCATCAGCAATTACATCGGCAAGTTGCCATAATAACTTGGACGTATTGGCGAGCAATTGATCAAAGTGGGTGTAAATGCCATCACTTTCATCGACTTGAGTTAATTCAAACACTGTACACAACCGTAAATCCGTGTAGGCTTTTAAAATTAATCGTTCCTCTTCGCTCAAGTATTTTTTGCCTTTAGTGCGTGGCAACGCGCCTATGTGCGCGGATAGTTGACACAATTGGTAAGCCAGTGAGCGCGGATGTGATTCGTCTAATAACAATAACTCCAGCACTAAGGATAACTGAATAGAACAACGGTAGCGGCGTTGGTAAATCGTTAAACTGTCCGCTGATACTAGCACGGCTTCCAGCACTTGAATCTGTAATGCGTCTTCGTGTCGTGATGCCAGTGTTGATCTAAGCAAGGCAATCAGCGTCAACGCACATTCCAATCTGCGTCCGCTGTCCAGCATTAACCAAGCCGCTTCACGCGTCATGCTTTCACTGGTTAACCCTGTAAAAGCGACAATACCCGTAATTAAATCATCGAGATTAGTCTGTAACTGTTCAATAGTGGTGTCATTATTAACAACCCGTTGTTGCCATCGGTGTTGAATATTATCGACACTGCGCCATGTATCTTGTGACCAAAAATCACGAATACTGAATGCAGATTGGACAAAGGCTTGAATATTCGCCGTGAGTGAGCCATTGCGGTGACTGTCTTTAGCCAGTGAGAGCAATTCATTCTGTGGTGCTTTCAGCACTTGTGCATCGCATTTTATAAAACCAGGATAAGTGCCTGTGACCTGAGTGAAAGCGCGTAATAAAACTTGCAGACATTCATAATCAACGGAGTCTTTAAATTCAACGGTGGCTCTTAATTTTCGTAAGACGGTACGCAACAGTCTTGAGATGGTTTTCACTCGTTCAAGATGGCGACCGACCCAAAACAAATTATCAGCGGCACGGCTGGTTAAGGGTTCAATGACAGGTTCAATGAGTTGATTGCGTTTAGGTTGCGTCCATATACTGACGGGTTTGTCAGGTTCAGTCGCTAAGACCCAAGTATCTTTACTGATACCGCCTGCTTGACTGGACACAATAAAATTATCTTTTTGCCGTGCAACCCTTGTCAGCCCACCTTGCATCACTACATAATCATCGCCATCAGCAACGGCAAAGGTGCGTAACACCGCGTTACGCGGTTCGATACGATGGTCAATAAACGCGGGTAAAGTGGAAAAAATGACTTGTTCTTGTCCGATAAAACTATGTGGTTTCGCTAAAATTTGACTGCGCAATAGGTCTTTTTCTTTGCTACTTAACAAACCACCAAACACAGCGTGCGTATCGTGACTACGATTAATGGGTTTAATAACCAGTCTATCAAGATTTTGCAGGACAAAATCACGCTCACGGCGTTGTCCGCACCACCACGTTGCCACTGAGGATAATTTCAGTTCTTCATTTAAAAAATGCCGTGATAATCTGGGCAAAAATGCCAGCAACGCAGGATTTTCCAAAATACTGCTACCCAATGGATTAGCAATCGCGACATTACCGCGCCGCACCACTTCCAATAATCCCGCAACACCGAGTTGTGAGCTACTGCGTAATTCCAACGGATCACAAAAAGAGTCATCAACACGGCGTAAAATCACATCGACCGCTTGCAAACCTGCTAAGGATTTAAGCCATACTCGCCCATCACGCACGGTTAAATCGCCACCTTGAACTAACGTAAAACCCAAATAAGCCGCTAAATAGGCGTGTTCAAAGTAAGTTTCATTAAGCGGGCCAGGTGTAAGTATCACAATACGCGGGTCTTCTTTATTGTGTGGTGCAATATCGGTAAGCCCTTTACGCAGTGCCTTGAAAAAACCTGCCAAACGATGCACCTGAGTTTCCCGAAAAATATCAGGTAACACGCGCATCATGACCATACGGTTTTCTAAGGCGTAACCAGAACCAGAGGGAGCTTGCGCCCTATCATCCAATACCCACATTCGCCCGTTAGGGCCTCTAGCAAGATTGGCTGAATACAGGGTTAAATGTCGCTGTTGATTGGGTAAAGTATCAACACAAGGACGTAAAAAACCTTCATGACCAAAAATCAGCTCAGCGGGTAACAGCCCTTTTTTTAACAAAGTTTGCTTGCCGTAAATATCTTTTAGTATGAGGTCGAGTAACTTGGCACGTTGTTGAAGTCCCGCTTCAATTACCTGCCATTCTTCACTGCTAATGAGTAACGGCACAGGATCTAGCCGCCAAGGGCGTGTTAGATTTTGTGCGTCACCATAGACATTGTAAGTAACCCCATTTTCCCGCAATAAACGTTGTGCTTCTCTACGCCGCGCTTCAATTTTTTCGCTACCCAACCTATCAAGCGCGTCCATAAAGCGTTCCCAATACGGCAACACTTTATTTTCAGTGGCGTACATCTCGTCGTAGATGCCCAGTTGCGTTGCATAATATTGCGCACCAATATCATTAGCGGGACGGTTGGTGTTACCCACACTGATTCCTTATCGTTGATTAATGTCTTTGTAATGGCGCAAAGTTTCGCCCGTGTATATCTGACGGGGACGATAAATAGTGACTGTTTCGCCGTGTATCATTTCTCGCCAATGGGCTAACCAACCTGGCATACGCCCAATGGCGAATAACACGGTGAACATATTGGTGGGAATACCCGCCGCGCGTAATATTAGACCTGAATAAAAATCCACGTTTGGATATAAGTTACGAGAGATAAAATAATCATCTTTCAGGGCAATTTCTTCTAAACGTCTAGCAATATCCAGTAAGGGATCATTAACACCCCGTTTATTCAGGAGTTTATCGCAATGCTGTTTTAAGACCATTGCACGCGGGTCGAAGTTCTTATACACCCGATGCCCAAAACCCATTAACCGCTTACCTGAATTTTTATCTTTTGCCTGATTAATAAATTCCGTGCCGTCACCGCCCTCTGCGTGAATTTGCTCCAGCATTTTAATCACTTCTTGATTCGCACCGCCGTGACGCGGCCCCCAGAGTGCAGCAATCCCAGCGGTAATGACCGCATAGACATTCGCCATACTCGAACCTGCGGTACGCACCGATGAGGTACTGCAATTCTGTTCATGATCGGCGTGCAGTATCAATAACATATCAATTGCATCAACAATATCAGGGTCAAGCTGATAATCTCGCACGGGCGAAGAGAACATCATGTTCAAAAAATTACAGGTGTAGCGATATTTAATAGAGGGATAAACCAACGGCTCGCCGATGGATTTTTTATACGAAAACGCGGCGATGGTACGCACTTGTGACACTAAGTTAGCCACAATTTGTATTTCAGTGTCTTCATCTAACCGATCTGGCACGGGATAAAACGTCGATAACGAGGCAACCATTGTCGCAAGAATGCCCATCGGATGAGAACCACGCGGAAAGCCGTTAAAAAAATGATGTACGTCTTCATGAATAATGGATGACTCATTAAGACGAGTTGAAAACGTTAATAATTGTTCGCTGGTGGGCAATTCACCATAGAGCAGTAAATACGATACTTCGGTAAAGCGTGACTTTTCTGCCAATTCTTCTATTGGGTAACCGCGATACCGTAATATGCCTTTGTCGCCATCAATAAACGTAATAGCACTTTCACACGCGCCTGTATTGCCGTAACCATCATCTAAGGTGATGTAGCCCGTTTGGCTGCGTAACTTGGTAATATCAATGGCTCTTTCACCTTCAATGCCTTCATAAGTAGGCAAAGAATAGGTTTTATCTTCCAGCGTTAAGGTAGCTGGGTTTAATACTTTTAATTTATCGCTCATATAGACAATCTCCAATTAATTAACGATTACGATGGCGTAAATCCAACGTAAATGGATACTCAGCACTTAATTCTTCCACTGGGGGGTAAATAACACCTGGGGTATGACCATAATCCCAAAACCGCGTCATGCGCCGCGTTTCGGCTGCATAATCATTAACAGGGAAATCATCATAACTACGTCCACCAGGGTGGGCGACAAAATAAGTACAACCGCCAACTGAATGCCCGTTCCAAGTATCAATCACATCAAACACTAGCGGTGTATGCGGTGCAATCGTTGGATGTAAGGCAGACGGCGGTTGCCATGCACGATAACGTACCCCCGCGACAAATTCACCATTGCGCCCTGTTTTACGCATCGGCACGCGTCTACCGTTACAAGTAATCAGATAACGACTTTCAGTAAAGCCCGTCACCAATATTTGTACCCGTTCCACCGAAGAATCGACATAACGCGCTGTGCCTGTACTGCTCATTTCTTCACCGAGAACGTGCCACGGTTCAATGGCAAAACGCAGTTCCATATCAATACCATCGACCAGTGTATTGCCATAACGTGGAAAACGGAATTCAAAAAATGGGTCTAGCCATTCTAGTTCAAAATTAAAACCTGCGCGTTGCAAGTCTTTAGTGACTTGCTTCATATCTTCGCGAACATAATGCGGCAACATAAAACGATCATGCAGTTCTGTTCCCCAGCGCACTAAGTCGTGCTTATAGGGTTCGCGCCAAAACCACGCAATCAGCGAGCGTAATAATAGCGTCTGCACCAATGACATTTGAGCATGAGGCGGCATTTCAAACGAGCGTAATTCTAAAATACCCAAGCGTCCTGTGGAACTATCAGGTGAATACAGTTTATCAATACAGAACTCAGAGCGATGGGTATTGCCTGTAATGTCGGTCATTAAATGACGCAGTAATCTATCCACTAACCACGGTTCAGGGATTTCACCTTCTGGAATTTGTTGAAAGGCAATTTCCAATTCATACAGTTTTTCATCACGCCCTTCGTCAACACGCGGTGCTTGACTGGTTGGGCCAATAAACATCCCAGAAAATAAATACGATAACCCAGGATGATGTTGCCAGTAAGTAATCAAACTGCGTAATAAATCAGGACGGCGCAATAACGGGCTATCAGTGGGCATTTCCGCGCCCATTGTAATGTGATTGCCGCCGCCTGTACCTGTATGACGACCATCCTGCATAAACTTTTCTGTACCCAGTCGGGTTTGATGGGCTTGTTCGTAAAGAACAGTCGTTTTTTCGACTAATTCTTGCCATGTTTTAGACGGGTGAATATTGACTTCAATTACACCTGGATCAGGTGTAACCATTAAGCGTTCAATACGATAATCACGCGGCGGCTCATAACCTTCCATAACGATAGGCAGTGCCAGATTATCAGCGGTGGCTTCAATCGCTGCCACCAATTCAAGGTAATGTTCCAGAGAAGTTAGCGGAGGCATGAAAATGTATAACCGACCGTCTCTTGCTTCCACACACAGCGCGGTATGCGGCACTTCAACTTCCACGGTGTCATCATCACCTGCTTGTTGTTCAATGATTTCTGGATGCGCGTTGATTTTGGCTTCGATGTGGCTGTAGCGACGCGTTACTTCGCCATAATAATCGCCCAATTCGGGTAAGTCTTCAAACAGGCTTTGCTGTTCATTGGTCTCACGTTTATCAGGCGCGACCCACGGTAAGCTGTCTAAGGGTAAGCGCATTCCCATCGGTGAATTACCCGGCACTAAAAACATTGCACCACGGCGAAAATCCCACGGGCCACTTTTCCAGCATTGTTCAAGCCAGTTCCATTTAAGCGGCAAGGTAAAGCCTGCGGGCTGATTTAACCCTGTATCCAATAGTTTAGTGAGCGTTTTACGTTCAATTGAATCTTTTAAATTACTGTTTAACGGGTCAATATTAGTAGGCAGGTTGCCTTCTTGCCAGAGATGATAAAAACTATCCTCAAACGCGGTGACGACGTAGCGAGAGGGCAAACCCAAGCGTTGACCGAGTTGCTGAATAAATTGCCACGCGTGTTCAACGGTATGCCCGTAATCTTTATTTATATCCGCCAGTAAATTGGAATTACGCCACACCGCTTCGCCATCTTTACGCCAAAAAATGCCATATTGCCAACGCGGCAACGGCTCACCTGGATACCATTTGCCTTGACCATAATGCAGCATCGCACCTTTAGCAAACACATCACGCAGCCGAATGGTCAATTGTTGGGCGCGTTCCCGCTTGTTTGCACCATCAGCGTGCGTGTTCCACTCATCACCTTCCATATCATCGACTGACACAAAAGTCGGTTCACCACCCATCGTTAGGCGAACATCATCTTCCATTAAGCGATTATCAACCGCTTGACCTAAGGCATCAATGCGATACCACTGCTCATCGGTATAGGGTTTCGTGACACGCGGATCTTCATGCAGACGCATGACAGTATTACTAAATTCAAACGCTACTTCGCACTTATCCGTACCGCCTGTAACAGGTGCGGCACTAGCAGGATCAGGGGTACACGCCAATGGAATATGCCCTTCACCTGTCAATAATCCTGAGGTAGGATCTAGCCCTATCCAGCCTGCACCCGGAATATACACTTCCGTCCACGCGTGTAAATCGGTGAAATCATTTTCAGGGCCAGAAGGGCCATCGAGAGATTTTATATCAGCGGTAAGCTGTACTAAATAACCCGATACAAACCGCGCCGCTAAGCCAAGATGACGTAGCACTTGTACTAATAACCACGCTGAATCCCGACATGAACCACTACGAATAGTGAGCGTTTCTTCACAGCTTTGAATACCCACTTCCATGCGTATGTTATAGCTAAGCGTTTCAAATACTTTGCGATTAATATCGACTAAAAAATCATTAATAGACCGCTTGCTAATATCAAACTCTTTTACCCACTGGGTTAATAACGCGCCTTTTTCAGTGATTTCCAGATACGGCTGTAGCTCTTTCAGTGTGAGCGCGTCATAGTTAAAGGGATAGTTTTCGGCATAATCTTCCACAAAAAAATCAAAGGGATTAATCACCGTCATATCAGCAATGACTTCTACTTCAACGCTCAAGCGTTCACATTTATTGGGAAACACTACGCGGGCAAGTAGATTGCCAAACGGGTCTTGCTGCCAATTAATAAAATGATCTTTGGGTTCAATGCGCAAAGCATAACCCTTGATAGGCGTTTGGCTATGTACTGCTGGACGCAAGCGAAATACATGAGGCGATAGTGAAACAGGTCTATCGAAGTTGTATACCGTTTTGTGACGGATGGCGACGCGAATGGTCATAATCTTTCTTCCTATTACCCGATGGTTAATTTGGCTTTTTGTAATAACAGCTTTTTCTGTGACTACTCACCAAATAATAAAAGCACAAATCATTCCATATTTTGAAACTTAGATTCAACTAACAAATGCAATTCGTTTTTAGAGATTTAGAAGGGGTCAACTGCTATAGTTTCATCCCCTCTCAATCCGACCAAAGATGGATAAGCGATGAAAACACACAAACAGTTGACCGAA
>MBQZ01000007.1 GCA_002134785.1 Crenothrix sp. D3
AACAAGGTTTCTTTTGTGGCGGCGGTTTCGCTTAACACCGAAGGGCATTCGATGTACCTCAAAATGACTCCCGTTTCAGGTTTTACCAGCAAAGCCATTGTCAAATGGGCAAAGCAAGACCTGAGTCTAGGTTGCGTTGTCATGTCCGATGGGCTGAGCTGTTTTACGGGCGTACTCGATGCAGGCTGCCAACACCAAGCCATTATCGCAGGTGGTCGCAAACCAAAAGAGATGCCAGAATTTAGGTGGATTAACACGCTATTGGGTAATCTTAAAACCAGTTTGGGGGGAGTTATCATGCTTTCAACTTTGCCAAATACGGTACACGCTATCTGAGTGCGTTTGTTTATCGCTTCAACCGACGATTTCATCTTGATACACTTCCCATGCACCTGCGTGTGCCGCCGTTACCAGTAAACCCCGTCCTGCAACTTGGCTTCGCCAAGCTGAAGAATCTTGCTAATCAACAAACTATTTGCTTCTCGAAATTAGAGTCCATGCACGACACGGTCATCGGTTT
>MBQZ01000008.1 GCA_002134785.1 Crenothrix sp. D3
AAAACGGTTTAATCGTGTGGTTGAAAGGCTATGGGAACGTTAAACTTTTCAGGACACAGCTAAAAGACCAGCTGCGCCACACTGTGGTTTATTTACCCGACGAAGAAAAACTCACCGAATTTAATCAATCTGAATTTAACACTGAACACGCTAAACATTGGCAAATCGAACAATATCATCGTGCCATCAAGCAAGTTTGCAATATCGAAAACTTCCAAGTGCGGGGGAAACAGGCAATCAAGAATCATTTGTTTGCCGCCATTTGTGGCTATGTTCAATTACAACGACTTACATCAATGCAATCCATCACTGATTGTTATCAAGTTCGACGCGAATTGTTCACAAATGTGGTGAAATCTTTTATTTCGGAATTTCTCGTCGGTAAGGAAAACTTGAGCCCACTTTTTTCATCTATCGTCAATGCGTAACTTCTACTAACAATTAAAGCGAATCCAATAATTAATTTTTTCATGACTAATTCTCCAAATACTATTTAAGGTTATAGAATAAACTTGAAAGTCTACCCTTGTTGGCTGCCTGAGAATTGCAGACAGGGTGGTCGTACCTTAAAGCTCATCAGTAAAAGTATAACTACCCTGAAAAGATAGTAACACTATCTTTATAAATTGCAAGAATATTTTTCTCTCGTTCCCAAGCTCCGCTTGGGAATGCCTACCCTCAAGCTCCGCTTGGCGTTTCAATACAAAAAAACAACAGGTAATAAGGAGTCTTGTCCCATATATGCCCGCGCACTTGAATAACGCCAATGTTCTGGTAAATCCACATAACCGCGTTTGACGGGATTGCGACTCGCTACCCATTCGACAATCCAATGCCGCGATTAACATGTCTGGTTGGGCGGTTACTTCAATGATACCCAATCGATTAACCCCCCTAAAATCCAGTTTCCTTTCAAACCAGCGGCGATAGCTTTTCTCCTCTGTCGCGCTGTAGCGACTTAGGTTTGTATAGTTAAATCGCCATCTCAGACTGATCAGTCCAACCAATAAAATACCGAAAAATTTTTTGCGCTTTTGAAAGACTGGACATACTCTCTAAAATCGTTTCTAGTCGCTTCATGGACATCTTTTTTTCAGGGTGGCGTTTTCCAAGATTCTATTTTCCCCGAATTTAAGATTTCCTCTCTCTATTTCAAAAAACTGTCCGAACTATTGACTATTTAACAGTTCACGATAAATAACCCCTAATTGACTAAATACGTTAGCTTGAAATGTGTTGTACAAAACAATCTGATTTTCTGTATTTAATTTCAGTGACTTAACAACCTCAACCAAGGCGTGAACCAATTTTTCTGGTGATACTGGATTTTGACTGCCTACCACCATTTGTTTTTCAGACTGGTTTGGAAATTGCCTATTAAGGCGAGTCAATTCGTTATGAAATAAATGTTCACAATGGCGGATAATCCGAGCAATCGATTGACTTTCTGTGACGGCAATGTCGCTGGTTAGAGTAACTTTAGAAAAATCGATTTGTTCAGTTTGATTATTGGTAGTTAGCTGATAACTACCATCGAAAATATCGTTAACTTTGAGCAAATAATCGCGTTTAATGTCATGCCGAACTGAGCAAAGGTACTCCAGTAACTTCATATAATAATCCTTACTCATTTTTTCGCGACCTTTACCCAATTGCAAACCAAATTCAAAATCAATCCGCGTACAGCAATCATCAACTAATGGTTCAAAATATTGAAAAAAAATCGTCTTAAAAGCAGTGTCGGAAACAATACCTCCAATATCATCACGCGTACTGAAAATGGCACTTCCATTTTCCTGTTCTGGCGTAATACCTGCCATACCGCCTTTCAATACTGTTGCCTCAATTTTGTTATTGAGCAATACAAATACTGCCGCCGCGCTGATTTTACCGTTTTCACAAACCACAATGTATGGCTTTTCACGATTTAATTTTTTAAGCTGCATCCTTAACGAAAAAAAAGGTTCATTGATACTACCATCAAGGTGACCACTTACATATTCGTCTGGTGTACGCACATCCAGCAACACGCTCCCCTGCTTTATCGCCGCTTGCATTTCACTATAATTAACAAACTTTAAAGTGGGGTTTTTTATTAAGGACAAAAATAGTTGTCTATCCAAGCGCAATAAAGAAATATCTGTCAATGCGGTTACTGTTAAGCTCCTAACCGCGCCAGAAATTAATGCGTCTTCTCCAAAGGTATCGCCAGTTGTCAGTTGGGCTAATCTGATTTCTTTTGCTTTAGGGGATGGCTTACGAGTTAATAGACATTCCCCGTTTTTAATCAGGTAATAATAATCGCCCTCACTGCCTTGAGTGAGAATAACCTCATCCTTCTTAAAATGAACATCTTCTAATGCCATTAAAATTTTTTGCACATTAACAGGGGGAAGACGCTTAAAAATAGGCGACCTTAATAAAGCAATCATCCAGTCATCTGGATTACTCTCAATCTCTTCTATAGCCATTTGACAGTTATACCCTTTAATTTTTGATGCTAGATTATAAAGATAATTATAGGTTTCACCCACTACCGATTTTTAAATAGTCGAAATTAGTCTTTTAAAACGCCAGCATTGATACTTAGTCATGTTCAGGGAATAATCAATACAAGAAAACTATATGCTATTACCTTGAGTTTATTAACATTCCTCAAACCTCACACCCAAACCACCTAGCCCACAATAACCTTGCGGATTTTTAGCTAAATACTGCTGGTGATAGTCTTCTGCATAATAAAATAGTTCAAGCGGTTTTATATCGGTGGTGATGTCTTTAAAACCCAGTAAGGTAAGGCGTTGTTGATAATGGGCTTTTGACGCTAACGCTGCATCAAGTTGTGCTGAACTGGTGGTATAGATGGCGGAGCGGTATTGCGTGCCGATGTCGTTACCTTGCTGCATTCCTTGGGTGGGGTTGTGGGATTCCCAGAATAGTTGCAGGAGTTCTTCATAGCTTGTTAAGGCAGGGTCATAAATGACACAGACGACTTCGTTATGCCCTGTTTGTCCAGTGCAGACTTCTTCATAGTTAGGATTGGGGGTGTAGCCATCACTGTAACCGACAGCGGTGCTGACGATATGCGGGTATTGCCAGAATTTTCGTTCCGCACCCCAAAAACAACCGAGACCAAAAAAGGCTAGGTGTAGATGGTCTGGAAACGGCGGTGCAATCGGCTGACCTGTCACAAAATGGCGGTTGGTAATCGGCATGGGGGTGAGTCTGCCTTTTAACGCGTCGGCAGGGTTGGGTAAAACGAGCTTTTTTGATGAAAAAATCATGGCTTATGGTATGTTAGAAAACAAAGAACATATTCTTAACGGGAACACGATGATAGAGCAAGATTTTTTACGCCGATTTTTATTTGAGGAACTGGGTGTGCGTGGTGAATGGGTGAATTTAACCACCAGTTGGCAAGCGGCGAAACAGCATCAACACTTATCTACGGTGGAGCAGCAGTTGTTGGGGCAAGCATTGGTGGCAGTAGTGATGTTGTCTGCGACCATCAAATTTAAAGGCTCAATGATTTTGCAAGCACAAGGCGATGGCGATATTACCACGCTGGTGGCGCAGTCTACCGATGAGCGCAAAATTCGCGGTTTGCTCAGAAGCCGTGGTGAAGTAACTGCGGGGTCTTTAGAATCACTGTTTGGACAGGGCAGATTGGTATTAACTATTGATTCGGGCAATGCTAATAAGCCTTATCAAGGTATCGTACCGTTACAAGGCGAACAGTTAGCGACGGCATTAGAAAGTTATTTTGAGCAATCAGAGCAGTTAAATACCCGTTTGTGGTTGTTTGCTAATGACACGCACGCCGCTGGTTTATTGTTGCAAGAGTTACCTGCACAAGCAGGTGATGAAGCGGATTGGCAACGCATTGAGATGTTGGCTAATACAATTACCGAAGCTGAATTGTTAGCATTAGACTGCGAAACCCTGTTATACCGTTTATTTCATGAAGAAAAAGTGCGTTTATTTGATGCGGAAGCGGTTGAATTTGAATGCCGTTGTTCACGGCAAAAAATAGAGAAAACGTTACGCGCAATGGGCAGGGAAGAGATGGAAGAACTACTAGAAGAACGTGGCAGTGTTGAAGTTATTTGTGAATTTTGCAGTGAACACTACCAGTTTGATAAAGTAGATGTAGAGACTTTTTTATTGGCAGAGAGCGTGAGTCATGACTCAACAACCGTGCATTAAAAAAACCATTAACCGCCCACTTCGGCTGCTAGTCATGCTGATAATGGTGTTGTCGTTATCGGGTTGTATGTACTGGGTACGCGCCTATCAAACCTACTTGCAGATGGATGAGTTTGATAGTCATTTTAGTTTTAGCGTCACGCCCGCAGGCGATTTCACGTTGAATTTTAAAGAGCCTATTTTGTTTAGCGAAGATTTTGTGTCCTTATCTAAACTGTATGCCAGTGAAGATACCGTTACGCCAGAGGGTAGACGCTGGCGATATTGGTTTCGTAAATTAGACGCTAAAGGGAAAATTATTAAGCCAGAAATTAAATTCTATTCTGATTTGTATTTTAATCAGGAAAAGAAAATAACCGCGTGGTCGTTTTCAAAACTGTTTTTGCAAATTGCACCGCAAAAATTTCTGGAAGCCTCGTTGCGTGCTATCGGTGGCGGTAAGATTGACAAAGAAAAAAGACAGCTCCGCGCTAACCCCGAAGGGCTAGAAAAAATTGCCGATGCGTTACCCAAAAAAGCGGCTGTCATCGCGCAATTGGGTGAACCATTGAGTATCGTCAATGAACCTGATAAAGAGATATATGTGTATCGTTTTCTGCTAGAAACACCGCTAGTCGAAAAAGGCTATGAAGATCGCGTGTTTAATGATGTCAATATTACCTTTGATAAAAAGACTCAAGATTTAATTCGTATGAAAGGACGTTTTGCAGGACTGAAAGCCTCGATTAATTATCGAAAATTTCAGGAAAATCCAGCGGAATAGTGGTTTTCGTCGGTTTTTATGGGTAATTAGTTTTATAATGCGACGGTGTGAAACACGCCATATTCGCCTTGTTCTGTGTTGATTTAAGCGAAAAATAAACTGTTAGGAGAGCAAGAATGCTTAATAAAGTAACGTTAATTGGACGACTCGGTGCAGACCCCGAAGTTCGTTATATGCCCAGCGGCGGTGCAGTCGCTAATATCAGTCTAGCGACTAATTTTAGATGGAAAGACAAGCAAACAGGGGAAAAAAAGGAGTCCACTGAATGGCATCGCGTGGTTTTTTTTAATCGCTTAGCAGAAATAGTCGGTGAGTATCTGAAAAAAGGCGGGCAGGTTTATATCGAAGGACGGTTAAAAACCCGCAAATGGCAAGATCAAAACGGGCATGATCGTTATTCCACTGAAATTATTGCCACAGAAATGCAAATGCTGGATAGTCGCAGCGGCGGGACTAGCCATTTTGGTGACACTCAGCCGCCAGCTAATACTGAGTCCGCCGCGCCACATCAACCGCCCACGCAAACACATCACACCAGTGCTATGCCACCGTCACCACCACCGCAAACTTATGACGATTTTGATGACGATATACCGTTCTAATTCGCTTAATGAGTCGCACTATAGCCAACCGTCAATAAAACGATTACAAAACCGTTCGCACCGAAGCTCCTCGAAGTGTGAATGTGGTTCGACAAGCTCACCACGAACGGTATCATTTTATTGTGCGTTAGCTCTAATAATAAACCAACCAAACTGTATGCCCATGCTTATGAAACGTCTTTTTTTACTTTGCTCATTCCCTGTTGTAATGACAGGCTGTGCTGAATTTTATGATGCTCAACCACCCGCTCCTGTGTATGGTAACGGCACACCGCTTTATGGCAATACACCCTTGCCTCAAGAAAAGCCTAAGCCAATTATCGAACCCTCTCAAAATGGCACAGGTGTAGTAAAAACCGAGCCACTCAAAGGCGGTGAATCAACAACATCCCCTAGAATATTAAAACCTGAGTCATTACCCTCAGGGCAATCTATTCTAACGCCTGCACAAGAACGAGAGCTTGCCGCGCTGCAACAAAAACCGTTTCTATCCGATCTTAATATAGAACAAGAACTAACGCCCAAGCCCAAACATAAGCCCAAGTCTGTACCAATAGTAGAGCCTGTCATAGAGCCGCCACCCGTTGAACCAGAAGTTGTCAACAAGCCAAGCAGTTTTGAACCTTTGCAAACCTTTACGCCGATGACTCCTGTCGTCAATACCTTAGTATTAGCGGCTAATGAAGACAGTCAAAAAGGCAATGTCGAATCGGCAACCACTACACTGGAACGTGCCAGTCGAATAGAGCCGCGCAATGCAACTTTGTATTACAAACTGGCCTTATTAAAGCTCAAATCCAATCCCAGTCAGGCAGAAAATTTAGCAAAAAAATCGGCACAACTAGCGGCTAATAATGCGTCACTCAAAAAACATAGCTGGTTATTAGTGGCGAAAGCGCGTGAAATGCAAAACAACTTTGACGGTGCTAAAGAAGCGCGAGATAGAGCCAATAAATTTTAGTCAATACGCAGGCGTACAAACCTAGGTTTGTACTCCTCGACAGTGTTCCGCCGTGCAACCATCACCAAACCTAAATTAAAGATATGAAAACCACACCCCCTGATATTTCAACCACCTTATCAACTATCCGCGATTATATTCGCTGGGCGGCCAGCGAATTTACCGAAGCGAAAATCTGTTTTGGTCATGGCACAGAAACCGCACTTGATGAAGCCGCCGCGTTAGTGCTGCATACAATTCATCAACCTTATAATCTCAGTGAATTTTATCTGGCATCGGTATTAACCACCGCCGAACGATTAGCGATTATTGACATCGTACAACGTCGTATTGAGCAAAGAATTCCTGCCGCCTATTTAACGCATGAAGCCATTTTTGCAGGCTTATCTTTTTATGTCGATGAACGCGTCTTAGTGCCACGTTCACCGATTGCTGAATTGATTGAACAACGTTTCGCGCCGTGGGTAGAAGAAGACAACGTGGTGCGTATTTTAGATTTATGCACAGGTAGTGCGTGTATCGCCATTGCCTGTGCATACTCGTTTCGCCACGCGCTGGTGGATGCAGTGGACTTATCCGAAGACGCGCTTAACGTAGCAGAAATTAATGTTGAAAAACATCTTATGGATGATTCAGTCACACTGTATCACTCAGATTTATTTCAACAACTTCCCAAAACTCGCTATGACATTATTGTTAGCAATCCGCCTTATGTGGCGATTGATGAATGGGAGTCGTTACCCGAGGAATTTCATGCTGAACCTGAAATGGGTTTTACAGGCGGTGAATCTGGCTTAGATTTAGTCTTGCGAATTTTAGTTGATGCCAATGATTACTTAGCAGAGCAGGGCATTCTAGTCATCGAAGTTGGTAGCAGTGCCGAAACCTTACAAAGTATGTTCCCCGACTTGCCTTTTTGTTGGTTAGATTTTCAACGTGGCGGCGACGGTATATTTTTACTCACTGCTGCGCAAGTACAGCAATATCATGAATTATTTATCACAGCTTTGGGTGCATTATGTCTGGAAACACAATAGGAAAATTATTTACCGTGACTTCATTTGGTGAAAGTCACGGCGCGGCTATCGGTTGCATTATTGACGGTTGCCCTGCGGGAATGTCATTAACAGAAGCCGATATACAAGGCGATTTGGATCGCAGAAAACCCGGTACATCACGCCATACCACGCAACGCCGTGAAGCCGATGAAGTAAAAATTTTATCAGGCGTGTTTGAAGGTAAAACCACAGGCACGCCGATTGGTTTACTGATAGAAAATACCGACCAACGCTCTAAAGATTATTCCAAAATCGCCGATACTTTTCGACCCGGCCACGCCGATTACACCTACCATCAAAAATACGGCTTTCGTGATTATCGCGGCGGCGGTCGTTCATCGGCGCGTGAAACCGCTATGCGTGTTGCCGCTGGTGCAGTTGCTAAAAAATATCTGTTTGAGCAAGTGGGTATTGAAATTCGCGGTTATTTATCGCAACTTGGCCCGATTAAAATCGACAAATTAGATTGGTCAGTCGTAGAAACCAATCCATTTTTCTGTCCAGACGTTGATAAAGTGCCTGAAATGGAAGCCTACATGGACGCACTACGCAAAGAAGGTAATTCAATTGGTGCGCGGATTGAAGTGGTTGCGACTAACGTTCCTGCGGGTTTAGGTGAGCCAATTTTTGATCGTTTAGATGCTGAATTAGCTTATGCGTTAATGAGCATAAACGCGGTTAAAGGCGTAGAAATCGGTGATGGTTTTGCCTGCATTAACAGCAAAGGTACAGATTTTCGTGATGAAATAACCCCCGAAGGTTTTTTAAGCAACCACGCAGGCGGTATCTTAGGCGGTATTTCCAGCGGTCAGAACATCACCGCCAGCATTGCCCTAAAACCCACCTCTAGCTTACGTTTAGCAGGTCGCAGTATCAACGCCAACGGTGAAGCGATTGATGTTATTACCGAAGGTCGCCATGATCCCTGCGTCGGCATACGCGCCACCCCAATTGCCGAAGCCATGATGGCAATCGTATTAATGGATCACTACTTACGCCATAGAGCGCAAAATGCTGGGGTTCATACAGGCTTGCCAACACTAAGATGAATCAAATATTCTCGTTCCCACGCACCGCGTGGGAATGTAGTTTCAACGCGCCGCGTTGCACAAGTCATGTAAGTTGGGCGGGCGATAGCCAACTCAACAAAACCTGCGTATAGGAGTTCAATTATGGATTATTGGTTAGTCCGTGCAAAATGGGGCGGTGTAGAAAATAAAAAAGCAGAGTTTATCAATAATGATGAATGGATAAATGGTTACGATAATAAATACTTGGATATTGTTAATCGAGTCCAAGTTGAAGATATTTTATTATTAGCGGAAGAATCAACCGTCACCCATTATGGCAAATGTATAGAAAATGCTCAAGATGGTAAGCATTTGACTGTCGATAAATGGATAATTTTAAAAGAACCTATTAGTTTTCCTACACAGGGAGTTTATACAAAAGCAATTACAAAATTAAATGACGACTATTTAATAGTTATAGTTAAGCTCGAAATTGAGGCAACGATTGCCAGTAATGACATAAAAATTAAAAGTATTTCTATAGAAAACTTCACCGTATTTAAAAGTGAATTGTTAGGGTTTTCTGAGGAGTTGGATATAGTTGTTGGGGAAAATGGTACGGGAAAAAGCCATTTGCTTAAATTACTTTATGCTCTAATTAGTAGTAGCAATACATTATCTTTAATTGATTTTAATGAAGAAACTACTATACCAATAAGTTCTTGTATTCAATCATGTATTGAACACGATTTGAATAATATCTTCAAGCCTGATTTTTTATATAATTTAATTTCAAAAAATAAAAATGAAAGTTATATAAATTTAAATTTACATAAATACTCAGTTAGGTTTGTAATTAGTACAGAAGGAGAGATTATTGTTAATAATGAAAGCATACCTCAGAATTTTTTTAAAAAGGGGATTGTTTTTATTCCAGCAAAAGAAATGCTTTCTTTCTATGAAGGATTTGTTCCTTTATATGAAACCAGAGAATCCTCCTTTGATGAAATCTATTACAACTTAGCAAAATCATTAGGATTATCTGTCTTAAAAAATATTGAATCTTATCCTGTAGAAAGCAAGCTGTTATCTAAGCTAGAAGAAATATTAGAAGGAAAAATACTGTTAGAGCGCGGACGGTTTTATTTAGTTTCTACTAAAAACGGACACAAAACTGAAATTGCTTTAATTGCCGAAGGCTTACGAAAAATAGCCACCATTGCCCAATTAATAGCTAATGGCTCATTAACTAAAAATAGCCTTCTTTTTTGGGATGAGCCTGAAGCAAACTTAAACCCCAAATTAATTAGAAAAATGGCAGAGTTGCTAGTTGAACTAAGCCGCGCTGGAATGCAGGTTTTTATTGCCACACACAGCTTGTTTTTAGTGAAAGAACTAGAAATATTAAGAACCCAAGAAGATAAATTTAAATATTTCGGCTTAGGTTTTTATCAAGGTGATGTTAGGGTCAGTCAAAGTGAAGACTTTGAGCAGTTAGACGATATAATTATTTTAGACGAAGAGCTAGACCAAGATGATAGATTTTTAGCCAAAGAGAACAATTAAGTGGCTAGTATTACGGAAGGAAATCTATCTTTTATATTCGAGTTTGATGCCGTAAAATTTGATGATACTTCATATTACAGGGAGTATTTTAGTAGAATTCAGAACGACATTGCTGCTGTTGATATTGTAGCGGTTAATAATGGAATAGGTTATTTAATTGAGATAAAAGATTATACTCATCCAGATACAGAAAATTTAAGTTCTAACGATTTAATTGAAGCGATTATTAAAAAAGTTATTTCAACGTTATCTGCAATATTACCCATGAAAAACAGTGCAACTGATCCAGCAGAAAAGAAAATTGCGAAAGATTTTGCTAAAAGCTCTGAAATAAGAATTGTATTACATATTGAAAAACCACCACCGCGACGGACATTAAAGCAATCTTGTTATGATTTTCAGAATATAGAAACATCTTTGAAAAGGAAGCTAAAGCCAATAGATGCGCATCCTAAAGTTGTCTCCAAAGAAAATTTGAGCGGCTTGCCTTGGGTGGTAATTTAATCTACGGTGAGTAAGTAGCCTAGATGGCGCGTAAGGGAATCTAGGACTTATCGCCAGATACGACGGTTTTTATATATTCCCCCACCACTCATTAACACTGGAGTTAAGATAGATTGATAACCATTCCCTACTGGCGATTATCAGGTTTTTATTTCTTTTATTTTGCAACTGTCGGCAGTTTTATTCCCTATTGGAGTCTTTATTTAAAGCATATCGGCTTTAATGCGGATGCCATTGGTGAGCTGTCCGCTTTATTAATCAGCACTAAAATTATTTCGCCCAATTTATGGGGTTGGATTGCTGACCGCACGGGTAGAGGGTTACGCATTATTCGCATTGCTTCATTTTTTGCGGGTTTGTTGTTTGCGGGTTTTTTATTTTTTCACGGCTATTGGTGGTTCGCTGCCATTACACTGAGTTTTAGTTTTTTTTGGAATGCGGCGTTACCGCAATTTGAAGCGGTTACGTTGCAACACGTTAAAACCGAACCACACCGTTATAGTCGCATTCGACTCTGGGGATCAGTGGGTTTTATTGTCGCTGTGCTGGGTGTTGGGCGGTTATTGGATAAGCTGGGTATTGATAATCTGCCTATCGTCGTTGTTAGTATCTTGGCGTTAATGTGGCTAGTTAGCCTCATTATTCCTGATGCAAAAAGAGCCACGATTAATCATGCGAATTCGGTGGGTATGATGCACATTCTAAAAAAACCCGAAGTCATTGCCTTTTTGCTGGTTAGTCTGTTGGTGCAATTAGCACACTCGCCTTATTATGTGTTTTATTCTGTGTATCTCAAGCACTATCAATATTCAGCCAGTGAGACAGGGTTGTTATGGACGTGTGGGGTGTTGGCAGAAATTGTATTGTTTATTTATATGAAGCCGTTATTAAAGCGTATTTCCTTGCGCAGGCTTTTATTATCTAGCGTGTTGTTATCAGTGATTCGTTGGTTATTAATTGCTCACTATGCGGATAATTTGGCTATTTTAATTACTGCACAATTACTTCATGCGGCAACTTTTGGTGGTACTCATGTTGCAGCCATGCACTTAATTTACAATTATTTTGGAGAGCAACATCAAGGCAAAGGGCAGGCGATTTATACCAGTTTGAGTTTTGGTTTGGGCGGTATGCTGGGCAGTTTATATGCAGGTTATTACTGGGAATCCTTGGGTGCGGAATTTGTTTATTTAATCGCCGCCCTGTGTTGTAGCGTTGCCCTATTGATTTCCTATCTGTGGGTGGGTAGGGAAAATAGCGGTAGGTCGGAATAAAGCCTTATGGAGCATAAGCGACATAAGGCGTTTCCGACAGAAAGCACAAAATACAAGCAAACCCCTTTAGCAATGCAACTCAAATGGCTTATGTTGCGTTGCATTGTTAAGGTCTGCGTAACAGCCGTTATTTATTCAACAGCGTTATCGTTGAACCCATGCCTTGGAAAAAATCATTTTTACGTCTACTAAACGTAGATATTTGCAGTAATCTGTCATAGTGATAACGACTTAAAGTATCATTAGGCTAGCTTTCTACTAATGCAGTAAAGATCTCCAAAGCGGCTGGGTCTTCAGCATCCATTTTTTGATACGCAACCAAATAGCTGGAAATCAATGGCGAATTAAATTGTGCTTTTGATAATAACTCAAAGGCTTTTATTTTTTCGTTTTTGCCTTTTAATATGAGTGAACCTATTGGGCGTGACCTTATATTTTTGGATTGGCTTAAGGTTGATTCGGCAACGCAAATCCTTGTTCCGAATTGCTTATTAGCACTTTCAAGCCTTGAGGCGGTGTTGATGGGGCTGGCTATATTTAGCCGTCGTCATAGACCTCTACTCACGGCAAATCGTAGGCTGGTCTATGGCAGAATGTATGAAAACCAAGCTAGTCAACGATGCACTGATTATGGCAATCTGGAAGCGAAAACCTGCTAAAGGCTTCCTCTGGCATACCGACACCGAGGCAGTCAATACGCCTCTGATAGCCATCGAAAACTACTTAAAAAACACGGCATTCAGAAAAGCATGAGCCGTAAGGGTAACTGCTGGCACAACGCCGTCTCCGAGAGTTTCTTCCACACCTTAAAAACCGAATGCGTGAACCATGAAAACTATGCCACCCGTGAAGCCGCTAGAAAATCCATCTTCGACTACATCGAAGTCTTCTACAACCGACAACGCCTCCGTTCTAACAATGGATACCTGTCACCTGTAGAATTTGAAAAGCTGCATAAACCTGCTTAATAATGTGTCCTGAAAAGTGTTGACACATCACTTTTCCAAATTTAGAGGTTCTTTAAAACTTAATATCGGACTCACTGTATATCAAATGGCAAACAGTGGCAATTCTTTAGATTCTTTGAGTTGTGCAGTATTTGCGGCTGTACACTGACGCATCTATGTAGTTACTCCCAATTTTTATTCAGTCATTTTAACCACCGTTTGATTCGTTTCGGTCACTCTTTTCACTGCCGATGCTTTGAATTCTGCTGGTTAGATTTTTTGTTTTTCTTTACTCACTAGGTTTCACGCTTTTTTCTTTTCGATATTTTAAATTTAGAGTGTCTTGTTTAGTGTAGCCACATCAGCCTTGTAACAATACAACCAAGCTACATTGAGTTAAAATAAACTTAGTCGTAATTTTTTGAGAAAAAACCGTGTTTGAAATTATAAAAAGTGGTGGCTGGATGATGTTACCCATTATCCTGTGTTCCATTGGTGCAATGGCGATTATTGGTGAACGCTTTTGGTCTTTACAAAAAAATAAAATTTTGCCGCCCGATTTAGTGCCGCAAGTGTGGCGATTACACCGCGATCAAAAAATGACTGCTTTGGCGTTGAAACAGTTAAAAAGCAATTCGCCCTTAGGCTGCATATTAGCCGCTGGACTGGTTAACAGTCATCACGGCAGAAAATTTATGAAAGAAACCATTGAAGAAACGGGGCGCAAAGTCGTTCATGACTTAGAGCGTTATCTAAATGCCTTAGGCACTATCGCGGCTGTTAGCCCATTACTCGGTTTATTAGGCACGGTGTTCGGTATGATTGATATTTTTGCCTCTTTAATGGAACATGGTTCAGGCGACCCCAGTTTCTTAGCGGGTGGTATTTCTGTGGCTCTGATTACCACAGCGGCTGGCTTAACGGTTGCGATTCCCAGCTTAGTATTTCATCGTTACTTTGAACGCTTGGTCGATGAATATGTGGTTGCAATGGAAGATGAAGCCCTGAATCTCATCGACATTTTACACGGAGACCGCGAGGTATCTTAATGAGATTTCAACGTAAAAAAAGACAAAATTTGGACATTACTTTAATCTCGATGATTGACGTGTTGTTTGTGTTACTGCTATTTTTCATGGTGTCCACTACTTTTAATCGCAACACTGAAGTGAATATTAAGCTACCTCAAGCCGATGGTGCAGTCGCTGAAAATCCGCCCAAAATGTTGACCTTAACCATTGATGCAAACGGAGCTTATACGCTGATAGGCGAAGATAATGTGCCACACCCCGTCGCTAATCAACAACTAGACACCTTAAAACAAGCCTTGCATAATGTAGCAGTCAATAAAACCGAGATTCCTTTTATCATTAATGCGGATGGTAAAACACCCCATCAAGCGGTGATTACTGCCTTAGAAGCGGCGGGGAATGAGGGTTTTACTCACATCACCTTTGCTGCACAAAAGCCTACTAGCCCACCATGAAAAAAACATTGACTCGAAAACTCACTGATATTTGGTATAAAGATATGTTTATCGGCTCGTGGCTAATGCCGCTGGGTTTTATCTTCAGCGATATAACACGCTTTAGAAAATTTTTATACCGTCATAATATTGGGCGATTCAAAACCGAACGCTTACCTGTGCCTGTCATTATTGTCGGCAATATTACTGTCGGTGGCACGGGTAAAACGCCGCTCATTATTGCCTTAGCTAATGTACTAAAAGCCCAAGGTTTTAAAGTGGGTATTATCAGTCGTGGTTATGGTGGCGATGAAGTCCCGCGTTGGGTGACAGTCAATAGTGACCCTAAACAAGTCGGCGATGAAGCCTTATTAATCGCTAAACAAACAGACTGCCCGATGGCAGTTGCACCGTTGCGTGTTGAGGCAGGAAAATTATTACTCGAACACGCCGATTGCAACGTTATTTTATCGGATGATGGCTTACAACATTACGCACTGCACCGTGACATAGAAATTGCGGTGATTGATGGCGAGCGGCGATTTGGTAATAGTTACTGCTTACCCGCAGGGCCATTACGCGAACCGATTCACCGTTTACAAAGCGTGGATTTTATCGTCGTCAACGGTGAAAAAACCGAAGCAAATGAACTCGAAATGCACATCACAGGTGACACGGCTGTTAATCTAGTCACAGGCGAACATAAACCACTGTCCGCCTTTGCAACAGAAAACACACTACACGCCGTGGCAGGAATTGGCAATCCAGACCGATTTTTTAAACTACTCACAGCGGCAGGATTAACGTTTACAGCGCACAGTTTTCCAGACCATTATACTTTTTTGCCTCGCGATATTGATTTTAAAACAACGGTATTAATGACTGAAAAAGATGCGGTTAAATGTACTGACTTTGCCACCGCACAACACTGGTTCGTGCCTGTCAATGCCACACTAGACCCTAAATTTACTGAACAACTCTTAACCCTACTTGAGAAAAAATATGATCGATAAACAATTGCTAGACATCATGGCCTGCCCGCTATGCAAAAGCCCATTACGGTACGATAACGTCAAACAAGAATTGATTTGCAAAGCTGATAGACTGGCGTTTCCGATTCGTGATGATATTCCTGTGATGCTGGAAGATGACGCGCGACGCATTAGCCTCGAAGAATACGACGCATTAAAATGAGCCAGCCTTTTAAAGTCGTCATTCCTGCCCGTTACGCCTCCACGCGTTTGCATGGTAAGCCGCTATTAAACATTGCAGGTAAACCCATGATTGCCCACGTTTGTGAACGGGCAAGCGCGGCAGGTGCGGAAGAAATTGTCGTTGCCACAGATGATATGCGCATTTTTGATACCGTCATGAAGCTCGGTATTAAAGCGGTGATGACTCACCCAGATCATCAAAGCGGTACAGAAAGAATTGCCGAAGTCGCAGGTATTTGTGGCTGGTCAGCTAATGATATTATCGTTAATTTGCAAGGTGATGAACCGCTGATACCGCCCGACTACATTCGTGAAGTAGCCTTTGCCCTAGCAGGGCAATCACAAGCGGGTATTGCTACCTTAGCAGCAAAAATTTTGGACAGCGAAGAAATTTTTAACGCCAATGCCGTTAAAGTGGTGCTGGATAAAAACAACTACGCACTATATTTTAGCCGCGCCACCATTCCACACTGTAGAGACGCGATTAATCGCGTCTCTACAACGTATCTTCGCCACATCGGAATGTATGCCTACACGGTAGCGTTTTTAAATCGCTACTGCTCATGGCAAGCCTCACCGCTAGAAACTATTGAATCGCTAGAACAACTCAGAATTCTCTGGCACGGCGATAAAGTATTAGTAAAAGTAGTCGATAAAACCCCAGAAGCAGGTGTTGATACCCACGAAGATTTATTGCGTGTGGAGCGAGTATTACTTGCCGCTAACAGGTAGTGATTATAATCACACGCAGAATAGACTATAATACCAAGTCTTTATTCACTTAACTTTTAAGAGTTTTACAACACAATGGCAATAGAACGTACTTTTTCAATTATTAAACCTGACGCAGTAGCAAAAAATGTTATCGGTCAAATTTATAGCCGCTTTGAAGCCAATGGCTTACAAATTGTTGCGGCAAAAATGTTACATTTGACTCAAGCACAAGCGGAAGGTTTTTATGCAGAACACAGCGAACGTGGTTTTTTTAACGACTTAATCGCGTTTATGATCTCAGGCCCTGTGATTATGCAAGTATTAGAAGGCGAAAATGCTGTATTGGCACATCGTGAAATTATGGGTGCGACTAACCCTAAAGATGCAGCCGCTGGCACTATCCGTGCAGATTTCGCAAGCAGCATTGATGAAAATGCGGTACACGGTTCTGATGCTTTAGACACTGCCGCCAGAGAAATTGCTTATTTTTTCTCAGCTGATGAACTCTGTGCTAGAACCCGTTAAGCCTAAACGGATTAATTTGCTAGATTACGACAGAAAAGGTTTAGCCGCCTTTTTTGTCGGTCTCGGTGAAAAGCCGTTTCGTGCCACGCAATTGCTAAAATGGATTTATCAAGAAGACGTTCAAGACTTCGACTTGATGACGAATATTAGCAAATCGTTACGCGCCTATCTCAAAGAAAACTGTGACATTATCACGCCTGAAATAGTCGTCGAACAAATCGCCAGTGATGCCACTCGTAAATGGGTCGTACAAACCGCGTGTGGTAATCGTGTGGAAACTGTGTTTATTCCCGAAGAAGGACGCGGTACGTTATGCGTGTCTTCGCAAATTGGTTGCGCCTTAGCGTGTACTTTTTGCTCTACCGCACAACAAGGGTTTAATCGCAATTTAACGACCTCTGAAATTATTGGTCAGGTATTTGTCGCGCAAAAACGCCTCGGTACGACCGCTAAAATCACCAATGTGGTAATGATGGGCATGGGCGAACCGCTGCTTAATTTTGATAATGTGGTCGCGGCAATGAATTTGATGATGGACGACTTTACTTATGGGTTGTCTAAACGTCGTGTCACGATTAGTACCTCAGGCGTAGTGCCTGCGATGTATCGCTTAACGGAAGTCTGTGATGTGAGTCTGGCAGTCTCATTACACGCAGTGCGTGATGAATTACGCGATGAGTTAGTGCCGATTAATAAAAAATATCCATTAAAAGAGTTAATGGAAGCCTGTCGGGCAAACGCAAAAATTGCACCACGGCGCACTGTCACCTTTGAATATGTGATGTTAGCAGGCGTAAATGATTCGCTTGAGGATGCGTGGGGCTTGGTTAAATTATTAAAAACCGTTCCCGCAAAAATTAATTTAATACCTTTTAATCCGTTTCCTCAGTCGTCTTATCGTTGCTCTAGTAAAGAAACGATGAATCAGTTTAAAACGCTATTAAATGATGCTGGCATAGTGACTACCATCAGAAAAACACGCGGTGAAGATATTGATGCGGCCTGTGGTCAGTTAGTCGGGCAAGTCCAAGATAAAAGCCGCAGACACCTTAAATTAGCCAATGCAGGTTCAGAACGTGTGGTCTAAAAAACGTAATCGAATTGTACTTTGTTTATTGCTCGTTGCATTAGTTGCCTGTTCCACAGCACTTGAACGAGAGAGTGCAGATGCAGTTGACGTTCATTTACAGCTGGGTGTACGTTATTTAAGTCTTAACAACTTACCAATGGCTAAAGAGAATTTAGAACTCGCATTACAAAGTGATTCTGAGAGTATTCCTGCCCATATCGCACTGGCTTTTTTGTATGAAAAACTAAATAAGTATGATGATGCAAGAGTTCAGTATGAGCAGGCATTAAAATTAGACCCTGAAAATTTGAGCCTACAAAATAATTTTGGTCGTTTTCTGTGTGATCGACGTGAATTTGACAAAGGCATGGATTTATTGACTAAAGCCAGTACCAATATGTTAAACGAGAGTCCGTGGATGCCGTTCACTAATGCTGGACGCTGTCAAATGGCAATAGGTGACAAGGGAAAAGCGGGGGCTTATTTTGAAAAAGCCTTGGAATTCAATCCAAACTACGCGCCTGTGTTGCAGGAAATGCAAAAAATGAGTTATCAAAATGGTGACTTTAAAGCGGCAAGAGAATACTTAGCACGCTACTTAACAGTTGCAGAGCATACGCCTGAATCACTATGGTTAGCGATACAAACAGAAAATGCACTGGGTAACCAAACGTTAGCCAAGGACTACACCAATCTATTGTTAGAAAAGTTTCCCTATGCAAATGAAACAAAACAAATTAAATCCACACTACCGCCACAATGAGGCTGTAATACATTATGGCAAATAATATACAAGCAGTTCGCGGGATGCACGATGTGCTACCCGATCAAACCCCACTTTGGCAATACGCCGAAAAAATCCTCCGTGAGGTCTTGAGTAGCTACGGTTATTCAGAAATCCGTTTGCCTATCGTCGAAAAAACCGAACTATTCAAACGCTCTATCGGTGAAGTGACCGACATCGTCGAAAAAGAAATGTACACCTTTGATGATAGAAATGGTGATTCTTTAACGCTACGTCCCGAAGGCACGGCGGGTTGTTTACGCGCCTGTTTAGAACATGGCTTACTGCATAATCAAGTGCATCGTTTATGGTATTACGGTCAAATGTATCGTCATGAACGCCCACAAAAAGGACGTTATCGCCAGTTTATTCAGTTAGGCGTAGAAACTTATGGAATGTCAGGGTCTGATATAGATGCTGAACTCATTTTACTCATGGATAGGCTGTGGAAACGCTTAGGCATTCGTGACAAAGTTCATTTACAGTTGAATTCTTTGGGAACTATCGCTGAACGCTTGGTTTACCGTGAAAATTTGGTTAGTTATTTTCAACAGCACTTAGAGCAGTTGGATGAAGACAGTTTACGGCGGCTTGGTACTAATCCATTACGCATACTGGATACTAAAAATCCAGCCATGAAAGACGTGGTGGCTAATGCCCCTGAGTTAATGGCTTACTTAGGCGAAGAAAGCCTGCAACATTTTAAAGCCATCACAACAATATTGGACACGATTGGCATTAGCTACACGATTAACACTCGCTTAGTACGCGGTTTAGATTATTACAGCAAAACTGTGTTTGAATGGGTCACGACTGAGCTAGGCTCACAAGGCACAGTGTGTGCGGGTGGACGCTATGACGGTTTAATCGAACAACTCGGCGGAAAACCCAACCACGCGGTTGGTTTTGCAATGGGCATGGAACGTTTATTGGCATTGATGGAAACCTTGGATTTACCCATAGCACCTGCTGTTGATGCGTACCTAATCTGTGTCGGTGAGCAAGCTGAACAACAAGGACTTTACTTCGCAGAAACCCTTAGAAATCAAGTTGCTGGCTTAAAATTACAAATTGACTGTGTCGGTGGTAGTTTTAAAAGTCAGTTCAAAAAAGCCGATAAAAGCGGTGCGACTTACGCGCTGATTTTAGGTGATGATGAAGTGAGCCGTGGTGAAGTCAGCATCAAATCATTACGCGACAACACAGAACAACAAACGGTGACACAACAAGCCGCAATTCAATTTTTGCAAGCACACACGCCAGTTAATTAATAAAATCAACAAGAGAACAGCAGTGGAAATTTTAGATACAACAGAAGAAGAACGTCTTGAATCGGCACAACGATGGTGGAAAGAAAATGGGCAATCGACAATCATTGGCGTAGTGCTGGGTATTGTTATTATTCTAGGTTGGCAGTATTGGCAAGAATATAAACACACGCAAGCAGAACAGGCATCAACTTTATACGCTCAATTATTGAAAGCCGTTGAAACCAATGCTAACGATAATGTGCAGAAATTGGCAGATCAAATTCAAAACGAATTCCCCAAAACAGATTATGCACTGTTTAGTGGCTTGCTTCAGGCGCAGTTAAAAGCGCAACAAAATGATGTTGAGTCTGCAAAACAAATTTTGGTCAAAATTGGCACAAGTTCAAACAAAGAATTGAGTAATATCGCCAAAATTAGATTAGTTCGTTTAATGCTGGCGAACAAAGAATACGAGCAAGGCTTGCAACTCATTAACCAAGTTGACCCTGCGAGTTCAGCCAGTTTTTCCAGTAATTATGATGAATTGGTGGGCGATTTATACGTTGCTTTAAATCGTTTAGATCAGGCGCGTACGTCTTATCAAACCGCTTTGCGTAATGGCTCTAAATCACCTTTATTACAATTAAAAATTGATGACCTGACCGCACCTGAGCGGGTAGAAGCGAAAAAATAATGCGCAAAATCATCTTATTACTACTGTGTTCAGGGTTATTCGGCTGTTCCGCAGTCGATACCGCCAAGGAATCTATGTCGGGGCTTTACGATTATTTCAGTGGTGGTGAAGATAATGCCGCACCACCTACACCCTTAGTTGAGTATAAGCCTGAACTCGATGTGCAAGTATTTTGGAAAGAAAGTGTTGGTGTTGGTGCTGAAAAACAATCTCTGAAATTAATCCCCGCTATCGGATCAGGAAAAGTCATTGCTGCCGATAGAGAGGGTACTGTACAAGCAAGAGACTTAAAAACAGGCGCGTTGCTTTGGGAAGTGGAAACTGAACTGCCCTTTTCTGGCGGCCCTAGCTTAGCAGCAGGTCGCGTTATTCTTGGTACTAGTAAAGCCGAAGTGGTTGCTCTTAACAGTGAAAATGGCGAATTGCAGTGGAAATCCAAAGTATCCAGCGAGGTACTTGCTGTACCTGTGATTGCTAAAGGCATCGTCATAGTCCGCACCACCGCAGGTGAAGTGGTTGCATTGGATGAGAAAACAGGCGGACGTTTATGGAGTTATGAACACAGCGTACCTGCATTAAGTATACGCGGCACAGGCGCACCGCTAGTGATTGACGATAATGTCATTATTGGTTATGACAATGGTAAATTAGTCGCATTGAGCCTAAAAAACGGTAAATATGTCTGGGAAGCCACGATTGCTATGCCGAAGGGGCGTTCTGAAATTGAACGTTTAGTCGATTTAGATGTTGATCCCATCGAAACAGGCGGCATTATTTATATCGCCAGTTATAACGGTGGAGTCAGTGCTATTTCTGCATCTGATGGTGAAGTGTTATGGCGTAACGAAAAAGTGTCTTCGCATACTGGATTAAGTTACAACTCGCGTCATTTATATTTATCCGATTCAGCAGGTCAAGTTTTACAAATAGAACAAAGCCGTGGTGCGGGTTTATGGAAACAAACAGAACTTAGTCATCGCAAATTAACTGCCCCCGCACTTTACCAAGATTATGTGGTGGTCGGTGATTATGATGGTTACGTCCACTGGCTCAGTACCCGTGATGGCAGATTACTGGGTCGTATTCAAATTACCGATAGTGCCATCGATGCGAAACCCATTATTGTTGATGGGGTTGTTTATGTTTACGCAAAAGACGGCACACTCGCCGCTTTAACCGCTCATTAAAAATATGTTACCTGTTATAGCCCTAGTCGGGCGGCCTAACGTAGGCAAATCTACTTTATTTAACTACCTAACCAAAAGTCGCGAAGCTCTGGTTGCTGATTTTGCAGGCTTAACCCGCGACCGTCAATATGGACGCATTAAACACGGCAATCGTTCCTGCTTAGTCGTTGACACAGGCGGTATCGCCGATAATGCACAAGGCATTGATAGCATCTCTCGAAAACAAGTACAAATCGCTTTGGAAGAAGCTGATTTGGTGTTTTTTATGGTGGATGCGCGTGAAGGTTTGAGTGCCTCCGATAGAGTCATTGCTGATTCGTTAAGAAAACTCAACAAACCCATTGTTCTGGTCACTAATAAAGTGGATGGCATTGATAGCACTATCGCCGCTGCTGATTTTTACGCCTTAGCATTGGGCGAACCCGTGCGCATTGCCGCTTCACATGGCAGAGGCATATCTGAACTACTAGAATACGCCTACGAGTTATTACCGCCTGAAAGTAAAGAAGAAGCGGAAGAAGACGCGAAAAAAGGCATTGCCATTGCCGTCGTTGGTCGTCCGAATGTCGGTAAATCCACGCTGGTGAATCGCTTATTAGGTGAAGAACGCGTCATTGTATTTGATGAACCTGGAACAACCCGTGACAGTATTTACATTCCGTTTGAGCGCAACGGCAAACAATTTACCTTGATTGACACCGCTGGAATGCGCCGTCGTGCCAAAATCGGCGAAATGATTGAAAAGTTCAGCGTTATTAAATCACTGCAAGCCATTGAAAAAGCCAATGTCGTTATTTATCTGATTGATGCAACCGAAGGTATTACCGACCAAGACGCGCATTTATTAGGCTTAGTGTTAGAAGCAGGCAGACCGCTAATTATCGGACTGAATAAATGGGATGGTTTAAGTCAAACGCAAAAAGGCACGATAGAACGGCATCTGGAATATAAACTCGCGTTTTTAGATTTTGCTGAAAAACACCCGATCTCTGCACTGCATGGCAGTGGCGTAGGCAAACTGTTTGATATGGTGCATCATCTGTATGCGTCCACCATGATTGATATGTCCACGCCTGTATTAACGCGCATTCTAAAAGAAGCGACTACGGCGCATCAACCACCTGTAGTGAACACGCGGCGTATTAAACTGAAATATGCTCACCAAGGTGGACGTAATCCCCCAATTATTATTATTCATGGTGTCCAAACCGACGTATTGCCACTGTCTTACAAGCGGTATTTAGTCAATTATTACCGTGATAAATTAGGGCTGGCAGGTACGCCGATACGCATAGAATTTAAATCACCCGTCAATCCGTTTGAAGGGCAGAAAGCCAAGCCGACTGAATGGGCAGTGGAAAGAAGAAAACGTTTACAGGCGCGTAGTAAAACTAAACCTCAAAAATAAGTTTTATAAAATTGCTACCAGCCTACCGCTCATCAGGTTATTAAAAAGTTACATTGACCCCGCACCGAGTGGGAATGAAAAATAATCATCTTATGGAATGCTACTCATGACTACCATCACTTTCCAAGGCAAACCCCTGCAAACCTCTGGCACGCTGCCTTTAGTTGGCACGAAAGCCCCTGATTTCACGCTCGTTGATGGCAAATTAAAGGATGTTAAGCTAGGTACTTACAGCGGTAAACGCAAAATTCTCAATATCGTTCCTAGCCTTGATACGCCAACCTGCGCAGCTTCAACACTTAAATTTAATGAAAAAGCCGCACATATACCTAACACGGTTGTGTTAGTTATTTCTGCCGATTTACCGTTTGCTCAGTGCCGTTTTTGCAGTAATGAAAACCTACATCACGTCATTCCGTTATCCACATTCCGTTCCAGTTTTGCCGATGATTACGGTGTGAAACTGGTTGATTCAATACTGGCAGGCTTAACCGCCCGCGCAGTGGTCGTACTTGATGAAAGAGATTATGTTATTTACACTGAATTGGTCAGTGAATTATCTGATGAACCAGACTACAAAAGCGCGTTGGCGGCATTGACAGATTTATAGTAGGTTCGTTGTAGAGACGCGATAAATCGCGTCTCTACTGCCAAATAAACAAGGAATCAACAATGCACGCTATTTTGATTCATGGTATGGGACGCACTCCCGCCTCCATGCTCATTTTGGCACTGCGATTGCGTAAAGCAGGTATTCATTCCCATTTTTTCGCCTATTCAGCCGCCTTTGAACGCTGGGAATCTTGCGTTAATCGACTGGAAAAATGTATACATCAGCATACCCGTGATGAAGACTTTATCATCATCGGACATTCACTCGGCACGGTATTAACACGCGACGTATTACCCAGACTGACACACAAACCCATTGCGTGTTTTTTCCTCGCTCCACCCACCAAAGCCTGCTTAGCCGCCCAAAAACTCGCACCCTTACGCCTGTACAAACTGCTCACGGGTGAAATGGGGCAACTGCTTGCCTGCCCGCATTTCATGGATTCACTTCCTACGCCCAATGTGCCGACAAAAATATATTCAGGCATTAATGGGCTACGCGGTCGCTATTCACCCTTTGGCGAGCAACTCAATGATGGTGTATTAGCCGTTGATGAAACGCTATTACCCTGCGTTCCTTACGAAACCATTGCCGCTGTACACACCTTTATTATGAATAAAAAAGCAGTGGCCGAGGATATTATTAAATTGATTAATACCGCACGACAACCCGCAAAAGTCTGATATTATCCAATCTTCCCCTTTTTAAACGATCATCAAGGATTTAATATGCTAGAAACCTACCGCAAACACGTTGCTGAACGCGCCGCTGAGGGCGTAGTGCCGAAACCCTTGAATGCTGAACAAACAGCAGCATTGATTGAACTCATTAAACAACCCCCTGCGGGTGAAGAAGCCTTCATTGTGGATTTGCTGGAAAATCGTATTCCAGCGGGTGTCGATGAAGCGGCTTATATTAAAGCGGGCTTTTTAGCGGCGATTGCCAAAAGCGAAACAACTTCACCGATTTTAACAGCCGAACGTGCCACCGAATTGTTAGGCACAATGCTGGGCGGTTATAACATCGCGCCACTGATTGACTTACTGGATAACCCTGAGCTTGCACCGATTGCGGTTAAAGCCTTATCGCATACTTTGTTAGTCTTTGATGCCTTTCATGATGTGCAGGAGAAAGCCGAAGCAGGTAATGCGTATGCTAAGGAAGTGCTGCAATCGTGGGCAGATGCCGATTGGTTTACCAGTAAGCCTGTCATGCCTGAAAAATTAACCGTGACGGTGTTTAAAGTCACAGGTGAAACCAATACTGATGATTTATCACCTGCACCCGATGCGTGGTCGCGCCCTGATATTCCGCTGCACGCAAAAGCGATGTTGAAAATGCCGCGTGAGGGTATTACTAACGCTGAATTACAAATTGAAGTATTGAAAGAAAAAGGTTTTCCTGTCGCATACATCGGTGATGTGGTTGGTACAGGCTCATCACGCAAATCAGCAACGAATTCGGTGTTGTGGTTTACGGGGCGTGATATTCCGTTTATTCCGAATAAACGTGAAGGTGGCGTGTGTATCGGTGGCAAAATCGCACCAATTTTCTTTAACACCATGGAAGATTCAGGCGCGTTGCCGTTTGAATGTGATGTCAGTGGTATGGCGATGGGTGATGTCATCGACATTTATCCGTATCTAGGCGTAGTTAAATACCATGATGTTGATGAGGTGCTGTGTCGTTTTGAATTAAAAACCGATGTATTGCTTGATGAAGTGCAGGCAGGTGGACGGATTCCGTTGATTATTGGACGCGGTTTGACGGATAGAGCGCGTAAAGCCTTAGGTCTGAGTGCGTCTGACATATTTGTGCGTCCAGATGATAAAGCAGACAGCGGCAAAGGTTACACGTTGGCACAAAAAATGGTCGGTAAAGCCTGTGGTGTTGCGGGTGTGCGTCCGAATACTTATTGCGAACCGCGCATGACCACCGTGGGTTCACAAGATACTACAGGGCCGATGACCCGTGATGAATTGAAAGATTTGGCGTGTTTGGGCTTTTCGGCGGATTTAGTCATGCAGTCGTTTTGCCATACGGCGGCGTATCCTAAACCGATTGATGTCACCATGCACCACACGCTGCCCGATTTTATTATGAATCGCGGCGGTGTGGCGTTGCGTCCTGCCGATGGCATTATTCATTCGTGGCTGAATCGGATGCTGTTGCCTGATACGGTCGGTACAGGCGGCGATTCACATACCCGTTTTCCAATCGGTATTTCCTTTCCTGCGGGGTCTGGCTTGGTGGCATTCGCGGCGGCAACAGGTGTAATGCCGTTGGATATGCCTGAATCGGTGTTAGTGCGTTTTACGGGTGAAATGCAGGCGGGTATTACCCTGCGTGATTTGGTGAATGCGATTCCTTACGTTGCTCTGCAACGCGGCTTGTTGACGCTGGATAAAAAAGGCAAGAAAAACGTGTTTTCAGGACGCATTTTAGAAATCGAAGGCTTGCCTGATTTAAAAGTGGAACAAGCGTTTGAATTGTCCGATGCGTCGGCAGAACGTTCAGCGGGTGGTTGTACCGTGCGCTTGAATGAAGCACCAATCCGCGAGTATTTGAATTCTAATATCACGCTGTTGCGCTGGATGATAGCCCAAGGTTATGGCGATGTACGCACGATTGAACGCCGTATTAAAGCTATGCAAGACTGGCTGGACAATCCAGTGTTGCTGACAGCGGATGCCGATGCCGAATACTTTGAAATCATCGAAATCAATATGAGCGACATTAAAGAACCGTTGCTCGCTTGCCCGAATGATCCTGATGATATTAAACCGTTGTCAGCGGTGGCAGGAACGAAAATTGATGAAGTATTTTTAGGATCGTGCATGACCAATATCGGGCATTTTCGTGCCGCTGGTAAATTGCTGGAACAGCAAAAAGGCGAATTGCCCAGTAAATTATGGATTGCCCCACCGACTAAAATGGATGAAAGCCAACTGACGCAAGAAGGCTATTACGATACCTTTAAGAAAGCAGGGGCGCGGACAGAAATGCCAGGTTGTTCGCTGTGTATGGGGAATCAGGCACGAGTGGCTGCAAATGCCACAGTGGTTTCAACGTCTACGCGCAATTTCCCCAATCGTTTGGGTGATGGAGCGCAGGTGTATTTATCATCGGCAGAGTTGGCAGCCGTGTGTTCGCTGTTAGGTAAAATCCCTAGTGTTGCAGAATATATGAGCTATGCTGGACAGATTAATGCAACGGCTGATGATACTTATCAGTATTTAAATTTTAATCAAATGGCTAGTTATCAAAGCTAAGTAATAGTGGAGTCCAAAATTTATTTTGGACTCCTGTACTTTTATTAGGTGCGACTTATGACGGTAAAAACCTGTAAAACTCCATTGTCTTATCAAAACCAAACAATGGCATATTTTCATGGTCAGATTGGACAACAAAAACGGCTGTTACAGGCTATTCAAAAACTGTTGCCATTCGATTTAGCAGACCATGTTCATTGTTGCTTGGTAAAAGGTAATAAACTATTGGTTTATACCGATTCGGCAGTGTGGGCATCACAACTACGGTTTTATAATACGGTAATGCTGGCTAGCACTGCGCCATTAGCGGCAACTGTGCAGATTAAGGTGATGACAGAACAAGTGGGATTTGTAGCGCATTCTGAACGCAAAGCCCGATTACCTTGCGCAGAAAAAATAGAAATGATACAGAAAGATAGCTTGAATATTACCGATGAGCCGTTGCAATCCGCGCTACTTAAGTTAAGTGCGACGCTGGAACGGCTATCTAATAAGGCTTAATTACTCAGGGGGTCTAGGGGTTTGTGCAGAACGCATGAACGAAATAGGCGCTTCTTCATCGTCATCAAACGACACCATTTCCCACGCGTCAGTATTTTCCAATAAAGTGCGTAGTAATTTATTGTTTAAGCCATGACCTGATTTATAACCAACAAATTCGCCGATTAAGCTATGACCCAGTAAATACAAGTCACCAATCGCATCAAGAATTTTGTGTTTCACAAATTCATCCGCGCAGCGTAAACCGTCTTCATTCAGAATTTTATTGTCATCAACCACAATCGCATTATCAAGACTACCGCCGAGTGCGAGATTATTGTCTCTGAGCATTTGAATATCTTTCATGAAACCAAAGGTTCTAGCGCGGCTGACTTCTTTCACAAAGGTCGTTGACGAAAAATCCATTGTGGCTGTTTTGACGTGTTCTTCAAACGCGGGGTGTTCAAAATCAATGGTGAAGGTGACTTTAAAGCCTTCAAACGGGTTAAATTCCGCCCATTTATCGCCATCTTCGACGCGAATACTGCGTTTGATACGAATATATTGTTTAGGGCAGTCTTGTTCTTCCACGCCAGCCGATTGCAATAAAAATACAAATGGACCTGCGCTACCATCCATAATTGGCACTTCGGGCGCACTGACATCAATAATCGCATTATCGATACCTAAGCCTGCAAAGGCTGATAATAAATGCTCGATGGTGGAAATTTTGACATCACCAGCAACCAGTGTGGTTGACAGCACGGTTTCACCGACATTGCTCGGTGTGGCTTGAATAATCACTGGTTCATCTAAATCCACGCGACGAAAACGAATACCTGTATTCGGTTCGGAGGGGCGCAAGGTTAAATAGATTTTTTCGCCCGTATGTAGACCTACGCCTGTGGCTCTGATGGTATTTTTTAAAGTGCGTTGTTTAATCATGGAATAATAACGTCGAATGAAGGTGGAGCAAAGGGATGCAATATTATCACAATGACGCTTAAAAATAGAGATTGAATCCATTTTTGTTTTTTATAAAACACACCATTAGCAATTAGACTAAATCCTTTTATGTTTTCAACTTAAATCATGTTAAAGAAATTTTTCCAATCAACGACAGTCGATGCGATAGCGCAATTTCCTGATGTTTCAAAATTACTGGAGCAGCGATATTTTCATCGCGTTGAGCAACAGACTATTCATTATGACGAAGCGCAATTCATTGCTATTCATCATTTGCAAACCTTATTGAATAACTTACTGCTCACGGTTGCTTATCGCCGCAAACCTTATGCGCATAAACTCCGCCTAGCCGCGCAACAAAAATGCCAAAGTTTATATATTTTTGGTGATGTTGGGCGCGGCAAATCCATGTTAATGGATTTATTTTATGAAGCCTGTCCCTTACCCCAAAAAAGGCGGGTTTATTTTCATGCGTTTATGCTCGAAGTCCATGCGTTCATTCACGAAGCGCGACAACGCAATCAGCCGAATGCCATTGAAACATTGGCAAAAAAAATCAAAGAATCTACTGTTTTACTGTGTTTTGATGAATTTCATGTCACCGACATCGCCGATACCATGATTTTGCAACGTCTATTTGGTCAACTGTTTGAGCTGGGTGTCATCATTGTAATTACCTCTAACCGTCACCCTAAGGACTTATATCAAGGCGGCTTGCAACAAGAGCAGGCAGTCGCGTTGACACAATTATTACAAAACGAAGCGAATATTATTGAATTAGCCGCAAAAGTTGATTATCGACTCAGTTATTCACCCGCATTAACCACCAGCTACTATTTTCCGCTGGATGCTCATGCCAGTGATTTTATACAGCAAAGTTATGATGGTTTAACGCACAGTGCTGCTAAGCAATCAGGGGTTTTACAGCTATTAGGCAGACAAATTGTTTTATCGGCGGTACATAAAAATATTGCACTATTGTCGTTTAATGAGTTATGCGCACAGCCGCTAGGTGCTGCTGATTATTTAACAATTGCCACGCAATTTACCACCTTGATAGTCACTGATATTCCTAAACTAACCGCCGATAAACGCAATGAAGCGAAACGCTTTGTGACGCTAATCGACGCGCTCTACGAACATAAAGTACAGCTTATCTGCACCGCTGAAGTACCCGCTCACGCGCTTTATACGGAAGGCGATGGTGCGTTTGAATTCAAGCGCACCGTATCAAGACTGATTGAAATGCAGTCGGATAATTATATAAATACGGTGGATTAATGCGCTTATTGCGGGTAATTAACCTATGAAATCTAAGATATTCAGGTAAAATGCGCGGTTTCGTATCAATGATACTGCACTTTCAGCAGTCCTTAATTTAGCGGTGTGGCTTAATGAAAATAGTTATTCTTGGGGCAGGTGTGACAGGTTCATCGGTGGCTGGGGCATTAGCGAGTGAGGAGAATGATATTGTCGTCATTGATTTCAATCCGCTACTGCTCGATGCGTTAAAAGAACGCTTTGATATTGCCACCGTTGCAGGTAACGCAGCACATCCAAGCGTGTTAGAGCAAGCAGGCGTTAAAAATGCGGATATAGTTATTGCAGTAACTGACAGTGATGAAACTAATATGCTCGCGTGCGTCATTATTAACGCGCTGTATAGTCGTCCCAAAACCATTGCACGCGTCCGCGCGATTGATTACATGAAAAATCCAGAGCTGTTTGGTCCACTGGGTGTTCCTGTGGATCATGTCATCAGTCCCGAACAAATCGTCATGCAATCTATTCGCAATTTAATTGAATTTCCAGGTGTTCTGCATATTTCTGATTTTGCTGATGGCTTGGTGCGCTTGTTTTCAGTACGCGTGGCTGAAGATGGCGTATTAACAGGTAAAAAAATCAATTCACTTAAAGACCGATTGACCACAGGTAAAATTCGCATCGTCTCTATTTTCCGACAGGGAAAGCCTCAGCCCATTAATGGGGAGTCGATTATCGAAACCGATGATGAAGTATTTTTTGTCGCACCGCGCAAAGAAGTTCGTCGAGTACTTAAAGAATTGAACAAATTAGAAGCACCGTTAAAGCGTATTATTATTGCGGGCGGTGGTCATGTTGGCAAGCGGTTAGCATTAGCTTTAGAAAACGATCATCAAGTTAAAATTATTGAAAAAGACCCTATACGCGCTCAAAAAATTGCCAATGATTTGAATAAAACCGTGGTACTACTCGGCGATTGTGCCGATGAATCACTATTACTCGATGAATCAATTGAAAGTACCGATTTGTTTTGCTCTATTACCGATAACGATGGGGTCAATATTATCTCTGCCGCGTTGGCAAGCAGTTTGGGGGTGCGTAAAACGATCTGTCTGCTTAATCACACTTCCTACACTAAACTATTACCTAGTACGGGTATTGATGTTGCCATTTTACCTAATCAAGAAACCCTCGGTAGTATTCTTAAACACGTTCGCCGTGGTGATGTCGCACAAGTAACTTCGCTATGCGGTGGGACAGCTGAGGCAATTGAAGCGATTGCTCATCGGGGTACTGGCAGTAATTCAGTGGTGGGTCTTCCTGTCAACAAAGTTAATTTTCCAGCGGGTATCGTGTTAGGCGCGTTAATTCGTAATCAGCAAGTCGTATCCATACATCACGACACGGTGTTTGAAGAAAACGATCATGTCATCATGTTTGCGATGGATAAAAAACTGGTGACTAACATTGAACAGACCTTTCAACCGCTTTGATGTGTCTCATAACGCAATTCAAATTTTCACCTCGTAGCCGTATTCTATGAACGTTATCTTAACTATTATCCATATCTTCGGCTTAGTGACAATGGGCTTTAGCGGTCTAATGACGACCTGCTTATTGACTTCTGCGATTGCTGATGACGGCGCGACATCTGCTTTTTTTGAAGGCTCATTAATTACCTTTTTCTTCGGTCTGTTGATGTTTTTACCCACATTACGCACCCCTAAAAAAGTATCACGGCAAGCAGGTTTTTTATTGGTGTCGATGACGTGGTCATTAAGTCCTGTGTTTTGCGCGCTACCACTGTTGTTGTATTTTCCAGAACTTAGTTTTATTGATGCGTATTTTGAAACCACCTCAGGACTCACCACCACAGGTGCGACTATTCTGAGCGGCATAGATGCGTTACCAATGTCGATTAATTTATGGCGACATGAATTAAATTGGATAGCAGGTATGGGGATTATTATTTTTGCAGTCGCTATTTTGCCCATTTTAGGCATTGGTGGAATGCAGTTATACAAAGCCGAAACACCTGGTTCAGTCAAAGAATCTGACTTACCACCGCGTATTGCCCAAACAGCTAAAGCCTTATGGTTTGTTTATGCAGGCTTTTCAGTGGCGTGTATTATTGCCTTACGCCTTGCGGGAATGGATTGGTTTGATGCGATTTGTCATGCGTTTGCAGCTATGAGCTTAGGTGGCTTTTCGACCCATGACAATAGTGTGGGTTTTTTTAATTCGGTGTCAATTGAAGTCGTACTGAGTATTTTTCAATTACTTGCCGCGATTAATTTTGCCACTCATTTTATTGCCCTGCGTAAATGCTCATTGACTCCTTATTCAGATGATGTAGAAGCAAAAAGTTTTTTATTATTAGTGCTAAGTAGCTGTTTAGTAGCCGCCGCTGTCTTGCAACACGCGGGGACGTATCCTGATTTTTTAACTGCGCTACGCCATGCGTCATTTAATTTAATTACTATTGCTACCGATTGTGGGTTTGCCTCGCAAGACTTTAATACTTGGCCTATTTTTGTCCCCATGTGGATGTTATTTTTGAGTTGCTTATCTGCATCATCGGGTTCAACGGGTGGAGGTATTCGTATGATTAGAACCATTATTTTAATGAAACAAGCCCGTTTAGAGATGTTTAAGTTTATTCATCCCTTTGCGGTACGACCGTTAAAAATTGGTAATGACGTGGTCAAAAATGACATCGTCACCTCGGTAATGGGTTTTATTTTTCTGTACTTTATCTGCATTGTGATTTTAGTCTTCACCCTGCTACTCAGTGGCATGGATTTTATCAGCGCATTCAGTGCCATTATCGCTTGTTTTAATAATGCAGGGCCAGGGCTTAATCAAGTAGGGCCTGCAACCAACTATGCCAGTTTGAGCGACTTTCAAACCAGCGTGTGCGCGTTTGCCATGCTATTAGGACGCGTACAAATTTTCTCGATTGTGATTTTATTTGTTCCTGAATTTTGGCGTAAGTAGTCATTACACTAAAATCTAGCTACGGTCTGCGACAATAAGCCACGCTTATGTTATGTGCCGTGTTACGGTAAATCCACTATAATGCCACGCTTATTCTTCATTTTCAGGAATCCACTGCATGAATCCAACCGAATGGTTTACCGAACAAGTTCCTAGCGCGGGAACAGCTTTTTCATTAAAAATTAAACAAAAGTTACACGAAGAACAATCTGATTTTCAGTTTCTTGAAATTTACGAAACGGAAACGTTTGGTAATTTGATGGTGATTGACGGTTGCACGATGGTGTCTACCCGCGATAACTTTTTCTATCATGAAATGATTAGTCATCCTGCCCTGTACACCCATCCCAATCCTAAACGGGTGTGGATTATTGGTGGCGGTGACTGCGGTACATTACGCGAAGTATTAAAACACCCGTCTGTTGAACACGCAGTACAAATTGATATTGATGAGCGCGTTACTCGTCTTGCGGAAATTTATTTCCCTGAGTTATGCGAATCTAATAACGACCCCCGCGCAGACTTGAAATTTATTGACGGCATTAAATGGGTGAAGGATGCTGCGCCAAATTCGGTTGATATTATCATCGTTGATAGCACCGACCCGATTGGCCCTGCCGAAGGTTTATTTGGTGAAGCGTTTTACCGTGATTGCTTTAACTGCTTGTCAGAAAATGGCATTCTGGTACAACAAAGCGAATCAGCGTTACTGCATTTAAAACTGATTGGTGAAATGCGCGATGCCATGAGCAATGCGGGTTTAAGTCATCAGCAAACGCTATTTTTTCCACAATGTTTGTATCCGTCAGGTTGGTGGAGTGCCACGATTGCCAGTAAAGCCGAATTGTCAGCATTTAGAGAACAAGACTGCGCCAATAAACCCTTTGATACGATTTATTACAACACTGATATTCACAAAGCGTCGTTAGCACAGCCTGAATTTTTTAAAAAAGCCTTTCCTTTATAACGCGGTATTGAATGCAAGACACCACCACATTTAGATTATTTGAACGTATTACGCTGTTGCTCGAAGCAGAGGAGCGCAAAGGTTGCACCGCGCGTGGACTAAAATTGGTTCATGCGCGTATCCTCGATTATTTGGCAAATTGTAGTTCGCACAGTGATACGCCAATGGCAGTTGCTGAGTATTTAAGTTTAACCAAAGGCACGGTTTCGCAGTCTATTAGCGTTCTGGAGCGCAAAGGTTATCTTAATAAAACCCCCGATAACACCGATAAGCGCGTAATACATTTGAGCTTATCAGTCATGGGTCGCCAATTATTAACCGAGCTGAAACCGCTCAATATTTTTGCGGAAGCGGAACAACTGTTAGCGACTCAACAAGTCACGACCATCGGTGAGGCGTTAAGTGCGGTGCTGTTAGTATTGCAACAAACCCATCAGGTGAAAAGTTTTGGTGTCTGTGGCTCGTGTTTTCATTTTATTAAGCACGAAAATTATAACCAATGTACAGTCTCCCAAATACCCGTGAGTTCAGATGATGTCGAAAAAATATGTCGCCATCATGTGCGGATTCAACCTGTTTAACCTTTTTTATTAACCGAGATTACCCACTATGTTTGATCCTAAAGCCATTGATGATATTGCTAGTAAATTAACGGCAGCATTGCCATCAGGCTTCAATAATCTAAAAGAAGACATGGGAAAAAACTTCCATATCGTGTTACAAACCGCCTTGGGAAAACTAGATTTAGTGACCCGCGAAGAATTTGAAGTCCAAAAAGCCGTGTTAGCTAAAACTCGCTCAAAATTAGAAGCCCTAGAACAACGCGTGGCTGATATAGAAAAGCAAGTGCTGACTAAAGAAGCATTGTAGTAGCGGCGTTGCTCTGCAACGTCTGCCCCTCATATTTATATAGAACGCTGGAGATAAGATTATGGAATTAGCCGTTGTCTATAGTCGAGGGCGTTCTGGCATAGAAGCTCCGTTAGTCACCGTGGAAGTTCACGTTGCTAATGGGCTACCCGCACTTAATATTGTCGGCTTGCCCGAAGCCGCTGTGAAAGAAAGCAAAGACCGCGTGCGCAGTGCAATATTAAATTCGCGCTTCGATTTTCCCATGCAGCGCATCACCATCAATCTCGCGCCTGCTGATTTACCTAAAGAGGGCGGACGTTTTGATCTAGCCATTGCCTTAGGAATTCTCGCCGCTTCAGGACAAATTCCCAGCACCAATCTTAAGCACTATGAATGTGTCGGTGAGTTATCGTTAGGCGGTGATTTACGCCCGATTAAAGGCATATTACCCGTTGCTATACAAGCCAGAAACAATCATCGTAAACTCATTTTACCCAAAGAAAATACAGCCGAAGCTGCACTGGTCAAAGGCATAGAAATCATTCCTGCGGTACATTTATTAGAAATTTGCGCTTATCTGAATGGGCAAAAACAAATCCCTGTGGAATACGCCCAACCGAGTCAAGAAATTGTCAGTGACGGGGTGGATTTTTCTGATGTTCACGGTCAATATCACGTCAAACGCGCCTTTGAAATAGCCGCCGCAGGGGCGCATAACTTACTCATGCTAGGGCCACCAGGAACAGGTAAATCCATGTTGGCTGCTAGATTGCCGACTATTTTACCGCTACTATCCGAACAGCAAGCCCAAGAAACCGCTGCCATTGCCTCTATCAGCGATCAAGAGTGGGATGTACACAATTGGTTAAAACCGCCGTACCGTGCGCCTCATCACACCGCTTCAGCCGCCGCTTTAGTCGGTGGTGGTAGCAATCCACGACCGGGAGAAATCTCACTCGCACATAACGGGGCGTTATTTCTCGATGAACTGCCTGAATTTGACCGCAAAGTCTTAGAAGTGTTACGCGAACCGTTAGAATCAGGGCATATCACCATCTCCCGCGCCGCCCGCCAAGTCAATTTCCCTGCACGTTTTCAACTCATTGCCGCGATGAATCCTTGCCCCTGCGGCTATTTAGGCGATAGTTCAGGGCGTTGTCATTGCAGTTCAGAACAAGTCATGCGTTACCGTGCCAGAGTCTCAGGGCCATTATTGGATAGAATTGATATGCACCTTGAAGTTCCCAGAGTCTCGCATGAGGTATTACGCAACGGCTCACCGCAAGGCGAAGAAAGCAGTGCCATTATCAGGGCAAGAGTCGTTGCCGCGCGTAACCTCGCCGTCTCACGACACGGCAAAGCCAACGCCATTCTAAACGCCAAAGAAGTCAAACAACTGTGCATCTTATCAGCGCAAGGTTATTCACTATTAGAACAAGCAATGGATAGATTCGGCTTATCCCACCGTGCTTATCATCGTATTTTAAAACTGGCGCGTACTATTGCTGATTTGGCTGGGTCGCCACAAATTGAAATCAACCATTTGAGTGAAGCGATTAGTTATCGAAAATTGGATAGAAAATAGGGTAGACTGAACTGTAAGTCCTCACCACACCCGACAACGTATTTCTTTGACTAAAATACTGCCATAGATTATGAGTAATGTTATCCCACTAATTAATAGAAGAGTTGTGTTTAAATATCACTTGCTGGGATTGGTTATTATCATGACCTATTTAATGTGCAGCTTACGCGCAGACACATTCTGGGGAATTTTACCTATTATCAGCACAGCGGGCTTATGCCTTGTTGCTGCGAGTATTGTGTTTCGATTCAAACGCCCTTTATGGCTTAATACCCTGTCTTTTACAAAAAATCAGATTCAACAGCTCATCTTTGATATATCGCCTTATTTATTCACCGCTTTAGTTGTTATGCTTATTGAGGCACTGGTTATTAACCAGCCGCTACTTTTTGTGAGTAAAGTGGTCGTTGCTATTGTTAGTATTGGCTTTTACACAGCCGTTGGTATTGCACTAGAAGTTGAATATGGGCATATTAAAAACCATCAGAGCTACGAGCCAAAAAATATTACCCAAATAATTCCTGCTGCACGAAAATGGCGTTATTTTCACATAACATTATTAATAATTGCGCTATTAATTTTTAGTTTAGCGGGGTTAGAACATAACCTACATAGTAACCAACACGATTTTCAGGAACTGTTATTCATTAGTATCGCTATTAGCGGATTATCTTTTTATTTAACTTATTTATACCATCGCAATTTTATTTATGTGGTGGGAATTCAGGTTAAGATGTTGAGTAATGTCCAAGAAGGGCGTTTTGAAGAGTTAGTTCCCATCGTTACCGACGATGAGTTGGCGTTGCTAGCCAGTTATCACAATGTGATGATTGAGCGTTTACGCGATAGAGAGCGTCTCTATCGAACGCTGGAAAAAAGCGTCGGTGCTAACATTATGAAAAAGTTGCTCAACACTGATGAGCAGACGCTTAAGCAAGGGCAAAACTATAACGTAGCGGTTTTATTTTGTGATTTACGCGGCTTCACAAGCATGGGTGAATCCGCTTCAGCGGAAGAAATTATCCTCTTTCTCAATGACTACTTTGCCGATGTTAGCGAGGTCATCAGTAATCACAATGGCATTATCAATAAATTTATGGGGGATGCGGTATTAGCCATTTTTGGAATTGAGGGTGACAATAATGCAGTGGAAAATGCAGTAAATGCCAGTTTATCAATCATCAAGCACAGTACCGATTTTTATATGCCTAATGCTGCACACCCAGAAACGGGCGTAGGTATCGACTTTGGCACTGTCATTGGTGGTACGATTGGTTCTGAAGAACGTTACGAATACACCATGATTGGTGATGCCGTTAATAAAGCCAGTCGGCTTGAAAGTTTAAGTAAACGACTAGGCTACAGCATTATTCTTTCGGAAAACGCTTATAACTGCCTGCCTAATGACATGAGGAAAAACTTTGATAGTTTAGGTGAACATAAGGTAAGAGGCGGCAATGAACCAATTACGATTTACGGTAGCGAAAAAAACCAAAAAAATAAACCGCTGTAGATCTAGCGCACAATAAAGTGATACCGTTCGTGGTGAGCTTGTCGAACCACATTCACACCATCCGACAAGCTCTTACAATCACTTTATAAGTTCTTAGCAAAAAGTAAGAATGTATTCATAACGTTGGAGGTCAGGCTTTGCCTGACTTGCAAGCAAAGCTTGCACTCCTAAATACACACAAACTTATTGCCACGCACTTAACAGTTAGCTATACAGCTATCAGCTACTGTGCCTTACGCACTTTTCATTAATTATATCTTCAGTCATGTCCATTCAAGCCATTAACCAATACCACAATGCAATTCATAAAATATATCAATACAGCGGTCAAAACCACGAGCAAGCGATAAAAAATGAATTTCAAAAACTCATTAACCATTATTGTGAAAAGCGTCATTTATTAATTGTCAGTGAAATTAATATTAAAAATAAACAAGGCATATTAATTCGCCCTGATGGTATTGTTAAAAATAATCTACGATTGGATTGTGGCTATTGGGAAAGCAAAGCTAATGTTGATTTAGACAAAGAAATTAATAATAAAATTAATTCGGGGTATCCATTAACTAATACGCTATTTCAGGATGAAAAAAACGCGATTCTTTATCAAAATGACCAGATTTATTTAAAAACCAGCTTAAATGATGAACGTGAACTCGATAAATTATTAACTCAGTTTGTCAGCTATGAAAGCAAAGAAATAAAAGAATTTACTGCCGCTATTGAACAATTTAAACAAGATTTACCGCATATTTTAACCGCCTTGCGCGATATGATTGCCTTGCAAGAAAAGACTAACAAAGCATTTTGTACTGCGCGTTATGATTTTTTAATTATCTGTCAACACAGTATTAATCCTGAAATTACCCTGAGTGATGTCAATGAAATGCTATTACAGCATATTTTAACCGAAGAAATATTCACCAGTATTTTCAGTGATTCACAATTTCACCGTGAAAATAATATTGCCAAAGAACTCTATAAAGTTGAATCAACGTTTTTTAATGGCACGACTAAACGTAATATTTTAGGCGTGATTTCCCATTATTACACGGTGATTAAATTACGAGCGGCGGCGATTGCCGACCATCACGACAAACAAGTATTTTTAAAAGTTATTTATGAGAATTTTTATAAAGCCTATAATCCCAAAGCCGCTGATAGATTAGGCATTGTTTACACCCCGCATGAAATTGTCCAGTTTCAAATTGAAAGCGTGGATTTTTTATTAGAAAAGCATTTTAATAAATCCTTAGCCGATGAAGGCATTAAAATATTAGACCCATGCACAGGCACAGGGACTTATTTATGCGATTTAATCGATTACTTACCCGCACACCGTTTAGCGTATAAATATAAACATGATATGTTCGCTAATGAATTAGGTTTATTGTCTTATTACATTGCTAATTTGAATATTGAATATACTTATCAGCAAAAAATGGGGCAGTATGAAGAATTTAATCATATTTGTTGGGTGGATACGTTAGATAATGCCAGTGCTGATTTTAAAGGTTCAACGGGGGATTTATTTGGCTTAAGCGTGGAAAATACGGAACGAATTAGAGAGCAAAATAGTCATAAAATATCGGTTGTTATTGGTAATCCGCCTTATAATTCCAATCAACAAAATGAGAATGACAATAATAAAAACCGTGAATACTACAAAGATTATAAAAAGAAAACGGGCGGCATTGACGGACGTATAAAAGATACTTATATAGACAAAAGCACCGCGCAAAAAACTAAACTTTATGATATGTATGCGCGGTTTTTACGTTGGGCAAGTGATAGATTGCAAGATAAGGGTATTATTTCGTTTATCATTAATCGCAGTTTTATTGATAGCCGCACCTTTGATGGTTTTAGAAAATGTTTAGCGGAAGAATTTGATTTTGTTTATATAGTCGATACGCAAAGTGATGTACGGAAAAATCCGAAAATATCAGGCACTAAACATAATGTGTTTGGTATTCAAACAGGCGTTGCGGTGTTGTTTTTAGTGAAAAAGTCAGGAGAAAAATAATGTATGCTGAAAGATTGATTTTAGAAACAGATGAACATGGTTTTTTTAAACAAAAAACCAGCTTACCCCCTAATAGTAAAGTAGAGGTTATTTTTTTGGTATTAGGAAAATCTTTACCTATTAAAAGAAAACCCGCACAGCACATTGCTGGCAAGGCAGTGAGTTCAGTTGATTGGGTGCAACCTATTATTCCAGAAGAAAATTGGCAAGATTTATTATGATTATTTTAGATACACATATTTGGTATTGGTGGGTTAATTTAGAACATGAAAAAATGTCTAAGAAAATGCTGTCAGTTATTGAAAATGCGGATGAAGTAGCAATTTCTGCGGTTTCTTGTTTAGAAATAACATGGTTAGTTAAGAAAAAAAGTTTGATATTGCCTTATGAATTAACAGAATGGTTTGATTATGCAATTGATGAGTCAGGTTTAATAAGTTTACCCGTTACGCGTGAAATAGCGATGTTATCAGGGCAATTACCCGAACACCATAAAGACCCATTAGATAGGATTATTATTGCAACAACGCTGTTACATTCCGCTGAATTAATTAGCGTGGATGGTAAATTCCCTCTTTACGAAGAGCTTAAAAACTGTTTAATCTCTTAATATGAAAAAAGCAGAGATTTATTATTTTACCTTGTCCGATGAGTTACCCCGCGAAGATAAATTAGCGTGGTTTAAGAATACACGGTTTACAAATATTGAGTTTGATAAAATTAATCCTGATGATAAGGGGAATTGGCTTAATTTAACGGATAATGATTTTGATAATTTGATGCCTGTTTGTGATAAGGAGGTTAAATTAGGTAAGAAACAAGGAGCTATTTTTAAATTGTTTTCTTTGGGGGTTGTTACAAATAGAGATGAATGGGTTTATGATGATAGCAAAGTTAATTTAACAAAAAAAATTGAGTTATTTATGAATATTTATAACTCAGAAATTAAAAGATGGGGGAAAGCAGAAAAAATACTAAATACTAATGATTTTGTTGATAGAGCAATTAAATGGACGGAAGAGCTAGAAGGACATTTAAAGAAAGGTAATAATTTGCAATTTAAAGACAATAATATTAACTTATCAACTTACAGACCATATATTAAGAAATACTTTTATTTTGATAAAATAATTACTCATAGAATCTATCAAAATGATAGTATTTTTGGATTTGAGAGTAAATACGAAAATCTAGTTATTTGCTTTTCTGGGCAATCATCGTCAAAGCATTTTCAATGTTTAGCTGTTAATCAATTATCGGGATTAGATTTTTTAGAAAAAACACAATGCCTACCTTTATACGTTTACGACAAAGACGGCAACCCACACGATAATATAACCGACTGGGCATTAACCCAATTTCAAGCGCGTTATTCGGAGTCCAAAGTCATGAGTTTGGACTCCACTAAAGAAGCTATATTCCATTATGTCTACGCCGTATTACATAATCCCGCCTACCGTGAAAAGTATGAACAGAATTTAAAACGTGAATTCCCGCGCATTCCGTTTTATGATGATTTTGCACAATGGGCAGACTGGGGAAAGGCATTAATGGCTCTGCATTTGAATTATGAAACCGTCGAAAAATATCCGTTAAAACGACTAGATACACCGCCCATTGCCAAGCCTAAAGCTAAACTCAAAGCCGATAAAATAAATAGCGTGATTCAATTGGATGATAACACCCGTTTAAGTGATATTCCCTTGCAAGCATGGGAGTATAAATTAGGTAATCGCAGTGCGTTGGAATGGGTATTAGATCAATATAAAGAAAAGAAACCCAAAGACCCAACAATTGCGGAAAAATTTAATACTTATCGCTTTGCCGATTATAAAGAACAGGTGGTTGAGTTATTAATGCGCGTGTGTACGGTGTCGGTAGAAACCATGAAAATCATCGAGTCAATGAAGAAATTAAGCTAGTTTTGGCGGCTTAGTTGCGTAGGTTGAACTTGGAGATAGCCAACCCAACAACATCCGCGTATCTGTTGGGTTGCTAAAAATCGGCAGCCCAATCTACGCCGCTCATAAATTCCATGTGCATCATAAGCAAGTGAATGACGGCACATCACAGCCCTAGTCTCTGCCAGTAATGCAGGTTACAATTGCCACCATTGCAACAACACACCCTGTTCTCAAAAAATCACACCATCCATGAAAAAATCCTACTCCCACTACGATTACCCCGATTTAAAAGAATTAGCTATTGACGTAGTGAGTACAAAATTATTCACCTCAATAACGCCGCTACAACCCAGCGATTTATTACTGCAAATTCTCAGTATTAATCAACAATTACCCCTGCAATCAGAAAAAGCTAAATCAGAATTATTAATCACGCCGATATTAAATGAGCTGTGGCAACGAAATCCTAAAGTATTTACCTATTTTTCAGGTTATCAATTTAACGTAGATACTACGCGAGGTTTAAAAGGCTTTTGTGATTATATTTTGTGTAAAAAATATAATGCGGTGTTTATTGAAAGCCCGTTATGCGCTGTGGTTGAAGCGAAACATAATCAAGATTTATTGGATGCTGTACCGCAATGTGCGGCTGAAATGTACGCCGCGCAATTATTTAATGAACAACAAGGTAATAACATTCAAAACATTTACGGTATTGTCACTACAGGCTATGATTGGTTATTTTTGAAATTAACTAATCAAACTTTATTTGTCGATAACGAACGTTATTTTTTAAATAATCTGGCTGATTTATTAGGCTGTTGGCAACAAATTATTGATGATATTTAAATGAGCAAACGCAAATCAGGTCTTAATGTCCACGGTATTCTATTGTTGGATAAACGTTTAGGTGTCTCTTCTAATAAAGCCTTGCAAGAAGTTCGCCGTTTATTTAACGCCAATAAAGCAGGTCATACGGGCAGTTTAGACCCGTTAGCGACAGGTTTATTGCCGCTGTGTTTTGGTGAGGCGACTAAAGTATCGGGTATGCTGTTGGATGATGATAAACGCTATGCGGTTACTATTCAGTTAGGCGTGATGACCGATACAGGCGATGCGGAAGGCGTGGTATTGGAAACTAAGCCCGTGCCAGCATTAACGCTTGAGCAGATAAACACCTGCTTGCAACATTTCACAGGCGAGATTGAACAAGTGCCGCCGATGTATTCGGCGTTAAAACATAACGGTAAAAAGCTGTATGAGTTGGCACGAGAAGGCATTACCGTTGACCGCAAAGCCCGCCACATTACGTTATACGAGTTAAAACTAATAGAGTTTGCGAACGATCAACTGAGCCTAGAAGTATTCTGCTCTAAAGGCACTTATATTCGTTCCTTAGCCGAAGACATCGGGCATTATTTCGATTGTGGCGGCACAGTGACGGTGTTACGCCGTTTGCAAGCGGGGCAGTTTCAACTAGCCGATGCACACACGATTGAGCAATTAACCGCAATGACCGCAGAGGAATTACACGCGTGTTTAATGGCGGTTGATGAACCCTTACAAACCATCCCCGCTGTGCAGTTGTCCGCTGAACAAACCACCGCTATTCAATACGGTCAAACGATTCATTATGATAGTGAGCAGCTAGGCAATGTGCGCATTTATCATGATGAATTATTTCTCGGTTTGGGTGAAATCGATTTAAATGGTAAACTAGCCCCGAAAAAATTATTCAATCTAACTGATTGAACCCCAAACTCTACACCCTATCGTGGAGTGTTTACTTAAGCCGTCAGCCGACGGTTTTTTACTTTAAATTAATCTTAGGGATTATTAGCAATGCCATTTACAGCAGAACAAAAAAAAGCCGTCGTTGAAGCGTATCGTCAATCAGACACTGACACAGGTTCACCTGAAGTCCAAGTGGCTTTATTGACCGCTCACATTCTTCATTTGATGCCGCATTTTGCTGAACACAAAAAAGACAATCACTCACGTCGTGGTTTGTTGCGTATGGTTAACCAACGTCGCAAATTATTGGATTACCTCAAAGGCAAAGACCTAGCGCGTTATCGTTCATTGATTGAACGTTTAGGTTTACGCAAGTAACACTCTCCATAGAAACGGCACGCTTCATGTGCCGTTTCTGCTTTAACACCTCAGAACTCCACTCATTATATCTACATAAAGGAATCCCAATAGTGAACCCTATTAGGCAAGAATTTCAGTACGGCGACCACAAAATTACGTTAGAAACGGGTGAAATTGCACGTCAAGCAGACGGCGCAGTTATTATTGATGTAGACGGTACATCATTACTCGTCACTGTGGTTGGTAAAAAAGAACCCGCTGGTGGTGATTTTTTCCCCTTAACCGTCAATTACCAAGAAAAAGCCTACGCGGCTGGTAAAATTCCTGGTGGCTTTTTCAAACGCGAAGGCAGACCTAGCGAACAAGAAACCCTGACTTCACGCTTAATTGATCGCCCGATACGTCCTTTATTTCCCGAAGGCTACACCCACGAAGTGCAAATCATTGCCACTGTGGTATCACTTAATCCAAATGTTGATCCAGAAATCGCCGCTTTACTGGGTGCATCTGCTGCATTAGCCGTCTCTGGTTTACCATTCAATGGTCCAATCGGCGCGGCGTGTGTTGGTTACAAAGAGGGCGAGTATTTATTAAACCCATCCCCTGCTGCGTTAAAAGAATCTGAACTAACCCTAGTGGTTGCAGGTACTGCACACGCTGTATTAATGGTGGAATCAGAAGCCGCTGGTTTATCTGAAGAAATCATGTTAGGTGCGGTATTGTTCGGTCATGAACAAATGCAAACTGCGATTAACGCGATTAATGAATTTTCCGCTAAAGCAGGTTGTGGCATCGTAACGTGGGTTGCGCCTGAAACCAATGTTGAACTAAAACAGTTAGTCACCGAAGCGGTTGAAGCAGATATTAAAGAAGCCTATACCATTGCGGAAAAATTAGTTCGTCAAGAACACCTTAAAGGTATTCGTAACGCAGTTGTCGAAAAACTGTCAGTTAATTATGCTGAAAAAGACATACGCGGCATTATTGAACACATTGAATATCGCCTAGTCCGCCAAGCCGTTTTAGACGGTCATCGTATTGATGGTCGCGCTTTAGATTCGGTGCGTCCTATCAGCATTCGCACAGGTGTATTGCCCAGAACCCACGGTTCAGCATTATTCACACGCGGCGAAACTCAAGCCCTCGTCGTTGCCACTTTAGGCACACAACGCGATGCACAAATTATTGATGCACTGGCTGGCGAATATAAAGAACCGTTCATGCTGCATTACAACTTCCCTCCGTACAGCGTGGGCGAAACAGGTTTTGTTGGTTCACCCAAACGCCGCGAAATCGGTCATGGTCGTTTAGCAAAACGCGGTATTCTTGCGGTGTTGCCAAACATGGAAGAATTCCCTTACACCATCCGCGTAGTATCAGAAATTACTGAATCAAACGGCTCTAGCTCAATGGCTTCCGTGTGCGGTAGCAGCTTGGCATTAATGGATGCAGGCGTGCCTATCACTACCCCAGTTGCTGGTATTGCAATGGGTTTGATTAAAGAAGGCGATAGCTTCAAAGTATTGTCTGACATCATGGGCGATGAAGATCACCTAGGCGACATGGATTTCAAAGTGGCAGGTTCAATTGACGGCATCACCGCCTTACAAATGGACATTAAAATTGAAGGCATTACCGCAGAAATCATGCAAACTGCGTTAGCGCAAGCTAAAGTAGGTCGTTTGCATATTTTAGGTGAAATGAACAAAGCCCTCGCGACAACGCGCAACGAAATGTCTGATTTCGCACCGCGTATTATCACTTTCAAAATCGACCCAAGCAAAATCCGTGAAGTTATCGGCAAAGGCGGCGCGACTATCCGTAGCATTACCGAACAAACGGGCGCGAGCGTTGATTTAACCGATGACGGTGTTGTTAAAGTTGCCTCAGTCGATAAAGCCGCTGGTGAAGAAGCTCGTCGTTTAATCGAAGAAATCACCGCAGAAGTGGAAGTCGGTAAAATTTACGAAGGCAAAGTCGTCCGTTTAATGGACTTCGGCGCGTTCGTCACCATCCTACCTGGCAAAGACGGCTTAGTTCACATCTCACAAATTTCCGACGAACACGTTGACAAAGTCAGTGACCGTTTGAATGAAGGCGATGTGGTTAAAGTGAAAGTATTAGAAATTGACCGTCAAGGTCGTGTTCGTTTAAGTATTAAAGAAGCTGAAAAAGAAGACTAAGCTCTCTTAACTCGGCAACGAAAAAGAGCCGCAAGGCTCTTTTTTGTCTGTTTCACTCGTTCCTAGATGCCCAGTGGGAATGCGGTGATCCGTGCCACGCCGTCCATCACAAAGGAATAACCAAACGGGATGCAGTCGCCGAAACCCAAGCCCTGTACCGTCATTAACTGGATACTGCTATTCACTCGCCCGCAAACACAGGCGTTAAATGATGGTTCTTCGCTGTTTTTTTAACTATTTTTAGACTCTAGTACACGCAACTTCAAGACATGAGATAGAAATAGATTGCTTTATATTATAAAGTCTTTATAATCTGTCAAATCAATCGCGGGGTGGAGCAGCTTGGTAGCTCGTCGGGCTCATAACCCGAAGGTCGTAGGTTCAAATCCTGCCCCCGCTACCAGATTTTTGAACCCCTTTTTGGGGTTTTTTATTTTCTAGGCTTTAGTTTTAAGAAGCCTACAAGTCAGATAGTTAATGGAAGAGCCTTTGGCTCTTTTTTTTTGTGCGAAAGTAAGTGAGGAAAAATGAAACAAGCTCCTGAGCATTTGGTCAACTTAATCGAACCGATTGTGGAAGGCTTAGGTTATGAATGCGTTGGCATTGACTATAATCCGCATCCAAAACATGGTTTGTTACGCATTTATATTGATAGTGAAAAAGGGATTTTGGTTGAAGACTGTACTAAAGTCAGTCATCAGCTCAGCGGTGTTCTCGATGTAGAAGACCCTATACAAGGCTTTTATCAGTTAGAAGTGTCTTCGCCAGGTGCAGATAGACCCTTTTTTAAAGTCAGTCAGTTTGAACGATTTATTGGCAGCACAGTAACGGTTCATCTATTTAAAGCCATCACTGGTCGTAGAAGAATGACGGGACGGATTGAAAAAGTTGAAAACGATATTATTACACTTTCGGAAGAGGGGCAGATATTTGATGTACCTTTTAACGCCATGAGTAAGGCGCGTTTGCTGCCTGAGTATTTTATAGAAAAAGGAGGACGGAATGGCAAATAAAGAAATTTTATTGGTAGTAGAGGTTTTTTCTAATGAAAAAGAAATAGAAAAAGAAATTGTCTTTCAGGCAATAGAATCCGCATTAGAAAGTGCTACTATCAAACGTCATGTTAATCAAATTAAAGCACGGGTCGCGATAGACAGAAAAACAGGTGATTACAAAACGTTTCGTCAATGGGACGTAGTGGATGCGAACCCAGAAATCGATGGTGATGTTGAGTTGCCGACAATGCAGGTCTTACTTGAAGTTGCTAGATTTGAGGATGCTAACGTTCAAATCGGTGATGTTATCGAAGAAGAAATTGATTCTGTCGATTTTGGTCGTATTTCTGCCCAAACCGCTAAACAAGTTATTATTCATAAAGTACGCGAGGCAGAACGTAAAAAAATTGTTGATGCCTATCAAAGTCGTGTCGGTGAGTTGGTCACAGGTGTGGTCAAGCGCATTGAAAAAGGCAGTATTTATATGGACTTAGGTGGGCATATTGAAGCCTATATTGCCAAAGAAGATATGATTCCGCGTGAACCTGTGCGTATTGGCGATCGTATTCGTGGTTATTTAAAAGAGGTTCGTTTAGAGGCGCGTGGCCCGCAGTTATTTGTTAGCAGAACTGCACCTGAATTATTGATTGCATTATTTCGTTTAGAAGTACCCGAAGTTGGCGAAGGCATGATTTCTGTGATAGGAGCTGCGCGAGATCCTGGTTCAAGAGCTAAATTAGCAGTGAGAAGTAATGATCCCCGTTTAGACCCTGTCGGCGCGTGTGTCGGTATGCGCGGTTCGCGTGTGCAGTCTGTCACTAATGAATTAGCAGGCGAGCGAGTTGATATTATTTTATGGAATCCTAGTGAGGCGCAATTTGTTATTAATGCGATGTCGCCTGCGGAAATTCAATCGATTGTCGTCGATGAAGATAAGCACAGCATGGATTTAGCGGTCAGCTCAGAAAATTTATCACAAGCGATTGGTCGCGGCGGTCAAAATGTGCGCTTAGCAAGTCAATTGACAGGCTGGGAGCTTAATGTGATTGATGCCTCTAAAGCGGAACAAAACGCGGAAGCCGAAGTCGGAAAAGTTAAACAATTATTTATCGACCAACTGGGTGTTGATGAAGACATCGCGTTAATTTTGGCTGAAGTCGGTTTTAACAGTGTCGAAGAAATTGCTTATGTGCCTGTCAGTGAAATGTTGGAAATTGAAGGCTTTGATGAAGATCTTGTTAATGAGCTAAGAAGTCGCGCCAAAGACGCGCTACTCATCAATGCGATTGCTGCTGAAGAAAAAATAGAAACCGCACAGCCTGCACAAAGTTTGCTGGAAATGGACGGAATGGATCATGATTTAGCCTACAGTTTAGCAAGTCAGGGTATTGTGACTATGGAAGATTTAGCCGATCAGGCAGTTGATGATTTGCTGGGTATTTCAGGGTTGAGTGAAGAACGTGCGAAAACATTGATTATGAAGGCTCGTGAGCCTTGGTTTGCACAGAGCGAGTAGGTAAGGGGTAAATTATGAGTGATAAAACAGTACTGCAATTAGCCGACATGGTAAAAACCCCCGTTGAACAGTTGTTAAAACAACTGCAAGAAGCGGGATTATCTGCCAGAAAATCTGATGATATTATCAATGACGATGAACAAATGCGTTTACTAACGCACTTGCGCAAAAGTCATGGCAAAGCCCAAGGTGAAGGCGATAACTCACCAAGACGAGTTACGTTAGAGCGTAGAAAAGTCACAGAAATTAAACAGGCGAGCATACCAGGTAGTTCGACAAAAACGATCAGTGTTGAAGTGCGTAAAAAGAAAACCTACATAAAACGTGATGAAGTAAAACCAGACGTTGTGCCTACAGCGGCACCGTTGGACGAGCCGAAAAAACCAATAGACGTTGTTGCTGTTGAAGCTGTTCCTCCAGTTGAAATCATCGCCGCCGTGATCGAGCCAGCAAAACCAGTGACACAAGAGCCAGAAGTGATAGCGGTTGTTGTCGAAGTTGTTAAGCCAATTATCGATAGCAAACCTGAGCTGAAGTCTAAGATTGATGTTAAAGTAGACGTAGATGTTGAAATCGACGCTGAGCCTAACGTAGACAATGAGTCAGAAGCTAAATTTGAAGCATTAAAGCTCAAAGAAGAAAAGAAAAATAAAGAAAAATCAGCCAAAACTAACGAAGCTGAAGAAGCCCGCAAAAAACAACAAGAGAAAGAGCGTCGATTGGAAGAATCTATCAAGAAAAATGCTGACAAAGTAAGGCAGCAACAAGCAGCAAAACCTGCCACTACAGCGAATAGAAAAAATGCTGACGAAGCAGGCGGTGGAGCGCGTTCATTCGGTAAAGATGCTAAAAGAGGCAAAAAGGCGAAAGGCAAAAAACAAACGCCGCAACGCAATATTAATCAACCTGAAGGCAAACATCAGTTTGAAATGCCCAGTGCGCCTATCGTTTATGACGTAACTATCCCTGAAATGATTATCATCTCTGACCTCGCTCAGAAAATGAATATCAAAGCAGCGATGGTCATTAAGCACTTGATGAAACTAGGTATTATGGCAACCATCAATCAAACCATCGACCAAGACACGGCGGTGATTTTGGTAGAAGAAATGGGGCATAAAGCCATTATGCAAAGTGATGACGATCTTGAGCAAGAAATGCTCTCCGAAGCATTAGAAGAAGACAACCGCATAGAACAACCGCGTGCGCCAATCGTTACTATCATGGGACACGTCGATCACGGTAAAACCTCGTTACTCGATTACATTCGTAAAACCCGCGTTGTCGCAGGTGAAGCTGGGGGTATTACCCAACACATCGGCGCGTATCAGGTCAAAACTGACCACGGATCAGTCACTTTTTTAGATACACCTGGTCACGCTGCATTTACTTCTATGCGAGCGCGAGGTGCGGATGTCACTGATGTCGTTATTATTGTGGTCGCAGCCGATGATGGTGTAATGCCACAAACTAGAGAAGCCGTAGAACACGCCAAAGCCGCTAATGTACCTATCATAGTTGCGATGAATAAAATGGATAAACCAGGTGTTAATCCAGAAAAAGTCATGCAGGAACTCTCCACTATTGGTGTACAGCCTGAAGAATGGGGCGGTGATGTCCAATTTTTACAAATTTCTGCCAAAACTGGCTTGGGTATTGATGAATTAATTGAATCACTCATTGTTCAAACCGAAATTTTAGAACTAAAAGCCCCCGTTGAAGGTGCCGCCTCAGGTGTTGTTATTGAATCCCGTCTTGATAAAGGACGCGGCGCAGTCGCCACTGTATTGATTCAAAAAGGCACACTAGAAAGTGGGCAAATGGTGTTATGTGGACATGAATACGGTCGCGTTCGCGCCATGTTTAATGAAAATGGTAAAACTATTAAAACCGCTGGCCCTTGTGAACCTGTTGAGATTTTAGGTTTATCAGGTACGCCCAATGCAGGTGATGAATTCTTAGTAGTACAAAACGAACGTGTTGCTAAAGACTTAGCAAAACATCGCGAAGACCGTAAAAAATTCACCCGTCATGCTGCACAACAAGCCGCTAAATTGGATGAAGTATTTGCTCGCATGACTTCAGGTGAATTAGCCTGTGTCAACTTAGTATTAAAAACTGACGTACATGGTAGCTTAGAAGCCTTACGCAGTTCATTAGTTGCCTTATCCAATGATGAAGTGGAAGTTAAAGTTATTTATGGCGGAGTCGGTGGTATTACCGAAGGCGATGCTAACTTAGCCTTGGCGGCTGGCGCAATTTTAATGGGCTTTAACGTCCGTGCTGATGCCACAGCCCGAAAAATGATTGAAGAAAAAGGCATAGACTTACATTACTACAGCATTATTTATGAAGCGATAGACGAAGTTAAAAAATCTATCAGCGGTATGTTGGCTCCTGAAATCAAAGAAACCATTGTTGGTTTGGCTGAAGTGCGTGATGTCTTCAAATCACCAAAATTCGGTGCAATTGCAGGCTGTATGGTAATTGATGGCTACGTTAAACGTAATTTACCTATCCGTGTACTCCGCGACAACGTGGTTATTTATGAAGGGCAGTTAGAATCTTTACGTCGTGTCAAAGATGATGTTGCCGAGGTCAAAATGGGCATAGAATGCGGTATCGGCGTGAAAAACTACAACGATGTCCGCGTTGGCGATCAAATCGAAGTCTTTGAGCGCACCGAAGTTAAACGGGAGCTGTAATCATGGCAAGAGAATTCGGGCGTAATGCCCGCGTTTCTTCACAAATGCAAAAAGAGCTATCGCTTGTTTTGCAACGTGATGTTAAGGATGTCCGTTTAGGTTTTGTCACCATCAATGAAGTCGTGGTCAGCAAAGACCTCGCTGTGGCAAAAATTTATGTCACGGTACTCAATGTCGATGAGCAAGGTAAAAAAGACAACATTAAATTGCTCAACGAACTAGCTCCAATGATACGCCACGAACTCGCTAAACGTATGCGCCTACGGCACATTTCCACGCTCCGTTTTCACTACGACACCTCGTTTGACACAGGAATGCGCGTAGCAGAATTGTTAAGTGATGTGCTGCATAACGAAGACAAAAATTAGTTTGTAGATTGGGCAAGTAAAAAAATGCTTGCCCAACTTAATGACAGTGACACGCCATTTATGAACGAGTAAATTTTTAAAACCCGTATTCGATACCAAATATACCCGTATTAAAGTTCATAGAACCTAAGTGGCTATCCCAATTTGAAGTTTCTGCGTGTTCGGTGGGATACACGGTAGAGCCAAACGTGTAATTAGTTGCAGACACATGAAGGTAACGATATTCAGCAAAAATCGATAGATGATCAATCAATTCCGCACGAACACCTACTTTACCTTGTGCAGCAAAACTTGAGCTGGAGGCATTAGTATTTCCGTTGTAATGATTAATGCCTGCTTCGTACCCAGTAGGCAATAACGGGTTTGAGGTTTGGATTGAATTACCTTTGGATAGAGACGTAATAGCCGCACCTATACCACCGCCGATATAAGGAAATATTTTATTTGACCAAGGCGTTTTAAAGGTGAAAATCCCATTGGTCAATAAAACGCCCATATCTACATTAAATGAATCTGTGAAACTATGCTGATTAGGAACGAGGTCATGCTCGCCTGTGTAAGGTCCATCAAGCGGAATACCGCGTTCAGTCTGTGCATTTGTTAAGTCGCCACTTTGGGAAGAACCCAAATAAAAACCTTCGAATTCAAGTGCAGGTCGTAACCCCCAGCCTGACTGATTACTACCCATCGGTATTTCTGACCATTCGTAACCAATATGCAAACCACCTATTGTTGCGGATTTACTGCCTAATTGCCCTTTAGTATCGACAAAAAGATCGTAATTTTCTTTGTAAAAGGGTGCGTGATCTGTTCTTTTGAATGCGACACCCGATTGTGTAAAGCTATTACTGTTTGAAACAGCACCGCCACCAAAGATACCTAAATAGAGTCCTCTTGAAGTCTTTTCGGCAGCTTGTAATGAACTTACACTTGTCGTTCCTAAAGCCAAAGCAGCCAACATTAAAAACTTATTATTCATTTTGAATTTTCCTGAAATGTGTATTATTTTTTTGATGGAAAAAATGAAGGAACATTGTTTTAATCCAACAAGTTAGACTGTACCATGACTGGTTTTTGTAGGTGCGTTTTTCCGTCATCTTAACGCGGTAAGTTGCAATACTAGGCGCTACAAAATAACAACCCTCAAATGCAAACTAAGTTAATCATCCCTGATTGTTGACTCAATACCACCTTGCTTGATTTTAACAAGCAAACAACACTGTATTATCAAGGTGATGTGCTGAACCATGTTTGGATTATTAACCAAGGTTTCATTAAAATTCAGGGGTGTTATAAGTAGCTGACCATATATCTTTTAACATTTTGGCTGGCAGGAAAATTTAAGCCATTCGTAGTGAGCTTATCGAACCATGAGCGGCTTAACCGTAATAACTACGTTGATATAATCAATTAAAGCTTTATATGGGTTCCAAGGTCATTTGTTAAACTGAGCGAATGAAAAATACACTTATAACAATCAAACAGTTAGTTAGCGAAGCACAATGTTACGAAGTCGTTAGAACGTTCCGTTGGCAAGGAAAGGTAAGTTGTCCGCATTGCGATAGGCAAGAAATCATTAGCTCAGATTGCCAGCGAATTAGATTTACACAAAGATAATTTGCAATTCATGACTGAACATTTACGGACTGACATCGATAAAAAAAGAGCCTGTGATGCTGTCTGGTGAAGTGGAATGTGACGAACTTTATCTTATCGAAGGCTGAGCGGAAAAATTTGCAGCCGCTTAAGTTAATCTGTTCATACTTCGACAATCTCAGAGCGAACGGTTAACGTTGAGACTGAGAAAGTGTTGGCGTGTGGCTATTTTTGAGCAGTATCATCGACAGTTTGATGACAGTCGTATTGTGCATTTGCTGGGTGGTTATAGCGTAATCTGAAACCGCCTAGGTTTTTAAAACCTAGCAGGTCTTTGTGTAGCGGGTTTTGGTGTTGATAACAAAGCCTGCTAGGTCTTAAAGACCTGTCCATTACCCACAAGTACCTTAGTTTTTTAAAATCAATGTATTACGTTTATATTTGTCGTTAATAAATATAAATAGCCTTAAAATCATAGCGTTACAGAAAATCTATCGTTGATAAGTTGCCGCACTGAAGTATAAAAAAGACATCTTGTGGTTGTAACTACCAGATTTTCTGTTTTTGATGCTTCATTGTTCGTATAACTTTGATAGGATAATCCACTTTTTTATCACCTAACAGATTGATTATTATTAGCTAAAAAGATGTGGGTAATGGACAGACTAAAAACTGTGATGGTCATATCAATGTAACAAGAAAAAGCTATGCTCGTTTTGTTAATAACCAGTAAAAACTCATGATGTCTAGTTTACATAAAGAATTAATCGCTATTCTCGATGGTGAAAAATTAACGCCTTATTTTCAGCCAATTGTTTCTTTAATACAAAAAAAAATAATCGGTTATGAAGCTTTAATTCGAGGGCCATCCGATAGCCCATTACACAGTGCCTTTAATTTATTTGATACCGCTCAACGTTTTAATTTAACGACAAAACTTGAATTTATTTGTCGTAAAATGACTATACAACGCTATGCCATTTTGGGTATTAGGGAAAAATTATTTATTAATATCAGTCCTTCAGTATTATTAAATCCAAAATTCAAAACGGGTATAACTCTTAATTTATTGAATAAATTTGGTGTTGATCCACATTCTATCGTTATAGAATTAACGGAGCATCAACCAACCGATGATTATGAGTTAATGAATCATGCGGTTTTACATTATCGAAATATGGGCTTTGAAATAGCACTGGATGATTTAGGTGCGGGTTATTCAGGATTAAGATTGTGGTCAGAATTATTACCCGAATATATAAAAATAGATAATCATTTTATTCGTGGCATTGATACTGATCCTGTTAAATTAAACTTTGTTCGCTCTATTCAAAATATAGCCAGTTCTTTGCATTGTAATGTGATAGCTGAAGGTATCGAAACTGAAAATGAATTTAAAGCGATAGCCAATCTTGGTGTTACCCATGCTCAAGGTTATTATTTTGCAAGACCCGAATTTATTCCATTGGAAAAAATTAATAGCCTACTATTTGTTTCCAATGATATTGACAATGTGTTAATAAGCTCTTTTAAAACGGTATCCCATATTGCTAAATTGATTCCTTCAATTTCATCAGAAACGCGCATCAGTGAGGTGATGTCTGTATTTCAGCGTAATAATAATTTAACTATTTTACCGTTAGTTGATAATTGTGTTGCAATAGGTATTATTTATCGAGACCTATTTCTTTCTAAATTATTTGCCAGTCGTTACGGTTTAGAATTATATGGAAAAAAACCGATAAAACTATTTCTCGACAAAACATCCTTAAGTATCGATCAAAATGTCTCTATTCAGGCGGTTAGTAAAAAAATAACCTCTGAAATGCGAAATGATGCGGCATTTATTGTCACGAGTAATGGTGAATATATGGGTATAGCCACGATAATTGATTTACTTGCGGAAATTACGCATCAACAAATTGAGGGAGCTAGATACGCTAATCCTCTGACATTATTACCAGGTAGTGTGCCTATTAATGAACAAATGAATCAATTACTAGCAAAAAAAATCCCTTTCTGTGTTGCTTATTTCGATTTAGATAATTTTAAACCCTTTAATGATATTTACGGCTACGATGCAGGAGATAATATTATCAAAGTAGTTGCTAATATACTGTCACAGTTTATTACTCCAGAAAAAGGGCAAGTCGGGCATATAGGTGGTGATGATTTTATTGTTATTTTCACTGATGATGATTGGTTGCAGTGCTGTAAAATAATATTAGAAGAATTTCAAAATATTGTTCCAAGTTATTATAAGGATAAAGATATAAAAGCGGGTGGAATACAGACTGAAAATAGGGCAGGGCATAAATGCTTTTATCCGCTCATAAGTCTATCGATAGGTATCGTAGAGCCAGCATCAACAGTGCATTGTCAATCTCATGTACAAATAGCCGATCTGGCTGCTGGCACAAAAAAACAAGCGAAAAAAATTGACGGCAATAGTTTATTTGTTAATAAACGCCTTCAATATCGCACGCATTATCCATCTATATAATTGAAGGGTAAGAGGGCTGTCCATTACCCACAAGTATGTTAGTTGTTGTAAATCAATGTGTTATGATTTAATCTGCTATCTACATATATAAATACTTTTAAAATCATGATGTTACAGAAAGCCTGTTGTTGATAAGCAGTCAAATTGTGGTACAAACAAGGACACGAAATCGTTATAAGTGCCTATTTTCTTGTTTTTGATACCTCATTGTTTGTATCGCTTATAGACAGAAGACCTATTCTCTCTACTTAACTAATTGATATTTATAGCTAAAAAGATGTGGGTAATGGACAGGGTAAGAGGGGGGTGTTGGTGCATAAATAAAAGCCACGAACAGCACATTGGTCGCTTGTGTCATCAAAACCAGCGCAGCAAATGCTGTCTGATGTGCTAGGCGAGGGTATCATCACCGCCAGCATCATTGCCACTGACATCGGTGATGGCAAAAAAGGTTACGCCAGTGGACGAGACTATGCCGCCAGTTTGGGCGTTGTTCCCAAGCATCACAGCAGCGGCGACAAACAAGTTTATTTGGGTGTGAGTAAACGTGGTAACCGTTACATTCGCAAAATGCTAATACACAGCGCACGCTCGGTACTGAAATTATCTCGTTTTCATGCCCGCGTTTTGGAACGTTTGGTGCGCAATATCTACCAAATTCTAACTATTCAGTGAGTTTGACACAAATGTAACCTAGCCTTACAAGCAGCTCTGTTACTATTAATAGGATAATGTCTCAACAAGGATAAAAACACTTGAAATTAACGCAACCCACGATAACTTGCCCTAATTGTAAGTTGTCTGAATTATGTCTGCCCTTCGGGCTACAAGAAAATGAAGTCACACAATTAGTTGATATTGTTAAGAATAAACGTCCTTTGCAAACAAACGATTTGTTATATGGACAAGGTCAAGCCTGTGAGAGTTTGTATGCAGTTAAATCGGGTTCATTTCGAAGTTTTATAACGACATTAGCGGGTGATGAGCAGACTATTGGTTTTTATTTACCAGGTGAAATAATGGGCTTGGACTCTTTTCAGCATGGACGTTTTACTTGTTCCACTGTCGCTCTGGAAACGGCATCGGTGTGTGAGTTGCCGTTAAGTCATTTTAATGAGTTATGTACGCAAATCCCGCGCTTACAAACGCAGTTGATGCGTATATTAGGAAAAGAAATCGCGTCAGATCACGATAAAATTGTGTTGCTTGGACACCGTTCGGCAAAGGAAAAAATGGCGACGTTTATATTAATGTTATCGTTGCGTTATACCGCTTTAGGCTTTTCAAGTACCCAATTTAATTTGTCTATGGGGCGGCAAGATATTGCCAATTTTTTAGGCTTAACGATTGAAACAGTCAGTCGGCAATTGACGTATTTAAGTCAACAAGGTGTTATTACTGTTAAACAACGAGGGATTCAAATAGATAATCTGGATTTGCTGAAAACGATAGTTAATGATTGTCCGCTACATTGAGTGGGCGTTGAACAATCAGCAAATTGATATTACCACACCATACTTAAATAGTACGGCAATACCAGTTTTGTTAAAAACTGTTTATTTTACAGATTCTTGAGTCGCCGCTGCACCTGGTTTAGCTGGACCTACACCTTGTTCGCCGCAAGCAGCAAGTGTAGTTACAGCGATCATTAATAACAAAACGTAGCTAATTTTTTTCATAGGATTTCCCCGTTATTTTAGTTTGAATACACGCCGACTCACAACACAACGTTGTGAATATAAAGAAAGTTCTAAGTCTTTTTAGACTTGGCGCATTGTGTCATACATAAAATTTGTGCTTTTGATATAAATCAAATGTAATGAAAAAAGTTGGCTTGACAAAGAGAGCGATATATTGTCAAACTCAGCCCCTCGTGTTTGAAGTTTCAATCATTTGTTCTTAAATCTAACAGGAAAATAACCATGAATAAGATAGTTTTCGCAGTCGCTCTCGTCTTATTGTCATCCGCCGCATTGGCTAAGTCGTCGAAAGGCACTCCACCGCCCGCGCAAAATCACAGTTGTATGCTGAATGCCGCTGTTGTAGAGAAAACGAAAAAAGAATGTCTCAAAGCGGGTGGCAAGTGGGAAAAGAATAGCCCTGCTGCTACCACTGCACCTGTCGTCGCTCCTGCTACTCCAGTTGCTCCCTCCGTTCCTGCTGTTGAGCCTAAGCCTATTGAAACCCCCACAAAATAATCAGCATTTTAGATTTGAATAGAAAAAGCGGTCGTTGACCGCTTTTTTGTTATTCGGGGTTGCTAAATTAAGCTCTATAGGTCGAAATAAGCAATTGACATCTACCTTACTTCCTCAGGGCTTTACGGTGCTTTTCTGGTAAAATGGACGTATGGCTCTTTTAAACATTTTGTTGCACAGAGCGGCTGGTATCCAAGTGTGGGGTGAGCTTGTACCTCCCGATGTATTAAGATATAGCTACATGAAACACGAATAGATTTTCTATCGCTTCCATGCGGCTTATTCGTTAGCGTACCCTCTATTTTTTATTTACAATGGATAAAAATTCTGACTGAGAGTCGTTATCCATTTTTATTAATAGTGAGGAGCAGATTATGATGTATTTTATAGTGACTTTTGTAGTAATGTTAGCTGTCATTGCCATTATGGCAGTGGGTGTTATCTTTGGTAGACGCGCTATCAAAGGTTCTTGTGGTGGTGGCATGGATAAAGCTGCCTGTGTGTGTGTGGAAAAATGTGATAAAAGAAAGAAGCTGGACGCTGAAGCTGCCGAAGCGCAGTTAAGCTAAGGATAAAGCGGTTAAAAATCATCCACGAAAGGCACGAATAGCCTATTAATTTCCCCTGCTTTTCGTGGATACATAATAATAAAAAATAGTGAGGAGAATACTATGCTAGCAAAAATTACCGTTGCCGATTACATGACCAAAAGAGTCGTCACTCTGTCTAAGGATAGCCTTGTTATTGATGCTATTAAAACATTGCTGGATCATAAAATTACCTGCGCCCCTGTTATGGATGCACAAGGACATTTGTTAGGGGTGTTTTCCGAAAAAGATAGCATTAAAGTGTTTCTAAAAAGTGTTTATAACCAAGATATGGGCGGCAAAGTAGGCGACTACATGACTGCGGGTGTTATTAGCGTTGATGCGGATGCGAGTATTGTTGAATTAGCAGAAAAATTTGATCAGTCTTCAGTGAGAAGTTTCCCTGTGTTTGATGATGGGAAATTTGTCGGTATTATCAGTCGTACTGATGTCTTAAAAGCATTAATCACGCTTAAATAACGTTAGTAAGTCATGACAACACAGACTTTTTATTGGCATGACTATGAAACTTTTGGTCTTGATCCGCAACGTGATCGCGCCGCGCAATTTGCAGGTGTGCGTACCGATGCGGATTTTAACGTTATTGATGAGCCGCTGGTGCTGTATTGCCAACCAGCGGCGGATTCATTGCCCCATCCTGATTCTTGCGTCATCACAGGTATTACCCCGCAAATCGCGCAGCAAAAAGGCGTATGTGAAGCGGAGTTTATTCGCCTTATACATGAACAACTTGCCCAGCCCAATACCTGCACGCTAGGTTATAACAACCTGCGTTTTGATGATGAAGTGACGCGGAACATTTTGTACCGCAATTTTTATGATCCATACACCCGCGAATGGCAAAATGGCAATTCACGTTGGGATTTAATTGATGTGGTTCGTGCCGCGCGTGCTTTGCGTCCAGACGGAATACAATGGGTAAACAATGCAGAAGGCAAACCTAGTTTTCGCCTAGATCAATTGACAGTCGCTAACGGTATTGCGCATGAAGGCGCACATGACGCGCTGGCGGATGTGTATGCCACTATTGAATTAGCTAAGTTAATCAAACAAGCCCAGCCTAAATTGTTTCAATTTTTACTGGAAAACCGCGTTAAATCTAAAGTGCAAGATTTGTTGCAACTGGGTAGCTTTAAACCTGTGCTGCATATTTCAGGCAAATATAAAGCAGAAAAAAACTGTCTCGCGGTGGTATTACCAATCTGCAAACACCCGACCAATCAAAACGGCGTGATTGTTTATGATTTATCGATTAATCCAGAAGCCTTGTTAAGCCTATCTGCCGCTGACATTCAGCAACGTTTATTCACGACTACCGCCGACTTGCCTGACGGTGTGGCGCGAATCCCATTAAAAACCGTGCATATTAATCGCTGTCCCGTATTAGCTCCGATTTCGGTACTAAAACCTGCCGATGCCGAACGTCTCAATATCGACTTGGTTACTTGTTTAGCTCATATTGAACTGATAAAAAATACAGCAGATTTAAGAGAAAAATTAACCGCCGTCTTTAGCAGTCACAGTCACGGTGATGGACAAGAAACAGACCCAGATTTGGCGATTTATAGCGGCGGTTTTTTTGCCGATGCCGATAAAGCCACAATGGCAAGAATTCGCACGTCATCACCTGAGCAACTCGCTACCAATTCGTTCAAATTCACTGACAAACGTTTAGCGGAAATGCTGTTTCGCTACCGAGCGCGTAATTATCCTGACACGCTAAATGCAGAAGAACAGCAACAGTGGCAAGTATTTTGTAAAAACCACTTAACAGGTCAACAAGCCAGCGCAGGCATGACTTTCGATGCTTATTTTGCGCGATTGAATGAATTGAAAACTGACGCGACTGTCAATCAGTCAATTGTTCAAACCTTGGAAACTTACGCACTTGAGAAGATGCAGCTATTGGGTATGAAGTAAGCACGACAAATTTTTTATAACAGCAAGTTCACTATGCAAATACAACACGCCTTACAAACCCTATTAAACCAACAAAACCTCAGTGCTGAACAAATGCGAGCAGTGATGCGCCTGATTATGACGGGTGGTGTTACCGATGCACAACTGGCAGGTTTTCTGATTGCCTTGCGGTGCAAAGGTGAAACCGTTGATGAAATTGCTGCCGCCGCTGAAATCATGCGCGAGTTAGCCACTAAAGTCAGCGTGACAGGTGAACATATTATTGACACTTGCGGCACAGGCGGTGATGGAGCAAATACCTTTAATATCTCTACTTGCTGCGCATTTGTGGTTGCAGCGGCAGGTGGACAAGTCGCTAAACACGGTAATCGCTCAGTATCCAGTCGTTGCGGTAGTGCGGATTTATTAGAAGCGGCAGGGATTAATCTTAATCTCACAGCGGCACAAGTGGCAGACTGTGTGGCTACCTTAGGAATAGGTTTTTTATTCGCCCCGAATTATCACGGCGCAATGAAACACACAATTAATGTGCGCAAAGAAATGGGCGTAAGAACACTCTTTAATCTGTTGGGCCCGTTAGCCAATCCCGCAAGCGCACCGAATCAACTCATTGGTGTCTTTGCCAAACATTGGGTAGAACCCTTAGCGCAAGTATTAAAAAAACTGGGTAGTCATCATGTGCTAGTGGTCAATGCAGAAGATGGCTTAGATGAAATCAGCATTGCCGCGCCCACTTACGTTGCCGAATTAAAAAACGGTATTGTCACAACGTACACCATCACACCCGAACAATTTGGCTTTAGCCGTGCCAATCTAAGCGAATTAGCCGTTGAGAATGCCGCTGATAGCTTGGTGATGATTCAAGCGGTGCTGAACAATCAAGCAGGTGCGGCACGCGACATTGTCCAACTCAATGCAGGCGCGGCAATTTATGCGGCAAATATCACCGACACCTTAGCGGCTGGTATTGAAACCGCAGGGCAAGTCATTACCAGTGGCGCGGCAAATGCTAAATTTGAAGCACTGATAGATTACTCAAATACATGGAAGTAGACGCTAATTCATCGCACTCTTAATATTCACAGCGCGAATAAATTCGCGCCGCCCCATTTTACCTAAACAGACAAAAAATCATGACCAATACCCCCGATATTTTAAAAACCATCCTCGCCAAAAAAGCCGAAGAAGTTGCGAGACGCAAAGTAAGCACGCCCATAGAAATACTGGAAGACATTGCCAGTGGCGTAGAGCGTCCACGCGGTTTTGCTAATGCGTTACACAGTAAAATTCTGGCAAAAAAACCTGCGATTATTGCAGAAATTAAAAAAGCCTCCCCTAGTCAAGGCGTGATTAGAGAAAACTTCCACCCCGTCACCATCGCCCAAGATTACGCCATGAACGGCGCGACCTGTTTATCCGTATTAACTGATAAAGAATTTTTTCAAGGCTCAGAAGCGTATTTAGATGCGGTAAGAAAACGCGTGCCACTGCCCGTATTACGCAAAGATTTCATGATTGATGCCTATCAAGTCCATGAAGCACGCGCCTTAGGTGCGGATTGTATTTTATTAATCGTCGCCGCGTTGGAAGACAAAGTTATGCACGAATTAGCAGAACTGTCTGCCAAATTGGGTATGGATGTCTTAGTTGAAGTGCATGATGCGGATGAATTACAACGTGCGTTAACGCTGGATACCAAACTCATTGGCATCAATAATCGCAACCTTCGCACTTTTGCCACCGATTTACAAACCACCTTAACGCTGAAAAACAGCATTCCAGACGACCGCTTAATCATCACCGAAAGCGGCATCCACACTACAAACGACGTACAACTGATGTTAGAAAATAATATTTACGGCTTTTTAGTCGGTGAAGTGTTTATGCGCGTTGAACAGTCGGGCAAAAAAATGCGGGAATTGTTCGCGTTGTAATTTTCTTCATATTTGTTAAATAAGCCTAACTGCTAGATTTATTTTCCATCATAAGGTTAAAACCAGTAGCTTTCAGCTGGTTAGCTTCAGTTGATAAAATAGCGCATTTTGAGGTGGATCATGGATTATAGGTATGGCAATAAACAGCAACGAATCTGTTTGCTGAATATGCTCATTATGTAGCAGAAAACCTACAGAATTTTACCAAAATAACGACAAGTCCCTACGAAAAACAAACAATTATGCTACAATCGAGCCGTTTTTTACTTAAATACACAGGGGGGCTTTATGCCGCAGAATCGACGAAATATACCACTGTCTGTGATACTACTCTCACTGTCAGTTGGTAGTGGCTTAGCTCTAGCTGATGATGATGTAACAAAAAAAATTGAAGACGCGCTTAAAATTGGCAGAGATGGAGCAATTAAATTTGATACTCGCTATCGTTATGAAAACGTCAATCAAGATAACACCATTAATCCTGCGACTGGAAATCCATTACCTAGTGCAGTACAACCAAGAACGGCTAACGCCAACACTATACGCACTCGCTTAGGTGTACTGTCACCGACTTATTATGGCGTACAGGGTTATGTCGAGTATGAAGGCACACACGCTTTACAATCCGACTACAATAACGGACGCGGTAATAAACCGTGGTATTCAGTGGTTGCAGATCCTGGTTACAATGAACTTAATCAGTTATGGCTGAGTTATTCAGGCATTCCTGATACCGTTATCAAAGGCGGACGGCAACGTATTAGATTTGATGATGATCGCTTTATTGGCAACGTGGCATGGCGACAATTGGAAACTACATTTGACTCGGTATTAATTACCAATAAATCAATTAACCATCTGGTTGTTAATGTCGGTTATATTGGTAACGTCAATACCTTTACCGCAACCACTGAACACATCAATGCTCCGATACTTAACCTTAATTACAACCTTGGTGATTACGGTCGGTTAATTGGCTATGGCTATTGGTTAGGTTATACAGACATGGACACCACGGCTAGAGAAGGTTCAACAGCCTCTAAATCAAATCAAACTTACGGTATTCGTTTTGTCAATAGCGATAAACCACCGAAATTTTTTGATAATTACAGTCTGTTGTACACAGCTGAATGGTCAATTCAGAAAGACTATCTCAACAGCCCTGTTAAGTACACAGCAAATCGTTATAACGTGATGGGGGGGTTTACCGCCTATAACTTTAGCTTTCAAGGTGCGATGGAACAGCTAGATGGTCATGGTCTCAATCAAGCCTTTCAGACTCCACTGGGTACTAATCACGCGTTCCAAGGCTGGGCAGATTTATTCTTAGTAACACCAAAAGACGGTATTCGTGATGTGTTCGGTACTGTGACTGGCAAGTTTCTGGAAAATGACAGTCTTGTCGTTTCTGGTACTTTTCATGCTTTTTCTGATGATACAGGTCAAATTAACTACGGCAAGGAATGGGATTTTCAAGCTGAGCAAAAATTTGGTAAACATTATTCCGTATTGGCAAAATACGCTTATTTTGATAATGCCCAAGGTAAAACTGGCTTTAGTCCTAATGCGACCGATACCCAAAAAGTATGGGTACAAGGAACAGTTAGCTTCTAGTTGACCGATAAAACAAAGTAGTCAGGGAGTACAAACCTAGGTTTGTACTCCCAACAACACACTATACTAAGTCAAACTCGACTGGATTTAGTCCTAGTTCTTTCGCTATTTTCGCCGCAATCTTCTTTTCATCTGCATCAAAATTTCCATCCGAAGAGCCTATGCTGATAATCATGCGAATTAATAACCGCGCCGCTTCATCGTTCGATTTCATCTTAGCCAAGGCTTGATAGGCTTTAGCTTCACCAATGTCTTTATCAAATTCAATCTGTCCAACAAAATCCTGAAAGGCTTTAATAACATCATTGGTTGTAAAAACAGACAATGCGTCATTATTTTCAATGAATTTAATCATTTTTTGCTTTTCTTCGGAACTGATTGAACCATCCGCCATTGCAATTAAGGCAGAACCTGCCATTGCCGCATTGAGAAAATCTTTATTTTTATATTTCAAAACATCGTTCTTTAGTTCATTCGCTTTGTTTTTTAAATCGTCAAAAAAGCCCATTATCGTTCTCCTAGTTTATTAAAATTGTGAGTGTTATTTACTACCTGCAACATAATTCAAGCCCCAGCCATACGCCCTGTCCATTTCTGGATGACCTGAAAAATAGTCGATAAGTTTAGTGATTTTTACTTGATTGTTAATGTTTTCCAACATAGCAATGGCGCAGAGAAATTGATCGTTTCGATAGCTATCAAGGCGTATTTCAATATCAGGTTGGTCTTTTGTTTTGATGGTAATGACGGCATCGACATGAGACCAGTTCGGAACGCCTTCATAAATAAAGGTGTAAATTAGAATACGCCGAAATTCTTGCCAATAGCGACCATTAATACGCAATGTTTCGCCACCGACTGATTGCCCACTGCGATCATCTTGATCCAGCTCAATGAATGGGAATTGGTGGAAGTTACCAAAATGCCCACCTAATGCCTGAGTCGCGCCAATTTCACCTTGGTCAAATTCCCAAAGACACGCTAGATCAAGGTCTATACCTGCTTCTGCTGTTTTATTACGCAGAAACCCCAGCGACTTAACAGGCGTGGCGTTCCAGTTAAGATTGACCTCAATTGCACTGAGTTCACCCACTTGTTTATCCAGTGATATAGATTGCCCTTTCTTTTCTAGCGTTACTTTGTTGAGATTCAGTTTTTCTGCGGGTGGCGGTGCGGTGTTAGTTGGGCTGGCTTCGCTTTCACTGACATCCACGCCGTAATATTCGGCTAAGGGTTGCAAGCCGCCCACAAAACCTTGTCCTACTGCACGGAATTTCCAGTTATTCTGGTGGCGATAAAATTCCCCAAGAATTAACGCAGTTTCTTTATTGGGTGCGGTATCTAGGGAAAAACAGGCGATTTCTATGCCTGTTAAAAAATCTTTTACTAGCACAGTGACATTTTTAAGGTGACTAAAATTCTGTCCTTTACTCGCGCCATCGGCAATGGTCATTGCTAAAGCAATTTTTTGTACTGCGGTATTGGTACGGTCTAAATGTAGCGTAAAGCGCGATTGTTCAGGTTCTAGTAAAATGCCTTGATCGCTGCGTGCAGGTTGATTGAAAAAAACAAAATCTTCATCCGCTGATACTTTGCCTTGAGCATTCAGTAAAAAAGCACTGACATCAAGCTCCACGCCCTGCGGATTAGTGCCGTGACTTATTAATGTATGCAGAGACAAGGTTGATAATGGGCAATTTTGTCCAGTTACCAAATCGATTCGATTGCTCATAATTTCCCCTTTCTTATAAATGTTAGTTACACCGACACCTCAGCACGTTCTAGCAATTTTTCCCCGTTCACACCGTAACATTGTTGCCGATTCAAAATACTCATTGCCCACTGTCGATGCGTAGCTACTTCACACATGGCATCGTGCATTTTAAATACCGCAGGGGCGGTGCTGTCGATGAGTTTAACCGCCATTTCATAATCATCCAAATCAACTTGATAAGCTGCTTCAATGTTGGCTATTTGGCTAGGATGAATCGCGGTTTTGCCGATTAAACCGAATGCTAAATCGCGTTGGATTTCTTGTTGCAAGGTGTCATTATCATTGAGATATTCGAACACGGGTGCAGACAATGAAAAATGATAGGGCTTAAACACCGTTACCAGTTGCGAAATAATATGACCCAACGGCGTATCGTACAAGGTTAGCTGGCGCGGACGGCGTATGCCTAATAGATTCATTAAATCATTGCCGCCAATCCTCAACATTAAAATTTGGGCAAATATCTCGTGTTGTAACAATGCCTGCCGTAATTCAACCATTGCACCGACATCAAATACATCACGGGTTTCTAGTGTGGGCATAATTTTAAACGTTGTGCCTTTTAGCTGATCGAAATAAGCATGAAACACGTTGGTATCAAATTTTGGCAATACAAAACCGTCGATGTTTTCAATATGCGGCAAGTCCAATAGACGCGCCAGCACCTCTGGATTACGCACGCGAATAAAACGAAACCGTTCGGGAACGGTTCTAAATCCCTGTAGACACAAACCTAAATGGCGCAAACTGCTGTCCACTTCGCTATGTGAGACGGCATCTTCGGTACAAAAAATCATCGAGCGTAATGACGGGTATTTCTCGCCATTGGCGCAATCCAAAATATCGTGACGATGTGCGGGCATATACAACGGCGCACCTAACGCCCACGGTGAACAATCGGTCGTTTGTAGTGTCATAAGTTAATTTCTTTAATAAGTGCCACGGCTTGATAGGGCAGGTCGCTACAAACTGTGATAGGAATGGATTTTGATTCAGCTAACCAGCGTAAATGGCGAGTCGCTTCAGCATTTAAGTCACGCAATAATACCCGTTGTGCTTCACGGCGTAATAATACCCGCGTCGCTTCACCGATACCTGGTTTGATGTAATTAGCATGACTGATATTGTATTGTTTGGCTAGGTTTTGTAATAAAGTTTGCGATACGTTTTGTAGCTGTTGGCGGTTGATAGTGGGGGCTTTGAACGTGGTGCTAGTTTGCCAGACGCGTTCCACACAAGCCAGCATCGTTTCAATAAAATAAGCGGATAAATCCTGTTCGGCAAACTGCTGATAATACACACAACCATGAAAATCATCCGCGTCAGCGGTGTGTGGGTCATACACTGAACGACTCACCAAGCCTGACACCGTTGAATTTAACACGCTAGAGGGAATTAAATAATCGTCTGAAGAAGCAGCCACGGTCGCACTGCCTGATAAATCAGTTAATACATATAAATCGGGAGGAATAGCAACGCCGTTATTTTTTTCAGCAAAATCCACCAAACTACTTTCTAGTTGTCGGGCAATAACACCTTTCCCCGTCCAGCCATCGACAAACACTAAAGACTTAGGCGTGTGGTGTTGCAAAATAAACCGCAACGCGTTTTGATCTAAACCCACATCACGAATAATCGACACGGAATAATGCGCCGCATCAATATTAAAATGACGTTTTAACACTTGTTTAAGCAGTACACCAATCGGCGTTCCTGCGCGTGCTAATGACACTAAAGTAATACCGTGTGAACGCGTGGCAATGATTTGTTTTGCTAATATTAACAGGTGCTTCGCGACACGCTCTTGATTTAACACCATTGCAGCATGAAACAGTGCGACATAATCATCAGTCGGCAATGACTCATAACTTAGCATTTCAGAATAATGCTTTTTGCCTGATTGAATCAGTGCTTCTTTGAGATGAACAGGCGTGTTTTTTACACGCATTGGTTTTAATAAAAACTGCACATCGTCTAGTGTATAGCTGCCTGTAAAAGGGGGCATTCTCATCCTCATAGCGAGTTATCGACATTCGTAACTGGATTTATTGTAGTCGTTTTTCATGACAGCCGTGCGACTACCCACGCACGCTATGGGGCTTTAGCATCTGGCTGTGAGAGTTTCATTTCGTCATTTTTTTGTTCAATATTGAATGATTGTAAAACATTCATACCTAGCAAAGGCTGACTTAAATTCGGTACTAGCAAGGCTGTCACATTTTTAAAGACAAAATTACCTAATTTCAGCTCAGTAATGGTTGTGGTACAGACGTTAGCTCGACCATTAGCCGTTTCTATTTGTCCTTTATCATTGCAAAACATTGATGCCGTACCCGCAAAACTTTGAGGTAATGACACCATCGTTGCTCCCGTATCAACCACAAAAGTAAGTGCGTGACTATTCACTTCTGCATCCAAAAAATAATGCCCACCTTGTCCTTGTTTAAGCACCAATGCTTTGGTAATTTTTTTCACGAGTTCTGGTTCGGGTAGTTTGACTTTTGTTTTTGGAGTCCACGAACTAACCGCTTGTTTTTCTTCCACACAAGGTGTTTTTTGGTACAACAATTTGCCTTGCTCATTTTTGCATTTATAAACCATGTCCGCATTACAAATACTGATATTTAACGAGGTTATCAAAATTAACAGCAAACTGTGTTTACGCATCATGTTCTCTTGATTAGTGACTATCAGGGTTACTGGTTTTTACGCAATTTTAAGTCGTGGTATTGCAGATAGCCAATAACATAAAAATAAGGGGTGATAACAGCGGCTAACAATTCAGATGCTATATTTAGCGTATTGGAGGATTCAGCGGTGGGATCAGTCATACCGCCAAAAAAAGCGACTATAAATAAAACAATAATAAGTATCAGCGATGGCACAAAAAAAACCCAGTTAGTTCGCCACCAATCACCCCATACTAAACGATGACTTGCCATCAATGACTCATAAGCCCCCATGTCCTCAAGCAAAATAAAATACCCACAAAACGCCAATGAAATCATCAGAATAACACCCGGAATGACCAGCAACACACTACCAATAGTAATGGCGATGGTATAAAGCATCCCTGCCACTAGAATAATCGGAAATTTTTTAACCGCTAATAACAATGCGTCCATAAAATTATCGTCACGTTGATTAGCCACGTTATCAATGCGATAAATCATGGCACTGTAAAACAGACAAGAAAACAAAGTCACTATAAATACAATGCCTAACAGACTAGGCAACATTTGCATCATCGCTGCCTGTTGTTCTTCCGTGTCCAGCGTGGCATCAACGGCAGGCATGACATCGGTAAAAAAAACCGTCAATAATCTGTTGGCGGCAAAAATAATTAAACTGTACCCAATCAATTTAGTAAAGCTGTCAGCGTACAATTTAACACTAGCAGATAGTATCTCAGGCACGCTACTGGGTTGTTGCGGTAATGTTGACATAGTCATTCCTTGCTGTTTTTAGTGGATATTTGCATTCTTTTAACTTAAAAACGACTCAATAGTCCAGTAGTTTAAATATGGGTTATTTAACAACACCGTTTCGCCCCACGCCATTTATCATCTTGCCACTTTTTTTAAAATTATTTTTTACTGAGCGGCTTACCATCGGCTGAATTATGCTGGGCGTGATGCTGTAAATACCGTTTATAGGAATATGCGCTAACTTAAGCCTTAACTTATTGATAAAAGGCATTATTTCTATATTGCTGACACACTGCCCACAACTTATCAACCTGTTTTGGCAAGGTTTGTAGCGTGCGTTTTCTTGGGTGTTCACGAAAAGCCTTTGTTGCATCTGTGGCATAATCTAGGTGTGCTGGCATTGAGCTAATAAGCCAGATTTGCACGTCATGCGCCACTAAAACCCAAGGTCGCCAAGAAGTCAGTATTCGTTCCTCCATCTTGTTTGTAGGTGGGTGATGGCTTAAATCGGCGCGGCGTAAAGTAGTTCCTGATTAGCAAGATTCGCATTGAAATCAGAGGCTTTGGTAGTTTTGATTGTTTTATGATGCTATTCAAAACGGTACGCCAGTCATCGTGTTTGACTGATTATGCGTGCCTGTTTCTAGCTTTGAATTCCTTAACTTCGTGCGGCATCTCCTTAAAACTCCCATCAGACGCTTTCATTATTTATGTTAATTAAGCCAATAAAAATATCCTTAAGTGCCGAACAACTGGCACAGTTATTCCTGCAACTAAACCGATTGGAAATAGCTGGGTTTCCTGCATTTGACGCGTTTGCATTACTGGAAAAAACCGAAGCGAAGTTAAACAAGCCTTTAAATCTGCTACAAAGGCAGCTAAAGTTGGGGAAGCCAATTTCTGAGGCGGGTTTTAATGCAGGGATTTTTGACAGCACGCAAAGAAGCCTTATTAATGCCGCTGAAAATAGCGGTAGACTGGCTGAGGTTTACAGACAGCTTGCCGACCATTACACGGGGCTTTCCAGCCGCATAAAAAAAGTTAAATCGCGTTTGTATTTCCCTGTACTTACGTTGATTATTGCCCTGTTTATTCAGCCATTACCTGCATTTATCACGGCTGAAATTAGTGTAGCTGAATATATGTTGTTAAGTTTGGGGAAATTATTCATTATTGGTTTTTTGGTATTTTTCATTTTGAAATTGCCTACTATTTTTAAGTCGTTAGGTCTGGAATCTATCATTCATGCGTTATTACTTAGGCTATCGCTCACGTCCAACTGGATTATAAAACGCCAGCTTAACGAGTTTTTCTTCTATTTGGCACTGATGCTAGAGGCTGGACTGGCATTCTCAGACGCTTTGCCTAAAGCAGTCGCCAGTATAAAAAATACCGCGCTTCGAAAACAATTTGTCGAGGCTCTGGTTATGGTAAAAACAGGGGCAAGTGTGGCTGAAACCTTAGCCACTGTAGCGGATATTAAACCGATGTCGATTCAAATCATTGACACAGGCGAGCGTTCAGGAAAATTAGCCAGTAGCTTAATGCACTTTATTCAACTGGAAGCGGAAACCATTCGTTTGCAGGATGACGCATTAGCCGAATGGTTGCCCAGACTGGTGTATTCCCTGATTGCTATCTGGATGGGATATTCGATTTTAGGAGCTAAGTTTGCTACCGTTTTGCCAGCAGATTTATAGAGGCGGATTGCATTAAGGGGTTAGACCAAACAACTTGCTTAACGGTTATCTATCCATGCAGCATTGATAGGATTAAGAACAGCAGAAAGCCGATAAAAAACGTTGCCGTAATATAAGCATTGTCGGGTAATTGATGGGCTTGGTGTAGCAATTCTTCTGTGACCAGATAAAGTAATGACGCTAAGCCAAATGCCAGTAATAACGGAATACTACTACTTGGAATAAATTGTATGAGTACATGACTCAATACAGCACTGATTACTACCATAGTGGCTAACAGCATAATAATCAGGATGCTGGTGATTTGATGGAGCTTAGTTAAGCTCAAGCTAACTGATAATGCCAGTCCTAAGGAAAACATTTCCAAACCTAAAGCAATCGTTAAGAACTGCCCCGCTTGTTCGTTAGCAGCAAAACTGACCCCAATTAAAAAGCCATCTACAATCACATCGACACCCACCGCTCCAAGCATAGCGATAGGTATTTTAACGTGTTCTTGTTTATGCTGATTAGCTTCTACTTTCTCTGCATAAGCGCGAATCAGGAGCATAAGAATTACCCCACAGCTAAATCCAATAGCAACCTCATAGGGTTCATGACTTTTGCTAATGCCTGGCAATAAATCCACAGCGACCACCGCAAAAACGACCCCAGAGGTAAAATGCTGAATGACAGAACGCCATGTATTGGAGGGTTGTCGGATTTTTGCAACGATTCCGCCGAGGATGAACGTTACAAAAGGGGATAAGGGCATAGAAAAAAACGGATTGCATAGATTGGAATTCTATTAAGGGGCTATGGAACTAGCGATTATCAACAGTTTGTCGAATATTAACACTGTATGGGTTCAAAACGGTATTCAGCATATAGGTTTAGCGTATTTTTAAACAGAAATCATCGCGTAAATCAGGCTGAATGACAGCTTAAAGAGACAAGTTATTTGTTATTGGTTTATTATTCGCATACTAACCACTACCCCCAAGTTTCAACGTTATAATCACTCAAACGTTTTATTGCGTACACCACCCTTTACTAATTTACTGGAGTAAACTTTATGTCACTGACCATGTACCAAGCATCTATCCCTGTTTTTGTGCGACTGTTAGGGAATTTATCTGCGATACTCGATAAAGCCGCCGCCCATGCTGAAGCGAAGAAAATTGATCCCGCCATTTTTGTTAATGCACGTCTAGCACCTGATATGTATCCACTTAGCCGCCAAGTGCAAATTGCAACCGATATGGTTAAAGGTTGCGCTGCCCGCTTAGCTGGTATTGATGTACCCAGCTATGAAGATAACGAAACCACGTTTGCCGAGTTACAAGCGCGGATTGCCAAGACGGTAGCATTTTTAGAAAGCGTCAATGCGGCACAAGTTGATGGTAGTGAAGAGCGTGAAATCACGCTGAAATTTGGCAGTAGAGAAGCACATTTTTTAGGTCAAGCGTACTTGCTGGATTTTGTGATACCCAATTTTCATTTTCACCTCACCACGACTTACGCTATTTTGCGACATAATGGCGTGGACATAGGAAAACGCGATTACATAGGTGATTACTAATCCGCGCTCTGTTTTTGAAAGATGAGCATTGCGTATCTTAAAAAATAAGGAGTACATCATGTCTGAAACCATCACTACCCGCGTCGCTAGAATCATTGCTGGCGGTACGCACGCGCTACTGGATAAAGCTGAAAACCTTGCCCCCGATGCCATCATGGCACAATCTATTCGAGAAATAGAACAAGTCATTGCTGAAATTCGTCTTGATTTGGGCAAAGCCGAAGCCGCTAAACATTTAGTGACTGCACAAATCGCTAAATTACAGACCGAACACGAACAACTCTCCACGCAGATTTCCATTGCTGTAAACCAGCAACGCGACGATTTAGCGAAAGCGGCTATCGGTAGACAAACGGATATTGAAGACTTTCTGCCTGTATTACAAAAATCCTTAGCCGAACAATCCGAACGTAGTTCACTTCTAGCCAGTTACATCACCGCGTTATTAGCTAAAAAACGTGAATTAGAACAAATTCTTAACAACTATTTAGCCACGCAAGCTGAACCTAATCTCACAACACCCGATCAACCTAGTTCATTAGATCAGCAAAGCCGCATAGACAACGCTGAAAGTGCGTTTGAACGGGTTTTATCTAGGCAATTAGGCGTATCAGGTCTACAAATGGGCGCGTTAGACGATGCGGCAAAGCTAAAAGAACTTGCTGATTTAAAACGCAACAATCGCATTGCTGAACGCTTAGCTGCTATTAAACTTGCCAGCGAATCCGCAAAAGATTAACGCTTGTTCTGTTAATTAAGTGTAAGGAAATGTATGGAATTAATACTCGCCCCTGAATCCGCGCCGTTTACCACCGCTATTATGTTCGTGATGTTACTGGGTGCTACCGAAGCGATTAGTTTGCTGATAGGCATTAGTATATCGGGATTTTTCGATCACCTTACCGCACCACATTTTGATGCTCACGCGGATTCTGGTTTAGGTTGGTTGCACTTAGGCAAAGTCCCGTTGTTAGTATTGCTGATGTTATTTCTAACCGCGTTCGCGCTAACAGGTTTTGCGTGCAACACTTTGTTTCATACTATTTTTGGCGGTTATCCAACACCTGTTTTATCATCAGCCGTCGCTTTTTTAACCGCCCTGTTGGCAATGCGAATCTGCGCTCCAATACTGGCTCGCATTATTCCATCGGATGAAACTTCGGCAGTTTCACTGGATACTTTAGTCGGACATATCGCGATTATCGTCAACGGCACGGCGAAAAAGAATTATCCAGCACAAGCGCGAGTCACCACAGAAAAAGGGCAAACCTTTTATATTCGAGTAGAACCCGACAGTGAAACTGAGCAGTTTGTGCAGAATGACTCAGTGTTATTAATCAAACAAATTTCAGGAACACGGTTTTTAGCGTGTGCTAATCCGCATCCTGATCTTCTTTAATGCCAGACAGGGGAAAATACGATGGAAGAATTAATTATTTTAGCGGTAATACTATTAGGTTCGCTGATTACTATTGGGATGATTTTCGCCCGTTTATATCATCGTTCCACGAAAGAACTGGCTTTTGTGCGCACGGGTTTAGGTGGGCAGAAAGTGGTGATGGATGGCGGGGCAATTATGCTGCCGATTTTTCACGAGTTCATTAGTATCAATATGAACACTCTGAAATTAGAAGTGTCGCGGGCAGGTGCGGACAGTTTAATTACTTTAGACAGACTGCGCGTTGATGCAGTCGCGGCATTTTTCGTGCGCGTTATGCCCAGCATAGAAGGCGTAGCCAATGCGGCACAAACGCTGGGGCAACGCACCATGCACCCTGATTTGTTGAAAGAATTGGTGGAAGATAAATTTGTTGATGCCTTGCGAGCTGCTGCGGTGTCTATGAGTATGCACCAGTTGCTGGATAAACGAGCGGATTTCATTCAAGCCGTACAAAACGCGGTTTCAGAAGATTTACTAAAAAATGGTCTGGAACTTGAATCGGTCAGCCTAACGCGACTCGATCAAACGCCATTCAAATTCTTTGATGCTCAAAATGCCTTTGATGCCGAAGGTTTAACTAAACTCACGCAACAAACCCAACAACGGGCAATGGAGCGTAATGAAATTGAACAAGATACCTCGGTGGCGATTGCACAAAAAAATTATGAAGCCAGCCAATTAAAATTGAATATCGAACAAGATCAAACCTTTGCCACCTTGAAGCAACAACAAGAAATTGCCACCCGCAACGCGCAACAAAAAGCTGAAATTGCCAGTATTACTGCACAACGTGAGCGCGAAGCACAGCAAGCTAAAATTGATGCCGAACGCTTAGTGCAGGAAGCAGAAGTAGAAAAAAATCGCGCTGTCAAACAAATGCAAATTGAAGCCGACCGTGGCGTATTAGTTGCACAAATTGAGCAAGAAAAAAGCACTACTCTGGCTAATCAAGACAAGCTGATTTCTATTGCTGAAAAATCAAAAGCCCAATCCGAAGCCGAAACACAGGCTAACGAAGCTCTTGCATTAGCGGTTCGTGCCGAAGAACAAGTAAAAACAGCGCGTGAAGTCACCGTAGCTGAGCGGGAAAAACAAATTGCCTTAGTCGCGGCAGAACAACAAGCGCAACAACAAGCCATCGGAATTCGAGTCGCTGCCGAAGCAGAAAAAGACGCGGCAGAAAATCATGCCCTCGCGCTAAAAATAAGAGCCGATGCCCAGCAAGTGCAGTATCAAGTAGAAGCTAAAGGCATAGAAATACGCAATGCCGCGCTTAACACGCTATCAGCCGAACAAATCGCTATGCAGGTAAAAATGAAATTGCTGGAAGCCTTACCTAGCATCATTGAAGCCTCAGTCAAGCCTATCGAAAAAATTGATAGCATTAAAATCATCCAAGTGGATGGTTTAAATCGTGGCAATTCTGGAACGAGTGATGGCGGCTCAAGCACCGCAACAGGTGGCGGTAATCTTGCTGAACAAGCAGTTTCAGCCGCACTGGCTTACCGCGCTCAACGACCGATTTTAGACGCAGTGTTGAATGAAATTGGTATGAAAGGCGGGGATTTACAAAGTATGGTTGAGTCTGTGAGCAAAGATATTCAGACTGGGCATGAAATTTAAACGCGTTCCCAAGGTGAATGACTGCCAGTCCTTGAAGGACTGGCAGTCATAACGCGGCAAACATTTTTTCGATTGAGACCTTTCGGGTTTTAAAAACCCGAAAGGTCTTTAATGTGGTGAAGACTGATTTCACAATCAGTGCTGAGCGCTGGGCTTTTAGGTTTTAATAACTGTTGTATTTTTTGCTGTTGGCAATCGCCGTGCTTTTTTAAAGCCGTAAATTCGGCATCATTAGGGAATTGTTGGTTGAAGTGTTGGGCTAGCTGTTCGGCTTCGTGGCTTGCTTGTAATGCGGGTTGTGTTGCATTGCTTAGCAACAGCTTATCGACCGTGTTTTGATATAACCGCAACACGTCTAGTTGTTGGCGTTTTTGTTCGCTGGCATCTTCGGTTAATTTGCCTTCATACGCTAAGGTGTAAAGTTGTAATTGCCCACGCACTAACGGCACGGCGATTAAACATTTATCTTTTAGGCAACGAAAATCGAAATCCCAAACGGATGAAGGTGACATAAACTCAGTCGGTAAGGCTAAAGAAAACAATTCTTTGCCTTGGTCTAGTTGCCAAAATTTAACTGTTCTATCGCCTGAAATAGTGGCTACAGATTGGCTATCGGGTGCGAATACTGCACGGAATATTGTCTGTTCATGTCCTGTTAAATGATAAAGCGGTTGAGTGCTTAGGCTGTCATAAACATCAACTGATTGCTCACGTCCAACACTGACCAGCTTTAGTCCATTGGGGCTGATGCTAGACCAAAGTATCGTATCATTAGCTAATGGAAAGTTTTTGCTAGTTGGCGGGCTGGTTTGTAGATTCCACAGTTTTAGGCTGCGATCTTGACCACTGCTGACTAATTGTTTGCCCGTATGATCAAATTCAACACCTTCAACTATGCCTTGATGTGCTGGATTAATGAATTGTGCGGGCTTAATCTGATTAACCGCAAACAAACCAATTTGCCCATCGTAACTGGCGGTCGCGAGGGTTAGCGAATCGGGAGAAAACGCTAGTGCGTGAATAGCATCTTTATGTCCGCTCAGCGTTTGGCTTTCTTGTAAGGCGATGCCTGTCGCTGTTTGCTGGATTTGCCAAATTTTAGCAGTGTTATCTCCACTGCCAGTAGCAAGCAAGCTGCCGTTATGATTTACAGTTAGTCTTAAAATATCCTTACTATGTGCCGCTGGTTTCTGCCAAACTGGCTCTGGTTTCTGCGCGTCATACACAGACAAATAACCATTAGCAAAACCCACGGCAACATGATTCAAATCAGGTGTTATCACTGTTGAAGAAGGTTCACTGGGCAAGCCCCACGCTTGTTGAAATGGTAGTTTTAAAGACCAGCGGCGTACTGTGCCATCGTTACTTGCAGACCACAGTTGCCCACCATACAGTGCGAAAGCTGTTACGCTTGATTCATGCCCTTGTAATAGCCGTAAGCTAACGCCGCTAGCACTGTCCCAGAGCCGAATGGTGCGATCACGACTGCCAGAGAGTAGATAATTACCAAACCAAGACACCGCAATCACGTTGTTTTGATGTCCGTTGAATACGCGTAGCGATTTGCCAGTGGCAACCTCCCATAAGCGCAGGGTTTTATCCTGACTTGCAGTCGCTAGCGTAGCACTATCGGCACTGAAGCTAAGATTTAAAACAACCTCCGTATGTCCTGTTAAAACCTGACTTGTTTTGCCTGTTTCTAACTGCCAAATAATCGCAGTGTCATCATAAGAACCACTGGCTAAATAACGCCCGTCTGGACTGAAAGCTAAACCGTTTTCACTAATAGACTCACGGTGCTGATTGAGAGCCTTTATTTTTTTGCCACTGTCTAAATCCCATAACGTAATAGCCTTGTCATTACCACCGCTAGCCAATAGCTTGCCGTCTGGGCTGATACTGATAGCCGTCACTTTATCGGCTGCATCCAGTGTTTGCTGTGGGTGAAATAAATCGGCTGAGGCTGGTTCAGTAGCGGAGGCGTTTAGCGATACTAGCGGTTTGCCCGTTTGGCTATAGGGTTTTGCTGGCTTGCTGGGTATCGACGCATTTGAACGTTGCCAGATGATGATTTTTGTATCAGCACCTGCACTGATTAATTGCTCACCTGAGGGGGTAAAAGCAATACTTCTTACAGAGCTAGTCTGCCCAGTACCTTCGGTCTTATGTCCAAGCAAGCGTTGTAATAACTTGCCAGTCTGTACATCAAACACCACCAGCGTACCGTGTTCACCCGCAGCGGCTAATAACTGACCATCGGGGCTGATGGCAACCGTGAGTAAAGGATAACTCGCACCTGTATAAACCTGTTCAGCCTCGCCGCCTTTGATTTGCGTGAAGCTGTGTAACAAATTACGCGCATGACGCAATGATGGGCTAACTTCTTCATCCAAGGCATCGGTTTCAGCTAAGACTTTTCGTGCTTGAACGTAATCTTCAACTTTTGCTAACAACGCCGCATGAGTCAAACGCGACTGAAATAACTCAACAGTACGCAGTTGTCTGGCTTGTTGTACTTTCAGTTGTTCGGCTTGTTGTTCTTGTAAACTGCGCTGTAAAAACGCCATCGCCGTGTCAAAATGCTGACCGTAACGACTCGCCCATTGTGCAGTCACTGGGTTTTTCTGTTGCCAATTCAGCGTAGTTTCTAATTCGGGCGTGCGATAAAAGCCGTATTCGCCTTTGTCATGCAGTAAGGCGTTTTGTTCTAAACGCCGATAAATGCTTGCTGACTCTGACTCTTCTTGTGTCCATTGTTCTAAACGTTCCCAGTTTCTGATTAAACTTTCGTGGGTTATATCGATGACAGTGTCGGTTGTTAATTCGGTATCGAGTGTGGGCAGTAAAAAACTGCGTCCTGTTTGGCGAAATCCTCGCAGTATTGCGGTGATGTCTTCCAGACTTTGATTAGTTAAATCCATTAACTCGCTAACTTTTGTTGGATTGCGGGTGTCAGTTTTGCCACTCTCTGCACCTGTTAAACGGCAAAAAATTTGTTTAGCAATGAGTTGTTGGGTTTCGGTTAATTCGTTGTAGGCTTCATCGGCGTGTGTGGACAGGGCGTTTTTTAAGGTTTGGATTTTTTTGTCATCTTGGTAGTCGGTTAGTTTGATGATTAGCCGTTGAGGGATAACATCCCTTGAAGGGATGTTATCCCTAGCTTGCTTGGCGTTATCCCACAAGCGCATGAGCAGATGTTGTAATAACGGCAATTGATCGGCATCGTTGCCTGTTTCTGCTAATAATCGAACTAATAATGCGGGTTCGACTTTGCCGTTACACACTAAGGCGGGTCTTTCTATCGCATCGCGTAATTGTTGGCGATTTAAACGCGGGGTTAAATACAAGCCTTGGTTAATCGCTTCGGCTAGTCCTGCAAATTGGGCGCAGTTGCCTAAATAATCCGAGCGCATGGTTAAAATCACATACACTGATTTGGACATTTCGCCACTGGCTAAGGGATAGGGATTGGCACTGGCTAATAATAACGCGGCAAAGGCGGCGGCTTCTTCGCTGTTGCTTTGTTGTTTGGCATAACGAAACAGCTCTTCAAACTGGTCGCAAACTATCAGTAACTTGGCATTATTAGGCAGTGGTTTAATCGCCAGTAATTCATGCAGACTAAACGGGCTGCGGGTTAAAAACTGATTGCTCACTAAGGCGGTTTCATAGTCTTTGCCTAGCGCGTTGTCTTCACACAGTGCTTTAGCCAGATTAGCAAACGGTTCATTACTGGGACGGGTTTCAACAATCCGCCAATGACTGCCCGCGTCGGCTAAAAAGCCCGCTTGTAAACTGGGGATTAAACCCGCTTTGATGAGTGAGGATTTACCACAGCCTGAATCACCGACCACGGCTAAAAAATGCTGTTCGTTTAAACGCTGGATTAATTCGTTGCTGTGTTGTTCTCGACCAAAAAACAGGGCTTGTTCTTCGCGGCTAAAGGCGCGTAAACCGATATAAGGCTGGCGACTCATTTTAATGCCTCCACGAATTCGGCTAGGTAATCGTTAATCTCTTTGGGCGGGCAGTAATACGGCTGATTAAGGTAAGGTAACAGTACATTGATACGCTTGAATTGTTGTTCATCGGTATGAATGGCGACGATTTTAAACTGTTTTTGGTGTTCGCTAGCCGCTTGTTCACAGGCTAATAATTGGTTATCTACCCATTCTTCTGAACCGTTCACATAAATAAACAGCACGGCTTGGCAATAGCGGTATTTGTTTTCTATGTCGGTGCGTGTGCCAGTTGTTGCGGGTAAGGCACTGACTAGCTGGTATTGTTGGGATAACAGGATTTGCACTTGTTTACCCAAAGCGCGGTCTTCGGGAGCGACGTTAATAAACACCGCGACTTTGTTGCTGGGGTCTACTTGGCTTTTGAGTTGTTTAAAAATCGTATCCAATTCGACAACCATTTCCGCTATTAATGATTGATAGCCGCTGTCAGTGGTTTGGTAAGTGAAGGTATTTTGCCTAACGGATTGCCAGAATGGATATTCCATCACTTCATCTAAACTACTGGGTTTGGTGGTTTTATTGACTTCAACTAACAACAAACGCTTTTGCTGTCGTTGTGGCAGAGTTTGAAAATGGTCGCCGTATTGCTTCAAATAATTGTCTGATAGCAAAATAATCACGGTGGCGGCTTGGCTAAGACTATCGGTATTGGTTTGTAGCCGTAAGCGGAAGTTAAAGCCGCCTAGTTTTGCCGCAAGGTGTTTTTGCAATTCAATTCTGAACGTAGCGGCGAAATTTAAATCCTGCTCTGCCGCGTGTATAACCACATCATCGGCATAATTTTTAAGATAGGCTTGTGCTGGCGGCGTGACTAATTCAAAACGGATAATGCGTTCTATTCCCTCAATCACCTGCAACCATGCTTGATTTTCATTAATCCAATGGCTACTGTCTGTCACAGGTATGCCTTTTTCTGGCAAGGCGTTGTATTTGGCAAAATCCAGTTTCTGCCAAAGACAAAAATCAACAATAACAGGAACAAGTAAACAGTCGCCCCGTTGACAACGCGCCTCAATCAAAGGCAATTCATGTTGTTGAATATAATCGGTTGCCATACTGTTGGCAGAAACCAAGTACAGCACGACATCCGCCTTGTGCAGTTCCTCTTTTATGCGAGCATCCCATTCTTCACCCGCTTGAATATCGCGGTCATTCCAAGTGATAACACTGTCGCGCAAACCAGAAAGCTGCTTAATTAAGATTTCTTTATGGTGATTGTCGTGTTTGGAATAGGAAATAAAAATTTTCTTTAGGGCTGGAGGCATTTTATTTCCCGTTTGGTTTTTTGTTGGTTATATGGGTTGAGTTAACTCAATAAGGCGTGCTAATCATAGGATATATTTAGTTCACGCGAACAAAGGCGTTCGCATTTATTGAACGCCAACGATGTATATTAGCGTGTTTTATCGGATTCCATTATGGTTTGTCGAATGAGGCTTGTAGGACTTTCGCTATTCCCCGTTTCATTATTAGCGTGCATTAACGAAACAAGGATGGTTTCATCGGTTAGTGCATTTAAAACACTCGCCAAACTCAAGCGTCCATCACTATCGGGGCGTAAAGAAGTGATTTTAACCAATACGCTCAAGATATTTACAAGTATCTAATACCGACTTGTGTTCGCTTGCTGACGTAACAATATGACAGCCTTTTTTTTGATAGCTAAGCGCGATGCCTTTAATGGCAAGGTTATTGGATTCCGTTGCACCTCAGGTAGAAATTAACTCGTTAGCTTTGCAATGCAGACGCACAGCCATATCAAAACGGGCTGTTTCAACAAGCGTGTGTGCGCGTTCGCCAAATTCATGTTGCAAAGAAGCGGGATTAGCGAACGCTCCGTCTATTGTTAAACATTGGGAATATTTGAACAAAAACTTACGGTTTTGGAATCGACAGTTTAAATATCTTAGAGGCTATAGGGCAACCGTTCTTTTAATCATTATCCCTATTTATTGCACAGGCTTAAAGACTAAACTATGTTGCGATTTCCCCGCTAACAAAGCGATGGGTAAACCTTTTACCCAATAGCGTTGTTGGTCGCGGTAATACGGTGATAACGGATGTGCAGATTGTCCTGCTGGGGTGTGCAATATGCCGTGGTCTAAATGTGCGGGTGAAACGACCATGCGCTCACTGGCACCAAAATTTGCACTGACTGTTCTAACGCACCCTGCACAACCTGCTAATTCATCGTTAGGCATATCCAATAGCCAACTCAATAACGGTGACATATCGGAAAAGGGGTGTTTCACTTGGGCTTTGTTGACACTGCCCCATGTTATTTCAGAGAGTTTTTTGTCGGGGTATGTGGCTTTTATCTGTTCTACGGTTTGAATTAATTGCGCCAAAATAAAGGCATTCCAATCGGCATAATGGCTATCAGGTAATAAAGCCGCTGGTTTTTCGGTCAATAAGGCTTGTAATGGGGTATCGATATACGTCCATGAATAATTAAAGTTGTTGTCCACTTGCTTACACGCGGCTAAAAATGGGCTAAAGACTGATTTTGCTAACTGCGCTCGAAACTTTACTAACACCGCAAATCCTTGGCTGTCGGTATTGGCTTTACCATCCCATGCCAATAAATAATCGCGTATTTCGCTGAGTTCAGGTTGTTGTGCTAGCCGTTCGGATGACAAAACCGCTAGGGCGAGTTGTTGATAATAATGATAAAACTCGCTTTCGGTATCCAGTTGTAATGCAAATAACGACGGCTCATCAGGCTGATGTAATTCGTTAAGCCGTTGGTTAATTCGATAGGCGCGATAGCCGTTGGCAAATTGCCGACCAATAACGTAAGGGTATTGTTTATCAAAACGGCGATCATTTGCCGACACTAACACGCCTTCGTCTGGATTGATTTGTTTGGGTAATTCAGCCGCAGCGATATAACCTTGCCAACCCACTTTGCCATCTGCCCACGAACGACTTACCGCGCCGTCATTGCCATAACGGTTAGGAATTTTGCCTGTTAGCGTCCACGCAATATGCCCATTATTATCGGCAAATAACATATTCAGTTGTGGGCTGCCTGCTTGATTAACGGTGCTAACCGCTTGCTCTATGGTTTGTGAGGCTTCTAAATCCAGCAAACCCATATTAACGGCATTGGCATCCAACGCTACCCACTGTATCGCTACGGGTTTATTTAATAAGGTTTGCGTGGACACTGCCCCCCAGATAGTTTGTTTTACGTTGAGATGTTTAGTGTCTGCACCTTTAATAGCAATGCTTTCAGTGATAGTTTCAAACGCCTGCCAGTGGTCGCCCACTTTGTATTCATTGGCATTAGTGGGATTGAGTTCAAGACTGACTAAATCTAAAAAATCGCCTGATAAATTGGTGCTACCCTATGCTAGATAATTATTACTGCCCGCAATCAATAGCGGCAAGCCAGCTAACATCACGCCAGCACTGTGTTCCGCGCCGACATTCATTTCATAACGATACCAAATCGTCGGTACTTTTAATCCAATGTGCATATCGTTGGCTAAAATCGCCCTGCCATCACTGGTTTTTGCACCACTTACCACCCACGCATTAGAACCTGCAAAAAAATCGCGTAATTGTACTGCATCAGCTAACGGCGCGGGGGCAAACAAATTTTGCAAAGACTGAACAGGAATCGCTTGCGCAGGACGTGCGGAGGGTGCGTTATGGTGCAAACTATCGGTAAATCTATCGGTATCAGGTGTCAAAAAAGCCAACACGTCAGCGGGTAGTGTTTTGTCCATCACCGTCAACATCCGTTCTTCCTCCTCAGACTTTGCGGTGAGCATATCGAACATACCCAATGCCACTAAAATACTGTCTTCAGCCGTCCACGGTTCAGGTTGATAACCAAGAACGGTAAATTCAAACGGTAAAGCCTTTGCGCTATGAATAAAGTCGTTTACCCCCTCGCTGTAGGCTTGTAAATAGCGTTTATGGGCATTGGGAAGTTGGCTAACAACTTTTTTAGCGACACGGTTAAAACCATAAGTACGCGCTCTACTATCATTATCCAGCGCGAGCGATCCGAACAATTCCGCTAATCGCCCTGCATTTTTTCGGCGCATTAAATCCATTTGAAATAACCGATCTTGCGCGTTGAGATACCCTAAACTGCGCACCGCATCAAGTCGGTTTGCCGCATGAATAGCAGGAATCCCGTGTACATCGGTGGTGACAGTGACAGGCGCGGATAAGTTGCTTAACGCTATTTCACCATCCAATTGTGCTGACGATTGTTGCAATAGCAAAAACACGCCTGCTACAGTAACAATCACCATGCACAAACTTATTGATAATAAATAAAATAATCTACGTTTTAACATTTGTGTTGAGACGGGTAACTAATGTGAGTAACGACTGACTATCTGACACTGAGCCTATAAATTTCTTCCTGTATTCGGCTTAGTCCTCTCTCACGGAAATGCGGTTCTTGGTCATAAATATCCTCGCTGTACAGCAATTTAATGTCACACCAATTTCCATACAATGCAGACACTTCTGTTTCATGAACACTGAACGGTGGTCCTTGCATTTCATGTTGAAGATATTCAAAAGCAACCAACAAAATTTGCGTTTCTGTCCGTAGTAATTGGCGGATTTTCATGGTGTAATCTAGTCGCATATCAGGTGGTAATGCGACTAATGAGGCTCTGTCGTAAACAGCATTCACAGTAGACAAATCATTAGCAGTCAAATCGAAAAAATCACCGCAATAAATCCGTAGTTTATCAGTCTCGAATACCTTGAATTTATCTTGCTGAACAATTACCACTGGTAACTCGTTTTCGACAAAAAATGCTTCCACCGCTAAAGGACTCAGTTCGACACCAATAACCTGATAGCCTTGATCGCGTAACCACAACATATCTTTGCTTTTACCGCAAAAAGGCACGAAAATCACACTGCCAGTCGGTTGATTTAATAGTGACCAATTTTGTTTTAAATGGCGATTTGTTTGTGAGTTATGAAAGCCAATTTGATTAAGCTCCCAACGTTCTAACCAAAATTCTTGTTGCATAGATTTCCTCAATTAATGACCACCCACTTTTAGCGGGTGGGTTGATTATTATCGGTGGTTTGTGTATTCGTGTGGGTTAAAACGACCTGATGCAACACGCGGATTATTCCTTTGTAGCTTCAACTGGAATGGTAAGCGTGACTTCATCGCTGACATTAGGCGCGTACTTTCCCATATTAAATTCAGTCCGCTTGACTACTGTTGTGGCGTTAGCACCGCAAGCGTCTTTTTTCAGTATGGGGTGTGGCATACAGTGAAAAGAAGTGACCGTTAATATCACAGGTTTGGTAATGCCTTTTAGCGTAAGAGTGCCATCAACAGACACTAATTGATCACCATTGAATTGGAATATATTAGAAATGAAGGTAGCGGTTGGATACTTAGCCGTATCTAGGAAATCTTCCCCCCGAATGTGTTCGTTGAACAAGGATGAACCCGTATTAACTGACGTGGTGTCAATCGTGACTTCGACTGCCCCTGTTTTCGCTTGGCGATCAATGATGATTTTACCTGATGCTTTATCGAAACGGCTTAACTGCGTTGAATAGCCAAAGTGATTATAAGAAAAACGCGGTAGAGTATGATTTTCGTCAATCGTGTAGGTTTCTGGTGCGGCGAGTGTTACGGTTGAGAATAATGTAACTAATGATAATAGCGTAAGGCGTTTCATGGCAGTCTCCTATATGTTAAGAATTTTTCAGTCTAGTCTGTCTCTAATGACATTAGATGTTTTAGTGAGTGTATCTTAGTTTTTATACCCCATATTCAATTAACTTTAAAACGCTTCAAATACGACCGCTAGCTCCATTAAGCAATGACATCAATTCCTTTTCTTTGGGTGCTGATTTTATAAAATGTCTTAGATTCAACTAACAAATGCAATTCGTTTTTAGAGATTTAGAAGGGGTCAACTGTTATAGTTTCATACCCTCTCAATCCGACCAAAGATGGATAAGTCATGAAAACACACAAACAGTTGGGTGGAAGCCAATCCTAATGAATAGGGTTTTTACTCAAAGGTGAATCCAGATGTCGATCATGCACGCTGGAGTCAAGCCAAAGAGCGACGCATTGGGGATTTTCTTAAACGCCCAACGTTGCCGTTTAATGGTTATGGCGAACAAGTTGCTGCGTTGTATGCAGGCATGGATTTAACGAAAGACTTTTAACGACTTAACGCAGCGCGAAGGGAACGAGAACAAAGATGAAAAATTTAAAAACGCTGAATAACACCGTGCTGGTTTGGCTAAAAATCAGCGTCTTTTTAATAGCACTTATTCCATTAACCAAACTAGCCATCAACGCTTACACTGACAACTTAGGCGCGAATCCGATTGAAAAAATAACCCACATTACAGGTTATTGGGCATTAACTTTTCTACTTATAACTCTCACCATCACGCCATTACGAAAACTAACAAGCTGGTCATGGTTAGTACGATGTCGGCGAATGCTAGGTTTGTTCGCTTTCTTTTACGCCTGTCTGCATTTTTCAACTTACCTCATATTGGATCAATTTTTCGACTGGGCAAGCATCGTAAAAGACATCGTTAAACGCCCTTATATCACCATCGGTTTTCCTGCCTTTGTATTATTGATTCCATTGGCTATCACCTCCAATAATCGTTTGATAAAATTAATAGGCGGCAAACGTTGGCGGTTATTACACCGCTTGGTTTATCCGATAGCGATTGGCGGCGTGGTACATTTTTGGTGGTTAGTGAAAAAAGATATTACCGAACCGCTGACCTTTGCAGTATTACTTAGTATGTTGCTCGGTATTCGGTTATTTTATTTTTACGCAAAGGCTAAGCAAGACAATTAACCAGCAGGCCAAGTCATTTGCCGCCCCGCTAATAAGTGCAAGTGCAAATGATAAACCGATTGTCCGCCGTGTTGATTACAGTTAAATACAGTGCGATAACCGTCATCGGCGAAACCTAGCTGTTTGGCTAGTGTCACGGCAGTTTGTAATAACTGCCCCGCCGTGTCAGCATCATCTAGCTCATTTAATGTACTAATATGTCGCTTAGGAATAATGAGAATATGCACGGGAGCTTGCGGGCTGAGGTCGTTAAATGCCAGAACATTATCATCCTCAAAAACGACATCGGGTTTAATGTCACCGTTGATCATTCTACAAAACAAACAATCTGTCATGTTGTTACCTATTTAGAAAGGCATTTGAAAACCAGGAGGCATCGGAATACCTGCGGTAAGAGAGGACATTTTTTCTTTTTTTATTTTGGCGACTTTATTAACCGCATCGTTAATTGCAGCGGCAACTAAATCTTCTAGCATATCTTTATCATCGCCTAGCAAAGAAGGATCAATAGTCACTTTGCGGGCTTCACGCTTACCTGTCATGACAATAGTCACTAGACCACCGCCTGATTCACCGATGACTTGTAAAGCGGCTAACTCTTCTTGCATTTTTTTGGCATCTTCTTGCATTTTTTGTGCTTGCTGCATGAGATTACCGAGTGCATTTTTCATGTATTTATCTCCATTATTAGGTTATACGGGTTCGATGCTGTCAGGCAGAACGCGAGCATCAAACTGTTGCTTGAATGCCTGAACATTTTTATCGGCATGAATATTATCAACAGCGGCTTGTTGCCTGTTTTCGTTAGCTTTAAGTAGTTGTACCGCAGGCGTATCGAGGGCAGTTTTTTGGCTGTTAAATACTAACTTAAGGGGCGTGCCGCGATAGGCTTGCAAGGCTTTGTGTAGCAGGTCTTCCGCTAGCGAACCTCTGATAATATTAGAGTCTATCAGTAAGCAACATACCTTATCGTCAATATAGTCCAATGCACAATTATTAGCCAACGCTTTACCCATGCCATTCAGATTTAACTGGGCAATGATTGCCGTCCAGTCATTGTCATCACGAGCTTGTGCAACAGGCGGTTTCGTGAGTGGCGTAATAGCTGCGGGTGCAACGGGTATCACGGTTTTAGTGGCTACTATAAGTTCGGGTTTATGTGCAACAGGTTCACCAGTGACGGGTTTAAACGTCAGCATTCGCAACATCAGCATTTCAAAACCACTGCGTGAATCGGGAGCAAGTTCCAAATCTTTTTGTCCCACTAAGGCAATTTGATAATACAACTGCACGTCTTCGGGCGTTAATAACGCCGCCAAGCTGGATAGCATTTCAGTATCAAAATCAGGATCAATAGCACTGGGTAAATGCTGCACTAAAGCGATACGGTGCAAGACTTGTAATATTTGTTGTAATACTTCACCAAAATCCGATTGCGTATTGGCAATGTCGTTTATTTTATCCAATATCGCTAGCGCGTCTGCTCTGGCTAACGCCGTCAACAAGTCTTCGACAGGTTGTTCGGCGACTGTACCTAACATCGCATTAACATCTTCACTGGTTACGTTGCCGTTACCAAACACAATGGCTTGATCCAGCAAACTTAAGCCATCACGCATACTGCCATCGGCAGAACGGGCTAATAATTTTAATGCGGGTGTTTCAAAGGTTATTTTTTCTTCGTGCAGAATAAATTCCATCTGCGCCAAAATTTGGCTAGGCAATAAGCGTTTTAAATTAAATTGTAAACAGCGCGATAACACCGTGACAGGGATTTTGTGTGGATCAGTGGTGGCTAATAGGAATTTAACGTGCGGCGGCGGTTCTTCCAATGTCTTCAATAAGGCATTGAAACTATGTCCTGAAAGCATGTGAACTTCGTCGATTAAATAAACTTTATAGCGACCTTGATTCGGTGCGTATTGCGCATTGTCGAGTAAATCGCGGGTGTCTTCAACTTTGGTGCGGGAGGCGGCATCGACTTCAATTAAATCTAAAAACCGACCTTCATCTAAATCACGGCAAACCTTACAAACGCCACAAGGATTAGCGTCTTGTAAATTTTCACAGTTCATGGATTTGGCTAAAATACGAGCGATAGTGGTTTTGCCCACGCCGCGGGTGCCAGTAAATAAATAAGCGTGATGTAAGCGATTGTGTTGTAAGGCGTTGATTAACGACTTGACGACGTGTTCTTGTCCGACAACTTCTGTGAAATTATGGGGTCGCCATTTTCTAGCAAGAACTTGATAATTCATTGCAGATTACGAAGGGAGGTGGTGGAAATTGGGCGGCGATCATACCAGCCACATCTCGGCACACGAATCTGCTGCTACCGTTGCTCCCTTCCGGGCCTGGCGGGGTTTACAGCGTATCGTTGCGAGAGGACCGATACAATCACCATTAAATTTCAGCCGCATGGGCTAAAGAAGCGGCATTATGGGCTAATATCATTAATATGGCAAGAAATTTCTACAAAAATACCGAGAGATAATTTTTTTGGTCATGCGTTAAATCAGTCGTTGGCTCTGTACATGACAAAAATCATCAAGTCTTACAAATATCTTTAAAAACAATGGATTGAAAGGTCATCTCATAAAACGACCTGATTAGTAAGATTCATCAGCACACTTCAGAAGGCGCATACTGTTAGCAACAAACAGAGGAGTACAGGTCATGGCAATGAATCGCATCCAATTTCAAACGGGCTTATCGCTACCTTCGTTTCTTGAGCAATACGGCACTGAGGCGCAATGTGAAGCCGCGCTGGAGAGTGTACGCTGGTATCAA
>MBQZ01000009.1 GCA_002134785.1 Crenothrix sp. D3
TTTATATCATACCTAATCGCTGCGCAGAAAAGGCAAGTTGCGCACTACCTAATATAACGTACCGTCAACGATTAATGTTCTGGCTGAGTTCTGCATTCATTCTAATACTACTGTTATTTCCCCAGTTGGCGCCCCTTTTCATGACTTGAGTGAGATCGATATGAGCATTAAAACCAGTTTATTAATTTTGAGTTTGTTATCAAGCACTCTATGGGTGACGGTAGCCAGTGCTAACGTCAGTTCTGAACAATCAATCCAGCCCCAAACCATAACACTCAAGTTGCAAAACATGACCTGCGCCCTGTGTCCCATTACTATCAAAAAAGCGTTGCAAGACGTCGAGGGTGTACAGCAGGTGATTGTCGATTTTGATACCAAAACAGCGGCAATCACTTTCGATAGCAAAAAAACGAATAGTGACGCTTTGATTAAAGCCACGACGAATGCCGGTTATCCAAGTGCAATCGCCGCCTCCAACGTTCGATAGACCTTAGGATAAACCA
>MBQZ01000010.1 GCA_002134785.1 Crenothrix sp. D3
TGTTTGTTGAGTTTGTCCTCGGTATAAATCCCCGCTTTGCTGGCATCGGCTTTGAAAAAACTGCCATCCACCGCGACTTCTTCGCCACCCAACAGTGCCAGTTCTTTGCACAGCAAGATGAAATCACGGTTAGCGGCTTTCAAAGCACTGCTATTATCTTTGCGAAAGTTGGCAATGCTTTTGTAGCAAGGACGCAAGCCTTCTATCAGCCAGATCACTTCCAGATTACGCTGGGTCTCGCTTTCCAGTTTGCGACTGCTACGAATACCCTGAAGATAGCCGTATAAATACAGTTTTAACATCGCTAGTGGATTGTAAGGTGGTTGTCCTGCTTGGGTGATACCTTGAACATAGTTAACGCCAATACTTTGAATGTCCAAGGTATTAACATAAGCATCAATCGCTCGAACACTGTTATTTTCGCTCACAAATTCTTCGACCCGCAGGGGCAGTAGCATATCTTGGTGACGATTCAGGGTCTGTTGATAACGGCGACTGGTCATGGTGTTTTTTTATCAAGCTGTTTTATTAGTCAGGGTATTATACAGGCTTGGGGAGTGAATACTTTCACAGTCTCTAAAGCTTACGAAGTCGATCTAGCGGTCGAGCTTATGGCGCACACGCAGGCGGCCGATTTGCTGATTATGGATAGAAACTACCCGTCCTATCGGATGCTGGCAGAACTCACTCAGCACCAACGGGATTTTGTCATTCGCTGTTCAGCGGCTTCATTTAAAAAGGCACGGTCAATGCTAAAAGGTGAAGGAAGTGACAGCCAGATAGTGACCCTGACACCGTGTGCGGAACAACGACGTGATATAAAACGCCTGAATCTCCCACTCTCATTGAGAGTTCGCTTGGTGCGGGTGCGTTTGAGTACAGGTGAATGGGAAGTCTTAGTCACCAGCTTATTGGATGAAGTGCGTTATCCCAGCGCAGAATTCTTGGCACTGTACGGCAAACGCTGGGGCATTGAAACCTTCTACGGGCTGCTAAAAACCCGCTTAGCACTGGAAAACTTTAGCGGCACAGGCGTAGAAGCCGTCAAACAAGATTTCCATGCCACCGTGTATTTATCAGGCTTAGAGTCCCTGTTAATCGAGTCCGCACAAGCCCAACTCGATGCCAAAAATACTCAACACCCACAAATCGTCAATCGAGCCGTGTCGTTCAATGCCATCAAATATCAAGTCTTAGACTTGCTATTCAGCAATGAACCTCTCGACCCCTTGATGGAAAAACTAACCACGTTGTTTCTTTCTAATCCCTGCTTAGATCGGCAATACCGCAATCCACCACGCAAAAAATCCTCTGCCCGAACGTTATTGAATTTCCAGAAACGTGAGAAAAAGTGTTTACAAATCACAATTGTAGCGACTTGCATTTGAAAACACCCATACTTGCAATCAACGCACAGTCAACTCAAATTAATTGAGAATGAAAGTGTGAGCGGGGTTTCGACACTAACGGGACGAAAATATACGTTAAGGAATTTCAATCTGATTTAACGACCTGAGGTTACCTTGCTCGATTTGTTCTGCCAACGTAAATGAATAATGTCCAAGCACATTAATGTGTTCATAATAATCGTTCCTCGAAATTCGCATCAATTTCTACAGATTTACTTCGCAAATGATTCAAAGCCTCTTCTGTGTAAATAGTGTTCCACAGCACAACAGCATTCATGACTAATCCAAGTGCGTCGAGTTGATCTTCTTGACCTTCACGATACGACTTTCTAATTTCACCCCGTCTTCCATAACAAATAGCACGAGCAACGCTATGTCGTCCTTCTCCACGGTTAAGTTGGGTTAAAATTTTACGCCGATAATCTTCATCATCAATGTAGTTCAACAAGTACAACGTTTTGTTGATACGCCCTGCGTCAATAATGGCTTGTGCTAGGCTAGAGGGACGTTCACTTTTCAACAAAGAACGAATAAGTTCAGAGGCTCGAACTGTTCCAAGTTTCAACGAACCTGCAACTCTCAGCATATCTCCCAATGCTGTTCTATTCGACTTGTATTCATATTGCAACGGGCTAGTTCATTGAGTACACCGTAATCTGCTGACTTATCTGTTCGCCAAAAAATAGCGTCGCCTGCATCTGCCAATCGGAGTGAAAACTGGTAGCCAAGCAACCAAAACAAGCCAAAAACTAAATCGCTCGCACCAGCGGTATCCGTCATGATTTCTGATGGATTCAAATCAGTTTGTTGTTCAAGTAAACCTTCTAAAACAAAAATGGAATCTCGTAATGTGCTGGGAATAACGATACCATGAAAACTGGCATATTGATCTGAAACGAAGTTGTACCAAGTGATGCCTTTGTTCGACCCAAAATACTTCCTGATTAGCAAGATTCTTCAGCTTGGCGAAGCCAAGATGCAGGACGTGGTTTAATGGTAACGGCGGCACACGCAGGTGCATGGGAAGCATATCGAGATGAAATCGTCGGTTGAAGCGATAAATAAACGCGCTCAGATAGCGTGTACCGTATTTAGCAAAGCATGATAACTACCACTCAAACTTGTTTTAAGATTACCCAATAGCGTGTTAATCCACCTAAATTCGGGTAACTCCTTCGGTTTGCACCCGCCGGCGATGATTGCTTGGTGTTGGCAGCCCGCATCGAGTACGTGCGTAAAACAGCTCAGCCCATCGGAAATAACCACACAATCTGGACTCAGGTTTTGCACAGCCCATTCGCCAATGGCTTTGCGGGTAAAACCTGAAACGGGAGCCATTTTGAGGTACATCGGATGCCCTTCGGTGTTAAGCGAAACCGCCGCCACAAAAGGAATTTTATTCTCAGAGCCGCGCCCTGCCTTGCCGCCAACACGTTCACCACCCAGATACGCATCATCCACTTGAACGTTGCCGTGTAACGTGTAAAACGTGTCACGTTCGGATATGGCTTGCATCAACTTCTGCTGAATAAGCCCAGCGGTCGGATAACTAACACCCAACTGCCGCTTCAACGCCAGAGCTGATAAGCCCGTCTTGGCTTGCCTAACCAAGTAGATTGCCAAAAACCAACGGGGCAGTGCCAAATGCGTACTGTGAAACAAAGTCCCAGCAATGAGCGATGTCTGTAACCGACAGCCCTTACATTGAAAGGTCTTATGCGTTTTGCCCTTAAGCACATAATGACCTACTTCACCGCAAGCGGGACAACAAAAACTTTGATGCCAGCGTACACTCTCCAGTGCAGCTTCGCATTGCTCCTCAGTGCCATATTGCTCAAGAAACGAGGGTAGCGATAAGCCCGCTTGGAATGGGATGCGATTCATTGCCATGATCTGTACTCCTCTGTAAATTCGCTACCAGTATGCACCTTCTGAATTGTGCTTTGGCAGATCGACTGTTTATAAATTATTGAATGACATCGGTTAGTCGTGGATTTTAAGATTCCTTAACGTATATTTTCGCCCCGTTAGTGTCGGAATCCCTTAATGTGAGTATGACCACACTTTCATTCGCAATTAATTTGAGTTGATTGTGCGCTGATTGCAAGTATGGGGGTTTTCAAATGCAAGTCAATACATGTAACATGCCGATTAATAAAGAGAAAAAGACCCCGAAAACGACTAAAGCAACTACAACCGCGCACGAGAAAAATAAAAATTTGATGTGATTGTTAGTTAGTTTTTTTGTAATTTTGAAAAATAGATGCACTGCAATGAATCACATAGCAACATTATGGTAAATTGTTGCAAGTACGACATTATTATATTTCCTACACTTCACAAGTACGGCACTAGCGTTGTGTAACGCTGGCAATGTTCCTCATTAGCGCGTAAAAACGATAAACCGTTCATTGTAATGCCCCTGCTATTTATGGCGTTATTTTTGCTTGATAAATCCTATTATGACTTGCCGCCTTTCTACTCCCATGAATAAATCAGCCCTTCAGTATTTAAAAAACCATATTACTCGAAACTACTCAATGATGTCTGCGTTGAGCGAAAGCGATGCCGAGCAAGAAACGTTACGCTTGTTTGTCGAAACGGTTGAACAAGCTCCGATAGCGATCTCCATCACCGATAAAAAAGCCAAAATTCTTTATGTTAATGAGGAGTTTTGCCGTGTGACGGGTTATGCACCTGACGATGTGTTGGGTGAAAATGAGTCGCTATTATCCGATAAAACCACGCCTAGACAGGTATATCAAACACTGTGGCATACCATCACCAGTAAAAAAAGTTGGCAGGGGCAGTTGGTGAATCGTCATAAATCAGGGCAACGCTATTTAGCGGATTTAACGATTGCGCCGATTGTAAATGCTTTAGGTGCGATTACGCATTACATTGGTATGCACCGCGATATGACCACTACTCATGAGGCAGAAAAGAAAATCATTAATCAAAAATTATTGATTGAATCGGTGATTAATTCGTCGCCGATTGCGATGGTGGTGATTGATGATAATGACCGCGTAATTTTAGATAATCAGTTATACAAAGCCTTAGTGAGCGATTTGGACAAGAATGAACCCGCGCATTTTTTTCTGCAATTGTTGCGCGATGAAATGGAAGACACTTGGATGGATGTGCAAGACAATAATCAAGGCTTTACCAATCGAGAATTCAGAGTGGAAACCAAAGGCGGGCATGGCGTGCGCTGGTTTTCGTGTGCTGGAAATTGGTTTGTCGAAAACGAAGTCAGTGCCGATGCTTTTTTTGCCGATACTCAGAAAAAATACCTGATTCTGACGCTGACCGATATTACTAAACAACGTCAGCATATCGAGGCATTGCATTTACAAACCCTAAAAACGCTGATGGCAGAAGATGAGCGCGTGCGTAGCATTCGAGAAACATTATTAGGCGCGATTCATCAAATTCAAATGCCGATGAATCAAATCAGTGCGGCCGAACAAATTCTGCACCACAAACGGGATGAAAAAAACACGCACCTAATTAACATTCTGCAACAGATTCAAAAATCAGGCAAAAACGCGGTAGCGACCATGCAGGAATGTATTCCCGAAATTGTTCACAGCGCGGAAATGCCCGTTAATCTCAATCAAATTCTGCACGAAGTGTTGTTGTTAGAAGCTCAAAGCCTCATGACGCATAACATTGAGGTGCAATGGCGACCATTAGCGAATTTACCTAACATTCTGGGTTCAGAAAATCGCTTGCGTATTTTATTTAAACAACTGATTGATAACGCTATTGCCGCGATGATTCAGGCTGACAATCCAGATAAACAGCTCAGTATTAGTACCCAAGCCGAAGCTGATTTATTGACGGTGCGTATTGCCGACAGTGGCAACGGCATTCCTGCTGATAAACATTCAAAAATATTTGAGCCGTTTTATACCACTAATAAAGGCAGTAATACCGCAGGTATGGGTCTGGTTATCGCTAAAGAAATTGTCAATCAACATCATGGGTTAATCGACATCGACCGTGAAGTCGAACAAGGTTGCTGCTTTCAACTTAGTTTTCCGCTGTACAAAAGTTCACGGCGGGAGGTGATTCATGTCTGAACGCTTACAACTGATAGAAGCCGAACTCGATACCCTGTATTTGATTAGTCAGGTACTGAACAGTTCGCATGAATTACAGGCAAAACTGCAAGGTGTACTGGAAATACTGCACAAAAAAGCGGGTATGCGATCGGGTATGATAACGCTACGCGAAATTGACGATGACAGCATGATAGTTTGTGCCGTGCATACCCATGACTCAGGCAAACCCAACCAACCAATACGCTACCATGCAGGCGAAGGCTTAATGGGTGCAATTCTCGATGCGGGTAGCACTATTGTGGTTGATAAAGTGGCTGACGAACCGCGATTTTTAGGACGCTTAGGGCTGTATGATCCTGAATTACCGTTTATCGGCTCGCCCATTTTTTTAGAAAAAAGTGATTTAGTCGGTGTGCTAGCTGCACAACCTGACAATAATCACTTTTTAGGCGAACGTGCGCGGTTTCTGGAAATGGTCGCAAACCTTATCGCCCAAAGCGTCAAAATGCTGCGCAGTATCGAACGCAAGCAACGCGATTTGCTCAATGAACGCGACCATCTTAAACAAGCGTTAATTAAAAACTACGGCTTTGAAAATATCATCGGGCATTCATCGCCGATGCTCAAAGTATTTGATGTCATTCGCCAAGTGGCGAAATGGAACACCACCGTGTTAATACGCGGCGAATCAGGTACAGGTAAAGAAGTGGTTGCCAACGCTATTCACTTTAATTCAGGTTGCGCCAGTGGCCCCTTTGTAAAACTCAATTGCGCCGCGCTACCTGATACGCTGTTGGAATCGGAACTATTCGGTCATGAAAAAGGCGCGTTCAGCGGCGCGGTTGGGTTACGGAAAGGACGTTTTGAACTAGCGAATAACGGCACATTATTTCTCGATGAAATCGGCGAAATATCAGCGTCCTTTCAAGCCAAATTATTGCGAGTGTTACAAGAGGGTGAATTTGAACGCGTCGGTGGCACACAAACCTTACACGTTAATGTCCGTATTATCGCCGCCACTAATCGCAATCTCGAAGAACAAGTCACCATCGGCAATTTCCGCGAAGATTTATATTATCGACTCAATGTCATGCCCATCAATATGCCCGCATTGCGTGAACGCAGTGAAGATATACCGAAATTAGCGGAATTTTTATTGGGCAGGATTTCCAAACAACAAGGCGACCGCCCCCTAGAAATAAAAGAAAGTGCGATTCGCTTATTAATGAAACACAACTGGCCAGGTAATGTCCGCGAATTAGCTAATCGCTTAGAACGCGCTGCGATTATGAGTACCAACGGCATTATTGATCGAGATGTGATGGTCAGTACGGGTTTAGAAGATGAAATCGGCAGCGGTATTAGTCAAAAACCGCCTGTGAATCGCACAGTTGATTTTAATGATGAAAACATGGATGACCGCGAACGCGTCATTGCCGCCTTAGAACAAAGCGGTTGGGTACAAGCCAAAGCCGCACGCATATTAAACATGACTCCACGGCAAATCGCCTATCGTATTCAGACCTTAGGAATCACCATGAAGCAAATTTAAGCCGCGATTCGGTAAGATTCATGGTAGATAAGTTAGGTACGACAATAGCCGTACCTAACTTATGTTTACCATTTTTATAAAATCGCTTCAACACTCAAATCTTCTACCCAGCAACCAATCGGTTCGCTTAAATTCAGATTCTCATCTTCAAAGCGTACTAAAAAAACTGCCCGTTCAGGTTGTTCTTCTATATGCCCTATGAGCGTGATAACACCGCGAGTGCCAGCGGGAGCTAAAATTTCACCTTCGCTACCGTCTGGCATAGAGCCATCATCAATAATGTTATGGGCAGAATAGACCCTATCGCCTATTTCTAAATCAGTTACTTTCATTGTTCTGCTCTCCTCTCCTAAAAATCAGATGCCGTTTTGTAGCAAAGCCTACAAAACGGTGTTGTGTGTTCGTACTTAAAGCCTTTTGTCGATTGCTTATCTGTCGTGAATGCCTATCAAACAAGACATTATTTAACTGGCATACAGGTTGCTATAAGTATTAACAAGAACAATGCCACTCTTCAGGAGCGTTACCAATGATTACCCTAACAGACAAAGCAATCAGCGCAGTCGGTCGCTTTATTGCCAATTCAGAAATGCCCACAGCGGGTTTGCGTATCGAAGCAACCGATGGTGGTTGTTCAGGCTTGCAGTACGGTTTAAAACTGGAAGTTACTCAAAATGACGATGACACCGTGATTGATTGCGGCACAGTCAAAGTGTTTGTTGCTGCAAGCAGTATGCCCGCACTAGACGGTATGTCGGTGGATTTTATCGACAGTATTGAAGGGTCAGGCTTTAAGTTTACCAATCCCAATGCCGTGAAAAGTTGTGCCTGTGGCACATCATTTTCAACTGAAAATAACGGCGGCGATGCTAAAACCTGTACACCGCATTAAATTACGAAATCCGAGGATTAAATCATGTGGGATTATTCAGATAAAGTTAAAGAACATTTTTTCAATCCAAAAAACGCAGGTGCAGTGGTTGAAGCCAATGCCACGGGTGAAGTGGGTTCGATTAGTTGCGGTGATGCGTTACGTTTAACGCTCAAAGTTGATCCAGAAACTGAAATTATTTTGGAATCAGGTTTTCAAACCTTTGGTTGTGGTTCAGCGATTGCCTCTTCTTCGGTTTTAACCGAAATCATTAAAGGCATGACCTTGGATGAAGCCTTAAAAGTCACTAATCAAGATATAGCCGATCATTTAGAAGGCTTACCGCCTGAAAAAATGCACTGTTCAGTGATGGGGCGTGAAGCGTTACAAGCTGCCATTGCCAATTATCGCGGCGAAGAATGGCGCGATGACCACGAAGAAGGCGCGTTAGTGTGCAAATGTTTTGCCATTGATGCCGTGATGATTGAAGAAATGGTGTGGGCAAATAAATTACGCACTGTGGAAGATGTCACCAACTTTACCAAAGCGGGCGGCGGTTGTGCAGCCTGTCATGAAGACATTGAAGCGATTTTAGAAAAAGTATTAGCCGAAAAAGGCGAGAAATTTGACCCTAGTATTTGCTCAAAACCCGAAGACAAGCAAAAACCAGCAGCTCCCGAAAAAATTGCCGCTGTGAAAACACCGTTGACCAATTTACAACGCATTAAAAAAATTGAAGAAGTTTTAGAGTCGTTACGCCCTGCATTAATGGCGGACGGCGGTGATGTGGAATTGGTGGAAGTTATTGGTAATACCGCTTATGTGAATATGACTGGTGCGTGCAATGGTTGCCAGATGGCCGCAATGACGATTGCGGGCATTCAACAACGTTTGATGGAAGTCATGGGCGAGTTTATTAAAGTCGTGCCTGCCTCTGAAATGTCGAAATTAGTCAATATCGCGTGAGACAGTAAACATGACTGGGGCGTGTAACGGGTGCAGTATTTTCTAAGCTGCCTGTTCGGCAGTAAACAACGCATGAAAACGACTTCATAAACTCAACAATAGTTTAAACAGTTACCAATGAAAACGATAGTACCCAACTGGGCGACTTTAAATCAGTAAGGAACGAGTCATGAGTGACATTTATTTAGACAACAACGCCACCACCAAAGTCGATAGGGCAGTAGTGGATGCCATGATTCCATATTTCTTAGAGCAATACGGCAATCCGTCTTCGATACATAAATTTGCCGATGGCGTAGCGCGTGGTCTTAAACAAGCGCGGCAACAAGTACAAGCGTTAATCGGTTGTGAACATGATTCTGAAATTATTTTCACTTCCTGCGGCACAGAATCCAATACCACCGCGATTTTATCAGCGATTAAATGCCAACCCAATCGCAAAGAAATCATCACCACGATGGTTGAGCATCCTGCCATTTTAGGGGTATGCGATCAATTGGAAAAAGACGGCTACACCATCCATCGTTTACCTGTGGATAAATGTGGTCGGTTGAATCTCGAAAGCTATAAAAGAATGCTCTCAGAAAATGTCGCTTTAGTCACCGTGATGTGGGCGAATAACGAAACAGGCACGATTTTTCCTGTGATTGAAATGGCAGAATTAGCCAATGCCGCAGGCGTGATGTTTCACACGGATGCGGTACAGGCAGTCGGTAAAATTCCGATGATGTTGGCAGATACCAAAATCGATATGTTATCGATTTCAGGGCATAAGCTACACGCCCCGAAAGGCATAGGCGTTTTATATTTACGCCGTGGTACACGTTATCGGGCGTTATTGCGCGGCGGTCATCAAGAACGCGGCAGACGTGCAGGTACAGAAAACACCGCCTCGATTGTTGGTTTGGGTAAAGCCTGTGAACTCGCGTTACAGCATATCGAATACGAAAACACCAAAGTGAAAGCCATGCGTGATCGTTTGGAACGCGGCATCGTTGATGAAATTCCGCACAGTTTTGTTACAGGTGATTTAAACAATCGGCTACCAAATACCACCGACATTGCGTTTGAATACATTGAAGGTGAATCGATTTTGATGTTGTTGAATAAAGCAGGTATTGCCGCGTCCAGTGGTTCGGCGTGTACGTCTGGCTCATTAGAACCTTCACACGTTATGCGGGCAATGGATATTCCTTACACAGCGGCACACGGCACTATTCGCTTTTCATTTTCGCGTTACAACACCATGCACGAAGTCGATGAAGTGTTAAAAGTAATGCCTGATATTGTGGCAACGTTACGGAAATTATCGCCGTATTGGGATGCTCAGACTAATACCCCTGTGGCAAATCCTGAACAGGCGTTTGCACCAACTTATTCGTAACCCTAAACCTGCGAGGTTTTAAAAATCTCGCTGATTTGTACCACACGGTGAATTATGAAAACTCCAGCCCGCCAAATTATCATTGATGACACCACCCTACGAGACGGTGAACAATCGGCGGGCGTGGCGTTTTCTTTGGACGAAAAACTAGCCATAGCCACGCAATTAGCCGCCTTAGGTGTGCCTGAGTTAGAAATAGGCATACCCGCAATGGGCGCGGTGGAACGGGAAGAAATTCAAGCAATAGCCGCCTTAAAACTGCCCAGTCGTTTAGTGGTATGGTCACGAATGCACCGTGATGATTTAGCGGTGTGTGTGGGTTTAAACGTGGATATGATTGATTTATCCATTTCTGCCTCAGACCAACACATACAACACAAATTAAAACGCAATCGGCAATGGGTACTGGATTCCATCACCGCCTGTGTGCAAGAAGCTCGCAGTTTAGGCTTAACCGTATGTGTAGGCATGGAAGATGCCTCACGCGCAGACCTTGATTTTTTACTAAAAATTGCTGAAACCGCCCAAGCCGCAGGCGCGAGTCGCATACGTTACGCCGATACCGTGGGCATTAGTGAACCGTTCGGCGTATTTGCCGCTATTCAAAAACTCCGCGCTGCCACCGATTTAGACATAGAAATGCACGCTCACGATGATTTAGGGCTAGCAACCGCTAACACCTTAGCCGCCGCTGTTGCAGGTGCAACCCACGTTAATACTACCGTCAATGGTTTAGGTGAACGTGCGGGCAATGCGGCATTAGAAGAAGTGGTGGTCGGTTTAACCCAGCTTTATCAATTGCAAACAGGCGTTGATTTACACAATTTCCCTGCCTTATCTGAACAAGTTGCGCGTGCTTCTGGCGATTCGATTGGTAGCCGTAAAAGTTTGATTGGTAAATCGGTATTCAGTCATGAAGCAGGTATTCATGTCGATGGCTTATTGAAAGACCCGAACAATTACCAAGGCGTAGACCCTGCCATCGTCGGGCGCAGTCATCAACTGATACTCGGTAAACATTCAGGCACACAAGGCGTGATTCATGCTTATAAGCAATTAGGCATTCCCGTTAATCGTAACCAAGCACAGGCGTTATTAACGCAAGTTAGGCAGTTTGTCAGCAGTACCAAACGTACCCCCTTAGCCATAGACTTAAACCGTTTTCACCAAAATCTTGGAGTATCGCTATGAACGAAGTAATCGATGAACGTAACGAACGCGAAGAAGACAGCGTGGTTATCACAGAACCTAATGATGAAAATCCTGCGTTATTTTTTCGCATTCCCTCTCCGCCCAATTTTAATGATGGCTGGAGTTTGAATTAATTACCTAAATTCTTCGGAGTTTTAACAATGGTTATGGTCATGCCCAACGATGCCTTAAAACAGGTGCATAAGTCGCAATCGCTGTTCGCGCAATGGCATGAAGATGTGCATTGCGTGTTTGCGCGTGACCCTGCCGCACGAAGTGTCTTAGAAATTTTGCTGACCTATTCAGGGGTTCATGCGGTATTAATTCACCGCATTAGCCACCGTTTATGGAAAGCCCAGTGGAAACTCACTGCCCGCGTATTGTCCGCATTTAGTAAATGCCTAACCTCAGTCGATATACACCCGAATGCCACCATAGGACGACGCTTATTTATCGACCATGCCTTAGGTGTCGTCATCGGTGAAACCGCAGAAATCGGCAACGATGTCACGCTGTATCACGGTGTCACCTTAGGCGGTACGACGTGGCATAAAGTCAAACGCCATCCAACGCTAGGCGATAACGTGTTAGTCGGTGCGGGCGCGAAAGTTTTAGGGCCAATTACTTTAGGTAATAATGTCCGTGTCGGCGCAAATTCAGTGGTGGTAAAAGACGTGCCGCCGTGTTGCACCGTGGTCGGTATTCCCGGGCGTATTATTCAAAGCAAAGGCACACAAATTCAACACCCCTCAGGCATTAATCTCAATCACCATGAAATTCCTGATCCAGTAGGCAAAGCCATTGCCTGTTTGCTAGAACGCATTGATGAATTAGAAGCCAAGCTTTCATCGGCAAACAAAGAAGAAAGTTGCGGCAGTTGTGACGCTGAAACCTTATGCGGTAGTAAATCGATATGAGCATGGATTTATTAGATTTTGAAGCCCAAGGATTGTATTTCGAGCAAGCCGATGTTGCGGGCGTAAAAGAATTACTCACAGAAGCCGCTGAAAATTACAGTGATGGCGAGGCTGAATTTCCGTTATTACGCGCCTATTTTCTCGCGCCTGAATCGTTGAATGTGTTAGTGGCATTAAACCGTTTTTATTATTACCAGCATCGGCTAGAAGACGCACTATTGGCGACTTCTAAAGCCTTAGAAGTGATACGAACTAGCATTAATTTTCCTGAACACTGGCAAGACTTACAGCAACAACACCTAGATGACACGCCCAGCGAACAATTAACGCAAGTGCGTTTGTATTTATTCACACTCAAAGCGGTTGGTTTTCTCAATATGCGTTTACATCGTTTAGCACTCAGCCAACAGATTTTTGAAAAATTAATCAGCGTGGATAGTAAAAATCGAATTGGGGCGCAGGCGTTGTTGGATTTGTTGAAGAATTTGTAAGTTTTTCGTTCCCTCGCTACGCAAGAATGATAAGACCTGCGAGGTCTTAAAAAAGACCTCACAAGTCTAGCAACTTGGGAACTAGATAGTTAGATAAAGAATTTTTAAAAACCCTGAGAATAAAACCATGTTAAAAGAAAAAACCGATTTCTTCCTACCCATAACCGCCGCTGTGCTGTTTGTTTTTCTAGTCATTTATTTAGCAATGCAGGATTCGGCTGCTATTGGCCCTTTATAAACAGGAGAACCCCATGAACTTTGAAGACGACCTAGAAGACCTAGAATCCGCTGAAGACTTTCTACAATACTTTGGCATTAGCTACGAGCAGAGCATTGTTCACGTTAATCGACTGCACATTCTGCAACGCTTTCACGATTATCTACAAAAAGCCGCTGACACCATGCCCGATGACGAAGCCGCAAAACGTGCGGTGTACACCAAACTGCTAGAACGCGCTTATCAAGACTTTGTCGAGTCTGACGCGCAAACCGAAAAAGTCTTTAAAGTGTTTAACATGGGCATAGGCGAACCTGTCACCGCTTTTGTGCCGTTGACTGACATCAAGTTATGAAACCCGAACGCTTTGATGAGGGTCGTTTTGAATTTGGCGAAGAAGTGCGTGTTACGCGCAACATTCGCAATGACGGCACTTATCCTGGAATGGACGTAGGCACACTCTTAGTCAGACGTGGCAGTATCGGTAACGTGGTCGAAGTAGGCACATTCTTACAAGATCAAACTATCTTCACCGTGCATTTTTTACAACAAGGGCGCATGGTGGGCTGTCGATTAGAAGAATTGTTAGGCATTGATGAACCGTGGCAACCCAGTCGTTTTGAATTTCGTGACAAAGTGCTGTGCGCGGTTGATCTTGCCGTGCAAGGTGAAATTTTAGTTGCCCGCGAGTCGCAGGGCGAAATTATGAAAGTCATTCGTGACCTAGAACCCGTGCATTATCACGTTCTGTTTAAAGATCGCGTATTTCAAGTGCCAGAACCTGCATTAAATCCAGCGTATCCTGAAACGTTTATTGAGCCAGAATCATGAGTGAACCGTATATTTTACTCAGAGCCGCCTTAGGCTTATTTAAAAAATCATTAACCGAATTAGGCGACGCTGAATTACAGCAAGTGCAAAAACAAGCGCGTAATGAATTAGCTATTGAAAACCGCGTGTTAAATGCCCCTGAAGCCACAGGCGTGATTATCAGCGAAGCAGAAATACAACACGCATACCAAGAAATTCGAGCGCGTTACGATGATGACAGCCATTTTTTAGCTGAGTTGGCGAAAAACTCGCTGAATGAAACCAGCTTACGCAGTGCGTTAGCGCGGCAATGTAAAGTTAATGCGGTACTGGATAGGGTTGGTAGTCGTACGCCGAGTATTAACGACGTGGACATCGGACTGTATTATCACCTGCACCCTGAAAAATTCGCCGTTCCCGAACGGCGCAGCGTCAGTCATATTTTTATCAGTATTAACGCTGATTATGCGGAAAATACGCGTGAAGCCGCCTTGCAAAGAGCCAATGAGCTACGCGAAAAACTGCTCAAAAAACCCTATAAATTTGCCGACTTGGCATTAAGACATTCCGAATGCCCAACTGCTTTACAAGGTGGCGAATTAGGTATTGTGACACGCGGCACCTTGTATCCTGAATTGGATGCCATCTTGTTCACTCTAAAAACTGGCGACATCAGCGCGGTCGTTGAGTCAGAAATTGGTTGTCATATTCTACTTTGCAAACACATCCAGAAAGCTGAAACCCTGTCACTCGCTAAAGCCACGCCAAAAATTCGGGCGTTAATGGAAGAACGCGCCAGACAAAACTGTATCCGCGAGTGGTTAGCGGGTTTGCCTAAAGAATAAGATTTTAATAAACATTAACGGACGGTTCTCATGACGACTAACGACAGCAAACACTGCTCTTTTTGCGGCATCCCACAATCGGCAAGCGTACCGTTAATTGCGGGAGCGGAAGGTTATATTTGTGAAGCCTGCGTATTGCTTGCCAGTCAGGTAGTGACCAGTTGGAGCAAGAAAAAAGAACTGGTCGATATGCAGGGGGAATTACCTAAACCTGCGAAAATTAAAGCTCATTTGGATCAATACATCATCGGACAACATCTGGCTAAAGAGATTCTATCTGTTGCCGTTTATAACCATTACAAACGCCTAAAGCATGAAAGTGGCGATGCGGGTTTGGGTGAATTTGATCATGATATTGAAATCGGCAAATCTAATATTTTATTAATTGGCCCTTCTGGGACGGGTAAAACTTTGTTAGCCAGTACGCTTGCCAAAGTAGTCGGCGTACCGTTTGTGGTTGCCGATGCCACGACTTTAACGCAAGCGGGTTATGTCGGCGATGACGTGGAAAATATTTTAGTGCGTTTGCTGGATGTCGCCGAAGGCAATATGTCCAAAGCAGAATGGGGCATCGTTTATTTGGATGAAGTAGATAAAATTGCCCGCAGTCCAGAACAACAAACGGGGACACGCGATGTCTCAGGCGAAGGTGTACAACAAGCCTTATTACGTTTAGTGGAAGGCTCACAAGTCAAAATATCGACTAAAGGAGCGCGTAATAAAGACGGTGAAACCATCATTGATACCCGCAATATTTTATTTATCGCAGGCGGTTCTTTTCCTGGTTTAGAAAAATTTGTTGAAAAACGCTTGGTGCCGACGAATACCGCGATTGGTTTTCATGCTGAAAGAAATACGACTGATAAACCCTCTTTAGAAGCCATGCTCAATGCCACGCAACCCAGCGATTTACGCAAATTCGGTTTAATTCCTGAATTTATCGGACGCTTTCCTATTCTCGCACCCTTAGAACCGTTGGACATAGAATCGCTGATTCAGATATTAACCGAGCCAAAAAACGCGCTGGTTAAACAATATCAACAACTGTTTGCTTATGACGGTGTGATGTTGAATTTTGATCACGATGCACTGGTAGAAATCGCCCAAAAAGCCATAGAGCGCGAAACAGGGGCGCGGGGTTTACGCAGCATACTGGAACATTTATTACGCAAAACTATGTTTGACATACCATCGCGGACTGACATAGAGCAGTGTATTGTGACTGTAGAAACCGTGCGCGGTGGTGATGTGAATTTGCTTTATAAAGACGCTGACCAACACCGACAACAAGCGGGCGAATAATTGCGCGAAACCTGCGAGGCTTTAAAAACATCGCGGTTTTTTGTGGTAATGCCAAAAACTTCTAATCCAACGAGGCACACGATGACAACCGAAGAAAAAATTAAAAAACAACTCGCCGATCACGCCATTATTCTTTACATGAAAGGAATACCAACTAATCCTGAATGTGGCTTCTCTGCTAAAACCGTGGGCATACTCAACGACACCACGATTCCATTCGCGTTCGTCAACGTATTAGCCGCGCCGTTCATTCGGGAAAAACTGCCGAAAATTTCCCATTGGCCGACTTTTCCACAATTATTCGTTAACGGCGAATTAGTGGGTGGCTGTGACATTGTTGAAGCCATGTCTAACGATGGCTCATTATTACCCTTGCTACAATCGGCAAAAAAAGCCGATGCTGCGCCAAAATCAGACACTTTAAGCGATAGCGATATTGAGCTGTTAGTGAAAACAGGCATAGCCGATAGCCAAGTATTTATTGAAGGCGCGGGCTGTGATTTCACTGTCACTGTTATCAGCACACAATTTGCTGATTTACCCATCGTGAAAAAACAGCAGTTAGTCATGGCAACGCTCAATGAAGCCTTAGGCAGTGGCAAACTTCATGCGGTAAGCGTACAAACCTATACGCCTGAAGAATGGCAAGCCAAATCAGCCAATAGTGCGGGTGGTTTGTTACAAATTAGGTAACTACTCACGACTGCCAGTCCTTTAAGGACTGGCAGTCGTTAAAATCGAGGTGTAACCATGCTAGAAGAATCCGCCATCGTCGTAAAAATAGACAACGGGCAAGTGTGGGTTGTCGGTACGCAAAACAACGTTTGTGCGGGCTGTGCGCAAAAAGTAGGGTGTAGTACCCATACTTTAGCCAGTGTATTGAAAAAAAAGTCCATCCCTGTTGATAGTGAACTTGCCTTAATAATAGGCGATACGGTAATAGTCGCCATTGATGAAAGCGTGTTACTACGCGCGGCATTTCTCATGTATTTGTTACCCGTGTGCGCGTTATTTATCGGTGCGGGTATTACCGATAGTATCGTGAGTGCTGCCACGCCTTATGCGGATTTATGGATAGCAGGTGGTGCGCTGACAGGTCTCGCACTGGCTTTTTTAGTGATGCAAAAAATACAAAAATACGCCTTACTCAACTACTATGCCCGCCCTGTCGTTATTAAAAAATGCTGAGCCATGATGAATGTATGGGCTATCGATAAAGACGCACCACTAAAAGTCTTGCTGATTGAATTAGTACACCGTTATGGCGAAAACGCCATTATGCTCAACAGTGCGGAACAGCATAAACAAGCCATTGAAATATTCACCCCAGCTCATTCTAAGCTACGCGCTTACATTTACACTTTCGGGCAACAGACGGGACGTTATGGCATTGATCTCAAATACCCCATTGCGGCGCATAACATCGTTGGCGAAAATGAAGAACAAACTTTAGAGCAAATATTGTCTATTTTGGAATCACATCTTTTTTCTTAACTCACAACAGTAAATACTTAAACGGGTACTGATTTTTATCGACTATTTTAGGAATACATTTTGCTTGTTTAGTTGCATGAAAATTACCGTTTAGGAGTTCTCCATGTTTTTATCAGAAAACTACCGTCGTAGTGCCTTAGAGGGCTTATGGCACAATAACATTGTTTTTTCGCAAAACTTAGCCTTGTGTCCGTTGCTGGCAGTCACAGGGACAGCAACCAATGGTTTAGGTATGGGATTAGCAACCTTAGTGGTGATTACTGCCTCTAATGGGCTAATTTCTTTATGCCGACATTTAATTCCTGCCGAAATACGCATTCCTATTTTTGTGTTGCTGATTGCCACCCTAGTCACGCTAGTCGATTTTGTGATGAATGCGTGGGCGCATGAAATGTACAAGGTATTAGGCTTATTTATCGCGTTAATCGTGACTAATTGCGCATTATTAGGACGTGCCGAATCATTCGCTTATAAACAGCCTGTCAAAGAATCGTTATGGGATGGCTTTATGATGGGCTTAGGGTTTACCTTGGTTTTAGTCGTTCTAGGGGCGATGCGCGAAATTAGTGCTTCTGGGACATTGTTTACTAATGCGTCTTTACTGCTTGGTGAATCGTTTAAGTTTTTAGAAATCACCGTTATTGCTGATTACCACGGTTTTTTACTGATGGCATTGCCACCAGGTGGTTTCATTATGTTGGCATTTATTATTGTCGGTAAACGGATGTGTGATGCGGCATTAGCAAAACGTAACACGCCTATTCAAGCTGTCGTGATGGAGGAATAACATGAATGTAGGTGTGTGTTATGCAGAAGCCGACAGACAAAGTTGGCTGCGTTTGGAAGTGCCTGATAATAGTACCGTAGAACAAGCGATTACTTTGTCTGGCTTATTAACCCGTTATCCAGAAATTGATTTAGCAAAACAAAAAGTCGGGATTTTCGGTAAATTGGCTAAGTTGGATACAATTGTTCAAGAAGGCGATCGCGTGGAAATCTATCGACAAATTACTGTTGATCCCACAATGGTAAAACGGCGACGTTTATAACCGTCCTCATTGTTCGTTTTTTGCTACTTTGTCGTAAAACCGACAACTATTTTTATAAAAAGGAAAGCAAGTGATGAGCTTGCCTTCCTTTTTTTTTTTATTTTTTGAATTATTTACTGTTGGATGTACCAACTAGTCACAGAATTAATCAGGAAAACAGTTAAAAACTTACTATTGGCAAGTTATTTGCTTTTTATAGAATTATATTCATTCAATTCCTCGGAGAACACTATGCTACTTGAAGATTACCAAGCCAAAGGCTTATTAACTGTTACCTTAGTCAACGGACAAACCAGCACCGCTGGCGTTTATGCCTATCGGGGTGATTTAGTTTTGAAAGAAGGTGGCTTGCGCGAAGGTTCAACCACCGATCGCAGACCCCCCGAAGCGTTGTTTATTCATTCCGCGCTAATTATTGAAAATGACAAAATTAAATTTGTAAATGGTTTGTTACCCACACTCAGTTTATTGCCTGTTTTTGTTGAAAAATATAAAGCCGATATAGCCGAAGATTGTGTTGCCCTCGTGTATATCGAAAACATCAGCAAAGCCTTACAAGTTGAACTAAACGGCGTAACGTATCAATTACTGCCCTTCAAAGAAGGCTTGGTATGGAATGAATTATTGGAAGAGCTGTACATTGAAAAAAGTGAGTTAAAAGGGCAATCGGCAGAAGATAAAGTCGCTATTGCATACACAGCCGCTAAAACGCACAAATCGAAAGGGGCTGTTGTCTCTTTTGATGAAGCACAAACGTTTACCTTTGTTGTCGTAAAAGACGCATCTGTAGGCGCGATTTAACACTTGTCTTGTCTCCAGCCACTCCGTTCATGATTGGTGCTTCTGGGTGTTCTATCTTCTCGGCTAGAACGCCCTTTTTTTTGCCTGAGGAAAAGTCAATGAGCTATCAAAATATTGCTGTCACTGAATGTGAACAATTAATTAAAGACCGCAATCCCTTAATCCTAGACTGCCGTGACGTAAAAAATTATCAAGCTGGGCATTTGAATAACGCGTTACACGTTCACGAAGGTTTAAAAGAATCGTTAATTAAACGTGGTGATAAACAACGGTGTTTATTAATTTATTGTTATCACGGTCATGCTAGTCAACACCTAGCTGAGTTCTTTACAGATTTTGGTTTTAAGGATGTGTATAGTTTAGAAGGGGGTTATACGGCTTGGGATAAAGTAACAAACGATAATTGAGATGGATGGTTTTTTTGTGATTTTGATGTTGTTTTTCTTTTATGTACTTGGATTAATACTAGGTGGGCAGTCAATAATAATAAAGTCGTAATCCTCAACATATTTGCGTATTTCGTTATGGACTTTACCTTTTGCAGCACTTAAGCCAATTACATGAGCAGGAAAGGGAGACTCATCGGATGCCGAAGAACTCCAAGTAACGGCTGATCCTTACGGATCAATATCTGCTATTAACACTTTGTTTGACCTACTTAATGCGCCAGCTATTTGCATAGATAACGTTGTTTTTCCAACACTACCTTTTTGATTGGACAGGGAAATAATCTTTGCTTTCATATAGTTATTAACTTCATGCACTATTATTAGCCTTGTCAATCTTAATGACTACGAACACTATATTAAATAAGCGACACCAACACGAAGACAACGGTTGAATATCATCGGCGTATTGTTTACGCCAAATGGGTCTTTTCAAAAAATCTTATGAAACAATTCTGTCGTTTGTTTAAACGTATCCAATGTAGTCAAAAATCTCTTAATAATCCCCTGCTGTCACTAAACCTACATACTTCATTCACAAAATGTTGTAAATATAACGCCAACTAATCAGCTGATTAATAAAAATAATCAATAAAAATCAATGCGTTAAAGTTTATTTTTCAGTTTGGCACAGTGATTGCTTTATTGAAGTTGTCCTAACAACGTCCTCAAGAGGAGATAGATCATGGCATTACGTCAATGTGCAATATACGGTAAAGGCGGTATCGGTAAGTCAACGACTACACAAAACTTGGTCTCTGCATTAGCAGAATTAGGTAACAGTGTAATGATTGTTGGTTGTGACCCTAAAGCTGACTCTACCCGTTTAATCCTTCACGCTAAAGCGCAAACCACCATTATGAGTTTGGCGGCAGAAGCAGGCAGCGTAGAAGATTTAGAATTAGAAGATGTTTTAAAAGCGGGTTATCGCGGTATCAAATGTGTGGAATCAGGTGGCCCTGAACCCGGCGTTGGTTGTGCAGGTCGCGGTGTTATCACAGCGATTAACTTTCTTGAAGAAGAAGGTGCGTATGACGAAGATTTAGATTTCGTATTTTATGACGTGTTAGGCGACGTGGTTTGTGGCGGTTTTGCTATGCCAATTCGTGAAAACAAAGCGCAAGAAATCTATATCGTTTGTTCAGGCGAAATGATGGCGATGTATGCCGCGAATAACATTGCTAAAGGGATTGTGAAATATGCGAACTCTGGCAGTGTGCGTTTAGCGGGTTTGATTTGTAACTCACGCGAAACGGCTAGAGAAGATGAATTAATTTCTGCACTGGCTGCAAAAATCGGCACCACAATGATTCACTTTGTACCACGCGATAATGTGGTTCAACGCGCTGAAATTCGCCGTATGACCGTTATCGAGTATGAACCACAAGCGAAACAAGCGGAAGAATATCGCCAATTAGCGATCAAAATTCGTGATAACAAAAATTTCGTTATTCCAACGCCAATTACGATGGATGAGTTGGAAGAGTTAATGATGGAATTCGGTATTATTGATGAAGTAGACGAATCGATTGTTGGACTAACTGCTGCCGCTGAAGCGACCGCTTAAAGAACATCCGTAGGTTGGGGTGAGCTTGCGAACCTCAACCTACACAATGTTGGGGTTCGTACCTGACCCCAACCTACTATCCATCCTAAAACCTGTCGGTGAGGGATTACTCACGACATTATGGTAGGAGCATTATTATGACAGCTTTAACCAGAGAAGAGACCGAAGCCCTCATTCAAGAGGTGCTTGAAGTCTATCCAGATGCAGCAAGAAAAGACCGCGCGAAGCATTTAACGGTCAACGATCCAACGATTGAAAAATCAAACAAATGTATTACCTCCAACCGTAAATCTTTACCTGGTGTCATGACTATTCGTGGTTGTGCGTATGCAGGTTCTAAGGGTGTGGTCTGGGGGCCTATCAAAGACATGATTCACATTTCTCATGGCCCTGTGGGTTGTGGTCAGTATTCACGCGCAGGTCGCCGTAACTATTACGTTGGTACAACGGGTGTTAATGCGTTCGGCACGATGAACTTTACCTCTGATTTTCAGGAAAAAGACATTGTATTCGGCGGTGACAAAAAACTCGCCAAAATCATGAACGAAATTGAGCAATTATTTCCGCTCAATAAAGGTATCAGTATTCAATCAGAATGCCCGATTGGCTTGATTGGTGATGATATTGAAGCCGTGGCTAAAAAAGCCAGTAAAGAAATCTCTAAACCAGTTGTACCCGTGCGTTGCGAAGGTTTCCGTGGTGTGTCTCAATCCTTGGGTCATCACATTGCCAATGACGCAATTAGAGACTGGGTGCTAGAAAACCGTGACGGTGATGAAAGTTTCCAAACTACGACTTATGACGTAGCCGTTATTGGTGACTACAACATCGGCGGCGATGCGTGGGCTTCGCGTACTTTGTTAGAAGAAATGGGTTTACGCGTGGTTGCCCAATGGTCTGGCGATGGCACGATTGCCGAAATGGAAAAAACTCCGAAAGTAAAACTTAACCTAATCCATTGCTATCGTTCGATGAACTACATCGCACGGCACATGGAAGAAAAATACAAAATTCCTTGGATTGAGTACAACTTTTTTGGCCCAACCAAAATTGCTGAATCCTTGCGCAAAATTGCCGCGTTATTCGATGAAACCATCCAAGCGGGCGCAGAACGTGTTATCGAGCGTTATAAAGCTGAATATGAAGCGGTAATCGCTAAATACCGTCCACGTTTGGAAGGTAAACGCGTGATGTTGTATGTCGGTGGTTTACGTCCTCGCCACGTTATCGGTGCGTATGAAGATTTAGGCATGGAAGTGGTCGGTACGGGTTATGAATTTGGTCATAACGACGATTACGACCGTACTATCAAAGAAATGGGCAATGCCACGTTGATTTATGACGATGTCACTGGCTATGAATTTGAAGAGTTTGTAAAACGTGTCAAACCTGACTTAATCGGTTCAGGCATTAAAGAAAAGTACATTTTCCAAAAAATGGGTATTCCTTTCCGTCAAATGCACTCTTGGGATTATTCAGGCCCTTATCACGGTTATGACGGCTTTGCTATTTTCGCCCGTGACATGGACATGACATTGAATAACCCTTGCTGGAAACAAGTTCAAGTGCCTTGGAAAAAAGCCGCTAATGAACCTGTAGCCGTTGCTGCCAGCGCGTAGAAAATCCCCCCTAACCCCCCTTTTTCAAAGGGGGGAATGAATACTCTCTCTTCCCCCTTTCTTTGTAAAAGGGAAGAGAAATGAATGCTCTCTCCTCCCCCTTTGTAAAAGGGGGATTGAGGGGGATTTAAAAATTTCATAAACGTTATCCACAGATTAGTGGTGCGTAGGAGCTTTTATCATGAGCCAAGACGTTGACAACATCCAAGCCAGTTATCCGTTATTCCGTACTGACGAATACAAGGATAACTTGCAAACCAAACGCGATAATTACGAAGAGCGTCATCCGCAAGAAAAAATTGACGAAGTGTTTCAATGGACAACGTCCAAAGAATACCAAGAACTCAATTTTAACCGTGAAGCTCTGACCGTTAACCCTGCTAAAGCCTGTCAACCATTAGGCGCGGTGTTATGCGCTTTAGGGTTTGAAAAAACCATGCCTTATGTTCATGGTTCACAAGGTTGCGTGGCATATTTCCGTACTTACTTTAACCGTCATTTCAAAGAGCCAGTAGCGTGCGTATCGGATTCAATGACTGAAGACGCAGCGGTTTTTGGTGGTCAGAAAAACATGATGGCAGGGTTAGAAAACTGTAAAGCCTTGTACAAACCTGACATTATTGCGGTCTCAACCACTTGTATGGCTGAAGTTATCGGTGACGACTTAAATGCGTTCATCAACAACTCAAAAAATGCAGGTCATATCGAACAAGATTTTCCAACGCCTTACGCACATACACCAAGCTTTGTCGGTAGCCATACCACAGGCTGGGACAATATGTTTGAAGGTATGATTAAGTATTTTACTCGTACCACGATGGCAGACAAAGTTGTGGGTTCAAACGGTAAAATCAATCTTGTTCCAGGTTTTGAAACTTACTTAGGCAATTTCCGCGTTATGCACCGCATGATGAAAGAAATGGGCGTAGGTTACACGTTGTTAAGTGATCCGTCTGAAGTCTTAGATACCCCTGCTGACGGTACTTTCCGTTTGTATGCAGGTGGTACAACCCAAGATGAAATCAAAGACGCACCCAATGCCATTGATACCCTATTATTGCAACCTTGGCAGTTAGATAAAACCAAAAAGTACATCAAAGATACATGGCATCAACCTGTATCGGCTATTAACATCCCGATGGGCTTAGCGTGGACTGACGAGTTTTTGATGAAAGTCTCTGAGCTAACTGGCAAACCAATTGCCGCCTCGTTGGAATTAGAACGTGGTCGTTTAGTGGACATGATGACCGACTCACACACTTGGTTACACGGCAAAAAGTTTGCCTTGTACGGTGATGCGGATTTCTGTATGGGCATGACACAATTCTTGTTAGAGCTAGGCGCAGAACCCACCGATGTATTGTGTAACCACGCTAACAAACGTTGGTTGAAAGCGATGCAAAAAATCTGTGCAGACTCACCTTACGGCAAAAACACCCAAATCCATATCAGCAAAGATTTGTGGCATTTCCGTTCGTTGATGTTCACTAACAAGCCTGATTTTATGATTGGCAACTCTTACGGCAAGTTTATTCAACGCGACACCTTGTACAAAGGCGAAGAGTTTGAAGTGCCATTAATCCGTTTAGGTTTCCCAATTTTCGACCGTCACCATCTGCACCGCATGACAACGTTAGGTTATGAAGGCGCGATGTACATCTTGACTACGCTGGTCAACACGGTGCTGGAACAATTGGATAAAGACACGCGTGGTATGGGTACAACTGACTACAACTACGATTTGGTTCGTTAATTGCTGGCTTAAAACCTGTCAGGTTTTAAAAACCTGACAGGTTTAGTTGAACATCCCAACCTAATGCGCATAACGGAGAATCCTCATGCCCAGTGTCATGCTGAAAAAAAACGCCGAAGGTAAATTAATCTTCTACGTTCCTAAAAAAGACTTAGAAGAAGTAGTAGAAAGCATTGAGTTCGATAGCCCAGAACAATGGGGCGGTGAAGTATCACTGAGTGACGGTTCAAAATACTATTTTGAACCGCAGGCACAACCTGATTTTCCCATTACTTTACGCGCAAAACGCATAGATTCATTTCTAAGCTGCCTGTCCGGCAGTTAACGATGGATAAAACACTCAGTGACTCACCTAGCGGTGAAATTTACTACATCATGCTGTTAATTACTACAGTTTTTAAGGAGAAGAATAATGGCTCTTTATATCGTTGAAGCCGAATGTATTTCATGCGGCGATTGTGTTCCCGTCTGCCCCACCGATTCAATTACCGAAGGTGCAGTGGTGTTTAAAATCGATAAAAAAACCTGCACCGAATGTGAAGGGGATTTTGACAAACCGCAATGTGTACGCGTTTGTCCTATCGACAACTGCATACTGCCCATAGGAGCTTAATGCCATGAGCCAGAACGCGCTATCACGGGAACTGGCTCTGCGCATCGGTCTTGCCGCCCGCGCTTTGCCTGATACATCGGTTCAACGCTTATTAACCGTGTTGACGGCGGCGTTGGGTTTGCCCATTACCGAAGAAAAACTCGCTACATTAAATTTAAAAACGTTGAAAACTGCCCACGATGGTGAGTTTTCCGAGATTGAAGAACCGCTATTGAAAAAAGCCGTTCATGCGTTAAAACACGCTCCAACAGAGGTTGCTAGTGATGCAACCGCGCCTAAGGTTGCCGCCTATCAAGACGGCGACATCCCCAGCTCGATACGCATAGCCTGCGCCAGTGATGACCAACTCAATGTTGATGGGCATTTTGGTTCTTGTAAACAATTCATGATTTACCAAGTATCGGCTAACGAAGCCCGCTTAATTGAGGTGCGTGATACCGCGCAAATCAGTGAATTTGAAGAAGATAAAAACCGTTTTCGCTCCGAATTAATCGCCGATTGCCAAGTATTGTATTTAGTGTCTGTCGGTGGCCCAGCGGCGGCTAAAGTCATTAAGTTAGGCATACACCCGATTAAATTACCTGCGGTGACTGCACTTGCTGAGGTATTAACCGAATTACAACAAGTATTAGCAGGTTCACCACCACCGTGGTTAGCCAAAGTCATGGGTATCAGTGCCGAACAGCGGGTGAAATTCGCGTTTGAAGAGGCGGAGGCAGTCGAATGATTAGCTCAGTGCAATTGCAAGCGGTCGCTGAACGCATAGACTCCGCGTATTTGGATGATTTTTTAATTGCCGAATTACGCACCGAATTTGCACCGCTGCATTTTACTTATTGTTCAGATGATGATGTCGGCGGCGTGTCGCCTGTGCTAGAACATGATCGCTTTAATTTGTATTTGATTGATGGACGCGAACATTGTTTAAAGCTCACCAATGATACAGAAACCGCGACTGGGTTGGTGGTTGCGGAAATTATGGGTGATTGATGTCATGAACGATTCCGTCAGCGTCCCCACTGCCGATTGCAGCCTCTGCCCATTTCGCGGCAAAACCCTGTTAATGGGTCGCTGTATGCCTGCCGATACTTGCGTACAAGTCGAAAGTGGACGACAAATTGACCGCTTCTTTCGGGTGAATCCCAACTACGCCGAGCAGTATTTACAAGATACTTTTTGGGAACGCCGCGCAATAGCAGTGCGTTATGCACCACAAAAAGCCCTGCTGGAATTAATAGACGATGAAGACGAAGTGGTGAGACGCGCAGTCGCGTATCGCTTACCGCAACAGCAATTGCAATATTTGCTACACGATACCGACCGCGAAGTACGCATGACGGTTGCTGACCGTATCGCGCTGAACGAATTAGAGCAGCTTGCCAACGATAAAGACTACATCGTGCGCTTAACCGTGGTGAAACGCCTGCCTGAAGGGCGATTGTTTCGCATGATACGCGACAAAGATTTACAAGTTAGAAAATTAGTCGCCACCCGTCTGCCCGAAGTCAGTTTAGGCTTGATGATAAATGACGATGCCCCCGAAGTGCGGCGCATTATCGCTCAGCGATTACCCGCTAGCGATTTAGCCCTATTACGCGGTGATGATGATTGGTTAGTGCGTTATGCGGTTGCCGAACGTATTGCCGTGACTGAATTAGGCTGTTTGCTCAATGATGCAGAGCCAGATGTGCGCACTCTCGCACAACAACGTTTACAAGCCCCGCCGCCATCGGAGGATTGATTATGCTTGACGGACAACAGTTAGCAAAAATCTGTAAAAACACCTTGCCTACGCAAAATGACGAGGTGTTATTAAAAAAGATTCAAGCCCTCGTTCCTGAACACACCGTGCATTTAGCCCGCACCAGTGACGAATGGTATCGCTTAGGCGGCGTGGTCGATATGAATGGCAAACGTATCGCCAACGATTTAATCGAATGGACAGAACGCACCTACATCGAATGCGGTAAAAATCTGCAAACCTTGATTGAACATACGCGGGAATCACAACTTATCGCCACGCGGCAAACAGGCAACACCCTGTATTTTGTCATGCAGACAGGCAAAAAAGCCGAAGAATTCATACAAATCGACATCGACAAAACGCACGAAATTTCCGACCGCTTGCTTGTGAACGATCAGCAACCGCCCGAAGACCTAGAAGAATTTATTGACCCGCTAGAACCCGATTGTATCGAAAGTTTCTGCATTGGGACGGCACGTTACACTTATCGACGTAAAACTGACGTTGCAGTTTTCATGGATGAAATCAATAAACACCATATTGAAGAACATCCCGTACAGCGTTTTATGGACGATTGGAATCGCTCCACAGCAGGACAAAACGCTGCCTTATGCGACGACTGGATAGTGCGTCCTTATCGCCATATCGGGCGCTTTAACGAACAAATTATTAATATCGAACTGATTAACACCCAAAGCAAAAACATTCCCCGTTTAGAAGACAGTGCAGGCAAAAAAGGCGTGGCATTGCACACCCTGCTCACTCGTTTTGATAGACAAGCTGGCTATCCTTTTGCGTGGTTTTTTTACCTATTAAAAGGAAAATTAGTCACGCCACAAACAGGGGCGGCGGTGTTTAAAGACATCAGCGGTGATTTTGCTTACTTACCCGAACGCGATATTGCGGTATTGAAAGACTGGATTAATACACCGTATAGCGTTTAACAAACTTTTCACAACCCACAGGAGAAAACAATGGCAATCGCCGACATCAAAGCTTTTTCAGAACAAGCTAAAACCGACACTGAACTTAAAGAAAAATTAGTCGCCTGTATGAAACTCAGAGAAATACTGAATCTGGCAAAAGAATACGGTTTTACTTTGGATGAAGTCGAACTTTATCCACCCAATGAACCGCAATTTACCGAAGAGCAGTTGTCAGAAAAAATGGCAAAAGCCTTGCTCAGAGTTTAACACTCGGTAGAGACGCGATTTATCGCGTCTAAATCACTTAATCGCGTCTCTACACATCACCATTAAGGAAGTTGTTATGTCTACCAGTATTTTTTCCGAAATCCTCGAAGGATTGTATGACAATACCATCGTGCCTTATTTAGGCTCTGGTGTACTGTTTGATGCCAAAAACAAACAAACAGGTGCGCCCATGCCTGCCGATAGCAACAGTTTGATTTTAGCCATGAACAACGGCAACCCAATGGCTCCCAAACTCATGTATGAATTCCCACGAGCAGCAATGAATCTGGAATTAAAACGTGGGCGCAACTTCCTCGGTCAATTTCTCACCAAACTCTACGGTGAAACCGAATGGACACGCGCCGCCGTACATGACTGGCTAGCCGAATGGCGACCCGATTACGTCATCGACATCAACCGTGATAGCCAATTACAAGACAGCTATAGTGACGAAGAACACTTTTTAATTGTCGGCGCAGCGCGTATTACCGCCAGCAATTTTCGCTTTAACTGCTACCACTATGACGGCAAAGAATACTTCGCCATCACTCAAGAACAACTCGACCCCACTTTTCCCATTTTGTTTAAACCAATGGGAACAGCTAAACCCGAACCCAGTTTTATCGCTTCCGATGCTGATTATGTCGATTACATCACCGAATTAATGGGCGGATTCGCCATTCCTGACGTACTCAAAGCCTACCGCAAAGACAAACGTTATTTATTGATTGGAATGCCACTAAACCGCGATTCTGAACGCATGGTCATGAGCGATATTACCTACGATGCTAAGCAACCAAGAGGTTGGGTATTAAACAAAAATCCTACGCCAAAAGAAGTATGCTATTGTAAAAAAATAGGCTTAGAAATTGTCAATGCCGATGTGCTGGATTTGTTGAATGCGGTGGGTTTTGATAGGGATAATCGTAAGACCGCATGAAATTTTAATGATTATTGAAAAAGCAACCGTTGAGGATATAACCGAGCTTTGCTGTTTGTTGGACATTTTATTTAGCCAAGAAATAGAATTTAAACCTGACTCTAACGCGCAACAGAGTGGATTACGCGCAATTATAACGAATCCACAAGTGGGCATTATTTTGGTTGCACGTCACAATGATAACTTAGTTGGTATGGTTAATATTTTGTTTACCGTATCAACGGCTTTAGGTGGTCGAGTCGCCATTTTAGAAGATATGGTGGTATTGCCGTCTAAGCGCGGCTTGGGTGTTGGTTCACAGTTACTGAATGCCGCGATTGCCACAGCACGAGAAAATAACTGTCAACGGCTTACGTTATTGACCGATAGCGATAATGAAAAAGCACAGGGATTTTATGAGAAGCATGGTTTTACGCGTTCATCCATGTTGCCTTTTAGGTTGGTCTTAAGCTAATAACACTTTGCGAGGAAATGATGACTAAAGTAGGTATTTTTTTTGGCACCGATACGGGCAATACGCGGCGGATTGCAAAAGACATTTCCACAGCGTTAGGTTCAACGATTGCCGCTAAACCCGTCAATGTCCGCAATGCTACCGTCAGCGATATGCTGATGTATGACGTGTTAATTTTAGGCACACCGACTTATGGCGAAGGTGTATTACCTGGATTATCCACAGGGAACGCCACTGAAAGCTGGGAAGAATTTTTGCCCACGCTCGCAGGTCAAGATTTTAGCGGTAAAAAAGTGGCAATTTATGGGCTAGGTAATCAAAAAAGTTACCCCAACGAATTTGTTGATGCCATGTTTTATTTATACGAACAGTTTGAACAATGTAATGCCACCCTCATTGGCGCGTGGGCAACGGACGGTTATGAATTTAAAGCCTCTAAAGCCGTTGTCAATGAACAGTTTATTGGTCTAGTGTTAGATCAAGAAAATCAAAAAGACCTCACACCCGACCGACTGAATGCGTGGTTAACAATGCTAGCAAAAGTGTGGGATGACTAATCCAACAACCCTCAAAATAAGGATAGTCATGACCAAGCGACCCCGTCAGCCCGTGTGTACCCGTCGTGAACTCGACGAAACCCCTTTTTTAATTCGCGCTATTCATTTTAAAAATCAGCCGACTTCTGCCATTGTTTTCGCCTTTGAAGGCATTGCATACTCGTACATCAACCACTGTATGCACATGAATCGCCCGTTAAACTGCGAACAAGATGCTGTTTTTGACGACACAGGGAAATATCTGCGCTGCTCCATGCACGGATTCATTTTTGATCCCACAACGGGAGAATGTCAAAGCCCCGTGTGTTTAGGGCAACGTTTACAAGCACTACGTTTAGAAGAAATTGACGGAACTCTTTATTTTGCCGAAAAGCATCTAATTTTGTCAGCCTAACAACTGATTCAACCGCGTATCTCCTCGTTCCCATACGCGATGTCAACTATGGATTTTTAGGTTTTTCATCTTCTGGTTTCTTCTCCGTGCTAGGTTTTTTTTCTGCACTTAAAAAACCAAGTTTATCCAATACATTATTCACCATACCATTTAAACCTTCTTTATCAATTTTGTCTCTTTCACGCGCATCAAAAGCACCGACTAAAACGGCTAATAATATTGTCGCTATTAACACGGTCGTCGTTGTGTACCACGGCATCACCGTTGCCATTGCACCTAAATTCATAAGAAAAATGGCAACGGCAACAAGCATGACTGGTATTTCAGGAATTAAAATTTTAGCTGCAATTAATATGATAGATAATAAGGCAACAGTTTCCCAAATTAGTAACGCGCGGTGTGTTAATAATTTGTGTTTGTCGTCTTCTTTTGAGGGTAATTTTTCTATCTCTGGTTTACGTTTACTTTCTTCTTCAACACCATTTAATAATTCAGTCACGTTTATCTCCTTTTTAATCGATGGATAATAATATTTTATGATTTTATTTTTTTCTAAATCTAATAACTCGTCGTAAGTAATAACCACTTTAGAATTTTCAGATAATGGAATACATTCCGTAGCGACCAAGCCTTTAATCGTACTATGTATATGTTTAAATTCTTTGCGAATAATCCCCAATAAAACCCTGCGGGTTGCGGTATTTCCTGTGACCCAAATAAAAATTTTCTTATCTTCTAAATCGGCTTTAATTAAGGCTTTATTATTTTCATGTGCTAATACTACGCCTGTACGCCAATAGGTTTTCTGGGAAATATATTCATGTAAACGCACAATAAAACGTGAGAATACGCTGTGCGGTAAAATATCATAATGGTATTCAAAGCGTAAACTGTCAGCTTTATTCCAGTTTAAATCAGGTTCTTGATTTTGTAATAACTCAGGAATTAAATAATTTTGCGTGTCGGTAATCGAAAAACATAATTCAAACTTGCGCATCATGTCGATAATAAATTGATGCTCTTTAATGCTGGGATACGCGCTTGAATCTAGCATTCGTGCTAAATCTGTTGCCGCAAAAACGCCGTGACTTTTAAATAATTCTAAATTATTCAGCAGGTTATAAACTGCATTTGTTACCCATTCGGGATTTAATACATTGGTTTCGCGTAAACGGTCAAAACGGTCATCATCACTAAAATTCAGCACAATGCCTAAATCATGTAAAAAACCGCATAAAGTGCTTTGACTACCTTGTTCAGTAATATCATGTTTTATACATAGATTTTTATAAGCATCATAACTAATATAATTATCTTTGTTTTCTTCCAGACTTTGTTTTAATTAAAACCATGAAGCGGGCATTAAATCATGAATATGTGGTAATACAGAAACTGTCTCTTTTATGCCTAGGATTAATTCAGCAATGCCTTTTCCTGTTACACAGGAAACCGAATAAAATTCTTTAATACTGGAATATTTGTCTTTTAAAAAACGTTGATTCAACGTTAAACGGTGTTCTTCATCGGATTTATTAATGGCAATTAAAATAGGTGAATCACTGCCAAAACTTTGAATGAGTTTAAGCCAATATTCTAAACGGCTTTCCTGTTCACCTCGCCGTGCATCTAAGACTAAAATATAAACACTACGCTTGGTGAGAAAAAATTGATGGGTGGCGTGTAAGACTTCTTGACCGCCAAAATCCCAGACATTTAAACGGATATTATGTCCATTAATTGGAAGTTTCCATTGATGTCTGTCTATACCTTCGGTTTTACACTGTATTTCAAATTTATCGTGTAATAAACGATTTACTAAGCAGGTTTTACCGACCGTACCATCCCCGACTAAAATCAGTTTGGCTTCATTAAGTGGAATGGGTTTTCTATTATCCGATGTTAAATAGGAATAGATTTCTGAACTAGATTTTTCTAAAAACTCTTCAGGTAAATTAGAACTGTGTTGTGGTATATAAATACCTTCGCCTTGTTTTTTTAATTTGCCAATAACATTGGCGGGATAAACTGGATTTTTCCTGACATCCAATACAACCAAATTTGTTAATAATTCAATTTCAGGCGGTAATTGCGTGAGTTTATTTTCTTTTAAATCAAGCGACTGCAAAGCCGTCAGTTGTGCAATTTCAGGCGGTAATTGCGTGAGTTGATTTCTGTATAAATAAAGCAATCGCAAAGCCGTTAATTGTGCAATTTCAGGCGGTAATTGCGTTAGTTGATTTTCGTATAAATAAAGCAATTGCAAAGCCGTCAGTTGTCCAATTTCAGGCGGTAATTGTGTGAGTTGATTTCCGCTTAAATTAAGCGATTGCAAAGCCGTCAGTTGTCCAATTTCAGGCGGTAATTGTGTGAGTTGATTTGCGTATAAATAAAGTGTTTGCAAAGCCGTCAGTTGTGCAATTTCAGGCGGTAATTGTGTGAGTTGATTTTTGCTTAAATCAAGCGATTGCAAAGCCGTCAGTTGTGCAATTTCAGGCGGTAATTGTGTGAGTTGATTTCCCCATAAATTAAGCGATTGCAAAGCCGTCAGTTGTCCAATTTCAGGCGGTAATTGTGTGAGTTGATTTCCCATTAAATTAAGCGATTGCAAAGCCGTCAGTTGTGCAATTTCAGGCGGTAATTCGGTGATTCCTTTAAATGGCAAATCTAGCTTTATCGATTGTTCATCTTTCGCTTGCTGAATTTTTGCTAACAGTTCATCTTTAGTCATAACGGTTATCCACACTGAATGGTCTTTGCTTAAGTCCTGTCAGTTTACCATCACCAGCCTGTTAAATAACGGTCTATCATGTATTCGATTCATTGGGCATTTCAACAAGGAATAGCTAAAGCACAATAAAATGATGCTGTTCATGGTGAGTTTCAGGAGAGCCTTGTCGAACCACATTCACACCATTCGACAAGCTCACGACAGGCTTCGACAAGCTCAGTGCGAACGGTTTTTTTAATCACAAAATACTTTAGCTTATAGGTACGGGCGGGGTTTGAGTTTCAATAATCGTTTCTTCAGAGCCATAACATTGCCCATAATCAACGCACACTTGACACGAGGGCGCACGGCATAAATAGATGCCTTCTTCTTCACATAGTTGTTTGTAGAGGAATTTTTTCCATTTCATGTCGTGGGTATTTCGCGCCGCTAATTCGGGGAAGTTATAATTTAATAAAGCGGTGAGTTGCGGGCGTGACCATAAGCCTAAATCGTGCCACAAATGATCGTCGCCTAAACAACCCGCAACTAGCAAGCCAATCACCCAATCCGTTTCAATGAGGTCTGGGCGGCTGTACTGTTTGAGTAGATTAATTAAATCTTGCCGTTCTAGCATACGACTAAAATCCAATTGTTTGCCTGATGGCGCATACTCAGGCAAAGGATAATCGGCAAAATAATTGGTTGTTAACGAAATAAAGTCATGACACTCCAAACCCAAATAATCGGGCAATATGCTATTACCTACGCACCAACTAGCGACCATACACGCCAACCATTCATGATTATGGTCGTTGATGGTGTGTCGAGTAAGCTGGGAATAAATAACTTCCCTGTCGATGTGTTGAAGTGTCATGGTCTATTTTTTTCAGTATTGGACGAGTATATCTTCGTCCCTAACGACCATTTGGCACGCTAAACGCCATTTTGAGGGCAAATCGTCAACAATCATCTGTTCCATTTCTTCTTTGGTGATTTTGCCGATTTCTTGTAAGACCTTTTTTTCTTTTTCAGTTAAAGGCCCGCCCATACGTTGGTGTTTATCATCCACACTGCTAACTTGTACGGCACAAGTGCCACATTCGCCATCTTCGCATTCAAAGTGAATGGGGATTTTATTTTCCCGCGCGATTTTTAAAATGTTTTCAGTGTGGCTACCCGCCACTGCATAAACCGTTTTATCGCGGTAATCGGGGTTAGAAAAAGTAATTAATGCCATGAAAAGCTCCTTGTTATTTAATTAAACGGGTTTGACACGAATAACGCCACCCAAGACCTGTGCTTGACAGGCGAGACGGTTATGTTTCCCTGCCATGTTTTCTCTTAAAATTTTATCTTCTAAAACAGAGGGTTCACTTAGGTTGTTCCAGCCTTCGGTGACTTTCATAATGCAAGTGCCACACTCGCCTTCACGGCAACCGTAAGTAATTGCTGAACCGACTTTTTCAGAAATTTCAATAACGCGTGTGCCTGCGGGTGCAGAAACGGTAACGTTAATGTCTTCGAAGGTAATTGATGCTTTTGCCATGATGTGTTTCCTTTTGTTAAGTTAAAGTAGTTAAGCAAGATCAGCCATATCAATTACTTTGGCTTGTCGTAAACCCAGTAGTTCTTGCGCTAATTCATGCCCGAATTCACGACACTGATTCATTTCTTCATCAGTCGGAATGAGTTTTATGCGGATTCCTGCAATGGGAACGCGCAATTTGAGACCGCGTAAACGGTCTTCAACCATTTTTACGCCTTCGCCTGTCCAACCGTAAGAGCCGAACACGCCGCCCAGTTTGCCTTTCATGCTGACCACTGCCAGTGATGATAATAAATCCCACACAGGTTTGACTGCATCGCCGTTAATGGTTGGCGTACCAAATACGATGCCGTCCGCGCTCTCAATCAAATCGACAAACGGCGATATTTCGCTGCCTTCCAAGTCGTAGAGTGAGACGCGCACGTTTTCGATACCCATCGCGCCTTCATAAATGGCTTCTGCCATACGCCGCGTATTGCCGTAAGAGCTGATATAGAAAATCAATAAGGTTTTCTCATTCGCGCTGATTTCACTTTGTAACGCAGACCGTGACAGTTCACGGTAACGCTGCACATAACGTTGCGGTTGATCGCATAAAAAAGGGCCATGCGCGGGTAGAATTTTGCTCAACGGTAACAGGGGTTCAATAATGTCTAAGGCGGTGTTCACGAATGTTTTAAACGGGCGCATGATGTGCGCGTAGTAATATTCAAACGAAAAGCGAAAATCGCCGACTTCGTCATTAAACAGCCGTGTATCACAAAAATGACAGCCAAACACATCACCCGAAAACAGAATTTTTTCTTCAATCAAATGCGTACATTGGGTGTCAGGCCAATGTAAATAAGGCGTGTGTAAAAAACTAAGGGTTCTATCGCCTAGCGTGACCGTGTCGCCTGTTAATACGGGGGTAAAATCGAAGGCATCTTGTTTTAACAAGGCTTTGAGCATTGACTGGGCTTTTTGCGAAATATAGAGCCGCGCTTGCGGCGCACGGCGCATGAGTTCGGGTAATGCCCCAGAATGGTCTGGTTCTAAGTGATTCAGGACAATGACGCTGATTTCGTCATAACGGGCGACTGATTCCAAACGAGCAAAAAAATCACCCGCGAAACCTTCTTTCACGGTATCAATCACCGCTACCCCTGCACTACCGCGTACCAAATAAGCGTTATAGCTAGTCCCGTTAGCGGTTTTTAAAATAATATCGAAAGTGCGTAACGAGGGGTCTAACGCACCTATCCAATGCACACGCTCGGACAACGCCACCGCTTGTGGGACGTTATCTGCATTGACTAGCGCGGGTTTATTCATGACGGCAAGACTGCTCAGTTGCCGAACGTGAACAGCTTTCTAAATCCTGTTCTGCATTCATGGCTAAGCCCAATAAGCAAGCGGTCACTTTTTCAAAATCAAACCCTGCTAACCGTTGTTCGCCTATCTGCATTAACGGGCGGCGTATTAATAGCGAATTTTCTAGCATTAACGCGAGGGCTTGCTGTTCGTTGAGGCTATCAGGTTCAACTTCGCCGTGTTTAATCGCAGGTGCGCTGTAGTTAAACCACTCGCGTACAGGCAAATCAGCAAAAAATAAGCGTAGTTGATCGGCTTGCCATGTTTCGGTGAGTAAATTTTTAGCGATGACGGTATGTCCCGCGTCAGTCAATAAACGTTTTTGCCGTGTGTTATTCGCACAGCCCGTTTTCTCATAAAAAGTCACCGTTGCCATGTCAATGCGCCTGTAGTTCTGCCATTGCTTCTGCCATTTTTTCAGGTGGAATGCCTGTTAATGAGCCAGCAGGATTAATTTCTTCGCCGAATGAATTCAAAATCGCGCCTTCAATTGGGCAGATACTGGCACATTGAAAATCCGCAAATGCCCCTTCGCATTCAGTACATTTTTTCGCATCCACTAGAAAATGCGGCTTAGCTTCATAAATCGCATTGCTAGGACAGACGGGTAAACACGCGAAGCAATTAACGCAAGATTCAATAATTTTTACTGCCATGATGAAAACCTCTTTTTCTCGTCTTCTCGTTCCCACGCGCTGCGTGGGAATGCCTTAACACCGCGCTGCGGTGTGTGGCGGAGCATCGCCTAAACTGCATTCCCACGCGGCGCGTGGGAACGAGTGTTAACGCCTACGCACTCGCCCGAATCGGTGCATTCTCAGCTGTCAACTTTCCAGCCTTCGCCATTTCTCGATAAACCGCCATTACCGCATCTTCAATGTTTTCCATTGCGTGTTCACCGTTGGGCATAATTCCCGCTTTTTCCAACATTTCCCACGGCTCATAACCGACTTTAGAACACAGCACCGCTTCACAGCCTGCTAAGGAATGAATCGTGCGTTGCAGAGTCGATTCGGTTTCGCCGCAGCTAATATCACCACTGCAATAAGCATCCGCTTTGCGGTGACTGATAAACCGCACCCCACTGGGCGAGGCTTCATAAATTAAAAATTCTTTCGCATGACCAAAATGCACGTTAATCACGCCTTGACCGCTAGTCGCCACCGCCATTAACACAGGACGTGTAGTCATGCGTTCTGCTTGTTTTTGCGCTTCGGCTTTTTGGGCTTTTTCTAAACGTTTACTGTCCATTTCTTCCTGAATTGCCGCATGAATCACCTTGCGTTTTTCCATCGCCGCTTGATAATCGATGTCCATATCCTCGATTTTATCCAGCGTAAATTCATCACCTCTGTCTTCGCCCAACATACCAACTGCATCGGCGCGGCATTGGCGACAATGGCGCATCATATTCATATCGCCAGAACAACTATCTTGCAGGTCTTGTAATTCCTCTGGCGTAGGGCCTCGTTGCCCCATCACCCCATAAAACGTGCCGTGTTCCGCTTCGGCAATCAACGGCATCACGTTATGCAAAAACGCGCCTTTAGATTTCACTACACGGCTGACTTCGGCTAAATGCTCGTCATTAATCCCAGGAATCATCACCGAATTGACTTTGACCAGAATGCCTTTAGCAATCAGCATTTCCAGCCCTTTTTGTTGCTGTTCAATCAGGATTTTCGCGGCTTTCACGCCTTTAATGCGGCGGTTATTCCAGAAAATCCACGGATAAATTTTCGCGCCGATTTCAGGGTCTACGCAGTTAATCGTAATCGTGACATGATCGATATTGTGCTTAGCTAACTCCTCCACCGCAGCAGGCAACGCCAAGCCATTCGTAGACACGCATAACTTAATATCAGGTGCTTCTTCGCTTAAACGTCTAAAGGTTTCAAAGGTTTTTTCTGGATTAGCAAGCGGATCGCCTGGCCCTGCGATACCTAGCACCGTCATTTGGGGAATATTCGCCGCCACTGCCATTGTTTTTTTAACGGCTTGGTCAGGCGTTAATACTTCGGACACCACACCTGGCCGTGATTCATTGGCGCAATCGTATTTACGATTACAGTAATGGCATTGAATATTGCACGCAGGCGCGACTGCGACGTGCATACGCGCAAAATAATGATGTGCGTCTTCAGAGTAACAGGGGTGATTTTGTACCTTTTCCCGAATTGCATCGGGCAAGCTATCTATTTGGCTATCAGTAGAGCCACAAGAACTGGCAGCACAGCCGCTTTTCGCTTCAGGTACGTTGTTCAATACGGGTAATTGCATGGGAGTGACCTCGATTGTGTGCATTACTTGAGTAAAAGCACAGGTCATGCCAATAGCGATTTTTTATTTTATCTTATTGATTTATTGAGTTATTTTTTTAACAATTGATTGAATTGTCGTAAAGATGACAGGGGAAATTTTCAGTTTTGTTAGTAATAGAACAGGGTCTTACTGAGGTCGTAATAGAGTTTCTGAAAAAAACGTTGGTTTTAAACGTGTCAAAAATGTAGGAAATTACAGATTTTGCCCTTATGAAAAAGAAGCGACATCAAAAAGTCACCTAATTACGGATGTTACGCATTGGTAGTGAGTTAAACCTGTGCCATTTGAAATGGCGTACCTGTATTTACTAGGTGTCTAAACTGTTCATCGTTCGGAGTCCAAGGAGCATGACTTGGATTCCTAATGATAGATTTTGATTTTTTGTGTCTTTCGTGCTTTTCGTGAATTATTGCTTTTTCATGCGTAACATCATCATTCATTTAAGTAATTCTTCTTTTTTGTCTTTAAATAATTGTAAACTGCGATAAGTGGCTTGTAAGGTTTTGCGCGGGGTAATGGTTGCGCCTGCGAATTGATCGAACTGCCCGCCATCTTTTTTTACTGCCCATTTTTCTGGGCTTAAATTCGCTAAGGAAAAGCCGTTAAAACTTAAAATCCACGGTGATTTTGCGAGTTCAATTTTATCGCCTAAGCCAGGGGTTTCTTTATGGCTTAATACTCGCACGCCAAGCACATTGCCGTTGCGATCTATGCCGATAATCATATCAATCGCGCCTGAATAACCGTCTGGGGCGGTAAATTTAAATGCCACAGCGGTGACTTCACCTGCTTTTTTGGCTTTATAAACCAGTGTGTCTGCTGTGCCGATGTTGTATTGGGCAGAAGAGACTATTATGGTGTCTTGTAGTAAATCGTTATCGTACAGCGTGGCGGGGACAACTTCGGCGAGCGAGTGTTTTAAATCTTCGTCTAGGCGTTGTTGTATTGAGCCTTGGGTACTGCAATTGGTAAAGCCTAGTAGCACACTGGCAAGTAAGGCAAAACCTGCCAGTATGCCTGTTTGAAATTCTAGTTTTGGTCTGAGTGTCGCTAAATGTTCTGGAGCTAACCAGCGTTTTAGCCACGCTAGGATGGCAGCGATTTTTTCACGGTGGGCGGGAGTGAGTTTCATTTTTCGTTCTCTGCTGATTAGCTGTTGGTCAACGCGGCGCGTTGACACTGCATTCCCACGCGGCACGTGGGAACGAGAAAATAATTATTTATTGATTTCCAGCGGTTTACCATGACGATCACGACCGTAAATACGCGGTTTGATGTAATAATCACACACGGGCGTGACAGAGTTCATTAACAACACAGCAAACGCCGCACCTTCGGGATAAGCTCCCCAAGTACGAATGACAAAAATCAATAAGCCACAGCCTGCACCAAAAACCAGTTGTCCTGTTGGGGTATTCGGTGAAGTCACATAATCAGTGGCAATAAAAAATGCGACCAAAAACAGTGCCCCTGAGTTTAGATGTAAAAACGGGCTGACATAATGGCTGCTATCCATTAAATGAAACCCGCTGGACAGTAAAAATACCGTGGCTAATAACGCGACGGGTATATGCCATGTAATGATTTTTTGTTGTATCAGCCACAGTCCACCCCCTGCCAATAATAGCGTGGAAGTTTCACCTAAACTGCCGCGTGTCCAGCCAAAAAAATTGGCTATAGACGAATAATCTTTCAGGATGTCGAGTAGTAAATGGTTTTGTGAAAATTCGGTTTTAATAAAACCCAAGGTGGTCGCGCCTGTCATACCATCGGGTACGGTGCTGGAAAAGGTAATGCGCCAGCTTTCCATAATGTCAGGCGAACTGGGAAAAAATAACGGTGACACATTTGCCCAAGTGGTTAATTCAATCGGAAAGGAAATCAGTAATACGATTCTGGCTAACATAGCAGGATTAAATAAATTTTGTCCCAAGCCACCGTAGACTTGTTTGCCCAAAATAATGGCAAAACCTGAACCGACTACGCCCACCCACCACGGTGCAAACGGCGGTAAGGTCATTGCCAGTAACCAAGCAGTTAATAATGCCGAACCATCAAACAGCGTACTTTTAACGGGGCGACCTGCTAATTTTAAACAACAGGCTTCAAAAAACAGAGCTGAGGACAGGGTGACGATGAATAAAAAAATCGCAGGCCAGCCGAAGCAAAATAAACCAAAAAGTGTCGCGGGAGTAATCGCCAGCATGACTTTACCCATGATGGAGCTGATGCTGGTTTTGGTGCCGATATGTGCGCCACTGCGTAGTTTGGTGGCGGCTTTAGCGTAGGTAATCATCGGTTATGCTCCGCGTGTTGTATGGCGTGGCACGCCATTACTGCATTCCCACGCGGCGCGTGGGAACGAGACTTTAAGATGAGCGAAGAGCATGACTGCCAGTCCTTTAGAGGACTGGCAGTCATTGTGCGTAGCAATGAGTAATAGCCTGTACTTATCATGCGTTTTCCTCGGCTTCTGCCGCTGCTTCAGCGGCAAGTCAGCGTTCATGTTCGGCTTTGGCGGCTAAGCGTTCACGTTCTTCTTCGGCTTGTAAACGAGCGACTTTTTCCAGTCGGGCATTCCGCGCATCCATCAATTTTTTGGTTTGTTCGGATTTATGTTGCGCTTGCTGTCTTGCCATCACTTCACCCGAAGCGAATTTAAAATACTGTACCAAGGGGATATTGGACGGGCAGATATACGAACAACAGCCGCAACTGATACAGTCTTTCAAACCTAAATCAACGGCGGTATCGAGTTGGTTAATGCGGATATTATTTGCCATATCCAGAGGACGCAAACCCGCAGGACACACAGTCACGCAACTGGCGCAACGAATACACGGCTGTTCCTGTTTATCGCGTAACTCGTCTTGAGTGAGAGCTAACACGCCGCTGGTGCCTTTCACCACAGGCAGGGTGCTATGCGGTAGCGCATCACCCATCATCGGCCCACCCATAATAATGCGGGCGGTTTTGTCCATATTCACTTGGCAAAAACTGAATAATTCGCTGATGAGTGTACCCAGCGGCACTTCCACATTCATCGGCTGTCCAACTGCTCCACCTGAGACGGTAACAATGCGATTTACCAACGGTTGCCCGTAACGTATAGCTTTATGCACCGCGTAAGCCGTGCCGACATTGTGAATGGTCACGCCCAATTCAGACGACCGCGCACCGACGGGAATTTCTTTGCCCGTGACATAACGAATCAATTGCCTGTCCCAGCCCATCGGATAACGGGTAGGGATTTGTATCACTGTTATTTGCGAATAGGGCAAGGCAGCAGTGTACATGGCTGTATAAGCATGAATTTTGTTGTCTTCGATAGCCACCACAGCAGATTCTGTACCCATGCCATGCAGCATTAAGCGTACACCGTCAATAATAGCGGCGGCGCGTTCCTGCATTAATCGATCATCACAGGTTAAATACGGCTCACATTCCGCGCCGTTGATAATCAGGGTTTGCACCTGATTTTCGCGCCCCATGTTTAATTTAACGGCGGTGGGAAAGGTCGCGCCGCCTAAACCGACAATACCCGCCGCGCCGACACGAAAACTGATTTCTTCGGGTGCGAGTGCAAAGGGATCATCAACCTGCACAATATTAATCCATTCATCTTTACCATCGGTTTCTAATACGATGGTACGAATTGGCAACGCGGACGGATGCGGCGCAGGGTAATCATTAACATCGATAATCAGCCCAGAGCTAGGCGCATGAACAGGCGCGGAAATCATGCCTTGACTGTAAGCCAATAACTGCCCTTTTAACACCGTATCGCCCACTTTAATCATCGGCTCTGCTGGTTTGCCGACATGTTGTTGTAATGGAATATACAGTTTTTTCGGCAATGGAAAATTGGTAATAACAGGCGAATTTTCAGTCGCTGATTTGCGCTCTTCAGCATGAACACCGCCGCGTAGCCGTGGTTTGGCAAATAAATTTCTTAACATAGCGCGTCAGCCTCCACTGTAAATCCCAGCTTGGGTTTTTCCCATCGCCAGTTACGCAACGTGACTTCCGCTGGGTGCATTTGTAAACATTCAGTAGGACAAACCTCAACGCATTTTTTACAAGCAATGCACGCATCGGCAACGACCGCATGAATTTGTTTTGGTGCGCCTACAATAGCATCCGTCGGGCAGACTTTAAAACAGCGCGTACAACCTGTGCAGGTATCTTCACTGACACGAGCAACCAATAATTCAGGTTCAGAAACAGTGCTTAAATCGACATCAACGCCCAATAACAGAGCAATCTGTTCAACCAACGCAGAACCACCAGGCGGACATAAAGTCGGGGCGGCTTTGCCTTCGGCTAGGGCTTCAGCAGCAGGTCTGCATCCTGCGAAGCCACATTGACCACATTGTGAACCTGGCAACAAGGATTCTAATTCATTCACAATTGGGCTACTTTCGACTTTTAGATATTTAGATGCAATACCTAACAACAAGCCCAACACTAGCCCTAGAGACGTTAAACTGATAATGGCGTAAATAACATACATAGTGGCTATCCTGAATCACTTCGTATAAAGCCCAGAGAACCCCATAAACGCCAGCGATAAAATGCCAGCAGTAATAAAGGCAATCGGTGTCCCCGCAAAAAGAGCGGGAACTGCCATCAACGCCAAGCGTTCACGCAGTCCCGCAAAAAGTACCATCACTAAGGTGAATCCGACAGCAGAGCCAAAACCGAAAATCAAGCTCTGCATAAAACCGTATTTCTCCTGCACATTGAGCAACGCCACACCTAATACCGCGCAGTTCGTGGTAATCAAAGGCAGAAAAATCCCTAAAATTTGATACAGCATCGGGCTGGTTTTGCGCACTACCATTTCAGTGAACTGCACCACGGCAGCAATCACCAAAATAAATGCCAGTATGCGTAAAAATTCGATATGCAGCGGTGCGAGGATGAAATGCTCAAGCAACCAACTGGTCATTGCTGCCAAAGTCAATACAAAGGTAGTTGCCAAACCCATACTCAGGGCGGAATCGAGCTTTTTTGACACACCCATAAAGGGGCATAAGCCCAAGAATTTCACCAACACTACGTTGTTGACCAGAGCCGTGCCGACTAAAAGTAAAAGATATTCACTCACTGCTATGTTTCCTAGCGACTGATTGTTACTAATTATCTAGCATTAGTTATGCCAGATATTAAAAAGTGGCTAGCGTGTGAATTTACTGGAATTGTTAAAGAAAAAACTGTGTTAAAAAAGTCAGAATGTTGGAAACACACAGTTCCCTGTGGGAAACCCGACATTTTTAAGTTAGTCGTTGAATAGTAACCTGTCAGGTTTTAAAAACCTGACAGGTCTAAAAAACATTAACGGGCGACCGCTAGAATAACTGCACTTGCTTTGAAGATTGCGGTAGCGGCTTGACCTTCATGCAAGCCTAAGGTGTCCACACTGTCATTAGTGACAGTCACGGCGATTTTATTACCGCCTGCGGTGTCAATATCAATTTCGGCAGTGACTGCACCCAGTTTAACTTGGGTTATTGTGCCTTGTAGTTGATTACGCGCTGAAAATTTGTAACCGCCAAAATCAGTGACGATGATGATTTGCGGGGCTTTGACTAACGCCGTTATTTCAATACCGTCTTTGATTGCTAATGCTCCAACGGATTCTTTGGTAATGGAGGCAACAATGGTTTCACCGCCTTTTAAACTGATATGAACTTCGGCATTCACTGCACCGACTAGCACTTCACTGACGATTCCAGTAAATTGATTTCGCGCACTTGCTTTCATGATAAATCTCCAATTGCTTAATTTAATATTGATGTGCCTTTGATCTGCACATAAACGGTCATGCCAGTTTGCAAAGCCAGCAACTGTGCTGATTTGCGAGTAATATGCGCTAACAAGGGCTGACTGCCTACTCGTAAACGTACCACACTCTGCCCTTCTTTATCATTGATAATAGTGATGGTGGCGTGTAGAACATTGAGGATGCTGGTCGCCTTGGCGACTTCGAGGGTAATACTGACATCACGCGCATAAATTTGAATGCGTAATGCTGTGTTTAGTTCAGCATTAATCGTAGGTAAACTCAGTTCACCCCCTGCAAATGCCACGCGTGTTAGATTATAAGCGGTTTCCTGTTCAATAATGGTTGCTTGCCAAACACTCGCGGCTTGCCTGTCTTGAGCTTGTGGTAAATCTATACGGCTGAGCGTTTCGGACAATAAGCCCGCCGCTTGTACTTTACTCAGCGGAAAACGCTTTAACAACCCCATTAAAACTTTCTACCAACGCCTCATTGCCAGCGGTAAACTCGAAAAAGTCGCCACCACCGCCTGCATGAGAAAGCTACTGGTTACCCTGAATTCAATCGTTAAAAATCAATCAGAATGAAACCCAGATTTCGCAGGTTTCGCTTGATTTTTAACACAGTTTCTCTCAGGTCTTTATAACTCAACCACCCGATAACGCACGCCTGTTTCAAAAATCCGCACCCCGCCACCTTCTGCGACGGTTTGCTGGAGTTTTTCAGCATCAATGACTTCAACCCCAGCCAGATAATCAATACCAAACTCAGCAAGTTGCGGTAGCCACGGTGTAGTGGGTCCCATTAATACCGTGGTTGCGTGTTGCGCAAGTTCAGCAAGACGCGGAAAGGTTTTATTGACTAATGACGTGGCAGTTAAAAACACCCAATCTGCGTTAGGCAATAGAAATTCACAAGCGGGATCAGGATAATCCGTTGCGTTAGGCTGGCGTTCGATAATATGTAAATCGATTTGGTCGGCGTAACGCTCGATGTTTGGATAACGACCAATAACTACGACTTTTTTACCCAGCAGTTGGGGTAAAAAATGTTCAAATACCGCGAGATTACCCGCTGGCAAGTTAAGACCTGCGGGCAAGGGTTGCGCATTTAACGCGGCGTTAATCGCTGCCATACCAACAGTGGCTTGATGCGCGTCCCATTCGTTAATCCACCCGCACAATTCACGCAGTGGTTTACCGACTAGCGACCCAGACCACGGTAAAGTTCGCGTCGGTAGTTGAGGGCTCATCGCTAAACCGCACTGTCCCGCTTTACACACCGTCCACACTAAGCCAATATTGACTGCTTCGACGCGGCTATCACAGGCTGCATAATCCAGTAACAGCTCATAAACCCGCTGAGGATTATTCATTGATTTCCAGTGTGGGCAATAATCGTACTTCCGCTTTAATCATATCTTCTTTGCCCCACACAGTGACTGCCTCTACAAACCACTCAGCTTTACTCGGATGCGGTTTAACAACATCGTATTCGGCATAAAAACTACCGTCACTGTTGAATTGCAACTGACCAATGCGTTCGATGCGGCGTTTATTACGTTTATTACACCAATAGCCTGCCAGATTGCCAGCACCCGTGTAAGGGTCTTGGATGAGCGAAAAACTGGCGAGGTGGTAATAGGGATAATCTGTAATTGTCCCCGCTGGAAATCTCAACTTATCAATTTCTGCACGCAACCGTTCGCAAATTTTGACACCGATAATTCGCTTAGCGTCACAAGCACTTTGCAACATGATTACCAGATTTCCTTAGGCACAATTAGTTCGGTAACAGGTTCGCCGCCAATCAAATGTTGGTCAATAATAGTCTTTACATCGGCTTTTTTCACTTTGCCGTATAAAACACCTTCAGGATAAACCAACACATTAGGGCCTAACATACAAGGACCTATGCAGCCTGTGTTAGTCAGCAGAATTTTGTCGAACAAATTACGACGCTGAATTTCATTCATAAATTCAGCCATAATGTCGGCGCTATTATTACTGCCACACGAGCCGCGTGGATGCCCTTGCGGTCGGTTTTGGGTACAGATAAAAACGTGTTTTTCAGGACGTGGCATGGGTGTACTCCTTAAGCGGCTTGTTTGTGTTCGTGAGTGAAGCAGGCTTTTGGGCAAACCCGTGAACACGCTTCACAGCCAATGCAATCATTGGCATTTTTTAGGCTCATGACCATGCTGTTATCATCGTCTTCAAAATCGCCGTAATCATCATCAAAATCGTTATCTGCCATTAAGTCTTCTTTTTCGACTAAGTCGAATACGTCACGCGGACAGACTTTGAAACACCGACCACAGCCGATGCAGGTTTTTTGATTAATATCGGTGACGTAAGACGGTGTCCATTCAGTGCCGCCAAAAGTCACGCCTGTAACAAATTCGGACATGGTTAACCTCCTGCCGCTTTGAGTTTTTGGTTTGCCTCATCCCACGTTTTGCAGGCATCGTAAGTTGCTTGGGCGATAGCCATGAGTTTGTCGTAACCATCGGGTAGACTGTCTTCGATTAAATCATGCAGTATCGAGGCTTGCTCGTTAGCGAGACGTTTGGTTTTCTTTACTTCTTTTTCTAAGGCTTTAATGTCGTCTGTCATGACACTACTCTCAATCAGTGGCTGCGTTGTTGTATTTTTCGATGAGTTCCATTGCTTTAGCGATGGTTTTATCGCTTTTTTCAGTCATGTCTTCGAGACTGGCAAAACCAAAACGATGAGTATCACGCAAGACTTTATCGACTACGATAAGTTTGCCAACCATGATTAACGCACGTCCAAAACCTTCGTGGGTTAGATTGACGATAGGCGCGGCCATTAAGCCTGTTTTTTGTTCAATCAGTGTTGCCAATGAGTTGTAATAGGCTTTCAATCTGGCAATCGTTAATTCATCGGGATCGCCAATAATCGGAATTTCGCGTTTGCGTTCTTTGGTCAAGACGATAGGATCAACGACCCGCGCATTTGACCAGCCATCGTAAGTGTCGTAAGTATCGATGGCGTGCAATTGTTTAATGAAATTCTGCACGATGTCTGAATTCAGATAAGTATCGTTGTCTTGTACGACTAGGGTTGCTGTTGCCATTGGGTTTGCTCCGTTGATGATAATTGTTGGTTTGAAAATCCCCCCCGCCCCCCTTTTTCAAAGGGGGGAGTTTGAGTCAGTTCCCCCCCTTTGAAAAAGGGGGGTTAGGGGGGATTTAGCTATTCTTCCCAGCCCTCTTCTTCCATCGCGGAAAACCGCGCTGGATCAGGGTTCTGATATTTCTTAATCGCTTTTGCCAGCCAACTCGATGGCCCTGCGATAAGTTCATTTTGTAAATCGGTGACTAAATCAGTAATCTTGCTGCCTTCGTGAACTTTCACAGGTTGTATGCCTTTAGCGATAAGTTGATTAATCGCCGATGCACCGATGGCTTGGCAATACACCGCCGCACAACCCGCTAATAAATCGATTTTTACCGACAATTTGTCTTCATTACCGTCTTGTTCCAATACGCCAAATTGTGCGGCTTCCAATAATTGGCTTTCGTCTCGATTCACCGCATACACGGCAAATGATTTAGCTGAGCCAAAATGTTGATTAACAGTAGTCATGTCACTGGTTGCAAAAGCGACTTTTAAAGCGGTATCCATAAGAGGCTGCTCCTCGGAATGTATGACGTGTAAATGGCGAGTTAATGACATGATGGTGCGACCGTTTCATGCGCAGGTTTTTGTGCGTAACGCGACCGATAAATAGGGATTTCTTCGTGGGCGTGATTAATCACCAAATTGGCTAAATCAAATAACGTTTGCCGTGAACCTGCATAACCAATCCACGTTTTTGCATAGCCGCCGATAACGTCATACAACGGGAAGCCTGCGCGTAAAATCGGCACGTTTAACCGTTCTGCACTAATTACCGCATGAGAATTACCGATGACTAACTGTACTTTGCTCTCTAAGCTCAGTTTTTCCATGTCTTCCAAATCACCGATTTTGATAGTCTCGACGGGAATGCGTGCCAATAACGGCACATTGCAGGATGTGACAGCCGTCATAACCTCCGCGCCTGTTTCTTGCAATAAATCGACTAAGGCAGCTAATAAATCGGCATCGGCGGCTATCGCAACCCGCAACTGACCTAGCATAAAATGGGTATCTAATAACGCGTCTTGCAATTGAGCGCGTTGCCGTTCTAAACGTTCATGGACAGCATTGCCACTAATCTTGCTCAAGGCGAGCATTAACGAGTCATTCGCCTGTAAGCCGTAAAGATGATTTAAATAATATGTCGGTACGCCTGTTTTTTCTTCCAAGACTTGCGCCGCGTGTTGTAAAGACGTACCGATAACCACGGTTGCCACCGCATCACCTAGCGTTTTTAATTCCGATAACGGCGTACCGCCAATCGTCACAGGGCTAAAATCTTCCGCAGTTAAACAACCGTCCAAGGAATCGGCAAGATCAGGAACAAACACAGGACGCAAACCAAACTGTTCAAAAATCAAACGCAAAGCTTCTAAATCGCCAGAAGTCAGCATATAACTCACCAGCACATTGACTTGGTGGGGTCGTCTGCCGACTTTTGTACCTGCGCTTTGTGCGTCTGGCACTAAAGCTCTTAATATCTCAGTTAAAGTCGCGGCATAACCTGTTTCGACACTGCCAACAAAATCAGGCGTATTAACCGCCACCACTGCAATATCGTCAAACTCTGGATACATAGCGCGAAATTCACGCACATTTCTGTGAACATCCGCGCCTTGGGTTTCTGCTAAACCAGTCGTCAAAATCGTAATTAAATCGGGGCGAGATTTTTCAGCAATGGTTCGAATACCTTCAACCACATTTTCATCTGCTCCCAATACCGAACTGGATTGATCCATCGCCGTAGATTGCAAAGGAATCGGTTCACGAAAATGACGCACAAAAAACACCTTGGCAAACGCCGTACAACCTTGCGAACCATGCAGCATAGGCATAGCACGATTAAAACCCAAAGTCGCTAATGAACCACCAATCGGTTGACTGGCTTTTAACGGATTAACCGATAATGCTTTATTACGTTTGAGAATATTAGCCATGACACGCCTCGCGATACATGAGCTGACTGTTTGTGTGTGCTTTCATGACAATGACTCAATAAGTTTTTTATTGAATCAAGCAAAGGTTATGCCATGACGTAACTAATTGAAAAGATTAACTTTGTTTTAAGGTGGTTTTGTATGTTTGTCGGAAAGACGACAAAGGGTTTCCTGATTAGCAAGATTCTTGCCCAACTTTGGTAATTAGTGCGTCTGCCCAACCAGCGGCAACGAACACATCACGGACGAAAATTTCAAAGTCGGAGGGTGTGAGTGTGTCTATTTTTTTTGAAGTCGGTGAGCATTGTTTTAAATGAGGGGAAAATGTAAGTTGAATTATTTTATTGGAATGGAACAATCCAACTATGCTTTTTCAGCAATATCCTTGGAGGGGATTTATTGAAAATTCCTTAGTAGCCCGACTTAAAAATTATCTTCTTCTAGTTCAATGGCTAATAGGCGGTTGTTATTTAGATTTTCTTGGCGCATTTGTTTACGCAGTAAGGCTTCGGCGTTGTATTGTTTTTCGAGATCGGTTTCTAAGATGAGTCTGGGTACTTTGGTGGGTTTGCCGTTGTCGTCCATTGCGACCATGGTGAAATAACAGGAAGTGGTGTGGCGTTTGCCATCGGTGCGTAAATTTTCGGCGATGACTTTAACGCCGACTTCCATTGATGAGAAGCCAACATAATTAACGTTGGCATAAAAGGTGACTAATTCACCGACATTAACTTGCTGTTTAAAAAATACTTGGTCGAGGGCAGCGGTGACAACATAGTGTCTGCTGTATCGGGCAGCACAGGCGTAGGCGACTTCGTCCAGTAATTTTAATAATGCGCCGCCGTGGACGTGACCTGAAAAGTTTGCCATATCAGGGGTCATTAATACGGTCATGGTGAGTGATTTTTCTTGTTTGTTCATTTAATTATAGCTCCTGTAAAGCGCGGTATTGTATAGCAATTGTTAGCCGACCATTAGTCAACTCATTTATTTGCGGTGAAATGGCTATTTTTTTCGTTACAATCATGACCGCGTAACATTCGCGCTAACTTATGGAGATTAAAATGAATAAGAAATTAATAGGTTTATTACTGGCACTCAGTATTCCTTTAACGGCTGCCGCAGAAATGAGCTATCCTCATGGTGATATGGCTAGACACGCTGAACATTTAACAAAAGAACTGGGTTTGAATGCTGAGCAAAAAACCAAAGTTGAGGCTATTTTTGAGGCTCAAAGAGAAAAATCTAAAGCTCTACATCAAGAAACAGAAGTTAGTTTAAAGGCAGTATTTACACCTGAACAATTAACTAAATTTGAAACGATGCAAGCAAAACATAAAGAAATGCGTAAAGAAAGAATGGCTGGTAAAGCAGCAAAATAGATGCTGTGAATGCTGGAGTCCAAAATACGTTTTGGACTTCAGTCGTCTTTTGACTCATTTTAACCAATCAGGAATATTTCCTTTTCACCGCCTGTTGTTACAGATTAAGGCGTTGTTTGACTACAATACGCCCTTTTGTAGAACGATAGAGTGAATTATGAGAAAGTTAGCAGTAGGTATCTTGGGTTTGTTGAGTTTGTCAGCAGCCACGATGGCAGTCGCTAAAGATGAACCTTTAGACCTTGGGACGATTGATGTTGTTGGCGTTACGCCACTATCAAATAGCGGTATTGCTGCTGAAAAGTTACCCGCACACATTCAAACCGTTGATTCTGACCAATTACAAAAAGCCCAAACTACGACATTAGCGGATTATATGGAGCGTTATTTGGGGGGTGTCAGTACCAATGAAGCGCAAAGTAATCCCTTGCAACCCGATATTTTCTATCGTGGTTTTGTCGCTTCACCGCTGTTAGGGATGCCACAAGGTTTATCCACTTATGTTAACGGTGTGCGTTTTAATGAGCCGTTTGGTGATACCGTTAATTGGGATTTAATCCCTGAAAATGCGATTGATACGATGGCGTTATATTCAGGTTCAAATCCTGTGTATGGCTTAAACAGTTTAGGCGGTGCGATTGCGGTTAAAACCAAAACAGGATTTTCCGCGCCTTTGCATCAGCTAGAGGTGTATGGCGGTTCGTGGGACAGACATTCAGAAGAATTAACCAGCGGTTGGAATAATGACACTTGGGGCTATTTTCTTGATTTACATCATTTTGAAGATGGCGGCTGGCGTAATCATTCATCCACTAAAGCCGAACAAGCATTTGGTACATTAAGCTGGCGCGGCGATAAAGGCTCGCTGGATTTAAGTTTAGCGGCGAATGATAATAATATGACGGGCAATGGTTCTGCGCCTGTGCAGTTATTGCAACAAAATCGTAAAGCGGTCTTTACTCACCCCGATACCACAACTACCAAAATGTTCTTTTCGGAGTTACAAGGTAGTTATGATGTTACCGATAAAATAGAAGTCAGCGGTAACGCCTATTTTCGGCAAAATCGCATGAAATCATTTAATGGGGACAGTGGCGATTATGCGAGTTGTGCCGCACCTGACCAAGAAGAAGATGTAGCGGCAACCAAGGAAGCACTCGCTGAATCTGAGGCTGAATTAACGGCGGCTGAAGCGGCATTACAAGCGGCTACTGCTGGTAATATGGCAGCAACAGACAGTGTTGCAGCCGCTGAAGCGGCTGTTGCCGATGCACAAGCGGCGGCGGACGCGGCGGCAGAAGCCGTTGCAACGGCAACGCTAACAGCGGCACACGCGGCGGAAGTGTTGGCTGAAAATAATCTGGAACACGCCACTGAGGTACATCAGGAAGCGATAGATGGACTAGCGGCAGTGAATGCCGATAATCTGACGACCATGAATTCCTTAAATCAAATTGCCGCCGACAGACAAAAATTATTGTGCGACCCGCATGATGTGGCTGTCATAGATACCAACGGCAATGAAGTGAACGCGACCTCTGCGGTTCAAGGCGCAATTAATAATTACAGCCAAACCAATATGCGTAGTCGTGGTGGTACAGTACAAACCGTGTTTGCGAATGATTTATTCAAGCATGAAAACAATTTAACCACAGGCGTGAATTATGATTATTCGGAAGTGAATTTTAGTTCTGATACTGAACTGGCTTCATTGACTGACACACGCGGCACTACTCGAAGCAATATTTTTGTCGATGAATCCAAAGTACGCTTACACACTAATACCTCAACTGTGGGCGTGTTTTTGACCGATAGTTTTTCAATCACTGATAAATTAACAGCTACGGTGGCAGGGCGTTACAACTATATTCATGTCAATATGAAAGATGAATATATCAATGATCCCGCTAAAACGCTCAATGGCTCACATACTTTTGAACGCCTTAATCCATCCGCTGGTTTAACCTATCAAGCCTTGAGCAATCTCAATTTATACGGTAATTACAGTGAATCAACTCGCGCACCATCACCTGTAGAACTCAGTTGTGCCGACCCAGAAGCACCGTGTAAATTACCGAATTCCTTTGTTGCTGATCCACCTTTAGAACAAGTGGTTGCCAAAACATGGGAAACAGGTGTGCGTGGCGATTTAGACGATTTATTAGGCAAAGGTGGCTTAAAATGGAATTTAGGATTTTTCCATACCATCAATAACAACGATATTATTTTCCGTCGTGATGCGGCAAGTAATATTATCAGCCAAGGCTATTTTGATAACGTTGGTAAAACTCGCCGTTATGGTATTGAAGCAGGCACGAGTGCAGATTATCCGCAACTGTTTAGCTCAATAGATGATTGGCATTTTGCAACCAACTACACTTATTTGAATGCTCGCTTTTTAACGCCTTTTGACGGTTTAAATCCGCTAGAACCCGATGAAGTTGCGGTGGTTAATAAAGGTTCAAAAATCCCCGGAATTCCAGAACATATCTTTAAAGCCGCAATTGGTGTGGATTTATGGCAGAAATTTTCTTTAGGGCTTAATGGACAATACAGCGGCGACCGTTATTTACGCGGTGATGAAGCTAATCATAATGCTAAATCAGCGGGTTATTGGTTATTCAATGCCACTGCTGATTATAAAATCACTAAAAACCTGACGCTTTTTGGCAAGCTGGATAATATTTTTGATAAAAATTACAACTCGTTTGGTGTCTATGGCAATGCTACTCAGGTGTTAGGCGACAGCTATAATGATGGTCGCTTTTTTTCACCTGGAATGCCCAGAGCGGGCTGGGTTGGTGTGCGGTTGAGTATGTAGGTGCGCGTAGGGGCAATCCCTCGTGGTTGCCCTAATGACACACCTTTTATTCAAGGGCAGGTACAAGACCTGCCCCTACTACTGCACCCGTACAACTGCTACCTTGCCCTGCGGTGCAACCGTAGCAATGTTGCAGAGTGTTAATGGAGTTGCCCATTAATTCAGAGACTTGGCGAATATGGATTTTATTATTTCCCCCTAAGGGTAGTTTCAGCATTTGATTAAAATCACAGTCATAAACAAATCCCTGCCAGTCAACGCTCACTGTGTTTTTGCACATGACTTTCTCTAAATTGGGGGCGTGAAAGTTGTTTTTGAGTAAGTTCATGTACTTATCAAACTGCCCTGTACTGAGTAATACACTGCCAAAGCGTTGCACGGGTAAATTAGTGAGAGCAAATAAATGGTTAAACTTAATACCAAAATTTTCTTGTAGATGTTGCTTGTAAGCGCGTTCTAGGGCTTGTTGCTCTGGCGGTAGCGTCGCGCCTTGCGGATTAAAAACCAGATTGAGTTGTAAATCGCTATTAGCTTGCCCATAACCCAGTGCATTTAAGGTTTGTAAAGCGGTTATGCTGGCATCAAACGTGCCTTTACCCCGTTGTTTATCAACATTGTCTTTCAAATAACAAGGCAGTGAGGCGACAATTTCAACTCGATTTTCTGCTAGAAAGTCTGCCAACCATTCAAAACCCTGCTCTAATAAAATCACCAGATTGCAACGATCTATGACTTTTAAGCCTCTACGCAAGCCTTCGGTAACAAGGTAGCGAAAATGCGGATTCATTTCAGGTGCGCCGCCTGTTAAATCTAAGGTGTGAATCGTATGATTATCAATGAACGTTAAAATCTCATTCATCGTAGCTTTGTCCATTAACTCGGTGCGTTTAGGCCCTGCATTTACATGACAATGCGTACAACTCAAATTACACAAATAGCCCAGATTGACTTGCAGAATTTCAAGTTTATTGCGGCTAATCACAGGGAAGTCAGTGTTTTTTAAATAGGGTAAGGAATCACGCATAAAGGTTATTTTTAAGTTGGATTATTGAGTTGCACAAAATCTGCACATTTAATCACATTAGCAACATCGTATTTGCATAACTAACGCGTAAAGTAATTCCATACCAAATCCACTAGGAGTTACTCGTTATGAAACAACGTTTTTATGTAAAATTAGCCATTATTTTTGCTCTGATTTTAGCCTTACTGATTCCGCAGTCGTTTATTATGGACTTAGTCAGTGAGCGCACTGCGTGGCGACAACAAGCCTACAGTAGTATTGAACAAAGCTGGCCGGGTACGCAAACGCTAGCTGGGCCAGTGTTGAGTATTCCCTATCATCTGACATTTAACAGCAAAGAAAAAATCATCGTCAACAAAGTTGAAAAACAGGTGATTAAAGAAGTCACCGTAGATGATGTGCTGTACATTATTCCCAAACAACTCAGTATTAACAGTAAGTTAGACAGCTCAATGCGCTATCGTGGCATTTACGCCATTCCTGTGTATGGCAATGCGTTACAGGTGACAGGGGAGTTTAACAATCAAGCCTTACTCGATGTCATTGCTGAGCATAAAGACAAAAAAATTCGCTGGGATAAACCACAATTATCAGTCTTAGTTAGCGATCAACGTGGTATCGCCGCACCGCCTAGTTTAACGTGGGCTAATGCACCGATTGCATTTCAACCCAGTGCTAATTTACCGCGTGCGACTGCTGGAATGCACGCGCCGTTACCCGAAATTGCACTGGATAAACCCACGCAATTACCGTTTGCCTTTACGATGGAATTGCGCGGCATGAGTGCGATGAATTTTGCTTTATTATCAGAAAATACGCATATTCAACTCGCCGCTAATTGGGCAAATCCCAGTTTTACGGGTGAATTATTGCCTGAAAAACGCGACATTACTGACCAAGGATTTACCGCTGAGTGGCGTGCATCGTCTTTTTCCTACGATGTCACAGGGGCATTAGAACAGTGTCGCAAAGGTGAATGTGCCAGCTTATTAATGCGTGCGGTAGGGTTTGAATTAATACAACCTGTGGATGTCTATCAACAATCAGAACGCAGCATCAAATACGCCGCGTTGTTTATTTTGCTAACTTTTATGGCGTTAGTCTTATTTGAATTACTGAAAAGTTGTCGCATTCATCCAATACAGTACAGCTTAGTGGGTATGGCGTTATTAGTATTTTACTTGTTGCTGATTTCATTGTCTGAACACATTTTATTCCTCTATGCCTACAGTATTGGCGCGGTCGCTAGCATAGCATTACTGACGCTTTATTTCGGCGCGATTTTACACAGCAAAAAATTAGGTTTAATACTCGGTGCGGCGTTAGCAACTCTGTATGTATTGCTGTATGTGATTTTACAATCCGAAGAAAACGCCTTGTTGATGGGGAGTGTCTTAATCTTCGTCATGTTGGCAGGGTTAATGATGGCAACACGGCATTTTGATTGGTATGCCTTGACTGAGCAGGATGATAAAACCGTTGCTGTAGACGCTAATAAATCCGCGTAGCTCAATGTCAATTATTGTGGGGGCAAATCCCTTGTGGTTGCCCTGATACCAAGGACAGGCACAAGACCTGCCCCTACTTTTAATCCCAATGGTATTAAGATGGTCGTTAAATACAGTATCAAACTAAGCTTATTGGCATTCATACTCTTTACGCTAGGCTTACTGCTGCCAATCAATGGACAAATTCCCGTTGCAGGTGCAAGTCCTGCCGATTGGAATCCACGGTCTTTCTGGTACAGCCCGTGGGGACGTTCAGGCACGCATAAAGGTATTGATATATTTGCTAAAGTAGGTACGCCAGTTCTCGCGGCAACCACAGGGCTAGTCATTCACATAGGTTTTAACGACATGGGCGGCAACAACTTATTAATCCTCGGTGCGAAGTGGCGATTTTATTACTATGCGCATTTACAACGCATTGATAGTCATGCTTTTCAGTGGATTAGTGTCGGTGAAAAAATCGGCACGGTCGGCAATACAGGCAATGCCATCGGTAAGCCGCCACATTTACATTTCACGATTCGCAGTTTATTTCCCTTAATTTGGCGGTACGATGCCAACAAACCGCAAGCATGGCTTAAAACATTCTACCTAAATCCTAATCAACTTTTTAACGCTTATTATTTATGAACACTTTACCGTATGTTGGTATGTTTAGCCTGATACATACCTTGATCGGCTTGGTGAATTAGCTTGTTGATGTCTGTTGCATCATCAGGATAAAGACTGATACCAATACTGACACCAATGGTGATAATTTCATCGTTAATTGAGCAAGGTTGGCAAACTAACGCTTGTAAATGCTCGGTAACTTTTTGCACTTTGTCAAGCGAGCTGACATCTTGCAGAATAATCAAAAACTCGTCACCGCCCAGTCTACCTGCATAATCGCTCTCACGAATAGCGTGTGGTAGACGTTGCGCAATCGTCATCAGCAAACTATCACCCACTTCGTGTCCTAACGTATCATTAATTGCTTTAAAACCGTTTAAGTCGAGAAATAAAACAGCCACTTTAGTTTTGTGTCGCGCAGCTGTTTCTAACGATTGTTTCAGTTTTTCGAGAATCAAGGCGCGGTTTGGTAACGACGTTAAATTGTCATAATGCGCGGCTTGTTCAAGGGCTTTCTTTAAACGATTTTGTTCGGTGATGTCACGCGCCATGCAGATGATTAAGCTAGAGTTATTTTGTTTGTCCTTAAAAGGCGCGTTCATCCATTCGCATAAAATTTCACTGCCATCTTTTTTAATGTTAACGTTTTCGTTGTGCAGAATAGGGCGATTTTTACGCACATCCGCCAGAACTGCTTCCACTTCCGTGTGTTTTTCTGGAGGAACTATGGTTAAAACGCTTTTTTTCACTATGTCTTTAGCACGCCAGAGAAAGGTTTTTTCGGCTTCGGCATTCCAATGTAGCACTCGATTTTTAGCATCCAACACAATCATAGTCAATGGTGCATTATTGAATATGATGTTGAGCTTGGCTTCATTGAGTCGTGCTGTTCGATAAAATCGAAACAGAATAATTAACAGCAAAATCAACAGCGATAAGCCAGCCACTGTATAGTAAAGCTTGATTTTAAGTTTTTTTAAATTCTTTGCCGAGTTGGGAAAATACAACATGGGTTCAACATCGAAATTCTCTGGCAATAGCCCAAGTTTATAATAGGTTTCAGCAATATGTTGCCAGCGACCAATATTCATATAACCCGCTTCAATCAGTTCGGGCTGCATTAAATTGTGCATCGCCGTCGCTTCAAACTGTAAATGTTCAATACTGTGACGTTGTGAATAATTTTTATAAATTAACTGCACAATTTCGTCAGAATGCTGCATGGCATAATGCCAACCGCGTATCGTTGCCTCTCTAAATGCCTCCACGCGTTGTGGATGCTCTTTCAATTCGGCATTTGTGGTGAAGAAATTATCACCATAAAAATCAATGCCACTCATTCGCGGGCTAAATTGATTGTAAGCGCGTTTCTGTTGCTTAAGTAGATAGAGTTCGTCGGTTTCATAAACTGAAATCGCGTCGATTTTACCCGCCAGTAAGTCATTTAAATCGAAGTTATGAGGTTTTAGCTTGAATGCTGTTTGAGTAAAGCCTTCTTGTTCTAAATAGGCGAACAACTCCGACGAACTTGGTTCAATCATGACCTTTCGATCTAACAATTTGTGAATATTATCAATACCTGATTCTTTCAAGGTAATTAGACTTAAGGGCGAATGCTGAAAAATAACCCCAAGTACCAACACGTCATCACCGCGATGGCGATTTAAAATCAGTTCGCTAGTACCCACGCCAAACTGAACACGATCTGCAATCACTTCTTGAACAACGTTTATATCAGGAGTCGCCTCAACAATCGTGACATCCAGCCCAGCGTCTTTATAAAAGCCTTTTTCCTTAGCTGCGTAGTAACCAGCGAATTGAAATTGATGTTGCCATTTCAATTGCAGCGTGACAGGGTCTAGCTCGACTGCTTTAGCGGGATTAATGCCAATCAGTAGCCACGCTATCAAAAGGCATTGAGTAATCTGTTTACAGAGCGTAAGTATCATCACATTTGCCAAAATTAAAAAAGACCTGCACAGTATAAGCATTTTATTAAACAGCGAGAAATTATGAATATTGCTTTATTGGCTGGAACACATTCGGGTTGTGGGAAAACGTCGGTAATGCTGGCATTGTTGCAGGCTATGCAGCAAGCGGGCTTGAGTGTGGCGAGTTTTAAAACAGGCCCTGATTTTCTTGATCCTTTATGGCATCAAGCGGTGACGGGCAAGGCTTCTTATAATGTCGATACCCAGATGGTGGGTTTAGCGGATTCATTGCGTCAATTACAAACAGCCACTAGCGATTACGCGTTAATTGAAGGCGTGATGGGTTTGTTTGATGGGCGCACGGGTGTAGGCGAGGCAGGTTCTAGTTTGGATTTGGCGCGGGTATTAGGCGCGTCGGTGTTGTTGGTGGTTGATGTTAGCGGCATGAGCGGTTCAGTTGTGCCGTTGGTGCAGGGCTTTTGTCAGAGTGCCAAGGCTAAGGGCGTGACGATTGCGGGCATTGTAGCTAATCGGGTTGGTAGTGCTTATCACGCGGAGTTGATTAAAACCTTTTTAGCCGAACATGAGCAACCCCCGTTGGTGGCGTGGCTGGAAAAGAACGCGCCCGTGTTGCCAGAGCGGCATTTGGGTTTGGTGATGCCTGAAGCGGCGGATGTACCTGATTTTTCAGCGGCGTTTCATGTTGATATAGACTTATTAACAACGGTGTTTACTGAATTTAGCGGCGACAGCGTGTCGGCATTACCCGTTACAGGTTTATTAAAAGGTAAGCAAATTGCCATAGCGCGGGATGCGGTGTGTTGTTTTATTTATCCTGCTAACGTCGATTGGTTGCGTGCTGAAGGTGCGAAACTGGTGTTTTTTTCACCACTGGCAGGTGAACTTGTGCCTGAAAACAGTGACGCGCTGTGGTTAGCAGGCGGTTATCCTGAATTGTATGCGGAACAATTATCACAGTCGGCAACGTGGGCTTCATTACAGGCATTCATTGAAGCCGATAAGCCCGTATTAGCAGAATGTGGCGGCATGATGCTATTAGGGCAGGAGTTGATTGATATTGAGGCCAGGGCGTGGACAATGGCAGGCATACTGCCGTTTTCAGTGCGTATGCAGCCGCGATTGGTGTCCTTAGGTTATCGAGAATTAACAGCGGGAGCGCGTGGGCATGAATTTCATTATTCTAAACGCTATAACGATGAAACGTTGCCGCCTTGTTTTGAATTAGAGCGTGGCGATAATGGCGTGACGTATAAAAATCTACGCGCCGCGTATATTCATTGGTATTTTCCTAGTCATCCTGAGACGGTGGCACAGTGGTTTTTGAAAGCGTGTTAGTATTAGCCGCTTTTTAATCGTGAGGCGACGAATGCAGCGCATTGCTTTAACTTTGGGTGAACCTGCGGGTATTGGTGTTGATTTGTGTATTCAATTGGCACAACAGAATTTACCGTGTCAATTGGTAGCTATTGGCAGTCCCGTGCTATTAACAGAACGGTCGGCGCAATTAGGTTATCCGTTACATTTGCATGAATTTAATGCTGATTTACCTGCGACAGCCCAGCCTGCGGGGCATTTAACGGTATTGCCTGTGGCATTGGCTGAATCGGTACAGTGTGGGCAATTAAATGTAGCCAATAGCCCTTATGTATTGGAAACGCTGACACTGGCAACGCAGGGTTGTATGACGGGTGTATTTGCGGCAATGGTGACTGCGCCTGTGCATAAAGGCATTATTAATGACGCGGGTTTTGCGTTTAGCGGTCATACCGAATATATCGCCGACATCACGGGTGGGCATCCAGTCATGATGCTGGCAACTGAAGGCTTGCGCGTGGCTTTAGTGACCACGCATTTGCCGTTGTCCGAAGTCAGTAAAGCCATTACCGCGCTTGTGTTAGAAAAAGTAGTGCGCGTATTGGAACACGATTTACGCACTCGTTTTCATATTGCTAATCCGAAAATACTGGTGTGTGGTTTAAATCCTCATGCGGGTGAAAACGGGCATTTAGGACGTGAAGAATTGGATGTTATTAATCCTGTGTTGGATGATTTACGGCAACAGGGTTTTGATTTGCAGGGCGCGTTACCTGCGGATAGTTTATTTACTGCTAAATATCTGGATTCCGCCGATGCAGTATTGGCGATGTATCACGACCAAGGTTTGCCCGTGTTGAAATACAAGGGTTTTGGACGCGCGGTCAATATCACGCTAGGGTTGCCGATTATTCGTACCTCAGTGGATCACGGCACGGCATTGGATTTAGCGGGTACGGGTAAAGCCGATTTGGGGAGCTTGCAATATGCTTTACAATGCGCGTTGACGATGGCTTTCCCTCTACAATCAATAGGATAACGAGTAATGTCTCACATAGCACGCAAGCGTTTTGGGCAGAATTTTCTGCATGACCACCGCATTATTGACAGCATGATTGCCAGTATCGAATCTAAACCCAATGAACATTGGGTGGAAATTGGGCCGGGGCAGGGCGCGTTGACTGAACCGTTACTTAAACAAGGTGTGCGCCTTGAAGTAGTGGAACTGGATAGGGATTTAGTGGTGTTGTTGCAAGATAAATTCAAGCACTATGAAAATTTACATATTCACAGTGCCGATGCCTTGCGCTTTGATTTTTCGGCATTGGCAACAGAGGGTAAATTGCGGATTATCGGTAATTTACCGTATAACATTTCTACACCGTTGATGTTTCATATTCTGGCGAATTCCGCCTGTATTGAAGATATGTTTTTTATGTTGCAAAAAGAGGTGGTAGAGCGCATTTGCGCTGAACCTAACAGTAAAAAATACGGGCGGTTGAGTGTGATGATGCAATATTATTGTGCCACCGAATGGTTATTTGATGTGCCGCCTGAAAGTTTTGATCCTGTGCCTAAGGTGATGTCGGCGATTGTGCGTTTAGTGCCACATACTCAGCCGCCTGTGCAAGTCGATAGTCTGGCGAATTTGAATACCGTGGTGACAACTGCGTTTTCACAGCGACGTAAAACCTTGCGTAATTCATTGAAAAAACTGATTGATGAACAAACGATGAGAGACCTAGGGATTGATCCTGTTTTAAGAGCGGAGAATATTTCGTTAAGTGATTTTGCTAAGTTGAGTAATGCGTTCGTGCCTGCGACAAGTTGACACGCGGCGATTTGCCACATTTCTTTCTTCATAAGGAATCGCTAAGATACGCCAACTCTTGAGATGCAGTCTTCCTCCTCGGAAAGTCAGAGTTTTATATCCTTCCTCTTATAATGCGACCACTATTTTATTGGTCGCATTTTTTTTGTCCGCTATTTTTAAATCCCATACTATTTACCTGCGACAATCTGTCACGCGGCGATTTGCCACATTCCATTAGTCATTAAAAATCAGTAATATAATACCAACTCTTGAGATGCAAACTTCCTCCTCGGAAAATCAGGGTTTTATATCCTTCTCTTAATGCGACCCGTTATACGGTTCGCATTTTTTTTGCCTACTGCTTTCTCAACTATGTTCATCGGCAACTGTCATGTTCATAAAATCTATAATATGCGGCACGTTATTAAAATTACCATAAGCCAATAGTAGCTTGACAAAAGCGGCTTCAATTGACAAATTCCATAGCATTATCGCGCCGTGTTCTATTAATTCCCGCGTACTTTGATAGGCGTTTTCAGAATGAATCGCAGGGGCGAGATAAACACGGATATTTTCTGCGTTACACCGTTCAATAAAGGCGACCAATGAATGTGGTTCGCCCCATTGGGTCGTCGCACAGGCGGTGCCTGAATGATATAAATCATGTAATACGGCATCAACAGATTGCAGATCAACATTTGAGTAATTCAAACTGGGATAGGGTTTTATCATCAGTATCCGTGAAGAAAACTGGGCTTTTAAGGGAGTAGTCGATTTACGCGCCGTTTTTTGTGTGGGATTGCAAACCGTAAAGCGTCCATTTTCAAACTGCATAAACGCTTTATTCTGCACACTGAAAAAATCAGAACTGATTTGTAATGAACAAGTTAAGCGTGTTCCTTGATGGACTTGCATGGTTTGTTGGCTATTGCGATAAGGTACAAACACCCCAGCGGGTTGATGTTGGCGTATAAATTCCACTGCACAGCTAAAATTACTCACCCCATTAGCCCGCTCATCGTTTAATGGATAATCACTAGATACTAGCAGCATCGGTATTGTTAGCGCGTGAAAATAAAAACTCAAGGCACAGGCCGTATAAGCCAGCGTATCTGTGCCATGAGTGATGATAATGCCATCGTAGTTTTCCACTGTTTCGGCTTCAATCGCGCTGATTAACGTTTGCCACGCAGGCGGTGCGAGATTTTCACTGAGTAATTGCAGCGGCTGAATGCAGTGAAAATGCAGGTCTTCAGGGTGTGCATCGTGTTGCTGGAACAGGTGCAATAATTGATAGCGAGCTGCGTCACTGGTATCAATTGTCCCTGCATTAACGGTCGAACCAATCGTCCCGCCTGTAAAAACTACCAAGATGTTTTGCATTGTACTTACCGTTTTTATGCTAAAAGAGGAGGCGCGAATTTATTTTCGCCTACTGTAGTATGATGCTTAGTTTAACTAAAACCCTCACCTTAACATGAAAATATCCTTGATTGTCGCGATGGCAAGTAATCGAGTTATTGGCGATAACGGTCTTATGCCGTGGCATTTATCAGCCGATTTAAAGAAATTTAGACACATAACCACAGGTTTTCCTATTGTTATGGGCAGAAAAACCTATCAATCCATCGGTAGACCCTTACCCAATCGCACCAATATTATTATCAGTCGTGATACGGATTACCAGCAAGACGGCTGTTTAGTTTTTAATGACTTGGATGGCGCGTTAAAGCACGCGTGCCAACTTGCTGACGAAGTATTCATTATTGGTGGCGCGACGCTTTATGAAGCTCTGTTACCCGTCGCTGATAGGCTTTATATTACTGAAATTAAGCAAGATTTTGCAGGCGATACGCTGTTTCCCACTTATGACAAATCTGCTTGGACAGAAGTGACACGCGAAGACATTGATAACGACCCCAGTGTTGAATTTGATTACAGTTTTTTACAGTTAGCCAGAAATGTTGATGTGTAGTGTGGCAAAACTAACAAAAAACGCTTAAAAACAGTTAAAATGTACGGACACACGACAATCCTGCAATAAAGCAACAAGAAGCTTGGTAGCTATCATGCAAACACACTATAAGACGGATGATTTGAGAATTTGTGGCACTAAAGAAGTCATTGCGCCTGTTCAGGTTCACGAAGAATATCCCCTGACTGAATCGGCAGCACAAACCACGGTACAGGCACGCGCCGATATTCATAAAATTTTGACGGGTCAAGATGACAGACTATTGGTCGTCGTAGGGCCATGCTCTATTCATGATCCTGTGGCAGCGTTGGAATATGCCCAGTTATTAAAAACCATTAAAGATGAAACGCAAGATGATTTATTAATTGTCATGCGGGTTTATTTTGAAAAGCCCCGCACGACTGTGGGCTGGAAAGGCTTAATTAATGACCCTGATTTAGACTCCAGTTTTAACATCAATAAAGGCTTGCGCATTGCGCGGCAATTATTACGCGATGTCAATGAATTAGGTATGCCAGCGGCAACGGAGTATTTAGATTTAATCACCCCGCAATATGTCTCTGATTTAATTGCGTGGGGTGCAATTGGTGCGCGTACCACTGAAAGTCAAGGCCATAGAGAACTGGCTTCTGGCGTGTCCTGTCCGATTGGTTTTAAAAATTCTACTGACGGCACGATAAAAATTGCCATTGATGCCATCAGCGCGGCAATGAGTCCGCATCACTTTATTTCACTCAATAAAGCAGGGCATTCAGCCATTTTTTCCACTACAGGTAATGAAGACGTACATATCATTTTACGCGGCGGTAATGATCGTCCTAATTATGATGCAGTTAGCGTTGACCAAGTGGCAGCAGGTTTGGAAAAAGCCTATCTTCCTACCAATATTATGATTGATTTTAGTCATGCTAACAGTCTGAAGCAATTTCACCGTCAAACCATTGTTGGTGACGATGTCGCAGGGCAAATTGCCATTGGCGATTATCGTATCATGGGTGCGATGATTGAAAGCAACCTAAAATCGGGCAGTCAACACGTTGTCGAAGGGCAGCCGTTAATTTACGGTAAAAGTATTACTGACGGCTGTTTATCGTGGGATGAAACCGTGCCATTACTGAAAACCTTAGCCAACGCCGTACAAAAACGCCGTTTAGTCAAAGCTGAAGGAGCAAAAAACGTATGAAGATTTATGTCAATGGACAAAGCCGCGACATTCAAGAACACGCTTGTGTCAGTGATGTTATTGCCGATTTAGAATTGACGGGTAAAAAAATTGCCGTCGAATTAAATCAAGAGATTCTGCCTTTTCAACAACACGCAAGCCACGTTTTACAAGCCGAAGACCGCTTGGAAATTGTTCATGCGATAGGTGGCGGACAGACTGATTCGTTTGTATTGGCAGGCGTTACTTATCACTCACGCTTATTAGTCGGCACAGGCAAATACAAAGATTTAGAAGAAACTCGTTTAGCGATTGAAGCCAGTGGTGCGCAAATTGTTACTGTGGCGATTCGCCGCACTAACATAGGACAAAATGCAGGTGAACCGAATTTATTGGATGTCATTTCACCCGATAAATACACCATTTTGCCCAATACCGCAGGTTGTTATACCGTTGATGAAGCGGTTAGAACCTGTCGTTTAGGTAGAGAATTATTAGGTGGTCACAATCTGGTTAAACTGGAAGTCTTAGCGGATCAAAAAACCCTGTTCCCAAATGTTGCAGAAACCTATTTAGCCGCTGAAATTTTAGTTAAAGACGGTTTTGATGTCATGGTCTATACCAACGATGACCCCATCGCTGCCAAACGCTTAGAAGACATCGGTTGTGTCGCCGTTATGCCACTTGCTGCTCCCATAGGTTCAGGTTTAGGCATCCGCAACCCGTACAACATTCTCACCATCATCGAAAATGCCAACGTGCCTATTTTAGTTGATGCAGGTGTCGGCACAGCCTCCGATGCCGCCATTGCAATGGAATTAGGGTGCGCGGGCGTGTTAATGAATAGCGCGATTGCCGAAGCGAAAAATCCTATACTCATGGCTTCAGCAATGCGTAAGGGTATCGAAGCGGGCAGAGAAGCCTATTTAGCAGGTCGTATGCCCAGAAAACGCTTCGCTTCTGCATCTTCCCCTATAGACGGGTTGTTTTTTTAACTTCGTTGTCGTATCCCCCTAAGATGGGTGTAGGCGATAGCCGAAACCCATCATTAGACACGAATATAATAGATTACATTATAGCTTTACCCATCTTACGCACTGCGTCAAAAAAAAGTTTGCAGCGTGTAAAAAAAAACACATTGAAAAATAAGACTTAAAGCCATCTCTTCAATGGTTTCAGCAAATAAACATTATCACCGTACTTTAAGGGACATCACGTTTTGAGTTTACACAGTTACCAGTCAGTAAATCGCGAGCAATTAGTCAAAGACCTCACTGCAATTCATCAACAATCACTTGCCAATACTGGCATTAAGGATTTTGAACATTTAACCAGAATGGAAAAATGGGGCAAAATTTGCTCGATTATTGGTTATGGTACAGCGTGGATTTTTCCGAATCCGATTTCCGCGCTGTTAATCAGTCAGGGCAGTTTTACTCGCTGGACACAAGTAGGGCATCCGACGGTGCATAGAGCCTACGATAAAATTGAGGGTGGCGATAAGAATTACACCAGTAAAAAATTTGCTCAGGGCTGGCGACGTTTTATTGATTGGCCCGACTGGTTTACTATGGCTGGCTGGCATCATGAACATAATGTGTTGCATCATTATAGTTTGGGTGAAAAATCCGATCCCAACAATGCGCAACATAATATGGAATGGCTGAGACAATCAAAGCTGCCGATGTGGTCGCGCTATGTGATAGTGGCGGCTTTTTCAGGAATATGGAAAATTGTGTATTACACGCCCAGAACCCATAAAGAATTGCGTTTACAGTCTGCTAAACGGCAAGGTGATTCTGAACCAGCGATGAGCCGACTTGGGGCATGGAGTATGTTTACCAAACAAGGCAGGGCATTATGGTTGCAAAGTATTTTGCCTTATACCGCCTATCGCTTTGTGTTGTTGCCGTTGCTGTTTTTACCGTTGGGCAGTTTTGCGGTTATCAGCGTATTGATTAATTCACTGCTGGCGGAAATTTTCACCAATATGCACAGTTTTCTGGTGATGATTCCCAATCACGCAGGTGATGATGTGATGATGTTTGATGAAAAAAGTCACAGTAAAGGCGAGTTTTATTTGCGGCAAATTTTGGGTTCAGTGAATTATCCGACGGGGTCTAATTTCAATGATTTTTTCTACGGCTGGTTAAATTATCAAATCGAACATCATTTATGGCCCGATATGCCGTTGAGCCAATATCAAAAAGTGCAACCACAAGTGGAAGCGGTGTGTAAAAAACATAATATTCCTTATCTTCAGCAATCAGTTTTTAAACGCTTACTGAAAGCTGTGGATGTGATGGTGGGTAAAACGTCGATGCTGAAACCCATCGTTGTTGCGTAAAAAATAACTCAAAGCCTATCCTACAACTACATCAAATACCCTAGATTATAATCATGACCGATTTAGAAACCATCACCCCACACCGAATTCGTAGTTTTGTTCGTCGTCAAGGACGAATTACTCAAGCTCAACAATATGCCTTGGATAATGATTGGCAACGCTATGGTCTTGATCCGCAAGTGAATTATGATTTTACTGACGTTTTTGGGCGTGACGCACCGTTAATTATTGAAATTGGTTTTGGTAGTGGTGATAGTCTTGCTAGTACGGCGGCGGCGAATCCTGACATTGATTATATTGGTATTGAAGTGCATCTTGCGGGCGTTGGTCATTTGATGATGTTGTTAGCACAGCAAGGCTTAACTAACGTGCGGATTTATTGTCATGATGCAATTGAAGTGATTGAGCAGAAAATTCCTGATAATCGCTTAACGGGTTTACATTTATTTTTTCCAGATCCGTGGCATAAAAAGAAACACCATAAACGCCGTATTGTGCGCCCTAGTTTTGTAGAATTATTGTTGAAAAAACTAAAAACGGGGGGTTATTTTCATGCGGCAACTGATTGGCAACATTACGCTGAGTCTATGTTAGATACTTTGTCTGCGGATGGAAGGCTTCAGAACACAAGTACGACAGACGATTATTGTGAACGCCCAGATTATCGCCCACTCACTAAATTTGAGCAACGTGGTTTGCGTTTAGGGCATGGGGTTTGGGATTTGATTTTTAGAAAATAAAAATTCGTCGAAAACGCCTATTTTTCGTAAAAAACAGGCGTTGCACCTACAAAATTAATGACTATCAGGTGTGTAAGCATCCAGCTGCATTCCTCGAATCATCATATTTAACTCTTCTTTTTTTCGTTTTAACGGCTCTACTTCTGCTTTAAGATGGGCAATATTTTCAGCGACATTGTCGGTTGATTCGTTAATTTTTCTTAACATTTGCAAGCGATTTTCAATTTGTTTTTTGTGATCTTTGATTTGCTGCATCAATGGTGTTAACGCGGTATTTCCCCACGCACTGGCATCTTCATGCGCTTGTCTAATAACGTCTCTCGCATTGGAAATTAGCGTACTGTAAAGAGTGTGTATTACCGTACTTTGCTCAGTCATTGCCGTTTTTGTACTAGAGCGAAATATTTCACCTTCTTCAAAAATCATTTCTAATTCAGCCTGATAAGTCTTGATAGAGAATAATTTAGGTTCGATTTCTGCAAAGCCATATTCATCTTTGAATTTCTTATGAATGGCTTTGACTAAACGGCTGGTTTCAGCAGTTATTTCGATTGCATTTTGCAATAAATCACGCAATTCATCAAACAATTTACGAATGTTTTGTTTCATACCGTAAGTTGTCATATTACTAGCAATATCGCGTCTAGTTTTTTCAATAATGACATCGACTTTTTCACTGTCGAATGAGTCGATAAGCATTTTGGCTTGGGTAATAAAAACACGGCGACTAGCCTGAAAATTTTCAATATTAGCCATGTAAATATTTTGCTTATCGCGAGTTTCAGCCATCAATTTACCCGTCATATCTTGATTTTGAAAGTCTATTTTTTTGAATTCTTCCAGTTGTTCTATAGCGTGGACTAAGGCTTTATTGGTTAAATGCGATGATTCATTCAGTAAAAATCCCATGTCTCGCACGACGGTTCCCATTAATATATTGCGTTTTTGTTTCAATATGTCGGTCGCAAGGTATTTTTCTAGGCTGGCTAAACGGCTACGTTCAAATAAAGGGGTATCAGATTTTACTTTGGCTAATAAAGCTTGTTTGGCAGATACAGGAAAAATAGCTTTTTCGTCTATTTTTAAAATCGCCGCCGAGGTTTTAATTTGTGATCTAATGGATTCATCATAAGCAGCCGATCCACCTATATCATCCCACATAGCATCAATTTTGTTCATGACCACAGCGAGACCTTGTTTTTTACCGCCACGCGCAAGGCAAATGTGATTAAGCCACATATCGAGGTCACTTTTAGTCACCCCTGTATCGGCGGCGAGTACGAAGATAATCGCTTGTGCGCTAGGCAACATATTTAGCGTCAATTCTGGTTCAGTACCTAGCGCATTTAAACCAGGTGTATCGAGAATTGATAAACCTTCTTTCAGTAAAGGATGCGGAAAGCTAATGAGAGCGTGTCGCCAGCAGGGTATTTCTACCATCGTTGGATTAACAAGTCCTTGTTCTTTCGCTTCGCGTTCATTCCATAAGCCCAGTTCGTCAGCGACTTCACGAGGTACTTTTTTGACGGCAACCAGTTCTTTAAAGGCTTCCTGCATTTGTCTAGGCGAGTTACCATTTAAATCAAAATGTACCCAACGATCAGGCATTTGCTTAAATTCGGCGAGGGTATTACTTTCCAGACGGGTTTCAATATTGAGTAACCGAATATAACTACCACCTGCTTCATCATAAAAAAGCTCGGTAGGCGACATAGTGGTACGCCCTGGTGCAGACGGCAGCAATCTAACGCCTGTTTCAGCAAAAAATAGCGCGTTAATTAATTCAGTTTTACCGCGAGAAAACTCAGCAACGAATGCTAACGTAATCCGATCCGATTGAAGGTTATTAAGGATATTTAAAAGAGTTGTAGTGCTATTAGCATCAGTCATGTCATAGCGTGTCCGCCATTGCTGATACATCTCTATGGATTGCACTAGTTTTGCACGCCATAGCGAATACTCGTGCATTTGATTTTTAAAATCCAGATTACTCATGACCAGCCTTTTTTACTAACACAATTCTATAAGTGAGTCGAAACACCAGATTGAAGGTATTTTTTAATAATTGTAGTATATATTTCAATAACTACTAAATCGAGGGCAGTTTTATTTTTCAGACACGATGGTTATCAAATGCCATAAAGCTGTTGGTAGTTTTTGATTTTATTGACTTCTTCACTGGCATTAGCTATCAAATAATTGATGATATCAGCTAAGTTAATAATTGAAACCACGGGCATATTAAAACTTTCTTCGACTTCTTGAATAGCAGAGCGGTCATTTTGCCCCTTTTCTTGCCTGTCCAAGGAGATTAATACCCCTGCTGGTATGGCGTGGGCATTGTGAATGATGTCAACGGATTCTCTGACTGATGTGCCAGCAGTGATGACATCGTCGAGAATGATGACTCTACCCTGCAAAGGTGCGCCTACTAAAAGCCCGCCTTCGCCGTGGTCTTTAACTTCTTTACGGTTAAAGACAAACGGTATGTCTTCACCTGTTAATCGAGAGTATGCGATGGATGTTGCACTGACTAAGGGAATACCTTTGTAGGCAGGACCATAAAGAATATCTGGTTTAATGCCTGATTGGATAAGTGCTTGTGCGTAAAATTCCCCTAGCTTACCCAGTTGTGAACCCGTGTTAAACAAACCCGTATTAAAAAAATAAGGGCTAATCCGCCCAGATTTTAACTCGAATTCGCCGAATTTTAATACGCCACAAGCCAAGGAGTATGAAATAAAATCTTTTTTATAATCAAGCATAGTGTGTAATTGTACAGTTAATGTGTCATTTTAAGTTTGACATCCTCCTCGCCTTAAAGGACGCGGATTCGATAGTTTAGCCTTTCATGACCGAAAAGGGTATTTCTGAAAAGTACCTTATTTCAACCTTAACAGCCCGATAGAGAAAATACATAGCAATAATGTACCTAATGGGATGATACTAACACAAAAGACCTCATTAAAGAAAATCAACAACACCTTCATATCTCAACGCGTTACGCTCTTTTTGGTAAAGTTATGCGCGTTAATGTATATCTTAATGGCTATGATGATATAGTATTTCAGTTTTTGGTTAAGTCGCAACCGTTCGCCCTGAGCTTGTCGAAGGGTGTTCATGGTTCAACAAGCTCACCATGAACGGATTAACATAAACCAAAAATACTATACTGTAAGTGCGATAAATTCGCACTTACAGTCAGTTGCGACTATAGGTAACGCTTAGATGATAAGACGACTGAGTTAGTCGTTAAGTAAGCGATTAAAATCATTTGTTACGCCGCTGAACAATTAATTAACGACGTTATGTCCACGATTTCTCATACAAGTGGTATAAGCTCTTTTGTAAGCCTCATCGGAACTGAGACCTTTATACGCGCCACCACCAAAACCACCTGCTGCGGCACCAATAGCGGCACCTGTACCTGGGCTACCCAAAAATGCACCTGTAATCGCACCACCTGCCGCACCCACCAATGCCCCCGCACCTGCTCCCATCGCTGTTTCTTTGACTGAACTTGCGGCTTGACTGGCTAATTGTCCGCACTGCGCTTGATCTTGTGGAATGGCCTGTGCATTGCGATCATTGTAGGGGTCAACAGTCGGAGTCCAGCCTGAAACTTGAGCGCAAGCGGTCAGTAAAGTACTTGTAACTATAACAATAATTGTTGCTAATTTTTTCATGATGATTCCTCGTTTAAGTGTGTTATTTACTTCAGTCTAATTGAATAATTATGAACAGAATATGAATATATCAGTGTTGCATTATAGTTCTCTTAAAACGCGTAGTGGGGATTTATTTACCACATCTCGCAATCCAAAATAGCCTGTTAAGCCTACTAATAAAGCGGCTGTTATCGGTATCACTGCCCATAAATAAAAATTAGGGTGATACCCGATGTGTATGACTTGCGTGTACAGTGCGTAACGTATCGCTTCTGATAGGATAACAGCTAATAAACCAGCAATCAGCCCCAATACGCTAAACTCAATAAAATGGGTTTTTCGTAAAAATTTTCTATGAGTCCCTAGCGTTCGCATTAACGCGCCTTCATAAATACGTTCATCCAAGCTGGCATAAACCGCTGCAAACAACACTGTAAAGCCTGCTAACAAGGCAAAATACAGTAAATAGTTAATCGCCTGTGTTAATTGCGTCAGAATGGTTTTAATTTGTTGCAAAATTAAATCGACTTCTAAAACTGTGATGCTAGGGTATTTTTTGACTAGCGCGTTTAATAACGGTTTTTGATTCGTGGACAAATAAAAGCTGGTGATGAAGGTATAGGGATAATTATTCAAGGTATCGGGTGAAAAAATCATGTAAAAATTCGGCTTCATGGTATTCCATTGCAATTCACGAATACTGGCAACGGTTGCTTTAACTTGTTGACTGCCGATAGTAAACGTTAGCTCATCATTCAGCTTAATTTTTAAACTTTGCGCCAGTTTTTGTTCAATTGAAACCAGCCCAGTTTGTGGACTTGTCCACCAATTGCCTTCGATAATTTTATTGTCTTCAGGCAGTTCCTTAGTCCACGTCAAACTCAGTTCTCGATGCGTCGCACTGTCGCCTTGTGAATCTTTACTGACGACTTGTTGCACAGGTAGGTTGTTGATTGCGACTAATCGTCCTCGCACCACTGGATAAAATTGGCTGCCGCTAATCTGTTGCTGTACTAATTCTTGCTGAAAACTGGCTTGTTGTTCGGGGAAAATGTTTAACGCAAAATGATTGGGCGCGTTAGTGGGCATGGATTTTTGCCAATCTTCAATTAAATCCGTGCGCACGCTGAAACTCAAAATCATGGCAAGCAAGGTAATACTAAAGGCTAAGAGTTGGCTAACACTGGCGCGGCTATTTTTCACCAATCCCTGTAAACCAAAACGCCACACTAAGGGCAATGCGGGTAACAATTTACGCGTAACTGCTAATAAACCAGTCATTAATAAACCCAGCACAATTAATACGCTTAAACCCACGCCAATGATAGTCATGGTCATCGTTAAATCTTGGGTATAACGTCCGATTAATAAGGTGATAACCATCAACGCTAGACCATAAACCAACCAACCACTGGTAGGTAAAGGCTCCAATTCGCGGCGTAATACCCGCAGTGGTGATACTTGTTTAAGTCGCAACAAAGGCGGCAGAGCAAATCCCAACAACACCCCCAGCCCCAGTACTAAACCAAACAACACCGCTGAAATACTCGGATTTGCCAGTTGCTTGGGCAATAAATCCTGCAATAAATAAAATAAGCCTTGTTGCGCAAACCAACCCAATAAGCACCCAATACTACTGGTAATTAAGCCCAATATAATAAATTGACTGCTATATAGCCATACGATTTCCCGTTGCTTACAACCCAGACAACGCAACAATGCGGTGGCATTAAAATGCCGCTCAGTATAACGGCGAGTAGCCATTGCAATGGCTACACCTGAAATTAGAATCACGATAATGCTCGATAAACCTAAATAACGTTCTGCACGTTCTAACGCCGTGCCTAATTCAGGGCGGTCTTCGTGAATATCCAACAGTTTTTGTGATGGGTTTAATTGCGGTTTAATCCATTTTTTAAAGTCAGCTAAGGCGTTCGCTTCACCGCTAAATTGAAAAAAGTAATGAACGTGACTGCCTGCTTGCAAAATGCGAGTTGCCGACAAATCCGCTTCATTCATTAACACACGCGGCGAAAAACTATAAAAATCGCCGCGTTTATCGGGTTCATAAGTGACAATCTGGGTAATAATTAACGACTTTTCACCGACCGTCAGCACATCACCGATATGCAGTTTTAATGCGGATAATACTCGTTTTTCTAACCACACCGTGCCACTATCGGGGCCTTTATGTTGTTCACTTTCGACACTCAGCTCCGTCGTTTGGGTTTTTAAAAAACCGCGTAACGGATACGCTGCGCTCACCGATTTAATGCTCGCTAACAGCATTTCGTCGTGTTCCATTAACACGCTGGAAAATTCAATGGTGCGTGCTTGGGTCAATTTCAATTGCGTTGCTTGGTCTTGCCAAGCGGTAGGTATTGCCGCAGGGCTAGCAATTACTAAATCCGCCGCTAAAAACTCCGCTGCCTGCATAACCATCGTGTTTTGTAAACGGTCAGCAAATAAGGCGATAGCCGTGGAACTGGTGACAGCAATCAGTAATGCCAATACCAAGATGGTTAATTCCCCTGAACGACTGTCACGCCATAATAGTCGTAGAGCCAGATTAAAACGGTTCATAATTAACACTCATTATTTTTGATGCGGATGGGTTTAACATTTTCCTGCCGCCATTCGCCAGTGCGTTGCGCCCTTTTAAACAGCTAAACAAGGTTTCAATCTCCCTGCGTTTTGCGTAGGCAACCAGCGGTTGTTCGATGAATTTGCTGGACGCGATAATGAGCAACGTATTATTAAGTCGTTGCTCAAAAATCTTTTAACAAAATGGAAAACAGGCTTAACCGTTCGTCCTGAGCCTGTCGAAGGAAGCCTGTCGAAGCATGGGCGGTTAAGCCCGCCTGTTCGACAAGCTCACAGCTCATCACGAACGGCATTAGCTATATCGAACTTGTAAGCTGTCGTTGCCAACCAGCGGCAATCTAACTACGATATTAACGCTTCAAACTGTGCAATTGGCACGGGTTTACTGAATAGATAACCCTGATAGAACATACAGCCGTGTTGTTCCAGAAATTCACGTTGCGCTTCAGTCTCTACTCCCTCAGCGATAACCTCCATGTCTAAATTGTGAGCCATGCCGATGATGGTTTTCACTATCGTTGCATCTGATGGTTTTACGCCAATATTGCGGACAAAGGACTGGTCTATTTTAAGTTGATTAAAGGGCAATCGTGTTAAATAGTTTAGGGATGAATAACCTGTGCCAAAATCATCCATAGAAAACTGCACACCTATTTTTTTGAGTGCGTTCATTTTGAAGATAGTTTCATTTACATCATTAAGTACCAGACTTTCGGTGAGTTCAAACTTAAGCTGTTCAGGTTTGATGGCAGAATCGCTTAATATTTGACTCACTCGCTCTACAAAATCGGGCTGATAAAACTGCTTTGCACTGACATTGATAGATAAGAGTAAATTTTTAGTGTGGGGACAATCTTCCCAGCGTTTTAGCTGAGCACAAGCCATTTTTAAAACCCAGAGCCCGATGTCAACTATTAAGCCTGTTTCCTCAGCCAGTGGGATGAAATAATCAGGGGGAATCAAGCTTTTCTGTGGATGTTGCCAGCGAATCAGCACTTCAGCCCCGATAGCAGATCCATCATGGGTGGTTTGTATTTGGTAATACAATATGAACTGTTTTTTTGCTAATGCCTGACGTAAGTCGCTTTCCAGTATGACACGCGCAATGATATTAGCCTGCATTTGCGGATCAAAGAAGCACAGGGTATTCCGACCTGAGGTCTTGGCGGCATACATAGCAATATCTGCTTGTTTCAGCAGTTCATTTAGCAGTTTATCCGTTATTTCCCCTTTATGACTAAACACCGTCGCACCGATGCTGGGGGTGTTATAGTAATCATGCGTAGCAAGCTGATACGGCTGATTAAGGTGGCTCAAAATTTTATTTCCAACCGTCCCCGTTTGTGTCAATGCCTCACTGTTTTTCTTGCTTAAATTTGGTAGCAATATGACAAATTCATCACCACCCAGCCTAGCAACTGTATCAACTTCGCGAACACAGGCGGTCAGGCGTTGCGCAACCTGTTGTAGTAGTAAATCGCCCATGTCATGACCGAGCGTGTCATTTAGGTTTTTAAAATTATCCAAATCAATGAATAACAGCGCGGCTTTTCGACCACTATGATGACTTGCAGCCAATACCCGATTTAACCGTTCACTGAGTAGTAGTCGATTAGGTAGATCAGTCAGCGAGTCGTAGAAACTCAAATGCTCAATTTTATCCATTGCGGCTTTACTGACAGTGATGTCGGTGAAAGTACCCACATAATTCATCACCGAACCGTCTAGGTCTTCTACGGCATTGATAATAAGATATTTCGAAAAGATTTCACCATTCTTGTGTCGATCCGATACTTCACCTTTCCATACACCCGTGCGATTAATACTGTCCCACATCGACGCATAAAAGTTAACATCATGGCAACCTGAGCTTAGAAAATGCGGATTTTTGCCAATAGCCTCTTTACTGGAATAACCTGTGATATGGGTAAAAGCCTTATTTACCTGAAGAATGTTATTATTTTCATCGGTTACCATGATGCCGTCTTTGGATTCAAAAACAGTGGCTGCAACTTTAATATGTTGATTGGCAATAACTAACTCAGCTGCCCGCTGTTCTTTCTCGTCATTTTGAAAAACAAGCTCTTGATTGGCAATAACTAACTCATCTGCCCGCTTTTCTTTCTCGTCATTCTGAAAAGCAAGCTCGTTATTGGCAATGACTAACTCAGCTGCCCGCTTTTCTTTCTCGTCATTCTGAAAAGCAAGCTCGTTATTGGCAATAACTAACTCAGCTGCCCGCTGTTCTTTCTCGTCATTTTGAAAAGCAAGCTCTTGATTAGCAATAACTAACTCAGCTGCCCGCTTTTCTTTCTCGTCATTTTGAAAAGCAAGTTCTTGATTAGCAATAACTAACTCAGCTGCCCGCTTTTCTTTCTCGTCATTTTGAAAAGCAAGCTCTTGATTGGCAATGACTAACTCAGCTGCTCGCTTTTCCTTTTCTGCATTTTGAAAGGCAAGCTCTTGATTAGCAATAACTAACGCGGCAGCCCGCTGTTCTTTCTCGTCATTTTGAAAAGCAAGCTCTTGATTGGCAATGACTAACGCGGCAGCCCGCTGTTCTTTCTCGTCATTTTGAAAAGCAAGCTCTTGATTGGCAATGACTAACGCGGCAGCCCGCTGTTCTTTCTCTTCACTCTGAAAGGCAAGCTCTAAATTAGCAATAACTAACTCATCTGCCCGCTGTTCTTTCTCTGCATTCTGAAAGGCAAGCTCTTGATTAGCAAGATCTAACTCTTCAAGTAAGTTATCTAGCAATAAATGTATCTTATTGTATTTTAATTGCAAATCACTTAATGTCTGATTCATTATATTGATGTTGATTGCTTCATTGAAACTATTGATTCTTTGGGTTTGATAATGTCGCCACTCTACCATTATTCCAGTGTGGGTGTTTGAATTCCATCACATTTCTGAATTAATGATGGGTTTCGGCTATCGCCTCTACCCATCCACTTTTTCGTGTCTTTCGTGCTTTTTATGGGCGTTATTTCGCCACCACATCCTCCACACTTATTTTTCCCGCGCTGGAATGGGCGCGTAGGGTGGGTTGATACATATCGGTGGCATAAATCGGTGGCACAGTGAATACACCCTCGCTGATGGCTTTGATTTTGTATTGATATTCGGCGAGTTCGTTGGTGATACTACCGTATAACACGACGCGGTCTTCACGAATATCGGCGTATTGGGGTTTCCAGTTGCCGCCTATTGATAAGCGGTCTTTCCACCATGATGTGCTGTCATCGGCTGGTTCTTCGCCACTCGCTTCACCATCACTTGCTTGTTCCTCATCGGTTTTGGCAACAGGGGTTTGAATCACGGCTTCAAAACCTGCGGGGAGTAGGTCTTGTACGACTAAGTCATTAATCCACTCGTGGTCTATGGCACGGATGCGTAGTTGTACGGTGAGTTCTTCGCCTAAGGTGGCTTTGGTCACGGTTTCACCTTTGGCATTCAAATACACGCGGGTGATTTCTAAACCATTGTGGACTTCGGCAGTGGGGGCTTGTTGGTCGTAACCTGATTCTGACACTGCGTAATACAACGGTGCTGAACTATCCCCTGAAAAATGTAACTTCTTCGTGGTGTCAGGGAAGCTGACACGCGGCGCAAAGTTGGCGGGTAAGGTTAAGGCTTGTGATTGTCCTGCTGCATCTATTGCGCTGATTGCTAACGATTGCATTGTATTAGGTGGAACAGCATCAATGTATGCACCATAAGCCATTAACAGATAAGCCGATGATAAGGTGTTGTAACGGTTTTCTGTTAACCCGTTAGCAATATTTTGAAACACGGTCGATGGCAAAGCTTGTAATCTGGCAGGAAAATGTTTTGCCAATATACTCAGAGTCTGGGCATCGTGAATGAGTGGATCATAGTAGTATTGATAGTTATAAGCGGCGGTACTTTTGCCCAGTTGTTTAATAGAGGTGCTAATTAAATCATCTGCCAGTGCTTGTTGTTGCAGGAGTTGATAACTCGCCGCTAAATACACGGCAACTAAATCATTACGCCATAGCTCTTCTTTAAAATTGGCGCGTAAGTTTTCGCGTAAGCTGGACAAAATAGCAGTGGTTACTGTGCCTTGACGGGTTAATAAATACGCTGCATAAGCCCGCACTCGCACCGCTTCCAATTCACTCGCAGGGCTTGCCGCTAGGGTTTGCAGGTAGCTTTTGGTTTTTTCTAGCATATCGTCGGGAATGGCGATTCCAGCGGCTTTCGCTTCCATTAATACATTCGCCGCATAAACAGAAGCGAATTCATGGGCTTCTGGTGATGCCCCCCATAAACCAAAACCACCTTCGGCATTTTGGCGCGTGCGTAATACCGCAACTAACTTGAGAAAATCAGCATCAGTACTTTTAACAGTTTGTTGTTCGGTAAATTCTGGATGCTTGCTTAATACCAACATCGGAACGGCTTTACTGAGTAATTGTTCAGTGCAGCTGTGTTCAAAATTATCGAGATAACCAATCAAACCAGACACTGATACCAAAGGCAACGGCGAAATTCCCGCACTGACTTTGCGGTGTTGTGGGTATAACAGGCGGTCAATCGCTATGTCTTGTTGACCTGTAAAACTACCAAACCGCAGTTCAGCAATTTTGGGCAAGGCAGGACGAATACTCATGTCACTACGCATGGTGGTGGTTTTTCCTGCCACTTCTGCGGTAAAAGTGAGCGTGGCATTGCCTAATACAACGGCAGAACCTGAAACGGCTTGTAGTTTAAACGTGGTTACGCCTTCATGACCTTCGGCAATCACTAGCGATTTTTTAGCGTCATCTTTAATAATCAGTTGTGGTGGTACGGTTAGAGTGATTTGCGCTGCTGCTTTATCGCCTGAATCTTTAACGTGATTGGCAACGGCGACGCTCACGGTGAATTCATCACTGGGGGCAATCATATACGGCGCGTTGGGTGTGACGATTAAATCACCGCGTACTTGGGTTTTATCGCTGACACTGGCGATGCGTGAATCATTCACAGCCACCGCCATGACACGCATCGTGCCGTTAAAGGTTTCAGGCACGGTGTAGGTGAATTCTTTCTCACCGACTAAATCCACGATGCCCGACCAATACACGGCTGGTTTATCGTGTTTGCGTTTAAACGGATTTAAAAATGACGATTCATCTTCTTCGGCATCACCCCCTGTGGCCGCCTGCATCAGTTTTCTAAATTCAGGCAGAATTAAATCCAGAATTTGCGTGGTATCGACTTCCAATTGGCGTTTTTTGAAAAAATGCCCTAATGGATCGGGGTTTTCATAACGCGCTACTTGTAAAATGCCTTCGTCCACCGCGAACACCACCACACGAGTGGGTTCAGGGCTACGCACTTTCATCGTTAGCACTTCACCCGGTTTAATCAGTTCAGGTACAGTGAGTTTTAAGGCTTCGGTATGGCGTGCCAGACTGATTTTAAACGGCGCGACACCATAAGACAGCGGACTCATGAAAATTTCATCGGAGCTAGGATCGCGTATGTACTGCACGGAAACGTAAGCGTTACCCGTGAGTTCATGCGGCACTTGAATGTACTGCACCGAGGCTTGGGTATCGGATTTAAACCACACACTTTGATAGACTTTATCGCGTTCGATGGTGATTAAACCCGCGCCTGTGTACGGTGCGCGAATATTCACGGCAATCAAATCACCGCCTTCGTATTCGGCTTTATCCAAGGTGAGTTGCAATTCGGCATTGCGGTCTAAACTGCGTGATACATTACCCGCACCCGCCACGCTGTAATCAATGCGGCTGAGCAATAAGCCGTTAGCATCACGCACGATATAAGAATAATCACCTGCGGTGGTGCTATCGAGAGTTAAATCATAGCCTTCTTTAGCAATAACCAGCGGCTCTTTGCGCACGCTGATTTCTTTCGGACGTGATTCATATTTATAAGTGTTATCTTCTTGGCGCGTTAATACCGACAACACTTTGCGCTCAACCAATTCCAGCGTCAGTTTATCCGCCGCCATTGGTTGTACTTGCGGATCAATCGCTAATAACTGCGCATGACGTTTGGCATCTTTGGCGACGAAATTCAATGCACCATCGGCTTTGTAACCGACTAGAAATGGCATATCGGACACTAAAGTTTCAGCTTCAGCGGCAACACTGCGCCCACCTTTGGCTTCAAACGCACGCGTAAAAAAGCGCAGGTGATAAGTGGCTTTGGTGTATTTTTCTAAGCCTAGATTAAATTCGGCATTGCCTTTGGCATCGGTTTCACCCGCAGTTAAGGCTTCATCAAAGCCTTCTTTGGCATAATGCGGGTCAAAGAAATTGTAATCTTTATAGCGTTTGAACGCAGGTAGCGCGGGTTTTAGCGTGAGATTGGCTTCAACTTGTCGCGCTTCGGCAGGTGCGCCGTACAGATTCTGCACATTCACGGTGACTTTTAAATCATCAGGATGCACCCAACCTTCGGAGACAGGTTTGGAAAAAGTCGCCGTAGTTTTAATACGGTCTGGTTGAAACTCTTCAACTTTGACTTTGGTATCACCTAAAAACTCATCGGTGCGTCCGTCTTTGACTGTGTACAGACTGATGTTGTAATTGCCTGTCGGTGATGTTTCCAGCGTGTCATAAGACAGTTCGTTAAACCCACCTGCTTCCAAATTAATCTTGCTGGTTTTAACGATTAAACCGCGTGAATCGGTGATTTCAGCTTGTAATGGAATGCCAATAAGTGGCAAATTCCATTGTGCAGTTTTGACTATCATGCCGATGTGGAAGGTATCACCCGGCCTGTAAATACCACGGTCTGAAAATAAATAGGCATTGAGTTGATTAGCATCTTTCGCATTGGCTTCACCATCAATCGCAAAACGCGAGAAATTCAGTTTGCGGTCTTCACGCTCCATCGGTAGAAAACTCATATCGCCTTGATATTTCACTAAATAAAACATCGGTTGGCGTTCACGTTCTAAGCCTGATAATTTTGCAAAACGGGCTTTGCCTTGATCATCGGTGCGTCCACTAAACAACACTAAACCGTTTTTACCAATAATATCGACTTCGACTTCGGCTTGCGGTTTACCTGTTTGGATAGACTGCACGAAGACTACTTGTGAACCGTCTTGTTCAGTTTTGACGATAATGCCTAAGTCGGTGACTAGAATTAAGCGTTTATCCACTGCTTCTTCGCTACTGTAGCCATTAGGATCAGCAGGATCATAATTTTTTGCGGTCACTAAAAAGACACCGCGTTTATTATTGCCATTGCTGTCCTTCATGTACGCGCTCAAATCGACAGGCTGATAAGTCGGTATGCCAGCCGCTTGTTGGTCTAACGGTAGCGCGATTTCAAAACGCTCACTTAAATTATCTTGTCCAAAATCACCCAAAAAGCTGGGGTGACTGAATTCCCCCTCAGTTTGTGAAATGAGGTGTTGCAATTGGTCAGGCAACACGCGTCCTAATTCCACTTTAACGCCTAACAAATCCCGCGCCATTAAGGCGATTTTCTTCTCGCCGCTTAAGGTCAATAACGAGCCTTCGCCTAAAATATGTAATTCTTTAGGATAGCTGGGGACGGTTAGGGTTCTAAAATCGGGCTTAGGCAATTGATAACCGCCAAAGGATTTAATGTCTTTATTTACTTTAACGAATAACTGCCGCCCTACATCGACTTGCAAGCGAAAGCCGTGGGTTTCAGAAAATTCATGTTCCGCAGGGATTGCTTTAGCGGGTAAACGGGTGCTTTGATTAAGAATATCGGGCGTGACTTCTTCGGGTGTCCAAGGATAAGGCTGTTTAGATTCATCCTCAGCATCAGTATTGTCTGATTTTTTGGGATTATCACGCGGTAATAACCAGACTTCCATCGCCTGTGCCATTTTTTGTTCATGCACGGGCATGGTGGTGTTCAACACTAAAATCTGTTCTTGCTGTTGGGTTTGCTTATTGGGCATCACCGTCAACTGCACGTCATTAATCGCAAGCCCGTTATACAGCCCTGGAACTTGTACGTTTGCAGTTAGCGGTTCACGATTAGTCGCACTAGAGTTTTCAGCATTCACATCACCCGACACCGTTAAAACAACTTGCTGGTCATAAGCAGGAATCGGTAAGGATTCAGAATGCACAAACGCATTCAGTTTTAGCTTGTCATAACTAACAGTGAAGGTGAGATTTTTATCAGCTTTAGCATCTTCAACGCGGTTTTTCAGCGTTAATTTGATATTTTTTTCCAGCGATTTGCCATCAACAGGATGGCTAAATTTCAATTGAATGACGGCTTTTTTTAAGACAGGGTCTTGCGGGTCTTGATAAAACTCTGATTTTTCCAGCGTGGAAACAAACACAGGCGCGGCAAAATCAAACTTCCATTTAGCTAATAAAATCTGTTTTGCAACAAACGTTTTTTCTAACTTCACGTCATACTTTTCGCCCACTGCCCATTCTTTATCAGGGCGAAATTCCAGCGTTTTATCATCTGTCCAATGCCAATGACCTGCAACTTTTGGACTCATGCTAATGCCTTCAGTGGCATCTTTATCAACTAACGCTAACGGTGCGACAGATCCTTCAAAAGTAACAACTAATGGATGCGGCGATTCTTGTTGTTCAAGATTCGCACGTTCAGGCGCAGTCACCGTAAAATCCACCGTGACTGGTTTAGGGCGTGCTTGCCACCACTGATAACCAAACCAACCTCCCGCACTAGTAATCATGACGACTAATAGAGCAACTATTCCAATGATAGGTTTCTGGCGAATTGTATCAAAACGACTCAGCAACCAGAGCTTAAGCACACTGAACCACTTAGGCTGTTGCCATTGAATAATGCCGAATAAACTCACTAATCCTTGTAGAAGAGTGCTGAAAAAAATACCTAGGAATGTAGTGAGCTTAGTCATTGGAATTACTCGCAAAAGTTAAAACTGGGATTGTTTAATTGCTTATAAAAACTTTTTTGCCGCTGGTGCTTTGTCTGGTGTTGGTACGAGAGCGGGTATAGGTGTAGGCACTGGAACAGGAACAGCGGAAGATGGCGCATTTGCATCTTTAGGAATAACGATTTTAGCCTCTTGTGCTAATTTGTCGCGTCTAGTACCTTCACCATATAAGGTAAACGTAATCATGATAAAAATAGTTGTTATCCCAGCAATCATCAATCTGTTTGGATTTTTCACAAAGAATAAAGGCCACTGGGGTTTGTACATACCGACTAGAAAAAAGAGCATCGTCCATATACCTAAGTCAAAAGCGTAAGCTACCATTTATATTTACCTGTTAATGTTGATTTGAGTGGATTATTATTGCACTGAGTTGCTGTTCGCAATACTGGGTTGTTGTAATTTGCGGATAGGCTACAGTTTGTTAAACTCTATTTTAGCATTTAGCGGGTTTTTTTTATCAAAGTTGGTTTTATTGTTTTATGCACGATGCCATTGTGGCGGTTTTTATTCAAGAAACTAGGGGGCTTTATGGGCGGTTTTGTTATTGTATTTTTTATATTTGCGGTTGTATTGGTGTTTATGAGTGTTAAATCCGTACCACAAGGTATGGAATATACGGTGCAGCGTTTTGGACGTTATACCAACACCTTATCACCCGGTTTGAATATTATCGTGCCGATTATTGATAGCATCGGTCATAAAATGGTGATGATGGAACAAGTGATGGATGTACCTTCACAGGAAGTCATTACTAAAGACAATGCAATGGTCACGGTAGATGGCGTGATTTTTTATCAAGTCATGGATGCCGCCAAAGCCGCTTATGAAGTCAGTCAACTGAATTGGGCAATTTTAAATCTGGTCATGACTAACATTCGTACCGTCATGGGTTCAATGGATTTAGATGAATTACTGTCCCGACGTGATGATATTAACGCGCGTATTTTGAATGTTGTCGATGATGCGACTACACCGTGGGGCATAAAAGTCACCCGTATAGAAATCAAAGATATTGCGCCACCGAAAGATTTAGTCGAAGCAATGGGCAGACAAATGAAAGCCGAACGCCTAAAACGTGCCTCAATTTTGGAAGCAGAAGGCTTACGACAAGCAGAAATTTTACGCGCTGAAGGTGCGCAACAAGCGGCTATTTTAGAAGCTGAAGGGCGTAAAGAAGCCTCGTATCGTGATGCCGATGCCCGCGAACGCTTAGCACAAGCAGAAGCCCGCGCCACCTTAATGGTGTCAGAAGCCATTAGCAAAGGTGATGTACAAGCGATTAATTATTTTGTTGCCCTCAAATACATTGATGCGCTAAAAGGCATTGCCGCCGCTGAAAACAGCAAGTTAGTGTTTATGCCGTTGGATTCCTCCAGCGTCATTGGTGCAATTGGCGGTATCGGTGAGCTGGCAAAAGAAGCCATGAGTAGTCGAGCAAAATCATGAGCGAAATAGAATTAGTTTTTTGGTACTGGTGGGTCTTAGCGGTTGTTTGCTTGGTAATAGAGATATTAGTCCCCGCTTTTTTCTTCTTGTGGATGTCGGTAGCGGGTTTAATAACAGGCATTATCGCGTGGCTAATACCCAGCACCAGTACCGATGTACAGATACTGATTTTTTCTGTACTGACGGTTATGACTATTACCGCGTGGCGAATTTTTGGCAAAAAATACGTCATTGAAACCGATCAACCGTTATTAAATAGACGCGGTTCACAATATGTTGGTCGGGTGTTTAATTTACACGAAGCCATTGAAAATGGTGAGGGTAAAATAAAAGTCGATGACACCATCTGGAAAGTACACGGTGAAGATTGCGACATTCATAGCAAAGTCAAAGTCATTGCCAGTCGTGGTACTGTGTTTGATGTAGAAAAAGTCAATTAATCAACGCAGGGGCAATCCCTTGTGGTTGCCCCTACCGCTACACCGCTATTACGAGTTACAAATTAAATAGTTTTTGCTTCAATTAATGCACGAATAATGCTAACAACCTCAGAAGCTCTTTTTTCATCAATATCCTGTCCTTCCATTGCTGACGGCTTAAAAGCAAAGCTACCAACCCAGCCAGCATTTTCTATAAATGCAACAACAAACTGTTTATTAAAATAGTAGTACAAAAGTCCAAGTATTAATCCAATACCAAAAAATGGTAGAAAAGTAACGGCGATAATGACAGAAAGTTGCCAAGGTTTTTTATAGGAATAGTATGTCGAACAAACTGATTTTATAGGGGTGATATGCTTTTCTTTACCTGAAAAAGAACTTGATGTAAATATAATTAAATTTTTCTTAATCTCAAGTTCTGTTGTGGGGTCAATTTTCATAAGAAATAATATCCAGCCGAAAAATCCAGCCTCCCTGCCTATAATATGCACATAATTTCCTTGCTCATCGGCTTGTTTGCTAACAAACCATTTTTTCACGACAAGAGCCATTTTATTATTTCCTTTTTGAACTTTAATTATTTTATAGCAAGTAGCCCAGATGAAGCGATAGCGGAATCTGGGAATAATCGCAAGACAGTTCATCCCTCATTCCGAAAAGCTCCATGCGGGCTACTCACTACGAGTTGTATCAGAATCATCAGTGGGCTTATCATTACTCAACAGCCTAAATATTAAAGCTCCTACAGATCCAAAACTAAAGAAAGCAAAGCCCGACCAACCGCCTATTAATTCACTTATAGAAGTTACGCATTGACAGGGCATAAAAGTTTAGAATGGACAGCCCCATTAGTTTTAAAAAAGCCATTTTCCCGTGATAAGAAACATAACACGTCCAAGCACAGCCCGTTGCAACTTATCGATGTACATTGGTTTTTTATTGAGCGAACCCAACCATGTCAGTTGTCGTCGGTTGGGAGAAGTGATGAACATTTCACATGATAGCGTGAATCGTTTTTTGAACCGAGAGTCGTATGATGGCGAAGATTTATTCAATGAAGTCAAGTTGCTACTGAATTTAGAGGGAGGAACATTGAGTG
>MBQZ01000011.1 GCA_002134785.1 Crenothrix sp. D3
AACTTTGTCGGCAGCACGTTTACTTACACCTTAACCGCTGTCAATGACAGCATTGCTGACAACAACGAAACCATCATTGGCACGTTGAGCAGTCCTACGATTACCACGGGTACGGCAACCTTAGTCACGGGTAACGATGTCGCCACTACCACCATTACCGATACCGATCAAGGTGTGACCTTTGCCATTGGCTCCACTGCCAGCATCAGTGAAGAGGCGTTAGGCATCACCACCTTCACCATCACGATGACAGGCTTCCCGTTAACCGGAGCGAATACTGCCACAGTGAATGTGGCTGGGGCAGGTACCGCGACTAACGGCGGTACGGATTACAGCTCAACTATGGTTGCTGCGATTCAAGCACAGGCAGATGCCACCGCGGGCGTGACCTTTGATGGCACTACCTTGACGTTTGATAAGAACTTTGTCGGCAGCACGTTTACTTACACCTTAACCGCTGTCAATGACAGCATTGCTGACAACAACGAAACCATCATTGGCACGTTGAGCAGTCCTACGATTACCACGGGTACGGCAACCTTAGTCAGTGGCAGCGATGTTGCCACCACCACCCTTACCGATACCGATAGCAATACGGCACCGACGGCAGTCAATGACAGTCAAACAGTTGTGAGTGGACAAGCTGTCACCATCAACGTGGTAGGCAATGACACCGATCCAGAAAACGACTTAGACCTAACCACCGTGAAAATAGTGAGTGCAACTAATGCCGATGGTTCATTAGTGGTGACAGGTCAAGGTACTTGGACGGTCAATCCAACCACAGGCGCGATTACCTTCACGCCGATTGCAGGCTTTACTGCTAATCCAACACCGATTCGTTACACGGTACAAGATCGTACGGGCTTAACATCTAATGAAGCGACGGTAACGATAGAATACCCACCACGAACTGCCCCCACCGCTGTTGATGACAGGGTAACAGGCACACGCGGGCAAGCTGTCACCATCAACGTGGTAGGCAATGACACCGATCCTAACAACGACATAAATCCTGCGATGGTGAAAATCGTCGGTGCGACTAATGCCGATGGTTCATTGGTAGTTGCAGGTCAAGGTACTTGGACGGTCAATCCAACCACAGGCGCGATTACCTTCACGCCGATTGCAGGCTTTACTGCTAATCCAACACCGATTCGTTATACGGTACAAGATCGTACGGGCTTAACCTCTAATGAAGCGACGGTGACGATAGATTACCCACAAACTGCCCCCACCGCTGTTGATGACAGGGTAACAGGCACACGCGGGCAAGCTGTCACCATCAACGTGGTAGGCAATGACACCGATCCAGAAAACGACTTAGACCTAACCACCGTGAAAATAGTGAGTGCAACTAATGCAGATGGTTCATTGGTGGTTGCAGGTCAAGGTACTTGGACAGTCAACGCTACCACAGGCGCGATTACCTTTACGCCGATTGCAGGCTTTACAGGTGATCCGACACCGATTAGTTACACGGTTCAAGATCGCACGGGTTTGACCTCTGCTGCTGCGACGGTGACTGTGGATTACCCACAAACTGCACCTCTCGCTTCGAATGATACAGTCATTGCGGTTAGTGGGCAGACTGTCATTATTGATGTGCTAGGTAATGATAATGACGCTCAAAATGACTTGAATCCTGCTTCAATAAGAATTGTTGGTACGACTAACTCAGGTGATCCTTTAGTGGTCGCAGGTCAGGGGACTTGGTCGGTTAATCTAAGCACGGGAACGATTAGTTTCACGCCACTGGCTAACTTTATTGGCAATCCAACACCTATTAAATACACTGTTCAAGACTACACAGGCTTAACCTCTGATCCAGCAAGCGTAGCTATCAATTACTTGCAAACGTTAGATAATAACCAAGTGCTTCGTAATTTGATTTTACTGGGTCAGGATGGTCGTCCATTCGGGACACAAGATTCAATTCATGTTGATTCAAATAGTCGATTTGTTGAGGAAGAAAAGAAACGGGAGGACTATCAAAAAATTAGAGATAGCTATAAATTTCCTGTTCAAGATTTAATCATGTATCAACCCATACGGCATTACTACCTAGATTTGTGGGGTTCTTTACGCAATCAGGTTGTACTAGAGAAACAGTCGTATTCGTTTGACATTCCTTCGTGGGCGTTTCGTCATACTGACCCTAATGCTAAGCTCGAATTTTCAGCAAAACGTGAGAATGGTAGCTCTTTGCCTGAGTGGTTGCGTTTTAATCCTAATACGTTGAAGTTTTCAGGTACACCGCCTAGAGGTGCAGTTAATGAACGGGTCATGGTGACGGTAAAGGATCAGTATGGTAATGAAGTTCATGCGTTATTTAACGTTTACGTCAATAAAGATAAGCTAACAGACACTCATAAGGCTGTTAATATTAATCCTAACAAAGCAGGGAATAGTCCGAACAATGATGCTGGCTCAACACGCGAAGCACCTAAAGACGGCACGGAAAATACACCAGCTGTTGATAAGTCACAGCCTGTTAAGCCACAAACGGCTGTTGGTCGATTTGGTTTTAGCGAACAAATTCAGGTTGAGGGTAAATTAAGTAGATTACAAGAGAGTCGCGCACTGCTCGACAGTTTGAAAGACCTATAATTATAATTTTTGAAGGAAATTTAGTAATGCAGTATTCCAAGAAGTTAATCGTGCTACTGTTAGCCACGAGTTTAAATGGCTGTGCGATTGATCCAATGCCTATTCAAGATGATGAACGTCTAGCAAGTATGCTGAAAGATCAAACGGAAATTTACGGTAAGCAAGAGCCGATTACCGCGCCATTAACGTTTTATGATGCGTTGGCTAGAGCATTAAAATATAACTTCGATCACCGTTTGACGGTGATGGAAGCGGTGTTGCAGGATACGCAATTAGAAGTGGCGACTATTAATATGTTGCCTAAACTGGCTGTTAATGCAGGCTATTCTGCGCGTGAAAAGCAAGCAGGTTCGTCCAGTGTGAATTATTTTGACCAATCGCAGACTGCGCAATTATCAAAGTATTCAACGTCTCAGGATGCTGTTCGTGGCACGGCAGATATTGCGTTTGCTTGGAATGTATTAGATTTTGGGGTGAGTTATTATCAGGCAAAACAACAAGCGAATCGGGTGTTAATTGCGCAGGAACGTAAGCGTAAGGTGGTTAATAATTTAATTAAGGATGTGCTAAATGCGTATTGGGCGGCTAGTATGGCTGATCACTTGCTGCCTAAGATAGAGCCTGCATTGAAACAAGCCGAACACGCCTTAGAACTGAGTAAAACGGTAGAAAAAGATCGCTTACAACCTATGCTGAGCGTATTGGAATATCAGCGTAGTTTGTTGCGCATTATTGATCAATTGAAAAAACTTAAGGCAGATTTATCATTGGCTCGACCTAAACTGGCAGGTTTAATTAACGCGCCAATACATAGCGATTTCAAGCTCGATCAACCTGAAATAAGCGCGGTACCGCCTGTGTTAAAAGAAAAGATGGAAGAATTGGAAAAATTAGGTTTGTTTTACCGTCCAGAATTGCGCGAAGAGATGTATCAAGAGCGCATTAGTCGTGATGAAGTATGGAAAGAGATGTTAAAAATCTTACCCGGTTTGACTATTCCGTTATCAGGAAACTGGGATAGTAACTCTTATTTGGTCTACGATATGTGGATGGAAGCGGGAGTACGCACGACCTTTAATTTGGTCAATTTAATTGCCGCGCCTAAGATATGGACTTCCGCTGAAACTCAGGTTGAAGTCGCAAAAACCCGCCGCAAAGCCTTGAGTGTTGCAACCTTAGTGCAGATTAATGTGGGTTATCAACAATATCTTAAAGCGTTAGACAGTTATAACAGTGCTAATGAACTCAACAAAGTCGATCAAGGTATTTTTAAGGTGATTTCCGATACCACTGAAAGCGATGCAGGTTCTGAGCTAGAAAAAATTCATGCGGCAACCTCAGCATTGGCTTCACAATTGGAAAAAGAGCAGAGTTTGGCAGAAATTTATTCTGCATTAGGTAATATCTATGCCTCTATTGGGCTTAATCCTGTGGACGGCGATATAGAAAATATCACGGTGCGTACCTTGGCAGTGAAGTTAGAAAAAAGGCTAGAGCATTGGTATAAAGGTGAATTTCCTAAATTGCCTGATGAACCTAAAGAGGCTAGTACGCCTGTCGCCACTAATAAAGCGGTTACGCCCGCACCCGTCACCGTGAATACGCCACCTGCGGCTAGCAATACGGATAAAGCGGTTGATACGCAAAAAACATCAACAGCCGAACATTATGCCATTCAGTTAATGTCCTCGGACAAAGAAAGCGATGTGACACACTTTATGGAAAAATGGCGAGCTGACTTAAGTACACCGTCAATAGTGAATAGGTCTGAACAGTCAAAACCGCTATTTATTTTGGTTTCTGGGAATTATTCATCGCTAACTGAAGCACAACAAGCTCTGGATAACTTAGCCCCTAAACTTAAAGAAAATCGCCGCAATCGACTTGTACCCGTAAAAATGAGCGGTGATGTTTTGGCATTGTCGCAGAATTGATGGCATTTTATTAGATATAGCCAAAGCACAATAAAATGATACCGTTCGTGGTGAGCTTGTCGAACCACCATAGCCCTTCGAGGAGCTTCGGGGCGAACGGTTTTTAAATCACAAATACTGCGTTAGCCATAGTTCCTGACTTATTCCTTTAAATTCATGGCAATACGTCATTCAAACCTTCGCGGTCTTCAAGACCACGGAGGTTTATTTATGCAGTCGAAATTATTGACATGAGCTTATCTACTTACTCAAAAAAAATGAAACACTTATTAATTTTTTTTACTATCGCACTGTTACCTGTTGCTGTATTAGCAGAACCTGCTGCCCCTGAAACGCCCAGTGAAACCACTGCGCCGCTACGCGCACAGATTAAAGCCCGTCAAAGTACGCTGATTTCCAGTGAGATGAATGCGCGTATTAACCAGCTTAAATTGCGTGATGGTGAGCGTTTTACCGAAGGGCAAACCTTGGTGAGTTTTCATTGTAGTTTAGAAGAAGCGCAGTTAAATAAAGCCAATGCCACACTGGAAAAAGCCGTTAAGACTTACCAAGTGAAACAACGATTAGAAGAGCTACATTCAATTGGCGCATTGGAATTGGCGGTTGCTAAAGCAGAGGAGGGCGAAGCGAAAGCGGAAATGCAAATAGGGCAGGCAATATTGAGTCGTTGCGTTATCAAAGCTCCTTTTTCAGGAAAAGTCACCGATGTGCTGGCTAAGCCTTATCAAACGGTGAAAGGGGGTGATCCATTACTAGAAATTCTCAATGATAAAGAGTTGGAAGTGGAATTTATGGCACCGTCAAATAGCTTGCCGCAACTTGCATTGGGTCGGCATTTTAAAGTGAGCTTGAATGAGACCAATAAAACCTATCAAGGTGAAATTACTCGCTTAGGTGGCAAAGTTGATCCTGTCAGCCAGACCATTAAAGTGTATGGTCGGATTATTGATAAAGAGACCGAGTTACTGCCGGGTATGAGCGGCGCAGTTGAATTGATTAAACCATGAGTGAACAACGCAACAAACAATTACTCCAGTTGACTTTATTATTGCAACTGGAGCGACGTGCAAGACAAGCACCTGCTGACGAATTGCCTTATGTTATAGTCAATGAAACGGCTGATTTATTACCCTATCGACAAGCGGTGTTGTGGCGGCTGGATTTGGCAAAAATTGCAGCGGCTTCAGGTGTTGCTATACCCGAAAAAAATAGCCCTTACGCGCTGTGGTTACAGCCTATTTTGCGCTATTTTTCTCATCCTGAAACAGCGTTCTCGCCAGCGGCTTTTACTAGCGATAATCTACCACCCGAATTGGCACACGATTGGGCAGACTGGTTACCCGAACACGGTCTGTGGATGCCGTTACCCGCACCGTCTGGCGTTAACTATGCCTTAGTATTATTTCGAGAAGACGCGTGGAAAGATGGCGAAATTCATTTGCTGAGCTATCTCGCTGAGGCGTATGGTCATGCTATCGCATTGACGCAAGCGGCTAATCCAAAGCGTCCGCTGAGGGAGCGACTTCGAGCAAAACGTTTGCAGCTTATTATCGCTGCCATCATTTGTGCCGCGCTGTTTTTTCCTATTCGACAATCGGTGATAGCCGAAGCGGAAGTGATTCCCTATCATGCCAATTTAATACGCGCTCCTCTTGATGGCGTGGTGGAAAAATTCTTTGTTCAGCCGAATGAAATCGTCACTGTGGGGCAAAAATTATTTAATCTGGATAAGGCGCAACTGAGTAGCCGTCTGAGTGTTGCGGAAGAAACTCGCGATATTGCCAAAACCGAGTATCTACAAACCACCCAGCAAGCCATGATAGACCCAACGGCTAAAGTTAAATTGGCATTACTCAAAGGTAAATGGGAAGAGCAAGTTGCCGAGGTGAATTATGTGCGTACGTTGCTGACGCGCTCTGAAGTGACTGCCAATAAAGCAGGGGTAACGGTATTTGATGATCCCAATGATTGGCTGGGTAAACCCGTTACGCAAGGTGAAAAAATCCTTGCTGTGGCTGATCCGCAATCTGTTGAGCTAGAAATTCGGCTACCGATGGATGATTTAATTGAATTAGAGGCAGGTAATACTGTGCTGTTTTTTTCTAATGTGACCCCGCATCATCCCCTGACGGCTAGTTTGAGTTATTTTAGTTACCGTGCCAGTGCAACTCCCGCACAAGTTATCGCCTATCGACTGAAAGCACAATTTACTGATTCCAGCACGCTGCCACGTTTAGGGTATCGGGGGGTTGCTAAACTGTACGGTACTCGTCAACCTTTTATACTGTGGCTATTGCGTAAGCCAATACACACGGTTCGTGTGTGGTTCGCGTGGTAACTGATAATACAGTTGAAATCACGCCAGTCGAACCTGAACCCAAAAAATGGTTAGCCTTGCGTGAAGACTTAGGTTTGTATTCAGGGCCCCGCACAGCCGATGGTACACCGACATGGACACTACACGATCCTGCGACACACCGTTATTTTCGCTTAGGTTGGTTAGAGTTTGAATGCCTGCAACGCTGGAGTTTATGTGACGCAGAAAGCATCGTTATGGCCATTAAACACGACACGCCATTGAATGCCGATATTACCGATATTGACGCATTGAGTGAATTTCTCAATTTACACCAACTTACTAAGCCACAAGGTGCGGCAACCAGTGCCTTGTTAGCGCGAATCCGCAAAGCCGCACAACCTAATGTCTGGACGTGGTTGCTACATAATTATCTATTTTTGCGTATTCCCTTATTACGCCCCGATAGTGCGTTAAAGAAAGCCTTGCCTTGGGTTAGTCTGACGTTTAATCGCCAGTTCATACTCTTATTGTTAGTGCTGGCAAGTTTGGCGATTTATCTGGTTGCCGAACAATGGACACAATTTAGTCATAGCTTTTCAAATATCTTCACGCCTGAAGGAATGCTGATGACGGCACTTATGTTATCGCTGTCAAAAGTGATTCATGAATTGGGTCATGCGTTTACTGCCAAGCATTTTGGTTGTCGCGTACCGACAATGGGGATTGCGTTTATGATGGGCGCACCTATGTTATGGACGGATGTGACCGATGCGTGGCGATTGCCTAATCGATTACAGCGTTTAAGTATAGATGCGGCTGGCATGATAGCGGAATTAACACTCGCGGTATTCGCTACATTATTGTGGATGGTCTTACCCGATGGCGCGGTGCGTAGCGGGATTTATTTGTTAGCCAGTACCGCGTGGATACTGACTTTGGTGGTTAATCTTAATCCCTTCATGCGCTTTGATGGTTATTACCTACTGTCTGATTATCTGGATATTGCTAACTTACAAGATCGAAGTTTTGCCTTAGCCCGTTGGCGACTACGCGAAAGTTTGTTTGATTTTCAATTGCCGATACCCGAAGTATTCTCTAAACACCGTCATCGCTTCCTAATTGCTTATGCCTATGGCGTATGGATTTACCGCTTAATTTTATTTGCGGGCATTGCGTGGCTGGTGTATCACTTCTTTTTTAAAGCACTGGGTTTGTTTTTATTTGCCGTTGAAGTAGGTTGGTTTATTGTGCGTCCGATAATGAAAGAAATGGCGATATGGCGAAAAATAATCGCCCTACAAAACAAGCCGATACGTCCGCGTTTAACGTGGTTAATCCCCGTGCTAACCTTGGCATTATTATTTGTTCCGTGGCACACGCATTTACTGTTATCGGGGCTATTGAGCGCGAAAACTGAATTTACTTTATACACGCCACAATCAGCGAAAGTACAGCGTGTGCTGGTAAAAGAAGGCGAGACCGTCCAAGCGAATCAGGTGTTAATTGAATTAACATCACCCGATTTGGATTTTAAAATAGCCACCGCTGAACATCAACTTGCTGAACTAAAACAACAACTCGCCGCACAAAGTGTAGATGTTGCGTTAGCACAGCATAGTCCAATGGATGTGGAAGCCTTACAATCAACGCTAGCAGAATTAGTTGGCTTACGCGCGGCACAAGAAAAACTCACCCTACGCGCCACCTTTGCAGGGCAACTCCGCGATTTATCAGACGTATTACAACAAGGCGAATGGTTAGCCAAAGACGAACCCTTAGGCATCGTCGAAAGCCCTCATGCCACCGTGGTTGCTTATGCCGAAGAAGCTGAATTAACGCGCTTACAACTCAATGCGCAAGGGCGATTTTATCCAGAAGGCGGCGATGTCGCTCCGTTTCCTGTGCAGGTGATGACTATTGACCACATTGGTACACGCCAATTAACTGTTCCCGAACTGAGTTCAACGTATGGCGGTGAAATCGCCGTGCGCGAAGATGAACAACATCATCTTATTCCCGAACAAGGTATTTATCGGATTTTGCTGCAAGCAGATGACAGCACGTTTATGCAGCCGATAACAATACGCGGCAGATTATCCTTAGACACCCCTGCCGAAAGTCTGATAAAGCGTTTGTCGCGCTCTGCATTAGCGGTGTTAATTCGAGAAAGTAGCTGGTAGTAGGGCTACGCAACCCAACGTACGCGGTGAAAAATTTTCTGTAATAGCGCAGTACGATTGATAAATCGTAGTGATTAACCATCATTTACGCTGTGATGTGTCATGCCGTTAATCATCATAATCAAAGTTATCAACAGTGCCACTTCCTGCCCATTCCAATGGATACACACCTTGTTGTACTAAATAATGAAATGTGGAATAAGACCAATCTTTCACGTTGCCGACTAAGCCATGTTTAACAGGATTGATATGTACATAATCCATGTGAGCGTTGCGTCTCTAATAACGTGTTCCCAAAAACGCCGTTGCCAAATACCACGCTCACCACGGCGTACACGAACCGCAGAGCGTCTTTCGGTGATAGGCAAGGATTTAGAAAATTCAGATTTTATCAGTCGCCATCGTAACGGAAAATCATCATCACCCGTTGGCAATTCCAGTATGCAATGCAAATGCTCAGGTAACACAACAAACGCATGAATAGTGAACGGGTGGGCTTTTTTTACCTTACGCACCGCTGCACGCAACGAGTCAATATGTCGAACCAGCAAATCATTACCATGACGTTGTAACAAATTAACGGTAAAAAAATACAGTCCACCTTCAACATAAACTCGGCGATAATCGGGCATAAATCCTCTATGTAGATATTTAAATGGTTTCAAGTAGGGCGGATTAGCGATAGCGTAATCCGCCGAATGGTGTGTTTCACATTTCACATACGGCGCAATACGCTATCGCTATTGCGCCCTACGCCGTACGAGGTGCCCTTTTACATCAGACATCTATTTTTGAGATAGATAGTTCTATAAAAGTCGTTTTTTAAAATCACCAGCCTTCTTTATACTAAAAACGCATTAGCCCTAATGGCTGATTATGTGCGTGCATTTTTGCACAGTTTATTAAGGATAACCCATGCAGTCATCAAACGACCATTTAGCTAATTGGCTGATTTCTAGTCTTGAACTTCAAACCACGCTATTTCATGTTGGTCAGTATTGTGGTGTATGGCGTGCTGCCCCGTCTGAATATATGCGAGCAGGTTTTCATTTAGTATTAAATGGCGACTGCTGGATGCACTTACCCGAACATCAAGAAACTATTCCCTTACAACGAGGTGATGCGGTATTTTTTCTACGCGAAACCCTGCATTATCTCAGCCCAAATGAAACCTCAGATGATCCTAGCCTATGCCGAGTTAGAGAAGGGGCGATGCAGCCGATTGATGACAGCGTAGCCAATGCCGTCGCGTTGGCGTGTGGGTTTTTTAACTTCAAATCAGGATTGAGCGAAATGTTACTGAGTTCTTTTCCTGATTATTTGATTATTCGCGCTGATGATGCTGAATTAGCCAGCACTCGAACCCTTTTTGATTTGATTGTTGCCGAAGCTAAACGCACGGGTGATGAGGCTTCGCCGCTGATTGTGCGTTTAACGGATTTGCTGTTTTTTTATGTTATTCGGCAAATGGCATGCACGCAAAAAATATCAGCAGGTTTATGGGCAGTGGTGCAGAGTCCTGAATTTGCCAAATTATTGGCAGCAATGATTAAAGAGCCTGAAAAATCATGGCCTGTTGAAGCAATGGCAGATTTTACGCATATGTCACGCGCTACGTTTTTTAAGCATTTCACCAAAGTAGCAGGTCAGCCACCTAATTTGTTTTTAGTCATGGTGCGCATGAAAATAGCCGCTCAGTTATTACGTCAAGGACGCAGTATCACGCAAACCGCCGAAAAAGTCGGCTATCAATCAGAGTCAGCTTTTTCCAAGGCGTTTAAAAGAACGGTTGGACAACAACCTGGCGTTTATCAACGTAGCAATCATAAATTTGCCATCAAATCTAATTCAACCGATGCGTTTCCCCGTCATCTTGTTTAATTATTTAAAAAGTAGACGAATAAGCAGAATATCGGGATTTACGCACATTTTAATGAATTTTAAATACCCGTAAAATTCAAGCTACTAAATTCCCATAAGATGTAAGGCGGCAATATGATGCGTATTTGTAAATCGAAAATTGATTTAAAGCGTGAAAAAATGGTTCGAGCATCCTTCAATAAATCATGGTCAATTATTGCAGGCATTTTATCCATTGGTTGTTATGCTCATCCGGTTAAAGCCAATACCAACCCTGAAAAACCATTAGGACAACTGACTGATAATCTTCGTCTGACTGGTGAGTTTCGCGCTCGTACTGAAGTGTACGATTTTTTTCAACCCGTCGGCGTAAACAATAATAACCAATATGATTTTTGGGGACTGAGAGCCCGATTAGGTTTAGAAGCGACCAGTGAATATGTCGATGGTTATGCACAAGCTGAATACAGTGGTGTGTATGGTTTGCCTAATAATTCATTTGCAAGACCAGGTGGCGCGTTAGGTTTAGGTGCTTTGTATTACACTGAAAACAACAATAATACCTCAGTCAGCAATGTACATTTAAAACAAGCTTATTTGAATTTCAAATTAACGCCTTTAGGTCTTAAAGGTGGCAGTGTCAAAGTCGGGCGTTTTGAAATAAAAGAAGGATTGGAATATAAAACGGGAGATGAAAAATTCGATACTCTCAAAGCAACACGCGTTTCTCAACGCTTATTAGGGACATTTGATTTTGCTCATGCTAGTCGTAACTTTGATGGTATATCAGTCGGTTATGACCAAGCAAAATACAATTTCACTGCCAGTGCAACGCATCCAACTCAAGGCGGTTTTAATTTAAACGCGCTAGATGAAATCAGTAAAATTGACTTGGTTTATGCGGCAATCACTAGTAAAAAAAACGCGCTGTTACCCGACACTGAAGGGCGATTATTCTATTTATATTACGGCGATAATCGTAACACACAAGTGGTTGATAACAGACCTGTCACTCAAAGACCCTTACTCAGTGAACAAAGCCTACAAATTCACACGCTAGGCACACATTGGTTGACGGTACAAAAAGTAAGCACAGGGGCAGTCGATGGTTTGCTTTGGGGAGCTTATCAATTCGGTGATTGGGGCAATCAAAGCCATCAAGCTTACGCTTTTGATGTAGAAGCAGGCTATCAATTCATAGCGACACCTTTAAAACCTTGGTTAAGAGCGGGCTATTTTCAAGGTTCAGGTGATAGTAATGCCAATAATGGTAAACACGGCACGTTCTTTCAAGTATTACCCACCGTGCGTCTTTACGCCAAATTCCCATTTTTTAATTTGATGAACTTAAATGATACGTTTGCCCAATTTTTGTTCGCGCCAACGGCGAAAACCAAAGTTGGGATTGATTTTCATCATTTAGCATTAAATAACACCAGCGATTTGTTCTACGCGGGGTCTGGAGCTAATTCACGATCAGGTGCTTTTGGTTTCTTAGGTCGCCCTGCCACAGGTAACAAGACGATAGGCGAACTGGTGGATGTCAGTTTTACGCATAATATCACTAAACAGCTGTCTTGGAATATCTATTATGCCCATGCTTTCGGCGGCAATTATGTAGACAATTTTTATCGCAACAAGCGTAATGCGGATTTTGCTTTTGTCGAATTTAACGCCAATTTTTAGAGGATAAGATCATGCAAAAAAAATACTCATCAATAATCACACCGAATAAGCAAGACGAATTAGCAGCGTGTTCCTGCTGCTCACTATCACGGCGTGATTTTATGAAATTATCCGCTGTGTTAAGCACTGCCGCATTATTACCGAATCAAATAGCTTTAGCTTCAGAGGCTGAAAACATTGCCAAAGCTCAACCCTTAAGACCGTTACGAATCGGCTATTTACCGATTACCGATGCGTCTCCTTTGCTGGTGGCTCATGCAAAAAAACTCTATGCCGAAGAAGGGCTAGAAGTCGAGCAACCCACACTTTTCCGCGCATGGCCGCAATTGGTGGAAGCGTTTTTAGCAGGACAAGTTGATGTGATTCATTTGTTAGCCCCAACTACCTTAATGGTACGTTACGGCAGTAAATTTCCAGCCAAGATTGTGGCATGGAATCACGTTAATGGTTCGGCGTTGACCGTCGCGCCTAGCATCAATAGTTTGCGTGATTTGGCAGGTAAAACCATTGCCGTGCCGTTTTGGTTTTCTATACACAATGTGATTTTGCAACATTTATTGCGTAAAGAAGGGTTAGTCGCGGTGTCTAAAAGCTCTAAATCGACCAATAAAGCCAATGAAGTTAATTTAGTGATTATGCCGCCGCCTGACATGGTTTCAGCGTTAGCGAACGGCAGTATCGCGGGTTATATTGTTGCAGAACCATTTAATGCCGCCGCTGAAAATCTAAAAGTTGGCAAAATTCTTCGCTTTACAGGCGATGTTTGGCAAGCACACGCGTGTTGTGTGGTGTTCATGCGTCAGGCTGATTTGGAATTGCGTCCCGAATGGTCGCAATCAGTCGTCAATGCCATTGTAAAAGCGCAACGTTGGACACGCGAAAATCGTCAAGAAACCGCGCAATTATTAGCCAAAGAAAGCGGCAATAATTACACGCCGCACCCACAAGCGGTATTGGAACGCGCATTGTCTTATTACGATACCGATACTTACAGCAAACAAGGCGCGGTACAGCACGCTGATTGGCAACAAAAACGCATCGATTTTCAACCGTTTCCTTATCCTTCTTATACTGAAGAACTGGTGCGCTTGTTAAAACTCACTCATGTAGAAGGCGATGTGAAATTTTTACACAACCTTGATCCTAGCTTTGTGGCAAAAGATTTAGTCGATGATAGCTTCGTGCGCAAAGCCATTGAAAAAGCTGGCGGAGCTAAAGCATTTGATTTGCCTGATTCTTTAGTACGGCAGGAAAAATTAGCATGAGTGCTTTATCAATCGAGATTCATAGCCACGCATTACAAGGTGTCGTGCGTTTAAAACAAGTTGGCAACGCCATCAGCCTCGCGTTATCGGGTATTTTGGTCGCAGTATTTTTGTGGTGGGCAGGAACAAGTTTGCTAGCCACTGAAAACAGTCTATTGCTAAGTTTTTCCCCAGTCGCCTGTTTTCAAGCCTTGTTACAACTGCTACAAACGGGCGAAATATTCACGCATATTAGGGTGAGTTTAGAGCGTGTGTTATTAAGTCTGTTGTTTGCGTTATTAGTTGGCATACCGCTGGGCATAGTCGTGGGCTTATCCAAGGTATTGGAGAAAGCCACCAGCCCGTTGTTTCAGTTTATTCGCATGATTTCTCCCATTTCTTGGATGCCGTTGGCGGTGATGATGTTCGGTATTGGTGACGCACCTGTGTATTTTCTGCTCACTATCGCGGCAGTGTGGCCCATTATGTTGAATGTATCTGCTGGGGTTCATGCCGTGGATGCACGATGGCTCACCTTAGCACAAAGCCTGTGCGCGACACGTTGGGAAACCGTTATACGCATTATTATCCCTGCAATTGTTGCCCACACTTTAACGGGTATTCGTCTGGCTATTGGCATCGTTTGGATTGTGCTAGTACCTGCCGAGATGCTGGGAGTCAGTGCGGGGCTGGGCTATTTTATTCTCGATACCCGCGATCGTTTGGCGTATTCAGAATTGATGGCAGTTATTTTACTGATTGGCTTAATCGGTTATTTATTGGATTTAGCGGTGCGGCTGTTTATTAAACATTTTGTTCATCAGCGAGAAAATACCTAGTAGTCAGCATAATAAAGACCTGCGAGGTTTTAGAAACCTCGCAGGTCTAGCAAATAGAAATAAACAGACGAATGAACAAAAGATAGCGATTTCTGCACATATCAAACCTTAACGCTAAAAAATACAATAATCCCTCATTCATTTAATTTAAAAAGAGATTTTTATGACTACTTGCTTATACCCTGATGCACTCCGTCCGATTGATGAAGCGGGTTTAGAAAATTTGTCTGTAAAAGGCAAAGCCAATCCTGAATCTATCGTCACCTTGAAAGCAAAAACCATCTGTGAAGGACAGTTTCGTAATTTAACTTACATTCGGAATTTAGAACCTTATGTAATAGACGAACCGCCGCATTTATTAGGCGAAGATACCGCGCCGAATCCTTCCGAAGCCTTGTTAGCCGCATTAGGCGCGTGTTTATCGGTAGGCATTCATGCCAATGCCACAGCACGCGGTATTGCATTAAGAAAATTAGAGTTGGCGTTAGAAGGTGATATTAACGTCACAGCGGTATGGGGCGTGGGTGATTTGTCAGCCGACAAGCGATTAGGCTTTACCGCGATTCGCGTCACTATCGACGTTGACGGTGATGCACCGCCTGAAACCTTGCAAGACATTGTAGCTCATGCCAATAAATGGTCGCCCGTTGCCAATACTTTACGCAATGCGGTGGCTGTGGACGTGTTATCAAATTAATTCTATCACCCATAAATGACCGTTATGAATACCATCAATGCTAGCGAACATATTGCTCAAGTTAAACAATTAATTGCTGAGCAAGTCAAACCCTGCGTGACCGCCATTGATTTACAAGGCGACTATCCAAAAGCGTTTTTGCATTCATTAGGGGCTATCGGTGGCTTTGCAGGCACGGTTGCCCCTGCTTATGGCGGCAATGGCTTAGGATTTGGGCATTGTATTGCGGTGATGGAAGAGACCGCTAAAGTCTGTTTATCGTCAGGTTTTTTAATTTGGTGTCAAACCGCGTGCTTACGTTATTTACAACTGTCGGATAATGACACGGTAAAACAGGAATTATTAGCGGATTTGGCTAGCGGTCGTTTACTGGGTGGCACAGGCTTATCTAATACGTTTAAAGCCAATGCAGGCATAGAGCGCTCTTCAATAAAAGCGCGGCGTGTGGCAGGTGGTTATATTATCAGCGGCAATTTACCGTGGGTGTCTAATTTGGGGGCAGGGCATTTTTTCGTTACGGGCTGCCCCTTAGAAAATGACGGTCGTTTGGTATTTTTTGTCGTTGAGTGTACTCAAGACAATTTTCGTTTAACAGAAGGGGCGCATTTCACCGCATTAGAAGGCACAGGTACATTCGCCTGTCAGTTTCGCGATTGCTTTATTAGCGATAAGCGCGTGTTAGCACACGCAGAAGAATCGGTGGCGTATTTAGCAAGAATTAAATCAGGGATGATTTTAGGGCAGATGGGTATGGGGCTGGGGTTAATCAGCAGTTGTATTGATTTAATTGAGGCAGTCAGTTCAGTGCAGTCGTCTATTAATCAATACCTTGATGATCAAGCCGATGATTTACAGCAAGTGTTGACTGTTGCTCATCAAGAGACCTACCGTTTAGCCGCTATCTTAGATACTGCACCAGACACGCCGATTTTACCCGATGTGTTAAAAGTCCGTTTGGCAGGCGGTGAACTGTCATTACGCGCTGCACACGCGGCGATGCTACATCAAGGTGCGAAAGGTTATCTCATTCATTCTGCGGCACAACGTAAATTACGCGAAGCTTATTTTATTGCTATCGTCACACCTGCAATTAAACATTTGCGCCGTGAATTAGCCTGTTTAGCACAGCAAAGCCATTGCGGAGTCGTCCATTGAATAACTTACCTTTGTTGCAAATTAAAAATTTATCCAAATCCTATCAAGCGAATCAGCCTGTTTTTGCAAACATTAACTTTGATGTTCATGCCCACGAAATAGTCTGTTTGTTGGGCGCGAGTGGCTGTGGTAAATCGTCATTACTGAAAGCCTTGGCAGGATTGCATGGTGTTAATAGTGGCGAAATTTTATTTAAAGGTAAGCCGCTGACTAAACCCGATGCCAGTATTAGTGTGGTGTTTCAAGACCCGTGCTTATTGCCTTGGCTTAACGTACAACAAAATGCCGCGTTTGCGTTAACCTTGCACAGTGAAACTAAAATCAGTCAGGCTGAAATTAAAGCGAAAACCGACACCGCATTGCAATGGGTAGGATTACAACACGCGGCTAATGTTTACCCAGAACAATTATCGGGCGGTATGGCGCAACGGGTTGCATTAGCCAGAGCCTTAGTGAAAAGCCCTGATATTTTGCTAATGGATGAACCCTTTAGCGCGTTAGATGCCATTACGCGCTTTAATATGCAGCAATTATTATTGAAGCTGATTGATCATCGCCGTCATGCGGTTTTATTAGTCACGCACGACATTGATGAAGCCTTGATGCTGGGCGACCGTATTATGTTAATGGGCAGCGGTCATATCGTGCGTGAATGGCAAATCACCCTGCCACAACCGCGAGCCAAACATCTGCATGAACTCATTGAAACCCGCATGGCTATTTTGGAAGAATTATCTGAGGTTGCGGGCGAACACCTGCTACCCAGTGGCGTTATAACGTGAACGTTAATGTTTTTTCTTTCTAGCCAATTTCTTCCATAATCAGTTTTGGATTTTTAAACACATCGTCATTTTCAACAACATGGGTTTGCATACGATTCAATGCCAGTCGATAACCAGACCGTGACTGACTGACCGCCTCAGCCCTGTAGCCCTGTAGATACTCTGTTCAAAATCAAGCCTATTTCGATAATTTTTGTTCATTTGCCCAACGTAGCAATTGCCTTGTAGTGATAAATTGCAGGTAGCGGAAATAGCGTTGCCTGTGTATTCGGTTAATTGAATATTGCCATTGCCTAAGTCTTTTCCTGTGAGTGTGTAGTGGGTGTCGGGTCTTTTAGGGTAACGATAAGTGCCGTGGATTGTACCATCTTGATTCCATGTCAGGTTGTAGATGGCTTTGAGTTTGCCTACATTGCCAGTTAATGATTTTGTGGCTGTTTGCGTGGGGCTTGGTTCGGCTGATTTAACGGGCGGTTGTGTTCTGGGGGCGGGTGCTTGTGTAAAGCGTTCTAGCCGATTATGGGCTAACGATTCAAACTGTCCGTTAGGGTATTTAGTCAGATAAGCACGAAAATCTTCTGGGTTGTCACTGTTTTTGATGCTATCCCAGAAGCTGAGTTCTATAGTAGCAGGGTCTATGTCAGCGGCGGGCGTGGTCGCGGGGGCAGAATTTTCTGCGCACCCTGCAAAACAAAATTCGCCTTCAATGCTGCCTTCCATCCACGGTTCTTGTTTGCCCAGTGAGGCGGCTTTTACTTCGCTAACCACGTTCTTGAGACTGAGTTCAATTTGTTCGCGGCTACCCATTTGGTTGAGCAGTTTGCTGGTATAAAGACCGTTGCGACCTTCGCCGTCGGCTGCCACGCTACCCGGCCGCGTGGCGTAGGAAATCAGTGTGCCAGTCGGTGCGCTGACTCGCGCTAGACCGTTTGCCGCTGAACGAAAACTGCGTGAGTAGGGGTTATTACGGCAGGCATCGAGGAAAACGAGATTGAGGCTGGTTTTGGAGTCGTCCAAAATGTCCATGATTTGCCTAATGGCAATACTTTGGTTAGGCACATCTTCTTCGGTTTCAATTTTGGCATCAACAGCGGGAAAGTAATTTTCGCCTTTTATTTGAATGCCGTGTCCTGCATAAAATACCAGAGCCACTGCCCCCGCTTTGAGCTTACTACGAAATTCACTAAGCACTGAGCCAATCTCGCGCATACCAATATTGTTATGCTTGATTACCTCAAAACCTAGACCACGCAGTTTTTCTGCCATATCGTCAGCATCATTGACAGGATTAGCCAGCGGCGATGTTTCGTAGGTAGCATTGCCTATTACTAAGGCAACACGCAATTCTTTTGCTTCCACTGGGACGCTGAAAATAGTGCAGAGTATGAAACTAATCTGAATGATTGTGTGCAGTATTTTTGGCATAACGGAACTCATATTATGGGTGGGTTGAATCTATTGTTTAGAAGTCCAAAACACGTTTTGGAGGTTTTTAATCAGCCTTGGACGCTGAACAATAGACAGTGTAATCTAAATTACAAGTTCAACCCACTATCGAAAAATAGTTAATCCATCGGCAAGGCGGCGGCTTTTTCGGCATCAACTTTTTTCAAAAACGGTGTTGCACACAGTGGAATAGGATGAGACAGCGACGGGAGGCGCATTATTCTCGTCAACTCGAACGAGCGCGTTCGTACCTCAGCACATTCTATGAAGCTGTATTTTTGTTTGGCTTGGTTCGTCATTAAACTCTTTCAGGTCTTTTCAGAGATTTTATAGAAAAGAGTCCTTTTAGTGTAGCCACATCACTCAACCATCAAGGTTTGAGTTATTATGTTGGCTTTTTGCTGGTCACTGCCGCTATGTCTCTTATTGCCCAACTTCAACCCCAGTTACAACTGCTTCCTGAAACCCTACGCGCCACTATTGCCAGCTCTTTACACGCGCTAGCCAATACAGAATTACCCAGAGACATAAGCGATTCGTTAGTCAAAGTCTGGGCTTCCAGTGAATTTATTGCCACGAGTTGTACGCGCCACGCTGAGTTATTGCCGACGCTCATTGAATCTGGCAATTTAACCCGCTCATACTCTAGCGATTATTACACGACCCAACTTAAACAACTCGCCGTTACAGACGAAGCAGAATTAATGAAAGCGTTGCGTGATTTTCGCCGTCGTGAAATGGTGCGCATTGCGTGGCGAGATTTAGCGGGTTGGTCGGAATTATCTGAAACATTGACGGAATTATCGTGGTTAGCCGATGCCTGTATTCAAACCGCGCTGGATTTTTTGTACAGCCAAGCCTGTGAAAAACGCGGTACGCCGTTATTAGCCGATGGCACACCACAACAAATTATCATTTTAGGCATGGGCAAACTCGGCGCGTTTGAGCTGAATTATTCCTCCGATATTGATTTGATTTTTGCCTATCCCGAAGACGGTGTATTGAACGACCGCAAAGCCACCAGTTATGGCGAATTTTTTACTAAGTTGTGCCAAAGTTTGGTGCGGGTGTTGGATGATATTACCGTTGATGGTTTTGTGTTTCGTACTGATATACGCTTGCGTCCTTATGGCGATAGCGGCGCGGTGATTATGACGTTTGACGGCATGGAGCATTATTATTTAACCCAAGCGCGGGAATGGGAACGCTATGCGATGATTAAAGCACGGCAAGTCGCAGGGGATTTTGTGCAGGGCAAACACTTGATGAGTATGTTATCGGCGTTTGTGTATCGGCGATATTTGGATTATGGTGCGTTTGAAGAATTACGCTCCTTAAAAGCGCAAATTACTCAAGAGTTACGCCGCAAAGATAGGTTGGATAATGTCAAATTAGGTGCGGGGGGTATTCGGGAAGTTGAATTTATCGGGCAGGCGTTTCAACTGATACGCGGCGGCACGGAAAAGCGGCTACAAACACGCGGCATTATGGATGTGTTGCAATTGCTGGGTGAGTTGGACTTGATGAGCATAGAGGATGCTAACACCTTACGGCAAGCATACTGCTTTTTACGCCGCGTCGAAAATCACATTCAGCAATATCAAGATAAACAAACCCACGATTTACCGACGACTGAAATAGTACAAACTATTTTGGCGTATTCACTGGATTATGCGGATTGGCACAGTTTTAAAACTGAACTGGATGCGGTGCGGGGCAAAGTACACGCGTTATTCGATCAAGTGTTTTCGGTGTCTAAACAAGAGCAAGTCAATCCACTGGGGCATAAAATTTGGGCAAACATTGCGGATAAACAAGAGTTATTGGAAGACCTCGGTGATTATAGTTTTCGTCATCCTCAAGCCACGCTGACAGCCTTGCAACAGTTTAAAAACGCACCCAGTATTCGACGCTTGAGCAGTAAAGGCGCGGGGGTGCTAAATCGCTTGATTCCGCAGCTTATCGCTATGTTACAAAAAATCAGTAATCCCGATGAAACGCTAAACCGCTTACTGGATTTATTTGCCGCCGTCGCAGGGCGCACGGTTTATTTGTCCTTATTGGAAGAAAACCCACTCGCTCTCGACCAGCTTATTAAACTGTCCTCTGCCAGCGCGTGGATTTGTGATTATTTAGCGCGGCATCCGATTTTGTTTGATGAATTACTCGACCCGCGTTCGCTGTATGAACCACTGAAAAAATCTGATTTAACGGCTCAGCTCGTCACCTTGTTAGCTCCAATTGAAACGCAAGACTTAGAACAGCTAATGATAGCTCTACGCCAATTCAAACAACAACAAGTGTTAAGAGTGGCGGCAGCAGACATTATGGGCGTAATCCCATTGATGGTGGTCAGTGATTATTTAACGACCATTGCTGAAAGTATCGTTGAGCAAGTATTAAACCGTGCGTGGTTGATGTTGGTGGATAAACACGGTTATCCGCCTGAATGTCAGAATAAGCCTCAGGGTTTTGGAATACTGGGCTTTGGTAAATTAGGCGGTATTGAATTGGGCTACGGCTCTGATTTGGACATGGTATTTTTATATGACTGCCCCGATGGTAACGCGCTCACCGATGGTGATAAACCCATTTCAGCCGCGCAATTTTATGGACGTTTAGGCTTAAAAGTACGGCATATTTTGGATACTAAATTATTGTCGGGTGTGCTGTATGAAGTCGATATGCGCTTGCGCCCTTCTGGTGATTCGGGTCTGTTAGTCACGCCCATCAGTAGCTATGAAGATTACCTAACTACGCAAGCGTGGACGTGGGAACATCAAGCCTTAGTCAGAGCGCGATTTATCACAGGCGATGAACACTTAAAAAATCAGTATGAAGCCATCCGCCATCGTGTATTGAGTTTGCCGCGTGACAAAGAAAAACTAAAAATCGAAGTCCGCGAAATGCGCGAAAAAATGCGCTCCGTTTTGGATACTAAAGAAACGGATAAATTTGATTTAAAACAAAGCAAAGGCGGCATTGCTGATATTGAATTCATGGTGCAGTTTGGTATTCTTGCCGAAGCCGCAGACCATCCTACGTTAACGACCTATACCGATAATGTCCGTTTATTGGAAGGCTTAGCGGCTCACAATATTATTAGTCAACACACCGCTGACACATTAAAAGCTGCCTATTGCGCTTATCGTGACATAGGGCATAAACAAGTATTACAAGGCGATACCGTGGTCATTGATGAAGACGAAGTGGCTGAACTGCACACTCAAGTGGAACAAATCTGGCAAGTGATTATGTAAAGTAGTTTGTTTTTTGGTTGACGGCGGCTTGCTTGAATTGCGACTATTCTTAACCGTCTTGTTTGCAAGTTTGAGTTGTAGGGGCAATCCCTTGTGGTTGCCCTGCCCTGATAACAACCTGTTAGAGCTAACGCACAATAAAATGATACCGTTCGTGGTGAGCTTGTCGAACCACATTCACACCATTCGATAAACTCATGACAGGCTTCGACAGGCTCAGTGCGAACGGTTGTGTAATCGTTTTATTGGCGGTTAGCTATATCAAGGGCTGGCACAAGGCACAGACCCTACATTATCGACTTAACTGTGGGCAGTGGGGCAGTGGATGCCGTGTAATTAGCGGGAAATGTACAACTGTGTTAAGCCCGCTAACGCCGAGACATCACTGACGGATGTTTCGTTTAAAGTAAGTGTTTGTAACTGCGTTAAGCCCGCTAACGCCGAGACATCGCTGACGGCTGTTCCGCTTAAAAAAAGTGTTCGTAACTGCGTTAAGCCCACTAACGCCGAGACATCGCTGACGGCTGTTCCGCTTAAAAAAAGTGTTTGTAACTGCGTTAAACCCGCTAACGCCGAGACATCGCTGACGGCTGTTTCGCTTAATAAAAGTGTTTGTAACTGCGTTAAGCCCGCTAACGCCGAGACATCGCTGACGGATGTTCCGCTTAAAAAAAGTGTTTGTAACTGCGTTAAGCCCGCTAACGCCGAGACATCACTGACGGCTGCTCCGTTTAAAGCAAGTATTCGTAACTGCGTTAAGCCCACTAACGCCGAGACATCGCTAACGGCTGTTTCGCTTAAATAAAGTCCTCGTAACTGCGTTAAGCCCGCTAACGCCGAGACATCGCTAACGGCTGTTTCGCTTAAATAAAGTCCTCGTAACTGCGTTAAGCCCGCTAACGCCGAGACATCACTGACGGATGTTCCGTTTAAATAAAGTATTTGTAACTGCGTTAAGCCCGCTAACGCCGAGACATCACTGACGGCTGTTTCACTTAAATCAAGTCTTTGTAACTGCGTTAAGCCTGCTAATAACGAAACATCGATTATATCGGTAGCCGATAAATTCAACTCCGTGACCTTCTGCATAGCGGTAAGACCGAGCTTAATTGCGTCAAAATCGGCTTGCCATAACCGATTAACCAAGGCGTAACGACTTTGAAAATACTCATCATGAGGAATCCGCAAATAAAAATCCCATAGCCTAGCGATAACCGCTTTGCGTTTGCTGAGGGTTAATTTTACCCCGCTGTCCATCACTATCGCCGCTAATAATAACTGCGCGGTAATTTGCTTCTTTGTTGTCTTTTGTTCTTTAATGTTCATCTCTGGGAACAATTCAGCAAGGTATTTTTCCACTAATTTGGCATTGTCTAATTGCTCAAAAAATAACACTAGGGTTTCTTGCCACCAAATCACTGCCGTTTTGGCTCGTAAATCTTGCCAATCCACTTCACCCAGTTCCACTTGTAGCTTTAAGGCTTTCGCGGCAAAGTATTCCAGAAAACTTAAATGACTAAAGCCATACTGCTCTTCGCCTGCTTCGTTGTTACCACGCGGAATAAACAAGCCACTGCGTACCGCAAACTGGTTTAATAAAAAGCTGATTTCGTCCTGAATTTGTGCGTCGGGAACATCCAAATCGTTGAGCTTAGCGGACAGAATGTCCCGCACCTTGGCTTCTGAAATTAAAATTGCTGTTTCATCATCACTGCGGCTTTCCTGCATGGTATAGGCAATCGTGCTTAACCAGTCACTTCTATCCAGATAATCAAAGACCAGTTCATTATTACTGCATTGCACAATGCCTCTAGCGGTATCTAACGCGACTAAATAGGTTTCCGCAATGCGTTGATACAATTCAGCACGCCCGTCTGGCAAGCGTCCGCGCCGCGCATGAATAAAGCAAATCATATTCAGCAACACAGGAATGCGCGACAATCGCCCTAAGCCGTCATTTTTTTGTATGCGGGTTAATAGTTCGGTCATGCGCTGGGTATGATTGCCGTCGTGATTGGGGTGATATTGTTGATACCAGTTGCTGATAAACTGCTGAGCTTGCGGGTAAGTGAACGGGGCAAGATAAGACACGGGTAATAATTCGGACGTATCACGGCTAAGGGTTTTTTCTTTGGCTTGCGTTATCTGCTCTTCTTCAATACCAAACCACTGGCGTTGGTCAAAGCCCACTACCCGCGAGCTAATCAGAAACCGACACGCCGAATAGCGTTGCATCGCGTCCAACACCACTTGCCCCAAACGTTGCCGCGTTTCGGTATGAGTAATTTCATCCAAGCCATCTAATAAAATTAACGCCTGCCCGCTGTTTAACAGTGTTTCAATGACGTTATACGGTTCAGGATATTGTTCAAACGCCTGCATAACATCCTGATTGCGTGCGGTGAAGACTTGCCATAAATCGTCAAAACTGTTCACTTCACGCAATGGTAATTCGCGCAAAATCAAGGCAAACGGCACTAATTCACCCAAGGCGATTTTAGTTAAATTACTGCCACTGTTAGAAAATGCCAACATCAGCCAATGAATTAACGTGGTTTTGCCCGCACCTGGATCGCCTAATACAAAGCTGTGCGGATGCTGTTTTAAAATATCGGTGATGCTTTGCCAGTCGGGTTGTTTATTGTCTTGTGTTTCTGTTCTGATAACGTGTTCGGAATCTAAATGGCGGTTGGATAAATGCGGCGCGACAAATAAATCTTGCAAAAAAACCCGCCGCTCTGGTTTAAATTCCCCCGCATCATCCAAAGACAAACCAAAATTATCCATGTGCATGAATTTAAGCTGGACGTTTTGAAAATAACGCAACAGAGGACGGCTGTTTTTAATATCAATAAACCCTGTGACATCGGCGGTTTGTGGTGTGGGTAGCTGATTCTGGGACATTATTTATATTCCTAAAAAGGGCTTTAAATCCGCCGTTGTAATCACGCTTAAGCTATCGAACAACTCATGCAAACGGAAAACATTGCTATCGCTGGGATTGGTCGGCAATGGCTCTGCGCCTGAAAAAGAAGGTTTAATGCCTTTCATGGGTTCATAAATACCTGTTAGGTCTGCGGGCGGCTGTCTGGCGTAAATAATCACTTTGTTAATGTATTCCGCATTTTTTTCTAACTGCTCGTTAAGTTCGCGGTGAAACGTGTAAATAATCGCCATTGCCAGTAATAATTCATAGATTCGTGGCGGTGAAGTCTGGATAATAAAAGGCGCGGCAAGGTTTTCATTGTGTCGCAACATAACCCCTAAACGATTGGCTAGGGCTTTTATTTTGCGCGGATTGGCGGGTAAGCAATCGTAAGTGTTGGCAACAGCGTTAATTTGAGCAAGGCAGGTAGTGTGAATAGAAGACTGAACATTTAGTTTTAGCTCTTTTAACAAGGTATGCAAATACTCTGCTTTACGTTGTTTATCAGCTAACGGCAAATGATAAATATCCTGACAAATTTTTTCTAAATACTCGCGGGCTTGATGACCATCACTCCCATCATCAATAGCTAAGGCTTTTTTCAAGGCGCGTTCAATTTGGCGTTGGTCAATAGCAAACACAATCACGCAGTTTTTCAAATTCAAATAAACTTTGATACCTTCCAGCAATTTTAACGCCGCTTCAGGATGACAACGGTCTAAGTCATCTATAAAAATCACCAGTTTTTTATTCTTGCCTAAAGCTGTTTCTATTGCCTGCTCCAATAAATTACTAATGTCTTGACTGGCTAACGCAGTGCGATAACGCTCTTTTTCATACTCAGCGGCAATTTTGGGAATGTCACTCAGTTTAGGCGACATCACGCCCCCACTGGCGGCTTTAATGGTTTCATCAAACGCGCCTAAAATGCCTAAAAAAGTAACGCCCGCTATAGTGCCTGATTTTTCCAGCACTTTATTCCATAAACTAAACGCGGCGCGGATTTCATGCAGTAACGCGACAATTGGCATGGCTTCATGTTGATAACGCCATGCTTCAAACCATATAGGAATGACGGGCGAAGTATCAGGTATTTTTTCTTTGAGTGAAACGCCTGTTAATGCCTTATACAATTGCAATAAAGCACTGGTTTTGCCCGTTCCCCAATAGCCATTAATACCGATGCCTTTCGGCGGTGTGCAGTCTTTGATAATCTCCGCAATACCCTTAATAAAGGTTTCTTGCATCAATCCATCTTCATCCGTTGGTTTGTCGTTATGTGTTTGTGTTGGTGTTGGCATGATGGCTGTGACCTAGTGGGAGTTAATAATGGGATGTATTGTGTGGCATTTTATACTGACTATTACCTGACTTGAAGAAAGATGATTTTGATTGAGTCTCTACTTTTGTTTTAACAGTGTTCTGTTATATTGAGTATCTTGGATTCAAGTCTCAACATTAACGGGAATTTTATGAAAAAATTACTGTGTATAACTGCACTAATCGCGACAGGTTGCACCGAGTTACCGCTACAAAAACAATATCAAAAGGCAGTCAGAGATGCCGCTATTGTCAAACCGAAGGAGAAAACCAATACTTTATTGGCTATCACGCAGAATAATCCTAAGTTGGTATGGAATGCGGATAAAACTAAGTTGCTGGTGGTGACGTGGAAAAGTCGTGATGTTTACGATAAGTTCATGAAAAATAAATCTCAGTCTGCTAGTGACTCAGATTACGCACTGTGGGTGAGTGCCGCGCCACAAGTTAAGGCTTTTTGTCAGGCTTATTCACATGACACCGATGAAGAATTGAATTTACGTTTGAAGCAATATTTGGGCTTAGCACCCGAATGGCAATACGATGTATTTATTGAAATGTGGGTTGACCCCAAAGATTTATTTCGCCCTTGTGTTGACCCAGACATTAATGACAACCAATGTGAGGTAAAAATACCTAAGCAATTTCCAGCGGTTGCGCGTATTCCAGACTATGGGTTATTTTACCAAAACTTGTATTTTAAAAGTTTTAGAGCGTCAGGTGGAGTGCCTTGGACTGGCTTGGGTTATACCTACGATTGGGGCAACGACGACAGCAAAATAGGGGCAAGTGAATTTATTTTACAACCCAATTCACCCTATCAAATCAAACAGATACTCACCACACATGAGTATTGTGCAAAATAGCGATAAGTTAAGCGCGGCAATCAACAGGGGTTAGATTAGCATCCAGACTGCCACGCGTACCACGGTTTACGTCAGGTGGGTTTGCCGAGTTGCATTCCCAAATAATAGCTTGCGGTGATGAATAATTCGCGCGGTCAAGTGGTAGCTCATGCCCATTACTTGCCTGTTGCGTTGCATCAGCCAGACGAGGTGATAGTATTAGTTCGTTATGAGCAACAGGGGCAATGTCTGTTGAAAAAGTAATGACAATTTCACCTGCCTGATGGACAGGCAAATTGGTCACTAATTCACCGTGGGATGATAAGCTGATGCCAGTGGTGTCGGTCATATAAATGCTGATGTCTTGCACAGTATCAGTTGCGGTGGGTGGTGTCCAAATAGCAGCCAGCGATCTACTATCAGCAGCATGATGACTAACGGCTATTTTTGCTGTCGCCGCTAAAGTAAGTCCTTCGGTCACTTTTTCTCTTTTAACGTGACTTACATAGACAGGACGTATAATTAACGCTAATGCGATTATGACCGCAATCACTGTCGCCAGTTCGATTAAAGTAAATCCCTGTGTTAATGGTTTATTTTTCATTGTACCGTTGGCGTGAAGTTAAATATCTCTATCATGAGATAAAGCACACACTGTGCCAATTTTTTGTTATGCAAGAAAGATAACACAGGGTGATAGAGTGATATTAGCGTACATAATTAGCTAACATGACGCTTCAATTAACGTATTATTTTTGTCACATTATGACCAAAATAATTACATGACCTGAAAAATAAAAAGAGTGGGCAGAAAAGCATTGCCCACCCTACGCATTAAATACTCGTACCGCCAACGGTCATGCCATCAATTTTTAACGTTGGTTGACCGACACCGACAGGTACACTTTGTCCTTCTTTACCGCACGTTCCCACGCCTGAATCCAGAGCTAAATCATTACCCACCATTGATATTTTAGTCATCACATCAGGGCCGTTACCGATGAGCGTTGCACCTTTCACCGCGCGGGTAATTTTGCCGTCTTCAATCAAATACGCTTCACTGGCAGAAAACACAAATTTACCAGAGGTTATATCGACTTGTCCGCCTGAAAAGTTACGCGCATATAGCCCTTTTTTCACCGAGCGAATAATTTCTTCTGGGTCGCTTTGACCTGCCAACATATAAGTATTAGTCATGCGCGGCATTGGCAAATGCGCGTAAGATTCGCGTCGTCCGTTGCCTGTCAGTTTAACGCCCATTAAACGCGCATTGAGTTTGTCCTGCATATAGCCTTTCAAAATACCGTTCTCAATCAATACCGTGCTTTCGGTCGGCGTACCTTCATCATCAATGCTTAAAGAGCCACGTCGTCCCTGTAATGTGCCGTCATCAACCACAGTACATAAATCAGATGCCACTCGTTCACCAACACGACCACTGAATGCCGATGTGCCTTTGCGGTTAAAGTCGCCTTCTAAACCATGACCAATGGCTTCATGCAGTAAAATTCCCGGCCAGCCTGAACCTAAGACCACAGGCATCGTACCCGCTGGAGCTTCACCCGCGTCTAAATTAACTAATGCGATTCTGACTGCTTCGCGCCCATAGCCCAGCGCGGTGTCTTCATCTATAAAATACTGATAATCACAGCGTCCACCGCCGCCCATACTGCCTTGTTCACGTTTACCATTATCGACCACGATAACACTGATATTCATGCGCACTAAAGGACGAATATCGGCGTACAACGAACCATCTTGATTGGCAATCAAAACGTGTTCATACACGCCGCTGAGACTGACGATGACTTCTTCAATACGGGTATCAATTTGGCGCGTTTCGCTATCGACTTTTTTTAATAATGCAATTTTTTGAGTATCAGTTAACGATTTTAAGGGATTCAGCGGCGCGTAATAGTGTGCTTTAGGCGTGGCATTTTTGCTCATTAAATTGACTTGCGCATTTTGCCCTAGTCTGACAATCGCTTTCACGTTGTTAGCCGCTTCCAGTAATACAGGCAACTCCAAACGGTCGCTATACGCAAAGCCCGTTTTTTCACCTGACACGGCACGAATTCCCGCGCCTTGTTCAATGCTGTGACTACCTTCTTTAATAATGCCACTTTCCAACACCCACGATTCAGAGTGACTAGATTGAAAATAAATATCCGCTAACTCAACAGGCGAGCTAAGCAGTTGAGCAAGGATTTTTTCAATATCCTGTTCTTGAAGACCCGCAGGCGCGAGGATGGCTTGTTTGGTTAGGTTTAATAGTTCCATAGGGTTTTAATGTTCAAGGTGTTAGGTGGATTGAGCTTTATTATCAAGCTAAGTTTGTAAAATTCACTCTACTTTAGAGATTTTTAATCATTATTTTACCCAATTTGGATTTGTTAATTTGTCGTAACCGCGTTTCTCCATAAACTGCAAAAACTCCCTTTTGTCGGTAGTAGGAAATTCAACTTGTATTTCATTGGCTAACTTTTGTAAAACACTATCACCGATTGAATCTGCGAATTTGCCGCGTAATGCTCTTTCATACCATCTCAACAAGTCGGTTTCGGTAACGATACTTTGTATTTTCGACTTCCAACCCAGTTGATTAAGCAAGGAAATGATTATTTTTTGTTCAGCCGCTTTACAAACAATCACAATGCGGTCGGCAGATACTGATGAAACAATATTTTCTGCTAGCTCTTCGGCTAATGAAAGATGCTTGATTTGTATGGCGAGTCCAAAGTTTGCCCACATATCTAAGCCTCTATCGGCGGCATTAGTTACACCGACACGGTGTGTCTGGCTCTAAGTTTTACCATAAAGCATCAAGAGTTGTATTTAAAGTTCCGCCAGTTGGATGTGGAGCATTTATAAAATTAGGTTGTAGCGACAATCTACTAATTAAAGAAGGTAAAACCTGCTGTGCAATGTCCCCAAATGCTATTATTTTTACATAATTTTTTTGCTGCAAAATGGTCAACAAGCGATTAGAGCAACAGCAAACAGCCATTACATTTGGCTTGGCATCTCTATTTTCATTGCTGTTAGGGTCTTTATCTGGAAAACATTGCACCACATTAACAATATCGTAATCAGTACGGGTTGGACTTGAAGTATTTCTGCATTTTTGTTCTCGTTCCCATGACAGTTTAATCCTGCTGCCAGCAGTTCCTCCTCGTTTAATTTCTGGATATAAAGGTATTCCTTGTTTCATCCATTCTTCTTCGCCAGGTGCTTGGAATACAAGCAAAGTATCACTACCATTATCTTCCAAACCAACAGGTGCAAGCGTTCTGGTTGTTTGATAGCTTGTATTTATTAAATGTGCTTGGTTGCAATATGGGCAGTTTTGGCAATGTTTACCGTATGAAAAGTTTCTTTGTGGCATAACGTTTCTCTAAAGTTAGTTAAATCAGTGAAGTCAATTGACTTATTTACTGGTGTGCAACTTTGCAATGTTTTCATCATTTCCCCCGCTATCGCTTTAATTACAGGCACAGACACCGAATTACCTGCCACTTTACGCACGCCTGAATAGGGTATGGTAATTTTGAAATCGTCAGGAAAACCCTGTAAGCGTAACATTTCCCTATCGGTCAAGCGTCTCACACCATTGACCACTAAATAGTTATAACTGCCACCCGCTCTTAATGCACACGAATACGGCAACGCAGAAATATTGCCGCCTATATTTTGATGCCATATTGATGGAACAGGAGGCGTGCCTTTTACCGCATTCAGACGATTTTGTTTGATGGTATCTGACAGAAAATAGCTTTGTGGTATATCGCTATCGGCTTGAAGAATAGACGTTAGCGGCTGGTAATAACCTAATGGCGTGGGAAAATTAAAATGCAGCGGCTCTAAGAAACCGACTAAATAAATGCGTTCGCGTTTTTGCGGCAAACCAAAATCTAAAGAATTAAAAACTTTTGTATAAACCGTATAACCCAGTGCTTTTAACTTTTCTACGATCACCGCAAACGTTTGACCATTATCGTGAGTAGTCAGACGTTTTACATTTTCCAGCAAAAAAGCACGCGGTTTTTTGGCTTTAAGTATGGCTTCAATATTAAAAAATAATGTGCCTCTGGTATCAGCAAAACCTAAACCTTTCCCTGCAATACTAAACGGCTGACAGGGAAAACCCGCTAATAAAATATCGTGGTCTGGAATACTTTCTGGGTCAATGAGATTAATATCGCCGTGTGGTTTTTCATTAAAATTGGCTTCATACATGGCTTGCGCATCTTTGTCCCACTCTGAAGAAAATACGTTTTTACAATCGTAAGCCTCAAAGCCAAGGCGAATGCCGCCAATGCCTGCGAATAAATCAATAAAGGTAAAAGAATGGTTCATATTTCTCCGCTGTTAAAGCATCCATGTAACCTGTGTTCAATCAAAAGATTAAGACCCGTTATAGTCGAGTTTTAAGTCGTCATGGAGAATGCTGTATAACAACCGCAAGACTTTTTCTGGATTATTGTCGTCTTGCTTCTCTGAAGAATCTACGCCGTCTTGGTTGTTTGACGCGCCACTTTGTTCAGCGGCTAGGTTTGCCATGACGGCGGTTTCATTGCCTGAACCTTTCATGCTCAATACATAACTGATTTTTTTATCGCTGGATAGAAAGCTGAAAAAACCCTCCGATGATTCACCAGAGCTAACGTAATAAACCCGTTTTTCACGATTATAATCGTTGATTTTAAAGTTACTTTGTTTAATGGCTTGCGCTAAGGCGTACCATGCTTTGTCGATGGGTTGTTTAATTCGTAGTTGTAGTGGACTTGAGTCGGTTAAATACACTTTGTCGCCTAGTCCTACGGTTTCTGAGCGTTTTTCAATACGGCTGTCATCAACAGCGTAGCTTTCGCTGGGACGAGAAGAGGGATTACTGGGTAGTGTCGGTGGTCGCTCAAGTTGTGATATATCGCGATAACGGCTGTCGCTGCCTGTTCCACAAGAGACTAAGGCGGTGGCTAGTAATAGGCTTTTAATTAAGGTTTGCATATTTTTTCACACGAAAAACGTTGATGATTTAAGACAGGAAAGGCACTGCGTACTTTTTGTAATCGTTCAGGGTCGATGTCAGCACAGACAAAACCCGCTCCCATTTTATAGCAATCTAATATGACTCCCCACGGATCAATAATCATGCTGTGTCCAAAGGTTCGACGACCATTTTTATGAAAGCCGCCTTGATTGGGGGCGATGACATAACACAGGTTTTCGATGGCTCTGGCACGCAATAAGATTTCCCAATGTGCAGCACCTGTTTCATGAGTAAACGCAGCAGGAATAATCAGTACGTCTACGCCTAATTCGCTCATATTACGGAAAAACTCAGGGAAACGTAAGTCGTAACAAATGGCTATGCCTAAGCGACCAAAGGGTGAATCAATGACTAAGGGTTGTGTGCCTGCTTCGATAGAATCTGATTCGCGGTATACGTCGTTAGTGTTAGGGACGCTGACATCAAATAAATGGACTTTATCATAGCGTGCAACACGTTCACCGAGATCATTATAAATTAAGCACGCGGCGCGAACTTTATTGGGATCATCGCCTGCAATTGGCATCGTGCCGCCGACAATCCAAACGCCGTATTTTTTAGCGGTGGCTGATAAAAAGTCTTGAATAACCCCTGTACCCTCGACTTCTTTTACTTTAATTTTATCAGTTTCGTGGTTGCCTACTAAGGCAAAATTTTCGGGTAACGCAACTAATTTTGCCCCAGCTTTCACTGCTTCGGCAATCAGTTTTTCAGCCTCTAATAAGTTAGAACTAACGGTTGGACCAGATGCCATTTGTATGGCGGCACATTTACTCATTGTGTTTTCCTTTGTTATTCTTTTTGTTGATTGAGCCATGAAAAGTCGGTGAGACCATTCCACGTTTTTTGCAATAAGCCATCGTTTTCATGATGTGGAATAACTTTCACGTTACCCCATTTGCCACTGACTAAATATTGTGAGCCAAAGAAAAAGCCATCTTGGTCTTTTCCTGTTAAAGATTTGCCGATTAATGAAGCGACTTTACCCATGATTGTACCAGCTATAGGCACAGCATCGGCACTTTTTGGCGCGACCATTACGCTATAATCAACAGTGCGCCGCAGAAAATCAGTGTCGCCTATGAGGGTGATTTTTGCGGGAATGGCATCAACAATTAAATTGTTTGTCCGCGCTTTACCTTGTGCTAAATCAAAATGCCCTGTGATGCTGTCAAAGGTTAACCCTTCTTGGTAAATGTCACTAAAATCAAGTTGTAACCGTTTTATCCATTGGGCAACGGCTAATACACCGAGTATGCGTCCAAAACCTGGTTCAACGCTTAATAAGCGTCCTTCTTTAAATTCAGCGTCTAGCTGTCCTTGCACGTTGGCAATAGAAAACTGTTGCAGTGCGCCTTGCCACTGCACATTAAAATCAATGACTCCGCTGGTATTAGTGAAATCTTTATTGATGTCCAATCGCTTAAACAGTTCATCTGCACGCGGCATATCTAATCGACCTTGTGCGTGAGTAATAGATTGTTTGCCATTGACTTGCCAGTCACCTGAAAGCGTCAGTTTTTGCAAATCGCTATTCAGTGCGACATTTTTAAACGCAATGCCGTTGCTGATACGGTCGGTGATTAGATTTAGCCGCCCCAGTTCGATACCTTGCCAACGGGTTTTTTGGCTAGTTAAGGTGAATAAAGGCATGGCTGCTGGCGCAAGTGAGGGTGCTTCTGTGCTGTCTTGATTACCCAGTTGTTTAACCAGCGAAAAATCCAGTTCCTCCATGTTCAATGCGATACGGTTTTCGCCTGTTAGGTCAAAAGGAATGTTAATTTTACCTTTAGCGAATTGGCTGTTGAGACTGCCTGTCCACTGTTTACCATTCGGTTTTAGATTTAAATCAAATAAACCTAACGGCGTTTTTTTCCATAACGCGGAATCACTGTGAATGTTTATTTCATTAATCGGGGTAGTGGTCGGTGTTGCTGCGACTGGGTCATGTTTCGCAAGTGAATAACCAATGTCTAGCCAATTTTGCAAGGCAAGTTGTTCACTGTTGATTTCTAATTTTATCCCTGCTTTAGGTACTGCACTAATATTAGCGGTGCCGATTAAAACAGATCCCGCTTGAATGACTTGTTGTTTACTATCGAAGTTTAACGCGGCTTTGAGCTTATTATCATAATTGATGCTAATCGGTAATAATGGCTTATCAACTAGGTTAAAAGTTAATGCTAGCGGACGCTGTTGCTGACTGGTTTTCGCTAAGCCATCGGGTAAATCGAGACTTATCCCCACTAGCGTAGATTGTATATTGAGTTCCGATGGGGTATTAGCATAAGGTAGTTTTAACTCTACTTTATAATCACTAGACCCTGTTGCAAGCGACCAACCAGACATTTTAAATTGTTCGCGCAGTTCATTAATACCTGCGCGACCAGTGGCGTTAACCGTGGTTTTTTGCTCATCACTTTTAATAGCAATTTTCACGGGATAGCCTAACGCCACCGCATTGATATTATCCGTGTAAATGCCTTTTTCGGTGAATTTTAACGCCCCCGTCATTTTATCAATTAATAAGTTCAAGGCGTTGACCGTTAAATTAGCATTGCTTAGAGTCGCTGTGCCATTAATTTTCGGTGGAATATTAATTAAAGGGACTGTGAGATCCAAATTCACCTCGGTGCTGCCTCGTGTGGTAATGGCATTCGATACCGCATTGATGGGTAAATTTAAGGGCGTTTTTTGTAAAAACGTTAAGGTATCGGCGATAGTGGCAGCAAACGCGCCATTAACCTGTATGCGATCACATTTATCTAACACAGGAATGCTGATATCAGCCTGTTTAATCTGAATGTTATTCGTTTTACCCTGAGCGATATTGATCTGTAAACCGTTTTGAAAAAAGGATACCTCACCCTCTACTTCGGTTAAATGTGGCCAATCGGGATGATAAATAAGTTCCAGTTGTTTCGCTTGAAATATGGCTTGAAACACGCCCTGCCCTTTCTTAAATGGAAAGTCGATTAGATTACCGTAAAATAACACGTCCCCTTTAGGCACGTTACCGCCGATAAACGCATGATCCAGCCAATAGACTAAGTTAGGATCCATTACGCTAATGGGATAATAAGTGCTGGCTTTAGCCATATTTTTACCCGAAAACGCCATTTGTAAATCCATAAACACAGGTAGATTTTCTTTAGGAATAATGAGTTGCAAGCGGGTTTTACTGTGAATATCGGGCGAGTTTACTTCAAGCATCGAACTGGCGACCCTCCAGTCGTCCGCTGTTTGTTGCCAAGTGAGTGACCCTTGCAGTGTGTCAATAGGGATAATGTTACGAAACAAAGTTGGGTATTTAAATTGCGCATTAGTCGTATTTAAACGTATAAAACCATGTTGATTATTGCCGACCAGCCGCCCTGTGAGATTTTCCACAGCGGGTAGTGATAACAGCGGTTCAATGCTAAGGTGATTAAACCTGCTCGCAATAGCAAACTGTTTAGTGTCAAGATTCGCCGATACGGTGAAATTTTCTAATATGCCTTTTGCTTGTGCTTGTGCCAATAGCTTAGCTTGTTCATCCGTTAATGGCGCGAAAAAAGCGGCGAGACTGGTAACTTGCTGTATATCACAAGCGGGCGTGACTAGTTTTATACTGTGCAGTTGCTGATGTTCATCACTGACACCTGATACAGTGAATGTAGCAGCGGGATATTTTTTATCTGCCGTTTCCAATAAAAACCGCTCAACATCCACTTGCCATTGATTGTTAGTCTTTGTCCAAAAAAACAGACTTGAAAAATGATGACTAATAAAATCATTTTTATGTTGCCGACTCAGTTGTAATTTCTTTGCTTGTACGTCAGCTATAATGGACACCAGCTGTGAGTTTTGCCACGTTCCCCAGACTTTGAAATCTCCATTGCCTGATTTAATGCTCATGGTCAGCGGCAACTCTAGCGGAGTCCATTCGGGTAGATTGAGACCTTTACCTTCAATAAACCCAAACCCATTAATGGCTAATGGCTCAAAAATATTGCCCTTAATATCCAGTGACACGCTTAATGACTCGCCTTGTTTTTTATCTAAATTGATTAACACATTAACGCGGTGGTGGTTGTCTTTATTGCGTATCATGATATTGACATCATTAAACACCAGTGGCTTGACTTTCTTTTGTTCATCCTGCCATGTTAGCGTGCTTTGTAATACTTGATATTTTCGACCTTGCAATAACCATAGCGGCTGTCCACTGCCTGCTTTTAAACCGACAATCGCGATGCTACCATCAGCTTGTTTTTTTACCGTGAGCTTCGCGCCTACCAACGTAATCCACGTCGATGCCAACACATCGCGACTCAGTACCAAGTCAACCAAACTAATCCCGATACGCATTTCTTGCAATTGAATGGGCGGCGATTCGGTGTTGTTAGTTGGAGTAGCAATGGCAATATCTTCCAGTATCAATTGCGGGCTAAAATGATGAAAATGAGTCTTCAAGTGACCAATAGTGACAGGTGCTGCAACTTGTTTACTGATTTCGGCGGCTAATTCGAGTTTATAGTAGTCAAGTCCGATCAATAACAAACGCACCGTTAATAAAGCTATCGCACTAGTAATCAAAGACCAAAAAATAAGGTGGCGCGTGGCGCGTTTAATATGATGAATCATGAAAACAGCTTCAAGGTTAAAGGAAAAAGGTCAAACGCTGAACCTTAAAGAAGTACCACGTCATATTGTTCCTGATTGTATTCTGACTCGGCTCTAAACTTAATTTGTACATCTAAAAATATTTCTAATTCTGCCAACATATCGGCTTCTTCATCCAACAACATGGCGACTACCTCGTTAGACGCAAGCACTAATAACGTTTGTACTTTATATAAACGGACTTCACGAATAATTTCACGAAATATTTCCAAGCACATGGATTCAGCAGTTTTTAACACTCCACGACCACCACACGCACTGCAAGGCTCACAGAGAATATGCGACAAACTTTCGCGCGTGCGTTTGCGGGTCATTTCGACTAAACCTAGAATTGATACCTCGGTAATTTTAGTTTTGGCTTTATCTTTGGCTAAATTACGTTCCAACGCCTGCAACACTTGCTGTTTATGCTCTACACTTTTCATGTCAATAAAATCAATGATGATAATACCGCCTAAATTGCGCAAGCGCAGTTGCCTAGCAATAGTTTGCGCCGCTTCCAGATTAGTTTTAAAAATAGTTTCTTCCAGATTACGTCCACCAACATAACTACCCGTATTGACATCCACAGTGGTCATCGCTTCGGTTTGATCGAAGACTAAATGCCCGCCCGATTTCAATTTAACTTTACGCTCTAAGGCTTTTTTTATTTCGTCCTCGACATTGTAAATATCAAACACAGGGCATTCGCCTGTGTAATGCTCAATAATTGGGGCAATTTCGGGAGCAAAAATGGCAGCAAATTCTACCAATTTATGATACGTTTCCTTGGAATCAATGCGAATTCTGTCTAAGCCTTCTTTGGGTAAATCCCTTAACATTCTAATACTGAGCGGCAAATCTTTATGAATAAAGGCTTTAGCTTTCGTTTCAGCAATTTTTTCTGAAATGGATTCCCATAATTTCAATAAAAACAGCATATCGGCGACGAGTATCTCTTCTTCCACACATTCCGCTGCGGTTCTAGCAATAAACCCACCGCAACCATGTTCCTGTCTAAAGGCTTCCACGCACGCTCTCAAGCGAATCCGCTCTGGTTCACATTCGATACGTTGCGAGACACCAGAAATGTCGGCATAAGGCATATAGACCTGAAAACGCGAGGGGATTGATATATCGGTAGTCAGCCGCGCGCCTTTCGTACCTAGCGGGTCTTTGACCACTTGCACAATAATATGCTGCCCTTCATGCAGATAATGCTCAATTTGTTCTGAGCCTTCTCTTTCTAACTCTTGCGTCGATAAATCAGACAAATGTAAAAACGCCGCTTTTGGCAAACCAATATCAACAAACGCCGCCTGCATACCTGGCAACACCCGACAGACTTCACCTTTATAAATATTGCCCACTAAGCCACGTTCACGCCCGCGCTCAATGATTAATTCTTGCAATACACCATTTTCAATAACGGCAACGCGGGTTTCATGCGGGGTGATATTGATTAAAATTTCTTCACTCATAGGGGTATGCCATGTTGCATTAAAAGCTGTGCTGTTTCATATAATGGCAAACCGACTACGCCTGAAAAACTACCTGAAAGTGTCGTGACAAACACACTGGCTTTGCCTTGAATCGCATAAGCCCCTGCTTTATCCAGTGGTTCACCGCTGTGCCAATAAGCGACCATTTCCTGCTCAGTCAACGCCCTGAAAGTGACATCGGTGATACTCACCGCTTGACTGTGTTCCTGTCCGCGTAAAGAAATCGCCGTGTAAACTTGATGTGTCTGCCCCGATAACTGCCTTAGCATACTGAGCGCGTCCGCTTTATCTTTGGGTTTACCCATAATGACATCACCCAATACCACTGCCGTATCTGCCGCTAACACCGATTGACGAGTTTGTAACTGTTCCACACACCGTGCCGATTTTTCCGCTGCCAGCCGTTGTACATACGCCAACGGAGATTCATTGATTAACGGTGTTTCATCAATATCCACGGCATAAACAGTGTACCAAACGCCTATCTGGTCTAGCAGTTCTCTACGGCGTGGTGAAGCAGAAGCCAAAATAATTGGCAGTTGGTTATTCATAACGATTCCCAGCATTCATTTAATGGCAGGCATTGTAAAGCAGGAATGCGTAGTTAAGCCCACAAAATAGACAAAACAATTTATTTTAATATTTTATTCAGCCGTGCTTCATAGTCTTCTTTGGATAACACGCCACTCACACCATCACGTTGTTGGGTTTTATCAAAAAAATACGTTCTTGGTAATTCGCCGTACCATTTTGGATCAAGTTCAAATTGCAGTTTCTGAGTATTTTCTTCGGCATAAATCCAGTTTTCAAGCTCCGCCAATTGATTAGCCGCCAATATTTTCTGTGCTTCGGCAGATTCTGCAATGTCATCGGTACTGAGCATGACGATTTTAATCTCAGGATGGGCTTTGTGAACCGCACTCAATACAGCCATATCTTTAATGCAGGACGGGCAGGTAATTGACCACACCGCCAACATAAATGGTTTTCCCGCATTGCTGGTTAAAAGTTGCTGATAACTACCGCTAACAAACGGTTTTAAAACAGGCGATTCGGCGTGGGCGGTATTCGCTAAGACTACTAACATTAGCAATAAAATGTTTGGAAATGAGTTAAGGCGCATGATTAAGTCTCTTAATGATTAAACGGTGATAGGTGATGGACAGTAGGGGCTGTGCCTTGTGCCAGCCTCTAATAATAGGTTGTTATCAGGGTAACCACAAGGGATTGCCCCTACAGTAAATTCTTAACTGTGGGCAGTGAGAACCTAGACATTACAACGCAGAGTGTTGTAACGATGAAAAAGAGCGACGCGCTGGCAATCAAGTTTTGCTTAATTTTGTGAGGCAACGCCCAAGTTCCTGACAGTTGGCTAAACGGCGGTGATAGCCTGTCGCTTTAATCAAGGCTTCGGCTTTGGTGTGATGCTGTGTTGCTGATGCGTGTTCGTGTTGTGCGAGGGCGAGGCGGGCGGCTTCTAGGTGATAATCGCAGAGATATAAACGCATACCACTGTAATCGGCAATGTCAAACGCACGGTTTAAATCTTGTTGTGCTTTATCGTATTGTTGGCTTTGCCGATAAAACGCGGCACGGTCTAATAAGACGCGTGTTAGCCAGTCTTGCCTTCCTGCGGCTTCTAATCCCGCAATGGCTTGCTGAAAAAAATCGGCGGCGGTTTGTTGGTCGTTGAGCTTGTGGTCACGCACAGCGCGTTGTGAATAGGCGTTGGCTAAGGTGAGTTTATCGAGAGCGATGTTTAATAAACCTGCGTTTGCTTCTTTTGACCATACCAACGTTTGTTCAGCTCGTTGTATCACCGTGTCTAGTTCACCGCTTGCCAATAATAGTTGGCAATAGCGAAAGCCTTGCAAAGAATACAATAATGGATAGTATGGCTGGCGTTGTTGCTGGAGCTGTTCGGCTTCTTTAAACAGAGCTAAGGCTTGCGCTAGTTCACCGCTCTGCGCCAGTGCATCGGCAAGCGTGGTGCGAAATCCCATACGCAGAAATTCATTTTTGGAGTCATCCGCATAGCTCACCGCTTGTTTGCCGTAGTCTATCGCTTGTGTTAATTCACCTAAGAGCAGTGCTAACTCGCTGAGATTGCTTGCCGTTAATGCCGCCTCTTGCCAATTTTTTTGTTCTATGTGCATAGTCAAACTCGCTTGCATAGCGGGCAATGCCTCACGCAAACGCCCTAAGGCGCGTAAGTAAAAACCCACAATGCCCAAAGCAACGGCTTTATCTCTATCGGCTAATGAGGCGGCGGGCTGTGACCACGGTGGGCTGAAAAAATGTGCTAATACTGCCAAATCATCACTGAACGCGCCCAGTTTTCTAGTCAAAAAATCCTCATTGCCGCGCCGAATGCGTGAGTCATAAACATCAATATAGGCTGGTTTATACAAACCCGCCGCACAGCCATGCGCAACGGCGGCAAATAAGGGCTGCATCTCCGCTAGGGTGTCGGGTTGTGGTTGTTTGGGTAGAGTTTGGTAATAGTGATACAAGCACTCATGGGCTTGTTGCCACGCGCTAGGGCAGTGTGTTTGTAGCTGTTTGCCGAAATACTCACGCAATAAGGGATGACAGTCTATGACTTCGGGGGTGTTTTCTTGTTGGCTGAGTAAGTGATGGTCTTTAATTAAACTCTGCACAGCGCGATTAAATTCGCGTTCATTCATGCCCGCCGTTAAGTCGGCAATTTGTTGTTCACGCAACCAGCGCAACACGGTTTTATCAATCGGATGGTCAAACAAACCCAATAAATTTAATAATCGCCCTTCGGCATTCTCACCAAACGAATGCGCGTAGGCTTGCATGACTTTAAAGGCATGGCGGCTGGTGCTATCGCCGTCCTCTTCGATTAACTCGGCTATTTGCTCACGTTGCGTCACTAGACCATCGTATTGATACACCAAGATATTACCCAATAAACTCAACGCCAGCGCGTGATTGCCGTATTCTTCAACGGCTTTTGCTAATTCATGTTTCTGTCCTGTCACGCCTAAGTCTTGCAATAACCGCACACCGTCAGCCGTTATTAAATTATGCAGGTCTTTGGTTTTAACGTGCGAACGTCCGTCTAAATCCTGCACCGCAAGACGGCTGGTGATGATACACAGCACTTTAGAGTCTGGCGTTTGACTGGCAAGACTACGCAATAAGGCGCGGATGTCTTTGTGTTTAAGTTCGCCGCGCATTCCTTTAGTTGCGTGTTGCAAGGGTTCTAAACCGTCCAACACCAACACGCAGGGCTGAGTTTTTAACAACTTGGCTAAGTAATCGCCTTTGTCTTCGTCGCTGTTAAATGTGCGTTGTTCGGCGTTAAGTTGTTCAAGCGCAAAGTCAAAAAACGGACTGCTAGACACTTGTTTGTCTTCACTCGCCCCTTGTGAATAAAACGACCACGCCAACACGGACAACTCTGTGTGTTGGTCTAGCCAATAGTGCAGTAATTTAGTTTTACCCGTACCCCCTGCGGCAATGAATTGAATGATAAAGGTGTCGGTATCAGTCAGCGCGTTGTCGAGTAATGCTAATTCCTCAACACGTCCAAAAAAATTGCCTTTGGGGTTGGTTAGGCGGTTATGGCGGAAGGTGGGTGCGGGATTATTTAGTTTTTTTTTAACGGGTAGCGTTTTGATGCTAGGCGAAACGGGTGAAGATTCGTATTCGGGTTGCTTGCTGATTATGCGGAATAAATCGTCGTATTGTTGCGGCAGTTGGTAGATATTGTAGCCTTTTAAAATCGACGGCACGTTATCAAAACTACCCGCTTCTGGAATCACAGCAATGAATTTTTTATTACGGCAATGGGCATCGTATAAAGTTTGGCTAATAATCGCGCCTTCATAAGTCACACCACGTCCACCGTCTGTGTCTTTGCCACGATAACGCTTTAAATAAATTTCTGTACAAACCACTAAAACAAAATCCGCTTCTTCGATTTGGTCTTCCATCCAGTTAGTCCAGCGTTGTTCTTGAAAACCAACGTCGTGGTCTGAAACACACTCTAAACCGTCATCGCGTAGTTTTTCGGCAATTTCAAAGAAGACCCAATCTTTATGTTCTGGACTGTCCCAACTGTAGCTGATAAAAATTTTAGTCATGGCGGTAAGGTTTAAATTTGTAAGGTAACTATTGTAAAGGAAATATCACGTTAAAAAAGCAAATATAGCTAACACACTTTTACTCGTTCCCACGCGCCGCGTGGGAATGCAGTCTCAACGCGCCGCGTTGAACAGACCGCAGCGCGGTCTGTATGAATTCCCACGCAGCGCGTGGGAACTAGAATAAACTGGTTACGTTGGTAAAGTATCACAATGCGATATGCTAACTTTTGTCTATTAATGTATACTTATAGACCAGCTAAAAAGGACTTAAAAAGTATATTCAGTTACACTATACCCATAATAATAATCGTGCTTTTCTTAGCCACGACTCGTTTTTTTGTCTATGTTTTCCGAGGTCATCTTAATGCGTAAAAAATTTATCACCCTTACTGGAAGCATTAGCTTACTCCTTATAAATTCTTGGAGTATGGCAGCTACCGATTTACCCCCTACGGCTAAAGTTGAACTGGGAAAAGTAGAAGAGGTCTGCTCTAATTTTATTGATCCGAAATGGCGTGAAGAACAAGTTGTTGATGGTGTAAAAATACAGGAATCACGTTTATGTACGCCTGATAATCCGTCTGATGTTGCTGCGTTTGTTAAAGGCACTAATGGGGTTTCAATGGAAACATTGATGAATACTCAACTTGCCGCTGATGCGATTACTATGTCAGATGACATGGATGGTGACGGTGATCCTGATAAAATTGTTATTAAATTAGAAGTTGTTGAATTGAATGGACATTCACCTGACGTTAAAACGCCTATTACCACGTTTGATATTGCCCCCGATATACGCCCAACTTTCTGGGTTTACGCGCCGAAAACGCGTGATATGTCTACGCTCAGTCTTTATGAAACGGAAGCAAATTCATTGTTGCGCGTCCCCTCCCCTGTTATTCGCGTTGAACAAGATGATATTGTCCACATCGTATTAGAAAACACGCATTATTTGCCACACTCTATTCATTTACACGGTGTCGATCATCCGTTCATGGATCACAGCGATCACGGTAATGACGGCGTTGGACAAACCAGTAATATGGACACCATGCCAGGTGAAAGTAAAACTTATGTGATTAAGCCGCGTCAACCAGGCACGATGTATTATCACTGTCACGTTCAGCCACACACCCATATTCCTATGGGCTTGCAAGGTATGTTTATCGTTGAAGAAAATCGTCCTAATAACTGGCCACAAACGCTAAACGTCGGTGCGGGACAAGTGCGTCATCCATCGGCTGCCGTGCTGGAAAAATATGCCAGAGAATACGATTTACACTATCAATCAGCTGATAAAGAACTGCATGAATTAGTGGCGCGTTCTGCTAATGATCCGCGTTTGATTGCTAAACACATGAACACTGAATACGACATCACCGACGCTGCCGATGATTATTTTATGCTCAATGGGCGGTCTTTCCCTTATACCTTAAGGGAGTCGTTGATTCACATGGAAGAAAATCAAAAAGTTAAATTGCGTATATTGAACGGTCATACAGAATCTTTTGCTATGCACATTCATGGGCATAAACCGACTATTACTCATTACGATGGCGTAGATAATGGGCCAGGCTCTTATATTCAACGTGACGTACATGGTATGGTGCCTGCGCAACGGATAGATTTAGAATTAAATGGTAAAGATGATGGCATAAATAGCTTTGGACAAGGTATTTGGATGTTTCATGACCACGTTGAAAAATCATTTACCACGGATGGACACGGCGAAGGCGGTGATATAAGTTTGGTAGTTTATAAAGGCTTCTACGATGAAAAAGGTATTCCGATGTCACACGGTATGAGTCTTGCCCCTTATTTCACTAAAGAACTGTGGCAAGGAAAATACCCTATCTGGCAAGATTACGATACTTTCCGTAGTTTAGGATTGCCTGATTTAAAAGCTGCTATTACACCGTCTAAAGTCGCTATTCCACCTGTTGAAAAAGACCCTAGTAAAACAGCGGATGCTTTAGAAGCAGCGGCTAACGTAGATCAAGGCTCGGTATTAGGTAAATTGTTTAATGGTTTAATGCTAGGTTTATTAGGTTATGCCGCATTTGTTAAACGTCGTGTAATTTACGATTTTGCGATGAAGTATTTGAAAAAATAGCTTGAAATTGCTGGAGTAAAAATAATTACCATTTTTTATTTCAGCACTAATCACCTTATTTATTTAGATAGATCGAAAATAAAACTAGATTTTTTAAACATTCGCTATATAATAGGCAGTTCAATTTGATGCCTCGGTGGCGAAATTGGTAGACGCAAGGGACTTAAAATCCCTCGTTCGTAAGGACGTGCCGGTTCGACTCCGGCCCGAGGCACCACAAAGAATTCAAGAGCTTATACGGTTTTGTATAAGCTCTTTTTTTTGCCTGAAATTTTTGAGTTCTTGTTGAAATAATCAAAGAAAAATAATCCGTCATTAACCTATCGCTAATAACTAAGCCGTTTTTACCAAAAACAGCACGCTAATTATCGGAAAAATAAACTTACATTAAAACAAGCTATCACAACTATTAATCGACTGTTGTATAATCAAGGAATACATCACATCAACAACAAAGCAAAAAAGATCTGGGCAATGATTATGCAAAAAACCACTATTAACACAACCTTGTCATTGACTAGCTTGGCTATCTCAATTGCACTTGGCGGCTGCGCAACAACTGATCCAAAAGATACTTTTCAGGGCTGGAATCAGGGTACACAGTCATTTAATGACACAATTGATAAAGCTGTTTTAAAACCTGTTGCTAAAGGCTATACGGCTGTAACGCCTGATTTCGTTGATGAAGGCGTGACCAACTTTTTTAGTAACCTTGGTGATATAGGTGTCACTGTTAATGATTTGTTACAATTTAAATTGCTGCAAAGTGGCATGGATTTAAGTCGATTTGTTATTAATACGACAGCGGGTGTTGCGGGGTTTTTTGACGTAGCCCAATTGGTAGATTTACCTAAACACAATGAAGACTTTGGACAAACATTAGGTGTCTGGGGTGTTCCAGCAGGTCCTTACTTAGTGCTACCGCTCTTCGGTCCTAGCTCCCCTAGAGATACTGTCGGTCTTGTTGGTGATGCGTTATTAAATCCATTAACGTATGTCTCTGCATTTGGCGGCGTTGCAAGTGCGGCAGCCGCAGGTGGTAGGGCTGTGAATATAGCTGACACCCGCGCTGGCTTAATGACCACTGAAAAAGTAATTAATGAAGGAGCAGTTGATCGTTATGACTTTATTAAAAATGCCTATCAACAACGCCGTGAGTATTTAGTTCATGACGGCAATCCGCCTAGTAACGATGACCTAGAGGAAGACAATGCCCCTAGTACCAACAGCCCCTCTAGCAAGACTAATAGCCCAGCATCAGCAAAGCCCACCAACACAACTAATAATACTGCTACACCCGCAACTAATAATACAAATTCAGCTCCCGCCATCAATAACTCTAAACATATTCTGGAACTGTCTGCACCTGTAGAAAAAAAATAACACCTTATAGTTAATAATCCTTATCCCGATAATTAGAGTGATATAAACTAATAACTCGGAAGAATTTACCCAGAGACCACCCCATTGTACAAAGCGGTTAATAATGGGGGACGATTTGGGTAGTGGGTCAAACATGTAATTTGGTGTAACTATCAACTCAAAAATCAGCAGAAACTACGCAACCGCTATGCCTTTGGCTTCCCGATCCGTCCTGATTACTCGTTCGCTACCCAACAAGATGTTACGCAGGCGTTCAGAAAAATCAATGGCTACAGCGAATTCAGAAAACTGTAACTCATTGATTTTAAAAAATGGGAGCGTAACATCAGTTAACCAGATAAAAACTACGCAATGCGTACCTTAAGCAACTAACGAGTGTAGGTGCTATTAATAAACCGAATATGTTTTTTTGAGTCCGAAAAATGCTTGTCTAGTACCGTCGTCACTTCTGTATAGTCAATGATACTGTTGTTATTTTTCAAAATATGTTCTGCTAGAGCAGTAATTGCGTACCAATGTGAATAATCATTGATAAAATCAAACGCCGCCAAAAATAGCTCATTCACTTTCTCTTTCTGTTGCTGCTCATTGGGAACAAAGCACTGAAGATAGTCATTAACAACTTCCAGATCAGATGCACCACCATAGTTGTGTAGTACATTCAGCGGCACTAGAAGCGGGCTAATCAGTTCATTATCGCGATGTGCAACATAGTGTGCTTCCGCTAACGACCCGACTAATAAATTGGTAATATCGGCTTCAAAGGCTTGTTGATAAACGTGTTTTTGTTCGATAAAACTTTGATTATTAGCTTGTTCAACTGAAACAGGTAAGGTATGAATCAAGCGACCGCCTTCTATTTTGGTCATGCAATTATCATGGTTGCATGAACAATTTTTCATAATAATCTGAAAAAAAACAGGGGGGAGCTGTTTTTGTTTATTGCCAAAATAAACTGCTGCTGCGTGCCCCGCCTCATGAATAGCAGTTTTTTTGCTGAGTTCAATACAATCGATAGCATCAAAGTCGTTAGGTGTATGTTTACGTTTCATGGTGACCTCGGCGTTGAAAAAATGCAAATCAGCATGACCCGCTCGCATTTAGAAAAAAATATGTGATTACAGTCAGTACAACCCACCAAGAGTTAGTGAAAAAAGTTCCGTCCTACCGTCACTATTCTTGCTTAAGAAGGTAGAAAGAGCAATAACTCAGAATGGTGTATTAATAGATAGAAAATGGATACTAAAAATATCTAATTTATAAAATGGATACTATAAATATCCGATTATACAGATAATGGCATTAAAGTGAATACTAAAAATACCCAATACTGCAAATATCCAATACTACGTTTATAACGTAAAAATCACCTTATGCAACGCGATGAGATGCACCATATAAAAATATGACTTTCCGAGGAGGAAAATGGTGTTTCACGAGCCACAGTATCTTAGCTATTCTTAAATTACTGATGAAATGTGGTAAATTGCCGCGTGTCAGATTGTCGCAGTAGCTAAACATAATAATGTACGCTAATCATAAGATGTGCTGAGATCGTTTGTGGTGATGCGCGGTCTATCATCCGCGCATTTTATAGTGCTATTCACTCAGGATAGGTTTTTATTGAAAACCTACCCTCAATCTTCTATGCTCAGTGGCTTTAGTTTCAATCAGAAACCAAAACGCCCTAAATTACACCCATAGGAGACTGTATGAAGATTGGTATCCCAAAAGAAATTCACCAAGGTGAAAAACGTGTTGCGACAACGCCCGACGCTGCCGCACAAATTATGAAGTTAGGCTTTACTGTTTGCATAGAAAGCGGCGCGGGGTTAAACGCTGATATTTCTGATGCGGCTTATCAAGCGGTCGGCGTGGAAGTGGTCGCCGATGCAGCAACTCTGTGGCGTGAAGCAGATATAGTCATGAAAGTTCGCGCTCCAGAGCCGCAAGAAGTTGATTTAATGTCCAATGGTGGACGACTGATTAGTTTCATTTGGCCTGCACAACAGCCCGAATTAATGGACAAGTTAGCCGCGAAGTCTGCCACTGTATTGGCAATGGACAGCGTGCCGCGAATGTCACGAGCGCAAAAATGTGACGCGCTGAGTTCAATGGCAAATATCGCAGGTTATCGCGCTATTATCGAAGCGGCACAGCATTTTGGACGCTTTTTCACAGGACAAATCACAGCAGCAGGTAAAATACCACCCGCTAAAGTATTAGTCATCGGCGCAGGGGTTGCAGGTTTGGCGGCAATCGGTACAGCCAAAGGTATGGGCGCGATTGTGCGTTCATTCGATACCCGTCCCGAAGTTAAAGAACAAATCGAAAGCATGGACGCGGAATTTTTAATGCTGGACTTCAAAGAAGAAGGCGGCGGCACAGGCGGTTATGCTAAAACCATGTCGCCTGAATTTATCGCCGCTGAAATGGCGTTATTTGCGGAACAAGCTAAAGAAGTCGATATTATCGTCACCACCGCGTTAATTCCGGGTCGTCCCGCGCCGAAACTCATCACTGCTGACATGGTAGCTTCCATGCGAGCGGGTAGCGTGATTGTCGATTTAGCCGCTGAACAAGGTGGTAACTGTGAGCTTACTGAAAAAGATGCTGTGGTTATTAAACACGGCGTGACTATTATCGGTTATAGCAATTTACCCAGCCGTTTAGCCAATCAATCCAGCCAACTCTACTCCACCAACTTACGCCATTTACTCACTGAACTGTGTCCGAAAAAAGACGGCGTAATTAATGTCAATATGGAAGACGAAGTGATACGCGGCACAACGGTGATTAAAGAAGGCAAAATCACTTGGCCACCACCGCCACCGACTTTATCCGCCGCCCCTGCAAAGGCAACTGCAACCGTTGCCGCTGCTGTCGATCATGTGTCAGTCGCTAAACATCCGTTTAAAGAACTGTTACCGCTGCTGATAGCGGGTTTAGTATTATTCAGCGTTGGTGCAGTCGCACCCGAATCATTCATGGCGCATTTCACCGTGTTTGTCTTAGCCTGTTTTGTTGGCTATCAAGTAATCTGGAATGTCTCGCCTTCTCTGCATACTCCGTTAATGAGCGTCACTAATGCGATTAGCGGCATTATTGTCATTGGCGCGTTAGTACAGATTTCCGCACCCGATACCACCGTTAGGGTATTGGCAGGACTTGCCACGCTTATTGCCTCTATCAATATTGCAGGTGGCTTTTTAGTCACTCGTCGTATGTTAGAAATGTTTAGAAAATAATCGGAGAATACGATGACACACAGTTTAGTTGCGATGTCTTACATCGTTGCCACCATTTTATTTATTTTAAGTTTAAGTGGCTTAAGCAATCAGGAAACCGCCAGAAAAGGTAATTATTACGGTATGTTAGGCATGGCAATTGCCATTATTGCCACCACCTTAAGCGCGTCTGTTACCTCTTACACCATCTTAATAGTTGCAATTTTAATCGGTGGTTCGATTGGTGTTAGAGCAGCCTCAAAAGTTGCCATGACTCAAATGCCTGAATTAGTCGCTATCATGCACAGCTTAGTTGGTATGGCAGCCGTGCTAGTTGGTTACGCTAATTTCATGGACAACACTATTGTTATTGAAGGCGTAGAAAGAACCATCCACGAATTGGAAATTTACCTCGGCATCTTAATTGGTGCGGTTACATTCTCAGGTTCAGTGATTGCTTTTTGCAAACTCAGCGAAAGAATCAGCGGCAAACCGTTATTATTGCCCGCACGGCATTGGTTTAACTTAGGTCTATTAATCAGCTCTATTGTATTAGGTTGGATGTTCTTACACGCTCTGGAAACAGGCGGCAGCCCATTAATCCCACTCGCAATGATGACCGTGATTGCCTTGATTTTTGGTGTCCACATGGTAATGGCAATCGGCGGCGCGGATATGCCCGTCGTGGTTTCCATGCTCAACAGCTATTCAGGTTGGGCAGCGGCAGCAACAGGTTTCATGCTTAACAACGACTTATTAATCGTCACTGGCGCGTTAGTTGGTAGCAGTGGTGCAATTCTGAGTTACATCATGTGCCGCGCCATGAATCGCCATTTCTTAAGCGTCATCGCAGGTGGTTTTGGTACTGCCTCAGGTGGTGAAGCCGCAGCCATTGAAGGCGAAGTGCAACCAATAGAAGCCGAAGAAACCGCGCAGTTATTATTAGCCGCAAAAAATATCATCATCATTCCTGGTTATGGCATGGCAGTCGCCCAAGCTCAGCACACGGTCTATGAAATCACCAAACTGCTACGCGATAAAGGCAAAAAAGTCGGCTTCGGTATTCACCCCGTCGCAGGTCGTATGCCCGGCCACATGAACGTATTATTAGCAGAAGCCAAAGTCCCTTATGACATCGTGTTTGAAATGGATGAAATTAACGAAGACTGGGGCAAAGTCGATGTCTCCATCGTCATCGGCGCGAATGACATCGTAAATCCATCGGCAATCACCGACCCCAACAGCCCCATTGCAGGTATGCCTGTATTGGAATGCTGGAAAGGTGAAACCACGATTGTGCTAAAACGCAGTATGGCTTCAGGTTATGCAGGCGTGGGTAATCCGTTGTTTGTGATGGAGAACACGCGGATGTTATTTGGTGATGCTAATGTTACAATGCAGGCGGTGTTGAAGGCGTTGCGGGGGTAAGTTTCTCTTCCACGAAAAACACGAAAGGCAAGAACATAGGATGGGCTGACGCAAGGAAGCCCATCTTTCGCGATTGATAGGCTTCGTACCTCAGCAGCTTATCCTACCACTATTAAAGAAATACTTCTGTCATGACTCGAATTTTCCGTTACGCCTCTAACAGCTGTCAACCACTCTCTCAAAATGAACAACACTCGTTTGCTATGGATCATGCTTTACGATTGTACACCGCAAACGCCATTTATAGTTTTATCCCCAAAAATGCTTGTTCGACTATGCGTCTTTCTTTGGCATTGGCAAATGGTTGTATTCGGGATAAGAAAGATTTTAATTGGATTCATGCAAATAACGCTACCTTCAGAACAGATTTAGCCAGTGTGCAACTAGCCGCTTACACTTTTGTTATTTTACGTTGTCCTTATGCTAGATTAGTGAGTGTGTATCTTAGTAATATTGTTAAAAAATATGGACAATATTCAGTGACTAGTCATCCAACTAGTTTTGATTATTTTGTACGAGAATTGCAAAACAACGATTTTAGATATTCAGATATACACTGGCGACCACAAGTCGATTTTCTGCTGTATGACCAATATGATGATTATTTTTCCTTGGAAGAATTTAGTCACGCAGCTAAGTATCTAAGAGGTAAAATTAATTTATCTATCGTTGATGCACGAAATTTAACTAAACATGGAATGGATAGATTCACTCTGATGGGTGAGAGTGGTGAATATGCTTATCACTCTGCTTTTTCTATTATGCAATTGCAGTATGCAGGGCAATGCCCTTCTCCATTGGCATTGTATACCGATGAATTAATTGCGATTGTCAAAGATTGTTACCGTGCTGATATTGAGTTATATAAATCGATATTTGGATCAAAAAAATTGATGTTTAACCCGTAAGGCGTATTAGCGATAGCGCAATACCGCTATTGCCTATTGCGCCCTTGTATTATAGCCCTGTAGGGTGGGCAAACGGCTCTATCGTTTGCCCACGCTGAATTGGCATAATCGGTGGGCAAGCAAAAAGACGCTTGCCCACCCTACCTGACCGAAGCGCGACGGGGTATGTTACCCCGTCGCAACGTTTTGATTGTGAGGTTGCGCTGAACATCATCATGCCAGAATTCAAACATTTGGGGCGGGTTGAATAACCCGCCCCGCATCAGTCTTGGGATAGATGGCAAAGCAATCAAGAAGAAACTAAAAAGGAATAATTGAATTATTCAAATTAATTTTACTCTGACCCTATATGTCGAAAATTCGCTTTATTATTAAAAGATTATCTAATCCGCGTGTTAGAAGACGTTTAAAAATTGGACTGTCTCTCTACGGTTGCATCATTCTACTTTGCTTAGTATTTAAGATCGCCTATGACATCGGTTACTTTAATGCAGAGGCATTAAAACAAGAAAAAAACGCACAATTACCCACGACTAATCCCGTACTCACTACAGAAAAAGCCAAACAAATTGTTGCAGCTGCATTAAAAGAAGACCCCAGTAATCCGCAAACACTTGTTATCCAATTGATAGATAGTAATCCGCATTTTGCCATTATTATGATTGAAAAAAATAAAATAAAACAAATCGCTTATATTATCGATATGCGTTTATTTTTTATCGGCAATTTATTTAATGCCGAAGGCTATAATCTAACCGAAGGCATGGAAAATCAATATGATCTTAAGCGTGAAAATTATAATAGTGGCGCAGTAAAATGATACAGTCATCAGCGTAGGTTGAGTTGCCGCTTTTTGGCAACCCAAACTACAAACAGTCGCGATTGATGGGCTTCGCACATCAGCCAATCCGATGAACGTCAATACTTTTCGATAATAACTATGTACCTTGAAAAAATAAACATTACCGAATTTCGCGTATTAAAAGATATTGAAATTAGTTTTCAAACACCTGTGCCTGAACAAACGGAAGGTACAGAGACGGGGAATGTCATTAACGTTATTGCGGGGGTGAATGGTTGCGGTAAAACCAGTTTGTTGGATGCTATTTTTGATAATTTTAAAGACCAACAATGTAGTTCCAATGCACGCTCAAATATCTCAATTTTCCTCCCTGAATTTCATTTCTTTTCCAGATACGGTTTTGACCAAATTGGTTTTTTTAGAATAGTTGAACAGTTAATCGAAATAAACACAGAAAAACTCCCACCTTATGACGCACCACGAATTATTTATTTACCCTCACAGCAAAGTTTTTCATATCAACCTATTTCACAATTAAGCGTTCGTTATCAATTCAGTGAAAAAATAAATACTGCCGCTATTTTGGGAAATGCCGAATTTTACATAAAGGAATACATTATTAGTCATGAACGGGCGAGTTTTGAGCCAAATCCCGATAAACGCACAAAACAAGCTGTTGATTCGTTTAATGCCAAGTTTTTAGATGCCCAATTATTAACGCAATTATCGGGTTTATCCAAAGAACAGTTTAATCGTCCTGTTTTTACCAACGTAGCCAACCAGCAGGTTACTATTGAACAATTAAGTGATGGTGAAAAACAGCTTTATGCGCGAGTGATTGCCTTAATGCTGATTGAACCACGAAACTCGATTATTCTGATTGATGAACCAGAAATTGCTTTACACCCTGCTTGGCAACAAAAAATCATGCAAATATACGCACAGATTGGCAAAAATAATCAATTTATCGTCGCCACGCATTCACCGCAAATTTTAAGTAGCGTTCCCTATCAAAATTGCATTTTATTAACTAAACAAAACGGCAAAATACAAGCACTGCATTTACAGCATCCACCTTCTGGCATTGATATAAATTCCATTTTGTCTGAAATCATGGGCGCAGAGCCTAGACCGAAAGAACTGCTTGATTTGTACACCCAATACAGACAGTTTGTTGAAGATAGACAAGAAAATAGCGAAGCCGCAAAAGCCATTAAAGCGCGATTATTGAGCCAAGAAAGTGAGCATTCGGAATTTATGCAGGAAATGGCATTTTTAACAGAATTACGGGATTCTGCATGAGATATATCAAAAAAAATAGCTCGCCCGATTTTTTTGAACAAGAAAAACAGCAATTAAATAATAATGCCGCATGGGATGAATTGCATTGCAAAACACAATTGCGTTTGCATTTAATCGCAGAACAACAAACCCTATGCGCTTATTGTGAGCGCGGAATTGAAGAAACAAATACCCATATTGAACATATAGTCGAACAATCCAATAAGTCAGAATTGCGTTTTGATTATCAGAATTTAATCGCCTCTTGCAATGGCGATTTGTGTAATCCAGAAGCTAAAGAAAATTTTCGTCCTGAAGACATACATTCTTGCGGACATAAAAAAGGCAGTGGCACTGATAGTAATCTTTTTTTAAATCCAGTTGCTGTGCAGGATATTGGCGAATATTTTTCATATCACAAAGAAATTTGTTCTATTATTGCCAGTGAAAAAGATAGCAATAAGGCGAATTACACCATCCAATTACTTAATTTAGATAATCCTAGGCTGAATAACGAACGTCATCACGCGCGGACTGCTTTGGCTAAAGTAGTAAAAACTATGCCAAATGCTAAACAAAAAATCAGTCAATTACTGGCAAAAGAACGAGCGTTTATTTCTTTTCTTCGGTTTTATTACGCTGCATTCTTTCCTTAAATGAATGCGGGGCAAAGTAAATATTTATTTTATAGTCAACAACATTACAAAGAGAAAAAAATGAAAAAATTAATCCCGCTACTAACTGTATTACTGTTGATAAGTGACCCAACTATTGCGGCAGATAAAGTCGTAAAATGTCAGGTAGACAGTGCTGGTGAGCAGGTATATAAAGGCAAGTGTCTGTTTATACCTGATACAAAAGGTTCTTTTGCACTGGCCAACCCCCAAAAAAATAAACCCTTGTTCGATGGCATTACGGATGTGAGTGTGTTTATTATTGAAAAGGGCGTTGCTGAAGTGCGCGGCTTGACTACGGATGGTATTAATTCACGCTGGGGTGAAGCTAAAAGGTCTACAGAAGATAAGGCGTGTTGGGTAGGTGAAGATTTTAAAGTGTGTGCATGGTAACTGTGAACTGATTGTAACTGTTCTACACGCCACAAACGCTACAAACGCCACTAAATAATTTCACCGACAAAAAACAACCACAATGGACATTTTGTCTCGTTCCTAAGCCATGTAGCTCGCAGGTTGGAGTGAGGCACTAACTCCAACATTGACATTGATGTGTCGGAAATGAAATTGCAAATCCCAACAAAAACAAGTAATACTGTGCAAATGTTGGGGTTCGTACCTTACCTCAACTTACGAAATGTTATTAATTTTAACAAGCGCGATTGAAATTACACCTATCTATCTAACTACACACCATGTCAGAACCCACCGAAACGCCTAATAAAACCCATTGCCAACGTGACCAACCTGCTGGTTTTTTAGAAAAAATCGGCGTTCACTATTACCAACACCTGACCAAAAAAACAGGCTTAGATACCTTAGAAACCCTCGCCATTGATGACTTACCGCCCGATGAAATCATGACATCATTGGCGGAAAGTCTCACTAACTTTGCCGCCATCATCGCCTTTAGCATCGGTGCGTTGACCACCGTGGTCAGCGTCTGGTTTGAATGGAAATATGCAGGACATCTGAGTAACGTCCTGTACTACAGTTGCTATACTCTGATAATTATCGTCATGCTAGCCATAGAAATGACGGTGTTATTTTGGTTAGGATTAAGAACTGTACACGGACTCGCCTGCCTGACAGGGCATCACGGCATGAATGATGACAGCTTAGCCGATACTGACACCGTACCGAATATGCTGGCACGCGCTGCCTTAGAAGTCCCTGATCCTGTTATCCACTACCTCGGCATAGACCCACTCAAACACATACCAAAAACCCAGCTTCTGTTTGTTGGCGTGTTATACAAAGCTAAAGTGTTACTCAGTAGCTTACTGATAAAATTTATTCTCGTGCGTTTGTTTGGTAAAGGTAGTTCACGCTTAGGCTTTCAATGGGTTGCCATCCCCGTGACAGGAATATGGGATGCTTTTGTCATGTACAAAGTCGCCAAAGAAGCCAGACTACGCCTATTCGGACACCGTCTAGCCCGCCATATTGCCGATGACATCATGCAGCCTGAATTGATGGATAAGCTATCACCCAAAGCCAGAGAAGGCGCGATTCGTGCCGTCGCCACCACAATGGTGCTGTCGCAAAACCACCACCCTAATATGCTGGTACTATTGATAAAAATGTGCGAAACCTTCACCGTCAAAGAAGACAGTGAATACGATAACTGGACAGACTTCCTCGCCCTACTCAACGAAGTCACTGAACCCGAACGCTACTTCATCCTAGACCTACTCTGCGTCTCTGCCGCCTTCGATGGACACCTATCCAAACTTGAACGCGAACACCTCCCCCAAGCCTTCGCCGAACACACCGATGTTTATATGAGCCGCATTGAAGAATTGATAGCCGCTTTATTAAACGGTCGTTTACACAAAGCGAAAGAACTGTGTAAGCTGGATTTTGAGGCGGGTTGAGTCCACTATGTAGTCTTGTAGATTGAAATAAACCTGTTTGAGCGTAAGCGAAAACAGTGTTTTCAACAAATCGTTCACGCATTACGAAACGCCACTAAAAATTATTTCACCCACAAAAAACAACAACGATGGACATTTTTTTTAAATCTTACATTGCGTTCTGGAGTCTGGCTTGTCTGTTTGCCTTCGTTTTGTTCGTGCGATCGCCAAATCAATTCGCGCTAGGTCGGCGAGCTTATTGGCATTTTCTCAAAGAACCGTGGAAGCTGGCGACTTTTGTCATTGGAACGACTGTTATAACCTTGGTCGCGCCTTATACGGGTGATCCGACTTGGGATTATGTTGATGGTTTTTTCATGTCGGTTTTGTGCTTCTCTACCGCGCCGTGGGTTGTGGCGACACTTTTTCTGGCTGTCCGCCGACAAGTTATGTGGCGAGAAGTCTATGTTGCTATCTGCGTTTGGTTGTTTTCTGCGAGCTGGTCTTACGACATTTATCTGGTTTGGCGTGATGGGGTTTATCCCAATACTTGGTTGGCGAATTTATTTGCTTCGTCAGTCATTTATCTGTGTGCGGGATTGTTTTGGAATCTGGAATGGCAAGCTAATCGCGGTGTTATTTTCTCTTTCATGCGCCCTGATTGGCTCTTGCGAACCAATGAACCTAACTTTTTAAAATTGATCGGCTATGCTGCAATTTTTGCATTTCCCGCTATTGCTGCGGTACTGATATTCTTTTTCTAATAGACTGCATCGGCTTTACTGTTTATCTCGCTCCCAAACTCTGCTTGACGTTTAATGGGTGAAATTAAATAAAAAACAGAAATGTCTCATAGGATTTTGAAGCGAAAACTTACTCAAAGGAGAGCAAAAAAACTTACTTTCATGTTGAGTTGCTTTCGGCTTGATTTTGAACAGAGTGTCTACGAGCTGGACAATATTGCCGTTTATTTTCTTCATTCCGAAAACAATCAGTTAGCCGATACTGATAACATAAAACGCAACGATTTAATCGACGCTGATAACGGCAATAAGCGCACATTACCAAACGATCAAGTCGATCAAACTGAATTTTGTTTTTTATAGATGGACCGAACTGCTTGACTTGTAATGCAGCATAAAGTCGCTGTGCTTGATTGATGAGAGTGTCATTATCCATTTCTATTTACCTGTAAACTTACTTGTTAAGTGCATTAGGAGAGATAGTCGGTGTGCAATACAATAAGATGCGCTAGATATAGCTAACCGTCAATAAAATGATTACAAAACCGTTCGCACTGGCTTGTCGAAGCCTGTCATGAGCTTGTCGAATGGTGTGAATGTGGTTCGACAAGGCTCTCCTGAGTTTAGCGAAGGACTCACCACGAACGGCATCATTTTATTGTACGTTAGCTCTAGGATAGGCAGAGGTACGAACGCGCTCGTTGGAGTTGTTGACGTGAATGATGCGTCGGCACATCCTATATCGTTATGTTATTGTGCTTTACAAGCCCGCAGGGAGCTTGCGGAATTAGGGGACTTTTCGTGATGACACCACTATTCTCCGTGTTCCACTAAGTTCCACACTGGCTACTGATTTCTAATCAAAGCCTGTGGGTTAAGGTGAGTCCGTAGCTCACCCCTATCTGGACGTTACCCGAAAACAATCACGACTTTTCTATTCATTGGAACATTATCAGAAAACGTTTCACACAAGCGGCTAAACTCGGTCTACACCAAGCCGACTTAATGAATACAAAGACCCAGTAAATTTATTTTTATAAACTGAATAGCTGAAGCTGTTTTACTAAAAATATTAATATCATGGTGCGTATTTTAACGCATCATCAGCAGGAATTTATAGTGACCTATTACTTACAAAAGGGAGAAAATACTTCGTTGGCGAAGATAGATGATTTTGTCATTGTGACCGAATGGAAAACTACAGACATTAATCCGCCATTAGATATTAATGTCAGTGCTTTTTTATTAACTGAGAATAATAAAGTAAGACGCGATACAGATTTTATTTTTTACAATCAACCGCGCTGGGCGAATGCTATTTTATTAAAAGACAGTCGCTTTAAAGTGTCTTTAAATCAACTTGAACCTGATATTAGCGGTATCGCCTTTGTATTATCTATTCATGAAGCTCACAGTCGAAAACACAGCTTTTCCTTAGTGAAGGGTGTCCGTATTAAAGTATTTGATTTTTCAACTAAACAAGAGATTATTAGCTATCAACTAGATGATGCTAACAGCGAAACGGCAATAATTTTGGCAATCATGTACCGTCGTCAAAACGTCTGGAAATTTAAAGCGATTGGACAAGGTTATGAAAAAGGCTTAGCCTCATTAGCGCGGGATTTTGGTGTTGATATTGAAACAGAAACAACACCGTTAGCGGCTATAATACCTGCACCAGCGATTAACGCACCACCACCCAGCAAAGCCACTGCTGTGATGGATTGGATTAAGCATAAATTTAGTGCTGATGCCAAGACAACAGATACGCAACAACAAACATTTAACATTCATCCGCATACCGACACTAAAACCCCTTTAGTAAAAAATAAGTCGTTAAAGCCAAAAACGAAACCAGCAAAAGCTACTTTAGCGGATTCAATTAATATTCACGACACTGATGCGTTAACTCTAAAAGCACAATATGAACCGATAGAGCATTGGTTTAAGCGTAAACATATTCCCGTTGAAATCAATGCAGACGCAATGGATACCTCAGGTTTCTTTGATGAAGCGGCGGTGGCATTAGGCGACAATTATGCGGTATTAAAAATAGTCAGTAATAAAATTAAGTACCGCCAATTAAATAACAAAGAGAGAGCTTATATTGAATTGGCTGATATTGATGATAAAGACAGTGAGGCGATTAAAAAATTTTGTAAAGAACTGTATGATTATTCGTTTGTTGCCAAATATTTTTATAATACGCAAAAAAAATTAATTACTCTGCATTTACAATCCGCTACTCGTATCGTACAGTTTTTTAATGGCGAATGGTTAGAATGGTATGCGTTTATGAAAATCGCAGATTATTGTCATTCGCAGCATTTGGCTTTTTCCTGTACGCGTAATATGCGCATCGATACAATCAATGGACGTTACGAAATTGATGTGTTCTTTTTAATCAATGACACACCGTTGTTTATTGAATGTAAATCAGGTGAATATCGCCAATTTATTGATAAATATTGCAAGTTAAAAAAACAACTGGCTATCGAAAAGCCCTATTTTTTATTTTTAATTGCCGATATGAATGAGACTAAAACAAAAGGATTAACAGCAATGTTTGACATCACCTTTATTAATGTCCATCAATTAACCGATTATCTTGCCAAGATTTTGTAATCATAATTTCACTCAGAAGAGACACTATTATATGACTTATTTAACTATCGAAGCCTTTGTTCGTAACGCGCCGCTGGTACGTTTGCAACGCCTAGCAGGCAACACTAGCAATATTATTCTTGCTAAATTAGAAGGTAATAATCCCGCAGGTTCAGTGAAGGATTTACCTGCACTGAGTATGATTAAACGTGCTGAGGAACGAGGTGAAATTAAAGCGGGCGACTGTTTAATTGAGGCAACTAGCGGTAATACGGGTATTGCCTTAGCAATGGTGGCGGCTATTAAAGGTTATAAGATGACCTTAATTATGCCTGATAACATGAGCATGGAACGTATAGCGTCTATGAAAGCCTACGGTGCGGACATTATTTTGACACCCGCTGCTGGCAGTATGGAAGCGGCGATTGATTTAGCAAGAGCAATGGAAGCGGCAGGTAAAGGTCGCATTTTGGATCAATTTGCTAACCCTGATAATCCACGCGCCCATTATGAAAGTACAGGGCCTGAAATTTGGCAAGATACTGACGGGCAGGTCACGCATTTTGTCAGTGCAATGGGAACAACTGGCACAATTATGGGAACGTCCCGCTATTTGAAAGAACAAAATCCAGCTGTGCAAATTATCGGCGTGCAACCTGAGGGCGATGCAAAAATCCCTGGGATTCGTCGCTGGCCGACAGAGTATTTGCCGAAAATTTATGAACCGCACAGAGTGGATCGCATTATGGATATGGATCAACACAGCGCGGAAACTACCATGCGGGCATTAGCCTCAGAAGAAGGTATTTTTGCAGGTGTGTCCTCAGGCGGGGCTATTGCGGCGGCATTGCGTTTATCCAAGGAAGTTGAAAACGCGGTGATTGTGGCGATTATCTGTGACCGTGGCGACCGTTATTTATCAACGGGTATATTTCCAAGTTAATCACATGAACTGGGATGCTATTACAAAATACATCGTATCGGCAACTGGGCAGGCATTCACTGCTCGGAGTGTGCAATCTCTATCAGGTGGCGACATTAATGCCGCATTTCGCCTACAAGATAGCCATAAGAGCTATTTTGTTAAGCTTAATCGTGCTGAATTAGTGCCGATGTTTGCCGCTGAGTTTGTAGGATTACAAGAGTTAGCGCGTACTCAAACTCTGCGTGTACCTCAACCTGTGGCGTATGGGCAAAGCGATACGCATTCTTTTTTGGTACTGGAATATATTGAATTAGGGAGTTCTAGCCCTGCATCTGACCTTTTATTGGGGCAACAATTGGCGTACTTACATCAACAAGTTCAGCCATATTTTGGCTGGCACAGAGATAATACGATTGGTAGCACCTTACAACATAATACACAGACCAACGACTGGGTGAATTTTTGGCGCGAACATCGATTAGGCTTTCAATTACAACTAGCAGCAAAAAATGGTTATAGCGGTCGCTTGCAACGCACAGGTGAACGACTTTGTGATGAATTAGGCGGGTTTTTTACTCACTATATGCCAACACCTGCGTTACTACATGGCGATTTATGGGAGGGTAATGTCGCAACGGATATGCGGGGAAAACCTGTCATTTTTGATCCCGCTTGTTATTATGGTGATAGAGAAGCCGAGTTAGCGATGACCGAATTATTCGGTGGTTTCAGTCAAGATTTTTATGCGGCTTATCAAGATGTATGGTCTTTGCATGAGGGCTATGGCGTGAGAAAGTCGCTCTATAATTTGTATCATATTTTGAATCATCTAAATTTATTTGGTGGCAGTTATTTGCAACAAGCTGAAATCATAATAGCTAAATTGTTAGTGGAAATAGACGTAAATTCCTCGTAAAAAATTAATCACTCGAATATTAGATAGATATTTAAAATTCCCAAAATGAAGCAAATAGTAGGCAAAGGTTTTAATCGCACAGTAAGAGATTAATAGGTAGAAAACTAAGTTGTGGTGTGAAAAAAACTGATAATCCCCTGATTTTATAAACTATTTGTATTTTGTACCGTGGTTGCACTAATATGGTGCTTTACTCATTCAGTATTGGGCATTGACATCCGTCCCCTTTCTACTTTACAGTTATGTCCGCAAAACAAGTTTGTAACCAAAATAACTACTAATTATAACCCTTCGGAGCATATATCATGGCAAGACCGTTAATACAAATGGCATTAGATTCATTGGATTTCGACGCAACAGTAAATCTTGCTACTTTGGTAGCACCTCATGTTGATATTTTTGAAATCGGAACTCCTTGTATCAAACACAATGGAATCAACTTAGTTAAAGAACTAAGAGCAAGATTCCCAAATCATCTTTTATTAGTTGATTTAAAAACAATGGATGCTGGCGAATACGAAGCAACACCTTTTTATGCAGCAGGTGCTGATATTTGTACAGTTTTAGGTGTATCTGGCCTTGCAACTTGTCAAGGTGTTATTAAAGCAGCTAACGCACACGGTGCAGAAGCTCAAATCGACTTAATTAACGTTGAAGACAAAGCTGCTTGTGCGCGTGCAACTGTTGAAGCAGGTGCGCAAATTATGGGTATCCATACAGGTTTGGATGCACAAGCAGCTGGACACACACCTTTCGCTGACTTAGAAGCAATTGCCGCATTAGGCTTACCTGTTAGAATTTCAGTTGCTGGTGGTATCAAAGCATCAACTGTTCAAGACGTAGTAAGAGCTGGCGCACACATCATCGTCGTTGGTGCTGCAATTTATGGCGCAGCTTGTCCTGCTACAGCAGCGCAAGAAATCCGTGAATTGGTTGACGCTGTATAATTTTAGAGGCATACCACTATGTTTCAGCAACAAAATCAGCAGCTTGTTATAGGCAAAATTTCTGAAATTTTGGATGCAACAGATAGCACTTATGCTGACAAAATGACACAGATGCTGGATGGTGCCAAGCGTATTTTTATCGCTGGTGCTGGACGATCAAGATTAGTGGGTAACTTTTTTGCTATGCGCTTAGTGCATGGTGGTTATGATGTAAGCGTAGTTGGCGAAATCGTAACACCTAGCATTAAAGCAGGTGATTTGTTGATTATTATTTCTGGTTCTGGTGAAACAGAGCAGCTAATCGCATTTACTAAAAGTGCCAAAAAAGTCGGTGCTAACATCGTATTAATTTCTTCCAGATCAAGTTCAACCATCGGTGATATGGCTGATGGTGTTTTCCAAATTGGAAAACAAGAGCTGTATGGTAAGGTTGTGGGTATGCCGATGGGGACAGTATTTGAATTGTCCACATTATGCTTCTTGGAAGCTATTGTTTCTCACATGATTTGGGAAAAAGGAATTCCTGAAGAAATTATGCGTGAAAGACACGCTAATTTAGAGTGATATAGTAGAGGCGAGTGGTGTAAACCACTCGTTCTCTAACTTTATTCAAGTCAAAAATAAATAAAGAACACAGTGACCGCATCAATAAAACTGATAAGAGTCACCCACTAGAATTTACTAACAAGTAGGAGAAAAATATGACTTTGCGCCGAGAATTAGCGAACGCCATACGCGCTTTAAGCATGGATGCAGTACAAAAAGCAAACTCTGGACACCCAGGCGCACCTATGGGCATGGCGGATATTGCTGAAGTGTTGTGGAATGATCATATGCACCACAATCCGTCCAATCCAAACTGGTCAGATCGCGACCGTTTTGTTCTTTCCAATGGTCATGGCTCGATGCTGATTTATTCATTGCTGCATTTGACGGGTTATGACTTGCCGATGAAAGAATTAGCTTCTTTCCGTCAGCTACATTCAAAATGCCCAGGTCATCCTGAATATGGCTATGCACCAGGCGTTGAAACCACAACAGGCCCCTTAGGACAAGGTATTGCTAATGGCGTTGGTTTTGCAATGACAGAAAAGTTATTAGCAGAACAGTTCAACCGTCCAGGTCATAAAATTGTTGATCATCACACTTATGTATTCATGGGTGATGGCTGTTTAATGGAAGGTATTTCTCATGAAGTTTGTGCGTTAGCAGGTACTTGGGGCTTAGGCAACTTGATTGCTTTCTGGGATGATAACGGCATTTCCATCGACGGTCACATTGAAGGCTGGTATACAGATGACACTGTAAAACGTTTTGAAGCTTATGGTTGGCATGTACTCTCAGTAGATGGACACGATCCTGACGAAATTAACAAAGCCATTAGTCTGGCGAAAGACATCACTGGCGCACCCACTTTAATCTGCTGTAAAACCACAATTGGTTTTGGTTCACCTAACAAATCAGGTACACACGAGTGTCACGGTGCTGCTTTAGGTCAACCTGAAATCAATTTGACCAAAGCCGCTTTAGGTTGGGATCACGAAGCATTCATTATTCCAGAAAATGTTTATGCTGGTTGGGATGCAAAAGCCAAAGGTGCTAAAGCTGAAGCTGCTTGGGATGCAAAATTTGCAGCATATTCAGCAGAGTACCCAGAATTAGCAGCAGAATTTAAACGCCGCATGGCAGGTGAATTACCCTCTAATTGGAAAGAAGCATCTGAGGCACTGATTGCTGAAACCAATGCTAAAGCAGAAAATCTTGCAACACGTCAATCTTCACAAAAAGTGATTGGTGGTTTAGCACCAACATTACCTGAATTTTTAGGTGGTTCTGCAGATTTAACTGGCTCTAACTTGACCAGTTGCCCTAGCTTCAAACACGTCAGCGGTAAAGAAATGGGTAATTACATTTCTTACGGTGTGCGTGAGTTTGGTATGTTCGCTATTATGAACGGCATGGCATTACACGGTGGTTTATTGCCTTTCGGCGGAACATTCCACATGTTCTCTGATTATGCAAAAAGTGCTTTGCGTATGTCAGCATTGATGAAAATTCGTACCATTGCAGTTTTGACCCATGATTCTATTGGTCAAGGCGAAGACGGTCCAACTCATCAACCTGTTGAAAATACGTCTGCGATGCGCTACATCCCAAATATGGATGTATGGCGACCTGCTGATACCACAGAAACTGCGGTAGCTTGGGTAATGGCAGTAGAACGTATGAATGGTCCAAGTAGCCTAGTATTAAGCCGTCAAGGTTTGCCTTTCGTTGCTCGTACTGACGAACAAATTGCAGCTATCCGTAAAGGGGCATACATTATTTCTGAAGCTAAAGGCGATGCGGCTATTATTTTAATTGCTACGGGTTCAGAAGTTGATTTAGCTTTGAAATCTCAAGCGGCATTAGCAGAAAAAGGTATTCAAGCACGCGTTGTTTCTATGCCATCAACTAATGTATTTGATCGTCAAGAGCAAGCCTATAAAGATAGCGTTTTAACACCTGGTGTGAAGCGTGTCGCTATTGAAGCAGGGATTACTGATTTCTGGCGCAAATATGTTGGCTTAGAAGGTGGTGTTGTGGGTATTGATACCTTCGGCGAATCTGCTCCTGGTGGCGAGTTGATGAAATACTTTGGTTTTACCGTTGAAAATGTCGTCAAAAACGTAGAAGCGGTACTTTAATTCTAAAACAACATTACACTTGGAACGAGACACCTCTAACCTTTAGGTGCGGCTATCGCTAGCCGACATCCAGTCGGGGGTCTCGAACCATTCTTCCGACTTATAGGTGAACGTGTGAACAAGAATAATTTGACGAAAGGTCTATTTACAGCGTTGCTGCTAGCCAGCAGCGTGGTAAGTGCAGATGAAAAATATCCAGCAGCCGATTTCCAACCTTCGGTTGTTTATCAAAGCGATGCCGTTAAAAATGGCTCATCAACTCAAACGGCTGTTAAACAGGCAGCTCCTGTCGTTGCTCAAGCAACACATGAAGTGGATTCAAAATATCCAGCAGCTGATTTCCAACCTACAGTTGTTTATAGTGATGATAAATATCAACACAATAAAACCATACCTGCAAGCGCGTCCAAACATGTAGGCGGTTCTTCCGCGACAGAAAAGTTCAGTGCCGCTCCATTAGATTCAAAATTAGAAGAGCCTAAAGAAGATTCTAGCCTTACTTACTTATTTGGTTTAATTGGCTTAGCTGGTGCAGGTATTTTCTTATTTAAAAAACAAACTCCAGCTGCATCCTCCGCAACTAAAAAAGCTAATATTGCCCCTGCAAGTAGCAAAGCCGCTGCAACAACAGGTGTTGGTAAATATATCAATAAAGTATCTGGCACTGGTGTTTCTCGCTATGTAGAACAACAAGTCAAAACTGCAAAATCTGCAACAGGTGTCGCTAAATATGTTGCACAGCAAACATTAGTTGACAAAGCAAGAGCAGCAGAAGAAGCAGAAAAGAAAGCCACAGGTGTTGAAAAATACATGCGCAATCGGGGATAAACAATGAGCCAGAATTCCTTGAACAGTTCATTTTTATCTACTGTTGCAGCGTTTTTTTCGTTTGGAACTGAAGCAAAATCTCAAACAGAGAGTATATATCGCGTTTGTGCGGGTGACCCTGATGGACTTAGTGGCGTAGAAAAGTATCTGCAAAGCCAAGAAGCGTTGTTAGCAAGACAAAAAGCTGAGCAATTGGAAAAACTGGCAGCCCAAGCCGCAGCTATTGCAGCCCAAGCATCAGCTAGTGGTGTTGCAAAGTATCTTGCAGGACAACCAACGCTGACCAGCGTGGAGCGTTACGCACTTAGACAAGCGATTGCTGACAAACAAGCGCAAAAAAATAACCCAACAGCTAACGGTGGGGCAACAGGTGTTGATAATTACTTGAAAAGTATGAAACCTGCGCCCACGCTCAGCAGTGTTGAAAAGTATTTGAGACATCAAGAGAGCCTGCCTCAGCCTAGCAAAGTTGCTAAATATATGGCAAAGCAAGCTCTGATGGCTAGGCATAATAGCAAATCAGAATCTGTAACTGTTCGAATAGAAGCAACAGGTGTTGCTAGATACTTACAGCATCAAGCCAGTTTGCCACAACCGACTAAAGTTGCCAGATACATGGCGAAACAAGCTGCCTTAGCAGCATTACAAGCCAAACCGATAGTTGCTGAAGTGAAGGCCACAGGTGTTGCCAAGTATTTACAACATCAAAACAGTCTACCGCAACCTAGCCGAGTCGCTAAATATATGGCAAGACAGGCTTTATTAGATGCGCAACATACAAAATTAGTAATCGTGAAACGTAGCGACACAAGTGTTGATAAATATGTTAGACATCAAGACGAGTTACCGCAACCTAGTCGCGTTGCTAAATATTTAGCAAGACAGGCATTAACAGAACAACAAAAAATAGACGCTGAGACTGGTGTTGAAAAATATGTGCGTCATCAAGGCTGATAACGCAGTTACTTTTTAGAGGTTTGTAAGTTGCTTCATGGTGATTGTGATTACAATCCTATCGATTTTTAAATAAACATAAAGGTACTATTCATGGCAAAAAACTTACTTGAACAACTGAAAGCAATGACAGTTGTTGTTGCTGACACAGGTGATATTGAAGCAATTGAAAAATTCACCCCGCGTGATGCGACTACTAACCCATCGCTGATTACAGCTGCGGCACAAATGCCACAATACCAAGCGATTGTTGATGATACGTTAAAAGCAGCAAGAACAACTTTAGGCGCGGCAGCATCAGCATCTGATGTGGTTTCCTTAGCGTTTGATCGTTTAGCGGTTTCTTTTGGTTTGAAAATTTTAGATGTTATTTCAGGTCGTGTATCAACTGAAGTTGATGCCAGACTGTCATTTGACACTGACGCAACTATTGCTAAAGGTCGTGATTTAATCGCACAATACGAAGCGGCTGGCGTTGCGCGTGAGCGTGTATTAATTAAAATTGCAGCCACTTGGGAAGGTATTCAAGCGGCGGCGGTTTTAGAAAAAGAAGGCATTCACTGTAACCTAACTTTATTGTTCGGTTTGCATCAAGCAATTGCTTGTGCTGAAAATGGCATTACGCTGATTTCTCCTTTTGTGGGTCGTATTCTTGACTGGTACAAAAAAGATTCAGGGCGTGATTCATACCCACCTGCTGAAGATCCAGGTGTAGTATCAGTTACTGAAATTTATAACTACTACAAAAAATTTGGTTATAACACTGAAGTGATGGGTGCTAGTTTCCGTAACGTCGGTGAAATCACTGAATTAGCGGGTAGTGATTTATTAACGATTGCACCGTCTTTATTAGCTGAATTACAAGCCACAGAAGGCGAGTTACCACGCAAATTAGACCCAGCAAACGCGGCTACGCTAGATATTGAAAAATTATCAATTGATAAAGCAACGTTCGACAGTATGCACGCAGAAAATCGTATGGCGACTGATAAATTAGCCGAAGGTATTGATGGTTTTGCTAAAGCACTTGAAGCACTTGAAAAATTGCTTGCCGAGCGTTTGGCTAGATTAGAAGGTTAAGAATCTCATAGCCTTCAGGATATAGATGTTTCGACATCTATAGTCTGGAGGCTTTTTCTTTTTCCTTTTTCCTTCAATGTAATTAGCAACAGGATTCCTCTCAATGTCACAAAAAATCTTAGATGTAGTTAAAGCCGGTGTTGTTACTGGTGAAGATGTACAAAAAATATTTGCAATTTGCAAAGCAAACCAATTTGCCCTACCTGCGGTCAACGTTATTAACACTGATTCAATTAATGCCGTATTAGAAGCTGCCGCAAAAGTAAAATCTGCTGTAGTTGTTCAGTTTTCTAACGGTGGTGCGGCGTTTTTCTCAGGTAAAGGTTTAAAACTTGAAGGTCAACAAAATGCAATTTTGGGGGCTATTTCTGGCGCACAGCACGTTCATTTAATGGCAGAACATTATGGCGTACCTGTGATTTTACACACAGATCACGCTGCAAAAAAATTATTGCCTTGGATTGATGGCTTGTTAGATGCCGGTGAAAAACATTTTGCAGCAACAGGAAAACCACTGTTCAGTTCGCACATGTTAGATTTATCTGAAGAAAGTCTGCAAGAAAATATCGAAATTTGCGGTCAATATTTAGCGCGTATGTCTAAAATGGGCATGACACTGGAAATTGAATTAGGTTGTACAGGTGGTGAAGAAGACGGTGTCGATAATAGCGACATGGATCATTCATTGCTATATACACAACCAGAAGACGTGGCTTACGCCTACGAAGAATTAAGCAAAATCAGCGACCGTTTCACCATCGCAGCTTCTTTCGGTAACGTACATGGTGTTTATAAACCAGGTAATGTGAAATTAACCCCTAGTATTTTGGCTAACTCACAAAAATTTGTTTCTGAAAAATTCAGCCTAGCAGAAAATACTTTAAATTTCGTTTTCCACGGTGGATCAGGTTCTTCTGCGGAAGAAATTAAACAATCCATTAGCTATGGTGTTGTTAAAATGAACATTGATACTGATACCCAATGGGCGACTTGGGAAGGCATCATGAACTTTTACAAGAAAAATGAAGCCTATTTGCAAGGTCAAATCGGCAATCCAAGTGGCGAAGATAGCCCTAACAAAAAATACTACGATCCACGCGTTTGGCAACGTGAAGGTGAAGTAGGTATGGTTAAACGTTTAGAGCAAGCTTTCCAAGAATTAAACGCTGTTAATTCTTTATAAGCCGCTACGCTAATCGCTAATAAAAAAGCCGATGTGTGAGCATCGGCTTTTTTTGTTTATAGGAAAGACTAATGTCTATTAGTCTAAAATTCAGTCAATTAACAATAGGAATAACTATGGAACGTCGTGATTTTATTCGCTTAAGTGTAGTCAGTGTGGGTGCGAGCCTCATTGCCCCTACTCTAGCAATCGCCGCCAGTGAAAAACCAGTAGCGCAAACAAGCGATATTTACTATACAAAAGACTCAGCGGGTCGTTGGGAAGGCAAAGTAGCCACTCATTTACCGACTATTGAAATAACAAAAGCGGGGGATGATACCGTCGTAAAAATTGTTACTCCTCATGAAATGAAAGGCTATGAACACTACATTGTTAAGCATATATTATTAGATAAAAATCATAAATTTATGGATGAACATTTGTTTGATCCAACTAAAGACACCGCTGCCATATCAACATTTACGCTTAAAAATTACAGCGGCACACTATACGCGCTCAGTCTGTGTAATAAACATGATCTTTGGTTAAATAGTGCCGAAGTCTAGCCTTTTTTAAATCGCGATAACAGCCGTGTTATCGCGATGTTAGCCTGCAATTAAATAGACAACTCATGTAGCTGCATATTAATAATTTTCAGTGCAGCTAAAATTGCAGCGAATACTTGATTAGCATGAACACCGCGTGTTTTGCGTAATTCCCCATCACAATCCCAAGTAATCACGCATTCAGTTAATGCGTCTGTATGCCCGCCTTTAGGAATTCTCACTTCATAATCGGCTAGCTTAGGTAACGAATAATTATGCAACTGCATGACGTTGTTAATTGCATCAATAAAGGCATCAAAACCGCCATTACCCGAACCCGTCGCGAGGTGTTTTTCACCATAGACATTAACACGGATACTCACGGTGGATTCTAAATCCAAGCCGCTGGTAATCGAACAATTCAGTAATTTGATATGCTCATAATCTTTGCTTTCTAACACATCGGCAATAATAAACGGCAAATCATCGGTGGTAATGGTTTGTTTAGAATCGCCTAAACTGACGATACGCGCCAACACTTTTTTCTGATTTTCTTCTGATAACTCTAATTCAAGTTGCTCCAAATTTTTCTTCAATGACGCTTTGCCACTCATCTTGCCTAACGCATAATGACGAGTGCGCGAGAAGCGTTCTGGGCTAAGTTTGGTTTTATACAAACCGCCTTTTGAATCGCCATCAGCATGAATACCTGCGGTTTGTGTGAAGACATCTGCGCCAATAATCGGCGCATTCGCTGATACCCGTTTACCCGAAAAGGTTTCCACCATATTGCTAATGCGAAAAATGTGATGCTCATCAATCGCTAATTCCATACCCATTTTATCGCGCAACACCACCGATACTTCTGCTAGCGACGCATTACCTGCGCGTTCGCCTAAACAGTTAATCGTACAGTGAATAGAATTAACTCCTGCACGCACTGCTGCCATCACATTGGCAGTCGCCAATCCGTAATCATTATGCGGGTGAAAATCAAACTGCGCTTCGGGATAGCGTGAACACATATCGCTAAAGCTATTGAACACCTCTTCGGGTGACATCACGCCCAGCGTATCGGGCAACATGAAATGGTCAATATCGACGTGGCGTAAGTTATTCATTAAGCCGTAGACGTAATCAGGGCTATTGGCATAACCATTTGACCAGTCTTCTAAGTAAACATTAACGCGCAAGCCTTGTTCCTGTGCATAAGCCACCGTTTGTAAAATATCGGCAGTATGTTGCTCCAGCGTTTTGCCCAGTTGTTCACGGCAATGTTTTTCACTACCCTTAGTCAGTAAATTGATAACCTTGCCGCCTGTGGCAACTATCCAATCGACGCTTTTGGTATGGTCAACAAAACCTAACACCTCAACACGCCCTGCAAAACCTGCTTGCGTTGCCCATGTATTAATATTTGTAACCGCCTCTTTTTCGCCCTCGGACACTCGTGCCGAAGCGACCTCAATACGGTCAACGCGCAGTGATTGTAATAGTGCCTTCGCAATATTAACTTTTTCAGCGGGGGTGAAAGAAACGCCTTGCGTTTGTTCACCATCACGCAAGGTGGTGTCCATCAGTTGGATAGTTCTTAAAGCGGTGGACATAATTTAATGCCTGTAATTATTTATAGTTGATTTTTAATGTTGTAAGTTGGGGTGATGTACGAACCCCAATATTTACACAGTGTTGCTTGATTTTGTCAGATTCGTAGCCCACCCTAACCTACAGACTATTTTTATTCAATAGGTTATGATTAGCCTGCTCCCCATACCAATGGGACTGAACCGTTATGAGGTTATTATGCCAACAAAAATCAAAACAATACTATTGATTATCGCCTGTGTGTTTCTATGGCTGGTACTGCAATCTTTTACGGGTGTACCAATGAAGATGTAAATAAATTTACATCACACTGGTAGTGCGATATGCCGATGACAGACACCACAAACCCTGTATATTTACAGATTTATAGGTATCTCGTTCCCAAACTGTGAAAGTATTCTCGTTATAACCATAGTTTCAGCGAAAACGCCGTCATTCCAGCATGGATGCTGGAATCCAGTCACGAGGATGTGAATCTGTGTGAAGAATAATATTAATTATAATCATGCAGTTACCATCCTTGGCACTGGATTCTGGCATCCATGCCAGAATGGCGAGTTTGAAGATTGTTGCATCTAATAACGAATATTTGCTTGAAATTATGAATACTTTCACAGTTTCCAGAGCTTGGGAACGAGAAAATGTACCCGTTATGTTGGTATTGGGGTAATTTGAATTACTTTATTGCTTGGGTCTGAACAATGAACCGCAAGAATATTAATACCCACTTGATAGCACTTGTAATCCCAGTCCTTTAAGTGTTGCATTAAACTTTGCTTGTCTACCTTGATAGTTTCTATCAACATTTGTGGCTTAAATTTTTCAATGGTTTTTTTCGCGCCTTCTAAAACGTCAAGTTCCATACCTTCGACATCAATCTTGATGAAATCTACACGCGGCAATGCTAATGAGTCTATGCTAATCATTTTTATGGTTTTCATTTGATCAGGCGAATAATCAATCACTTGCCCAATAAATTCATTTCTCGTACTTTGCTTCAATTCTAATGAACCAAAACTTGAAGGTTGATTATAATCGACCGTTGGAATCGCTAGAGTACCTTCATTTGCACCTACCGCCGCGTGTATTACCTGAGCATTGAAGCAGTTGTTAATGGCAATATTACCCGCTAGTGCATAAAAAATTCTCTCTTGCGCTTCAAAAGCGATGACTTTGCCCCAATTGACCATGTGTCTTGCCCATTCGATGGTATGTACACCAATATTGGCACCACAATCAATGCCAAACACGCCATCACCAAAATGTTGTTTGCGTAGATTTAACAAGCTGAGTACCAAATCCATTTCTTCGGGATCAAAATACGAACTATTAAAAATTTGAAAACCAACGCCATAGCCTCTTTGGTCATCAATCATTTGGTAATCGTTTCGGTTAACAATTAAAGTTCCATGCCCTGAAGCAACTATGACAAAGGGGGCAGGTCTTCGAATCACGCGTAATTCATTCATTGGTTACTTTTAAACTAAATAATGTGTTGTAGAGCCGTAGGTTGGGTTGCATCTTTTCGCAACCCAACGCATTACGGGGCAAATGTTGGGTTGGAAAAGCACCAACGCAACCTACGCAGCTACATGACTACAAGGCTTATCGCGTTTATTATATTGAACGCATTCTGGCTTGAGTCATTGCCACCATGAATGCCACGATGAGAATAATCAAATCTATCGCGCCAATAATCATAATAAAGTACAAAACTTCAGTTGGTTGAACTACTGGTAAACTGGGGTCATAAACAAAAGTTGCTGCTGTCATGCCTGTATAGTGCATACCACAAACAGCCAGCCCCATAACTAAGGCACTCACTGTAATCTGCCATAAATGAGTAACATGAACAGATAACCATAATGCAACGGTAGCTGCCACAACTGCAATACCAATTGAACTGATAATAATGGTCCAGTCCCAAATAATATTTGCCTGCACTTGCATTGCAAGCATCCCTGTATAGTGCATGGCAGCAACCCCTAAACCCACAACAAAACCTGCAAGTATTAATTTGACAATACTAAATTCATTGCCAATAAATTTTAAACCCATATAAACAACGCCAATACCGATAAACAAGGAAAAAACGGTCAGCCAAACATCATAGCCCATGTTCATATTAGGCATACTAAAGGCAATCATACCGATAAAGTGCATAGACCAAATACCGACTCCTCCTAAACATAATGCACCTAAAGGGATTAATCCCCCTGAATTATCAGGATTTTCCTGAGCGTCACGGGTCATAATTAAAGCCATTAAAGAACCAGCAACTGAGATGATATAAGAAAAAAGAACTAGGGTAATATCGTAATGAGTCATTTTTCAATTCTATTGTTATGTTAATAAACTACGCATTGGAGTGAGTTTTACATACGCCAATATCTATATTGTTTTTAGCGGTGTAGGTTGGGTTGCCAAAAAGTGCAACCCAACCTACAAAAAATCCCTATGCCTAAAGCTATCTCATTCCCACGCGGTGCATGGAACGAGTTAGGAGTTTATGCCCAAAGCCAAGGATAGTTTTGTTTATGCTGTGCTTCGTACTGGTCAATTTTATCAACGTGTTTTAGCGTCAAACCAATATCATCCAAACCGCTCAATAAATTACCTTGACGGAAGGGGTCGATTTCAAAGGTGAAGCCGTTACCTGCTGGCGTAGTGACTTGGCGATTTTCTAAATCAACAATGAATTTCCCGCCTTCGTTCGAGGCGATTTCTGCCATTAACGTATCAAGTTGTGCTTGGCTGACGATAATTGCCAGTATGCCGTTTTTAAAACAGTTGTTGTAGAAAATATCGGCGTAGCTGGTGGAGATGATGGTGTTGAAACCATAATCGGCGATTGCCCACGGCGCGTGTTCGCGTGATGAGCCACAACCGAAGTTATCGCCAGCGACTAGAATTTTCGCACCTTGAAACGCGGGTTTGTTGAGTTCAAATTCTGGGTTAGGTGTAACGCCGTCATCGTTATAACGCCAGTCGTGGAACAGGTGGACACCAAAGCCAGAGCGTTCTACTTTTTTCAGAAACTGTTTCGGAATGATTTGATCGGTATCGACGTTGCTACGGTTCATTAACGCGGCAATGCTTTCGTGTTTTGTGTAAGGTTGCATGGATTTAAAGCCTTATAGTTAATTATTGGAGGTCAGGCTTTGCCTGACTTGCAAGCGAAGCTCGCACTCCTACAGTTTGCGTATATCAACAAAATGACCAGCGGCGGCGGCAGCGGCAGCCATTGCGGGTGATACTAAATGGGTTCTGCCGCCTTTGCCTTGACGACCTTCAAAGTTACGGTTTGAAGTAGAGGCACAACGTTGTCCTTTGCTGAGTTCGTCACCGTTCATGGCTAAACACATGGAACAACCTGGTTCACGCCATTCCCAACCTGCATCAATAAAGATTTTGTCCAAGCCTTCTTTTTCGGCTTGTTCTTTAACATGATAAGAACCAGGAACAACGATAGCGGTTACGCCGTCAGCCACTTTTGTGCCTTTTGCCACTTCGGCAGCACTGCGAAAATCTTCGATACGTCCGTTGGTGCATGAACCAATAAAGACATAATCAATTTTAATGTCAGTAATCGGCATATTGGCGGTTAAGCCCATATAGGCTAAGGCAGATTCACAAGCTTTGCGTTTGCCTTCGTTGTCGAAACTTTCAGGTGCGGGTACGTTGGCATCTACGCCGATGACTTGTTCAGGTGATGTTCCCCATGACACTTGGGGCGCAATATCAGCGGCATTCAGAGTAATAACGGTATCAAATTCTGCACCTGTATCACTGGGTAAACTTTTCCAGTAAGCCAGCGCTAACTCCCAGTTGTCGCCTTTTGGGGCAAATTCTTTGCCGTTCAGGTATTCGTAGGTTTTTTCATCAGGGGCAACTAAGCCCGCTCTCGCACCTGCTTCAATCGCCATGTTGCACAGCGTCATGCGTCCTTCCATGCTTAAGGCTTTAATTGCATCGCCTGCATATTCGATAACGTAACCAGTACCGCCCGCTGTGCCGATTTTGCCGATAATGGCTAAGGCAATGTCTTTCGCGGTGCTGTATTTAGATAATTCACCGTTGACTTGTACCAACATGGTTTTGGATTTTTTTTGTGGCAGGGTTTGGGTCGCCATAACGTGTTCAACTTCAGATGTGCCGATACCAAACGCTAATGCACCAAACGCGCCATGTGTTGCGGTATGACTGTCGCCACAAACAACCACCATTCCAGGATGCACAAAGCCATGCTCAGGCACAACCACATGAATTACGCCGTTGTTGGGGCTTTTCATGTCGTATAAATTCAAACCATTTTCCAGACAATTTTCTGCCATTGTTTCGATTTGTTTTCTGGCAATCAAATCAGCAATCGGTAAGTTGCGGTTTTTAGTCGGTACGCAGTGATCCATCGTCGCTAAAATGCTGTGCGGATTACGCACTTTACGACCTGAGATTTTCAAGCCTTCAAACGCTTGTGGGCTGGTGACTTCGTGCATTAAATGACGGTCAACGTAGATGACTGGAGCTTGACCTTCGACATCGACGACGAGGTGACTGTCCCAAATTTTTTCGTACATGGTTTTTTTCATGGTGTCTTCCAAGGATTGTGACTCGCTCTGTATGGAGCGGTGGCGTAATTACGGGATAAGTTAAAAGTCGTTATTATACAACGCTAGGCTGGTTAAATAACGTATAGGCGCAAGTGATAACACGGGTATTTTAATGGTGCATCCACAACGGATACCTCTATTTTTGTTTAGTCACTCACCCGAACTAAATGTATATAAACATTTTTAGCCGTTACTTATAAAATAATCATACATGACGGGATAAAATACGGCAATCTCTCAAGTTTAACTAACAATGCTTCGCACTAAAAGTTATGCTAAGTCATCACGTTAATGTCTCTTCGCTTATTCTGATAATTACTCTTATGTCTTGGTTTATTACTAATCTAATTACTGCCTTTTTATTACCACCGCTGAATTTGTTTCTGCTACTGGCTTTAGGTATTGGATTGCTAAACCGCCATCCGACAGCAGCGCGTTTTTTACTGATTAGCTCACTCAGCCTACTGTGGCTTTGTTCTACACCTTATATATCCGAAGCTGCGATACACTTATTGGAAATACGCGCAACACCACTGGCTAGCCCCGTACCAGCCGCTGATGCTATCGTTATATTGGGTGGAGGCAGCTATTTTCATGCCCCTGAATATGAAAATAGGGACATTGCTAGCGCGGGTACACTAATACGCTTACGTTATGGTGCAAAACTGTATCGTGAAACCCATCTACCCATTTTAGTAACAGGTGGCACACCACACGGTAACAGGGTATCGGAAGGACAGCAAATGCGCGAAATACTAGAACAAGAATTCCATGTCCCCGTCAATTGGACAGAAAATGCGTCTGATAATACGTTTGAGAATGCTCTCTATACCTTTCAAATTTTACAAAAAGCAGGCATTGGGAAAATCTATCTTATAACCGAAGCATGGCATATTCCACGCGCTGCCGAAGCCTTTCGCCGTGCTGGATTTGAAGTGATTGAAGCCCCCACCGCCTTTACCACCCGTTATGAAACTGATTTTCTAACTTTTCTACCCAGTGCAGCTGGCTTAGGGAGTAGTGCGGCTTTTGTTCATGAAGCCATTGGGCTGGGTTGGTATCGTTTCAAATCTTTCCTAGCGGGGTTGAATTTATAACTTGCTAGATTACACGCTATAGTCATTAACCCTTACCCACACCAAAGCCCATGATTAATGTCGAACAGTTAATTTTTGAATACCCTAACCTCAGGGCGTTAGACGAGGTTTCATTTCATATTCCCCAAGGCAGTATCACCGCGCTAGTTGGCCCGAATGGCGCGGGTAAAACCACACTGTTGCGCTGTATGGCGGCGTTGGAACAACCTGTGAGCGGTGAAATTCGTATTGATGGTATTGATGTGCTTGAGCATCCGCGTGAATGCCACCGCATTATTGGCTATTTATCGGATTTTTTCGGGTTATACGACCGTTTAACGGTACGCCAATGCTTGCATTATGTAGCGCGGGCGCAAGGTATAGCCGATGAACACTGTGAAGACGCTATTGCCAGAGTCAGTAACGGTTTATACATTAACGACCGCTTGGATGTGTTGGCGGGTACATTGTCGCGCGGTTTACGCCAACGGGTTGCGATTGCTCAAGCGATTATTCATTCCCCGCGTGTCGTTTTATTAGACGAACCCGCGTCTGGTTTAGACCCTGAAGCCCGTCACGAACTGGCTGAATTATTTTTAGAACTACAAAAACAAGGCATGACGCTGTTGGTGTCGTCGCATATTCTCGCGGAATTAGAAGCCTATAGTACCGATATGTTAGTGCTACGCGAGGGGCGAATTATTGAGCAAGTGGCAATAAAAACTGCCACCCACACGCAAGATTTTAAATTAACCCTAGCAACACCTGTGGACAATCTCGTCGCGTTACTGCAATCCATAGACACGCTTACCGTATTAAAAACCGAACATAATCAATCGGCGTTGTTACAAATACAAGGCAATAGCCAGCAACAACACGAGACATTAAAAAATTTATTAGCGCACAATTTACCAATTTGCGAATTCGCTAAAATCACTAACAATTTACAAGATGCGTATTTGGAAACCATGAGGCAACGTCCATGAATTTAAATCCTGAATTTCAACGCCAGCTGCAATTAGAATTTTCCTCTGCGCGTCTGGTTGGTGTGCCGCTGATTTTGGGGGTTATCTTTACCCTCACCTATATTCTCGACGACCAGACCAGTCATCAAACTAACATCACTGCACAAACCGCGTTAAGTTTATTCCTACTTATGGTGTCATTTTGGGGCGCGAGGCAAGCAGTAGACAGCGTATTAGATGAACAACGTAGTCACACATGGGATACTCAACGCTTATCGGCGTTAGATCCGTGGACGATGGTGTGCGGTAAATTATTCGGTAGCACGTTGGTCGTGTGGTATGGCTGTGTGATTTGTTTGCTGGTTTATAGCTTTATGGCACAAAACACTGGCAATTTATTCTGGGTGCTTAGCTACGCAATTACTAGCGGCTTATTGGTGCAGAATCTCAGTTTGTTACTGAGCTTGTGTGCCTTGCGTAAAGGAAAAATTAACAGTAATTCAGTGATTATCGGCTTAGCAATACTAGGCGCATTGACCATCGGTTCTTTCATTATGCCGTTATCACAAGCCTCAGATTCGTTACAACATACCCCAGCCACTTGGTATGGCGTAAACACGACGGTTCAGTTTTTAACCTTAATCGGTGTTTGCTTAGCCTTGTTTTGGTGTGTAGTGGGTAATTATCGACTCATGGCGCAAGAATTACGCATCCGCACGTTACCGTGGGTATGGCTAGCATTTGCCATCTTTCTGATAGTTTATATTGGCGGTTTTATTGCACCTAATCAATTTGGCGAATATTTTTATAGCATCGCCTTCGGTATTTGTTTAACACTCAGTTATCTTATAGTCTTCGCTGAGCATCACGAACCCATGCGCATTAAACGTTTATTCACTTACATAGCCCAAGAAAACTGGCTACGCGGTGCGGAAGAATTGCCGTTGTGGTGTGTTACTTTTATCTTGGCTGGTTTACTGGCAGTACCGCTGTCATTTTCACACCCAGCCGATATTGAAGAATTACACATTTACCCTGTGTCTATTCTGTTACTGTTACTAAGAGACATCGGCATTTTTCTATTTTTTAGCTACGGCAAAAACCCACAACGCGCGTTTAGCCTGACACTGTTGTGGCTGGTATTGCTCTATGGGGTGTTACCTGGGATATTTACGGCGGCGGATTTAAAAGGCATGGCGGCGTTATTTTTTCCGTTAGTTGCTGATAATATGATTATTTCAATCGTTTGTATGGGCGTACAAATCGCGTTGATTTGGTATTTTCTGTATCAGCGATGGCAAGAGAGTGTTTAATCCATAGGGGCAATCCCTTGTGGTTGCCCTGATATAACTAACCGTTAATAAAATGATTACAAAGCCGTTCGTGGTGAGCTTGTCGAACCACCACAGCCCTTCGAGGAGCTTCGGTGCGAACGGTTTTTTTAATCAATTTAAATGGCGTTAGCTATAACACACCATTTTATTCAAGGACAAGTACAAGACCTGCCCCTAATGGACTTCTAACGCAGATAATTCAGCCAACGTATTAACATTGGTAAATATATCAGGCGCGTCACTAAAATCGACTTGAACAGTGTATTGCAGTGCTAACCACGCGTGTACTTTGCGTTCACCACTGGCTAAATAATCCTGTAAGCTGGCTTGTAAGCGGCTATGAATCGCTAAAAACACAGGATGCAAACGTTCACCATCAAATGCCACTGCCACATCGGCATTCAATTCCGCACGGGTCGTTAATAATTTTTGTAAATGTTCACTGGTCATTAATGGCGCGTCACACGGTACAATCAGCAACACGTCGGCATCAGTATTCATCATGGCAGTTAAAATACCCGCTAATGGGCCATCAAAGTTAGCGGTTTGATCCGCTACCACACGCAAGCCAAATGCTTGATACTGTTCATGGTGGCGATTAGCATTAATAAGCGTCTCATCCACCAATGGCGCGAGGGCAGCAATCGCATAACTCACCAACGGACGGTTTTTATAACACACCAGCCCTTTATCTTGATGATTCATACGCCGCGCTAAGCCACCTGCTAAAATCACGCCTGTTATTTTTGCTGAGGTGTTCATAGTACAATAAACCTACTAACCATTATCTATAAGGGATAAGAATTTTACCCATGAAAAATAAATACCTGCTATCCGTGTTAAGTGTTGCCATAGTAATGACATTAAACGGCAATGCTTACGCCGACAAACATTCCAAAAAATCTAAAAAAACCGCGAAATCAGCACCACCCGCGACCTTAATCAACGATTACCCGACCCGCGACCGTGTTGAATATGTCTTAAATTGTATCGCACAAAAAGACGGTAATTTGAGCAAAATGAATTACGTTACCCAATATGCGTGTGGTTGCAAAATAGACAAAATTGCAGAAAAACTTAGTTTTGCTGATTATGAAGCGGCGAAAACTTTTTCTTATTTAGGCAAAGGACAAACAGGCGATGCGGGCGGGGTATTTCGTGATCCTTCTCAAGCTAAGGACTTGAAAACCCGCATTAAAGAAGCGGAAGATTATGCACAACACAGTTGTTTTGTGAAATAAACAGCATCTGTCCACGAAAGGCACGAAAAACACAAAAATTGCATGGCTTTTTTTCGTGCTTTTCGTGTTTTTCGTGGACAATATTTAAACCAGCAACTCAACCAACATCTGCTCGTAAATATCGCTCAAAATCTCCAAGTCAGCCACGCCAATATGTTCATTAATCTTATGAATACTGGCATTTAATGGCCCTAATTCCAGCACTTCTGCACCTGTCGGGGCAATAAAACGCCCGTCTGATGTACCGCCGCCTGTATCATCAACGGTTTCAAAACCTGTCACGGTTTTAATCGCCTTATGCGCCGCTTCAATCAACGCGCCTGATTTGGTTAAAAACGGATTGCCTGATAATCGCCATTCGACTTGATAATTCAAACCGTGTTTATCAAAAATCGCGTGAACACGTTGTTTAATCATGTCTTCGGTTAATTCGGTACAAAAACGCAAATTAAACTGCACTTCGACACTGGCAGGAATGATATTTTCCGCACCAGTTCCAGCATTGATATTAGAGACTTGCAAACTGGTGGGCGGGAAAAACGCATTGCCGTTATCCCAGACTTCTTCAGTGAGGGCTTTTAATGCAGGGGCGAACTTATGAATCGGATTGTCGGCAAGTTCTGGATAAGCAACATGACCCTGCACACCTTGCACCGTCAATTTAGCGCATAACGAACCGCGCCGACCGACACGAATCACATCACCGATTTTTTTATCGCTGGACGGTTCACCGACTAAACACCAGTCGATTTTTTCTTTGCGTTGTTCCAAAACCTCGACAACTTTCACCACGCCATTCGTGGCTATACCTTCTTCATCGCTGGTCAACATCACAGCGATAGAACCTTGATGGTCTGGGTATTTGGCAATAAAGCGTTCCACAGCAGTAATAAATGCGGCAACACCGCCTTTCATATCCGCCGCACCACGTCCGTAAAGTTGACCGTCTCTTATGGTGGGTTCAAACGGTGGTGAATCCCATGATTCCAGTTTGCCAGTCGGGACAACATCGGTATGCCCTAAGAAAACGAACAAGGGTTTATTCGTGCCGCGTTTTAAATAAATGTTTTGCGTGTCGTTAAAATCCAGCCTTTCATCATGAAAGCCCAGCGGTGTTAAGCGACTGGCTATCAGGTCTTGGCAACCTGCATCGTTTGGGGTGACTGATTCGCGGCGGATTAGGTCTTTTAATAGGTCTAGGGTTTGGGTCATGATTACAGTATGAGGGTAGATTGGGTTGCGGTTCTTTCGCAACCCAATAAATTTTAGAGAATGTTGGGTTGCCAAAAAGACGGTAATCCAACCTACGCAGCTAGTAGTTAGCAATAAACTTATCGATTTCTAGTAGTTCTATTGCAAATTTACGCTCTAATTCGTTACGCATTGCCGCATATGCTAATGCCTTTGTTGAATATGATGCCTTGCCCCCTGAGCGATAAAACTTAGGCATATAGGGCATATCTCCATGAATAGTCGAATGAGACCATATTTCATAAATCTTACGATTTGAAATAGTATATAACCAGCCAGTAGCTACTTCGTCCTGACTTGGTATTGGCACATCTGGCTTTATAACGGGTGTCCAGCGTAATGCCATTGTTGTTTCTGCCAGTAAAATTGCATTATCCAGCATTTCTTGTTCTTTCTTTGACATGACCATAGTTTAAGAACCTTTATCGAATCTTTGAAAAGTCATTAACACCCGTTAAAACATATTTATTATTGACTTTAAACTCGTTGTCCTCAATCGTGATACTAAAAGAAATATCTTTTGCTGATGTGATAGTTTTGGAATCTATCAAGTAGCGAATTGTATTTGAGGGCAAAATGACGTAATCACTGAGCTGTCTATTATTTACAACCCTGCGAATCACAAATACATAAAATGTTTTTGAATTGTCATGCGCCTGAAATATATTTTGTCTTATTTTAAAGCTAAAGCCATTACTACCATTTGGATTAGCAGTTTTTACTTGAATATGAAAATACTCACCATTTTTAGAAGCAATAATATCAACACCATAGTCAACAACCATCATAGCTGGATTGTAACCCCAGTAAAGTAATTCACTAAAAACCCCGTATTCCCCAGCTTTTCCAAGAAATCCTGTTGGCATATTGGTTGTACCTATTGGCGGCGGATTAACAATTACAATAGGCTGGGGCTTTTTCTTAATCAGCGCATAAAGCCCAGCTTTAAATCCACCGCTGTCACTTTTTACCCGCCTAAAAAGTGAAGTCGGTTTTTTGTCATGTGTTTTTATGTGATTGCTTAACGCTTGAGAAACTTTTTTTGCAACCACCTCAAGGTCTGCTCCCAAACTGTTATCAAGAATCATCGCCTGTTGTGCAATATCCTTAAAGTGCATTTCTTTTTTGTCTTTTAAAATAAGTTGCGCTAATTCAATAATACTCATTTGCTTTCCTTGATAGCGCGTAGGATGGGTAGAGCTTGCGAAACCCATCACAACTCCGCGTAAATGATGGGTTTCACTGCGTTCTACCCATCCTACGAACTACAATAGTTTTTGATAATTCTCAGCTTTAAACCCAACAATCAACCGCTCACCCGTATCTAACACAGGGCGTTTTAACAAAGTCGGAGTGTCGTGCAATAACTGCACGGCTTTTTCCAACGTTACATCGGTTTTTTGTTCGGGAGTGAGTTGCCGCCAACTGGTATAGCCAAAGCAAAATAAAATGATTTAAAAAAGCTGAGAAAACAGCGTATCAGTGGAACAGTTTTTCTTTCTTCTAAGAGCTTTAGCTTGCGCCCATTTGTGTTCAATAGGATTTAAGTCAGGAGA
>MBQZ01000012.1 GCA_002134785.1 Crenothrix sp. D3
GGGGCTTGAATGAGAACACCAATGGCTTGATTCGTCAGTATTTCCCCAAAGGCAGCAGTTTTGAGGACATTACCGATGAACAGGTTGAAGCAGTCATGCACCGCCTCAACCACCGCCCTCGAAAAGGATTAAATTACCAAACACCTTATGCGGTGTTTTTTGCACAAGTTGAACGCAAAGCTGCATGAACTCTGGAATTGCATTTATGACTTGAATCCAAGCAAGTATTTTTAACCGTGAATTTAAAAAATGCTTATAATGAACAGTTAAAATTTTATTTATGTTTATTGAGGTATTAGCATGGAGCTAAGTGGCGCGCAAATCCTGCTTCAGAGTCTAGCAGACGAAGGGGTGGAGTATATTTTTGGCTATCCAGGTGGAGCAGTATTGCACATTTATGATGCAATTTTCCAACAGGAAGCGGTGAAACACATTTTGGTTCGGCATGAGCAGGGCGCGACGCACGCTGCCGATGGTTATGCACGCGCCACAGGTAAACCAGGCGTGGTGTTAGTCACGTCAGGGCCTGGCGCAACTAACGCAGTCACAGGGATTGCAACCGCCTATATGGATTCGATTCCGATGGTGGTGATTTCGGGGCAAGTGTCATCGCCTGTGATCGGTAGTGATGCGTTTCAAGAAGTTGATATGGTCGGTATCACTCGCCCTTGTGTGAAGCATAACTTTTTAGTCAAAGATGTCACTAAGCTGGCTGAAACCATTAAAAAAGCCTTTTATGTGGCAACGACTGGACGACCAGGCCCTGTGGTAGTGGATATTCCTAAAGATATTACCGCGCCGAATATTCTTGTGCCTTATAAGTACCCTAAAAAAGTGTCTTTGCGTTCTTATAATCCCGTTGTTAATGTCGCTAAAGAGCAGATTAAAGCAGCTGTTGAATTATTACTGAGCGCGAACAAGCCGATGATTTATGCAGGCGGCGGTGTTGTTTTAGGTGAAGCCAGTAGCGAACTGACTGAATTTACCCGTCACTTGGGTTATCCGATTACCAATACCCTAATGGGTTTGGGTGCGTATCCTGCGACCGATAAACAATTTGTCGGTATGTTAGGAATGCACGGTACTTATGAAGCTAATATGGCGATGCACGAAAGTGATGTCATTATTGCGATTGGTGCGCGTTTTGATGATCGCGTGACAGGCAAACTGGATGAATTTTGCCCTTATGCAAAAATTATTCATATTGACATTGATCCTGCGTCGATTTCAAAAACCATTAAAAAAATCGCCATCCCTATCGTCGGCGATGTAAAACCCGTATTAAAGCAATTATTGGAATGCTTAAAAGACAGCAAAAAGAAACCCAATAAAAAAGCCTTGGAAACATGGTGGCAACAAATCGACGAATGGCGTGCCGTGCAGAGTTTGGAATATGACCGCAGCAGCGATTTGATTAAGCCGCAATTTGTTATCGAGCAACTGTATCAGGTTACGAAAGGCGATGCTTATGTGACTTCCGATGTCGGTCAACATCAAATGTGGGCAGCGCAATATTATCATTTTGATAAACCGCGTCGTTGGATTAACTCAGGCGGTTTAGGCACAATGGGCTTTGGTTTGCCTGCGGCGATTGGCGTTAAATTAGCCTTCCCCGATGCCGATGTTGCCTGCGTGACAGGTGAAGCCAGTATTCAAATGTGCATACAGGAATTATCAACGGCGTTGCAATTTAAAACCCCTGTAAAAATCATCAATTTGAATAATCGATACATGGGTATGGTGAGACAATGGCAGGAATTTTCTTATGAATGCCGCTACTCGCATTCGTATATGGACACTATTCCTGACTTTGTCAAACTTGCCGAGGCTTATGGTCATGTCGGTATTCGCATCGACAAACCCGAAGAAGTCAGACCCGCACTGGAACAAGCGTTTGCGATGAAAGATCGCACCGTATTTTTAGACATTATGACTGACAGAACTGAAAACGTTTACCCGATGATTGAAGCGGGTAAAGGACATCATGATATGAAATTGCGTGTTGCGTTAGGCACATCAACCGATCGGGAGCTGGCATAATGAAACATATTATTTCCATCCTGATTGAAAATGAAGCAGGCGCATTGTCGCGCGTTGCTGGTTTATTTTCTGCGCGTGGCTACAATATTGAATCCTTAACCGTCGCAGCTACCGAAGACCCTAGTTTATCGCGTATGACTTTAGTAACGCGTGGCAGTGAAGATGTCATTGCACAAATCACCAAACAACTCAATAAGTTGATTGATGTGGTGAAACTAATTGATTTAGCCGATAGCCCACATATTGAGCGTGAGCTGATGATGGTGAAAATCAAAACTACTGAGCAAACTCGCAACGATATTCGCAGTGTTGTTGATATATTTCGAGGCAGAATCCTTGATGTCACACCTAACTCGTATGTGATAGAAATGACGGGGTCGTCCGAAAAACTCGATGCGTTTACTGCGGCTATTAGTCACGATAGCATCATTGAAGTCGTGCGTTCAGGGGCGACAGGTATTTCACGCGGTGAGCAAGGCTTACATTTATAACTTATATAACTTAGGTACAAGGTACAAGGTACAAGGTCAAAAAAACCGCAACTTTGTACCTTTCATTTATTTACTTTACAACCATAAAAACAGGAAAAATCCATGCAAGTTTATTACGACAAAGATGCAGACCTCTCTATCATCAAAGCTAAAAAAGTAGCAATTATCGGTTACGGCTCACAAGGCCATGCCCATGCCCTTAATTTAAAAGAATCTGGCGTTTCAGTTGTCGTTGGTTTGCGCACAGATTCACCTTCAGTCGCCAAAGCTGAAGCACATGGTCTAAAAGTAAAATCTGTTGCAAAAGCGGTTGCCAGTGCGGACATTGTGATGATTTTGACTCCAGACGAGTTTCAATCAAAATTGTATAAAGACGAAATTGAACCAAACATTAAACAAGGCGCGACCTTGGCGTTCGCCCACGGTTTTGCGATTTTATTCAACCAAGTTGTACCACGCAAAGATTTAGACGTGATTATGATTGCACCAAAAGCACCTGGTCACACTGTGCGTTCTGAATTCGTCCGTGGCGGCGGTGTTCCTGACTTAATCGCGATTCATCAAGATGCGTCAGGCACTGCAAAAGCCACTTGTTTATCGTATGCGTCTGCTATCGGCGGCGGTCGCTCAGGTATTATCGAAACCACTTTCCGTGACGAATGTGAAACCGATTTATTCGGCGAACAAGCGGTATTATGTGGCGGCGCAGTTGAACTGGTCAAAATGGGCTTTGAAACGTTGGTTGAAGCAGGCTACCCAGCAGAAATGGCGTATTTTGAATGCTTACACGAACTGAAATTGATTGTTGATTTAATGTTTGAAGGCGGCATTGCCAACATGAACTACTCAATCTCTAACAATGCAGAGTATGGCGAATATGTGACTGGCCCAAAAGTCATTAACGAAGAAAGCCGTCAAGCAATGCGTGAAGCCTTACAAAACATCCGTAACGGCGAATACGCAAAAAAATTCATTTTGGAAGGTTTAACTAACTACCCAGAAATGACTGCAAAACGTCGTTTAAATGCAGAACATCCGATTGAAGTGGTCGGCGCACAACTGCGTAGCATGATGCCGTGGATTAAAGCGAACCAAATAGTTGATAAATCTAAAAACTAAGTTTTTACTTGCGGTTTTATGATTAAAAAAGCCTGTCTTATGACAGGCTTTTTTTATGGGTGCTGGTAATCAGCTCTTAACATTTATTGTCACTGGTGAATAGGTTATAGTGATGGTTTTTATTTTTACCGACCCTAGTATGAACAACGAACAACAAGGCGAGTCGCCTAAAGTCACCTTTGTCGAAATTACCGAAGACCACAGCGATCAACGGTTGGATAATTTTTTATTAACTTATTTAAAAGGTGTGCCTAAAAGTCGTATTTATCGCATTATCCGTAAAGGCGAAGTACGAATTAATAAAGGGCGCGTGGATGTTAAATATCGCTTAATTATCGGTGATATTGTGCGTGTACCGCCTGTGAGAATCGCCGAGCGCACCGAAGAATCCTATATTCCACAAGGTTTAAAGGACGAGCTGAAAGACAGTGTATTATTTGAAGATGAGGGGTTTTTGATTATTAACAAACCTGCTGGGTTTGCGGTGCATGGTGGCAGTGGCGTGAGTTCGGGTATTATCGAAGGCTTTCGACTCATTAGACCTGAAGCGCGATTTTTAGAATTAGTGCATCGTTTAGATAAAGACACATCAGGCTGTTTGATTATTGCTAAAAAACGCAGTGCATTACGCTTATTTCATGAGATTTTTCGTGATAATCATATTCATAAAACTTACATCGCCTTATTAGCGGGGCAATGGCAGCGTAAAAAACTGATTGTCAACGCGCCATTATTAAAGAATGTACAAAAAGGCGGCGAGCGCATGGTGTCGATTAGCCCATTAGGCAAAGAAGCGGAAACGCTATTTCGCCGCGTGCAATTATTTGCTGACTCCACTTTAGTTGAAGCCTCGCCGAAAACAGGGCGCACCCATCAAATCCGCGTTCATGCTGTGAGTTTAGGGCATCCGATTGTCGGTGATGAGCGTTACGGTGAAGATGATGTCAATAAACGTTTTCGCCATAAAGGCTATAAGCGGATGTTTTTACACGCGCAAACGCTACAATTTAATCATCCTGTTTCAGGTGTTGCCATGAGTGTTTCCGCCCCCCTACCCTCACAATTAGACAATTTACTCAAACATGAACAATCGCTTTGATTTACTTATTTTTGATTGGGATGGTACGTTAATCGACTCGATTGAGTGGATTACCCATTGCTTACAAACGGCCGCTGCTAAAAGTGGTTGCGCAATACCTGAACGCCAAGCGGCAAAAAATGTCATCGGTTTAAGTATTCACAAGGCTACATCTACGTTGCATCCAGAGGTTGATGCACAAACGCTTGAGCAATTAGTCCAACATTACAGTCGTGAGTATTTATCTAAACAACTTAGTCGAAATGATTTGTTTCCCGATGTCCTTGATATGTTAATAGAGCTTAAACACGCGGGTTATTCACTCGCCGTTGCCACAGGTAAAACGCGCCACGGTTTACAAGAAGCCTTGCACGCTACAGACACTGAAGATTTATTTTGTGCCACGCGCTGTGCGGATGAAACGGAGTCTAAGCCCGATCCAAAAATGTTGCTGGAAATTATGGCAGTTGCTCAATGTTCGCCAGAACGATCTTTAATGGTGGGTGATTCTACTTATGACTTGCAAATGGCAAACAATGCCCACATTTCTTCGGCAGGTGTGTACTGTGGCGCACATCCAAAAGACATTTTGCAACAGCACAACCCGTTGTTGTGCTTGCCACTCGCAACGGAATTATTGGCTTATTTAAGGTAACAGACGATGGAAAATCAAGAACATAACACAGAAAAAGCCGCTGGTTGGGAACGAGAGGTGCTAGAAAAAATCGCCCTAGCCGCTGTCACTGAGCAAACTCGCGCTAGACGTTGGAGTGTATTTTTTAAATGCCTCATGTTTGGTTATTTAGCCATAGTGATGGGTATTACTCTGTATCCAAGCATGAAAAAAGAAATAAGCGGTGATGGCAAAGATCATACCGCAGTCGTGGACATTGTCGGTGTGATTGCCGAAGGTAAAGATGTCAATGCAGAAAACGTCATTAAAAGCCTACGCGCCGCCGTTAAAGATAAGAATACTAAAGGGATTATTCTGCATTCCAATTCACCCGGTGGCAGTCCTGTACAGTCGGCTTATATTTACGATGAAATCAGAGCTATCAAAAAAGCCAATCCCAATTTACCGATTGTTGCAGTCGTTAGTGATATATGCGCTTCAGGGTGCTATTACATTGCTTCAGCCGCTGATAAAATTTTTGTCAGTCCTGCCAGTTTAATTGGTTCAATCGGTGTAATTATGGATGGCTTTGGTTTTGTTGATACTATGAAACTGTTAGGCGTAGAACATCGGTTAATCACGTCGGGTGCGCATAAAGCGATGTTGAGTCCTTTTGCACCCTCCAAAGCAGACGAAACCGCCTATATGCAGAACTTGTTAAATCAAGTGCATCAACAATTCATTGCGGCTGTTAAGCAAGGTCGCGGAGATCGTTTAAAAGAAACCCCAGACACGTTTTCTGGTTTAGTGTGGACGGGTGAGGAAGGCATTAAATTAGGTGTTGCTGATGCGGTTGGTAGCGATAACTCAGTTGCTAAAGATTTAATCGGTGCAGACCGCTTAGTGAACTTCACTGAGTCAGAACAGTTAATTGATAAAATAATGGACAAAATGGGCGCGTCTTTTGGTCATGCTTTAGGTAGCGTGCTACAAACTCCCTCATTACGCTAACTTTTAATTTCGTAGAGACGTTGCCCTGCAACGTTTCTACAGCGTATTCATATTCTGTTCATCATCACTCTGCGATACTGTCACCAACTGATTAACTGATGCTATATAGACATCAATTGTTATCACCATTAAATAAGGAAGTATCAAAATGAAAATGTTAATGATGATATTACTGGCATCAATGTCGTCAGTTGTCATGGCGAATGAAGATTATTCGCCAATAAGCGCGGAGCAGTGGCGAGATTCAGCAGGTGGCAATTCCTTTTCGGATAGCCGCTATCGAGCGCAATACTCGCCCACGCAAAGGCAAAGTTTTATAGACCAACGGAACGCTGACATTGCTAAACGAAGTAATACGGAGATGGCAAAACGGAGTAGCCACGCCAACGAAATGCAGCAATACTACGCATCTGAACGTGCGTCGAAACAATTTATTGGCGAATCAATTGGTTATAACAATCAACCAATAGCGATACAACCGCAATCGCAGGGTCAATATTATCCTTATTCAGGAAATAATAATTATTATGGAAATGGCGGCGTTCAAATGCGCTTCACACCCGCTCAGACGCAAGGTTTTATAAATCAGAATAATAATGATAGAGCTAGGCAGGAACAAGCCGATGCAAACTATGAAAAATGGCGACAATACCAGAATGGTCGAAGAGAATACGAACGATTCATCGGTGATTAGTGGTGAATTAAACAACCGAAACACAGGGAATAATCATGCGTATCCTTATCGTTGAAGATGAAAAATTAATTTGTGAACAACTACGTCGCTATTTTGTAGACAAAGGATTTGCTGTTGATGTGGCGCATACCGCAACTGACGGTGAACACATGGGCAAGGAATACCCGATTGATGCGGCTATTATAGATGTCGGGTTGCCAGATTTTTCAGGCATTGAACTCATCAAACATCTACGCCAACACCACGTTAAAGTCCCCATTTTAATTTTGACTGCGCGTATCAGTTGGCAGGAAAAAGTCGAAGGACTGGATGCAGGTGCAGATGATTATGTGACCAAACCTTTTGAATACGCTGAATTACTGGCGCGTATTAACGCGCTCATTCGTCGCTCAGTCGGCTTAGCCCATCCTGTGTTGACGCATGGTGACATGGCTATTAACACGGTGGCGCAAGAAGTATTTGTCGCGGGTGTGAAAATAGAATTAACCGCTTACGAATATAAAGTACTGGAATATTTACTGTTTCACAAAGGAAAATGGATTTCTAAAACCACCTTAGCCGCCCATATTTATGATGAAGAACTTGACCGTGATAGCAATGTAATTGAAGTGTTTATCGGGCGACTCAGAAAAAAAATTGACCCCGATGTGACACGCAAACCCATTGCAACCTCACGCAATCGCGGCTATTGCATTCTTATGGATTCCTAAACGTGTTACCTAAATCCATCACGCTACGACTATTTCTCTCTGAATGTTTAGTGCTAGCGGCGTTCTTCGCGTTGGTGGTGCTAACCTTTGACTATGTTGTGATTGACGGCTTCGCTAAAGATAGATTACAAGACTTCATGATAAGTCTGGAAAAAGACGCGAAGGAAGCCGTTGCCCAAGCAGATAACACCACTAAATTCAAAATGCCCGACTATTTTAGAGAAGGACGGTTTGGTGATAAGGATGCCGATTTATACGGTTTTATTTACCATAACCAGAAAGAAATATGGCAGTCTCCTTCGACCAAAAACGACCATCGGCAAGTTAAAACACCCGATAATTTGAACCTTGACCAGTCGTTATTTTTAAAAGATGACAGCGATAAAAGCAGACGGCGTTATGTACTGCATAAAAGCGTGATCCTAAAAAATGCCTGTAATCAACCAAATAATTACATTTTAACGGTCAGCGAAGGTGATTTATTTGCCAGTACACAAGTTGACAAGCTCAATGAATCTTTACAAGAATCCATGACCGTATTAGGTTTGGCGTTACTGGTGATTCGGTTTTTGGTATTACGCTCAGGCTTAAAGCCGTTACGCAGCATTGTTAAAGACTTAGAAGCCATTGATGAGGGTAAAAAAGAGTTGTTAAACGGGCAATATCCCACTGAATTACAAGGCATCGTCAGTAATTTAAATGCCTTTATTACCCACGAACGCGTGCGTTTAGAACGCCATCGTAATCACCTCGCTGATTTAGCGCACAGTTTAAAAACTCCATTAGCCATTCTTCGCGGTTGCACCGAAAATTTTGAGGGGCAAAAATCCACCGTGAATGAGCAAATAACCCGCATGGATGAGATTATTACTTATCAACTACAACGTGCTTCCGTTAAAGTTGAACACACGGTGATTAAACACATTGATGTCTGTACCATCATTGAAAAAATCCATGTTTCACTCAGTAAAGTCTACCTAGATAAAGCGATTAAATTTGATATTCTGATTCCCGACCATTGCTTTATCTATTGTGAAGAAGGTGATTTATATGAAATTGTCGGTAACTTAATGGATAACGCCTGCAAATGGTGTCATCATCGTGTCAAGGTCAGTATTGAACTCAATCCGCGTAAAGACCGTCGTAATTACTCGCTGTTATTACACATTGAAGATGACGGCGCGGGTATTCCAGTTGGAAAATTTAATCAAATATTAAAGCGCGGCACGCGAGTGGATGAAAATATTCACGGGCATGGTATTGGTGTCAGTGTGGTCAATGAAATCATTAATTTGCTGGGTGGTAAATTAGACGGAGGCAGAAGTAAGGTCTTAGACGGTATGCACTGGCGGATTTATTTGCCGTAATAATAGACATCTTATCGTTGGCACATCCTATACAATTTTTTCGGCAGCATTGCTTGTGTGACATACCAGATAATAATGCTTGGAAAAATACCCATTAATAAGTAACATAGCCGTAGTTGGAATACACTCAGACGAGTTTAGTTAGACGATTTCACAAAAAATCGCTTGAATGTTGACTCTGAGAATAAAGTTACACTCAATCGAATGTGTGTAGCCATTATAAGCGACGTTATATCCCATTGATAACAACGCCTGCTAAACCCAACTTAACAAAACACCATGAAGCGGCACAAGCCACTTCATAACAAGAATTTCGGGTTTATCGTTTGACCCTAGACACACGATTTATAACGCCTGTTTTCAAACAGAATTTACCGCAAGACTGACAAATATCGACTTACTACCTGCTCGCGTTAGCTATCATTGCCTTGACCTTTTAAAGCTCAATCTACAACGCGCCGCTGACGGCATAAAACCACAAAAAATTCAGCCCAAAGTCATATTAACCAACCCTATCGCTCTGTTGTACCTATCAATTTAACTTAACGATGATTAAAACCAGTCAACTCAGTAAAATCTACTATGGAGCAGGACACTACAAGGAATATTGAATGAAAAGAATGCTTATCAACGCTACGCAAGCGGAAGAACTGCGAGTCGCTTTGGTAGATGGTCAAAAGTTATACGACTTTGACATTGAAATCCCATCAAAAGAACAAAAAAAGTCCAATATCTATAAAGGTATTGTCACCCGTGTAGAACCCAGTCTTGAAGCTGCCTTTATTAACTATGGTGCGGAAAAACAAGGTTTTTTACCGTTTAAAGAAATTTCCCCGCTGTATCGTCATGCCCAAGAAGGTGCGGAAGAAGGTCGCCGCCCTAGCATCAAAGATTTAATTCGTGAAGGTCAAGAAATTGTCGTCCAAATTGAAAAAGAAGAGCGTGGTAATAAAGGCGCGGCTCTGACAACTTACATTAGTTTGGCTGGCACTTATTTAGTTTTAATGCCTAACAATCCTAAAGCGGGTGGTATTTCACGCCGTATTGAAGGTGAGACACGCAGTGACTTACGCGAAGTCATGGCATCGTTAGAAATCCCTGAAAACATGGGACTCATTGTCAGAACCGCTGGTTGTGGTAAAAATGCTGAAGAACTGCAATGGGATTTGAATTATTTGATGCAGTTATGGGAAGCCATAGACCGCACGGCGAAAGAACAATCCGCGCCATTTTTAGTTTTTCAAGAAAGCAATATCATTATTCGTGCGTTGCGTGACCATTTGCGTGGCAATATTGATGAGATACTTATCGATAACGAAGACGCGTTTAAACTGGTACAAAAGTTTTTAAAACAAGTTATGCCGCATTTTTTGCCGAAAGCAAAACTGTATCAAGACGCTGTGCCATTGTTTAACCGCTACCAAATTGAATCACAAATTGAAATTGCTTACGGGCGTGAAGTCTCACTACCATCAGGCGGATCTATCGTCATTGACCATACCGAAGCCTTAACCTCTATCGACATTAACTCAGCCCGCGCCACCAAAGGCAGTGATATTGAAGAAACCGCGCTAAATACTAATGTAGAAGCCGCCGATGAAATCGCTAGACAACTGCGGTTACGCGATTTAGGCGGTTTATTTGTCATTGATTTTATCGATATGCTGTCCAATAAAAATCAGCGCACCGTAGAAAATCATTTGCGTGACGCGTTAAAAATCGACCGCGCCCGCATTCAAACTAGCCGTATCTCACGCTTTGGTTTGTTGGAAATGTCACGGCAACGGATGCGCCCTTCATTAGGTGATGCAACTGCCCTGCCCTGCCCTCGTTGTAAAGGTCAAGGTACAATTCGTAATGTCGAATCCGTCGCACTGTCGGTGTTGCGTGTTATTGAAGAAGAGGCAATGAAAAAAGGCACGGAAAAAGTTATTGCCCATTTACCGATAGAATGTGCAACCTTTCTTCTCAATGAAAAACGCAGTGTTATTGAACAAATTGAAAACCGCTTAAAAGTAGGTATTGTTATTTTGCCTAGCAGACACTTAGAAACCCCTGCATATAACATTGATCGCATTAAAGAAAAAGAGACTGGGGACGAAAAACCTAGCTACTTACAAATTAAAGCCGAAGAGATTACCATTCCTGAGTTTGCACAACAAAGCAGACAACCGATTGAAAAAGCGGCAGTTAAAGAATTTTTGCATGATTCGCCCGCACCAATGCAGAACAAAAATGATGCCGCTAGTTTAATTAAGCGTTTTTGGAACAAGCTGGTGAACTGTAGCAACGGAATAGAAACAGAAACACACTTACCCGAAACGACACTACCACCCATTGTTGCTGAAAAAGTACAACCAGCCAATGAAGGTCAACAAAATAGAAGTCGCAACAACAATAACAGACGTGGCAAAGGCAAAGTGACACAAGATCGCACTACGCAAGACCCAACTTCACCGCAGCCTGTTGCTCAACCAAATCAAGAGCCGCGCCCTGCGCGTCAACAACGTGGACCTGGACGTAATGTTAGACCTAATATTATACCCATAGCCACTGTTGAAATTGTTGAAGCAGATGTGAAAAATGAAACCATTGTTATGCCTCAGACTACTGCTATTCCTGATGAAGCTAATGAAGTACTAGTAAGCACTGATGCTGACGTGGCGATTGCGGTAGACGGGCAAGCACCCAAACCAGAAAGAAAAAATAACACGCGTAGAGGACCAAACCGCAGAAGACCGCGTAATCCTAACTACAAAAAACCTGAGTTAGACAGCGATACACAACCGTCTTATCATGATGAAGTTCCTCATACTGAAATAGTCGAAAACGAACTGCATCCTGTAAAAGTCCGTTCTTACAACAGTGAGTTTGCTGAACGCGTCGAAAAGACAGATCGTTCCGAACCCACAATGAATGAGCCAAAATCTACTGTAGAAGCTGGACCTGTTGTGGAATTTATCCCACCAGCAGAAACCAATAAACCAGAGTCTAGTTAAGACTCCTAAAATCCGCATAACCGTTCACGCTAAGTTTATCGAAGCGTGAACAGGCATAAATGAAAAAGGAGTCAAAAAAATGATTTTTTGACTCCTTTTGATTATCGCTGAATGCACTTGTTATAGTAAAACAAAATAACGCTATTCGTGGTGAGCTTGTCAAACAACAGTCGAATTATTTCCCATCATTCGATAAACTCATGACAGGCTTCAACGAGGCTATCATGAGTTTATCGAATGGCGCAGTGCAAACTATTCTGCAATCACAAAAACTGATTTAGTTATACTTTATTTCTACTTCCGCAAACAACTCTTTTAATCCCTCTTGTAGCTCATCAGCAATCCGCACGCGCCAAGTGTCACCTAACACAAGTGTGGCGCGAGTGTTGTTAGAACTATACATAATATGTACTGGACAAGAGCCACCTTTAAACGGTGTGAGTAGCGTTTTTAAAGGGGTGATGATAGGTGTTGTTGACTGTGCCTCTGTCCACGTTAATGTGATATTTTTAGCATACACTTCTCTGGCTTTATCGTAGCTATATAATTTATCAACCGTTAAACGTGGCACATTGAGATAATCATCCATTGCCAATGAGCCTTCTGCAACTAACACTGTATCCTTATTTTCCTTGGTAAACATGGTTTGATAAGTATCAAATGCTTCACGGTGTGCAGTTATTTCCAGTCGCCCTGTATTATCATCCAGAATTGCCGTACCCCGACTTTTACCTTGCTTGTTTTGCCGTATGCCGATGTCTATCGCTAACCCAGCGACTTTGACTTTATTGCCGTTGCGTGAGCGTTCTAAGTCACTCAATAAAGCGGCAATACTTTTGGGAATAAATTTTTTTAATTCCACGTTATAGTAGTCAATCGGATGCCCCGTCAAATACAAACCCAACACAGTTTTTTCTGCATCCAAGCGTTCTTTAGATGACCAAGGAATAACTGCCGTGCTATAAGTTTGCGATTCATCGACCGCCGCATCATCACTGACCGCCAAACCAAATAAATCATTTTGCCCTGCCGCCGCCATTTTGCCGTGTTGTTCAGCAATTCTCAGTGCAGTGGGCAATTCGGCTAAGTGCGCGGCGCGGTTATCATCAAATTCATCAAATGCCCCCGCACGAATCAACGCCTCCAATACCCGTTTATTAAATTTACGCAAATCCATGCGTTTACATAAATCATAAAGCCCTGAAAATAAGCCGTTGTCGTCGCGCTCTTTGACCATTTCCTCAATCGCCGCTTCACCCGCACCTTTTAACGCGCCTAAACCATAAACGATTTGTCCTTGTGCATTGACGGTAAATTTATACTTAGAAACATTAATGCTAGGTGGCAGAATGTTCAATTTCATGTGCCGACATTCTTCAATCAAAATCACCACTTTATCGGTGTTATCCATATCCGCTGATAACACTGCTGCCATAAATTCAGCTGGGTAGTGGGCTTTTAACCACGCGGTTTGATAAGCAACTAAAGCATAAGCAGCAGAATGCGATTTATTAAAACCATAGCCTGCGAATTTTTCCATCAAGTCAAACACATACGTCGAAACTTTCTCGTCAACGTTATTTTCGGTCGCACCTTTGGTAAATTTATCGCGTTCTTTTGCCATTTCTTCGGGCTTTTTCTTACCCATTGCGCGACGTAGCATATCCGCGCCACCCAATGTATAAAGAGCCATTTCCCGCGCAATTTGCATCACCTGTTCCTGATACAAAATAACCCCGTTGGTGGGTTTTAGTATTGGCTCTAATAACGGATGGGCGTATTCAGCTTTTTGGCGTTTGTGTTTGACGTTGACATAATCATCGACCATACCCGATTCCAATGGCCCAGGGCGAAATAATGCCACCAAAGCGATAATGTCATCAAAGCAGTCAGGTCTTAGTTTTTTAATCAACTCTTTCATACCGCGTGATTCCAACTGGAACACAGCGGTGGTATCGCCATTTTTTAACAGTGCGTAAGACGCGGCATCGTCTCTAGGAATCAGGGTAATATCAACCAGCGGCTTGCCTTGGGCTTGCAGTTTAGCGTTAATATCCTGCAATGCCCAATCAATAATCGTCAGCGTGCGTAAACCTAAGAAGTCAAACTTCACCAAGCCGACCGCTTCGACATCGTCTTTATCAAACTGGGTAACTAAATTATTGCCTTCTTCATCACAATACAGCGCGGTGAAATCGGTTAATTTAGTCGGCGAAATCACCACACCGCCCGCGTGTTTACCTGCGTTTCTTACCGTACCTTCCAGCGACAACGCCATATCAATCAGCGTTTTAACATCTTCTTCATTGTCATAACGCTGTTTAAGATCGGGGCTAGCTTTTAAGGCTTTAGTCAATGTCATGCCAATTTCAAACGGCACTAATTTGGCAAGGCTATCGACAAAACCATAACCCAAGCCCGACACCCGCCCGACATCACGAATCACCGCTTTTGCCGCCATTGAGCCGTAAGTGATAATCTGTGCAACGTGATCGCGTCCATAATGTTCCGCAACATACTGAATGACTTCGTCACGCCTATCCATGCAAAAATCTATGTCAAAGTCAGGCATGGAAACCCGCTCTGGATTTAAAAATCGCTCAAACAGTAAATCAAATTCTATTGGGTCTAAATCGGTAATTTTTAATGCGTAAGCAACTAGCGAACCAGCACCTGAACCACGTCCAGGCCCGACGGGAATGAGTTGGTTTTTTGCCCACTGAATAAAATCAGCAACAATTAAGAAGTAACCCGAAAACCCCATTTGAGTAATCATTTTTAACTCGAAATCTAGGCGGTCATAATACACTTGGCGGTTTTGGGCATCCGTACCTTTACCGACAGCGGGCGAATGTTGCAAGCGTTCTTCCAAGCCTTTTAACGCATCTTGGCTCATGACTTCGCTTTGCGTCATGCCTTCAGGTACGGGTGTATCAGGCAAAAAGTTTTTCCCTAGCGTCAGCGATATATTGCAGCGTTGGGCAATAATAACGGTGTTAGCTAAGGCTTCAGGAATATCAGCAAATAACGCCGCCATTTCTTCCGCAGAACGTAAATATTGCTGATCAGTATAGTCTTTAGGACGGCGTGGATCATCCAATACCCGCGACTGATTGATACACACCCGCACTTCATGCGCTTGAAAATCTTTGCTATGTAAAAAACGCACATCGTTAGTTGCAACCACAGGTAAATCCAGCTCTAACGCCAACTCTAAAGCGGCGGCGATATAACGTTCTTCATCAGGCTTACCAACGCGCTGTAATTCTAAATAAAAACACTCAGGAAATAATGCTGCCCAAAATACCGCCTGCCGTTTTGCCGCTTCAACATTATCTGCCAATAATGCTTTGCCTATATCTCCCGCCATTGCCCCTGACAAAGCAATCAAGCCCGCATGATTTTCCACTAACCATTCCAGCTTAATCATCGGGACACCTTGATGCTGCCCCTCTTGATATGCCTTAGAAATCAACTCCGTTAGCGTCACATAGCCAACATTATTATTAACCAATAAGGTTAAATGGTGAGGCGTAGCGAGGTCGTCAGGATTAACAATCAATACATCGGCACCCGCAATCGGCTTAATACCCTGCCCTATCGTGGTTTTATAAAATTTAACCAACGAAAATAAATTAGCGTGTTCAGTGATTGCCACAGCGGGCATATTCAGTTCCAGCAATCGCTTAACCAAGGGTTTAATCTTGACAATACCGTCTACTAAGGAAAATTCGCTGTGTAATCTGAGGTGTATAAAAGTGGGCTGCATGGAGAGTTATAGCTTAGGTTGTGAATTATAGTTTTTACGCTAATGTGCGGTAACTATGCAGAAACGTAGTGGGGTGCTACAAGAACGAGGACATTATAACGACACACCCCATGCGAGCTACTTGAGCCAACGCACCCACGTTACATGACACTGTAACGTGGGAACGAGGCAATGATTTTTAAACAAGATAAGCGCGATTAAACTCTTTTTATTCGGGACTTTCAACTTTGAATACGTCGGCGATAAGCTCAAAGTAAGCCGCTAATTGAGGTATCACAGGAATTTTCCATTCCTTCCCTACAAAATGTGCCAATAAATTATTCAACCAAGGTTTGTTTGATTGTGCTTGTTGAATGATAAATTTGTAAGATTCTTTGTCGCTAATAATACCAAAACCGTCCACCCAGACTTCAATCGCTTCGGTTTCACCGTAAAGCATTGTTTGAACGTACACTTTTCGCGTATCAAGATCAAAACTAAACTCTGTTAATTCTGCAATACCCTTAAGTATCACATTTGCCACCCATACAATCATCACGTTGGGTGTCAATTTTATTGCCATTTTTATTAAACTGGTTTTATAACTCATCATTTAGCCTTTATTAATTATGCGGTAGGGGGTTGTAATTTTAACCGTTCTTTACTTTGCTTGGTAAGCATAATAAAAAATGAAGCAGCAGCGAATTAGATTTACAAAACAACCTATTCAAAATATTTTCGAAAAATATTCTATCAATAAACGAAAATAGAGATCTCAGTTGCTGGATAGGGTGAGTAACGATCCCATTTTCATTAACTTTGCAAGTTCATTATTAACGGTAGTTTTAACGCTTGCCGATTGAATGACGTGGATTAATTTATTAGCTGTCTCAAATTGTAAAAACTGCGCGTAGTTTTCAGTGACAACCGCAATAATCTCATCTTTTGAGGCTGATTCAGGCAGGATGTTTATGTTCTGTTCGACTAATGCAAGTAATTCGTTTGCTTTTTGCGAATTAGCCATTTTTGCATGGTGTCGAGATAATCGACTTGTGGCAATCGCCTTGTCTGTTGGTAATTTAATGTTCTGTATCAATTGTTCAGCTGAGGCTAAAGACTGAGTGGCTGTGCTTGGTTCGTAACTGGCAATTAAATCATAGGCTAATACTTTATAACTAGGTTCTTCTATTGACGCATTAATAGTGACAGCATTGTTGATGAGGTTTGCTTTAAGTGATGCCTTAACTGCCAAGTAAAGTAATTCATCTTGTTTATCTGCGGCAACATACCGTGTTATTTCTAGTTGAAATTGATTAATGGACGCGTAAGCCTTAACAAGTTCTTTAAAGGTATCTAGGCTAATTTGTGAATTATATTTATCGGTACTTGCCAGCCAATTAGCGGCACTAACATCATTGTCAATATGATGATACGCCTTGGCAATGGCGATACGCACAATCACTTGTTGATCAGGTTCTTGAATTTTAGCCAATAGCGGGGTAATTTGGTCAAAGTAATGATTCGCGGTATTAATATCATTTACTTTAAAATAAAAAGCCGCTATAGCAACCGCCGATATTAACTGCTCTTTAGGATTACTAAGTTGCTCAAAAATTTTATTGGCATGATTAAATAGCTCAGTTGATTTAGTAATACGTTTTTGATAAAACCCCGCTTGAGCGAAATAAGCCGCTTGTTCGGCAACAGGTAATGAATTAATTCTAGTTTCTAACGCCGCAATAATTGCCTTAACCAAGTCTACTTTTTTTTCATGTTGTACAAAAGCTAATAACTGCCCCATCGCATTTATATAAAGGTCAGTATCAACAAGATACTGACCTAGTTGAAAGGCTTCATCCAAATCATTACGCTTTATTAAGCTGATAACACCCTTATTGACCATTAAATCAAATTCTTGATTGTTTTCATCTCCCAGCAATAAAGAACCTGTTGATGTGATCGCATTTTGTGAGTTTCTGGCTTCAGTTTCAGGAGAAACAGTATTTACTTTTGCAGTTGATTGCGATGCTGTGCCACCGCCTGTATTTTCGGCAAATTTACCCGCATCCAACCCAAACGCACCAAGCACTTTATTCGCCTTTTGATAAGTGTCTTGCATCGCTTGTTGCCCTTCGGTTTGCATCCCATCTCCTCCTTTTAGTGGTTGATTTTTGACTTCCACCGAAGGAAGTTCATTGCCAGAAATAGTGACTGTTAGTTGTTTGTCATGTTTATTAAGATAGGTGTAACCGATACCTGTTGAGATAAGAACAATAGCCGCACTACTGCCTAGCACAATATTTTTTATTAGTTTTTTTCTTTTTGTGCCAAAAAGCTCATTTTCAATTTCTTCTTCTAATTGTTGCTTACGTTTCCTTTCGGCTTCTTCTTTTTGCTGCTCCGTCTCCCTAATTTCTATTGACGCTTTAGATTTTAAAAGTCGCCTCTTTATTTCTTCTCTTTCTTCTTTTTGTTTTTGTTTATCTAAATAGACAGAAATTATCACAAAACAATTGCCGCATTTTACAGGATCAGTTTCATTCGCCTTCATGGTTACTTTATGTTTGCAACTTGGGCAGGTAAAAACACGCTCAGTCGTTTCTTTATGTTCGGATACTAGAGCAAGACCAACACCCGTTTTTCCAGGTCTATAGATACAAATTAGCCCACCTTTTGCCAAATTAGTTTGCAATTTTTGAGCTTCTTCTTCACTAAGATTACGACACACACACAGCCCACCACGCGCACTCCACGCTGCCTCTAGTTGATCTTCTGCGATTTTAAAAAATTGGCTCGATTTTTTTTTAATCTGCTCAGAATCATCTAGCCTTTCAGGGCGAATGCCGCGTACAAAAACATCAAAGGAAGACATATTTTTCTCTATAAAACAATCAGTTGGCGACAGGCAAACACTGGCGAGTAATGAACCATGAATCCGTTCATTATCCGCCTAACTCAGTTAATTTTTGATAAAAAAATTGTTAATAGCGTGGTTGCTGAGGATAACCTTGCTGTTGTGGGTAGTTTTGAGGTTGTTGTTGAGGATAACCCTGCTGTTGTGGATAGCCTTGGGGCTGTTGCTGAGGATAACCCTGCTGTTGTGGATAGCCTTGGGGCTGTTGTTGAGGATAACCCTGCTGTTGTGGGTAGCCTTGGGGCTGTTGCTGAGGATAACCTTGCTGTTGTGGGTAGCCTTGGGGCTGTTGCTGATAGCCAGTAGGTCTAGTCGGTGGCAGTTTGCTACCTGTAATAACTTTTTTGAGATAGCCTTTTTGCTGCATACAACCATCAATTTGAGTAGGTGGAATTAACGCTTTAGTGGCAACATTTTTAATGATACTCAGCGCATCATTGCCTACTGGAGCTTCATCGCCTGTATTCACTTGATCTTCGCAATCTGCGGTCGCACTAGGATCGGCAAGATAGCCTTCACGGTCTACCCAGATGGTTCTTTGTTTAGGTGCTGCGTGGGCGGTTGTGAGTCCTAGCGATAATAATAGACTAACCAGCAAGCTCATTTTTAATGCTGAATTTGAATTCATGATAAGTTCTCTTTGTAGTTAAATTAAAACAGTAATTTTCCAATGACTAACTGAACGACCGCTGAACATTACTATAAGTCAGCGGGGTCAGGCTGTTCTTTAAACTGTACTGAGTGTAATCGAGAGTATGCACCATTTTTTTGGATTAACTCCTGATGTGACCCTTGTTCGACAATGCGACCTTGTTCCATGACTAAAATCATATCCGCATTTTCGATAGTCGATAAACGATGTGCAATCACCAAGGTAGTACGTTGCCCCATAATTTTTTGCAAGGCATCTTGTATGTAACGTTCTGATTCGGTATCCAGTGCGGAGGTGGCTTCATCGAGTATCAACAGCGGCGCGTCTTTTAATAAAGCACGCGCAATGGCTAATCGCTGACGTTGTCCACCTGATAACTTTACACCATTTTCACCGATTTCAGTCTCTAAACCTAACTCCATATTGTCGATAAATTCCATTGCATAGGCATCAACCGCAGCGGCAATAACGGCTTCACGACTTGAATTAGCTAACGCGCCATAGGCAATATTATTGAAAACAGTGTCGTTGAATAACGTCACTTGCTGATTTACTAAGGCAATTTGTTTGCGTAAGTTAGTCAGTTTATAGTGGCTAATTTCTATGCCATCAAGCAATATTTCGCCTTCGGCGTGGTTATAAAAACGTGATACTAAGCTAACTAACGTGCTTTTTCCGCTACCCGATGCACCGACCAACGCGATAGTTTGCCCTGCTTCAGCTTTAAAATTAATATCAATCAAGGCAGGTTCATTAACACCCTCATACTGAAACGTTAAGTGTTTAAATTCTAGTGTTCCGACACAACGGTCAGCTTCATAATCGCCTTCATCCACTTCGCTTTTTTCATCTAAAATTTCAAATAATGATTCAGCGGCAACAATACCTTTTTGAATATCACTATTAGCATCACTCAGTTGGCGTATCGGTCTGGGCAATAAAAAAGCAGCGGTAATATAACCAACAAAAGCACCTGTCGAAGATTGTTCCATAAAAAACAACGCCATGTACATTAATCCCGATAACGCAATGGCAATAATAATTTGCAATACGGGCGTGTGAATAGAAATAGTGGTGGATAATTTTAGAGACTGTTGGCGATTAAATAAGCTACTGTCTAAAAAACGTTTTTTCTCATACTCTTCACCACCATAGCTACGCACCACGCGATAACTACTCACTAATTCTGAGGTAATATGTGTTATATCACCGATAGATTCTTGAATTTTTTTACTGATAATGCGTAGTCGTTTACTAACATACACCACTATCACCGCAATAATGGGCGCGATACCAATAAAGACCAGCGACAACTCCCAATTACTGTAAAACAAATACACCAACAAACCCAGTGCTGTTAAGCCTTCACGAACAAAGGTGCGAATAGCATCGGTTGCCGCGTTAGTGACTTGCCCGACATTATTCGTAATACGCGAAATCATGTGACCGCTGTTATTGGCATCAAAATAAACCGTCGGTAATTCGGTATATTTATCAAAAATCTCACAACGCAAGCTATGCACCACATTACAAGACACTCTGGCTAAAAAATAGTTACCTAAAAATGCCCCAATGCTACGCACGATAATCAAGCCACTAAACCACAAAGGCAATAGCATCATTTTTTCAGGCGAATGATTTTGCAAGGTGTTGATAATCATTTTAATCAACGCCGCAAATAACGGCTGTGTCGCTGAATAGATTAAAAAGCCAAAAATACTGATGGCAAATAACGATTTGTGCGGGGCTAAGTAAGTCAATAATCGCTTGTAAATCTTCGCGTTGCCGCTGAGTTCTTTTTTCATAGTGTTGTTTAAATATTGATTACTTGTTAAAGATACTGAGAAACGCCTTTTTTAGCGACTATAAAATCGGTATCCGCTAAGCGTTCCATTAAGCGGGCGTAATTAACATCGTGCTGACTACGATCATTATGCGAATGCCAACAATGCAGCACAGGCGCGGCAAAGCGTCCTTCTTTACGGCGTACACCTTTATGAATTAAGCGAATAACTAAATCCGAGTCTTCGTAACCCCAGCCTTCAAACAGTTCATCAAAGCCGTTGACTTGTAAAAAGTCCTCACGCCAGATGGCTAAATTACAGGTCATGGCTTTTTGCCATTTTTGTGGTTGGATTTTTCTTAATCCACCGAGTGGCAGTTTTAAAAATGGCAGTGTGCGGTTAATTTTGCCTTGTAACCTTAATTTAAGAAAATAACACGCAGGTTTTTTATGCAGTAACAGCGATTTCGTTATGACTTCACGCGTAAAATCTTGGCTTAATAACATCCGATTACCTGCAACAAAATAACCAGATTCTGCTAAGCGGCGATGCGTGGCAATAAAATCAGGGCGGGTAATGCAATCACCATCAAGAAACAATAAGTATTCACCTTGGCTTTGGGCAACTGCTTTGTTGCGGATTGTGCCTGCGCGAAAACCTTGATCTTCATGATAAACGGTGTGCAGTGGCACAGGACTGTCCGCGCCATACTGTTGTGTTAAAGCCAGATGTTCAGCATTAGAACCATCGTCAGCAATGATAATTTCAAAATGTGTGTCGGTTTGTGCGTATAGACTGAGCAGACAAAGTCGTAATGCTTCAGCCCAATTATAGGTCGTGACGATAACTGAGATTAACTTCATTTGTTAGCAGTTTTTAGATTGTGTAATGCCCATAATTTAACCTGTTTATAGTACGCACCTTCGGCATTAGAAATAGCTAACATCAAGCCTTGTTGCCCATCTAAAAACGCGGCTTTTAAAAAATAAGTGCGAATAAATGTCCACAAACCTTTAAAAATTGCTGTTGATAAGGAAGAACGCACACCTTTTGCATACAATAACTGCGCTCCTAATGAAGAATAATTATTAACCTTGTGCAGCACTTCTTCAAAATCGACAAACGCATCATGTAAAAATGGCGTGTTCAATTGGCTAATATTGCCCTCAACCACAATACGCTCATGCACAACATGATTAGTAAACTGCCCATGTTCACGACGAAACAATCTTAATACATAGTCAGGAAACCACCCACCGTGACGCATTTGTCGTCCGCAATAATTCGACAAACGCGGAATTTCAAAACCATTAAATTCTATCGTTTGCATGGCGTGGATAATCTCTGCTTTTAATTTAGGCGTGACAATTTCATCGGCATCAATAGATAACACCCAATCCCCCGTCGCTTTATCTAAGGCACGTTGTTTTTGGATGCCAAAACCTTGCCAGTCAGTTTCATAGACGTTATTGGTAACAGCGCGACACAGATTCACTGTGTCATCGCTACTGCCAGAATCCAACACAATAATTTCATCCGCCCACGCAACAGACTGTAAACAGCCGCCAATATGGGCAGATTCATTTTTTGTGATGATAATAACGCTAAGGCTTAACGTTTTATCCATGATTTGATAGCTAGTTTAACGCGGACTAATGCTTGCGTTAGTGCGTTACCTTCTAAGAGATAATGTTTATGTAGTGCTTGTTTCACTTCCCAACTACAGGTTAGACCAGCAGGAAACGTCACTAAATCACCTCTACCAAACGTGACGGGTTCGCCATCTGTCGGCGTGATGACGCATTCGCCCTCTAAAATATAAGCTATTTCTTGCTCAGGAAATGTCCACGGAAAAACAGACACTTCTTTTTCCCACGTTTCCCATTTAGTCACGCCTAAGGTATCTAAACGCTCTTGAGCGGGGTCTTTTTCGACAATAATTTGTGTCATGTTAATCTCTTCAAAAATAATAAAAAGCTATTTTAGCCTATAGCGATTGGGTTGTTATAAAGTATATTGCAATAAATGGTTTTAATAGCGTGAGGGCAAATTACTGACGACTTGTAAATCCCACGCTTGCGGTTCAACAGAGGCTTCTAATTTATCTTCAATAACATCGTCTAAATCACTGAAAAAATCCAAGCCTGTTTGCGCTTCGATGTTATCAATACTGGTAACAAACTGCGATAAAGGTTCATGCCCTTGTACCGTTTGCGGCACTAAAAAAGCTAACACTTTAGACGGCTGATTGGCTTTCGCCTCGGTAATGTACATTTTATAAAACGCATCGGGAATTTCCACGCGCCACGAAGAGGATAACCGTTCAGTTGACCCCGTAAACACAGGCCCTGTAATCACCCACACTTTATCGGCGAATTTGGTGAAATGTTTAACTTCTACTTCTTCTAAACGTTGCCAAAACTGTTGATTCAAACGCGGCTTTTGCGGACTGATATTGGTCATCAAAAAACTGTCTTTCTGCCCCTCTTTACCATACAAATGACTCATCGCGTAGTTTGGCGCGTTATGTCCACGGTCATAACCGCTTTTGGTGTAGCTATCGTGAGTAATATGATTAAAGGCGCGTGAATCTTTAGTGAAACGACTAGGACGCGGTAGCGATGGCACACTTTCATCCACTGGATGAAGCGCGTATTCCACCCACAACGGATTACCGCGTATATCCGAATAACCGACGATAAAACCATTATTGCGTAAGGTGTGAAACCAAGTATTCATGCCCCAGCCAACGGCTTTGGGTTTACCTTGATAGAGTAATTTATCGCTACAGCCAAAACCGCTTACACCGACGATTAACACCAACAACGATAACAAAGCAACACGGCGAAACATTTTTTGCATAGTCATAGTTAGCTTAGATTAATAATTTCACGCAATACCGCTGTCGCATAACTGCCCGCTGGCAAGGTAAAGCTAAGACTTAAGGTCGTCTCATCCATAAACTGCCAGTCTAAATCAGCCACATTAATACGCAACGCACGGCGGTCTTGCTCTAATCCACTAGCGATTAAACCATCAGCAAGCTCTTGATTATTAGCAATCACGGTTTGCTCAATAGGCAATAAGTCAGCATTACCCTTGCCCCATAAAAGTCCTGTAGGATGAATTTCTTTAGCCGCCAATCGCTGAATAATACTGTCATCAACTTGTTCAGCTTTAAAATAACTGTGTGAACCATCAAACACATAACTATCACCCGCCAGTGCTTGATTCCACGTTTTATTCAATACCCGCTGATTAAGAATGTGATTAAACAAATACGACCGCGCCGCCGATAAATAAATACTCCGCTGTTCGCGTCCTACTTTCGCGCCTTGAAACAAACCTAAGGCTTTACTGACATTATGACCCGCATGACCAAACCGCTGTTCACCGTAATAATTAGCGATACCGCCCGCTTTTATGGCGTTAAGTTGTTGCTCGGTTTTGTCTTTATCGCCTTGCCAATCGCGAATAATCAACTTAAAACTATTCCCCGATAACACTCCGCGTTTTAATTTTCGCGCATGACGCACCGTGTGTAGAACTTTAATCGACTCGGTTTCAACCAGCGTCCAATCGGGGTCTGCTTTCCCCGGCAACCACACGCTAAACCATTGACTCGTTACCGCATGACGGTCTTTAAGTCCTGCATAACTGACATCACGCTGTCTAACATTGGCAAATTTGGCTAATTGTCGTGCAACATAATCGGTATTTTCGCCTGTTTTTTCAATAAATAAAAAAACGTGTTCGCCTTCGCCCGATGGCTCAAACGCGAGATTTTCGACAACAATAAAATCATCGGCAACCGTGCGAATTTTACCTTGTCCAGACGGTGAGCCGTAAACAGTCGCCCAAACAGGCAGTTCTATATGACTCATTGGGTAATCAACACGATAGCTTGTACCGCAATACCTTCTTTGCGCCCTTCAAAACCTAATTGTTCAGTTGTAGTTGCTTTGACATTAATACAATCCAGCGACACGTTTAAATCATCCGCAATGTTCTGACACATTGCCGCTGTATGTGGCGACATTTTCGGAGCTTGCGCAATAATTGTTATATCGGCATTCACCAACTTATAACCTTTATCCTGCACCACTTGATAAACATGACGCAACAACACCCGACTGTCCGCGCCTTTAAACGCAGGGTCGGTATCAGGAAAATGCTTACCAATATCCCCCAACGCCGCCGCACCTAACAACGCGTCACTCAACGCGTGCAACACCACATCACCATCCGAATGCGCTTCTAACCCTTTTTCGTAAGGAATAGTCACACCGCCTAAAATAATAAATTCACCTTCGCAAAAACGGTGAACATCATAGCCCTGCCCTACTCTAATCATTGTTGCTCCATATTGCTCAATTTATTGTTCTGTGGTGGTAATTTAGCAAGATAAGCAGATTGCTTAAGCATATCCACCATCGCTTCATGTTGATTGGCTAAACTTTGGGTTTCATTCATTTTGCGTATCCCGTTAATTATTTTGTGAATGTACTTTGAGTATGCGGATAAGAGAAAAGAAGCCATTTTCATCAGGCAAAAGGCAAAAAACCAAGCGTGTTAAAGGCAGCTACCATAACCCGAAGATGGGCTTGAAAATAGGATTAGACTCGATGGCGCATTTGCGGAATGTGGAAAAACAGACAATAACGTAATACGTTCGATTAATGGGCGATGGAGCAGGCTGGGATTAGCACTTTATTCCAGCCCACAAAACGCAATATTTTAATGCGTTATAGCTGTAAACCCTGAATCTTTAGGGGGTGCTTGTTCTTGTACGCAATGATACGCTGCGTTTTCAAATTTGAAAGTTAATGACACGGGGTTTTCATGTTCGATCATAAATTTTTCCGCTTCTTTGGCGGTTAAATTTTTCGATAATTCATTCGCAATACAAGTACAGGGGCGCGTAAATTTTTCTTTATCCGAATTAGGGGCGGCGAGCATTTCTCTTTTTACACACTGTTCCACAAAAGCAGTTTCAAACTGGTCTTTTTTAGAGGCAGGAACGGCTACGTCTTTGGAATGGTCGAAGGGATCAAAAGCCTGTTCTGATTTGCTGGCTGTTGCAGGTTTATCATCGGAACAACCGACTATGACTGAACTGACAAAGAGGCTGATTAATAAGGCAATGAATAGATTTTTTAGTTTCATGATAACAACACGGGTAAAAGAGTTAAGTGTATGTGCTAAAACGTGGCTCTGTCTTAGCAGTAATGAACAGTAGAACTTTATCATTTTATATCGTTGCATTCTAGTCCGCTGTCTAGCGTAAAACAGCTTTAGCTATTGAATGCCTATATTTTTAATTTCTGACAAAACCAATCAACGGCTCATCACGCGCTAGCTCACTAATTTCTACCTCATCCACTCTAGCGGTAATTGGGCCTTTATGACACCAGCGGATAAATTTTTCCAGTACGTCATTATTAGCTTCGGCAATAATTTCTACACGACCATCATCGAGATTTTTGACGTTACCTACCATGCCTAATTTTTCAGCTTCTTTTTGGGTGAAGTAACGAAAATAAACGCCCTGCACACGCCCCGCTACGATTATTTTTACTCTACGCACTTTTTGATACTCCAACAATAGTGAATTTTTGGATTGCGGGCAAAGTCTTTGGGAATGGTAGCGGCGGTTATATCATTGATATGTAAGCCAGATAATGCCGCTAAGTCGATTTTAAAGCGTCTGAAATTAGTCGAAAAATAGAGTACGCCATCATCTGCTAATAATTTCAGCGCGTTATTTATCAGTTTGACGTGGTCGATTTGAATATCAAACACATCATCCATGCGCTTGGAATTGGAAAATGTCGGTGGATCAAGAAAAATCAACTCGTACTGGCGCGGCTGAGCTTGTTGCGCTTCATTGCTCAGCCAATCTAAACAATCAGCTTGTATGAATTCATGCTCACCTTGAGTTTCATTTAACGCAAGGTTCTTTTTAGCCCAGTTTAAATAAGTGTTGGACATATCCACGGTAGTGGTGTGACTCGCGCCACCGACAGCGGCATGAACGGTGGCACTACCCGTATAAGCAAACAAATTTAAAAAGCGTTTTCCTTTAGCGTGCTCTTGAATACGCAAACGGATAGGACGGTGATCTAAAAATAATCCTGTATCTAAATAATCTTCAAAATTGACTAATAAATCACAGCCACCTTCGATAATGGTGTGAAAATGCCCAGTTTCACCGTGTTTTTCGTATTGTTCGATGTTTTTTTGTTTGCGGCGGATTTTTAAAAATACATGGTCACGACTCACGTCCAACACACGCGGAATTTCAGCTAATAATTCGGCAAGGCGTTGATTGGCTTTGTGTTGATCTATGCTTTTGGGAGGTTCGTATTCTTGGACATTGACCCACGTTTGTTCACCTTGATAAATATCGATAGCTACGGCATATTCGGGTAAGTCGGCATCGTAAACGCGGTAACAAGTGATCGCGTTTTGCTTTGCCCACTTGCTGAGAGTTTTTAGATTTTTTTGTAGGCGGTTGGCAAACATCACCGCGCCCGTGTTTTCTGGTTCTGGTTGAGTTACGTTATCGCTAACCGCAAGCGTTTTAGATTTAACGGGTTGCGCGGTCACTTGTGCAATGCGTTCTTCGGTTGTGTTCGCTCTAGGCGTAAAAAACGCGCTTTCTTCGATATTCAAACGCAACAGTTTACATTCCAACGCGCCATTGAATAAGGTAATCGGCTTTTGTGAACGGATACCTAAGCGAAAGCCTAATTCTGGATTGCTGATAATCAGCGCGGCGTGCCAGCCTTGAAATTTGGTTCTTAAAGTGTTGCCGAATTTTTTATAAAGTTCAGCTGTTTCCGCTTCATCGCCTAAACGTTCACCGTAAGGTGGATTACACGCTATTAAGCCCGCTTGCCAACTGTCAGCGGGGGCGGCATCTTCAATATCACGGCGTTCAATGTGAACTTTATTTTGTAAGCCTGCATTAATAACGTGCGCCTGAGCCGTGTGTACCGTGTGACGGTCTTGGTCAAAGCCCACTATCACAGGCATTTTCGCTAGCCCCCAGTTTTTGCGCAACATTGCTTCCTCGCGCAGTTTTTGCCAACACGCCGCATCGTGTTTTTTCCAACCGATAAAACCAAAATAATCACGTAACAGGCCAGGGGCATAATCAGCAGCTATCATCGCGCCTTCTAATAATAATGTACCAGAACCACACATTGGGTCTAACAACGTGCCACCACGTTTGGCTATATCTGCCCAACCACAACGCAATAGCATTGCCGCCGCGAGATTTTCTTTCATCGGAGCTTTGATGTTCACGTCACGATAACCGCGTCTGTGTAAACTTTCGCCTGATAAATCTAAACTGAGCTGGGCGGTTTCGCCTTGTAAATACACGTTAATGCGAATAGACGGCTGTTCGGTGTTAATACTGGGGCGAACGTTAAACGCGGCTCGCATTTGATCGACAATCGCATCTTTAACTTTTAACGCGCCAAAATGGGTGTTATTAATCGCTTCGGAGTTTTTCGCGCTGAATGAAACTGCAAAACTATCTTCTGGATTAAGATGTTCAAACCAATCAATTTCTTGTACACCGCGATATAAATCGTCCTGTGATGTCACGGTAAACGTGTTTAATACCAGCAAAATACGGTTAGCAGTTCTCGACCATAAACACGCTCGATAGGCGGTTTCTAAATCGCCTTCAAAGGCAACGCCTGCCATCGTGGCTTTAATATTTTCTATGCCTAGACTTTGCAGTTCTGAGGTCAACAAGTTTTCCATCGCCTTAGGCGTGGTAGCGAATAGCGAGTAAATAGGCATGATGGGCGTAAGGTTCGATGCGGAGGGTGTTAGCGGAATCAAAAGATAGGTTTTTGATGCTAGTGGTAAACGGGGAACTTAACCTATCCTTCACTGTTGTAAGTGTTGTGAGAATAGGCGTAGGTTTCATGTTGGGTTGCTCAAAATCGGCAACCCAACAAAGATAACTATTAAATTTTAATCAACTCAACTTCAAAAATTAAGGTTGCATTTGGACCAATCAAACGACCTGCGCCTTCTGATCCATAAGCCAAATCAGCTGGAATATAAAAACGGAATTTATCGCCTACTTTCATTAATTGTACGCCTTCTGTCCAACCTGCGATAACGCGGTTTAATGGAAATGAAGCGGGCGCACCACGACTGTAAGAACTATCAAACTCAGTACCATCAAGTGTTGTACCTTTGTAATGCACGGTAACAGTATCAGTAGCGGCAGGGGATACTGTGCCTGTTCCTTTTGTTAATACTTCATATTGCAAGCCACTTGCGGTGGTGACGATATTGGCTTTTTTAGCATTTTCTGCAAGGAAAGCAACACCTGCCGTGCTATTTTCTTCGGGTGTAGTGGCATTTGCCATTGAAAACATAGTAAGTCCTATCAGCATAACAGTGACAATTGAAAGAATTTGAGTTTGAATTTTTCTCACGATTTTCGCCTGATTGATTAATGAGTAATGTAGAAAAGTTAGTGTATCAAAAAAATCATTTTTCTGACTAATTGATTTGACATTGATTGAGTTGTTTTTGAAATAGTTTAGCTCGAAATGCGACTTTATCGGCTGTTTTTTGTACATCTGCTTTTTTTAAATAATTTTTACGGGCATATCCATCAAGCCCCTCGTAATAGGCTAGATATAACAATTTGGCATTTTGTAATGGAATACCTAATTGCGTGTAGCTATTATGATTGTACCAGCCGATAAAATCGACCGCATCGGCAAAATCATCACGATCAGCACCAAAACTGCCCGCGCTATCCAAGTAATTGTCCCAAGTGCCATCGAGAGCTTGCGCATAACCGAATGCACTACTGGGACGAAACCACGGAATAAAACCCAATAACCAAGTGCGCGGTGGTTTGGCATCCGCAACAAAATGTGATTCTTGGTACATAATTGCCATCAGAATAGGAATAGATACCCGCCAACGTTGCGATGCCTGCTGAGCATCCTCGTGCCACTGCGTTTTTTCTTGAAAAATAGCGCATAGATTATCAGCGTTTTTAGGCGGAAGTTCCGCACAGCCGACTAACGTTAGCAATATAGACAGTATTAATAATTTTTTCATCATCAATACCGTTGATAAGAATTGAACTGCAAATGATAAAACAAAGAGAATTAGTAATTAATACTAGGATTTTCCCGCGTCACTTTTTTGTGCTGTTTATCGAATTCATTACTGCTGCCATATCGCCATTGACCATCTGCGCAATATAGCTTCTGCTCAAATCAAACGCAGTTAGCAATAACTCAAATTCACTTTTTGGGGGAGATGATAAGACAAAATCGGCAACGACTTTGCCAGCCGCAGGGCGACCGATACCTATTCTTAGGCGGTAAAAACCGTTGGAATTTAGATGGGCGATGATGTCGCGTAGTCCATTATGACCCGCGTGACCACCATCTTTTTTTAGCTTAACTAAGCCTGGATTAAAATCCAGCTCATCGTGAACGACTAGAATTTCTTCGGGTTGTAATTTGTAATAGCGAGCGATTTTACCGACGGATAACCCACTTCTGTTCATAAAAGTATCGGGTTTTAACAATATCACAGGCGTGTTGGCAATCTTGCCTTGTGCAAGAACACCTTGAAACTTAGACTCATTAACCCAAGCACAGCCTAGATCATCTGCCAAAGAGTCTAAAAACAAAAACCCAGCATTATGCCGGGTTTTTTCGTACTGCCGACCAGGATTACCCAAGCCAACGATTAGTTTAATCATTATTAAGCAGGTTATTATTCTTTAGTCGCTTTTGATGCCATCATAGACACAACAGGTAGATTGTGTTCTGCACCTTGTGCTAATACGACAATGCTAACACCTGCTGGTAATACTAAATCAGAAAGATGTAGTGTTTCACCGACATCTAAAGTCTCTAAGCTGACTTCAATGTATTCGGGTAATGCAGAAGGTAAGCAAGATACTTCTACGTCAGTCATAGAGTGAGCAGCAATACCGCCTTTTTTACCACCGATACCTGTGTGTTCATTGGTAAAATGTAAAGGGACGTGTACTTTTACCATTTCAGTCATATCAACACGCAAAAAATCCATGTGTAATATTTGAACGCCTGCTGGTTTACGTTGTATTCCTTTCAAAATTGCTTTTTCAGTTTTTCCGTCAACTGTTACGTCTAACACATGAGAATAAACTGCTTCATGCGCAAGATGTTTAATGACTTCATTGTGATTAAGCACCAACATTTGAGGCTCTTGATGCCCACCGTATATTACTGCTGGCACATTACCGATGCGACGCGCTCTTTTTGCTGCGCTTTTACCTGATTGCCCACGACTTTCGGCAACAAATTCAAATACGTTAGACATTTTTCCTCACCCTTTTTCTTCAAAAGTCCGTGCATTAAAACACAGACACTAAATTCTTAATCTACATAGAGGGAGCTAACTGACTCACCCACTGCGATACGTCTTATTGTCTCAGCAAGCATTTCTGCCACGCTTAACTGCCTTATTTTTCCTGATTGAATCGCATCCAAATTTAACGGAATGGTATCAGTAACAACTAATTCATCAAGATCCGAACTGTTGATGTTTTTCATAGCATCACCTGATAACACTGCATGAGTACAGTAGGCAACGACTTTGATAGCACCGTGTTTTTTTAATGCCGCTGCTGCATGACATAAAGTCCCTGCGGTATCAACGAGGTCATCAACTAATACACAGGTGCGCCCATCGACATCACCAATAATGTGCATAATTTCAGACACATTAGCTCTAGGTCTGCGTTTGTCAATAATAGCAAGGTCTGCGTCATCTAAGCGTTTAGCTATAGCTCTCGCTCTTACTACGCCACCGACATCTGGCGAAACTACGATTAATTTCTGATATTGTTGCCGCCATATATCACCTAAAAGAATCGGCGACGAATAAACATTGTCAACGGGTATATCAAAAAAACCTTGGATTTGATCAGCGTGTAAATCAACGGTTAAAAGTCGACTCGCCCCTGCTTGTTCAAGCATTCTTGCGACTAATTTAGCACTGATAGGAACACGCGCTGATCGTGTGCGTCTATCTTGTCGTGCGTAGCCGTAATAGGGTATCACTGCTGTTATTCGTGATGCGGATGCGCGTTTAAGCGCGTCTATCATCACAAGCAATTCCATTAAATTTTCATTGGTAGGCGAACAGGTTGGTTGAATAACGAAAACATCTTTACCTCGAACGTTTTCTTGAATTTCAACGGCAATTTCGCCATCACTAAATCTGCCAACTGCTGCCATTCCTAGGCGCATATTGAGTTTTTTAACTATTCCTTCAGATAAATCAAGGTTAGCGTTTCCAGAAAACACCATCATGGAGGTGTCATTCATTCAAGACTCCCAAATAGAATTTAGTGAAGATAAGTAAAAATGGCTGGGTCGCAAGGATTCGAACCTTGGTATGCGGAGATCAAAACCCCGTGCCTTACCGCTTGGCGACGACCCAATAATCATGATATATAGCCTTCCATCCGTAACTTTAAAAACAAAGGTGATTGGTTTATGCCTTTCACCAGATAAATCTGCCACTTAGTCTTAAGTGACTGATACGCACTGGTTGCAGATTCTTCCGAATCAAACTGTGCAAAAACACATGCACCTGTTCCTGTTAATCTTGCCTCTGAAAATTCAGCCAAATCAACTAAAGCATTTTGAACAGATGGATAACGCTGGCAAACTACCTCAACGCAATCGTTTTGGTGTTGACCTGCTATAAAGTCAGCTATTTTGATTGATTTGCTGTCGCGTGTCAATTCCTTAGCTGAAAAAATTTCTCCTGTATTCACATGACAATCGGGCTTAATAACAACAACCCATTGTTCTGGAACAATTATTTTATTTATTTTCTCTCCAACACCTTCTGCCCACGCGGAATGACCATAGACAAATATTGGCACATCTGCACCTAAAGATAGACCGAGAGTCATTAATTCTTCGGTTGAAAGATTAAGTCCCCACAATTTATTTAGCACGACTAAGGTGGTTGCTGCATCAGAACTGCCACCACCCAGTCCACCACCCATAGGTATATTTTTTTCCACGGCTATACAGACACCTAAATCACAGCCAGTTTCGGCTTTCAATAGATTTGCTGCTCTAATCGTTAAATCATCCGCTTCGGCAACACCTTGTAGTGTTTCTTGTAAATAGACGCGCCCATCATCGGCAGGTTGAAAACTAATCCAGTCACATAAGTCGATAAATTGAAACACGGTTTGTAGTAAGTGATAACCATCAGCGCGTTGACCAACAATTCTTAACATTAAATTTAATTTTGCGGGGGCAGGATATTTCTCTCCCCAGCCCTTTTGGTGTTGTGTCATTATAAAAGCCACTCATCTACGATTAATTTTAATTTAACTTGTTCATTAGTTACGTTGATTTTGTAAGGCATCGTGGTCGCTTTGACGGTTTGCATTTGCTTGTATTCAATTAACCACCCTGATTGCTTAAAACCTGTTGCAGTTTCTACAAAAGCCTGAGTCGGTTCAGGCAACCCAATGACCCAGTAACGTAATGATTGCACAGGCACAGACAAGCCCAATTGCTGATTAATAAACGCTTCAGGTTGGTTTGAGGTTTGTGCCTTGCCATCACCCTTATCAATGGTCACAACGCCTTTGCCTAATTCAATGTGCGTAGCCCCCTGCCCTAGTGGCCCAGACAGTTTTATTTTTTCTTTATCAAAACCATGTTGCCAATCGATATTGGCTGTCCACGAGTCAGTACGCCCAGTGATTGACAATCTACCTTCAAATGACCAGCGTTCCAGTTTGTAAAGCGGCAATGTTGCGGTTTTTGAATAGGGTGTAGTCGGCGTGGGTTCTACGATAAAAAAAGAACAGCCCGACAATAACAACACGCAACAACCCCAAAGAATTAACCTTGCTTTAAAATGTCGCACCATTAGTTCGCTTTATTTAAAATTCGTTGTTGAAAATCCAACAGATATTCATCTTCTGGCGCGTCTTTAATGGCTTTATTAATTAATTTTTTAGCTTCATCACGTCTGCCTAATGTCCATAACACTTCAGCAAGATGAGCCGCTATTTCATTTTCTTGCTGTTTCGCGTAAGCCCGTTGCAAATAATCCAAGGCTATTTGAGTATGCCCCTGTTTAAACTGTAACCAGCCGTAACTGTCCATAATAACAGCCTCATCGGGGCGCAATTTGAGTGCCTTTTGCAAATAAACTTCTGCTTCAGTATAGCGTTTAGAATCATCTAACAGACTATAGCCTAGTGCATTTAATGCCTCAACGTTATTGGGTTCTTTGACTAGAATTTTCTTTAAATCTTTTTCCACCACATCCTGCTTATGCAAATGCTCTGCGATTAACGCGCGGGTGTATAACAATTCTGGTTGTTCAGGCTGTTCAATCAGCGCGGTAGTCAATAAGTCGAAGGCTTTTTCATAGTGTTTTTGCTGGCTAAACATTTCTGCCTGAATTAACAAAATGCGAGTTTTTTGTTTGGGAAACCGATTCGGCAAAGCACTCAAGCGCGTATTAACCGCCTCAAACTGCTTATCTTTTGCAAGCAAAGATACTGCCTCAAGTGCCGCATCAAAGGCGAAATCACCTTCAGTGACTTTATCAAACCAAGCTAACGCCTTATTGATAGCCCCACGCTGTGCTTCTATTTTTCCTAAATAAAACCGCGCTTGATATTGCCAATCAGGCAATTCCAACAATTTGTTAAAAATGACTTCTGCCTGCGCATCTTGATCTAATTGTAAATATACTAAAGCGAGGGTAAATTCACTTTCAGTATCTTTTGGATTAGCAGCGACCAATTGCTTATAAACCTCACCCGCTTCTTTATAGCTTTCCGCTTTTATTAACACCTGAGCCAACAATTTTTTAATTTTGTCATTGTCGGGATACTTGGCACTGGCATTTTTTATCGCGGCTTTTGCCTTATTCATATCGCCTGACAGCACCGCTATTTGCGCTTGAAGAATTAACGCTTTATCCCAATCAGGTTGTATTTTTAAGGCTTTTTGTATTTGTTGTTCAGCTAACGCACTATTTTTTACCTGCATTGCCAGCAACGACTGTACAAAATAAATCACCACTTGATTCGGATACTTTAGCGACAATGCCGTTAAAGTATCGTAAACCACATCGAGTTTATTTTCTTTTTGTAATGCCGCCGACAATTCAAGCAAGGTACTTTCAAAATTATCAGGTTCAGCTTTTAGTAATGCTGATAAATGCTCAACCGCTTGTTTTTTATCGTCCGACCTAAGTGCGGCTAAGGTGGCAATTTTTCTAGCACTCATGTTTTTAGTATCGTGACTGAGCCATAACGACACTGCATCTTGCGTTTTTTTATCGTCTTTCATATACATGGCAATCGCGGCAGCTCTTTCAGCAAAACGCGGATCATTAACGCGCTTAGCCGCTTCCATATAGCCTTCAAGCGCGACATTGTACTGATCTCTTTGCCCTGCAATTTCTGCCACCAACAACATAAACATCACGTCAGGGTCAATGGCAGTGTTTGCTTCTTTTTGGCGGTTTTTTTCTTTCATGTCCGCTACCTTAACCACAGGTAAGGCAGATTTTTGTGGCTGATCGGGTGAACTAGCACAACTATTCAGCAACACGAGGCTTACTAGAGGAAGCAATCTAAAAATTAACACTTAACAATCCTTTTATTACACAAACAATAGCTATAGATTAGCAGAAAAACGGGGTGATTTAGACAGAGGATTTATTACATTTGGATAAAACCACTATATTTCTTAGAATAGACCGCCATAATATATAAAAAACAGCTGCAAGGTACGAAGTATTGGGCGAAAAATGCCCCCTTGAGCATCTGTATATTGAACCGTGAACCTTAAAACCAACTTATGACATTTCTTGCAGTAGGTATTAATTACAATACCGCCCCCGTTTCCATTCGTGAACGCCTAGCCTTTCCAGCGGACAGACTGCAATCTGCATTACAGGATTTGTGGCAACTCAAAGAAATCAACGAAGCGGCGATACTGTCCACTTGTAACCGTACCGAATTTTACTGCACCACCACCGCTGATCAACAAGTGCTGATTGATTGGATGGCAAAAAACAAAAACATCAACCCCACTGACTTTGCCCCTTACCTCTACACTTACACCGATAAATCCGTGTGCCGTCATTTATTTCGTGTTGCCTGTGGCTTAGACTCCATGATACTCGGCGAACCGCAAATCCTCGGACAAATGAAAACCGCGTATCAAGCCGCATCGGAAGCAGGTACATTAGGTAAACGTTTAGGAAAATTGTTTCAACACACCTTTACTGCCGCCAAAAAAGTTCGTACTGACACCGCTATCGGCTCTAGCCCAGTCTCTGTGGCATTTGCCGCCGTACAGTTAGCACAACAAATTTTTGATAAACTCAGCGAACAAACTGCCCTACTCATTGGTGCAGGCGAAACCATTGAACTCGCGGCGCGGCATTTATCTCAACAAGGCATCGGACGCATCATCATTGCTAATCGCACCTACGACAAAGCCCACGCACTCGCCATGCAGTTTAACGGTTACGCGATTGATTTATCAGAACTACCCAATCATCTTGCCGAAGCCGATATTGTAATTTCCTCAACCGCTAGTCAATTGCCTATTTTAGGTAAAGGACGGGTAGAAAGTGCGTTAAAAAAACGCAAAAACAAACCCATGTTCATGGTTGATTTAGCCGTACCGCGTGATATTGAAGCCGAAGTCGAACAACTGCGTGACGTGTATTTATACACCGTAGATGATTTACAGCACACCATCACCAAAAACATGAACTCGCGCCGCTTAGCGGCAGAACAAGCGGAAGAAATCATCGACACGCAAGTCGATTATTTTGTAGCGTGGTTACGCGCTCAAAGTGCGCAATCCACGATTCGTGATTACCGTAGCCAAGCCGAACAAGCGCGTGATGACGTATTACAAAAAGCCATCGCCTCATTAAAAAACGGCGTATCAGCCGAAGAAGCGTTGAATCGCCTAGCACACAGCTTAACCAACAAACTGATACACACCCCCAGCACACAAATTCGCACCGCCGCTGAAAATGAACGTTACGATTTAATTACGGCCGCGCGGGAAATTTTTAACCTGCCTGATTCAACTGATAACTAACAAAATTGAACGACTAGCTGCATTGCTTGCTTTGTATAAAATCGACCAAACTACCCAAGGTTTCAAAGACTTCGGCATTAATTTCATCGTCTTCAATAATACAACCCAGTTGCTCTTCAATCAGAGTAATTACATTAACAACGCCGATAGAATCCAACTCGGCTAAATTGCCTAACAACGGCGTTGAATTATCAAACAGAGTAATATCTGACTCCAAGTGCAAGGCTTGTTGTAACAAGTCTTTTGCAAATTTATTCATATCCATGTATTACTCGGCTAAATGTCATTATATTTTTTAAGCAGATTACTTTAAAAAAATGAGCGATTATCTATGAAAACAGCTCATTGGACAATAGCATTCGTCTTTTCAACGCGCCATTCTAATTTTAATTATCACTGACATTGCTGGATTTTTTATGAAAATAGTATTGATTTTATTGTTATCACTGCCTGCGTGGGTCAGTGCAGACGTGTATCAATGGCGAGATGCTAACGGTAAAGCACATTTTTCTGACCACACCATTGAGCCTGATGCAAAAAAAGTAGCGATAAAAACCACGCAAGGCGTTTATCGTATAAAAACCATTTACGACGGTGACACAGTCGTATTGGAAGATGGGCAGAAAATTCGTTTACTGGGCATTAACACTCCCGAAATAGCACATCGAGGCAATGAAGCGGATGCAGGCGGTAATGAAGCCAAAAGCTGGTTAATTGCTAAACTTAAAGATGGCAAAGTACGTTTAGAAACCGATGTCGAAAAAACTGACAGCTATGACAGAACCCTAGGGCATTTATTCACCGAAAACAACGAACACATTAACGTGCTGTTAGTTGCCGCAGGCTTAGCACAAGCCAATATCTGGCCGCCCAATTTAAAATATGCAAATGAATTAGTCACCGCGCAACAACACGCAGAACAGGCGAAACTGGGCTTATGGCAACGTCCAGAATATGCCGCAATTCCCGTCGAACAACTCACCGAAGAAGGGCATCAGGGCTGGACGCGCATCGTGGGTAAAATAAAAAAAATTAATCCAGCCAAAAAATTTGTCTATCTGGAATTTTCCGACCGCTTCAATGCGCGTATCGAAAAAGACTCACTCTCGCTATTTCCAGACCTGAACAGCTATCAAGGCAAAACCATCGAAGTACGCGGCTGGCTGAATAAACGCGGCGATAAATTTTCAATGTTAATTCGTCATCCTAGTGCCATAAAATAAATTTAGTTCGATTCACTGCGGAAATAATTGTACCTAACTGTGAACTTTTTTGAAATTAAGTAATATTCTGTAAAATCCCGCCCATTAGCCGCAAGGCGAGTGACCAACAGACTGGGCATTATAAACTGGAGCCAAAAACACGTTATTTGACTTCTCTTGCACACAAGCACTGATATTTTTACCTTTATCTAATCTTTAAACAAAAAAATGACAAAAAATAATTTTCCTTATCAGGCATGGACAATTTGCATAACATTGTTGATTTGGCACACGGCTAGTTTGGCAGAATCATCAACGGCATCAATTAAAACGCCAGGAGCTGATTTGGCAAATTTCCCAAATAGTGCATTTACGTTACCGCAAGGACACGCTTATGCTGAATTATCGCCTATCAATTATGCTAGCCACGATAGCATCGACACACCTTCCCAATATAGTGCGGGTTATTTATTGCGCTATGGTTTGCTTGATGACTTAGAATTACGGCTATTTTCTTTGGGTTATACGCAACTCAATGACGAAAATAAAACTAAGGGATTGAGTCCACAAGTATTCGATATTAAATGGCATTTATTAGATGAATCAAAAGATTCCTTGTTACCCGCTATAGGCTTAGAAGTGGCATTACAAACAGACTTGGCATCACCCAACTTTAAAAATGGTCTGCAACCTGCACTGAGCTTGAATTTTGACCAAAGTTTACCTTATGACATTGCGCTTGAATATAACCTTGGTTTTATCACTCAACAATCAGATCTAGGTAAAACACAGTATCAACTTGCCCTATCTTGGGCATTGCAACGCGATGTAATTGAGGATCTTGCTGTTTTTATTCATGGTTATACCAACACCGCCACTGGTGCAACTTCTTCGGCTATTGGTGGTGGTTTGCAATGGACACCAGCGCGACGTATTAGCATTTTTTCTAATCTCAATGCAGGTTTAACCGATAGCACACCTGCTATTTCAACTTTAACAGGATTCGCAATTGCTTTTTAGTATAGCTGGTGTAAATAGTTAATAGCTTAATTCAAAGTCTAACTGCTGACTGCATTACAAGATATTAGGCAGAAAAAATTCAATCACTAACATTTGTCGATGTTTAATTGCATACACCGTGCGTCTTCCCCAGATGGGTTGTTGAATATGACCGACATCTACTGCGCGGGTTGTCCACTCGTTAGGATTAATCAAGCTCACATCCATAGCGATACGTTCTAAATGCGGATAAGAAAAAATCACTTCACCTAATGGGCGCGTGCCTAACTTGGATAAGCTACGGTTGGCGATTTTGATAGTGGCGGATGGAAGTATGGTTCTGGCTAAAATCAGCGGCTTGCCGTTGGCGTGTAATAACACTTCACGGGTTAAACACACTCTTTGTTCATGCAAACCTAGCGATTGGCGTTCTGTTAAAAACGGCACGCGCCATTGTTGAAATAACACTTTAACTGCGACCGCATTGCCATAAGTGGCGCGTAAGCGTTGCGTTAAAGAACCTGATTCATAAGTCCAAGACTGCACGGCTTCGGGAAGTTTATGGCGCGTACCGTGTCGGTTTTCTTGCCATAAGGGTTCTTTATTGAATAACACACTGTTGGTAGTCAAACGGGCTTAAACCTCTGCGTAATCAGTAGACACGCCTAGCCAGCGATCACATAAAGGCTGCACAGCGTGGGGCGAGTCGATAAAAAATTGTTCGCCGATTTGTTGAATGATGTCCAATAAATCAGCATCTCTGGCTAAATCAGCCACTTTAAAATGAATTTGTCCTGTTTGCCGTGTTCCCATGACATCACCCGGCCCGCGTAGTTGCAAATCTTTTTCGGCAATTACAAAGCCGTCGTTGCTGTCTCTGAGTATGCCTAGGCGTTGTTTCGCTGTTTCTGATAACGGCGATTGATACATTAATAAACAATAACTGTCATCCGCGCCACGCCCGACGCGTCCGCGTAGTTGATGCAACTGGGATAAGCCCAAACGTTCAGGATTTTCAATTATCATTAAACCTGCATTCGGCACATCGACACCGACTTCAATCACCGTGGTGGCAACCAATAAATCCAGTTCATGATGTTTAAATGCTTGCATAATGGCATCTTTTTCAGCGGATTTCATACGCCCATGAATGAGCGCGATACGCACAGCGGGCAGGACTTGGGTTAATAATTCGGCGGTTTTTTCGGCTGCTTCACATTGCAAAACTTCGGATTCTTCAATCAGCGTACACACCCAATAGCCTTGACGTTTTTTTGCCACCCAGTGATTAATTCTATCAATCACACTGTCACGGCGTTCGGCTGGAATGACGCTGGTGACAACAGGTTTTCGATTCGGTGGCAGTTCGTCAATGATGGAGATATCTAAATCGGAATATTGCAACATGGCGAGAGTGCGCGGAATCGGCGTGGCAGTCATGACTAATTGATGTGGGCGTAAGCCTGCTTGTTGCCCTTTGTCTCTGAGTGCCATGCGTTGATGGACACCAAAACGGTGTTGTTCATCGATGATAATTAAGCCCAGCTTGTGAAACTGTACGCTGTCTTGAAATAAGGCATGAGTGCCGACAATAATACCTGCTGAACCATCGGCTAAAGCTTGCAAAGTCGCGGCGCGTGATTTGCCTTTTAGCTGCCCTGTTAAATACACGACTTGGGTTTGAAAATTAGCAAACCACGCGCTGAAATTTCGATAATGTTGTTCGGCGAGTAATTCAGTGGGTGCCATGACGGCGACTTGATAACCTGCGGTTAAAGCCAACAGTGCCGCATAAGCGGCAACTACGGTTTTACCTGAACCGACATCACCCTGCACCAAGCGCATCATCGGATGTGATGAAACACAATCCGCTTCGATTTCTGCAATTACCCGTTGTTGTGCGCCTGTTAAGGTAAATGGCAAGGAACGCAAAAAATGAGCTTTGCTACTTTCCAGCGCGGGGCTAGAAAACGACGGAGCTTGCCAGACTTTCGCCGACACTTTGGATTTTTTCAGGCTCAAATAATGGCTGAGCAGTTCTTCAAATGCCAAACGTTTCAACGCGGGCAGACTGCCATTTTGTAACGCTGACATCGACACCGATTCATCAGGCGCGTGTAGCGTGTGGATTGCATCCAGCAAAGACGGATATTGATAGCGTTGTAACAGTTGAGCAGGAATCCAATCTTCCAATAACGCCACTTCATTCAAGGCTTGTTTAACTGCTTTGCGTAACGTCGCTTGGCTCAAACCTTCGGTCAACGGATACACGGGCGTTAAATGACTTTCGGGTACATAGCTCTCACGATTCGCAATCACACGGTATTCAGGATGCACCATTTCCAGCCCTGCATAACCGTGGCGCACTTCGGCAAAACAACTTAGCCACGTTCCCGCTTTCATCGTATTGTGTTGGTCAGCACTGAAATGAAAAAATTTTAACGACAGAAACCCCGTGCCGTCACTAATCCGACAAATCAGGCTTTTACGCCCTTTGTTCAACACATCAATAAATTCCACTTTGCCGCAAATCATCACCGTCATACCTGCGGTTAATGAACCGATAGGACACACGCGGGTTCTGTCTTCATACCGTAGCGGCAGGTGAAAAATCAGGTCTTGAATAACGCGAATACCTAATTTATGCAGACGGTTGATGGTTTGCGTACCAACTCCCGTTAACGTGGCAACGGGTTGTGTGAGTGTGTGCGGGGTTTTCATTTAAGCCTTAAGAAGCGGGATACTCTTGCGGTTTTAATACCATAATGGCATCCATTTCCACGCCTGCCCCTTTGGGTAAGGCTGCTACACCAATTGCGGCGCGTGCAGGATACGGTTCATCAAAATACCTCGCCATAATTTCATTAACAATCGGAAAATTCGCCAAGTCCGTTAAAAACACATTCAATTTAACAACGTCTGAAAAATCACCGTCCGCCGCTAAGGCAACGGCTTTTAGATTGTCAAACACTTGGGTGATTTGCGCAGTAATATCGCCATTAATAAGCGTCATGGTTTCAGGCACTAAAGGAATTTGCCCAGAAAGATACACCGTGCGATCCACTTTAACCGCCTGTGAATAAGTGCCAATGGCTTGTGGTGCATCGAGAGTTTGAATAATAGTTTTCATGGTGAATCCTGTATTTTAAAAGCTAGCAACTAAAAAATCATTATATCGGTTATTGCGGGGAGTTTTTAAATGTTCGCTGGATTAACTTAACGGTTGTGCTTTTTAAATCTCAAAATACCCCCTCACCACTGACGGGCTATGCCTCTCTTTGTTTAATCCTAGCGGGGGATTGTGTCATGATGGCGATTGTTTTATGTTTGATTATCCCGCATTCCGCAAAGCTCCATGCGGGCTTGTATCTACTTGCTGAATCGCATTTTTCACAACTTCAATCCCCAAAATCCGCAGCCCATTTTTCCCAAAAGTCTGGTTCATCGTGATGGGCGTTTTCCATTGCCTTTTTCAATGGTAAATGCCAAAAGCTCATCGTATTAAAGCGCATAGTGCCATCAGGATTTTCCAGATAATCCCTCGCCTGCACATATAACGGGTCGTTCTCATCGTAAGGCACATCAATATAAATTTCCCCCTGATAGCTAATCATAGAATTTTCATTGGCAAAACTTCCGCAGGGTTGCCAATCTATATGATGTTCAGTCAGCCAGTTACAGAGCGCGTCACGTCGCTTATCTTTTTCCCAGTTATGGCGTTTAGAGGCTGGGAAATCGAACAAAGGGCAAAACTTATTTTTAGCATTTTTAGCGTGAAAAGTGATGATTAACACACCGCGTTGTTTCTTTCGAGCAATCGCATCAATATGTTCAATTCGCTGAGGCATGGGGCTATTTTCCGTATTGAAATGATTGGCTAATCAATCGCCCAACCTGCTTCGATTAATTCATCATGAGTGTTATACGTTGTCTCTATATCTGTTTCACTATCCTGAATAATCAATTTTCCAGCAATCAAATTAGTTAAACTTATTTTTCCATAACCATCTTTAATATGCTTGAAGTGTACAAAATCACTGAATGGCAAGAATTGTAAATTTAACACCTCGCGTGTTTCCGCTATTAAATCATCTGACCACGTTTCATTCATTATTATCACCTTTATTTTTACTAATCATTCGTTATGCCAGAAGGGCTAAATTTATTTACTGCTTTTTCAATGTCGGGTAATAGCTCATTAATATTAGACATTCTATGACCACCTGTTTTAAATAATCGGCAATCACATCTGGATTTTAAATAGTCGTAGGTTTTATGGCTATCCAATAATTCATCATCTTCATTTAGAAAACAAGTGACAGGTAAATCATTGACTGGATAAATAGCATCATCGTAATAATCCAATGCTGGATTTAACAAAATACATTTAAAGTCATCGAGAGACATTTCAAAATACTTTTTATTGGCAGTATTTAATGCCCAGTAACCGCCTAATGAAATGCCGATAATCGCGGTATCATCGGCGAGTATATTATTATCCTTAATATAGCTGTTGAGGAATTGCTCTATTTCCTGTTTTGAAGAATCGTTGGGTTTATAATCGGGGATAAAAACAGTCATGCCTTTAGCAGTGAAGAATGTTTTTATTGCCAGTGCAGAATGACTGGTTTCTGGGGTGCTTAATTTGCCATGTAGAAATAATATATTCATAATGCACCTTGTTGTGAGCGCGGGGGATATTTATAATTATTCAAAACTATCTTCGTATTCAGCTATGACACCTAATAATTGATTGATTACTATTTTAATTTTATTAAAATCATCTTCGTTATTAAGATATAGTTTCTTATTTACTTCAATCATAATAGGAAAAACATTAGCATTACCTACAAATTTATCTGGAATTATACTGCCAGAATAAGGATAATTAATTTTTACATCATAATCTGTTAAAAAATCTTGAACTAAATCGACTAATTCTTTTGGCGTTTGTTCTGTAGTGCCAATACAAAAATCAGGATAACCTTCTTTATCAGGAAATGAGTGACAATCAACCAATACAATTTTAGAAAAATAACATAATGTTTCATTCATTAATAGAATCAAATCTAAATGCCATTTATCATAAATTTTTAAAATACCTTCTTTATCAATAACCTCAATATCATTATCTCTAGTGCCTTTTGTGTAGCAGATACCCTGACCTATTTTAAACATTTCTTCGTATTCATCTGGGAAACGTTCTACGTCACAAACAAATCTTGAAATAGGAAATACTAATTTAGTAGCAAATTCACAATTAAATAATTCATCAGTACGCCAATCTGTCAGATAATCAATATCAAACTGCTCAATATTTCTACCTAACGTATTTGTTCCAGCGTGGGGGATATGTAAAATCATACTATTTCCTCATAACGGATACGCTTGCCAAGTTCATTGTTATTCCAAAGTATCACCGTTTCACCGATACCGCCTTTTTTCGCGCCTGTTAATATCTGAATACGACCTCTGATTTTGGATTGAATAATCAATGAAATTTGCAGTATAAAATCCAAATCATAAAAACCATCATATTCTTCAATCTTTACCGCCTCATTGGGTAATACATCATGATAGGAGGTATAACGCTCATTACCGCTCTGAAAATTGCCTGTATCAACACTGACTAAATCAAGCGTTTCTTCGGAATTATTAACAAAATAGAGTTCATTATCGTTGCAAGCTATCCAAAATACAGGCACTCTTATTTCTGGTTTTCTTGGTGGAAAGCCATTATTTCTTTTATCTAGTGGAATCCAGTCAAATTGATTTTGAAGTCTTTTGTGTTCTAACATTTTATAACCTATATTTATCTAATTACTACGCGGGAACGACTTAATATTTCAAAATCTTGTTCATCGGCAATACGTTTTGCTTCATCACTGAACAAATAGCGTGAGTCTGGCACAATACCAACGCGCCCAAGATCCAATCTATCGGCATCCCAACACGTTGACACCGTTGCACAAGCTGATTGTCGCCCATAAGTATGCCCACTACACGCACGACACAACATAGCCAACTGTTCATCCGTTAAATCTAATAATTGTTTATGTTCTTTTGCATACCGAGAACCCCGCGCCCCGTGTTTTGGGTCATCATGCTCATTTTCTCGCATACAGTCATGAAAATAAGCAAAATAAGACACTACTTTTACATCCGCCCCCGTAAATTTGGCTAAGTAAAGCCCGTTTCTTTCCACGGTTTGCCAATGATAAAGCCCATGAATAGAACTATCGAACAGTAGCGCGTTTTGTTCAAGTAATGCGAGTAGGTTTGAATTAATCATGTGTGAGTATTATTTATTCAAATAGTATGAGCTTAATAATAAATAGACAGGTATTGTTTAAATCATGACAGATAACATCCCTTTAAGGGATGTTATCTGTTATTGCGGCTAATGTGTTTGTTCCAGCGTAGGGAATATGTAAAATCATAAATAATTATTGTTTGTTCGCTTGTTTTGCATATAAATTAAGCATTTTGGCTCGTGCAGTATTAAATTCAACCTGACAATTAGCAGATTCATCTAAACCATCAAGCGTATAAACATAATTACACGTTGAAACCTTAAACTTTTCCCAGTCAGTTTGCGCTTGCTTAATAGCATTGATTGCATCTTGATTAGCACCCAGTATTTTAACTAAATAATTATATGCGGATGTCATTGGCTTTTCGCTTTCTTCAATAAGACATGAACGCATAGCCACCATACCACCATTATTAGCTTCACTTTCACAATCTCTAGCATTGACTGAAAATGCAATTAACAAACCAACTAAGAAAACTAATTTTTTCATAAAATTATCCCATCGTTTAATTAAAAGTTAAGTAGGGTACGCTGTGCGTACCATTAACCACGTTCAACACCGACACCAAAGGTACGCACAGCGTCACTGCCATTAAGTTAAGCCGCTAATGTAGGGGCGGGTCTTGTACCCGCCCTTAAGTAAGTCGGCGTGTTATCAGGGCAACCACAAGGGATTGCCCCTACGGTAAATCCTTAACTTAATGGCAGTGACGCACAGCGTACCCTACGCGGCTACTTGGCTTTAAAGAGTCCAATAACTCTTTGCCCATGCCGCTATTTCTGATGCTCTTTTCTCAATATCTGATGATTTCCAGTCGATTTTATCAGCAGTTTCTGCTTTAATTGATAAGTGATTTAGTTCCTTCCCCTGATAAAAAGACTTTTTAATATTAAATGAAAAGTTTTTCACCTTACTATTTGTATTTTTGTCTATCAGAAATAGGTTTCCTATGTTATTAACGATAGAGGTGTAATTGTCCTTATCCTCTTTTCCGTTTTCGTCAACTACACCAGCCATTTCGTACCATTCATTAGTGCCTGTTTGAGGCATTAAATGTTCTAAGTCAAAGTTACTGATTTTTATATTTACTATATCGCCTTCTTCTTTATGTTGAAGAAGAATTCTTACAGACTTATTGCTATAATCCGCATTTTTAACAGCTTTTTCAAACTTATCATCTGGCGCATCGCTTTTTAAAAATTTAGCGATTTCTAATAATATCTGTGGTTTTGATGTGAATTCCATTTCTTTGAACTCATCAACAAATTTTCTCTCCCTTATTCTTTCCTTTGAAATAGCCATACGAATTTGATAAGAAGCCATTAATTTCAAAAAATCCTCATCAAAGATACTTTTAATACCAAAAGCATCTGCATATTTAAAAATTAGTGTTGTAAAATCTTTCCTTTTTAAATCTCTTAATACTCGAAGTGATCTCTGTGCTTTAGGTGATAGTTTTATATCATCTATTTTTTCAGGAATATTTTCAATCGAAGTATTCCAAAAACATTGAAATATATTACTGTATCTATCAATATCGCTTACACTAATCTTTTCAGGGAATATTTTAGAAAATTCTTTAAATAAATTATTCTCTGATACAAATCTATTAGCTTTAAAACGGGTAAGGAAAAGTAAATAAGCCGTAGATTCTTTTTTAAGTGGTTCTATTCTTTTCTGCCATATAATAGCAACATCATCTCCAATATCTGAATATCCACAGACATGAGCCTTCACTAAATCAGTTGGATTTAAAGAAACTCCTTTACCATTTAAGCCGATAAACAAATCCCACGCCTTACCATAATCCTCTGCTGTTATGACTATAAATTGGGTATATTTCCTTAAAAATTTAGAAAAACTTTCAGGGTCTTGTAAGTTTTCCACTTTATCTTTAAAAAATAAAGCACAATCTTTCATTTTACTTTTTTCATCTATATCTTTATTGTCCTTTATATTATTAAAGGTTGAAGTGTCACCAGATGATACTTTTAATTTTGTTTTCGTACCGCCAGCTAAGTGGGTAAGTATTTTACGCAATCGACTTCTTTCTTCTTCCCCTTCATCTGTTTCGTCTGTTATTTTATGATATAAATACCAAATTATTATATGGAATGTTGTAATTCTCTGTTGCCCGTCAATAATATCGTAGTTATCTTTATCTTTATCTTTATTTTCTACAAAGACTACTGGACCTAAAAAATAAAATTCTATTTGTTTTTCTGTTTCTTTTGCTGTTGTATAATTTTTATGAGCTTCAAATAAATCATCCCAAAGAGTAGTAAAATTATCCTTGCTCCATGTGTAAGGTCGTTGATATAGTGGAATATTATAATAATCAACAGAACCGTCCAATGTTCCTTCTAATGTTCGTACTAATGCTTCCATTTTATAAGTCCTAAAAATTAAGTTATGTTTATTTTCTTACACTAACCTGTTTCATCACAGAAACCAGTTTTTCATCAGAAAATCGGTATAAATCTTGTATGGCTAGAATTAATGCCAGCCATATGGTTGTACCTTGGGAATTACGTTCAAAATTAAATAGCCCATCGAGTAGAAAAAATAATCGGCGCGTGTCATCGTGACGGTGTTTATAATTAAATAACTGTATAGCTTGTAATAGGGTGAGAAAATCAGTTAGTTTTTCATCATCAAAGTTTTGTTTGCTATTATAAATTCCCACTGTGTCATAAACGTGGTAAAAAATAATATTCAGTCGTTCTGGATGGAGATAAGGCAGGTTATTTTTTGTCATTTCTAAGAATCGGTTATGATTAATAAAGCAGAGAGAGAGAAAATAATTTTCTTCCCAGAAAGCATAACACCTTTTTATGGATTTTGTATTTTTAAATTTTAGCGATATTCAACGTTGATTTTAAGCAATAAAAAATAACAATCACACTGATAATAATCCAAATACCACCCCATAAGATAGTTGCGCCACCTGTATATTCAGCTAATAAATAGGCATCAGAGGGTAAATAACTACGCGAAATAGTATCACTGTAAATATCTAACGGCGCGTACATCATACTGGTTAAGCCAATAATTCTTAGTGCGAAATCATTATATTTTTCGGCGAGATACTTCGCCATTAATAACATTGCCCCGCCTGTTAATAAACCAAATAACCAGCTGAATAAACTGCGTGAAAATACAACGGTGATAATAATAATGCTGACAGCTAATACTGCCATAATGGTTTTATCATAATTAGTTTTTACACTGGTAAGGTAAATAACCACGCCCCAGAGTAATGAACCAATATAACCCGCTGATAAGATAATAAATTGATTGCCACCTTGGGAAATAACATGACCGCCTTGGTCTTTATTAATAATTAATTCTTTCACTGACCCGCCTGTTAATAAGGCGGCTAAGGCGTGGGATGATTCATGAAAGAATACGACTAATAGTTTTAATGGATAGAGAATAGAATAATCCCAAGCAATAATAATTAAGCCCAGTAATAGAATAAGTAGACTAAGTTGTTTCATACATTATTTATCGTCTAATTTTGTCCAGCGCAACCGATTAGCATTTGTCACCACCGTGACCGATGACATTGCCATTGCCGCGCCTGCAATCATTGGATTTAATAACACCCCGAACAACGGATATAACAAACCTGCGGCAATCGGAATACTCAACGAGTTATAAATAAACGCACCGAATAGGTTTTGTTTAATATTAATAACCGTGGCTTTAGACAGTGCAATCGCTTCAGGAACTTTGAGTAATGAACCTTGCAAAATCACCACATCGGCACTTTCAATCGCCACATCTGTTCCTGTACCAATTGCAAAACCAACATTGGCTTGCGCCAGTGCGGGCGCATCATTAATACCATCGCCGACCATGCCGACTATCTCGCCGAGTAGTTGTAATTCCTTCACTACAGCGGCTTTATCTTGCGGTAATACTTGCGCTCTCACTTCGCTAATACCCGCTTGTGTGGCTATCGCTTGGGCAGTAATCGCGTTATCGCCTGTGACCATAATGACGCGGATACCTAAATGTTGCAGGTGTTGTACAGCGGCGGCTGAATCTTTTTTAATGGGATCAGATACGGCAATAATACCCACCACGCGTTGATTGACTGCCAATAACATGGGTGTTTGCCCTAAGTGGGCGAATTGTTCCAGTTGTGCGGTGTATTCGACGGTTGATACCTTATGCTCTGCCATTAACGCGCTGTTGCCAAATAATAGAGCTTGGTCGTCAATTTGTCCGCTGACACCATGACCTGCGCTGGCGGCAAAGTGAGTCACTTTAGTGACTGGCAGTTGTTTTTGTTCAGCGGCGGCTAAAATCGCGGCGGCTAATGGGTGTTCTGAGCCTGATTCAATACTGGCGGCAAGTTGTAAAACTGCGTCTTCACTCAAATCAGCCAGCGTGGTAATAGCAGAAACCGTGGGTTTGCCTTCGGTGACTGTGCCTGTTTTATCCAACACCAAGCAAGTGATTTTACCCGCGCTTTGCAGTGCATCACCTTTACGAATCAGAATACCTGATTGCGCGGCTCTTCCGACTGCCACCATCACTGAAATAGGCGTGGCTAAACCCAATGCACACGGGCAAGCAATGACCAATACCGTCATGGAAGTGACAAACGCGTAACCCAAAGAGGGATCAGGGCCAAAGGCGTACCACATCAAAAAGGTGAATACTGATAACGCGACTACCGCTGGTACAAACACCGCCGAAATTCTATCCGCTAACCGTGCAATTTCAGGCTTGCTGCTTTGCGCTTGCCGTACACTATTAATAATTTGCGCGAGTGCGGTATCTTTACCAATACGCGTTGCCGTAAATAAAAAACTGCCCGTTTGATTCATCGTGCCTGCCACCACCTGCATTCCAACCGTTTTTTCCACAGGCAATGATTCACCTGTGAGCATGGATTCATCGACGCTGGAATGTCCTTCAATAAGCACACCATCGACGGCAATTTTTTCACCCGGCCGCACGCGCACCGTTTCACCTAAGCCGACGTGTTCGATAGCAATATCGAGTTCTTCGCCGTCTCTTATCACGCGAGCAGTGCGCGGTTGTAAGCCAATGAGTTGTCGAATTGCTGAGGAAGTACGCCCTCTGGCTAGGGTTTCCAAACCCGTGCCTAAATTGATAAAGGCTAAAATAACTACCGCCGCTTCAAAATACGCATGAGTGGCTATTACAGGCAACAAGGCTTGATAATCAATGACAATACAAGAATAAATCCACGCCGACCCCGTGCCTAAGGCAATCAAGGTATCCATATTGGCTTGCTTTAACAGCAAGGATTTAACCGCGCCTTTATAAAAATGTTCACCCGAATACGCCATAATCCCCAGCGTAATCAGCGCGATAATGGGCCAAAACCATTGCCCTGAAGGCGTTCCCATCATCGGCATCCAGCCGAATAGTTCAATCAGCATTAAAAAAGCACCAAAGCCGCCCGCGACTTTGGCTTTTTTCATCAGCTGTTGATAACGCTGCTGTTCTTGTTGTTCTTGTTCAGCGGGGTCTTCAAAACCTTCCATAATGGCGGCATCAAAGCCCGCGTCTTTAACGGCTAGTTTTAACTGTTCAGGATCGCTATTGCCCTTGACTAACGCAGAATGGTCAGCAAAATTAACCGTGACTTCGGTGACACCCGCAACGGCAGTCAACGCGCCTTCGACTGCGCCAACACACCCCGCACAACGCATTCCTAAAATGGATAAGCGAATGCCATCCGCTGTTTGATCTTGAGACATAAAACCCCCTAAACAATGAGTTACTCGACGGTGAAACCCGCTTGAGTGATGACGCTTTTAATAGCATCCAGATTAACTTTATCGCCGTCAAATTCAACCGTGACTTCATTGGTTTTAAAAGACGGAGTCACTGAGCTAACGCCCTCAACTGCCAGTAATTTGCCTTTAACATTGGATTCACAGCCGCCACATTTCATACCTGTCACGGTTAATACGCTAGATTCAGTCATTTTGTACTCCTAGAATAAAATTAATAACAGGTTAATCATACTCGATATACCACGCGTTAAGGAGTGCTGGGAAAACAAAAAATCAATAAGTTGTTATGTTCGTCGTTATTTACGGCGTGTTGGTGACAATAACAGGGGATATGCAGATACAACAGATAACATCCCTTCAAGGGATGTTATCTGTGACGATATGAAAAATACTCAGCGGTTTATTTATGCAGTTGAAGGTAAAGACGTTGCTTTGCAACGTCTTTACAACGCGGTCTTAACGTCTACGAACGACTTGATAAGGGCGGGTAATATAGCCCAGTGGAACACTCCACACATGAACTAAACGACTAAAAGGGAAAACTAAAAACAGCGTCTGCCCTAAAAATAAATGCAGTTTGAAGACAATACCAATGTCGCTGATTTGATCCGCTGCGCCGCTACGCAACGTCACAATGCGCTGCGCCCATTCTGACAACAGCAACATATTCGCACCATCATAATGATAAAGTGAAATAGGCAACGTCAATAGCCCTAATGACAGCTGTACACCAATCAGCAACAGAATAAAAATATCCATGCGACTGCTGGTTGCACGAATACGCGGATCAGTTAACCGCCGACGGATTAAAATAATAATCCCTCTTAAACACACGCCACCAAACACGCCACCTGCAACAACGGCTAACAATTGTTTTGCGGTCGTTGATAAACCTAAGGCGTGATAAATCGCTGGCGGTGTCAGCAAGCCAACGAAATGTCCGACGAACAATAATAGAATGCCGATATGGAATAAGTTACTGCCTAGTCTTAATTCTTTGGCACGCAGAAACTGGCTAGAACCCGTGCGCCATGTGTATTGGTCACGGTCATAACGCGCTAAGCTACCGATGAAAAATACGCTGATAGCAATATAGGGGTAATAACCAAATAATACGGTATTGAGATAATCCACAATGTGACTCCTTCTAAAGAGAACGGTTTTGCGCTTTTATAAACTGATCGCGCGGCGTGATAGTGATTGGACTGACGGTCGCGGTTTGGCTGTTACACGCATCCCCAGCACCCATAAAACTGACGGCTTCTTCTTCCCAGATTTCATCCATATTGACTAATGTTTCATCCTCGCCTTCGGTCGCGGCTTGCTGACGAATATCGGCGATGGCTTCTGGTTCGCCTGCAAAATCGGCTAATGCGTCAAAAATCGCGCTAAACCGACTGCCACGTTCTGTGAGTCGTGCGCCCAATAAACTCAATACAGGCATAGCATCGTGTAATAACTGCACCGCCTCTGGCTGTTCTTGTTGGGCAAGAAACTCTAAAAATAACGGAATGTAATCGGGTAATTCACGCGTGGACATTTCAAAGCCATGTGCTTCATACATCTGCAATAAATTAACCATTGCCTGCCCACGGTCACGCGATTCACCATGAACGTGTTCAAAAATATGCAGTGATAAAAAGCGTCCTCGGTCAAATAACTCAACATAATCCGCCTGACTATCCAGCAAATCCACGCCGCGATAACCATCAATCAACGCCAATACCGATTTTTTATGATTGCCCAATAACAGGTTTTCTTGTTCAACGACCGCCGCCATGTCATCTAAGGCGGCAAGCATTTCAGCTTCAGGATAACTCAGCAAGAGTGATAAAACTTTTAGTGTAAGCATAATGATTCCTTGTCATTTCTATAGAGTGTGAAAACAATAGAGCCATTTCCTCACCCTATCTGACTTATTTAGAAAAACGGTTTATTGCAGATTTTCTTTTCTTGGTTTTATTTTCCACAGATACCAAAAACCGCTAAGCAATATTGTCAACAGCAGACCCACAATGTAAGGGGCTTTGCTCGCGACATCGGTGGGTTTATTGGCATCGGGGAAACTAAATTTCGTTAAAACGCCTAAACCAGAATCAGCAACATCTATCGTAATTGTTTTAGCGTTCAAATTAGGCAGTTGAATTTCGCCGCCATCAAACGGTTTGTAGTTTCTTCCTTCAACAAAATTAGGATAAAGAGGCGTTGCTGAAAATGTCGCTTTCGCGCCTATCAGTTGCGCTAATTCTTTTTCTAATTGTTCGGGAGTTTTGCCCTCTGTTTGAATTTCAATTGCAGGCTCATTGTCAATGGCAACCGACACGAAACCCCCTGCTGTTTTTTTGTTGACATCGACTGAAAAGCCTTCAATAAATTCAACGTCAGCAGAATAAACCAAGTCAATTGCCACATTGACCGTTGCCGAACTAAAACTTTGTTCAGGAATGGCGTACTGTAGTTTTTGATTGCTGTAATCGCGGGTCGTAATCTGTACTAAATCAAAGCCTTCTTTGTTGCTAATGGTAAATTCGGGCTTGTCTTTCTTGAATTCAGCCATCGCCCCACGTTCCATTGGTGCATCGTATTTAATATCGGCATTCAATTGATTAGCCGCTTTATAGGCTATCTTAGCGGCTGACATGGGCGTTTTCGAATCAAGTCCCTCGATAAAAATCAAACCATTGACGCGATGTACATTTTCAGCCCCTTTGCGCCAAGAAACCAGTGTTGAAAAAGCGGTATCTATGTTTCTTTTTGATTCGCTGGTGTGAACGCGGAGCTGATTTTTTTCGGCAGGAAGGGCAATTGCTACACTAGAGAATCCCAGTGCTACACACAGCGTTGTTAACATTAAAAAGTTGTTTTGCTTCATTTTGTGACCTTCTATTTTATATGTTAGCGTTGAAAGTTCATGTGCTTAACTCGGTGACCCGCATTATTTAAACGACTCAACCTTAATCGGTATTTTAATCGGAATACCGCCCGTGCGTTGTGGCTTCACATTACCACCAAACAAATTAACTTTAGTATCACCTGTAGAACAGCCGCTGCCAAAACTAAACCCACAACCGCCTTGTTCGCCGTAAGCATCAAAGGTTGAACTGGCGTATTCACGGTGACTGGTGGGAATCACAAAACGATCTTCGTAATTGGCAATTGCCATGTAACGGTACATTTCTTCCACTTGTAACTGAGTCAAACCGACGCGTTCCAATACCTCAGTATTGATAACACCATCAACGGTTTTACTGCGCATATAAGCACGCATTGCTAACATACGCTCTAAGCCTAACACGACAGGTTCTTCTTTACCCGCTGTCAATAAATTGGCTAAATACTGCACTGGAATACGCAAGGAACGCACATCGGGAATATCGCCATCCATACCGATTTGGTCGTGTTCAGCAGCGGATTGAATCGGTGATAAGGGCGGCACATACCAGACCATCGGCATGGTGCGGAACTCAGGGTGTAACGGGAATGCCACTTTCCAATCAATTGCCATTTTATACACGGGTGATTCTTGCGCGGCTGTGAGCCAGCTTTCTGGAATACCTGCTTTTCTCGCTTCTGCTAAGACGTTTTCATCAAATGGATCAAGAAAAACATCCAACTGTTGCTGATACAAGTCTTGCTCATTTTCGCAACTTGCCGCTTCCTCAATTTTATCCGCGTCATACAACAACACGCCTAAATAACGAATCCGTCCGACGCAAGTTTCTGAACACACGGTCGGTTCACCCGCTTCAATACGCGGATAACAGAAGGTGCATTTTTCAGATTTGCCTGTTTCCCAGTTGTAATAGATTTTTTTATACGGACAAGCAGACACACACATTCGCCAGCCGCGACATTTATCTTGGTCGATTAAGACAATGCCATCTTCTTCGCGTTTATAAATCGAACCGCTAGGGCAAGCGGCAACACAGGTGGGATTTAAGCAATGTTCACATAAACGCGGTAAATACATCATGAAGGTGTTTTCAAATTCACCGTACATTTCTTTTTGAATATTATCGAAGTTGGTATCACGCGACCGTGATGAAAATTCCGTGCCTAGAATTTCTTCCCAGTTTGGTCCACCTTCAATTTTTTCCATGCGCTCGCCCGTAATAACGGAAAAAGGGCGGGCAGTGGGTGGATTTTTTGATTCTTTAGCGGCGTGTAAATGCTGGTAATCAAAATCAAACGGTTCGTAATAATCATCAATTTCAGGCAAATCGGGATTACCAAAAATATTGCTTAAAATTTTATGTTTGCTACCTTGACGCGGTTCTATTTTGCCGTTGATTTTGCGTACCCAGCCGCCATTCCATTTTTCTTGATTTTCCCATTGTTGTGGAAAGCCAATGCCGGGTTTGGTTTCAACGTTATTAAACCACGCATATTCCACCCCTTTACGCGAAGTCCAGACGTTTTTACAAGTAATAGAACAAGTGTGGCAACCAATACACTTGTCCAGATTTAATACCATGCCTATTTGTGCGCGAATTTTCATATTGACTCCTGAAGGTCATCAATGGTTAAAACCATCGTAGTTAAATTTTTCATCTTTTCAGTACTAAGCCTTGACCTGTTGGTAGTGGAATGACACGGTAATTACGTTTATCAAACCATTCATCTTCAGCTATTTTCTGAGTTCTATAGACACCCGCCCATTCATAGTCATCAAGAATAATGACTCCACCTGAAACCACTAAATCAAATAACACATCCAATGTGGCAATTTCATATTTCGCACTGTTTAAATCAATGTGTAAATAAGCAATTTCCTTGGGGCAATTATTGACAAAAGAATCGGGAATCAAGCCTTTAATTAATTTAACCTGTTCGTAATTTTCAAACCGTTCCTGTACTTGTTCAAAAAAGCCCTCTTGTTGATCACTAAAACTTGCATGACCTTCAACAGGGTGATAATCGAATGTGTCATAACCCCAAAATGTTTTAGCAAAGGCTGTTCCACCTAGATAATCAGTAACCGTTTTAATGCCTGTACCCCAATAGACTCCGCATTCAACAAAATCACCCTGTAACTGCACACAGTGATAAGCCGCACAGGCTAATATATATCTACGCCATGCAATGGTTGCATCGCTGTCATTTTTAAGATTTTCATTCCATGATTTCTGAAAAGCCGCATCATCAAATAGGGAATTATTTCTACACCAAGTAAATAAGTTATCGCTAAAGTAAAATCCTGGTGCAACTAATTTTACAACTTCGCTCATTAATTCAAAAAAGCGCGGCTTATCTTTAACTCCCCAACTCATTTTATGATTGAAAGAAGCCACTCTATGCAAATCAGGTTTTATATTTTTTGGTAGGTTGTTCATAAAGTCATTTTCCTAAACTTTTTAAAATTGTTATATTGAGTTAAGTCTTATGGAGCTAACCTGACCTTGTATCTACGAAACTAAACTTCTGGTTCTTCCAACCAATCCACTTTGCTCATTTTGCGGATAATGACAAACTCATCACGATTAGAGCCGACCGTGCCGTAATAATTAAACCCGTAACTTTGCTGGGCGTAACCGCCAATCATGTGAGTGGGTTTTAAGGTTACACGCGTAACTGAATTATGAATACCACCGCGTCCGCCTGTTGTTTCTGCACCTGGCATATTGACGATTTTTTCTTGCGCGTGATACATCATGCACATTCCTTCGGGAACACGTTGACTGACGACCGCTCTTGCCACTAACGCGCCGTTGACATTGTAGGCTTCTATCCAGTCGTTATCCTTAATACCGACTTTTGCCGCATCAATTTCGCCCATCCATACGATTGGGCCGCCGCGTGATAAGGTCAGCATCAGCAAGTTATCGGTATAGGTGCTGTGTATGCCCCATTTTTGGTGTGGGGTGAGAAAGTTAAGCACCAGCTCTTCGTTACCGTTGGGTTTTGTGCCTAAAATCGGCGCAATCGAACGGGTATCAACAGGCGGTTTATAAACACATAGGGTCTCACCAAACGCCCGCATCCAGCTATGATCCTGATAAAACTGCTGGCGACCTGTCAAAGTGCGCCACGGAATGCGCTCATGAACATTGGTATAACAGGCGTTGTAACACACTTGTTCAGATTCCAAACCGCTCCACGTTGGTGACGAAATAATCTTGCGCGGCTGGGCTTGTACATCATGAAAACGAATTTTGTCATCTTCACGCGGTTTTGCTAAATGAGTGTGATCTATGCCAGTGATTTTACTCAATGCCTCCCACGCTTTAACGGCGACATGACCATTGGTTTCAGGCGCGAGCATCAAAATAACTTCAGTGGCATCAATGTCGGTTTCAATACGCGGTAAGCCTTTACTGATACCTTCATCCGTGACTAAACGATTCAATTCACCCAGTTGTTTGACTTCGGTTTCAGTGTTCCATGCAATGCCTTTGCCGCCGTTACCGATTTTGCTTAATAGCGGGCCAACGGAAGTGAACATTTTGTAGGTGTTGGGATAATCACGTTCTACCACGACTAAATTGGGCATGGTTTTATTGGGAATCGGCTCACATTCGCCTTTTTTCCAATCTTTAACATCCATCGGCTGACCCAATTCAGAGGGCGTGTCATGCAGCGTCGGCACAGTGACAATATCTTTTTCTACGCCTAAATGCCCAACTGTTAATGCGGAGAATTTTTTAGCAATGCCTTTGTAAATATCCCAATCAGAACGTGATTCCCACGCAGGATCAACCGCTTTAGACAGCGGATGAATGAACGGGTGCATATCAGAGGTATTTAAATCATTTTTTTCATACCACGTTGCGGTCGGCAAAATAATGTCTGAATATAAGCAGGTGGTGGACATTCTAAAATCCAGTGTGACCAGCAAATCAAGTTTGCCTTCTGCGGCGGTATCATGCCAAACAACTTCCGACGGTTTATCCGCGTCATCACCGAGGTCTTTGCCTTGCACACCATGTTGTGTACCTAGCAAATACTTGAGAAAGTATTCATGCCCTTTGCCCGAAGAACCCAATAAATTAGACCGCCAAACAAATAAATTACGCGGGAAATTTTGTGGATTATCGGGGTCTTCACAAGACATTTTTAACGATCCGTTTTTCAGACTGTCCACCACATAATCAGCGGGGGCTTTACCTGCGGCTTCTGCATCACGCATGACTTGTAACGGATTAGTTTGCAATTGTGGCGCGGATGGCAACCAGCCCATGCGTTCAGAACGCACGTTAAAATCAATTAAACTGCCTTGCCAGTCAGCAGGATTGGCAGTCGGCGATAAAATCTCACTAACTTTTAATTTTTCATAACGCCATTGGCTAGTGTGATTGTAGAAAAACGACGTGCTGTTCATTTGACGCGGCGGGCGTTTCCAATCTAATGCAAACGCCAGTGGCAACCAGCCTGTTTGTGGACGGAGTTTTTCTTGCCCAACATAATGCGCCCAACCGCCACCTGATTGTCCGACACAACCACACAACATTAACATATTCATAATGCCGCGATAATTCATGTCCATGTGATACCAATGATTGATACCCGCACCCAGAATCACCATTGAACGACCCTGCGTTTTTTCCGCATTAACGGCAAATTCGCGCGCCACCAACATGACATTTTTCCGTGACACGCCCGTGATTTTTTCTTGCCATGCGGGTGTATACGGCACATCGTCATCATAAGAACTGGCAACATTACTGCCGCCCAAGCCTCTATCAATACCGTAATTCGCCACCAACAAATCAAATACTGTGGTTACCAATGCGCTAGAACCATCGGCTAAGGTGATTTTTTTAATCGGCACATTGCGCTGTTGAATCGCATCATGAGCAGAATGGGTAAAATGCGGATGTTCAGAGCCACCAAAATACGGAAAACCGACGTTAGCAACATCATCTCTGCTATCCACCAAACTCAACCGTAACTGTACTGCCTGATTATCGGCGGTTTTTTGTTCAATATTCCACTGTCCAGATTCACCCCAACGAAAACCAATAGAACCACAGGGCGGCACTATTTGATTAGTGATGTCATCGTAAGCAACAGTTTTCCAATCAGGATTATTATCTTGACCTAACTGATCTGAAAAGTCAGACGCACGCAGGAAACGATCCTGCACATAATAACCATCTTGCTCTTTGAGCATGACCAGAAAAGGTAAATCGGTATTTTCACGGACATATTGATTGAAATACGGGCTTTGACGTTCAACATGAAATTCTTTGAGAATAACGTGACCAATTGCCATTGCTAACGCGGCATCTGTGCCTTGTTTGGGATGTAACCACAAATCGGCAAATTTACTGGCTTCGGAATAATCAGGGCTGACGACCACGACTTTTGTGCCTTTATAACGCGCTTCCGTCATAAAATGCGCGTCAGGGGTGCGCGTTTGTGGGACGTTTGAACCCCACATCATCAAAAACCCTGCGTTATACCAATCCGCTGATTCAGGCACGTCGGTTTGTTCGCCCCATGTTTGCGGTGACGCGGGTGGTAAATCACAATACCAGTCATAAAAACTCATGCTCACGCCGCCGATGAGCGACAGATAACGACTCCCTGCGGCATAAGACACCATCGACATCGCGGGAATCGGCGAGAAGCCAATAATTCTATCTGGGCCAAAGGTTTTTGCCGTGTAGACATTAGCGGCGGCAATGATTTCATTCGCTTCTTCCCAGTTGGCGCGTACTAAACCGCCTAAACCGCGTTTGGATTTATATTCAGCCGCTTTTATGGGGTCTTCAACGATTGAAGCCCACGCGTCAACAGGGTCTAGTGTTAGTCTAGCTTCACGCCATAAACGCACTAAGCGTCCGCGTATTAACGGATATTTCAACCGATTTGCACTGTATAAATACCACGAATAACTCGCGCCACGCGGACAACCACGCGGCTCATGATTGGGTAAATCAGGACGTGTGCGCGGGTAATCCGTTTGCTGGGTTTCCCACGTCACCAGTCCATTTTTAACGTAAATTTTCCAACTGCATGAGCCAGTACAATTAACACCATGCGTAGAGCGCACGATTTTGTCATGCTGCCAGCGTGAACGGTAGCTGTTCTCCCAGCTTCTGTCATCCTCCGTGACTATGCCGTGATTGCCTGAAAAGGTTTCGGTTTTCTTTTTAAAAAAGAGTAAACGGTCTAAGAAATGGCTCATGGGATTACCTATGGGTTAAATAATTTGATTATATTCTGCGTGGCTACCAATCCAAATCCATTGAATTCCGTCTGGTGCATCAATGCCAAGAGCGCGATAGTGTAGCCCTATCCGCACAGACCAAAGTTCTTCAATACGTTTTAGTTGCAAGGAAGAGTGGTGTGGATTTTCTTTCAAAAGCTGATAGTTTTTATCCGCAAGTTTTCTAATTTCTGTTGGTAATTTTTCATAGTGTTGCCAAAAATCTGATGAGGTGTAATGTTTCAAATCTCCCTCGCCTTGCCTTGAGATAATTCAAGACGGGCTTTTTCGATTAGCTTATTGAGCTTTCCCTCACGAAAATCAGTAGCAATCTGTTTATCCCACAATTCATTTTCAAATTGATAAAACCAGTCACGAAATATTGCCAATTTTTCATTCGGTAATTCACTAACTTTAGCTTCAAGTTCTTCAATGTCAGTCATTTCAAAACGCCTTATTATTTCAAGTGTTGGATATTAATAAGTGGGTTGGGTTGCCAAAAAGCGGCAACCCAACCTACGCGACTGTCAATTATGCTTTACTGTGTTGATTGAGGCTCGCCTTCAATTATCAACTCAGCTAATGCACCTTTATCAATCGCGCGGGTTAAATTATGATCGACCAACAAGTATTTACCTGCAACTTCGGCAGTGAATTCAATCATTACCGCAGAACCTGCGGCTATAGTTGTGGTTTGTACATTTTTTAAAGGTGGGCTAGTAATCGCCCCATCTTTATACAGCTTGTCAAAAATAGTGCCTATAATATGAAAATTTGACGCAATATGTGAGCCTACACCAACAAATAAACGAATTTTTTCGCCCACTTTGGCTTTTAATGCTCTATCGCCAGTCAACGCCTTCACTCTGCCATTAAATAAAAAATATTCGGGGTGTTCTGCTAACAACTTGTCTTTATCAAAATCTTGAAGACCTTTATCACCAAATTTTCCATGCGTATAAAACTCGCCCTGCATCACATAAAACTCGCGGTCAACTTTGCTTAAACCCTCAGCAGGCTCAACTAAAATCATGCCATACATACCGTTAGCAATATGTGTAGGTACATGAGGGCTGGCACAGTGGTAGACGTAAATACCTGCGCGGGTGGCTTTAAAACGAAAACTTTTTTCTTCACCTTGTCCCACCTGCATTAATGGCGCACCACCACCTTCGCCTATAACCGCGTGCAAGTCGATAGAATGTGCAGAATGCCCAGCAGCTGCGTGTTGTGCGGCAGTATGTTGACTATGTTCCGAATGTTCACTACCTGCCTTACCGTGGCGTAAATTAATTTCTACAGTATCGCCTTCTCTGACACGAATAAATGGCGCGGGTACTTTACTGTTATATGTCCAATATTGATAAGTCACGTCGGGCATCATTTCAGCCACTAACTCATCAGTGTATAAATCAACGCGCACCATTTGTTCTTGAGTGCGATTAATGGGTGGTGGTAAATCGTCAGCGTTACGCGAAATTTCATTACTACCAATTTTAGGGGCTACGTCATTTGGCATAACGTGCGACATCTCTCCGTCACTATGAGTCGCCATATCAGCAGCTGACATTAACTTATGTTTTTCGTACTCAGTTTTAGACGTGGCGTATTTTTCTTCATCAGAACAGCCTGTTGTTAAGCTACTCAATACTATTGAAAACAATAGCAAACTGCCTATTTTGTTCATAATGCTGCCTTTTTAATGTAAAGCGATTAAAAATTAAAGAATGACAGCGTGTAGGCTAGGATTCCTTACGTCATCCTAGCCTACACAATTTGTCAGGTGAAATAAATCAACAAGGCATTGCCGCCGCTTTACGCACATAAAACCACCAAGTAATGGCGATACAAGTGACATAAAAACCGATAAAGCAAAACAATGCGGCATCGGGGCTGCCTGTTAAATCAATCGCCGTTCCGTAACTTTTAGGGACAAAGAACGCACCATACGCGGCAATCGCTGAGCTAAAACCTAACACGGCAGCGGCTTCTTTTGCGGCGTTTTTACGCGCTTGTGCAATGATTTCTTCGCCTTTTTCTTTGACGGTGCATAACGATTCGGTCATAAAGATAATGGGAATCATGCGAAAAGTAGAGCCGTTGCCTACGCCTGTGGTGATGAATAACAACAGAAACATAACGAAAAAGCCTGCAAATGAACCTGTGTCACCGATACTGGCGTTGGGCATAAAATGCAGTACACCGACTACTGCCGCTATCATAATGACAAAGTTCCACAAGGTGACATTTGCGCCGCCTAATTTATCGGCTAACCAACCGCCGACGGGGCGAATTAACGCACCGACTAACGGGCCAATAAACGCGTATTGGGTTGGGTTTTCTTCGGGGAACAAAATTTTAATCAGCATCGGAAAACCAGCGGCATAACCGATGAATGAGCCGAATGTGCCTGTGTATAACCAGCACATTATCCAGTTATGTTTACGTTTAAAAATAATCGCTTGATCTTTGAATGAGGCTTTTGCAGAAGCAATATCGTTCATGCCAAACCACGCGGCGATGCTGGTGGCTAGAATAAATGGTATCCAAATAAAGCCCGCATTTTGTAGCCACATTGACTTAGTCACTACGCCTTTGACCCATGTTTGTGGATCGCCACCTAACGCGCCAAAAACACCCGCAGAAATCACCAGCGGGACAACGAACTGCACGGTACTTACGCCTAAATTACCTAAACCTGCATTTAAACCTAAAGCTGTGCCTTTTTGTGCTTGCGGGTAGAAGAAGCTGATATTTGCCATACTGGAGGCAAAGTTACCGCCACCGAAACCACAGAGTAATGCCAATACCACCATTAATAAATAAGGTGTATCAGGGTTTTGTACCGCAAAACCTATCCACAATGCAGGCAATAATAATGAAGCGGTACTCAGTGTAGTCCAACGTCTGCCGCCAAAAATTGGCACCATGAAGGAATAGAAAATACGCAAGGTCGCACCTGATAAACCGGGTAAGGCAGTCAACCAGAATAATTCGTTAGTGGTGTACTTAAAGCCAATGCTGGGTAAATTAATAACCACCACACTCCACACCATCCACACTGCAAAGGCGAGTAACAGAGCAGGAATACTGATCCACAGGTTACGCGTGGCAATTTTTTTACCCGTTTTTTCCCAGAAGTCTTTATCTTCTGGATTCCATTCAGTCAGCACTAAGGGTGATGGATGACTGAGTTCATGTAAGTCCCTAGAAATTGCAGCGAGTTCTGGAACAACACGGCGTTCCATTTCAATAATAGAAAAGTGCATCCACGTCAGTGCTATCATCACTAGCACAAACAGCAGCATAAAACAGCTACTCCATATCCCTGTTAAATCATTTAACATACCGAAGGTTAGCGGCAGTAAAAAACCGCCCAAACCGCCAATCATACCGACTGCACCGCCGACTGCGCCGACATTATCAGGGTAATAAACAGGGATGTGTTTATAAACCGCCGCTTTACCAAACGACATGAATAAACCCAAGAGTGAAACGATAAAAATAAAACCGATAGGGCCAATGGCTAGGCTAAAACTAATGTCACCTTTGATACCATGAACCACATAATCAGTCGGTGGATAAGACAGGAAAAAAGTACAAATCGCCGCGACAATAAATGTCCAGTACATCAATAATCGTGCGCCATAACGGTCTGACAACCAACCGCCTAAGGCACGAAATAAACTGGCAAAAATAGAATAGGCGGCGGCTAACATCCCAGCTTCTTTAATATCAAAACCGTAAGCACCAACTAGATAACGTGGCAACCACAAAGCTAATGCCACAAACGCACCAAATACGCAGAAGTAGTACATCGAAAATCGCCACACACGCATATCTTTCAGTGGCTCTAATTGCTTCATAAAAGAGTCGGGCTTAACACCCGCGTCACGCCGTGCTTGCAACATGGGTTCATCGTCAGTAACAAACCAGAAAATGACTGCCATTAACAACAAAACGGTTGCCCAAATTTGCGCGACTGCGTGCCAACCAAATGCCACCATCACAAAAGGAGCAGTAAATTTAGTCACTGCCGCGCCAACATTGCCTAGCCCAAAAATGCCTAAAGCAGTCCCTTGTTTTTCTTTAGGAAACCAGCGCGAGGTATAAGCAATACCGACAGCGAACGAGCCACCTGCGATACCAATACCCAGTGCTGCCACCAAATACATAATATAGGTGTCAACGGTGGTCAGTAAAAAAGTCGCAATTGCCGCTGTGACCATCACCGAAACATAAACAATTCGCCCGCCGTATTGATCGCTCCAAATGCCTAACATGAGGCGAATTAATGAGCCTGAAAGAATCGGCGTACCGACTAACAAGCCAAATTCAGTTTCGTTTAAATTAAGGTCTTTGCGAATTTGCAAGCCAATAATGGAAAAAATCGTCCACACCGCAAAGCAAGTGGTAAATGCAATGGTACTGGCGGTAAGGGCGCGTTTTTGTTGGGATGAGCTGATGTCTGACAAAGTATTTATCCTTTTGTTTTTTATTACCAGCCTCCACTCTACCACAAAATATGCGGTATTTATAACCCTAAAACAATTATGAAAGTAATTGAAATTATTGTATTTTTAACACAATATTTCCAATACAGTTGTCGTTGTATTTTTAACCACCTCGCCCATTAAATAGCAATGCACTCCGCACTCATTAACCTAGAAAAAACCTTTAAGCCCTCCCTATTAACGAAAGTAAATGACGCATTACTGGAAAAACATCAAGTGGAATTATGGATTAAGCGTGATGATTTATTGCATCCAATTATTTCTGGCAATAAATGGCGCAAACTTAAATATAGCTTGAATCACGCGCTAACGATGGATGCGAATACCGTTATTAGTATGGGCGGTACTTATTCTAATCATTTGCACGCACTGGCATACATCGGCAAGGTGTTGGGTTTAAAAACGGTGGGCTTGATTCGCGGTGAAGCACCCGCAACCTTAACGCCTAGTTTGTTAGATATGCAGCACTGGGGTATGGAATTACGGTTTGTGTCGCGGTCGGATTACCGCTTACTTCGACAGTATAAACAATGGAATAGTTTGCCCAATTTAACAACAGGGCAGTATTGGCTACCCGAAGGCGGCGCAGAGGCATTAGCGTTACTGGGTGTTGCAGAATTGGTGGGTGAAATTGATAAGTCTTATGATGTGTTGTGTGTGCCGTGTGGTACAGGAACGACATTAGCGGGTTTAGTGACAGCGGTAGCTAATAATGTCTCAGTGCTAGGGTTTGCGGCATTGAAAAATGCGGGTTTTTTAACAGCGGATGTTAATGCGTTATTGCCTAAACCTTATAACAATTGGCGAATAAACTTGGATTATCATTTTGGCGGCTTTGCTAAAACTAACGCAGCGTTGCTGGACTTTATTACTGATTTTGAATTGAAACACCAAATGCCCTTAGAACCTGTGTACACAGGGAAAATGCTCTACGGTCTTTATGATTTGGTTGAAAAACAGCATTTTCAACCAAATCAGCGCATTATCACGCTGCATACAGGCGGTTTACAGGGAAAACGAGGGGTATTTACATCGAATAATTAGTCATGATGCTTATAATGACCTTTGTGTTTGCCATTATCATGATGCTCTTTGTTATAACCCTTCTGATGTTCATAATACTGATTATGCTGGGGTTTGACGTAATAAACGGGGGGTTGTTTATATTGCTTAGGGTAATAACGCGGCGCGGGGGTTACATGAACATTATAAGCACTAGGAACATAAGGCTGAGGAACGCCATAAGCACAAGCCGTTAGCATCAGCGGCAAGGTAAGAAATAGTATTTTTTTAATAAGCGCGTTCATAGTTATGTCCTGATAAAAATAGTCGATTCCACAACGGAGCATCTTAGCTGAATATTAACTGGATGAAAATAACGGGTTGTTCTTATCACTTGAATGCACACAATTTAAGGGGTGTTAGTGCAGTTTCTGAAGAGCAATGTTGTATGCGCGGAGAGATGCCCACTGATTTATAGCTAACCGTCAATAAAATGATTACAAAACCGTTCGCACTGAGCTTGTCGAAGTGTGAATGTGGTTCGACAAGCTCACCACGAACGGCATCATTTTATTGTACGTTAGCTCTACGCTATCCCTACCCTAATAACCCTACCTGACTTTGATTTTTAATAGCCTGTGCCAAAGTCGTCCATAGAAAAACTCACACCGATTGTTTTGAGCTTATTCATTTTAAAAATGGTGTCATTAATGTCATCGATTACTAGAGTCTCGGTGAGTTCCAGCTTGAGTCTGCTGGGTTTAATGGCAGTATGATTCAATATTTGACACACCTGCTCGACAAAATCAACTTGACGGAATTGTTTTGCACTCACATTAACAGCTAGTTGTAAATATTGGGTCTGCACACTGTTTTCCCAGATTTTAATCTGAGCGCAAGCCGTTTCCAGCACCCATTGTCCAATGGGTATTATCAAATCAGTTTCTTCAGCCACTGTAATAAACTCAAGAGGGAGTATTAAACCGCGTTGTGGATGTTGCCAGCGAATTAGTACTTCGGCACCAACAACGTGTTTATCATGAGTGGTTTGTAATTGGTAATACAACTTGAACTGCTGTTCTGCTACAGCTACGCGTAACTCTGCTTGCAATGTAACACGAGCAATAATGCTGGTCTGCATTTCTGGGTCAAAAAAACGCAGAGCATTACGACCTGAATTCTTAGCTTGATACATGGCAATATCTGCTTGCTTCAATAGTTCATCTACGGATTGCAGGCAATTGTTAAACAAGGTAATACCAATGCTAGCGGTGTTCTGGTAATGGTGATTAGTAAGCTGATAGGGCTGCTCAAGAATAGCTAAAATTTTTTCGCCAATGATTTCCGTCTGTTTTATGGCTTCGAGATTATGTTGGCTCAAGTTTTCCAGTAGGATAACAAACTCATCACCACCCAGACGGGCAACTGTGTCATTTTGGCGTACACAGGCAGTCAGTCGTTCAGCGATTTGTTGCAATAGCAAGTCGCCCATGTTGTGACCCAAGGTATCATTGAGTACCTTGAAATTGTCGAGATCGATGAATAAGAGTGCGTTTTCAAAACCGTTACGCTCACTGGTAGTTAATGCCCGCTTGAGCCTATCTAATAGTAGTGTTCGGTTAGGTAAACCAGTGAGCGTGTCGTAGAATGCCAGACGTTCAATTTCCTGCTCCGCCAATTTTTTCTGGGTGATGTCGGATAATATGGCAACATAATTGCTTATCAGGTTATTCTCGTCTTTCACGGCGGTAATTGTCAGATATTGTGGATAAATTTCGCCATTTTTGTGTCGATTCCAGATTTCGCCATTCCAGCTACCCAAGTATTTAACCTGCCGCCACATCGTACGATAAAAGTCTACATCGTGACGATGTGATTTGAGCAGTCTAGGATTTTTACCAACGACTTCTTCATTACTGTAACCTGTGATACTAGTAAAGGCTTTGTTCACTCGAAGGATCAAAGCATGAGCATTGGTGATGAATATCCCTTCTCGTGCTTCAAAAGCGGTGGCAGCAATGCGCAACTCTGCCTCATTTTGTTTACGTTTAGTAATGTCGCGTATGAGGGATATGACCGTGTCCTTTGTACAAGGTAACACTCTAGCCTCGAAGTGTCTTTCTTGACCATTGGTTTGAAGCGTGTAACTCAACTCTTGTATCGTGTTTACATCCAAGGCATCTGCATAGGCTTTCATGAACATATCTGCAATGGGCTTAGGCAAAATTTCTTCAGTTCTTCGATTGATAACTTTCTCTGGGGGTATAAAGAGCATATTTGGGTCTGGCGCGTGAACGGCTAAGTATTCGCCATCTCGTCGATTCGTTAAGATAATATCTGGAATAGCGTTGATAAGAACTTGGTTTTTATTTTCGCTCGCCTGCAAAGCGGCCTCTACCTGCTTACGCTCGGTGATGTCCTGTACAGTACCGATCATGCGTAATGGTTTACCATTAGAATCAGTTTCTAAAGTTCTATAGTCGAGTAGCCAACGACTAACGCCGTTGATTGGGCAGGTTCTGTATTCTAGTCCAGACATCTGCATTCCTGATATACAGGAGGTAATCCTGTCTTGCATTGGTGATCGGTCATCAGGATGACATAACTCTAAAAACAGTTCTAAATTCGGCGGTGGCTCAGTGATGGGTAAATCATAAAGCCGAAAGACTTCCTCGCTCCAAATTACTTTAGATGTACTAATGTCTACCATCCAACTGCCGATATGAGCAATGGCTTGCGAATCAGCCAATAAGTGCTCCTGTTCCTTTAATTTATCTTGCGCCTGCTTGCGGTCGGTGATGTCTATGAGCGTACCTATCCATTCGATAATCACGTTTTGCTCATCTTGAATTGATACGCCCTCTATTAACAACCAACGCCACTCTCCATCTCGGCGGTGGACACGGTACATAAATGTGATTTGCTGACTCTTGAGTAATCTAATGCTCAGCCAATTATTTAGAGCAAGCTCACGATCTTCATCGTGGACTACATTCAACCAGCCCATGCCTTCGTTCGCTATTCGCTGTGCTTCAGTTTGTCCTGTGAATTCGCACCACCATACAGCATTGGTTTGGTCGATCTGTTGAATGGATAAACCTTTAATCTGGCAGTGCCAAACCGATTGGCTAGATACAGTGACCAGCCTGCGAAACAGGTTTTCGCTGTGACGCAAGTCTTTTAATATCTGATTTTTTTCGTTGACATAGGCTGATAAAACCATCCCGACTACAGACAAAATCAATATATAAAGCCAATAATTAAAAAGCTGGTTCTCGGCAATTTCATGGGCAAAATAACCTTCTTTCAGAAGCGCACTCAATAATGCTTGAATAGCTACAATATTCAACGTCATTGTGAGGATAACCATGCCCAATCTTATTGCAATCCAAGTGATGAAGAAAAACATCATGAATGCATTGGGTTTATATATTAAGGGTTCATTGAACCAACCAAAGAAAATGCTTTGCCCTACAACAAAAGTGACACTCAGCAATAACAAGGTTTTAAACCATTGCTTGCTGGTGAGCTGAGCTAATTTTATTTGCGACCAAACTAATATCAACGGTGTCAATAATATGATCCCAAGTGCATCACCCATCCACCAATGCACTGCACTTAAAAAATAATTGTCAGGCGTGATTACACTGGCGAGCAGCAAAGACGATGTAGAAATAATGGCACTGGGAACACTGGCAATAATACCTACCAACCCAATCCAACACAGGTCAGACAGTGTATCCAGTGATAATGCAAATTTATCATTGCGCCTGATTAACCAAACAGCCAATAGAACTTCTATGACAGCAGCCAAGGTAAAACCGAAAATCACCAAAAGTGAATCGTTGGATAGTGCATTAAGTAGTAGTGCGCCGAAAAATACACCGTAAAGGTAACGGTTACCGCGAATAAGCAGCACACCGAGAGCCAAACCACTACCTGGCCAGAGAACACTTATAATACTTTCGTTAGTAAAATAATATTGCATAACAATGCCCTGTAACAAATAAAGCAGGGCAACACCCAGTTGTTCAAGCCATTCAATCAGAATACTTGAACCAATAAATTCGTTAATGCGTATATTGACATTTGTATTCATGTTGGCTGAAATAGTGGTTTAAAAACTTGTCTCTGTACATAACAAAAAATCAATAGAAATTTAGTATTTACAAACGGCGTTGGTGCATAAATAAATTTTATGTAACAACATGAAAAATAAAGAAAATATTTTTTAGATAATCGTAAGACTTTGCTAATTCGGCAAAAAACAGAGGTTTTTTATCAAAAATATAATAATAACCAATTATGGTGGTGCTCAGACTTTACCTGACTTTTCAAGCACAGCTTTCACCCCCAAATACACGCCAACCTAATTATTAAGAACTAGTTTATAAAACCCATGACACGGAGATAGAAAGCATTTCCATGCCTCTGCAAAATTTTCACTTAAAAAAGTGAAAGTAGCAACCATTTAGAATAGTGTATTAATGGATATAAAATGGGTACTAAAAATACCTACTTCAATGTATCCAATTGATTATAAGGGGGTAAATTTCTATAGCTAATTTATGTTATGCCTCCGTTTTTTAAAATCAATGCGTTAGATGTAGCGGCTTGCATTGGAAAAATCATCCCGTTTATGGTTGATAGGGTTGCTGGTGTTCTAAGACACCAAAGCAAATCTGTACCAATTCACGCCCCTAAGTTCGGATGTATAAGTAACCTCGGAGGTTTGAGTAATTTATACCTGCCGACTTTTTGCAAAAAGCTTATCCAATGGTCTGAATATGGTTTGACTGCTCGACAAGTTACAGCTCACCACAAACCGCATCAGGCTATCATCAACGCAGCCTCGCTGAAAACGGGATGTATCGCCTCAAACAACTGTTCGGCAATCACTTGCTGCACGACTTTTTGAATCTCAGGTCACTGAAGTTCTTATGCGCAGTGCTGCCATGAATATTATGACCGCTCTTGAAATGCCCGTTTCCGTTCGGCTATGGATAGCTGCACCCTGAACTTTTCGTGGGAGGGGGAATTTGGCTTGGCTTTTATTTATGCACCAACGCCGTTCAAATTGTCTTACAATACCGCACTGTCGGGAGTTGTGGGTAATCGTGTGGCTATAGAACGGTTAAAATTATATTTGAATAATTACAATGACTGGGATAACAAGGATGATGTTTCTTTTCATAAAAATTTTCCTGAGTTCACAATTAGAAGTCTTAAACATAATTTAATATATGATGGAAATGAGACTAGGGAATGGGCAAGAGGAAAAATAGGATACCATTACGCATCAGGCAACCATACAAGACAGGAAGTATTCTCTTATCATAGAACACTCATGGCGACTCTTCTTATCGTGGTATTTGATGGTGGTAAAAAAATTATTGCGAGTGCGTATGGTGGTAATGACTATTCTGAAGGACTTAATTTTTCATCTAGTTCAAATAAGTCATGCGGGTTTTCCATTCCAATTTTTGAAAATAAACAGGCGTTATCGAAGTTTAAAGAATTTGCCCAAAATATCTTAAAAACTCAAGAAGAGCGTCAAACAATATCAGATTACGAAGAACAAAATAAATACTTTTATGAATTGTTAGATGTTTATAATCAATTCAAAATATCCAAAAAAAATAGCAGTGTAGGTTGAGTTGCACTTTTTGCAACCCAACTTAATCACGCGCTCATGTTGGGTTGGCTTATCGCCAGCCCAACCTACAAAACTTTAAAATAAACCCATACACCCTATTTTTAAACCAACAAGGAAACATTATGCGTACTCACAAGTGCGGAGAACTCAATACACAACAACTAGGCGAAACCGTTTCAATTTGCGGCTGGGTACACAGACGACGCGATCATGGCGGCGTTATTTTTATCGATTTGCGCGACCGTGCGGGTTTAGTGCAAGTCGTTGTTGATCCAGACGTGGCAGACACATTTGCGACAGCTGAACACGTTCGCAGTGAATATGTGCTGAGAATCACAGGCATTGTGCGTGACCGTCCTGCGGGTACTGTGAACGCCAATATGCACTCTGGCGCGATTGAAATTTTAGCCAAAGCGATTGAAGTCTTAAACGAATCTGAAACGCCGCCGTTCCCTATCGAAAGCGACATCGAAGTCAACGAAGAGTTGCGCTTAAAATACCGTTACATCGACTTGCGCCGCGTGGCAATGCAAGAAAAAATGAAAGTACGCCGCGATGTCACCCGCGTATTGCGCAACTTCCTCGATGACAATGAATTTTTTGAAATCGAAACACCGTATTTGACGAAAGCGACACCCGAAGGGGCGCGTGATTACATCGTACCAAGCCGCACCCACGAAAATTCATTTTTCGCGTTGCCGCAATCGCCGCAACTTTATAAACAAATGTTGATGGTTGCGGGATTTGACCGTTACTATCAAGTCGTGCGTTGTTTCCGTGATGAAGATTTACGCGCCGACCGTCAACCTGAATTTACGCAGCTTGATATAGAAACCTCGTTTATGACTGAAGACCAAATCATGAATGTCATGGAAGAAATGATTCGTCAGTTATTCGCTAAAGTCATCAACGTGGAATTGGATGTAAAATTCCCACGCATGAGCTACGCGGAAGCGATTTCACGCTATGGCATAGACCGCCCAGATTTACGCATTCCGCTGGAATTAGTGGACATCGGTGAAGACATGAAAAGCGTTGATTTCAAAGTATTCTCCGCGCCCGCGAATGATCCTAAAGGTCGCGTTGTTGCTATGCGCGTTCCTAACGCGGGTGATTTAAGCCGTAAAGACATTGACGATTTAACTAAATACGTCAGCATTTATGGCGCGAAAGGTTTGGCTTACATCAAAGTCAACGACTTAGACGCAGGCATTGATGGCTTGCAATCACCGATTGTTAAATTTGCACCTGCCGAAGTCTGGGCTAGCGTATTAGCAAAAACGGGCGCACAAACAGGCGATTTAATTTTCTTTGGCGCGGATAAAGCCAGTATCGTCAACGAAGCAATGGGCGCGTTGCGCGTTAAATTGGGACATGATTTAAAACTGTTACAAGGCGAGTGGAAACCTGTTTGGGTCGTTGATTTCCCAATGTTTGACTGGGACGAAAAAGCAGGTCGTTTCAATGCAATTCATCATCCATTTACTGCGCCTAGTTGTTCAGTGGAAGACCTCGTTGCAAATCCAGCAACTGCCTTGTCACGCGCTTATGACTTAGTGTTAAACGGCACAGAAGTCGGTGGCGGTTCAATTCGTATCAACCGTACCGCTATGCAGCAAACTGTGTTTGAAATTTTAGGCATCGGCGAAGAAGAAGCCCGCGAAAAATTCGGTTTCTTGTTGGATGCTTTGAAATACGGTGCGCCTCCGCACGGTGGTTTGGCATTCGGTTTAGACCGTTTAGTGATGTTAATGACGCACTCAACGTCTATTCGTGATGTGATTGCTTTCCCAAAAACGCAATCTGCCGCTTGCCCATTAGTGAGCGCACCAGCGGTTGTGACTGATGAACAATTGAAAGAATTGGGAATTCGGTTAATTAAACCTGCTGGGAAAATTAAAGAGTAATTTGCTTTATAAAGTAATGGGTTAGTTTTCACTAACCTATTGCTTTACTACAGATAAAATAGTATTTGTGATTAAAAAACCGTTCGCGCTGAGCTTGTCGAAGCGTGAATGTGGTTCGACAAGCTCACCACGAACGGTATCTTTTATTGTTCTTTAGCTATATTAAACCAGCCTTTTTACTTCCATATCTTCACGATATTGGTGTAGTCATCTGTCCACGGACGCATATCAAAATATAATGGCATCGTTTGCCAAGTTCCCAATAAGCTCGTACTGAGCAGGGCTAAAGTTTCAGGTTGCTTTGCCATCACGACCCAGTCAGTATCGACCACCAGCGGCATAGCTTCTGGGGCTTTAAATTCTTGGATTAGCGTGGCAAAACGCGCTTGTTCGGCATGAATGGATAATACTTTTTTCAGGGCTAAATGGCGGTTGGTAATGTGAAATGCCAGTATGCCATTAGGTTTTAGTTTCTTAAAATACAGCTCTAGTGCTTCTTTGGTGATGAGATGGGTAGGAACAGCATCGGAGCTAAACGCATCCATGACTAATAAATCAAAATGCTGGTCGGGTTCTTTTTCTAACGCTAACCGTGCATCACCGACTCGCATAGTGGGATTGGATAGGCAGCGACTGAGATAAGTAAAATAATCAGTATTTTTAGCAATATCAATGACTAACGGATCAATTTCATACAGCGTCCAGTGTTGGGTGGGTTTGGCATAACACGCTAATGCACCTGCACCGAGTCCAACAACACCGATTTGCCAGCTGGCATTAGTCGCATCAAAGGTTTTAAACAACTGCCCCATCGGGCCAGGTTGGCTGTAATACGTTAAAGGAATTTTTGCCAGCGGTTCAGGTAGGCGTTGTGCGCCGTGTTTGGTCGTGCCGTGAAACAGTTCATGATAGCTTTCTGGTTGGTTTTTTTCATCGGTCAATACGCTTTCACGCACTGCCATGACACCAAAAAAGCTCCGCGCTTGGTAGAGTGTATGTGAAGACAGTCCATGCAAACTGAGTGCTAAAAACATGATGACACCGATGGTCAGGGCGTAGCTTAAAATGTACTTTCTCAGAAAATAAACTGCAACGCTTAAAGCAATTAAGCTGAGAGCGATACTATCAAAATGTTGTAGCAAGTCATTAACACTGGCATACAGTATTAAACCAATGCTCAGTAATACAATAGGCACTATAAGCTGCCAGTGTAAGCGGGTGTTGCTTGTCCAAGGGCGTAACAATAAAGCGGCAACAATCATCAACGGATATTCATAAATGCCATTAAAAATAAACGGGGCGACAAAGGTGTTAAACATCCCGCCTAACATACCCGCAAACGACATAATCAAGTAGAAGCTGGTTAAGTGTTGGGTAGGCGGTCTGCCTTTGGCTAATTCACCGTGACACACCATGATGGCAAAGAAAAATGCCAAGATATGTAGAATTAAATACACCCAATACGGCAAATCGGCGGGATTAACAAACGCGTAGGCAATAAACGGCACTAACACCAAGGGCTGTAGCTTAACCATCCAAGGATGCAGTGTGTCATTCCACTGCGAAAACACGATGATAAACGACAGTAAATAAACGGTTAGCGGAATAATCCATAACAGCGGCACGGAGGCAATATCCGTGCTGATAAAATTGGTTAAACCCAATAATAAACTGGAGGGAACGAATGCCAATGCTAGCCAGCGTAATTTTGTTCCCCACGTTAATTTATCGACGACAGGTGCGTTAATTTCTGGAGCGTTATCAGGTTGTTGGCGTTTCCATAGTAGCAAGCTGCAGGCGGCAATTAATAGGCATAATAGCCCATAACCAACGCTCCAATCTGTTTGTTGATTGGCTAAACCAATGCTCGGCTCTAATAAAAATGGATAACTTAATAGCGCGATTAAACTGCCTGTATTACTGGCAGCATAGAGAAAATAAGGATCATCACTACTGGGATGCCCAATTTTTGAAAACCATTTTTGTATCAATGGCGCGGTGGTGGATAGCACAAAAAATGGCAAACCAATTGCCAAAAATAATGTCCAGCATAGCCAGAATGTAGGGTTGCTGTCAGTGGGTGGGATGGTGTTTTCAGGCAAAGCAACGGGCAATGCTAATAAACTCAGGGCGATAATAGCAATGTGTAAAAAAATCTGTCGGTGTTGCCGACAGCGCGTAGACAGCGTGTGAGCATAAAGATAACCGAGAAACAAGATACTTTGATAAAACACCATACAGGTGTTCCATACCGCTGGCGAACCACCCAGTAAGGGTAATAAAAGTTTGCCAAATAACGGTTGCAACACAAACATCAGTGAGGCACTGACAAATAATGTTCCAGAAAATAAGACGATGGTGAAAAGGTTGCGATTAGTTTTTGAATCTTGGCTCATTATTTATCGCCTTGTTGGCGGGTTGTTTTTAATGAGACAATGATAATACATTTGTTACAGCACGCGGTACTTTGATAGTAAGGTGATGCAAAATAAAGGAAAGCAGCGATTATCTGTGGAAGAGTAAAAGCAAGTGGCAGCTCACAGATGAGAGCTGCCACCTGAGAGTTGCATTAGATAAGTGTTACATCTTCTGCTTGCGGACCTTTTTGACCTTGAGTTACAGTAAACTGAACTTTTTGACCTTCGTCTAGCGATTTAAAGCCAGAGCTGTTAATGTTACGAAAGTGAACAAAAACGTCAGGACCGCCTTCTTGTGAAATAAAACCGAAACCTTTTTCTGCGTTAAACCATTTAACAACACCAGTAGTCATTGTGAATCCTATATATAAAGTAATTAATTAGCCTTTTGCAAGGCGGGTGTAATGGAGCTGTAAAATTTAAAAATACTTATGATAACAGGACGAGCAATCACAGAAAAACTTCGTAAAGATAAGCATAACGGTAAATCAATTTCAAGCTGATGCTATTATATAGACGTACATTAAGTAATGTCAATCTTTATCATTTATCTACTATAGTGGACCCCAAATTCAGGACAGTATTTTAAGCTATAGCCTGTCATGAAAAAGGGTTTAACAATGAGCGAGAGTAAACGTAAGATTTTTAGCAGTACAGAAAAGGTAAAGGTTGCTTTAGCGGTAGTCAAGGGCATCAAGACCATCAATGAGTGATGTGGCTACACTAAAAAGGACACTTTCCTATAAACCTGAGAGTACTTACATGACAACCCAAGCCAAACAAAAATATATCGCTGAGTTTAAAGAAAATAACGTTAAGCGTGCGAATGAGTCGAGTAATGTAGCAGAGACCGCCCACGAATTGGGGATAAAGGAGAATACGCTGACTAACTGGGTTTATCAATATAGCCGACCACTTAAGCCAGACAAGGCAGTACGAACCGATGAACATTTGTACGATGAGCTGAAACGCTTAAAGAAAGAAGTGACGCGTTTGACGGAGGAACGCGATTTGTGGACAAGGCGGCAGCGGTGTTGCCAGAGAAACACGGTTCAGAGCGCATGGATTCTGGAGCAAAGTGTGGATTATAGCGTGGCATTATTATGTTCGGTGTTGTCTGTGAGCCGTAGCGCGTACTATGCGTGGACAACAGCGGTTGAAAGTCGCAAAGCCAAGCGCGATAAGGAACTGAAAACAGTGATTACCGCCGCATTTACCCAAAACCGCGCTGTTTATGGAACGCGCCGTCTCAAAGAAGTATTGGCAAAACAAGGAGATAGCGCGAGTCGGCGACGCATTGGGCGCATCATGCAGGAAGCGCAGTTGGTGTGCAAAACCAAACGGCGGTTTAGAGCAACCACGAACTCTAAACACAATATGCCTATCGCACCCAACCAAGGGGCATCGCCAGATCAATCCAATCAAGTCTACGTCGGTGACATCACCTACATAAAGACGCAAGAAGGTTGGCTGTATTTAGCCGTTGTTATAGATCTCTACTCTCGGCAAATCGTAGATACTGTTATCTAAGTCAAGCCAAATGAAGCTCAGATTTGAAAGGCGAGTTCGATTTTAATACGCCAAAAGCGACTTGAATAAGTTTGCGCATCATAGCGACAATAATCACTTTAGGAGGCTTGCCCGATGAAGCTAGGCGTTCTTTAAATTGCTTGCCCCATGTGGTTTTGTATAACGTGACCATAGCGGGCATATAGAGGGCTTTGC
>MBQZ01000013.1 GCA_002134785.1 Crenothrix sp. D3
CCAATCTAGCGACCTCGAATTTGAGTGCGACAGGGGGTAATGCCACGGGTTTAACCAACATCAATGCGACCAATGGTAATATCACTAATCTCCTTGGTACCAACGCTAATTACACCAATCTAGCGACCTCGAATTTGAGTGCGACAGGGGGTAATGCCACGGGTTTAACCAACATCAATGCGACCAATGGTAATATCACTAATCTCCTTGGTACCAACGCTAATTACACCAATCTAGCTACCTCAAATTTGAGTGCGACAGGGGGTAATGCCACGGGTTTAACTAATGTCAATGCGACCAATGGTAATTTCACCAATATAAACGTAACGGGTGGCTTTACAGCAGGAAATATCACTGCGCTGAATAATGTTTCTGGCATCAATGGTAATTTCACCAATGTGAATGCAACCAATGTTTCAGCAACTAATGGTAACTTTACCAATATAAACGTAACGGGTGGCTTTACAGCAGGAAATATCACTGCGCTGAATAATGTTTCTGGAGTCAATGGTAATTTTACCAACCTGAATGCAACAAACAACATTACAGCAAACAACACCATTTCTGCGCCGAATGGTAATTTTACTAACTTGACTACGAATAGTATCACCGCGAATAACACGTTCACGAACAACCTGAATGCAACAAACAACATCACGGCAAACAACACCATTTCTGCGCCGAATGGTAATTTTACCAACTTGACTACGAATATTATCACGGCTAATAACACGGTTACCCGTGACCTCACTGTGACAGGAAATGCGACTTTTAACGGTGTGACTGATGTCAATGGCATACTGAATCTAACCAATGCTACCGTTATTGGCGCTCTTTCAGATCGAATCATGGGTGATTCAAAAGCACCCTTAAGTTCTAATGGTGTTACGGGTACAAATACCGTTGTCAATGGAACAGGTGCAGTAATTACTTATAAACAGGCGCTTACTCAAACCGTTGTGGCTAATACGACGATTGGTAATCGACTGACTGGCACGCAGTATCAGACTAAAGTCGCTGGTAATGAGTTCATAGATGGTAATCTCTATGTCAATGGTGATAGCGCGTTTGTCGGAACGACATCGGCGACCTCAACAGTTGATGCCAGTAAAAATCTCGCTAGCAGTAAACTTATTAATGCGACAACAGGTGTTATTGGTCAAATAGGTATTACCACCAATACGCCTGTGACTGATGTACAAACGGGACTTACTAGCACAGAAGCTGTTGCTTCTGTTACTTTGACGAACGGTTATGGTCATACACATGGTATACAAGTGTTTGAAGATAGAACGCAAATAACAGGGGGTACAGCTTCTAACGCATTTACCTTAGACAATAATGCGATTAGTTTATCAGGCAACATTAATGGTGCGCTGGCTAGCAACGGTGTTACGGGATTAACTGGGACTGTTGGTGCTGGTGGTGTGTCAGTTCTGACTACAGCGGCGACTGTCGCAGCAGGTACAACGATAGGTGATCGATTAACTGGCGTGCAGTACCTTAATGAAATCAATGGTAATACGCTGGTTGATGGTAATTTATATGTCAATGGCGATACTAATTTTGTCGGCAAGAATGGAGCGACTTCAACAGTGGTCGGTGATCCTGGCACCAGTAAACTAGCCAATGCTAATAGAGGTGTAACAGGGCAAACAGGCGTTGTAATGAAAGGAACACCAGTCGTTGATCCTGTGACAGGTTTTGCAATTCCTGCCTACGAGTCGGTCGCATCGACTACCTTGACTAACGGTGTCGGTCAAACCAATGGTCTGAAAGTGTACGAAGATAGAACCGAGTTGACAGGTGGTACACAACAGTCCGCTAAATTAACCATGAACGATAATGGTGCGACCTTTAGTAATTCTAATGGCGCACCTGCAAAAGTCACAGGGGTTGCTGATGGTACAACGAAGTACGATGCAGTCAACTTTGGTCAATTACAAGGGACAGCAGCTGCGCTATCAGATGATATGAATAATATTGCTCAGCGTGCTTACAGCGGTATTTCACAAGCCTCGGCGATGGCTGCTATTCCAGCACCGATGGCAGGACATCATTACTCCGTCGGTATGGGTAGCGGGTTTTATGCGGGTCAACAAGCAATTGCCTTTGGTGGTAAAGCGGATGTCGGTGAACATATTCGCTTAAGTGCTGCAATGGGTACTGGCTTTGGTAGCACCAGTCAAATGAGTGCCAATACAGGCGCGGCTTTTAGTTGGTAAGTTGTTGTCTATAACAGTGATTTGCTAAAGCCAATCGCTCTATTGAAAGCCTCGATTTATCGGGGCTTTTTTTCGCCTTATAATTAACGCGATAGATACCCGTTACGCTTTCCTATACAATCAAACTGTCTTCAAGGAGTTGGGCTGTTTATGTTAAAGAATCATTTTATTAAGCAACTGTACAATAGTTTCCTCGATCTCGTGCCGATTCTTGCTGTTGTGCTGGTGTTTCAGGTTCTGATTATTAAACAACCTATTAACGATGTTGCCAGCTTAATCATCGGCACGCTGTTTGTTGTTTTGGGGTTGGCGTTATTTATTCAAGGGCTGGAACAAAGTCTGTTTCCACTGGGTGAATCAATGGCTTACGCGTTTGCGCGTAAGGGCAGTTTATTCTGGCTATTGACCTTCGCTTTTTGCTTGGGATTTGGTACAACCGTTGCAGAACCCGCACTGATTGCTATTGCCGCAGAAGCTGCCGACATTGCCAGCAAAGGTAATATTATTGCTCACAGTAGCGAAGCTAAAAGCAGTTATGCCTTAGGTTTGCGTATCACGGTTGCCTTATCGGTTGGCTTTGCAATTTTAGTCGGCGTGTTAAGAATTATCCGTGGCTGGCCATTGTATTACCTCATTATTGGCGGCTATTGCGGCATAATTCTCATCACCCCCTTCGCACCTGCTGACATTATCGGTATCGCTTATGATTCAGGTGGCGTAACGACTTCTACGATTACCGTTCCATTAGTTACTGCGTTAGGCGTGGGTTTAGCAACGGCGATTAAGGGACGCAATCCGATGATAGACGGTTTTGGTTTAATTGCGTTCGCCTCATTAACGCCCATGATTTTCGTCATGGCTTATGGAGTCATACGATGATTGCGTGGTTGACGCATTTTGCTTTAGCCCTGTTGGCAACCTGCCGCGATGTATTACCGATTGCGGTGATTATCATCGGTTTTCAATTGCTGGTGATTCGTAAACCCTTAGCTAATCCTAAAAAAACTGCGATTGGTTTTGTCTATGTGTTGTTGGGGATTGCTTTTTTTCTCGAAGGGCTGGATATGGCGTTGTTTCCACTGGGAAAATTAATGGCTAAGCAATTGACTAGCGCGGAATTTTTGGGTATTAACCCGCATGAATATGTTCTGAGTTGGCAAGCGTATTTCTGGGTGTATGTATTTGCTGCGAGTATTGGTTTTGCAACGACCTTAGCCGAACCCTCTTTATTAGCAGTGGCAATTAAAGCTGAACAAATTTCAGGCGGCACCATTCAAGCATGGGGTTTACGCATTGCGGTTTCTATTGGCGTGGCATTTGGTATTGCATTGGGGACGTTCCGCATTGTTACGGGCATAGAACTGTATGTTTTTATCGTTATCGGTTATGTGCTGGTGCTGATACAAACACTATTCGCGCCTAAATTTATCATTGGTTTGGCTTATGATTCAGGTGGTGTAACAACTTCAACCGTGACCGTACCGTTAGTCACTGCATTAGGTTTAGGCTTGGCGCAAGCAGTTCCTGATCGCAATCCATTAATAGATGGTTTTGGCTTAATTGCTTTTGCCAGTTTATTCCCTATTATCACTGTGTTAGGTTACGCACAACTTGCCGCGTGGCGTAGTAAGCGTAGTCTTTCCTCTAAATCTTGAGTGAAATTATGCACTTTAAATTAATTATTGCCTTCGTTGAAGACGACAAAACCGATTTGGTACTGGATGCAGCGCGTGAAAGCGGCGCGAAAGGTGCAACGGTGATTAATCATGCGCGTGGTGAAGGCATGAAACAATCGAAAACTTTCTTTGGCTTAACACTCGATACACCGAGAGACGTATTATTGTTTTTAGTTGAAGAACGTTTAAGTCGCCATATTTTAGAAAAAATCGCCAAAGCAGGGGAGTTTGATAGTAAAGAAGGTGCAGGGATTGCCTTTAAAATTGATGTTGAGGATGCGATTGGTATCACGCAACAAGTGGAAAAATTAACTCAAGAATTGGTCAATGAATTATGAATGAGCCAAAAATTATTCGTGTTAAAGACGTGATGAAATCATCATTTTCGCGTATAGAAGCAACTGCCACTATCAGTGACGCGCTAAAAGAAATGAAAGCGGCAGGGACATCGGTATTAATTGTTAATAAGCGTCATGATGATGACGAGTACGGTATGATTACCTCAGGCGATATAGCGCGGCAGGTGCTGGCAAAAGACCGCGCTCCTGACAGAGTCAATGTTTATGAAATTATGACTTGTCCCGTGATTCAAGTGCGTCCTGAGATGGATATACGCTACTGTTCACGGTTATTTGCAACTTATAATTTGGTGCGTGCGCCTGTAGTCGAACATGGAAAAGTCATCGGCATGGTGAGTCCTAATTCACTGGTATTGGATGGTTTATATCAAATCTGTTGAAATCAATACTAACGACTGAGGTTTTTAAAGCCTTAGTCGTTATCAAGCGTTTTTTAACCCACACGTCACAACGCCTTCCCTATTTAAACCAAATCGTTCCATTTTTTTATAAAGTGTTGTACGAGTAACTCCCAATTTTTTAGCTGCCAGTGAGATATTGCCGCCGCAATTTTTAAGCGTGGTTTTGATACCGTAAAACTCCCAATCGGTTAAACTCATAGACACCGATTCATCTATCCGTGGATTAACAAAGTGAGTGTTACCCAAATTAAATTGCTGTATTTCAGCAACAAAATCAATTGGCAAATCCTGTAAGTTAATGACTGAGCCACTTGCCGTATAAAAAGTAGAGCGAATGACGTTAATTAATTGGCGAATATTGCCTGGCCAAGGATGTTGTTCAATTAAACTGATGACTTCTGGAGAAATTTGTAGCCGACCATCGTCGGCAATGGTGTTCATTTCTCGTTGTAAAATATGATGAATAATTGACTTTTTATCAGGGCGGTCGCGTAAGGGTAATAAATGAATCTGCGCGCCATTTAAACGATAATACAAATCACGCCGAAAGCGACCTGCTTCAACCGCTTCCAATAACTTTACATTGGTTGCTGCAACCACTTGCACATCAACGTGAATAGATTTATTACCGCCAACTGGCATAAATTCAGAGGTTTCTAGCACACGCAATAAGGTGGATTGCAAATCAAAACTCATGTCGCCAATTTCATCAAGAAACAAAATACCTTTGTCAGCCAGCATGAATTTACCCAGCTTACCGCTTGATTTTGCTCCCGTAAAACTGCCTGATTCATAACCAAATAATTCGCTTTCAATTAAATCACGCGGAATGGACGCGCAATTAATGGCGATAAGTGGTGCGTCTTTTCGTGGCCCTGCTTCTCTTAGCAATCTAACAAAATGATCTTTACCTACGCCTGATTCGCCCGTAATTAAAATCGGTACTTTGTAATGCTGTAACTTGACGGCTTTTTTAATGAGCGCGTCTAATTCTGTGGAAATCTCTGAATTATTCAGCGGCAGCGGGATTTTTTTGGCAGGATTAAAGTGAATTTTTTCCAATACCCGTTCTTGTGCTGCTGTATTTTGGGCTAAAGGCAAATTGGTATTTACCAGTACACAAATTAAATGCAAAAACGCAAACAGCGAATTCATACTTTCTTGGTAATCGCTGATTAAACCAATGATGGCGATTAATTCCCCCGCCTCATTAAGCAACGGGTAGCCCACGGTAGTAAAGGGATGTAGCACATTGAGGAAATGTTCCATGCCTTGAAAGGCAACGGGTTTTTTAAGGATAGCTGTTGTGCCGATGCCGTTGTTGCCTAAAACCGATTCAGACCACACGCTCCCTGCAAGGTGCATTTGCGTCATAAAGGTATTCGGTAATTTTTGTTCACCTAGTGCATAAAGTAATCTGCCATCGGCAGTGGTTAGCACCATCATCATGCCTGCGTCTTGCAAAGCAGTATGAAAGTTGTTGCTAAGGTGTTTAATGAGTTCTTTGATGTGCGTGGCTGGATTAGCCTGTTCAACAGGTGCCGCGATAATGGGATAGTCGTCCCAATTAGCGTAATGACCTAACGGTAAATGATAGTCATCAAGACACCGTTCCCACGCATCCCTGACTTCGGGTCTAACCCAATCGTGTTGCTCAGGAACAGAGCGGGTTTGATTCATCCATTGCCACGCTTGTATGGGTCTATCTATTTCAAATTCAACCCTGTGTCTAAGCAATAAGGTTTCATGGATTAGCTTTATTTTGTGCGGTGATTTGAGTTCTATATCCATTTTCACTCTATTATTTTGGTGTTGAAACATCATTCAAAAAACGATGAAAATAAGCGATTCCGTCTAATTTTTTGTGGAATTTATAATAAGAGAATCAGAATAACAAAATAAAAAAAATAGGCAATGTGGCATGATGCCGCATTGCCTGTATTCCAAATGAAAAGAGGAATAGAAGGAGCTTCTTTGGGGAAGCTATAGCTAGGAAGATAAAGCACAATGATTGCCTGAAGTTGATTGTACTCAGGTTAGCAATGTTTGGTGTACTGAAGTTGCAAGATGTAGAGACAGTGCAATGCACCTTTCTCTACATGGGTTGTGTGCAACATCAGTGAAATTTTATAATCTGGGGTCTTCGCGCGTTGCTGCTGCCCATTCTGGCGAATAACCAGCCATAATGGATAAGTCGGGGACATTCATCACTACGGCTTCGGTGGTGATTAACGTTGTTACCACGCTCACTGCATTGCGCAATGCCAAACGCATGACTTTCACTGGATCAATAATGCCGATGTCCAAAAAATTGCCGTAAAGTTGTCGTTGCGTATCAATGGTTAAATGCTCATCGTCACTGGCATTTAAGCGAGCAATAACAGTTTCTGGATTCAATCCTGCATTGCGCGTGACACTTTCCAACGGTGCAACCAGTGCCAATTTCAGAATATTAATGCCCTGTTGTTGCTCGGCATTTTCGGCAATCACGCTATCAAGCATTTTGATACAACGAAACAACGCGACACCGCCGCCTGCCAGTACGCCTTCTTCCAGTGCGGCTTTAGCCGACATATAAGCATTTTCTATGCGCACCATGCGCTCTTTGATTTCAAAATCAGCCAGACCGCCGACACTGAACACGCCTGTTTTAGCGGCTAATAGTGCAATACGATCTTCTAATTCGTCAAAATCGTGTTTATTGCCTGAGGCTGAACCTTCGCCGGGTTTTATTGCCAGAATAAAGTCGGCTTGGGCGCGTAGTGTCTCAATGCGTTGTTTAGCAAGTTGTTTATCACCTTTCGCACCGATGATGGTAATGCTGGTTTCTGTAACGACGACGCGTTCTGCTTGCCCCAGCATATCCAAAGTAACGTGTTCTAATTTTGGGCTGCTGTAATCATCTAAAATCGCCTGTCCGCCTGTTAATAAAGCCAAATCTTTGAAGCGGTCAAGTCGTCTATCACCAAACCCAGAAGGCTTAACGGCAACGACTTTAAACACGCCCTGCGTCAGATTGAGCAATAAGCCCGTCAAGGCTTTATCAATGACATTTTCGGCAATAATGAGCAATGAGCGTCTTTCTGCTCTGACTTCTTCCAATATCGGAATTAAATCCATTAAATCCTTGATTTCCCGGTCATAGAGCAGGATATACGGATTATCGAGTACCGCTTCTGCACGGGTTTTATCGGTAATAAAATACGGTGATAAATAACCTTGTTCATAGTGTATGCCATCGACAATAGCCAGTTCATCTTCGCGTCCATTGCCCAATTGAAAAGTGAGTTGACCTTCAAGTCCCAGCTCGTTCAGAGCGTGAGCCAATAATTGTCCTACTTTGGGTTCATTCTTAGTGGCAACCGCCGACATTTTTTCAATCCAATCGTCGGTTACGCCTGTCACCGCTTTATCCAACAACCGTTTTTCCACCAGAGCCAACGCTAAATCCAAGCCTTTTTTCAATTGCAAGGGATGAAAGCCTGCTGCGACACTACGCACGCTTTCATGAGCCAATTTTTGTGCCAACACAATAGCCGTGGTTGTACCGTCACCGACTTGTCGAGACACTGCGCCTGCCACATCACGCAACATTCGCGCCCCCAAATCAGCGATTCGATCATCAAAATTAATTGATCTGGCAACCGTTACGCCATCGCGGGTAAACACAGGCATAATGCCAGCGGTACGATGCTGAATCATCACCGCAGGGCCTGCACTGCCCATCGTCACAATAGCCGCGCGTGCCACACTGTCAATGCCGTATATCATTCTCGAAAGAGCTTCGGGATTATAAATAATTTGTTTGCTCATGGTTTTCTGTCTATGCCTTTAATTTAGAACACACAACATTAATGTATGGCCCACTTTCACTCGCGTATCATGGGTACGAGAACTATGCGCCCACACACGAATCAGTGATCTGTCCCAGTAATCCAGCGTGATTCTGAAAAATTTCTCTTCTTCCTCAGATAACGCTTGTTGCCAGAACTCTTTTAATTCCTCAACACGAACAACCCCCAGTTTTTCAGTGATTTCGCGTTCTTCAATCGCTAACTTTCTAATGGTTTCATCCAGTTGTATGACCATGTCATGGAGAAACGCTTCGTCTTCGGGCTTTATGCTCATTTCAAATAAACACCATAATCAAAAACGCCACTGATATTCAAAAGAAAAGTTGATGCTTAAATTGATCCAAAACTGCCTCGGCTTCACTGGCACGCTCCATAAAAAACGCAGGCGTTGGATTATTTAAAAAATTCGTGTAACCATCAACAGCTTCGATATTCGTATCGTCAATTTTATTAAAACCCATCGTCCAATCTGCAAAACCTCTTTGTTGAATAGGTTTTTTATAAACCAATAGCAAACCACTGTGCCGTGCATCTTTTGAAATAGTGTCAAATAAGGCTTCGATGTCTTTTAACGCACCTTCAAGTGCCTGCATAAAAAATCCGTCTCGGTACAGCAACATCCCTGTAATATCCAACGTTTCATTTTTCGCTCGCGCTTTTTGGAGCATAGACTTTAGATGATCATCAGACATCTCTTGATTTGCTAAGCTGACATACACCAGACAATGTAGTGACATTTTAATCCCCTCTTATAATGTTAATTACTTGTGTTAAATTCGCTAAAAGAGGTCACGCACTATCATGTGACAGACCGACCTCTGTGTGGCTATTGTTTAAGAACCGCTAGGTAAAAACTTTTCTAAATACACCCGTTCTTTTGGAATGCCTAAGGTTTCGCAGACGTTGAACGTTGCATCGACCATACCCGGAGGACCGCATAAATAAATGTCTGGTTTCGCGCCCGTTTCTGTTAGATCACGGCGTAAAATATCGACCACACTGCCTTTCTCGTAACGCCATTCATCACTGCATTTCCATACGCAGTTTCTCAGTTCCAAGGTCTTCATTTCTGAAGCCAATTTTTCCAACTCATCAAGGAAAAATATTTCTTCTTCCGTGTTTACACCGAAATAAATGATACATTTCTGCGGCTCATCCCACTGGTGCATATGTCTGACCATCGACAAAATCGGTGCAAGTCCTGTGCCGCCTGCCACAAAATAACGCGGCGTAAAGCCATTTTCTTTTAAGCCGAAAATACCTGACGCGCCTTTAACGTTTATTTTTTGTCCAACGTGAGCCTCGTTTTTCAAATACGTTGAAAACTTGCCACCCTCGACCACACGAATTAAAAATTCTAATTCACCTTTTTTATTAGCGGTGTTAGCAGGGGAATACGAACGGGTGGTTGTAGTATTAGGAATTTCTAAATCAAAAAACTGTCCCGATTCAAATTTGATTTGCTTGTCATCGCCTGTGCGATTTAATAACAAACGCATGACGTTACTGGATACTTGAGACACGCCAACAACTTCCGCCTCAAAAGACAAACCTTCTGGCGAAAAACTGATACGTTCGTAAACATAAGGTACTTCGACCTCAATGTCGGTGCTGGGATAACAACGGCATAATAAAACTTCGCCCGCCTCTTCTTCTTCATAAGGTAGAGCTTGCGAACTCACTTTCCCTAAAACGTAATCACCTTCCGTACAGAGTCCTTTACAAGTGGCGCAACCGCCTTCACGACAGGAGGACATTAAATAAATATCCTGCCGTACCGCCGCGCTGATAACGTCTTCATCCGAACGGCATTCAAATGTGACCGACTCGTCATCCTGAGTAATAATTGTGACTTGGTGTGTGTTTGCCATTAGCTACAACTCCTGTGCTACCGTATTATTTTTATTATTCATGTTAAAAAATGCCATCACATGATTGACTGCCCGTTTTGACGCGTCTAAGGTCAATGAACAGCCTTCTTGAACCAGCTTATTGTCGCGGTAAATAGTCCACCGCCACATAAATTCTAAATCTTCGGTGTAAGCCGTATAAGGCTCTGCATCATAGAGCTTAGTGAGTTCGGGATTTTCATCCTGAATGTCATGATTTTGTGCAGGTGACGCGGTATTTAATGCTTCTAACATGGCGTGGTGTGTTTGTTTATATAGAGAGAATGTGTAGATTGGGTTGGCAATAGCCAACCCAACAAAACCCAGTAGTTTTAGGTTGGGTTGCCAAAAAGTGGCAACCCAAGCGACAACTTACTGTAAGGTAATGACTTTTACGCCACGTTTTTTACGCAATTCCTCTAACGGCAAAGCGTAGTAATCCGTGTTTCTCAGTTCCATTAACTTAGTACCTAGCAGACGATCAGTGTCCAAAAAGACATTGACAGGCATAACAGGTGGTTTGCACGCCAATCTAAAGTCAATATGAATTCTTTCCGCTTTGTACATATCAGTACAGGCATCCATTTCAGCAACGACTTTATCAGCCATTTCTTGAGCATTCGCGCCACAAGTACAGTTGTTCATAAACTGTGTATCGTTGAACGCAGCACGTTTTAACAAGGCGACTTTTTCTTCGATTTTGCACTCAATCCATTGACCATCAAGCTCTAAAGACCAGTCGGTTTTAAAAGGATTTAAGTGTTTAACACGAAAATCTTTTAATAACGCATGACCTGCGGCTAATGTGGTCAGTGCGGCGATTTTTTTAACCCATTCGTCACGAGTGGGATTATCATGAATGTTAGCCATTGTTATCTCCTATGCTCTTGCAACGTCTTGCAGTTTGACATCAAGACCCATCAATTCTGATGTGATAGTGAAGGTTTCATCCAGTGTATAAGCACGACCGATAGTAGAAGAAACATCCACCAACAAATCATAAACACTGTAACTTTTCCCTAACAACTCAGAGACTTCACGGCAATCAATTTCAATTTTGCCATTCGCTTTCAGCCACCAGAAACCAGCGCGATCTTCTACGATTAAGGTTGGGTTTTGGGCTTTATGAGAACCCAGCAGAATTTCTTCAACAACGGTGTTGAGTTCATCTGATTTTTTTAATACTAAAACCACCGTATCACTTTCATGAACGACTTGATTTTCTTCCGCGAAGTATTCATCAGCAAAGGCTTTGCCTGTTTTTTGCATGATGCCCGCGTTATACGCATTTGCACTTGTAGACATAATAATTCCTTATTTAAGACCAGATAACACGGTTTTAATCATTGCCGCAGTGTCCACTTTATAGCCGATAGGATCAGCGTAATCACGTTGCCAGTCATCAAATACACGACCCAAAGCCGCTTCGATAGCCGCTTTATCAGATACACCTGCGATGGTCGGAATTTTAGAGAAAATACCCATAAAATCCTTCATTGCGTTGACTGTTCTCGGCAACCATTTGTCGCTCCACATATTCATCAAACTGACGTTGTAGTCACCAAAGTTTTCATCCGCAGCCAAACAAGTGTGAAACATATCTTTAGTGATACCTTTCGTTTGTGAATGGTACAACTGCATTTGATTGATGAAGAACGGTGTTAAGTTGTCGCCGTAATACGAAGATAATCTCAAGAAGAATTCTCTACGCACAAATTGACCGAATAACGGATCGTAAATCATGTGACCTGCGAACAGAATTTCGTTCCAGTCATAAGTGCCTTGCCAGATTTCTTCAACGGTTTCTCTTGCACCTTTATAGATTGAACCTTTCGTCCACTCATTTTTAGGCACATCAGTTGATTCGTCAAAACCAGGAACCAATTTAGCCAAAAACGTTCTTTCTGCTTGAATCATTTGCGCGTTATCGACTTTATCCAAGCCAATCATCGCAATACTCATACGCAGCGTATCACCCAAACAATCACGAGTCGGAGACGAGTGTGAGTTGAATAAGCCATATTCACTGAAACCGAACGCGCCTAAATAATCACCCAGCACTTCATCACGCCAGACAGGATCAATAGAACGCACATGACCATCAGCCGAATAGGCTTTCAAAAAACGGTCGGTATAACGCCATTCTTCTGCTTTGTCTTTCACATACAGCGCGTGCCAGCGGAAAGCGGGATCACGGTGTCTGTGCCAGTCAGAACTGTGCATTTCAGTCGATTCATTACTCCAAGATGGACGACCGCCGTGAAATTTTTGCGTCCAATCACCCCAATCCAAACCACCTGGAATCCAGTCGGGTGTGGGTTGTGTATAGCAACACAAGGTTTCATATTCATTAATCCGCTTACCGCGCGGTGTCATGAAATAGTTCATCTTGCGTTGTGTTTCTAAAGGTTTATCTGGAATAGCGGCTAAAATTACTTTCGCAATTTCTGGATCAGTTAAACCGCGTCTACCGCCACCTACTACAATTGACATAATTAACTCCTTTACAATTAGTGTGGGGCGTTGTTAATTCGGTCTAAAACTAAACTAACAATGCCTTGTTTCAAAGAATGATTACAATGCTTTCAAAGGATCAGCAAAGACACAGCCAATCTTTTTGATGTCATCTAAGGTCCACAATCTGCCGTCTTTGCTGGTGTGTGGTTGAGCAATCAAGGTAAAACCATCACTGCGTACGCCGTGTCCTTCGGCAATCACTTCTGATAACTCACGACCTTCGTATTGTTCAAAGATGTTTTGGCATTCATAACGCTCTGGTTCAGACAACCACATACGCTCGCCCCATTGGTCGCTGAACGAATGTTTTTTGCCATTGAATTCAAGAACGCGCAACGTGCTTGCACCTTTAGAATAGCTAGGGCAGAACGGTACTTGTGACACGCGGTCTATATAAACAGGATGGTTGTTTTCGATAAACCATTGGATAGGTAAAAAGCCGCTGTTGGGATCTTCACAACCACGCGCACGCCATTCTTCATAAACTACGCCGTACATATCGTACCAACCAGGGTAATTCGCTTCGTACCATTCCGCTTCTTCAGCAGTTGGCAGAGTCAAACGAAAAAAGCCAGTTGGCCATAAGGCATAAGCAATTAAAAATAAATCGTGGTGCGCCCAGTAAGCGTCTTTTTTGGCATCGCGTAAGCTGGCAGGTGATTCAACACCGTATTTGCCTAAACGACCAATCCAGATACCGCCCCAATCTTCATACACCCAACGATTCCAAGTTTTTACCCAAGGCTCAACTTTGAAATGTGAACCGTACTCAAACATCATGCCCAATACAGGCGTGAAGTATTTTTGTTGCGTCCAGAAGGCATTGTTTAAATCGGTGTTCAAATATTTTGAAGCTGCTTCGTCATTAGCAATTGATACGACTGTTTGATAGCCGTTTGCCATGTGACGTAATTCATCGGTTTCAATTGACAGAAACACCGTTGGAGTCATTTCATCGCCGTTTGCAGAAGCCCATTCGGTGACTGCAACGATAAGCGGGTTAGTAAAGCAAGCCTCACCGACCAACTGTAAGTTGATAGAACACTCAACCGCATCACCTGAAATGAAGCCGTCAGAAAATACCCGTTTCATGCCTTTCCATAAAGGCCCAATAGCACGAGTACGACGCGCATCGTTATGACCTGCCGCGTCCTGACCTTGTTTAGCGAAATAATAATTGATGTAACCGCATTGGTTAGTGTGACGAATTTCATCTAACACTTGACCTAAATAACCATTTTTTTGCTCAGGCGCAGTGGCTGAATCCCACAACATACCTGTCGCAGCAATCGCGTTATACTCACCGACTTCCAAAAAGTTAGAAATAACTTTCATGGACTCATTCCATTTCGGATGCACACGGTTAGCGGCATCAACACGAGTCAATACGTCTTGCAAGCTACCAAACTGACGTTCGTCTTTAACTGATTCCATACGCGCATATTCTTTAGCGATTAGCTTGAACTGCTCTTTGGTATCATTCGCCATTTTGTATTTGGTCGAATATTTAGTGCGGTTTTTATCAAAATCCCAAGTAAAGCTTTGTAACCAGCGGTGAACTTCTTGCGCCCCTACGCTGACTGGCGCGTGATTAACGGCTAGCGCGTCCGTTGCTGCTTTTGTTGCTGCACTTATAGCCATGTTGACTACCTCATTTCATGTTATGGTTGTTTTAAAGAAACATATTATTGTTGTTGCTTAAAGAAACACTGGGTTGTCAAATCGCCTCTATTTTGAAAAATAGTCAAGCGACTGTTTTGGCTATCCCTAATCAAAACAGTCATACTCTTTTAATCTGCTGAATAAATAAAACAGATATACTCATTTCTAATAAGCGGTTTATGTACAGATGAAATTTACAATACGTCTTAATGCTATTGATCGCGTACATCGACAAACCCAATCTAAATAAAGCAATGACCGTGCCAATTATTGAATTCAACTATATTATCCTTATAAAACAATGCAGTATGCTTATTTTTCCTATTTAACCGCTAATGAGGTAAGGCGATTAACTGTCCAGTTATTCGACACTGTCCATATTTTAAACGTCTATATTTGATGTCTGTGGCGACTGCACAGAAGATGAAAAACGGTTTACAACGTACCATTGTTTACAACAGTGCGGATTTTCTTAGTACACACTGCACCGCCTACTTATATAATGACGGTATTTTTTTGACTAAAGAGTCTCATGAGCAAGCAACGAAAAGCGGTCGCCCTTATTTCAGGTGGATTAGATTCCATGTTGGCGGCTAAAACCATCCTCGAACAAGGTGTCCACGTCGAGGGCATTAATTTTTTTACAGGGTTTTGTGTCGAAGGTCATACGCACGCTATCCGTGCCAAAGATAAAGCCAAAGTTAAGCGCAATAATTCTTTATGGGTCGCTGAACAACTGGGTATCAAACTGCATATTGTCGATGTTATCGAAGAATATAAAAATGTGCTGATTAATCCCAAACACGGCTACGGTCAACATTTGAACCCGTGTTTAGATTGCAAAATCTTCATGGTCAATAAAGCCAAGCAATGGATAGTGGAAAATGATTTTGACTTCATCATCACGGGTGAAGTGATTGGACAACGCCCGATGTCACAACGTAAATCGACCATGCCGATAGTTGCTAAACAATCAGGTGCGGATGATTTATTATTGCGTCCGTTATGTGCAAAAAATCTACCCGCCACACTGCCTGAACGTGAAGGTTGGGTGGACAGAGAAAAACTCCACGACATTACAGGGCGTTCACGCAAGCCCCAAATGGCACTGGCTAAACAATGGGAGATTGATGACTATGCTCAACCTGCGGGCGGCTGCTGTTTTCTCACCGACAAAAGTTATTCCGCTAAATTAGTTGATTTGTGGCAAGCGCATGGTCATAAAGATTATGAATTGGATGATGTCATGCTATTAAAAGTCGGCAGACATATCCGCCCCGCGCCGCATTTTAAGCTCATTATTGCGCGTGAAGAAGGCGAAGGTCGATTTTTGCAAGGCTATAAAAAACAATTTGTCAGTATGAATTGTGTAAGTCACCCTGGGCCGTTAGTGTTAATTGATGGTGAATTGAGCGCGGAAGATGTGTATTTAGCGGCGCGGATTGCTGCTCGTTTTGGTCAAGGACGTGATGCCGCGCAAGTTGATATGACGATCACTCAACCAGATGGTTCAGAACGTATTATTCAAGTCGCCCCCTTGAATAGCGATGATTTGCCACAGGAATGGTATATTTAAATGCGAATTCTATTTGTTCATCAAAACTTCCCCGCACAGTTTAAACACCTTGCACCTGCTTTAGCGGCTAATCCCGAGCATGAAATTATCGCACTCACTATGCGAAAAGACGTGCCAGAACAATGGCAAGGCGTGCGATTAATCCGCTATCAAGCTGTGCGTGGTTCAACACCTAACGTCCATCCGTGGGTCAGTGATATTGAAACCAAAACTATTCGCGGTGAAGCAGTATTCCATGTGGCAAGCGCGTTGCGTGATTCAGGCTTTACGCCCGATTTGATTATTGCTCATCATGGCTGGGGGGAAAGTTTATTTTTAAAAGATGTCTGGCCAGATACCCAATTAGCGATTTACTGCGAGTTTTATTACCATGTCCACGGCACAGACATGGGTTTTGACCCAGAATTTGCCAACCAAGACCCCAGTGATGATTGCCGTTTACGTTTAAAAAACACCAATAATCTGCTGCATTTTGAAATCGCTGATGCGGGAATTTCCCCTACCCATTGGCAAGCGAGTACCTTTCCGCCGCCGTTTCGTGACAAAATCACCGTGATTCACGAGGGTATTGATACCGAGGTTATTGCGCCGAACGCGACTGCCAGTCTCTCGGTTAACAGTGTGAACGGAAGCTTCTCATTGACGCGTGATGATGAAGTGATTACGTTTGTGAGTCGCAGTTTAGAACCTTATCGTGGCTACCATATTTTCATGCGGGCATTGCCTGAAATTTTACGTCGTCGCCCTAATGCAAAGGTGGTTATTGTAGGTGATGATACTGTTAGTTATGGTGCGCAACCACCGAAAGGGCAAACATGGAAAGATATTTTTTTAAACGAAGTTATCGATCAATTAGACATGAGTCGCGTGTATTTTGTAGGCCGTACCTCTTATGACCATTTCATTACCTTATTGCAATTGTCACGCGTGCATATCTATCTAACCTATCCTTTTGTTTTAAGCTGGAGTTTATTAGAAGCCATGAGTGCGGGTTGCTGTATTGTTGCCAGTGATACTGCTCCCTTACATGAAGCGATTATTGATAATAAATCGGGGCGGCTGGTGAATTTTTTTGATACAGCAGCCATCAGTGATGCGGTGTGCGAATTATTGGATCAACCTGAACAACGGGCTGAATTTGGGCGACAAGCGCGGGCATTTGCACAAGCCACTTATGATTTAAAAACCGTTTGTTTACCGCGTCAATTAGCGTGGGTAGATGGTTTATTAAAAACAGCGGCGGTAAGCACTGATTCGTTATAATGCGGTCATACATACATATTTTTTATTAAGGCAGGAAGGTCATGGCTGAAAAACATAATATAGTGATTGTCGGTGGTGGGGCAGCGGGCTTGGAGTTGGCGACCAGTTTAGGGCGTAAATTAGGCAAACAAGGTCTAGCGGATATTACGCTGATTGATGCGACAACAACCCATATCTGGAAGCCATTACTGCACGAAGTCGCCGCAGGTACGCTGGATGAATCGGAACAAGTCGAATATTTAGCGCAAGCCTACCGTAGTCATTTTCGGTTTCGTTTAGGTAAAATGGAAAATTTAAACCGCGCTAACAAAGAAATTACGGTTAGCCCAACCTTTAACGATGATGGTGAAGAACTTATTCCGCGTCGTACGTTTAGCTATGACACCTTAGTGATGGCGGTTGGTAGTGTCAGTAATACCTTTAACATCAAGGGCGTGGCGGAACACTGTTTATTTTTAGATACCACCTCGCAAGCCTTTAGATTTCAAAAACATTTGTTTGAATCCTACATTAAAAACTATATCGGTAAAGACAGTGCAACGGTTAAACCGCTCTCTATTGCTATTATCGGTGCAGGTGCGACAGGGGTTGAGTTAGCCGCGCAACTGCATGAAGTCACTAATGTATTAGCCATGTATGGTTTGAATGAAACCAGCGATGTTAAGCTGACAATCATTGAAGCCGCCACGCAATTATTACCCGCGCTACCGATAAAATTAGCCACTGCGACCCAACAACAATTAGTCAGTTTAGGCGTGGATTTGCGTATGGGACGGCGCGTGACTGAAATTACCCGCGAAGGTATTACCACGCATGACGGTGAATTTCTCGAAGCCGATATTAAAGTCTGGGCAGCAGGCATTAAAGCCCCTGATTGGCTGAAAGAGTTGGATGGTTTAGCAACCAATCATATCAATCAGTTAGTGGTGAATAACACACTAAAAACCAGTGACGATAACATTTTTGCAATGGGTGATTGTGCTGCGTGTGTTTGGGAAGGGCATAGTGGCAATGTACCACCGCGTGCGCAATCAGCGCATCAACAAGCCTCTACGTTGGCTAAATCTATTGTTAATCGCTTAAAAGGCGGGCAATTAGTTAAATTCACTTATCATGATTACGGCTCGCTAGTGTCCTTAGGTAAATACACCACCGTCGGTAATTTGATGGGCAGTTTAATGGGAACAGTGAGTATCGGCGGTTTTATTGCCAAAATAGTGTATCTGTCTTTATATAAAATGCACCAAATAGCGATACACGGTTATTTTAGAACCGCTATGCTGACATTATCTAATGCGTTTCGCCGCAGTGTTTATTCAAAAATTAAAATGCACTAAATTAATTGTAGGTTGGGTTAGCGATAGCGTAACCCAAAATTTACCCACGATACGTTGGGTTACGGCTATCGCCTAATCTAACCTACGCCTGAACCTTTAACCTTTAACCTTTAACCTTTAACCTTTAACCTTTGCCATGTTTGAAATTGAATACGAATTCCAAGAAGAAGATTTAATCCATTTCAATGAAATCCAATTTATGCGAAATGAAGACATACAAGCCAACATCAGAAAAAACCGCTGGATAGTCCCTGGAATCATGGGCTTAATAGGGTCTTTTTATTATTTCTATTACGGTGATATGAACTCAGCGTCCTATATTCTTGTTATTGCCGTGTTATGGGCAGTATTATCGCCAAGAATCATGATGTTAGATTTGCGCCGCCAAATTCTTAACAACTACACCAGCAAAGAAAAAAGCAATATGTTTGGTACTTACACACTCAGTATCGACCCTGAAAATTCTAAATACCTAATCGAAAACTCCCCCAGTGGTAAGCATAAAATGGCGTGGGAAGAATTAGTGCGCGTGGAATATGGCAAGCGTTATGTGTACATTTATATCAGTTTAACGACCGCGCTGGTTATTCCCGTCGATAAAGTAAAAAAAGGCGATTTGGAACAGTTTGCCGCTCAAGCAGCAAAAATGATTGAACGTTACGCATAACCCCCCCCCTAAAACATCACCGAGATTTTTTCATGACTGATTGGACGGACGGCACTGTAGCCGACATTGATACACCCTTTGGCTATTACACTGAACTAAATCCACAGCGATTACGGTTGGCTTTTTTAAACACAGGATTACAATTTCCTACCGTTGGCACAGCCTGTGAACTGGGTTTTGGACAGGGCATGAGTGTTAGTTTACACGCCGCCGCTTCTGTGGTGCAGTGGTTCGGCACGGATTTTAATCCTGCTCATACTCAATTCGCTCAACAACTGACCGACGTGTCGGCAACTCATGCGCAATTATTTGAGCAAGCCTTTGTTGAATTTTGTAGTCGCCCTGATTTACCCGATTTTGATTACATCGCCCTGCATAACATCTGGAGTTGGATGAGTGATGAAAATAGGGCAGTTATCGTGGATTTTCTGCGTCGTAAATTAAAAGTCGGTGGTGTAGTGTATGTGAGTTACAACACTCAAGCGGGTTGCGCGGCAATGATGCCCCTGCGTGATTTATTGGCTGAACACGTCGATATTATGGGATCGCGAGGGCAGGGCAGTGTGGCGCGTGTGAACTCAGCACACCAATTTGCAGAAAAATTATTAGCCACTCAACCCAACTATAGCCGTGATAACCCACAGATTTCAGAACGCCTAGCAACACTAACAGCTGGCTATGTCAATCGTCACTGGCAACCGTTGTCATTTTCTCAAACAGCGGAATTATTATCAGCAGCAAAATTAACATTTGCTTGTTCCGCGCATTATCTTGACCACGTTGATACCTTGAATCTGACCGATGAACAGCAAGCGTTGCTGGATGAAATTCCTGATTCATTATTTCGCGAAACTGTGCGGGATTTTTGTACTAATCAACCAGTACGCCGTGATTATTGGGTCAAGGGCGCGATTCAATTAAGTGGTTTAGAACAGTTGGAAACGCTACGCGCGGAGCGTGTAATATTGGTAAAAGCTCGCGCCGATGTGCCGCTTACTGTGTTGGGTAGCTTGGGTGAATCTGCTTTATACGCTGCTATTTACAATCCTATTTTGGACGCATTAAGCGATTATCAACCCAAGACCATTGAACAACTTGGTCAAGTCGTGGGTGAGTTTGGTATTAGCTTAAATCAAGTGATACAAGTTGTGATGGTGTTAATTGGCGCAGGCGTATTATGTCCTGCGCAAAATGACGCTGTTATTGCAACCGCTAAACAACAAACCGACAAACTCAATGCGTATTTATGTAATAAAGCACGCGGTAGTAGCGAACTTGCGTATCTCGCTAGCCCAGTGACAGGCGGCGGTATTGCCGTACCGCGTTTTTTACAACTATTTTTATTGGCTAAAGCCCACGGTAATACACACCCAGAACAATGGGCGCAATTTACTTGGTCACTATTAGCAATGCAAAACCAATGTGTCATCAAAGAAGGTGTTGCATTAACAACAGACAGCGAAAACTTTACTGAATTAGTTATTCAAGCCCACGCCTTTGCTAACAAACAACTGCCTATTTTTATGGCACTGGGTATTTGTTTTTAAACTTAGAGTTAACGCACAATAAAGCGACACCGTTCGTGGTGAGTCATTCGACTATGCTGATGACAGACTTTAACAAGGCTCTCTTGAGGTATCGAAGTACTCAGTGCGAACGGTTTTTTAATCATGTTATTTATATCAAATGCTTGTCTACCATTCGCCATTCAAAACTTAACAATAAATCATGTTAAACCCGTTAGAAACTTTACCCATAAACTCATTACCTAGTCTATTTTCAGTAGCCCCGATGTTAGACTGGACAGACCGCCATTGCCGCTTCTTCCACCGTTTATTATCAAAAAATAGCTTGTTATACAGCGAGATGGTAACGACAGGGGCGTTAATTCATGCTGATCCACACCGATTTTTACACAAAGACTCAGCAGAAAATCCTGTGGCCTTTCAATTGGGCGGTAGCAATCCGCGTGACTTAGCGTTGTGTGCCAAGATGGTCGCAGATTATGGTTATGATGAAGTGAATTTAAATGTCGGTTGCCCCAGTGACCGCGTTCAAAATGGACGCTTTGGCGCGTGTTTAATGGCAGAACCTGAGTTAGTCGCTGAGTGTGTGGCGGCGATGAATCAGGCGGTTAACATTCCTGTGACGGTTAAATCCAGAATTGGTATTGATGACCGTGATTCTTACGAAGAACTGGTGCATTTTATTGATACGGTTGCCAAGGCGGGCTGTGAAACGTTTATTGTTCATGCGCGTAAAGCGTGGCTCAGTGGTTTATCGCCTAAACAAAACCGTGATGTACCGCCGTTGCGCTATGACATTGTCTATGCCCTTAAACAACAGTTTCCCCAGTTGAATATTATTATTAATGGTGGCATTACGACATTGGAACAGGCTGAAACTATGCTAACGCAAGTAGACGGCGTGATGGTTGGGCGCGAAGCCTATCACAATCCGTATTTATTAGCCGAAGTAGATCAGCGGTTTTATGGTGCAAATTACCCGTCTATGTCGCGTCAACAGGTAGTTGAATTATTAATTCCCTATATTCAAACTCAGCTTGCCAATGGAGTTAGATTAAACAGCATTGCACGGCATATTTTGGGCTTGTTTCATGGTGAATATGGCGCGAGATTATGGCGGCGGCATATCAGTGAAAATTCCTGTCGTGCAGGTGCGACTGAACAGGTGATTTTGGATGCGTTAAAATTTACCGAGTTGGAGGTCGGATTGACGATAGCGTAATCCGACAATTTAGTCACATTTTGTCCAGTTACACTGCGCTCTACCCATCCTACTTAGCCACGATGGAATAATTACTTTTGAATGAGTTGACAAAATAATGACTACAAAATATTTTAATCCCTATACCGATTTTGGATTTAAAAAATTATTTGGTGAAGAAGGGAGCAAAGATTTACTCATGGATTTTTTAAATCAATTGTTGCCTGATTATCATCAAATTGCAGAATTAAGTTTTAAAAATCCCGAAAAAATAGCCAGTACACCAAAAGAAAGAAAAGCTATTTTTGATATTTATTGTCAGACTGCAAAAGGTGAACGCTTTATTGTCGAAATGCAGAAAGCCAAAGTGAATTTTTTTAAAGATAGAGCATTATTTTATTCAACTTTTCCGATTAAAGAACAGGCAAAAAAAGGCGAATGGACTTTTGAGCTAACGCCCGTTTATTTTATTGCCATTTTAAATTTTCATTATGACGAAGAAGAAGAAAGGCGTAAATTTCGCCGTGATGTCTGTTTAAAAGACCAAGATGGCGATATTTTTTATGATAAGTTTCATTTCAAATTTCTACAAATGCCGTTATTTACTAAACAGGAACATGAGTTAGAAACTCATTTTGATAAATGGGTTTATTTTTTAAAAAATCTGGAAAATTTTGACCATATTCCCAGCGTATTAAATGAACCTATTTTTCAAAGAGGTTTTGAAATAGCAGAACTCGCCCATTTAACGCCACGCCAATTTGATGCTTACTTAAAAAGTTTGATGGAATATTCAGAGGTTAAAAATGTAAATGATACTGCCTTTAACGATGGGGAAAAGTCTGGTATTAAAAAAGGTGAAAAAATAGGAATAGAAAAAATTGCTAAAGGTATGTTAGCTGAAAAATTGCCTTTGGAGCTGATTGTGAAATTAACAGGTTTAACGCTCGCTGAAATTGAAAACTTGAGTGATGAGAATTTTAATGATGAATAGCACAATAGAATGTGCCTATGTGCTTCATTCTTTAGCCTATCTTATGTTACGCATTTTATCGTGTTGTTAATTTATTTTTGTTCAAAAAATGCAATTAAATAATGTCAAACTGCCTTTTGGCTTAATTGATGACAAACTTAAGCATATAGATGATGTTCCTAATGGAAGAGCGTGTGGCTGTGTCTGTCCAAAATGTAAGCGACCATTAGAAGCAAGGAATAAGGGAAAAATTCGCGCCTCTTATTTTGCTCATTACAATTCTGAAGAATGCTCAGGAGCTACAGAAACTGCGGTTCATCGCATGGCAAAACAAATTATTGCTGAATCAAAAGTAATTAAAACACCTATATTTAACAAAACACCAGAAAAGAGAGATATACAATATAATTCCCATTATGGAAAATCAGTAAAATTTGATTCACAAGAAATTAAAACGGAACAAGCGATACTTGAAGAGCAACGACAAGGTTATAAACCAGACATAACTCTTATTTATAAGAATAGACCGTTATTAGTTGAAATAAAAGTAACTCATAAGGTTGATGAAGATAAACAATTAAAAGTTAAAAATAATAATGAGGAAATGATTGAAATTGATTTGTCCGATATTGATTCAGAAATATTATTGGATATGGCTAAATTTGAAAATTATGTTATTTACGAAGCACCACGTCATTGGATTCATAATCCTCACGGTGAATGGTTATATCAACAATCTTATAATGAATTAAATGCTCGTGTTGATAACATTAACATTGCATTACTTCAAAAAGAAGAAGAGTTAAAAAATAAAAAAGAGCAACAAAATAAAAATCTCCTTAAAATCGCAGAACAAAAAGCACAGGAAAAGCTTAAACTTGAAATAAGAAAATCACAGGAGAGAGAAAAATACAAAGATAAATTAAGCGAGTTACAAACTTATTTATCATACGAATGGCAATATCAGCGCGAGTTATTACAATATAGTGAATCTGGTAGCTTTCCTATTGTTGCAAAAATAGAAAATGCTGAACGTATTTATGATCTACCACAATTAATTAATATGCCAGTTAAAAATGATTGGATTTTTAATGTTTACAGAAGTGTTTGGCAAGCCGATATTATTACTACAATGATATTTAACAGTGTAACAGGTAAAGAACTTAATGCTAATAATGTAAAAAAAGTAATAATTTCAAGATATAGTATTTTACCAGTAGTAAAAGAATTAAATAATCTCAAGCAAGAACATAAAAAAATTGGAAGAGAACGTGATGAATGGTATCAGGATTTTGGCTGTTGGTTCTTGTCTAAAGAAGAAAGTCGATTAATTCCTTCACCGTTCCAACCAATTATTGAATATCTAAATTATCTTTCAGACTATATAGGAATTATTAAGCCAATCGGTAATCATTGTTTTTCGATACTTGTTTCCAATTCTAAAGAGTATATTCATTTGGTTGATGAGGATAAAAAACGCCGACTTATTGCAGCTGAAAAATGGGAAGAGGAGCAAAAAATAATATTGGAAAAGGAAGAGGTTAGGAAAATAAAAAAGCAACAATTAAAAGATATGCGTATCGAAGAAATTATTGCTTCCGAAAAAAGAGTATTTGAGCTTTTTAATGGAAATGGTCGCCTTTGCAAAGATTGCTATTTATTGTCTCATTCATCAGATGGTAACGATTGCCCATTTTGTGGGGCAAATGAATTTCAAGTATCATCAGCTACAGCATACCATATAGAAAATGCTCATCATCGTTACAGATGTTATGCGTCACCAAGTCTATCAATTAAATCTCATGCAATCATAAATAACGAATTACTAGCTGAATGGCTAAACAACTTACCGACCGAATAAATCCTACTCATCGAGGAAAATATGCAAATTGAACAACGCTGGCGGGGTCTTATTTTAGGAACAGCGGTAGGTGATTCTTTGGGTTTGGTTGCCGAAGGGATTTCTCGCAGCCGTAATGCCAAGCTATTTCATTCACACTGGCGACAACGGTTTTTTCTGCGTTGGGGGATGTGCAGTGATGATACCGAACACACGGTTTTTGTGGCTCAGGCGTTATTAGTTCATCCGCGTCATGTCGATTTGTTTGGTAAACGCTTGGCGTGGAGTTTGCGCTGGTGGTTTTTTGCGTTACCTGCGGGTGTGGGTTTGGCAACAGGCAGGGCGATTATCAAACTGTGGCTAGGGTTTAATGCCAAAAAAAGCGGTGTTTATTCAGCGGGTAATGGCGTGGCAATGCGTGTCGCGCCGATTGGGGCATTTTTTGCTCAGCAACCAGACTTATTAACGGATTATGTTACCGCTTCAACCTTAATCACTCATACCGACCCTAAAGCGTTAATCGGTGCTAAGGCGATTGCCGAGGTGACGGCTTGGATATGGCGGGAAAATTTAAGCGAAAAACCTGTGCTGTCTGCGTTTACGGACATTTTGCGGCAAGTGGATAACGATGACGAATGGCAAGCCTTGGTGGCTTTGATTGAACAAGGTTTGCAACGGCAGTTAAGTGTTCAACAATTTGCTGACTTAATGGGTTTAGGCAAAGGCATCACAGGCTATATTTATCACACAGTGCCGATGGTGTTATATGCGTGGTACACCCATTTTGGTGATTATGCTCAAACGCTCACCAGTTTATTAGATTGTGGCGGTGATACCGATACCACAGGGGCAATTGTCGGTGCATTAGCAGGCAGTGTGACGGGTGAACAAGGCATTCCTGCACAGTGGATAAGCGGTATTTTGGAATACCCGCGTTCTGTCAGTTTTTTACGGCGATTAGCCGATAACTTAGCGGCGGGTAACCATAAAGCGGTGTTTTGTTTTGTGCCAGCGGTGCTAATACGCAATGTGTTTTTCTTTATCATGGTTTTGCTGCATGGTTTTAGACGTTTGTTGCCACCGTATTGATAGGCAATTTTGAGGGACGGCAAACGGTAAGAGACGGTGAATGCGTTAAACCTCACAGTGCAATAATGGTATACTGCCGCCACTTTTTTTAACCTGAGAACCCTAAACATGGAAGAGCATTTTGCTAAAATTATCACAGCTATCGGTGAAGACTTAAGCCGTGAAGGGCTAGTTGATACGCCTAAACGCGCCGCTAAAGCCTTTAAATTCCTTAACAACGGCTATGATAAAACACTGGAAGAAGTGTTGAATGGGGCGATTTTTACCGCTGATACCGAAGATATGGTTATCGTGAAAGATATAGAATTGTATTCGTTGTGTGAGCATCATTTGTTACCGTTTATCGGCAAATGTCATGTCGGTTATTTGCCAAATGGTAAGGTGTTGGGTTTGTCTAAAATAGCTCGCGTAGTGGATATGTATGCCCGTCGTTTACAAATTCAAGAGCAGTTGACGCGCCAAATAGCGGATGCGATTGAAACCGCTGTCGGTGCAAGAGGGGTTGCTGTGGTCATTGAAGCCAAGCATTTATGTATGATGATGCGTGGTGTGGAAAAACAAAATTCTGTGATGACTACGTCAGCTATGACAGGAATTTTTCGTAAAGACTTCAGCACGCGTACTGAATTTTTAACACTTATCAATAGATAGTCATGACAACAAAAAAGACAGGCATATTATTAGCAAATTTAGGTTCACCGACTGCACCGACTACCAAAGCAGTGCGGCGTTTTCTGGCAGATTTTTTGTGGGACAAACGGGTCGTTAATATTCCTCGTCCTGTCTGGTGGGTGATTCTCAACTTTTTTGTGTTGCCGTTTCGCCCCAAAAAATCCGCTCATGCGTATCAAGCAGTATGGAATGCTGAAAAAGGCTCACCGTTAGCCTTTTTAACACGCCAATTAACTGAAAAAGTCGCCGAAAAATTGCAAGCGAAAGACATCACTGTAGATTATGTGATGCGTTACGGCGAGCCGTCGATGGCGACGCAGTTACGTCGTTTTAAAGAGCAGGGGATTAACGATATTATTGTGTTGCCCTTGTATCCGCAATATTCGTCAACCACGACCGCGTCTATTTATGATGATTTGGTTAAGGAGTTAAATACATGGCGACATTTGCCCAATTTTCGCTTTATTAGCGATTATCATCAAGATGAAGCCCATATTACCGCGCTTGCCAATTCGATTACGCAAGCATGGCAGGAACAACCAAAAAATGATTTATTAGTGATGTCATTTCATGGTCTGCCTGAGCAATTGACGAAATGGGGTGATCCGTACTTTTATCAATGCCAAGAAACGGCGAAGTTAATTGCGAACAAACTAGGTTTGAAAGACAGCGAATGGATGCTGGTTTTTCAATCCCGTTTTGGTAAGGCTGAGTGGTTAAAACCCTATTGCGTGCAGACTTTGGAAACGTTACCGACTCAAGGCGTTAAGAAAGTTGATTTGGTTTGCCCTGGTTTTGCGGTGGATTGCTTGGAAACCTTAGAAGAAATAGCCATGACTAATAAAGACATTTTTATGGAAGCAGGTGGTGAGCAGTATCGTTATATCGCTTGTCTTAATGATAGCGATGCTCATGTTGATAGCATTATCAGCCTGCTTGGACTATAGTGTAAGGGTAATTTTTTGATAGGCAGTTCACGAAAAATCGGTTTTTCCAAAGAAGAGTTAGACAACTATTTAGCGAGTTCAACATGATAATAGGTACAGCATTAAGCAATAGCGCGACCAAGGCTTTATTACTCGGTAGCGGTGAATTAGGTAAAGAATTGACCATTGCATTGCAACGTTACGGCGTTGAGGTCATTGCCGTTGACCGTTATGCCAATGCCCCAGCTCATCAAGTTGCGCATCGCAGTCATGTAATTGATATGACCGATGGTGATGCTGTCAAAAAATTGATTGATTTAGAACAACCTGATTTTATTATTCCCGAAATTGAAGCGATTGCGACAGCGGCATTGGCTGAGATTGAAGCTGAAGGTGTATGTACCGTTGTCCCCAATGCCAGAGCGATTCAACTCACTATGAATCGTGAAGGTATTAGAACGCTGGTCGCTGAACAACTAAAAATTCCCACGTCACGTTATGCGTTTGCCCAGTCGTTTGACGAATTAAAAGCCGCTGTTGATAGAGGCATTGATTATCCGTGTTTTATTAAGCCTACTATGTCCTCCTCAGGTAAAGGGCAATCAATGGTAAAAACCCCAGATCAACTGCAAGCCGCTTGGGATTATGCCAAAGCTAGCGGGCGGGTTGATACGGGTAAAGTTATTGTTGAAGCAATTGTGCATTTTGATTTTGAAATCACCTTATTAACGGTACGCGCTAAAAATGCAGTCGGCGATATTGAAACGTATTTTTGTGAACCTATCGGACACGTTCAAGAGCACGGCGATTACCGCGAAAGTTGGCAACCACAAGCTATGACAGCAGCCGCATTGGCTTTATCGCAAGACATTGCCGCTAAAGTCACCACTGAAATCGGTGGCTTGGGTTTATTTGGTGTGGAATTATTTATTCAAGGCGATGAAGTGTGGTTTAGTGAAGTCAGTCCAAGACCACACGACACAGGTATGGTGACGATGATTACCCAAGCACAAACTGAATTTGACTTACACGCCAGAGCGATTTTAGGCTTGCCTGTAAATACCGCCTTACAAAAAATAGGCGCGAGTGCGGTTATTTTGGGTGGTATTAATGCGGTAGGTGTTGTCTATGAAGGCTTAGCTGAGGCTCTTAGCGTTCCTGACAGTGAAGTCCGTTTATTTGGCAAACCTGAAGCCTTTATCAACAGACGCATGGGGGTCGCATTAGCAAGTAGCACAACTGTTGATGAGGCAAGAGCAAAAGCGGTGCAAGCCGCTAACTGCATAGTGGTTAAAGCTAGCGAATAGGGTTAAAAATGTTAAAAATTACAGTTGTTTCAATCGCTTTACTGGTCTCAACTGAGGCAATGGCAGATGTGTTCAAATATGTCGATGACAGTGGACACGTTTTTTATACGGATGAACCCAGAAGTAAGCTCTATAAACGCATCATTAAAACACCGCTTCATACACTATCCGCCAAAAGTAGTAACAGCGGTAGCCCATTTATGACGGCTGTTCTTAAACGGCATTCGTTTTCAGGGGCGAACAAAGCTAGATACAATGAACTAATTGCCGATGCTGCGCAACGTCATCAAGTTGATGAAAAATTGCTTCATGCGGTGATTCAAACTGAATCCGCTTACAATTCAACCGCCATTTCATCCGCAGGTGCGGCTGGATTAATGCAGTTAATGCCCGCGACCGCGCAACGCTTTGGTGTGCTGGATCGCAATGATCCCGATCAAAATGTGGATGGTGGTACGCGCTATCTAAAGCACTTAATTGGGCTGTTTGGCCCAAGACTAGACCTTGCTATCGCTGCTTATAATGCAGGTGAAAATGCTGTTATTCGACACAACAACACCATTCCGCCCTATCGTGAAACTCAGGATTATGTGAGACAGGTGTTAGCGTTGTATAGGCAATAAGCGTTGTTGATTAAGGGGCTGTAGAGGTAGGTTCGGACTCGGTTTGATACAGATTTTTAAAAGCTTCAACTTGAGTACTTACACTGCCTTTTTCTTGTACCAAAGCATCCAAGTCCGCGTTCACCACCGTGTTAATATCAGTTTGCCGAGTAACCAATAAATTACGCACTTCCTGAATATAACGCTCTGCTTCATCGGTATTTTCCAAAAAATATAAAGTGAACGATAAGCATAGATAAGCATAACTTTTTTTCTCATCTAGTTTAGTCAGAGTAATTGTTTGCTCATCACTGATTTTAAACGTCCACGCATCTTGATTTTCAGGCTTAGCCATTACGGTTTTATCATTTAGCCACTTAACGGCTTGAAGTTGACGGATTAATGCAATGTCAAATCGGTCACGCTGCCAGTAAATTTCTGCAACATCTAGTGCAGATAGTGGATATTCAGAACTTTTTTCATACTCAGCGATGGCGGCATCGATATGTTTTTGTTGAATATAACCATGTGCCAGTTTATTTCTATATCTAGCAAGCGGGGCAATATCGATTGCTAACGAAATTTCTGATTTAGCCGAATTAATATTGCCTTGTTGATTAAAAAGTATTGCTAAATTGAAATGCGCTTCAGCCAGTTTTGGATTTTGGTTAATCGCTTGTTCTAAGTAGGGGCGTGCCGTATCCAGTTCATGATTAGCCAAATAAAACTCACCTAGAAATAAATTAACATGAGCATCACTGGGATTTTGTTGATAAAGCCCATCAACCGCCTCTTTAAATGTGGTCAACGATGTAAAATCCTTCGCCTCCGCTTTTTTCAAGCCCCACGCTGCCTCGACGTTTTTTGGGTCAGTGGTTAACGCGCTTGAAAATAATCGCTTAGCTTCATCATAACGCCCTATATTTAAAAAGCCATTGCCCTCGTTGACTAAATACCCAACACCAACGTCATCGGTTTTGGCTTGTGAATGGTGATAAGTGTGAACCGCCCAGCCACCGCCTATTATCACAACGAGAAACGCACAGATAAGCCCCAGTTTTTTCATAATTTTTTAGTAAACTATTTTACAGATAGCGGAAAAATTCATAATGTCGATTTAAACTTGAGTTAACTGTTTGCCTGAATGTGGTTCGCCATGAAAAGCGTCTCGTTAGCCATTTCAATCAACGGATGATTATTGCCATTTAAGTCTTACAACAAAGTAGTTAAAAAATGCGTCAAGTTGCAATTTTTCATCATGATTCTATCACATCAACCAACAGCAATCATCGCTGGTCTCGACTGCAAAGCCCTGCTTTTTTCTTAAAAAGTGAATTATACAAAAACATCTGGTTTATAATCGACCATTCTTATCGTTTTCATCGTCTCTAATTAGTCAACCATGCAAGAAATAAACCCCATTAAAAACAAAATAGCCGACCTTAAAAGCCGTGGAGACGCGCTTAGGGGGTATCTTTGACTTCGACAATAAAAGCGAACGCTTAGTTGAAGTCCTGCTCGAATTAGAAAACCCCAAAATTTGGGACAATCCAGAACTCGCTCAAGAGTTAGGCAAAGAACGCGGGCAACTGGAAATTATCGTTAATACCATCACCGAATTAGAACGCGGTCTTACCGATGCCGAAGAGCTGTTACTCATGGCTATCGAAGAAGACGATGAAGAAACCGTTGACACCGTTGTTACTGACTTAGACCATTTTGAACAGCGTGTGGCTAACCTTGAATTTCGCCGTATGTTTTCAGGACAAATGGATGCAAATAACGCTTTCTTGGATATTCAATCAGGTTCAGGCGGCACGGAAGCGCAAGATTGGGCATCCATGATAGAACGGATGTTTTTACGCTGGGGCGAGCGCAAAGGCTTTAAAACCGAACTGATTGAAGAATCACAAGGTGACGTGGCAGGTATTAAAAGTGCCACCATTCGCTTTGAAGGCGAATACGCGTTTGGCTGGTTACGCACCGAAACAGGTGTACACCGCTTAGTCAGAAAATCACCATTCGACTCAGGCAATCGTCGTCATACCTCATTCGCCTCGGTATTTGTATCACCCGAAATTGACGATGACGTAGACATAGACATCAACCCCGCCGACATTCGCGTAGACGTATACCGCGCAAGTGGTGCAGGTGGTCAGCACATCAACAAAACCGAATCTGCCGTGCGTATGACCCACGCGCCCTCAGGTATCGTCGTCCAATGTCAAAGCGACCGCTCACAACACAAAAACCGCGCCACCGCGATGAAACAACTCAAAGCCAAATTGTACGAACTGGAAATGCGCAAACGCTCAGAAACCCAACAAACGCTAGAAGACTCTAAGTCTGACATTGGCTGGGGCAGTCAAATCCGCTCTTATGTCTTAGATCAATCACGCATCAAAGACCTACGCACAGGCGTAGAAACAGGCAATACCCAAGCGGTATTGGACGGCGACTTGGATCAGTTTATTGAGGCGAGTTTGAAGAGCGGACTATAAAAAACTGATGGCAATACCAGATTTTCAAAGCATCATGCGCCCCTTACTAGAATATCTGGCTGATGGCAAAATACCTTCCAGTCGTGAAACTCTTGATGTGTTAAGTAAGCATTTTCAAATGACCGATGAAGAGTTTGCACAGTTGTTGCCTAGTGGACAACAGTCGATTTTTGTAAATCGTATTGGTTGGGCAAAGTCGTATCTAAAAAAATCTGAACTTTTGGAATCGCCTGCTCGAGGCTTATACAAAATAACGGCACGCGGTTTAGAAGCAGTTGAAAGCAATCAAAAAATCAATCTAAAGTATCTCAAACAATTTAAAGAATACGATGACAAAAATTCTAGCAATGGTACTGTCAAATTGATTGATGAAAATAAAACGTCAAGTACATTAACACCTTACGAATATATTGAAATTGGCTACCAGCGCATTAGAGAAGAATTAGAAGATGAATTACTCTCTAAAATTAAAAACTTATCACCTGCATTTTTTGAACGTCTAGTCGTTGAGCTTTTAGTCGCAATGGGTTATGGCGGTTCACGCAAAGATGCTGGACAAACCATTGGACGCTCAGGGGATGGAGGTATTGATGGTGTTATCAAAGAAGACCGATTAGGGCTTGATGTCATTTATATTCAAGCCAAACGCTGGGAAGGTGTAGTGGGGCGACCAGAAATTCAAAAATTTGCGGGTGCCTTACAAGGGCAACGTGCTAAAAAAGGCGTATTCATCACCACATCCAGTTTCAGTAAAGAATCAATTGAATATATTTCTTTAATTGAAAGCAGAATAGTTTTAATAGATGGCAAAAAATTAACCAGTTTAATGGTTGATTTTGATTTGGGTGTTTCAAAAATAGCCAGTTATGATGTTAAACGGATAGATTCAGATTATTTTGAAGAATAAGAAAATCAAAATTAATAATGTCGATTAATTAAATTCATCAACTAATAATAATTTCAGTAAAAAATGATTAATGATTACTTATAACACGACATTATTTATATTTCGGCGTGATTTACGGCTTATTGATAATAGCGCGTTAAATGCGGCATTGCGTAGTTCTAAACAAGTTATTGCGAGTTTTATTTTTGATGAACGGCAAATTAAACCTCATTCGTATCAGAGTAAGCCTGCATTGCATTTTATGTTGCAATCGTTGGCGGATTTGGCGGAACAATTTGAGGGTATCAATAGCAATTTAGCGTTATTTCAAGGTTTACCAGCGCAGGTTATTGAACAGCTATATCAGCAACAAAACATACAGGCGGTGTTTATTAATCGGGATTACACGCCGTTTAGCCGTCAACGGGATGCAGAAATAGCTCACGTTTGTCAGCGATTAAATATTGCTTTACACGTTATGCCTGACGCGCTACTCACTGAGCCAGAACAAGCCGTTAAAAATGATGGGAGTGCTTATAAAGTATTTACTGCTTTTTATAATAATGCGCGGCGATTTCCTGTAGCATTGCCACAGGCGTTAGTAGAGGGGCGATTTTTAACGGTTAATTCTACAACTACGTTGGTAGATGCAGTTTCTGAGAACAGTGTCACAACAAGCATACAGGGCGGACGTACTGCGGCGTTAACTAAACTAGGTGTGCTTGATAAGTGTGCCGATTATGCAGCAACGCGGGATTTTCCAGCGTTACAAAGCACCAGCCAATTATCGGCACATTTGAAATTTGGCACGGTATCGGTACGCGAAGTTTTTTATGCAACTACGCAGTGTTTGGGTGCTGAACATCCATTATTACGGCAACTGTATTGGCGCGACTTTTTAACCCATATTGCCTATCATTTTCCTAGCGTTTTTGGTCATGCGTTTATTGATAAATTTGATCGATTCGCTTGGGATAATAATCAGGATTATTTTCACGCGTGGGCAGAGGGTAAAACGGGTTTTCCGATTGTTGATGCGGGAATGCGCGAGTTAAATGCCACGGGGGGTATGCACAACCGTGTGCGGATGATTGTTGCGTCATTTTTGATTAAAGATTTACGCATTAGTTGGCGGTGGGGTGAACGCTATTTTGCACAACATTTGGTTGATTACGATCCTTGTTTAAATAACGGTAATTGGCAATGGGCTGCATCAACAGGCTGTGATTCTCAGCCGTATTTTCGTATTTTTAATCCGTGGCTACAGCAACAAAAATTTGATGCCAATGGCGACTATATTTACCGCTGGCTACCCGAATTGCGTGCCGTCCCTATTAAAATAATTCATCAGTGGGATACAAAGTATTATGGTGATTTTTATCCCAGACCTATTATTAATCACAGTGAAGAAGTCGCCATAACTAAACAACGCTTTAAAATAATGGCGTAGCACACTCCTATAACCTATTAAATTTTTACATTTATATTAAAACAATATGTCAGAACAAATCCAAGACGAACAAGAACAAATTAAACAACGCCGTAGCAAATTAACGGAATTGCGGGAACACAGTATTGCGTTTCCAACTGATTTTCGCCGCAATGTGGTTGCGGGGGAATTATTAGCACGGTATGCGGAACAGTCTAAAGAAGAATTAGAAGCTGAGCCGTTGCGCGTTAAATTAGCGGGTCGCATAATGACGCGGCGTGTTATGGGTAAAGCGAGTTTTGTACATATTCAAGATATGTCAGGACAAATTCAACTTTATGTCACACGCGATTTATTGCCTGAAAATTTTTATAATGAACAATTTAAAAAATGGGATATTGGCGATATTATTGGCGCGGAAGGGGTATTATTTAGAACGCAAACAGGTGAGTTAAGTATTAAAGTCGATGCGATTCGCTTGTTGACTAAAGCTTTGCGTCCGCTACCTGAGAAGTTTCATGGCATTGCCGATCAAGAAATTAAATACCGTCAGCGATATTTAGATTTAATTATGAGTGAGCAATCGCGGCAGACCTTTTTAATCCGCTCTAAAGTGGTGGCTTATATTCGCCAGTTTTTAATTGACCGTGATTTTTTAGAAGTCGAAACACCAATGATGCAAGTAATTCCAGGAGGGGCGACAGCGCGTCCTTTTATGACTCATCATAATGCCTTAGACATGGATATGTATTTGCGTATCGCACCTGAGTTATATTTAAAAAGATTAGTTGTTGGCGGGTTTGAACGGGTATTTGAAATTAATCGTAATTTCCGTAATGAGGGATTATCAACACGCCATAATCCTGAATTTACTATGCTGGAGTTTTACCAAGCCTACGCGGAATATCATGAGTTAATGGATTTAACCGAAGCGATGTTGCGCGGTATTGCAGAAGAAGTAGTTGGTCATACGGTTATTACTTATCAAGGTGAAGAGTATGATTTTGGTCAGCCGTTTGTGCGCATGACGGTGGAAGAATCTATATTACATTTTAATCCTGATTTAACGGTTGATGATATTAATACCCGCGAAGTCGCCGTTAAAGTAGCTGAAAAACTGCATTTACCTGTGAAAGACAGTTACGGTTTAGGTAAAATTCAGATTGAAATTTTTGAAAAAACGGTAGAAAGTAAGCTGATGAATCCGACGTTTATTACTGCTTATCCTGTGGAAGTGTCGCCACTTGCGCGTCGTAATGATGATAATCCTCATGTCACTGACCGCTTTGAATTCTTTGTAGGTGGACGGGAAATTGCGAATGGTTTCACGGAGTTAAATGATTCTGAAGACCAAGCGGCGCGTTTTCAGCAACAGGTAAATGAAAAAGAAGCGGGTGATGATGAGGCTATGCACTTTGATGCGGATTATATCACTGCATTAGAACACGGTATGCCGCCAACTGCGGGGGAGGGTATTGGTATTGATCGTTTGGTGATGTTATTTACTGATGCGCCGTCGATTCGTGATGTTTTATTATTTCCACACATGAGACCTAAGTTGTAATATGTGGACATGACAGGTTTTAAAAACCTGTCATGTCTTTGATTAAAAGCTAAAAACACATTGAGGTATATTTATGACTACTGTAGCAGACCCCATTATCGGTAGCTGGTATAAAGACGTAGAAAATAGTCTGAAATTTAAGATTGTCGCGATTGATGATGATTCTATTGAAGTGCAATATCTGAACGGGGATATTGGTGAATATGATTACGATACTTGGTATGCGTCAACGTTTGATACGATTGAAGCTCCTGAAGATTGGAGTGCGCCATTTGGTGAAATGGAAGTTGATGATTTGGGTTATTCAGATAACGATGAACATAAACCCAATGCTGAAGATATGGACATTGAAGATTATTTTGATTAGTCAGGGATAATAGTATGAGAATGAGTGCGCAGGATTTTTTGGATTGGCAGTCGAAGCGAATAACTCTGCTTGCTATGTCGGGTGCTGGTAAAACCACGCTTGCTAATAAATTACCCAAAGCGAAATGGTTTCATTATTCGGGTGATTATCGTATTGGCACTAAATATTTAAAAGAACCTATTTTAGATAATATAAAACGGCACGCGATTAGTGTGCCGTTTTTGCGTGAATTATTATTATCTGATTCTATTTATATTGCTAATAAAATTACCGTTGATAATCTTGCTGCGGTGTCTAGTTTTTTAGGAAAGCTAGGTAATTCAGAGTTAGGTGGTTTGTCGTTAAAGGAATTTAAACGGCGACAAAAATTACATCATCAAGCCGAAGTCGCGGCAATGAATGATGTCCCCGATTTTATTCATAAAGCCGATGATATTTATGGCTATAAACATTTTATTAATGATGCGGGTGGTAGTGTTTGTGAATTAGATGAGTCTGGGGTATTGGAAAATCTCGCTAAAAATACACTAATTATTTACATTAAAATTCCGCCTACCTTAGAACAAACTATTATCGAGCGGGCTAAAACTGACCCTAAGCCGTTATATTATCGAGAGGCGTTTCTCGATGAAAAACTGGCTGAATTTTTGGCGTTAAAAAATTACAGTTCTACAGAAGAGATGCCGCCCGATGAATTTGTTACTTGGGTATTTCCTGAGTTATTTAAATCACGGTTGCCACGTTATCAAGCGATTGCCGATCAATACGGCTATACCGTTGATGCCGATGATATTGCTAAGGTAAAAACGGAGGCGGATTTTATCGCTTTGATTGCTGACGCTCTGGCAAAACAGCCATGACAGAAGGGGTAATATTATGCCTTTAGTTGCTCACACTGATTTACCAACATTTCAACGTCTGCGTGAAGAAGGCGAGGAAATAGTTGATGCTGAACGCGCCAGTCATCAAGATATTCGAGAACTGCACATTGGTTTATTAAATATGATGCCCGATGCGGCACTGGAAGCCACGGAACGGCAATTTTTTCGTTTAGTCGGTGCGTGTAATCAGATTGCCCAGTTTCATGTACATCTGTTTACCATTGACGGCTTGCCGCGTGGCGAAGAAGCGCGAGTGCATATTGATAAATACTACGAATCGTTTGAGAAAATTAAAGCCGATGGTTTGGATGCACTGATTATCAGTGGTGCGAATGTTATTCGCTCACGCTTACCTGAAGAAGATTTTTGGCAGCCATTGACGGAGGTGTTTTCGTGGGCTAAAGAAAATGTCACGTCGGTATTGTGTTCCTGTTTAGCCACACACGCCTTGATTCATTACTGTTACGGAGTCGAGCGTACCCGTCTGCCAGAAAAACGCTGGGGGGTGTTTTCCCATAAACTGGTCAATCGCCATCATCCCTTAGTCGCGGAAATTAATACCCGTTTTGATGTGCCGCATTCACGGTTTAATGAGATATTTCAAACTGATATGGAAGCACACGGGTTACAAGTATTAGCCGCGAGTAAAGAAGCGGGCGTGCATCTTGCGGTCAGTCCCGATGGATTTCGCATTGTATTTTTTCAGGGGCATCCTGAATATGACGATATTAGCTTGTTAAAAGAATATAAACGCGAAGTGCTACGATTTTATCGCGGTGAAATTAACGATTACCCACCGTTTCCAGAAAATTATTTTGATGCGGATGTGCAGCAAATCTTTGCTGATTATGAGCATGAAGTTAAAAAAGCAAAACGGTCAGGACAAACACTTAGCGAATTTCCTGAAGCCTCAGTTATCAGCCATCTCGACAATACTTGGAGCGATACTGCAAAAGCCGTCTTTAATAATTGGTTAGGCAAAGTCTATCAATTAACGAATCAGGATAGACGCTTGCCCTTTATGGAGGGTATTGATCCTAACAATCCATTGGGTTAATGCCAGTAATTCTAAGTATCGTGTCATTATTATAGTAACCAGTCTGTGTTTGTTACCTTGTTTTGAAAGCGGGAAAAACCACGATTTAGCCACCTCTTTACTTGATGAGCAATACTGATTGCAACACCGTGTATCGACTGTACTGAGGTATTAAAACGCTTTTTATATTAAGTTAGTTATTTCGATTAATAAACCGCTCTAAACGCTGTATAGCAATCGCCATGCGTTCTATGGATGTGGTGTAAGCGAATCGTAGTGCGTGGTGTGCGTTGTATGTGCCAAAATCTTTTCCAGGGGTGACTGCTACGCCTTCGGCTTCTAATAAGTCGAGGCAAAATTGATAGCTGTCATCGGTAAATTTTCGACAGTTGGCGTAAATATAAAACGCCCCTTCGGGTTTTACAGGAATTTCAAAACCGAGACGTAATAGGTTTTCATACAGAAAATCACGGCGGTGAGCAAATTCTGCACGTCTTCGTTCTAGTTCTGCGAGGGTTTCGGTATCAAAGGCAGCCAGTGCGGCATATTGGGCATCGGTAGCCGTGGCAATGAAAATATTTTGTGCGAGTTTTTCGGTGGCTTCAATAAAGCCTTCTGGTACGATTAGCCAACCGATACGCCAACCTGTCATGGCAAAATATTTGGAAAAACTGTTGATAACAAAGACATTATCGCTAAATTCCAACGCGGAGGCGGCGGGTTGGTCATACACTAAGCCGTGATAAATTTCATCGGAATAAAAACAGCCCCCTAACTCATTGACGGTTTGAATGCTTTGTTTTAAATCGTCGGCAGTAATGAGTGTTCCTGTGGGATTAGACGGCGAGGCGATTAACACGCCTTTAGTTGATGTCGTCCAGTGTTGCCGTATGAGTTCAGCGGTGAGTTGATAGTTAGAATCTGCATCGACAGGGATGGTTTTTGCGTGGGCATCAAATAAGGTCGCGAAGTTACTATTACACGGATAGCAGGGGTCAGGCATTAATACGTCGTCTTGGGGGTTTAAGCTCGCAGCAAATGCCAGTAAAAATGCACCCGATGCACCAGGCGTGACAAAAATACGCTGGGTGGCAACGGTTACACCATAACGTTGTTGATAATATTGGGCTATTTTCTCGCGCAATGCAGGTAAGCCAGCTGCGGGGGTGTATTTAACCTCGCGCGTAAGTAGTTGTTTAGCCGCTGCATCGACTATAGTTTGCGGTGCGGCAAAGTCTGGCTCACCAATTTCCATGTGAATAACGTCTCTACCTTGTGCTTCCAATTGCTTGGCACGGCGTAGTAAGTCCATGACATGAAATGCAGATATGTCGAAAGTTCGCTTTGCTAATCGTTTATCCATCACTCAAACCACTTATTAAAACGTAGGATGATACCAATAATTCTTGCTAAGCTGTGACTATTCTGCTAAAAATGCGCAGTTTTTATTTACCTTGCCCTTTGGAGTTAATGGATGACCGCTAGTGCTAAACCGAATGTGTCACCTTTTAGTTTTACGCCTTATGTAGAAGTAGAAGGCGAAGAATACATGAATGAACATCAACTGAAACATTTTGAGAACATTCTTCGTAATTGGAAATCTGAATTAATGCACGAAGTAGACCGTACCGTCCACCACATGCAGGATGATGCAGCTAATTTTCCTGATCCCAATGATCGGGCAACTCAAGAATCCGAGTTCAGTTTGGAGTTACGAACTCGTGACCGTGAACGTAGATTGATTAAAAAAATTGATGAGTCGCTGAAAGAAATTGAATCAGGCGATTATGGTTTTTGTGAGTCATGCGGTATTGATATAGGCATCCGTCGCCTAGAAGCTAGACCGACAGCAACCTTGTGTATCGACTGCAAAACACTGGATGAAATTCGAGAAAAACAAATGGGGTAAACTTGTCTAATCCAGACAAACCCATTATAGGTCGGTTCGCACCCTCGCCAACCGGCCCTTTACATCTAGGTTCACTCTACACCGCGCTGGCTAGTTTTCTGCACGCTCGTTCGCAGCAAGGTAAGTGGTTATTACGCATTGATGACTTAGACACTCAGCGCAATGTTAAAGGCGCGACCGATGCTATTTTAACAACACTGGATACCTTTGGTTTGCATTGGGATGATAGCGTTGTTTATCAAAGCCGATGTCTCGCTGTTTATCACGATGTTTTGAATGAATTGGCGAAAAACCAGCTTATTTATCCCTGTAGTTGTAGTCGAAAGATGCTTGCATCAACGGCTATTTATGATGGTCTGTGTCGCAATCAATCAATTACAGCCGATAGCCTCTACGCGCTACGCATTAAAACTGACTCACGACTTATTAGCGTTGAAGATGGTCTACAAGGTTTAATTTCGCATAACATAGCGAAGCAATATGGCGATTTTATTTTAAAACGTAGGGATGGCATTGTTGCCTATCAATTTGCAGTGATTATCGACGACGACAGGCAACACATAAATCAGATTGTACGCGGTGTTGATTTATTGACAGAAACGCCTAAGCAAATTTATTTACAGCAGGTACTGGGATTGCCTTGCCCTGATTATCTACACGTTCCCATCATTATTGACCAACACGGCTATAAACTCAGCAAACAAACACAAGCAACCGCTGTTAATTTAACAAGACCACAAGGCGTTATTTTTGAATTATTAGGCTTGTTAAAACAAAATCCACCCAGTGAATTACAATACGCGTCCGTCACCGAATTATTAGATTGGGCAATTGAGCATTGGAATATTGAGTGTTTAAAAAATATTAAACAAGTAACTGCTTAGGCTTAATGCGGAAATAATTGAAATAGGACAGATTAAACTAACTGTTCAGGAAACAGAGGACTTGTAGTGTGTGATTGGTAATGCGAGTAAATTAGATGTGGGGTTAGCAGGACTCGAACCTGCGACCCTCGGCTTAGAAGGCCGATGCTCTATCCAGCTGAGCTATAACCCCATAGAATTTATGATGTATCGTAGCGATAATATAAGCAGGGATGGATTGTTATAAAACTCAACGCAAAAAAATGGTCGGGGTGGAGGGATTCGAACCCCCGACATCCTGCTCCCAAAGCAGGCGCGCTACCAAACTGCGCTACACCCCGACAAACTTTTTATTACCTAACAATCATCTCTCAAAACCCCTAGATGAGACGGACATAATAACCAAATACTTTATTTTGGTCAACTCTTTTTGTATCGTTAACCACCTATAATTTTATTTTACCGATTCATTATTCAATAATAATAGGCAGATACACTACAATTATTAAGAAATCCCTTTAATTTGCCTGACTACCTTTAAAATTAAAGGGTAAACTGTAAAAATATTTCTATTCATCTAAGAGGTCGTCTTATGCACAAGCAGCAAACACTTACCATCGATGGTAACCAAGCGGCGGCGAGTATCGCGCACAAACTCAATGAAGTTATTGCCATTTATCCGATAACACCGTCATCCAATATGGGTGAATGGGCGGATGAGTGGTCGGCGAAGGGGCAGACTAATTTGTGGGGTACTGTTCCGCAAGTTATCGAAATGCAGAGTGAAGCAGGGGTAGCGGGTGCTATTCATGGCGCGTTACAAGCGGGTTCTTTAGCAACCACGTTTACTGCGTCACAAGGTTTATTATTAATGTTGCCCAATATGTACAAAATTGCGGGCGAATTATCACCGGCGGTATTTCATATTGCGGCGCGTTCTTTGGCGTGTCAGGGCTTGTCTATTTTTGGCGATCACAGTGATGTGATGTCCGCACGGATGACAGGCTTTGCGATGCTATGTTCCAACTCACCGCAAGAAGCAATGGATTTTGCTCTGATTGCTCATGCGGCAACCTTAGAAAGTCGTGTACCGTTCATGCACTTTTTTGATGGTTTTAGAACCTCACATGAAGTGGCAAAAATTGTTGATATTAGTGATGACGTAATCCGCGCCATGATTAATGAAGAGTGGGTAACAGCACACCGTAACCGTGCGCTAACACCCAATAATCCTGTGTTACGCGGTACGGCACAAAATCCAGATGTGTATTTTCAGGCACGCGAAACGGTGAATTCGTTTTATAACGCCTTGCCTGCTATTGTTCAAGCTACCATGAACCGTTTTGCTGAACTCACAGGTCGGCAGTATCGTTTGTTTGATTATATCGGCGCGGAAAATGCAGAACGTGTGATTGTTATCATGGGTTCAGGCGCGACAGCCGTGGAAGAAACGCTGAATTATCTGAATGCCCACGGTGAATCGGTAGGCGTGTTGATTGTACGTTTATATCGCCCATTGGATGCTAAGACACTATTAGCTGCATTACCTGCCTCCGTGCGTAAAATTGCGGTATTAGATCGCACTAAAGAACCAGGTGCAGACGGCGAACCGCTCTATAAAGATATATTGGGTGCAATTGCTCAAGATTTTATCAGCGGTGGCGCGAAGTTTCCGATATTGCCGAAAATAGTCGGTGGTCGTTATGGTTTGTCATCTAAAGAGTTCACGCCCGCCATGATTAAAGCGGTTTATGATGAACTAAAAAAAGACCAACCTAAAAATGATTTCACTATCGGTATTCATGATGATGTCACTCACACCAGTTTAGACTGGGATACTAATTTTCGCACGGGTGCTAATGCGGATACTATTCAAGCCATGTTCTACGGTTTGGGCAGTGATGGCACAGTGGGCGCGAATAAAAACACTATCAAAATTATCGGTGAAGATACCGATTTAAATGCTCAAGGTTATTTTGTTTATGATTCAAAAAAATCAGGCGCGGTCACAGTGTCGCATTTGCGCTTTGGTGCAAAACCGATACAGTCCAGCTACTTAATCGGTGAAAACGATGCTAATTTTATTGGTTGTCATCAAACCATTTTTCTACAGCGTTACAATATGCTCGATAACGCGGCAGACAATGCGGTGTTTTTGCTGAATTCGCCCGAACCAGCGGATAAAGTTTGGGACTCTTTACCCACCAAAATGCAGCAACAAATGCTGGCGAAAAATATTCGTTTTTATGTGATTGACGGTTATGCAGTCGCAGAAAAAACGGGCATGGGTAAGCGTATTAACACCATCATGCAAACCTGTTTCTTTGCCATTTCTGGCGTGTTACCACAAGACCAAGCGATAGCCGCCATTAAACACGCAGTGGAAAAAACTTATGGAAAAAAAGGTCAACGCATCGTCGAATTGAATTTTCAGGCAATTGATGAAACGCTGGCGAGCTTGAATTCTGTGCCATTGCCTATTCAAGTCAGCAGCACGTTTGATATAGTTTCTGTGATTAAAGACACCGCACCTGAGTTTGTTAAACGAGTTACAGGCGAAATTATCGCAGGGCGTGGTGATTTGTTACCCGTCAGTGCAATGCCGATTGACGGCACATTCCCAGTCGGTACAGCGGCGTTTGAAAAACGTAATCTTGCTTTAGAAATTCCTGTATTGGAAACCGATTTATGCACCCAATGTGGTAAGTGTGCGATGGTTTGCCCTCATGCCGCGATTCGTAGCAAAATTTATCCGACTGAATTATTAGCGGATGCTCCTGCCACCTTTAAACACGCGGCTATGCTGGGCAAAGATTTTCCTGCGGGTTTGTCGATGACTTATCAAGTCGCGCCCGAAGATTGCACAGGCTGTACGCTGTGCGTCGATATTTGCCCGATTCGTGATAAATCCAACGCTAGTCGTAAAGCCTTAAACATGAGTCCACAACCTGCGTTGCTGGAAGCTGAGCGCGAAAATTGGGATTTCTTTTTAAATATCCCTGAATACGATAGAACGAAGTTAAAAACCAACACCATTAAAGGCGTGATGGTTCTGCAACCGTTATTTGAATTTTCTGGTGCGTGTGTCGGTTGTGGTGAAACACCGTATTTAAAACTGGCTTCGCAATTATTTGGTGATCGTATGGTGATTGCTAATGCCACGGGCTGTTCATCGATTTATGGCGGTAATTTACCGACTACACCTTGGACTAAAAATGCCGAAGGTCGCGGGCCTGCTTGGAATAATTCCTTATTTGAAGACAATGCCGAATTTGGTTTAGGAATGCGGGTGTCTATTGATAAGCACGCAGAACAAGCCAGTGAATTATTAGCGTCATTGAGTGACTCGCTGAATGGTGAATTGGTTGATGCGATTTTAAATGCTGACCAATCCAATGAAGTGGGTATTCATGAGCAACGCGAACGCGTGGCAGAACTCAAACAAGCACTCAGCAACACGACAACTCCAGCCGCTAAAACGCTAACCCAGCTTGCCGACAATCTTTGTAAAAAGAGTGTGTGGATTATTGGTGGTGATGGTTGGGCGTATGACATCGGTTTTGGTGGCGTGGATCACGTTCTTGCCAGTGGTCGTAATGTGAATATTCTGGTATTAGATACCGAAGTGTATTCCAACACGGGCGGACAAACTTCAAAATCCACGCCATTAGGTGCAGTTGCTAAATTCTCCGCTGGCGGTAAAGCCACTGCGAAAAAAGACCTCGCCTTATTAGCAATGGATTACGCGAATGTCTATGTGGCGCATATTGCCTATGCAGGTAAAGATGTACAAACCCTAAATGCGTTTATCGAAGCCGAAGCGCATGATGGTCCATCGATTATTATTGCTTACGCGCCTTGTATTGCACACGGTGTGGACTTGTCCAACAATCACCGTCAACAAAATCTAGCGGTAAAAAGTGGGCATTGGCCATTATTCCGTTTCAATCCAAACAAGATAAAACAAGGTAAAAATCCGATGCAGTTGGATTCCGCTGAGCCTTCCATTCCGTACCGCGATTTTGTCAAAACCGAAACCCGCTTCAGTATGTTATGGCAAAGTCATCCCGAAGATGCTGAACGCTTTTTAGCGCAAGCCCAACAAGATGTAAAAAATCGCTATCACTATTACAAACAACTGTCCGAACTGGCATGGAATGAAACCACCAGTGTCTCGGCAATCAAAGTCCAATTAAAAACTGACAGTGCAAAGGAGCAAAACAATGGTTGATTTAACGACTACTTACCTCGGTTTAAAACTGGCGCATCCATTAGTACCGTCATCATCGCCGTTCAGTAAAGATGCAGCGTCTGCAAAACGCTTGGAAGATGCAGGCGCGTCTGCCATTGTCATGCACTCCTTATTTGAAGAAAAAATTGAAGAAGAATCCCAACAAATGGAGAGGTTCTTTTTTCAACAAGGATTAGGTACAGGTGAAGCCAATTCATTTCACCCTGTCCCTCATAACATTCAAACTTATCAAGAGCAGTATTTAGAAAATTTACAAGCCGTTAAATCAGCATTATCTATTCCTGTGATTGCCAGTTTAAACGGCTCATCACTCAGCGGTTGGATAGATTACGGCACACAGTTACAACAAGCAGGCGCGGACGCGCTGGAATTGAATATCTACCATCTAGCGGCAAATGTTGAGGACAGTAGCGAAACGGTAGAAAATCATTATGTGGAAATTCTACAAGCTCTAAAAAGCCACGTCACTATTCCCATCACCATGAAATTGTCACCACAATTTAGCTCGCCTGTGCATTTTATTAAACGCCTAGAAACGGCGGGCGCAAATGGAGTAGCGATTTTTAACCGTTTTTATCAACCTGATATAGACTTGGAAACGCTAAATGTTATTCCCAAGTTGGAACTATCCACCGCCTCAGAATCCTTGCTACGCGTGCGTTGGACGGCATTATTATACGGACGCACCAATTTATCATTGGCAGTCACAGGCGGTTTTCATCAAACTGATGATGTTATTAAAGCTTTATTAGCGGGCGCAGATGCAGTGCATTTATGCAGTGTGTTACTCAAAGAAGGCACGGGGAAATTAACACAAATACACGATGAATTAGAGCAATGGCTGATTGAGCATGAATATGACTCTATACAGCAACTCAAAGGCAGTGTCAGCCAACAACACGCGATTGATCCAAGTGCATTCGAACGCGCTAATTATGTACAGGTGTTGGATAGTTATAGCAGTCCTAAGGGCGTGTTGCGGTAATTATATAGCTGGAGTGTCCTGCCTTAAATTCACTTTAAATCATTAAAATTTTAGGTGCTTATTTATTAACTGGATTCCAACATGGATGTTGGAATCCAGTTTCAGGGAAGAATATTGCCATAAATCAATACTTCTACCATCCGACAATTCAATATTTGACTGTTATTTCGCCGAAGATATGCAACGGCAACGATTTTGTCCTAAGCGGTTTCATACTGTATCATCTCAGCCTTGTTTTTATGTGTACTAATAAACATACTTTAAAATCAATTTGTTATGCCGTTATTTTAATGGCAGGTACAATTAAATAAGCGGGTGAGGAATGTGAAGCAAGGAAACTTTTAATGCGTTTTTTTAATAATGAAGTGCCACCAACAGTCGCAATTATTGGCGGTGGCCCTGCGGGCTTAATGGCAGCAGAGGTTTTGTGTCATGCGGGTGTCAAAGTTGACTTGTATGATGCAATGCCATCAGTGGGACGAAAATTTTTGATGGCGGGTAAAGGTGGGTTGAATATTTCTCATGCTGAAAATTTCGATACTTTTTTATCACGTTATGCTGAGCGGTGTGTTTATCTTGAACCGATGCTCACTCACTTTCCACCTGACGCGTTAAGAGCGTGGGTGCAAGGTTTGGGCTTTGATACCTTTGTCGGTTCATCAGGGCGCGTATTTCCTACGGAGATGAAAGCCGCGCCGTTACTGCGTGCGTGGTTGCAGCGATTGCGTAGGGCAGGGGTGGTGTTTCATGTACGCCATCGGTGGTTAGGGTGGGCTGATAATGATTTGTTACGCTTTGCCACGCCTCAGGGCGAACAACTGATTAAAGCCGATGCCGTGTTGTTAGCGTTAGGCGGTGGAAGTTGGGCGCGGTTGGGTTCTACGGGTGCGTGGGTGGAGTTATTGCAACAGCGCGGTGTTGACATTGCACCGCTAAAACCTGCCAACTGTGGTTTTGATGTTGATTGGAGTGAACATTTTCGCAGTCGGTTTGCGGGGCAGCCGTTAAAGTCGGTGCAACTGTCTTATGGTGATTTTCAGCAACGTGGGGATTTAATAATCACCACAACAGGCGTTGAAGGCGGCTTAATCTACACTGCGTCAGCTCAATTACGCGACAGTTGCGCGGCGACAGAATCAGCAGTCATTCATCTCGATTTACTGCCTGATAAAGCGGTGTCGATGATTGTTGCTAAATTAACACAGCCACGCGGTAAAGACTCGATGGCAAATCATTTGCGCAAACGACTAGGCATTTCAGGTGTTAAAGCAGGCTTATTGCGTGAATTATTACCCGCCGATGTTTTTAATAACCCCGAAAAATTGGCTTCAGCGATTAAAGCCTTACCCATTAAATTACTCGCCCCTAGACCGATTGATGAAGCAATTAGCACGGCGGGTGGGGTAACATTTGATGCAGTAAACAAGCAATTAATGATAAACAAGTTAGCGGGCGTGTTCTGTGCGGGTGAAATGCTTGATTGGGAAGCACCCACAGGCGGCTATTTATTGACCGCTTGCTTTGCCAGTGGGCGAACCGCTGGGGAAGGCGTGTTAAAATGGTTGCAACAATAGTATTGGAATTCAAACCTAGTAGTCAGTCCATTTTATTGTGACGAGTATAATAGGAGTCCAAGACAGGTCTTGGACTCCAGACCTCAGAAATCTAGCAATTTTACCCGTCATAACTAAACTGACGCTGTACTAGGTTTGAACTCCCAAAAGGACGAGAATGAAAACACCAAAAAGTATTGAACCCCTCGTGCGTGATGGGTTCGTTGATGAAGTATTGCGACCGTTAAAAAGTGGCAAAGAAGCGGCGGTTTATGTCGTTAGCTCGGAAGGCGAAATTCGGTGTGCCAAAGTCTATAAAGAGGCGAATAAACGCGGCTTTCATAAACAAGCGTTGTATCAAGAAGGGCGCAAAGTGCGTAATACACGCCAAGCACGCGCTATGCAAAAAGGCTCTAAGTTTGGTGCGCAACAGCAAGAAGCCGTGTGGCAAAATGCCGAAGTCGATGCGTTATATCGCTTAGCGGCTGCGGGTGTGCGCGTGCCTAAACCGTACAATTTTATCGAAGGCGTGTTGTTGATGGAATTAGTCACCGATGCACACGGCAGTGCAGCACCACGGTTGAATGATTTGACCTTAACCGCTGAACAAGCCTTGGAATATCACGCCTTATTGATTAAAGAAGTGGTGCGGATGTTGTGTGCAGGTATCGTGCATGGTGATTTATCTGAATACAATATTTTGATTGATACCCACGGCCCTGTCATTATTGACTTACCGCAAGCTGTGGATGCGGCGGCGAATAACAATGCCCCGCGAATGCTAGAGCGTGATGTCAATAATCTGGCTCTGTATTTTGGGCAATTCGCGCCTGAATTATTAACAACGCAGTACGGTAAAGAAATTTGGAAATTGTACGAAAGCGGTTTATTACACGCGGATGTTAAATTGACAGGACGCTTTAAGAGTAGTGAAGCCATCGCCGATGTAAAAGGTATCATGCGGGAAATTGATGATGCGCGTGAAGATGCGATACGGCGTAAGTATGAGCAAAATGATTTTTAAAACCGACTGATATAGCTAACGTAATTTAAATTGATTAAAAAACCGTTCGCCCCGAAGCTCCTCGAAGGGCTGTGGTGGTTCGACAAGCTCACCACGAACGGCATCATTTTATTGTGCTTTAGCTGTAACAATTAACAATGATTAAAGCGGTTGAAACAAAAAAGCCACATTGGATTCCAATGTGGCTTTTTATTTAAAACAACTTGAGGGGGTTAGTTGTTACTTTAGAACGCTACTTGAGCGCGTAACGCGAATGTATCCAAGTTATTTGGATTACCGCCTGTTGATGTCGTTATCTGCGAGTCTTTAACGCTTAGAAGACGCGTGTAATCAGCTTGGAAACGGAAGTTTTTGTTGATGTACCAGTTCAATGCGGCGGTTGCGTTAGCCATATTGCCACCATTGAAACCACGATTAGACACATCTACCGCTGAGTAACGCGCTGCAAGTTCCCACGCGCCCCATTGACCTTTGCTAATACTGAACGGTTTTTCAGGAGCTAGATACATGAAGTTACCATTTTTATAAGTACGCGATTCACCTGTGATACTCCACCCTGCATCGACATACCAGCCATCAAAGGTTAAGTTTTTATTAGCCGAACCGTTTTTACGATCTATCCACGTCCGCGTATATTCACCACTGACTGAGAAGGGCCCATATAATGCCGCTGCTTCTAAGCCTAACATTTTAATGTCTTTGATATTCGCTACGCTGGAGTTTATCGGGTCATAGTTAGACATATTGGTGCTTTCATAGCTATAAGCGAGTGCCTTACTTTTAGCAACGCCGCCGTCATCAGCAGGTGTGCGGTAGTTACCCGCAATACCTAAATGAACAACTTTGGTTTTTTCTAAAATCGGCGCATAAGTCACGCGTGAAGAAATGCCCCAGCCTTCATCAGCTTTATCAGTATTGACGTTAGGCGTAATTGAATCGCCATATATACCCAGTTTAGCCACCCAATTTTTGTCAAAATGTTCAAAGTTTAAACCGATAGCACGGTCTACAGTCGGTGCGTTTAATACGTTCATTAATGAACGTTCCGTAAACATCATGTCATTTGAACTTTCTTGTAATTCCTTACTGAAGTTTTGCTTTTGTTGACCCACGGTAATGATGGCGAATTTTGGTACACCCAAATACTGTATGTAAACATCTTTCATAGCGACTTTATCATCAGCAAAATCGGCTTCTGTTCTAAATAACCAATCTTTGTAAAAAACCCCTTCCATACGCATACGAGCGCGACGAATTTCTGTGCCGTCATTGGCTTCAACACGCGTTGCAGGTACAGTCCCACGATTAATATAGCCATCGCCACTGTGATAGGACGCATCAGCGTGAATACGACCGCCAAAACGGAATTTAAAGTCATTATCAGCCGAGCGAACTTGTAAGCCATTAGTATCCATGCTGACTTTAACTTTTTCAGCTTCGGTAATATGTTCTTGAAGGGCTTTTATTTCATTTTCTTTTAATTCTAAATCCTGATGAATACCCGCCGCATCAATGAAATCGCGTTCGCCTTTGTGTGGCACATGATCGCCTACTTTTTCAAATGAACCCATTAACTCACGTCCTGCGGCTGGTTCTGCGTAAATTTGCTTGGTTTTGGTGTCAACGTAAAGGTCAATCGCAAACGCGCTAGAAGACACGCTTGCTGTTAATGCAACAGCGATTGCCATTGTCAATTTAGAAAATTTCATACCTTGCTCTCGGTTATTATTAAGAAAAACTTAAGCAAGGATAATGGCGAAAAATGACGTTCTTATGACAGGATTGTTACGATTCCGTGACAAGCAACAAAATGAGGATTGAAAACAACAAGGGTTGGAGTGAGAAGTACAAACCTTGGTTTGCACTCCTTTATGATTTAATCGAGAGGTTTGCAAGGATTAGCGGTCTGTGCTGCAAGTTCTCTTTTGTAGAGAATAGACGAGTACACAGATAAACCAATTAACACCGCACCGACTAAACCTGTAACGACTTCAGGAATGTGATACATCATGCTAATTAACATAATAGCCGCCAGTGTGCCGATGGCGTAATGTGCGCCGTGTTCTAAAAACACATATTCGTCTAACGTGCCTTGACGTACTAAATACACGGTCAGACTCCGCACAAACATTGCACCAATCGCTAAACCTAGCATGATGATAACGACATCTTGCGTAATCGCAAATGCACCAATCACGCCATCGAATGAGAACGAAGCATCTAACACTTCAAGGTATAAAAAGCTCATCATGCTACCTTTTTTCAGTGCGGCGGCGACTTCTTCACCTTCTTCTTCGTCTTCAAATAACGCTGCCATACTGCCAACGACAACATAAAGCATGACACCGCCAACACCTGCCATGAGGACATCTAAACGCATCGCTTCAGGTAACCAGTGGTTAATAACCAATAATAGCCCTAATGACAAAATCACTTCGATAGATTCAAGTTTACCGAAATCAGATAATTTTTCTTCGATATAGCCCAGCCAATGCAATTCTTTTTTGTCATTAAAGATAAAAGAGAAAAATACCATCAATAAAAACATACCACCAAACGCCGCGATTTGAACGTGCGCACTGTTTAAGTGTTCAGCATAAACCGCAGGATTGTGTAACGCCATATCAGCAACACCCACAAATCCCATGCCTGTCGCCACGGACACAATGGCAATAGGGAATATTAAACGCATACCAAATACCGCGACTAAAATACCGTAAGTTAAAAAGTATTGCTGCCAGCGTTCATCCATGCGTTTTAGTATGGAGGCGTTCACTACTGCGTTATCAAATGATAAACTGACTTCCAGAACGCCTAAAATAATGGCGATAAACGCACCCATTATGCCGCCCCAATACAGCGCGGCAGCTAAACAAATAGCGGTAACAATAAAAGAAAGACGAAAATGCTGCATAAAAATTCCTACGATGTTAGTGTTTTGATTGATTAACTATAAATTGATTTTTTTTAAAATCAACTTTTAATACGAAGCGAAACAATGACTAAGGCTGGTATTCATAAATTATGAAAAACTGCTATAGTCATTGATACTTACTGACTTGGTATTTGGGCTAAATTTTTTTAGAGAAAACTACTACACTTTGCATAATAGCGATGCTGTTATAAATACCAACGTAAAAAAATCAACCCATAAGCACTTAATATCACAACCTTAATGTGAACTAGAATGAATTATAGTAAAGACTTTTTTAACCTTGCCAACCAGCTCATTGCTGCGGGGCAACTGATTGATAGTAAAGGCTGGGTGCCTGCAACCAGTGGTAATTTTTCTGCACGAATGCCAAATGGGACCATTGCTATTACCGTTTCTGGTAAGAATAAAGGTCGTTTGCAGGTCGAGGATATTATGCTCATTGATACAGAGGGTAACGCGCTGGATGGTAAAAAACCCTCCGCAGAAACGTTGCTACATACGGCATTATACAATCGATTTCCTGATATTCAGTGTGTGCTACATCCGCATTCACTGAATGCAACCTTGATTTCAAGGATTTGTAAAGTAGCTTGTGTGTTAGAAAATTATGAGCTATTAAAAGGCTTGTGCGGTATTAATACGCATGAAAGTCGTGTTATCGTGCCTATTTTTGCTAATGACCAAAATATTCCTCGTTTAGCCTCTGAAGTAGAACAACATTGGGATCAATGCGCACGCGGCTATGGGTATATTATTGCAGGTCATGGACTTTATACTTGGGGTGCGTCAGTTTCAGAAACACTACGCCATCTTGAAGTGTTAGATTTTTTATTTGAATGTGAATTACGACTACATGGAGTCAAAAATTAATGAGCGTATTAACTATTTACCCTGAACATCAACCAGATCAATGCACACGTTATAGCGATTTGGATGCCATTCAAAGTCATCTACAAGGTTTAGGTGTACAGTTTGAACATTGGGATGCTGAGTATGAATTAGCACTCGATGCCGATCAAAATACGGTATTGGTTGCCTATCGTGACCCTATCAATGAATTAAAACAAAAGCACTATTTTCAGTCAATTGATGTTATTCGTGTGCATCCAGATCAGCCTGAAAAAGAAGAAATTAGAAAAAAATTCTTATCTGAGCATACTCACGATGATTTTGAAATACGGTTTTTTATTGAAGGCAGTGGCTTATTTTATCTCCATGTAGCCGATAAAGTGTATGCGGTTTTGTGTGAAAAAGGTGATTTAATCAGTGTCCCTGCTAACGTTACGCACTGGTTTGATATGGGTGAAAACCCTAATTTTACTTGTATTCGTTTATTTACTACGCCTTATGGCTGGGTTGCTAATTTTACAGGCAACCCTATTTCAGCCGCGTTTCCAACTTTAGATCAATTCGTTGCTGAACACTCATGATTAAAGCTATCGTCACTGATATTGAAGGCACAACCTCATCGTTATTATTTGTTAAAGACGTGCTGTTTCCTTATGCTCGCGCCCATATCGCTGATTTTGTGCGCAACCATGCTGACGAGCCAGCCGTTAAAGCCCTACTGGAAGACGCTTGCCACGTTGTCGGCGCAAAACTCGATACCGAACAAGTAATTATCCAATTAATAAATTGGATAGACGAAGATAAAAAAGTCACTCCATTAAAATCATTACAAGGCTTAATCTGGGAAGCGGGTTATGAACACGGTGATTTTACGGGGCATTTGTACAGTGACGCAGCAGAAAATCTGAAAAAATGGCATTCCCAAGGCTTGGCGTTGTATGTCTATTCATCGGGTTCTGTGTATGCCCAGAAATTATTATTTGCGCATACAGAATTTGGTGATTTAACACCTTTGTTTTCTGATTATTTTGATACCCACATCGGTGGAAAACAACAGTCTTCGTCTTATCTCGCTATCGCTGAGCATATTGGTTTACCCGCCAATCAGCTATTGTTTTTATCAGATATTATTGAAGAATTAAACGCCGCTAAAACCGCAGGCTTTGCAACCATTCTGCTCACTAGAGAAGGTTCGCTTGATGAAAAAACTATCCACCCGCAGGTGCGTAGTTTTGATGAGATTAGTTTCTAGCTATTGCCATTTATAATGTTGTACAGACGTTGTGTAGCAACGTCTGTACAACATTAACCTACGCTACTTCTGCTGTTAAAAAGAAAATATTGGTGTTTTTCTTGTATTCCAAACCAATTAATTTTCCATCTATCGCCTTTGCAATAGCATGAGTGCGGTTATTGGTATTCAGTAACTTAGACGTGGAATCGAGGTGTTTATTAACAGTGGAAACAGAAATACCAAGAATTAACGCAATTTCTTCGGTGTCTTTGCCTTCCGCAGCCCAAACCAAACAGTTGCGCTGTTGTCTAGTCAACACCACAGGCTCTTGTTTTAAAGAATTGAAGAGCATTGGCGATGGCAATTTTTTTTGAATTAAAGTGAAACTTGCTTTGATAATGTGTTGCGTCAAACAAATCACGAAGGGTTGAATATATTGTAACCAACTGGCTATTTTTTTTTGCGTAGTGCAGTAAGTGAAATGCAGAAAACCAAAAAAATGATTAGGTCCGTGTACGGGAATCGTCATGCCATCCAAAACCCCCATCATAATATCAGTGGCAATAAATTCAGCTAGATGAGGAAGATTGCTCCAGCAAAAAGGAGTAACTTGCTTACGCGCTACAATAATCCGCGTATCTATTTTCCAATATTCATTTTCAATGTAAGTTTGCTTACATTCTGAAGAATCCTCTGAGTAAATGTAATAATCCTCGCTTCTAAAATTATTTTGTACAACAAAGCCATAAGAAGTGCTGTGAAAACCAAATTGCTGCTTGATGTCCATGACAATATCAATCAGCTGCTGTGAACTCTCAATAGCATCCAATAACTTCAATGTATTGTTAAACCATTTTGTAGGAATGCGACTATTTTTGACCCAATTGACCTTCATAACTTTCCTCCGTTGCAATTTATTAGATTTAAAGTAACGATACGCGCTGCCCTTGGATAACATCCGTTATAAAAACAGCTAGAAAACATTGTCGTATTTTCCTTAAGAAAGGTGAAAGAGGCAATGGTGTTTTAAAGGGTATAAATTTAGATATAACAAATATCCCTTCTGAAATGCGAATGCCAATTTATAAGCATTAGCGGTTAAACCACTCATTATGTCTTCCGCATACAAACTGCCTCTTCCCGCTTTATCATTCTTAAATTAGTAGCACTATCAAAAAATCAAAGAGCAATAACAATGCAATTACCAGTCTGTTAATGTGCAAAAACTGACGATTTCCTATTTTTAAATATACAAAAATAACAATGCTTTTATTTTCTTTTATTTCAATAAGTTACGTTAAAAAAATAAGAAAATAATACATTATTGTGCCATTGTTTTGCGGCAGTATTGTCCACTAGAATAACCGACAGTTGTTAAGGTAAATGATGCTCTTAAAGACCACACTAGGAATGGCAGGTGATGATGAAAAATCCGCTAACACAAAGCCGACTAACCGCGATTTTAGCGGGCGTTTGTTTGCTTGTTCCGTTTGTTTACGCTGATTCGGATTTTGGCAATCTAGCTTCAATCGAACAGGTGGGGAATAACTATCAGGCGACTATTCGTCAATCAGGTGACAGCAACACCGCGCATATTCGTCAGATTACTGCAAGTGCCGAGCTTGGCAACGGAACTGCTGGAATCAAACAAACAGGCAATCAGCACACCGCCGCAATAAATGACTTTGGCAATAGCAATGAGATAACCGTTCATCAAAGTCAAAGTGACGACAATGCCTTGGTTAATTTAGAAGGCAACAATAATCAGGTCGATGTTAATCAGAATGGTATAGGGCAGAATTTAATTGCCAATTTGAACGGCAACAATAACGAGCTACTGGCAACACAGCAGGGCAATGACAACCGCGCTGACGTTGGTATGAATGGCAACGATAACGGTGTATGGGTGTCACAACTAGGCGATAACAATATCGCTTTGGTGGATGTTCATGGCAACAATAACAACGTATCGGTATCGCAGAATGGCGACGCGTTTGTGGGTTTTGGCATTATTAGTGGTAACAACACTAACATGAGTGTTACCCAAAATAAACTTTGAGGCGGGAGGCTTCAGCAGGATGCAGATAGAGATGATTGGTTGGCAATAATAGCGTAGCTAATAATCAGGTAGGTAATAAGGCAGGTTTTCTGCCAGTGGGTGTTAATTTTTATTAATTTACTGAGGAATTTACCATGAAAAAATCTATTTTATCAGCAGCAATTTTGGCTGCACTTTTTGGGCTGTCTGGTGCCGCGTTGGCAGGCAATAACGCCACATCTACATCAACAGGTGATCATAATAAAGTTACTGTATCTCAAATAGGAAATGGGCTGACATCTGGAATCACCCAAAATGGTACTTACAATGAGGCGACAGATACTCAAACAGGTACAAACAACACTGCGTCAACAACACAACACGGATATAACAACAAATCAACTAATATCCAGTCAGCTAATGGCAATACAGCTGCTGTTAACCAAGACGGTGATAGTAACGAATCCCATGTTACACAAACAGGTTCTGGAAATCTTGCATCTGTTAGTCAAGCTGGACCTCCAGTAAATGGCAACTCTAATTACTCTGAAATTCGGCAAACAGGTAATAGCAATCAAGCGTATGTAACTCAAGATGACGGTAATAAATCTTGGGTTACTCAGAATGGCAGCAGTAACTTGGCGAGTGTTAATCAAACAGGTTTTAATGGTTGGGATAATAACGAATCCACAGTCACTCAAAATGCAGATGGCAATAAAGCTTATGTTGTCCAAAGTGGCAGTCTGAATAAGTCTACTATCGCACAATGGAACGGCAATACAGCCTCTGTTAGTCAAACTGGTGACAATAATACATCGGATATTAATCAAAATGGATTTGGTGCAGGTAGCGGCTCCTACAGTAACACTGCTTACGTTACACAAGGTGGTAATTTTAACAACGCCCATGTTAATCAGGATGATGGTAACTTTGCCTCTGTCACACAAAATGGTCAGGGAACGGCTGCCCATCCAAACGAAGTTACAATCAGCCAGTATGATAATAATGACATAGCTTACGCCACTCAAACTGGTGGGCAAGGCAATAGCATTACTATTGAACAGGATAAAGGTCGCGCTAATGGCAATGGTTCGGATAATTCAGCAAATGTAACTCAGTCAGGTGCATTTAACACCGCGAGTGTTTACCAAAACCTGAACTGAGTTTGGTAAATTGTTGGATGTACATAGGGTGCGTTTAGATGTTACGCAACCTATGAATTAACAATGAAAGGAAAAGAAAGGAGTGGATAACACTCCTTTCTTTTTTGTTGTATTATTTTATCCCATTCGAGTAACATTACTATGAAGCAGTTTAAAGGTACTCTGTATTTTGCTGTATTGGGGGGGCTTTTCATTTCGTTCGCCTATCAAACGCCACAAGCAGCTTGTCTTTCTTCAACTAATATTGAGCAGGAAAAAACCATGCAGCAGGATAGTCACGGTAACCGCAAAACCATCGAACAGCACGGTCAGCGCAATGAAAAATTTATCAGTCAAAACGGTGAAAACAACGCCTTGACACTCAAACAATCTGGTGATGACAATAGCGCAGGTATACATCAGAAGGGCGATTGCAATGACAGCGAAGTATCACAAACAGGAGATAACAATCAAGCAACAGTCAAGCAAAATGGAAATAGCAACCGCGTGGTAATTCATCAGAGTAATTAGTGAAGCATCCTATTTTCGGTATTTTATTATTGATGCTATCCTTAGTAGCGGTAGCCGAACCGAATTTTGAAATCGGCGGATTGGTCGTCGATCAAACGTTGTCGCGGGTCGGTCATTTATTTTACGAAGAATTAATTAACGGTTGGGATGTTCCCGTTGACGTGGGTACAATCACCGTGCGGGAGCGTCCCGATATAATCGCGGGCAATCTCGTTTGGATAGAAATCAACGACGACATCATCTATCAGGAACGGGTTGGTTTCCGTACCAGCGGCATCGAAGAAAAAGCCCAAGCGGCACGAACATTAGCTGAATTCTATATTCAGCAAAACAAAGAAGCTTTGCGTGATCTAGGAGGTTATTGATATGCGTTCATGGATTTATTTCGGCTTACTAACCTTATTTTCGCTACCAGTGACGGCCACAGAGCTGGTACATCGTTTTGAAAACCCAAATTTTGGTGGCAGTCCTTTAAACGGTTCCGTTTTGCTGGGTGAGGCAAATGCGCAAAATGGTTTCAAAGAGCCAAAAGACCCGCCTGTTGTTAAACCCCCAACGCCGCCAAAGTCCCAGCTTGAACTATTCAAAGAAAATTTTCAACGCGCACTTCTCAACAAAGTATCAAACAACACGGTGAACAATCTGTTTGACGATAACGGCAATATTAAACCCAATTCTAATCTTAATTTTGATATAGACGGAGATGGTCAAAGCGATTTTTCAGTGGCAGTGAGTGACGCAATCAACGACAATGTGAATATTAGAATTTCTGATGGTATCACCGAGACTGTGTTAGTCGTCCCCTATGTACCTACCGCTGTAGCTACGCCCGCAACCTCAACCAACACAACCACACCATGATTCATTTTTATCGTAACTTGTTGTGTGGTGTTTTGACTGCACTCACTATCACGTCGTGTTCTAGCGTTTTTCAACCCATTAGTTCTGGCAAAGCAACCACCGATTATCGTTCAGGTATATCTGATTTGTTGCGATCTTTACCCCCGCCAGAGCAACCCATTGTAGTCGCGCTTTATAAATTTCGTGATCAAACAGGGCAATACAAAAGCAGTGAATTGCTAACGCAATATTCCACCGCTGTCACGCAAGGCGGTACCTCTATGCTGATTCGCGCCTTAATGGAGGCGGGTAACGGCAAGTGGTTTACTGTACTGGAAAGAGAGGGGCTAACCGATCTGATGAATGAACGCAAAATCATTAATCAAACGCGGGAAATGTATGCGGGCGATGCCAAAAAAGCCGAAGCACAGAGTCCCAGCCTGCCGCCTCTACTGTATGCCCCAATTTTACTGGAGGGCGGGGTTATTGCTTACGAGACTAATTTATTAACAGGCGGAATTGGCGCACGTTACTTCGGTATAGGTGGATCTACCGAGTTTAGGCGGGATACTGTAACCAGTATGTTGCGAGCAGTTTCTGTCAAAAATGGCGCGGTTCTCAATCATGTCGATGCGAGGAAAACCATTTTTTCCATGCAGCTGGATTCAGGTTTATATCGGTTTGTGTCTTTTCAGCGATTATTGGAAATTGAAGCAGGCGTTTCCAGTAATGAACCACCACAAATGGCAGTGATGGAATCCATAGAAGCCTGTGTTTATGGAATGATTATGGAAGGCATGATTAATAAATTATGGGGTCCTAAAGATCAAACAAAGGTCAAATTATTAATTGAAAATTATTTAAAACAACGCGACTCAGAAATGACGGCTAATTTTGATAACAAAGGTCATTTGGTTAATGTAAATCCTGTTGCAAGTAAGGACTAGCGGTTAGCAGGTCTAAAAGACCGCCCTTGCTTTACATTACTCGAAAAATATCCTAATCAACACAAGTACACACAGGTATTAAATCTGTTGTTGTTTTTACTACTGAATGCCTTGTTTTTCTAGGCTGTAAAGTTGCTAACAACAGGTTTAATCCGCTACCCAATATCAATATTACCTCTGCTTAAGCGGATTAAAGCCGTTAAACTGACACCCGAACTCATCAGCAATATAAGCACCTTGTTGAAGGAGGACTGAAGTTCAGAACAATTACACCCTTTTATCTCCATGTTCTATTGATGCGATTCCAATCGAATGATACACCTGGATCAGTTTTGCGGTTGGGTGCAATGTCACTGTGACCTGTAATGTGTTGTTTTGATAAAGTCGAATAGTTTGCCAATAACGCAGTAATCACGGCGTTAAGTTGCTCATACTGCGCATTGGTATAAGGGATAAGCTCAGTCCCTTCCAATTCAATCCCTATCGAAAAATCATTACACCGCTCTCGCCCTTCATAATTGGATTGTCCTGCGTGCCAAGCACGTTTATCAAATGGAACATACTGTACTATTTCGCCTGTGCGCCGAATCAATAAATGTGCTGACACTTGCAATTGATAGATGGTTTGAAAATACGGATGCGCGGCAGGATTTAGCTGGTTACAAAATAACTGATTGATATAGTCTCCGCCAAATTTACCCGCTGGCAGACTGATACAGTGAATGACCAGCAATGAAATATCATTCACATTGGGTCTATCATCAAAATTTGGTGACGCTATTTGTGTCGCTTGCGTGAGTTTATGTTGTTCTATGTTCATAAAAGCAGGGTAGATTTTAAATCGTAGGGGCAACGTTATTCATTGCCCCTATTCATTAAGCAATTATTTTTTGTTGGCTAATTCTTGTATTTTGTTGCTGAGTAATACTGAACCTTCACCGAAATACGCGCCAAGTGCAAGAGAGAAAGACACGATTAATAAAGGATTACCCCAATGCGCACTGAGCAATACATCTTGGGTTAATTTGCTGCCTTCTAATAAATAAGCAAAGGTCGCTGAATAACCCAATACGCTGGCTGGGATGGTTGCAAATTGTGGAAAATGAGCAGCAAGACATAAAACAACCACAGAAACAGCAACCGCAACAGAAGCCATTACTGGGAAAGCAAATGATCCTGCTGGAATAGTGGTAATTAACACAGCCGCTATCCACGCCATCGCCACACCAAACACGCCACAGACGATGACATTTTTCAAGGCTTCTTTAGTCGCACCAAACGCAAAGTAAGCTGCCCACGCAATGGTTAATGCCCATATTAAAAATAAGCCAGCCGTAGGGCCAACTGCTAAAAATGTGGCAACGCCACTTAATGCGCCAATGCTTAAAGAAAGTGCGGTAAGATTGTTCATAGATACATCTCCAAATTATTCACCTCGGTTATGTTAATTAGCTTTCATGTTGAGGCAATCCATGTAAGCTAAGGTTTAGAATTTGCTACCGTTAAATGGCGTGGTTTTAAGCCTGTGAGTAACAGGGTTACACTATAGATTATCATGCCTATGCTTATCCACTTGAGCAAATGCAGCACTCGCTCTGTTGAACTCCACGCAGTCCACCAACTGGCATCAACCCAATAATACAACGCCGCTGTCATCGTAGCACTTGCCAATAATACGCGGCTAAAAAATAATAGCCAACCGTTTGCAGGTTGATAAATTTTGTCTTTTAGTAGTTTTTTTAGCAATAAGGCAGCATTAAAAAACGCACCTAATGAGGTGGCTAAGGCTAAACCCGCGTGTGCTAAAGGAAACACTAAAACTATATTTAACGCTAAGCTGATTATCATAGCGTAAATTCCATAACGCACAGGGGTTTTTACTTCCTGACGGGCAGTAAATGCGGGAACTAATACTTTAATTAACAGATAGCCAAGCAAACCTACCGCATAACCCCTTAAACTTTGGGCGGCTAAATGGACATCATTGATAGTAAACTCGTGGTATTGAAAGAGTGTCGATAACATAGGTTCGGCTAAGACAAACAAGCCAATGGTGGCAGGCATTCCGACTAATAAGACTAAACGCAAGCCCCAATCTAAAGACTGAGAAAATGCCACGCTATTTTCTGCGGCATGATTCTTAGCCAAACTAGGTAAAATGACTGTCCCCAATGCCAGCCCTAAAATACCTAGTGGAAATTCGACTAAACGATCTGAATAATACAACCATGACACGCTACCCACGGTTAAAAATGAGGCAATTAGGGTATCTAGCAATAAATTGATTTGCGTAACGGAAACGCTAAACATAGCAGGTAGCATGAGTTTAATCACCCGATTAACGCCTGCGTCTTTAAAATCAAGTCGCGGACGGGGCAGTAAACCTAAACGCACTAAACTAGGTATCTGAAATAAGAGCTGCACGATACCTGCAATAAAAACCCCCCAAGCGAGTGCCACGACAGGCGTGTCCATTAACGGTGCTAACCAAATTGCTGTCGCTATCATGCAAATATTGAGAAAAACAGGGGTGAGGGCAGGGATAGCAAATTTACTGTGGGCATTTAAAATGCTACCCGCGAATGCCGTCAAGGAAATAAGTAACAAGTACGGAAAGGTGATTTGTAACATCAACACCGATAAATCATGTTGTGTGCCTTGCCATGAAAAACCAGGTGCCAATAATAAAATCAGCACAGGCGCAAGTACGACACCTGCTAAGGTCATTAACAGTAAGCACACGGCTAATGTGCCAGCGGTTTTATCAATGAACAACTTCAATGCGGCTTTACTGCCTTGTTCTTTGTAATCCGTTAGCACGGGTACAAACGCATGAGCAAACGCGCCTTCGGCAAATAAACGGCGCAAAAAATTGGGAATTTTAAAGGCCACAAAAAAAGCATCGGTCGCTAAATCGACACCAAATAACCGTGCGATTAACATATCACGAACAAATCCCAATAGTCGGGAAATAAGCGTCATGCTACCAACTACCATCGTGGATTTAAAAAGTAGCCTACTCATTGTTATAACCTCTTAAATTCTTTAAATAGATTGACAATAATAACAGTTAAAAAGATAATACGCGGCTATTAACTAACTTTGAAGAATCGAGACACTGACACTATGGCTAATACAGCACAAGCTAAAAAGCGTGCGAAGCAAGCGGAAAAAAGCCGTATTCGCAACGCAGGACAACGCAGCAAATTACGCACTTTTGTAAAGAAAGTGCTTGCTGCTGTAAAATCAGGCGATAAAGAAACCGCACAAACTGCCTACAATATCGTAGTGCCAATTATCGATTCTGCTGTCAACAAAGGCATTATCCATAAAAATAAAGCCTCACGCGGTAAAAGCAGATTGAATGCAAAAGTAAAAGCGATTGCAGTCGCTTAATACCTTTTAGCTTTCATCGCTAATAAAAAGGCTGTCACTGTCGGGTGACAGCCTTTTTTATTGTCTAAAAGTTAAGGTAATTAACAACCATGCCCACTGACAAACACAAACCCTTCAAACTACACAGCCCATTCCAACCCGCAGGGGATCAACCCGAAGCGATTGTGCAACTCATTACAGGGCTAAATGACGGTGAAGTTCATCAAACCTTATTAGGTGTGACGGGTTCTGGTAAAACCTTTACGATTGCCAATGTCATCGCGCAAACGCAACGCCCTGCGATGATTATGGCTCCGAATAAAACCTTAGCGGCGCAGTTATACGGCGAAATGAAAGAATTTTTTCCTGAAAACAGCGTGGAATATTTCGTCTCTTATTACGATTATTACCAGCCAGAAGCCTATATTCCTGCCTCCGATACCTTCATAGATAAAGATGCGTCATTGAATGAACATATTGAACAAATGCGTTTATCTGCGACTAAAGCCCTATTAGAGCGTACTGACACCATTGTCGTCGCCACGGTGTCGGCGATTTATGGCTTAGGTGAACCTGAATCCTATTTTCAAATGGTGCTGCATTTAGTCAAAGGCGATTTAATCAAACAACGTGACATCATTCGCCGTTTGGCTGAAATGCAGTACACTCGCAATGATACTGAACTACGCCGCGCTACTTATCGAGTGCGGGGTGATGTGATTGATATATTCCCAGCAGAAGCCGATGCCGAAGCTTTACGCATAGAACTGTTTGATGATGAAGTTGAGCAGTTATCGCTGTTTGATCCCTTGACGGGTGAAGTCATTCGCCGCGTGGCGCGTTTTACCGTGTATCCAAAAAGTCATTATGTGACTCCGCGTGAACAATTATTAGCCGCTGTCGAGTCTATCAAAGCAGAATTAAAAGAGCGTTTAGCTGAATTGTACGCGCAGAATAAATTGGTCGAAGCCCAACGATTAGAACAACGCACGTTGTTTGATATAGAAATGATTTTAGAAATCGGCTATTGCTCAGGCATAGAAAACTACTCGCGTTATTTATCAGGCAGAGCGGAAGGCGAATCACCACCAACTTTATTTGATTATTTACCCGCCAACGCGCTGCTGGTCTTGGATGAAAGCCACGTCACCGTGCCGCAAATCGGCGCGATGTACAAAGGCGACCGCTCACGCAAAGAAACTCTAGTTCAATACGGCTTTCGTTTACCGTCCGCCTTAGATAATCGCCCATTACGCTTTGATGAATTTGAAGCTAAATCACCGCAACGACTTTATGTCTCCGCCACGCCCAGTGTGTATGAAAAAGACCATTGTGGCGCGTTTGTTGAGCAAGTGGTAAGACCTACAGGCTTACTTGATCCTGTGGTTGAAGTGCGTCCTGCGACCACGCAAGTTGATGACTTATTATCGGAAATCACTCAACGCGTTAAAGTCAATCAGCGCGTATTAGTCACCACGCTCACCAAACGCATGGCAGAAGATTTAACCGAATACCTTACCGAACACGCGGTAAAAGTGCGCTATCTACATTCCGATGTGGCGACCGTTGAACGCGTCGAAATTATTCGTGATTTACGTTTAGGAAAATTTGATGTTATCGTCGGTATTAACTTATTGCGCGAAGGGCTAGACATACCCGAAGTGTCCTTAGTCGCTATTCTCGATGCTGACAAAGAAGGCTTTTTACGTTCAGTGGTGTCCTTAGTGCAAACCATCGGACGCGCCGCCCGTCATCTTAACGGCAAAGCGATTTTATACGCCGACAAAGTCACTCGTTCTATGCAGCAAGCCATTGATGAAACTGACCGCCGCCGTGAAAAACAACGCGAATTTAATGTTAAACATGGCATAGAACCCGCCAGCATTGTCAAATCCATCACTGATATTTTACAAACCGCCCTGCCTGCTGGTGCAACACAAGCTAAGATAAGTTTACAAATCGCCGAACCTTCCGCCGATTATCAAAGCATGACTCCCAAGCAACTAAGCAAAACACTCAAGCAGCTGGAAGATGCGATGTATCAACACGCTAAAAATCTGGAATTTGAACAAGCGGCGAAAATCAGAGATGAAATTAAGTTATTGCAGGAGAAGGTGTTGGTTTAGGTACGCATTAATGCACGCCAGCCTTGCAGATTTCCTGTTAATGACTGGCAGACTAAGTGGACACCAAAAGTATTTATATCGACATCAGGGGTTAATCCAGTAAAAAATTAATCTGTCGCCGTTCATTGACTGTCGTAGTTTCTGTGGTTTCATCTTTTAACGCAACCCCCGAAAATTGACATTTTTCCGCTTCATGCAGCAAAAACAGCAGCTTTTTTAATGCTTGTTCATAACTCAACCCGTTGCTGTGAATATTGGAAATACAGTTGCGGTCGGCATCGGTGCTGATACCCGATTTAGCTTGATAAGTGAAATAAATACCCATGCTGTCAGGTGAACTCAAACCAGGGCGTTCACCGATTAACACGATACACAAACGAGCCGCATAGTGGTCGGCGACCGCATCACCAATGGCAACGCGTCCATGTTTTATCAGACAGACAGGCGGAAGTTGGTACGTTTTGGCTTGCAGTTCGGGCAATAGTAAACGTAAAAACGGTACTGCGTGTTGCTCTATGGCTTTGGATGATAAACCGTCAGCTACCACAACGACAGCATCCGCTTGAGTGCTTGGGTGCTGTTGCAAACAGCTTACGGCAGATGCACTTAACACGCGTCCTAAATCAGGACGTTGTAAATATAGCCGCTGATTTTCTGCTTGGGTTTGTAACGTTAGCGTTGTATAGCCCAGCGCGTTGATGCCTTGTTCCAATTGAGCAAAATCCAGCGGGATATTAACAGCATCACGCGCCAAGGCGTGGGCTAACTGAAACTCCAGACTGTTGCGCGTGGTTTGACTCATGCCCGCGCGTCCTTGAGCAATACGCGCAGGGGTGAATTGGTTCAAGCTGTGCCACAGGTCTTTAGAATCAGTCATTGCCGCCTCCAGTCAGTTTTTGTACTGCGGGTTTAAATAAAGCTGGTAACTGGCGTTGTGCCATTAATTGATTATCCGCATTAAAAATGCCGTGTTGTTGCAACCAGCGTTCAAATTCTGGTGCGGGTCGTAAGCCCAGCACTTGGCGCACATACAGCGCGTCATGAAACGAAGTCGATTGATAATTGAGCATCACATCATCCGCACCTGGTACGCCCATAATAAATGTCCCGCCTGCTACCGCGAATTGCGTCAACAGCATATCCATATCATCCTGATCGGCTTCGGCGTGGTTGGTGTAGCAAACATCACAACCCATCGGCAACCCCAATAATTTGCCGCAAAAATGATCTTCCAGCCCTGCGCGAATAATCTGCTTACCATCATACAAATATTCAGGGCCGATAAAACCAACCACCGTATTGACCAACAACGGTTTAAATTTGCGGGCAACGGCATAAGCGCGGGCTTCACAGGTTTGCTGATCCATGCCTTCATGCGCATTAGCGGATAACGCACTGCCTTGACCCGTTTCAAAATACATACAGTTATTGCCCAACGTTCCGCGTTTCAGTTCCAGCGCGGCGAGATGGGCTTCGTGTAATACATTCAGATTGATACCGAAACTGTCATTGGCTTGTTGCGTACCCGCAATGGATTGAAACACCAAATCAACGGGTGCGCCTTGTTCAATGGCTTTTAAAGTGGTGGTTACATGAGCCAGCACACAGGATTGCGTCGGTATCGCATAGCGGTCGATAACGTCATTCAGCATATACAGCAAGCGCGAGGTGGCTTCCAGATTATCCGACGCGGGGTTAATACCGATAACCGCATCACCGCAACCATACAGCAAACCATCCAACAAACTGGCAGCAACCCCCGCTGGATTATCGGTCGGATGATTGGGTTGTAAACGGGTGGATAAGCGGTTTTCTAACCCTATCGTGCCACGAAAACGGGTAATCACGCGGCATTTTTTCGCCACCAGAATCAAATCCTGAATACGCATAATTTTAGACACCGCCGCCACCATTTCAGGGGTTAAACCAGCAGCAATACTGGTTAATACCTTGGTGTTCGCCTGCTCAGATAACAGCCAATCACGAAAATCGCCGACTGTGAAATGACTGACAGGCGCGAACGCTACACCGTCATGTTCATCAATAATCAGGCGGGTAACTTCATCCTGTTCATAAGGCACCAGTGCCTCATTGAGAAATTGTTTGAGCGGCACATCGGCAAGCACCCATTGCGCCGCCACGCGCTCCAAATTATTGGCAGCAGCCACACCCGCAAGATAATCACCCGAACGCGGCGGTGTCGCTTTCGCCATCAGATTACGCAGGGTTTTAAAATCGTAGGACAGCTTTGCGGTGTGTATTTTATACATGATGGCAGATTGTAAAAAACGGGAAGTGATAAGCGATTAGTATATGACTAAAGCACTTCAAATTTATTACAAAGCCGATTGTGCTAAGCGGAATTAATTAATTAACAATTCAGGTCTGTATTCAAAGTGCATGGTGTCGTAGTGGTACCATTTGCCGCCCCAGATAAAACCGTGTTTTTCAAAAATTTCTACGATTTCGTGTGGAATGGAGTTTTTGTATGAATACGCGCCTTTTGACCATTGCCAATAATCAGCGTGTTTGGTGTTGATGTCGATGGCGATGGCGAAAGAATGGTTGCTTAATCTGTCTGTGCCGCTGATGACGCGCCAGTTGAAGGTGCCTGAGGTGTCGATGACGTATTTTTTTAATGCGGGAGGGAGTTCGTCCAATTCTTTGGAGATTTGTTCCAGTTTGGCATTGACACCGTTGACGCTTTGAATTTTGATGGTTTCGCCGTCTGATTTGGGTAGCCATTTTAGGGTGGTTAAATGGCTTTTAACGTCTGACGAACTCGCGCCGTACATACGTTTAAAAAACTCTTCGTTTCTAATCCGTCCAGCGTCAGCATTTAATGCAGGTGGGGCGTAGGAATCCGCACCGACAGGGTAATGGTAAGCAAACATATCTTCAACATCGGCTTGCTCTAGCAATTGGTCAAAGGTTTTTTGTTTGCCATCATCATACAGTTGCCGCTCGCCAGACTTCCACACGATGGTGTTATTCTCGCAGGCGACTAAATGTTCAGGATAGGCTTTGAGGAGTTTATCAGCATTTTTATCGCAAGCCGCGTGGGCATAATTGGTAACGCAGGATAGGCATAAAATGGCGGCTAGGGCTTTCATTGTAAATAGACCTCGATATATTGATTGTAGATATTCACTAACACCACAGGCGTGCTATTGAGTATGCTTTCGGTGGTTGCGTTGTCAATAGTCCCTTTTTCCAACATCGCCGCTATGCGTCCACGGTTGTCTTTATCGCTGAAAAAATTATCCCCTCTGTCGTCGTTATCACGGACATTGAATTTATGATAATTAGCGCGATCTTGACGAATAATGTCAGCGACTGATTTTAAACGTGTACCGTCACTGTTGAAATGATCTTTAGAGCTTAAACGCGCGGTGTAACTGTCCACCATCATTCCTTCTGTGTGGCTGGGTGGTGTTCTTGGTGCAGGGGCTTCAACGGCAGCGGTTGCTTGTGTGAATTGGTCTAGTCGATTGTGAGCCAAAGATTCAAATTTGCCTTTAGGGTATTGAGCGAGATAGGCACGAAAATCTTCTGGGTTGCTACTATTCTTAATGCTATCCCAGAAGCTAAGTTCAATACTGCTAGAGTCTGTTTCAGCGGCAACAACAGGAGCGGGAGCAGTTGATACTTGAGGACTTGCGCCGCAACCTGCAAAACAAAATTCGCCTTCAATGCTACCCTCCATCCAAGGTTCTTGCTTACCGCGTGAAGCCGCTTTTACTTCACTCACCACACTTTTGAGACTGAGTTCAATCTGTTCGCTGCTGTTCATTTGAGTGAGTAGTTTGCTGGTATAAAGTCCATTACGACCTTCACCGTCGGCTGCTACGCTACCCGGCCGCGTGGCATAAGAAATCAGCGTACCAGTCGGTGCGCTCACGCGTGCTAAACCACTGGCAGACGAACGAAAACTACGAGCGAAGGGATTATTGCGACAAGCATCAAGAAAAACTAAATTGAGGCGAGTTTTTGATTCATCCAAAATATCCATAATTTGCCTGATGGCAATACTTTGGTTAGGCACATCTTCTTCCGTCTGGATTTTGGCATCGACAGCGGGAAAATAATTTTCGCCTTTAATCTGAATGCCATGTCCTGCATAAAACACTAATGCCACAGAACCTGGTTTGAGTTTGCTACGAAATTCACTCAAAATTGAACCAATCTCTCGCATACTAATATTGTTGTGACTAACCACATCAAAACCCAGACTACTCAGTTTATCTGCCATGTCGGTGGCATCGTTGACAGGATTAGCCAGCGGAGAATTTTCATAAGTCGCATTACCAATCACTAACGCGACACGCTGCTCTTGCGCCCTCAGTTGACCACTGAAAACTGTGCAGATAATGAAACTAATCCAGATAATTGTTTGCAGTATTTTTTGCATAATGGAACTCATATTATTTGTTGGCTTATCTTAAATTTTGTTGTAACAACACCGCGAGACTAATAGCAACGGCACTAATTAACATCGCCAACACAGTCGTTTTATGATTAGTTTCCATTTGTTGTCGCATTAATTCTAATTCCCTCCGTTGTGCTTCAGCGCGTTGCTGGGCGTAAGCGGCATTGTCGAGGGCTTTATAAACTAACGACGGAATTTCAGGGAATTGTTCGGCAAATTCAGGAAACTGCTTAAGCAAGCGGGTAATTTTCGCTTTCGGGCCAATACGGTCATGAAACCAACCTTCTAAAAATGGTTTCGCCGTTTGCCATAAATCCAATTCTGGATAGAGTTCACGCCCTAAACCTTCGATATTCAGCAAGGTTTTTTGTAATAACACCAATTGAGGTTGGACGTGCATATCAAATCGCCGTGCGGTTTGGAATAAACGCAGTAATAATTGCCCAAAGGAAATATCTTTCAGTGGCTTTTCAAAAATAGGTTCACAGACGCTACGAATCGCCGATTCAAATTCTTCGATACGCGTACCGCTTGGCACCCAACCTGATTCAACGTGCATTTCGGCGACTTTGCGATAATCACGATTAAAAAATGCTAAGAAATTTTCCGCAAGATAACGTTGATCGGACAGCGACAACGTGCCGACAATACCAAAATCCACCGCGATATATTTATTGGGTAACTCAACAAAAATATTACCAGGGTGCATATCGGCATGAAAGAAATTATCCCTAAAGACTTGGGTGAAAAATATTTCTACGCCCCGTTCAGCGAGTGATTTGAAATCCGCACCACCTGCTCTTAATGCGGCAATATCGCCCACGGGTATGCCATGAATACGTTCCATCACCATGACTTTTTTTCGTGTCAGTGGCCAATGAATTTCAGGAATATAAATCAGTTCAGAACCTTCAAAGTTACGGCGCAATTTTGCCGCATTCGCTGCTTCACGCACTAAATCCAACTCGTCCAAGGTGGTACGTTCAAATTCTGCGACCACTTCCTGTGCGCGTAAGCGTTTGGCATCTGCCCAAAAACGTTCAGCAATCCGTGCTAATTCATGTAACAACCCCATATCGGAAATAATGCGTTGTTCAATATCAGGGCGCAACACTTTAACGACGACTTGTTCACCTGTGTGCAGTACGGCGGTATGCACCTGTGCAACGGAAGCGGAGGCGAGGGGAGTCGGGTCAAATTCGGCAAAGGCTTCGGCTATCGACATCCCCAATTCTGATTCAATAATAGCCCGCGCCACCTCATTACCAAACGGTGGTACACGGTCTTGTAATTTAACCAATTCATCGGCTATATCATCGGGTAGCAAATCTTTGCGCGTCGATAAGGCTTGTCCAAATTTAACGTAAATTGGCCCTAAATCTTCCAGTGCATGACGAATCCGCACGCCGCGTGGCTCAGATTCTTTTTTTAACCAATAATACGGCGAAAAAACCGCCAGATAACGAATCGGACGGAATAAATGGGTTTTTAAGACAATTTCATCCAGTCCATGCAGAATAAGAACCCAGCTAATATGGATTAAACGAAAAACTATTTTAGGATGAATCACGGATTGCCTTTGATAAATAGGTGAGTGGTTAAGAATGTGTAAGTGTAGTTTAACCCGTCGCTTAACCAGCTCATTTATTTTCTTGAGTCATCATTTTTTCCAAGCGTTCAATCCGACTTTGCAAACGGTCAAAGTCGGTGCGTAATTCATCAACTTCAGTGTAAAAAAGTTCAGCTTCGGGGACAGCAGGTAAATCGCGGGTTTCTTCTTGCAAAAATTCACTACTGTTGAGCTTGAAGGTATCCAGCGATTCCTTGCTCCAGTTTTTGCCAGCGCGAAAAAATTCCGCTAGATTGTGAGCGACTGTTTCGCCTGTATAACGCGCCAGTTTACCTTCTAAATTAATATCCAGCTTAGCGAATAGGTCTTGAAATTTTCGCCCTACATTCATATCACCGTCAATAGTCACTTCGCCTGAGAAAATAGCGTTCATCGGTTTGGCACTGAGTCCCATTAAACCAAACGCCATTAATGAGCCTGTTAAATGGGTATCGGCAGGCTGGGGCAAATAATCCAAACATTGAATACTATCCGCCGTTGGGCATAAATAAAGTGTTTCATTAAAAGGCGTAATCGTAATGGCAACAACCTTGCCCGCTAAGGGTGCGAGAATGCTACTGACATTATCATCTAAGGACAAATAATGATTAATCGCGCTTTCCAGCGTGGCAATAATAAGCGGTTTTATGGTCATGGAATAACACTCTGTTCGTTAGCTAACTGTTGTAAATAATCGCTCATGTCTTCGTTATTAACACGCGCATAAATATCGGTGACGGCTAAGGTTAACGCCAATGACGTAAATGTCACCTCATCGCCTAAAAAATAATGTTCTGAAATAGGATGGGCTGAGGAAGGAAGCCCCATACGCATCAACTTAAGAAAAGTTTATTAGCTAAATCAGTTATCTATGGTCTAAATGAGGTTTAACATTATAGATTTGAGGATAATGACATGAACAGTTGATATTCAAAAGTAGCAAGAGTATTACAGACGATTTTAAATAACAAAGCAACGGAGTTAGCAAAAAGCAGTGGATTTATCGTGCGGCAACGGAAGTTGACGGGATCTGGATTTATAAAGTTGGCTGACTGTAAAACCCTTTCACTGAACGCTTTCAAATCGGTTAGCGACAGTTGGCGGAGGGCTGTTATGCGTTTTCTTAAGTTGATGCGTACGAAGCCCATCAATCGTGAATTTCGTCAGTTAATTATACTAACCCAACCTATATCTACTCTCAGTTTAACCTACTCACAATCTGTGTTTTAATGACAACTCTGAACTCTCAATCACGGAGCTGTCATGAACAACACACGCACCGCTTTATTACAATGGCTAGAACAAGGCAGTATTCCTGCTAATGCCGTCAGTACCGCGCTACGTTTGGCAGGTGTTACACCTAGCAAAGCCGATTGGCGCACATTTTTCGATTCTTTAATGCTTTGGTTAGCGGCGACGTTTTGTGCGTTGGGCGTGATTTTCTTTTTTGCCTATAACTGGCAAGCGATTGGTGAGTTAGCAAAATTTGGCTTATTGGAATTGCTGATTATCGGCAGTCTGTGTTTATGTTGGCGATTGGATTTAAACGCAACGACAGGTAAATCCGCGTTATTGTTTGCTGCATTACTGATTGGGGCATTATTGGCATTGGTAGGACAAACTTATCAAACGGGTGCGGATACTTACGAGTTATTCACGGTTTGGGCTATTGCCATTTTACCTTGGGTGTTGGTCAGTTGTTTTTCTGCGTTGTGGTTGTTTTGGTTAGGGCTGATTAATGTTGCCGCTATCTTGTATTACCAACTCTTTGGCGGTTTTTTTGGCATTCTGTTTAATTTTGACGAAATTTTATGGGCGATATTTACACTGAATACGGTTGCGTGGGCAGTGCGCGAACTGGTTGCTGTGCTGACACAGTTTGATTGGTTGGCTGAGCGTTGGTCGGCGCGAGTGTTGGCTGTAGTCAGTGGCGGTATTATTAGCACAATGGCTATTTTTGCAATTGGTGATATTCATAATGACAGTATTCAAGCCTCGTTGTTGGTTTATCCTGTTTGGATGGGCTTAGCATACACGGTATATCGTCATATTTTGCTGGATGTGTTTGTGTTGGCAGGTGGCGTACTCAGTGGCATTATTTTTATTACCGTGTGGTTGACTGAGAAAATGATGAATAACAAGATGGATGAAGCGGGCGTGTTTTTGTTTATCGGTTTTGTGATTATTGGCTTATCGGCATTGGGTGGGTTTTGGTTGAAATCAGTCGCACAGGGTGGGCATCATGAATGAACTCAGTAAACAAGCTGTATGGCAAGCCTTAACAGAACAAGGTTTAGTAACAGGTGAATTACCGAATCATGAGGTGTTAACCGCGCCTTGGTATTTACGCACCATGCAAGGTATTGCAGGTTGGATAGGGGCATTTTTTATCATGGGTTTTTTCGGTTCTATATTTAATGAACTCATCGAAAAAGAACCGTTTGCCATGATATTAGGCGTGGTGTTATGTGGTGTTGCGGGCGGTATTTTTCGTTTAACGCGCCATAATGATTTTGCTCAGCAATTTGGTTTAGCGGTTAGTTTTGCAGGACAAGGCTTATTTATGTTTGGCTTGTTTGATTTATTTAAAGGTGATGATTATCTAGCGTTTTTTATACTATTTATATTTCAAGCGGTCTTAACAGTATTTTTAGCCAATAGCATACATCGTGTATTGACCACTCTAGCGGCAATGACAGCATTAATGATTTTTCTACACAGCATGGGTGTGTATGGCTTAATTTCAGGTATTGCCGCCATTAGTTTCGCGCTGATTTGGTCAAATGAGCAGTATTGGGCGAGACACGGTTTTATATTGCGTCCAATCGGTTATGGTTTGGCTTTATCTTTATTGCAATTTGAAGTTATTCATTTATTGTTAGGACTAGACCTTGCTAGTTGGTTTCACGCTGAAAAAACGTGGCTAATGTTACAAGCTCCGCTTATCGGCACACTATTGGTGGCTTTTACCTTTGTGTGGGTGATTATTGTGCTATTAAAAAAAGAACACATCGATTTAAATAGTCGCACGGCATTATTTGCATTAACGGCGGCGATTTTATTATGTTTATTATCGTTTGTCGCTAAAGGCTTAGCGACTTCATTATTGATTTTATTATTGGGTTTTAATAATAAAAATAAAGTATTAATGGGCTTAGGTCTCTGTGCCTTATTAGGTTTTTTAGCCCGCTATTATTATTTGTTAGACCACACGCTGTTATTTAAGTCTATGGTATTATTTTTAACAGGTATCGTATTATTAGCGATACGGTTTGCATTACACAGATTTTTATATGCCGAGAATCCTCATGCGTAAAATAATTATTTTAGTGACGGGCGTGTTGATATTATTGGCTGTGAATATCACGATTTATCAACGTCAACAATTACGCAATAACGGTCGAGTCATTTATTTAGAACTCGCACCTGTTGATCCACGCTCTTTAATGCAGGGCGATTATATGGCGTTAAATTATAACATTGCCAATAATGCGTTTGGTTTTGGACGTATAAAAGAAGGTAAAGACGGTTATTTAATTGCTGAATTAAATGAGAAAAATATCGCTACTTTTAAACGCTTAGCGAATGATGCACCGTTAGCAAATAATGAGGTTTTATTACGGTATCGCATACGCAATGAACAAATAAAGTTTGCCACCAATGCGTATTTTTTTGAAGAAGGGCAAGCAGAACGCTATCAAAGCGCGAAGTATGGTGAGTTTCGAGTATCCGAAGACGGCGAACTGTTATTAACGCAATTACGCGATGTGAATTTGGCGGTATTAACAGCAAAATAATTAAATGTTACAAAAAGCGTGGAAACTGGAGTACAAACCTAGGTTTGTACTCCGTTATTACCAGATTAATAAAACCCAATCTGTCCTGCTTGAACTTGTCTTACCACACTTACTAAACGATCAATTTCTTCGTAAGTGTTATAAAACGCCAATGATGGACGCACGGTGCTTTCCAAACCAAAGCGGCGCAAAATCGGTTGTGCACAATGATGTCCAGAGCGTACCGCAATTCCTGCTTTATTCAACGCATCGCCCACGTCTTGGGTACTGTGACCTTTTAACACAAACGATAATACGCTGGTTTTTTCCGTTGCTGTACCAATCAAGCGCAAGCCGTTGACACCGCGTAACCCTTCAATCGCATAGCCTAATAGTTCATGCTCATAACGTGCGACATTCGGTACGCCGATACGTTGCAAGTATTCCAACGCCGTGCCTAAGCCAACGGCATCCGCAATATTACCCGTGCCTGCTTCAAAACGCGCGGGGGCAGGTTGATAGATGATTTTGTCAAAGGTGACATCTTCAATCATATTGCCGCCACCTTGCCACGGTTGCGTTGCGTCCAGTATTTCCGCTTTGCCGTACAGCACGCCGATACCTGTCGGGCCGAAAATTTTATGACCCGAAAAGACCAGCCAATCGCAATTTAAGGCTTGAACATCAACACTTAAATGCGACACCGATTGCGCCGCGTCCAGCAATACTTTTGCACCGACACGATGCGCCAGTTCAATCATATCCTGAGCGGGCGTGATTGTTCCCAGCGCGTTCGACACCTGCGTAAACGATACCAATTTAGTGTGCGAGTTCAGCAGTTTGGCGTATTCATCCAATAACACTTGCCCGTTATCATCCACAGGTGCAACGCGCAAAGTCGCTCCTGTGGCATCGCACAATTGTTTCCACGGTACGATATTGGCATGATGCTCCAGCCAAGTGATGACGATTTCATCACCTTTGCCGATGTTTTGTTGCCCCCAACTTTTGGCGACTAAATTAATCGCTTCGGTTGAACCACGGACAAAGACAATCTCATCAGGCGAGGACGCATGAAGAAAATCCGCGACGGTTTTGCGGGCTTTTTCATAGGCATCAGTCGCGCGTGCTGCCAGTTCATGCGCGGCACGGTGAATGTTGGAATTTTCATGACTGTAAAATTCCGAAATTCTGTCAATCACCACTTGCGGTTTTTGCGTGGTTGCGGCGTTGTCCAGCCACGCTAATGGCTGTCCATTCACCCGCTCACGCAAAATCGGAAAATCCCGACGCACCGCATGAACATCAAACGCGGCATGGCTGTTTGGTAATCCCAAGGTATTTAAATCACGGTGCGGATGTTGTTGCGCATCGAGAAAATAAAACGTCGGCGATGTGTCAGCGACTGGATTACTTGGTATGCCAGAACGATTCACTGTGGCATGACTTGCCAGCAGTTTATGCAAATCCAGCGTTTCCGCAGGTAATTCAACGTGCTGTCCTGCCAAGTTTGATAATCCCGTTACTTTGTTAATATAGCTAAAGCAGTATAATTTGATTATTTTAAATTAGATGACATATTCAGCCGATTTCCGCCAAAAAGTATTGGCGATTAAAGAACAAGAAGGGTTAACACAAGCGGAAGCGGCAGAGCGTTTTGG
>MBQZ01000014.1 GCA_002134785.1 Crenothrix sp. D3
CCATTCGCTGACTATCACTGGCACATAAACCCAGCTCTTGGGCGATTTGGGCGTTCGACACATTCAAACCAAGAAGGTACAAATAACTTATCCATACCGTAATCGATTGATGACGACCTGAGAAAATTGTTCCTGTCAAATCATCAAATCGCTTCGTACATTTTTTGCACTGATAGCGTTGACACCCTGAATGGCGGTCATTTTTACCCCGTTTGCGGATTTTATTTGAGCTACAAAATGGGCAGCTGTATCCACTTTTCCAACGTAACTTCCTGATGACACTGTAAGCTTTGCTCTCATCTATTAACTCTTGAAGACGTAGGATCATGGGAAAAATGCAGATTTTATCATGTCCTCAAAACACGATATGAGCTTAGATTTATCATGGCGATATGAATAAAGGCGACGCTGGAATCAGTGAGAACCTCGTAGTCTTTACTCAATCGACGATAGCGATAAAGCCAAGCGAAAGTTCGTTCCACCACCCAGCGGCGGGGTAGCAAGTGAAAGCCTTTGATGTTATCTGGACGTAAAACGGCTTGTACAACAATGTGGAAACGTTGTGCGACTCACGCTGCCAGTTTTGGTCCACGATAACCCGCATCAACCCAAATACGGCGACAATCTTACAACTTCCTGAAGATAAGCTTTGCGCCATCACGCTCTTGAACCGACACTTCCGTGACCACAACGACCCTAATCAATCCCAGTGTATCAAGCAGAATATGACGTTTGCGTCCTTGGATTTGCTTAGCCGCATTGAAGCCCTTTTCACCTGCTTTTTGCCGCACCCATGCTCGCAAGGTGTCATGAATTCGTTGCCACAGCCCCTCTTTTGTTCACTTTCGATAATACCCATAGACCGTTTGCCATCATGCGGTAGTAATCGCCATGCACAGCCACTGCGGACTATGTACAATATCGCATTAATCAGTTTCCTTAAATCTATTGTCCTTGGGCGACCATTCGGCAGTCCCTCTGGCAATAATGCTCTAATGATTTCCCATCTTTTATCGTGTAAATCGGTTGGATAACGTTTAACTTTTTGGCTTCGCTTCTTTTTCATCGGGGAAAAATGCGTAGTTTCCTACATCTTTGACACTTTTAAAACACGCACTAAGCGCGGCAATCGCTATATTCGTACCATGCTGATACACGGCGCACGGATCGGTACTGAAAACCTGTAGTGGCAAGACCGATAAACTCAATATGTGGCTGCAAGCGTTAATCGAGCGGCGCGGTTTTAATAAAGCGACAGTTGCCCTTGCCAACAAAAATGCCCTCATTTTATGGGCGATGGCGACTAAAAACCAAGGCTATGAAGTACGCGCTGCCTAAATAACAACCAGAGAACCCTAACCGAATACACCAAATTGCGAGGGTAAGTGAAACCATAATAATGACAACCACAGGTCAGACTGATACTTTTAAAACCCGTTTTACCTAGTGATTCTGTAGAAATCGATAAGATGGTTGAGACAAAAGTAGGCGGATAGATTCATCAGGTGTCCTGAGGTAACAAGACCTCTTTATGAGACCGAATAGTTGGCAGCAATCTTGATCTCTGTGATTGACATTTTTATGAAACTAAAACTTGCAATAATCGAGGAGTCCATATATGGATAAAACGCAGTAAAAGTAATTTTCATTATTCCCCCAACAAATACCGCACAATAAAATAATGATCTTCAAACATTTTCTCAGGTTTCATGTCGGCTAAGGGTAGCCAAAAGGCTTTTTCCGCATCCCCCCCGCCTTTTACTTTCGGTAAGTTTTCAGCCGCAGGGAGTTCAATCAAAAACGCATGAGTGATGGTGCGACCGCGAGAGGAACGGTGTGGATCATCGAAGGTATGCTGGCGTTTAATACAACCGCGTAACACAGGTTCTGGTATTTTCAGTTTGGTTTCTTCGCGCAATTCTCGAATACAAGCATCTTGCAAGCGTTCATGTTGACCAATGAACCCACCTGCTAATGCCGCTAAGCCTTTACCAGGCCTTGCGCGGCGTTTGACTAATAAAATATGCCCCGATTGAATGACTACCGCATCGACAGTGACAAATACAGGCGGATACGGTGCTACTTGCCATTGTTTTTTATACTCTTCGATAAATTCATGTTCGGCTCGAATAGTGTCAAATGCTGTTTGACTAAATTCATTCGCAAAAAATGCTTGTGTGCCTTTAGGCGTTAAGGCATTAAAAATACTGTCGCTGTGGGTAAAATGTTCGGCGTGGCTAAAATAATCATCACGCAAACCTGTGGCATTCAGACCATTCAGATTATTGACTTCAATGGATTCCCATTGTGGAAACATTTTTAAATAAAACGAACTGTGATCTTTTGAATGCCCAATTAAGGCAATGCGTGGTGTGTTATGTGGCATGGTATTTAACGCTTGTACCACGCCATTGACAATAATCTGTACCGACTGCATCCAAATCACGTCGTTATATGGTGAATCCATGAGTGGCAACACGGTGATTCTGTCCGCATCTTCTTTAGGAAACGAATTGATAATCATCGTCTTACGTTCATTAAATGACCAAGGATTGCGATGCGAGACGGGTAAATGAGCCGAGCCACACAACACGATGATTTTTTCAGCCCGTTGTAAGCCTTGGCTGATGATGTGGTGATGACCGTTGTGATACGGTTGAAAGCGACCAATAAAGACCGCGAAGTGATAATTTTTCATAGCAAGGAATCCCCTTGGTTAATGTGAGCCTTGTCTATCAAGGCAGGTTCGTTCTAGTACGATTATGCTGAGTCGTTAAGTGTTTTATTCGTTAGTACCAAGCCCTCTAGTCCATATAGAGCTAACGCACAATAAAATGATACCGTTCGTGGTGAGCCATTTGACTACGCTCATGAGAGCCTTGTCGAACCACATTCACACTTCGACAGGCTCCGTGCGAACGGTTTTGTAATCATTTTATTAACGAAAAGCTATGGAGGTTAAGTTTTTTGAATACGGACTATACGAAGCTCAACAATCGTGCGATGAACTTCGTAAGTGTTCAGTGTGTATTAAAAAGCGTCCGTATTACCGTAATAAGCCACCAAATACAGCTGTTTCAAATCATTAATCAATGGGGCGCGTGGATTTGTGCCTGTGCATTGATCATCAAATGCTTGTTCAGCCATGCGATCAACTGCCGCTAAAAACATTTCTTCAGTGACATTAGGCATGGCTTCTTTCAGTGTTGCAGGAATATCTACTTCTTTTTTTAAGTCTTCCACTTTTTGAATCAGTAGTTCAATTTTGTCATCGTCACTGAGACCACAACTTAACTGTAAGTAATCCACTGCACCGATGTAACGTCCTTTCGCACTTGGGTAATGATATTGTGAAAAAGCGGCTTGACGAAACGGTTTATCCGTTGCGTTATAACGAATAACGTGGGTAATCATCAAAGCATTTGCTAAGCCGTGTGGCACATGAAAAGTCCCGCCTAATTGATGGGCTAATGAATGACAAATACCTAAAAAAGCATTGGCAAATGCAGTTCCTGCAATGGTTGCGGCATAATGCACTTTCTCTCTGGCTTTTGGATTAGCCGCGCCTTCATGATAGGCGGCAGGTAAATATTTAAACAATAAACGAATCGCTTCTAAGGCATTAGGTGTCGTAAAGTTGCTGGCAAAGGAAGACACTAACGATTCTAACGCGTGAGTCAGTGCGTCGATACCACCATAAGCCGTCAGACCTTTGGGCATACGCATCACTAACTGTGGATCAATAATCGCTATGCTGGGGGTCAAGGCATAATCGGCTAATGGGTATTTAATGCCTGTGCGATCATCGGTAACGACTGCAAAAGGTGTGACTTCTGAACCTGTGCCTGAGGTAGTGGGTATAGCAATTAACAAGGCTTTGCTGCCCAAAGTAGGCAATTCATAGATACGCTTACGAATATCGGCAAAGCGCGTTGCAAGACCTGAAAATTCAATTTCAGGATGCTCATACATCATCCACATGATTTTTGCTGCATCCATCGGTGAACCACCGCCAAAAGCAATAATGACATCAGGTTGAAAACTTTGCATTTGTTCCAAACCACGGCGCACGGTACTCAAACTAGGATCTGGCTCAACATCATAGAATATCTTAAACGCAATACCCTGTTTTTCCAGCACTTCCCTAATTTCCTGAACCATGCCCAAATCAAACAGCGGTTTATCTGTAACGATGAATGCTTTACGCAATCCCTTAATGTCTTGCAAGGCGACAGGTAAACAACCTGATTTGAAATAGATTCTTGATGGAATGCGATACCACAGCATATTTTCACGGCGGTCAGCAACGACTTGAATATTTAATAAATTCATCGGGCCAACATTTTCACTCACCGCACTGCCACCCCAAGTGCCACAGCCTAAGGTTAGCGAAGGGTCTAAACGGAAGTTGTATAAATCGCCAATCGCCCCTTGTGATGCGGGGGTATTAACCAACACACGACAGACTTTCAGCTCTTCTCTAAATTTAGCAATGTGCTTTGTGGCGGTTGAATCCGCATAAATCACCGCTGTATGTCCAAGTCCTGCAAATTCTATTAAGCGTTTTTCTTTGTCTAAGCAGCCATTAAAATCGCGCAAATTGTGAATAAGTGAACAAAGTTTCGCGCATATCACCATCGAGTTCGTCTAACTTTAGTTATTTATGGCATTTTTATTGCCTTTAAAAATACGGCGTGTCATTCTCGCCACAAGCCAATATATGTTATTTACCTCAATCTCTCGCACTGGGCATTTCCGACAATTTCACAGTTTGTCGGAAATGCCTATTTTTCGTTTTCGCTTAAGCAGCCTTATTCTGATTAACATGACGGGTATGATGTGAGTGACGCGCTTCGGTTACTCTTTGAGCCATATCTCCATCAAATTTGCTGGTAGTTTTGGGTAGGATGGCTGCAAGTTGGTGATAGTGAATTCTCTACCAGTTTCTTTTTTAAGTACACTCTTAAGCTCATCGGCTTGTGGTCGTTGCGTACCTTTATACATTCGTATCTCGTCTGTCTTGGGTACATTGGCTACTGCTTCTGTGCCATAAGCAGTAGCACCTATTTTTTTGGCAAGAAAGCTTTTTATCTCATCGGCTGTGTTTTCAGCTGGTTTATCACCAATTTTATATTGAATATAAAATGTGAAATCAGAAAGTTTTGTAGGGGATGTCTCATCAGATTGTTTGTCTGGTGTAATACGTTCACGAGCATTGTATGACGTATCTTGTTGTGCTGGTTTTGTTTCATCGAAGTTAGCAGTTTTTTCTGAATCACCTAACTTTTGTGTACACTTTCTTCCACTTTCATTTACTATTATTTGATTTAATTCTGAATAGTTCTCTTTGACAGCTTCAGCGAAAAATAAGAAATTTCCGCAATTTTTTGGCTCATTGAAGTCATCCCAGTGATCTGTATAAAGTTTTAAAGCTTCAAATTTGTATTTTGCATTCTGATCCTTTTTATCATTGGTAATCTTGTCCCAAAGTTGATAAGACGTAAAGGCGGCAGTCAGCACACCAATGATTGCTGCTATAGTCGTTGCTAGCCCAGCCATTTCCTTAAGAAAGCTTTCCTGTTTAGTAGCTAATCTAATCGCAAGCTGGAAGTTAGCCCACTCCTTAACATCTTCAAAATTCTCTGGTTTGTTTCTTAGTAGCCTGTTGATTTCATCGTCTTCATGTTCCATTTTATTTCTCACACAATCAGTATCGCAAGTTTGGTTGATAGCGAACCCAACAAAACCCGCGACTATATTGATTTCAAGTTGGGTTGCCCAAAAGCGGCAACCCAACCTACTTTTTCGTGCCTTTCGTGGATACAACTAAACCCACAGAATTAATCGTAATAGACCAAATCGTAATCTAAACTAGGTTCATGCCCTTCTATTAAATCGGTTAAAAACTTCCAAAACACATCTGCAGAGGGTGGGCAACCAGGCAATGAATAATCAATTCTCACCACTTCATGAATCGGATGCACTTGATTTAACAATAACGGCAATTCAGGATCATTGGGAATTTGTGGGTTTTCTATCCCTATGCAGTTTACATAAGATTCGCGTAAACAGTCTTCAAGAGGGATTGAATTACGCATTGCAGGCAAACCACCATTAATCGCACAGGCACCCACAGCAACTAAAATTCTACAATTGTTGCGAAATTCGCGTAATACATGAACGTTATCAGCATTACACACACCGCCTTCAATTAAACCAATGTCGCAGGGTGAGCAATTTTTTATATCAGTCAGTGGTGAACGGTCAAATTCGACCAATTCAACCAACTGCATAATGCGTTCATCAATATCTAAAAACGACATGTGACAACCAAAACACCCAGCCAACGAGGTGGTCGCTAATTTAAGTTTAGCCGCCATGACTGCCTCCTAATGTGACTTCTTCTATATCATGATGATCGTAACGCCGTTGACCAATAGGGGCTTGAAAGGCTTTACCTCTGACTAACAACGCGCCTGTCGGACAAATATTGGCCGCTCTATCATCAGCCGTTAATTCACTATCAATTAATTTTCCTGATTCGGAATTTACCACCAGATGTTTATTAATGCCGCGCCCCGCAATGGCAAATACGTCTTTGCCTTCCGCATGACTAGCACGCACACACAGATTACAAAAAATACAACGGTTACGATCCAGTAATATGTCTGGATGGGTAGCATCCACTTCGCGTAATGCGTAAAACTGCGGATAGTGATTACTCATCATATTCAAATGATAAGCGACTCCTTGCAATTGGCAGTTACCTGTTTTTTCACAGGCGGGGCAAAAATGATTGCCTTCGACAAACAGCATTTGGGTAAGCCGTTTACGAACCAGATTTAGCTCTTCGGTATTGTTGCTGATTTCTTGCCCTTCAGCGGCACGCGCAGTACAAGCGGTGATATTCCAACCAGCTTTTAGCGTCACGGTACACTGTCTACAGCTACCGTGCGGAGTAAAGTCAGGGTGATGACATAAATGCGGAATATAAACCCCTGCTGCCATCGCCGCTTCCATCACAGTTTGCCCCGCTTCAAAAGGTACTATTTGTCCATCTATGGTTATGTGAGCCATTATTTTTTCTCCACTTGTGTTAAATGTGCGTGACCATCATCACGACCACTCATTTTCCTAGCTACTGCGAGTGAACCATCTAAATCAAAAACAGGATCAAAGGAGTACTGTTGTTTAATCTGCCTTTCATACAAATTAGGATAACGCTCCAACGTAGTTAAAATGGGTTCAGCCGCTGATTGCCCTAAGCCACAATGGCTAGTGTCTTTAATTAACTTGGCAATATCTCGTAATTCTTTGATGTCGCCCGCAGAACCATGTCCTGAATGAATTTTGTCAAATTGCTTTTTTAATAGCGACGTACCAACGCGACACGGTGTACAAAATCCACAACTTTCCTCAGCAAAGAAATGAGTGAAATTCTGCACGATGTCAAAAATATTGCGGCTGTGATTAAAGATAATAAACGCGCCGCCCGTTGATAGCTCTTCAAAGGTTAATCTGCCGTCAGATTCACGCGTAGACACAAACGTGCCTGATGGTCCGCCGACTTGAACACCTAACACATCGTCCGCGCCACAATCTTTTAACACTTCCTTAAGCGTTGTACCAAAAGGATACTCGTAAATACCTGGTCGCTCACAGTCGCCGCAAATACTCAGTATCTTCGTACCTTTGGATTTTTCTGTGCCACAACTAGCAAACCATTCACTACCCTGCCACGCAATATGTGCCGCTGCAACAAAGGTTTCTACGTTGTTTAATACCGTAGGTTTGGCTAAATAGCCTTTGATAATTGAACTTGGTGGACGATTACGCGGAATGCCCATTTTGCCTTCTAGTGATTCTAATAACGCGGAACTTTCGCCGCACACGTAAGAACCCGCACCCAGACGGATTTCAATATCAAATTTCCAGCCATAGCCTAAAATATTATCGCCCAATAAGCCCGCAGCACGACGTTCTTCAAGAACAGCATTCAATTTATTGAACAGATGCAAATATTCGCCGCGTAAATAAACAAAGCCTTTATGTGCGCCAAGAATAGCGGCGCAAATGGTCATGCCTTCAAAAATATCGTGGGTATAACTGTTGAGCAACACCCTATCTTTGAAAGTACCTGGTTCGCCTTCATCGGCATTACACACCACATAACGCTCAGTTTCTTCTGTGGCGCGACACGATGCCCATTTCATTGCTGTGGTAAAACCCGCACCACCACGACCACGCAATCCAGAGGCTTTAATGTCATCTAAGGTTTCAGTTAAGCCGCGTTGCCATGCCGCTGTCAACGCCGCGCCGCGTGGTAACTTGGTATTTAATAACAAGCCAGGCTGCTGAATATTATCGTAAACTTCAAATAAATCGCTGTCCCATTCAGTAACAGGACAATTTTGTTCAATCAATACCACGATACGATCAATACGTTGCTCACTGAGTTGACCAATCGCATAACCATTCACCAACAGCGCAGGGCCTTGATCGCATAAACCCGTACAGGCGGTGTTATCAATACTGACTACACCATCAGCCCGCACTGTTCCCAGCGGCGTTTGCAGTTTAGTGCATAAATAATCCGCTAACGCTTTTTTGCCCAGCATGTGATCGGTAATTGAATCGCTGAGAAAAATGTCATAACGACCACGCGGCTCAAAAGAAAAAAAGTGATAAAACTCTACGACCGCGACAATTTGTGTTCTGGGTATATCTAAGCCTTTAGCGATTAATTCGACCGCTTGTTTAGGAATGTGAAAATACTGCGCTTGCACGTCACGCAATACCATTAATAGTGGAGTAGTTTGATGTTGATATTTTTTCAGCGTTTCATCAATAAATGATTCCATAGTTTCCTCTTGTTGCGTTTAGGTTCATTTTCCCTTTAGTTCTAGTAGAAAAGCTTTCAAAGGATTGGGTTAATAGTAACACTCCGTTTATTAAAATCAATTCAAGAACCAAGTAACCACGAGAAATCAGCCTATGTTAAAAATACTCGCTCTGTTATTAATCAATTTTGGGTAGTGGGTTAAATCTGTGTTTTTCCTACATTTAGATTCCACTATAGTGGAATCCAAATTCAGGACAATAGTTTAAGCTATAGCCTGTCATGAAAAAGGGGTTTAACAATGAGCGAAAGTAAACGTAAGATTTTTAGCAGTGCAGAAAAGGCAAAGGTTGCCTTAGCGGCGGTCAAAGGATTAAAAACCATCAATGAGATAGCCCAAGAGCATGGGGTTCATCCAACGCAAGTAAACCAATGGAAAAAGAAACTACTGGATAATGTGGGCAGTAGTCAATGCGCAGAACGCCCCTGATTGTTTGTATACCAAGCCTGTCCTGAGCAGGTCGAAGGGATAGGGCAATTAAACATGGAACTGGACTGGCTTAAAAAAAGTCTGGGATCAGTCTGTAGCGGAGCGGCAAAAATGGGTTATCTCCGATGAAGCGATTGCGGTATCAACGCAATGCTTGTGCTTGCTATCACACGTTCAGTCATTTATGCCCATAAAAAAAGCCAACAGGACGCAGTAGATGAGGATGAGGGATTGCTGTTGCAGCTGCCTGATGAAGAATACACACGGCATCGTCTGGAGATAAGGTTTTGTAAACATAGCTTGCACTTCAAAATATCCGATAACTTTTACACAACCATTTAAGGTGGACAACTTGCCCACCTTACTGTTAACAAAAAAACATCCTTGTTTTCTTGTAGGCTACATTAATAGATATCTTTCTTAATTAAGCCTTAGGTAGCAGTGATTTTTCAATTTTTATCTAGTGAAGGTTTGCACTCTAATTACTCGCTTTACCTGCACAATAGTTATTTTGGAAAGATGATTAATGAATATCTTTCCAATATTCTTTTTTCAATAGATAAGCTAAACCAAAAAACAGGAATAGAAAAATCAGGACATATTTACCCATACTTTCTCTTTCCATTTGCGCTGGCTCGCCGACATAAACTAGAAAAGTAACCAAGTCATTGACCATTTGATCAAATTCTTTTTCAGATAATGTGCCTTCTTTATTAAGCACTAAATCAATGCGGTCGCCATAAATGGTTTTTCTAATTTCAGCGTGTTGCTCACCTTGTAACTGCCACAATGGATTAGGCATGGCGGTGTCTTCAAAAACCAAATTGTTGACACCAAACGGTCTTTTGGAATCGGCATAATAACTTTTTAAATAGCTGTACAACCAATCTGCGCCTCGCGATCTAGCAATCAGTGATAAATCGGGCGGTTGTGTGCCAAACCATTTTTCCGCATCATGCTTGTTCATTGCGCTGTGTAAGTTGTCATAGATACTCGCACCAAAGGGCGCAATGTCTCTTAAGACTTCTTTTTCGTCCGCATGAGTATCTAACGCAAGGCGTAAATAACGAATTTGTTTAATAGAATGGCAGCCCAGACAATAGGTTACAAAATGATGCGCACCGCGCAGTAAGGACGCTTTATCACCGAGATCAACATCGGCTTCTTGTAGCTCTATACCTTCGGATGCACGAACCCCAAAAGACAGGGTCAGTAATAGCAATAGTGTTGTAAGATTTTTCATATCAGTCAAGGCTCTTTTTTAGTTTTTTTGCCAATCGAGTCGCCACGTTACGCATACCCTCAGGATTAGGTCTCCGACTAAAAAACACACTCCTAAAGGCGTGTTGATGACCATCATCATCGGGTGCTGATGCCGCTTCGGTTATTTCCTCAAACACTTCACATATTGCAGGAAACTGTTCTTCCAGTGTTAAATCCATGGTGACACGTTCAGGCACAGGCTTGGTTTTTTCCCAGCGTGTATAGATGGGCATTAATAAAAAGAAGCCAAAATAAATTGCTGTGAATACGCGAGCAATATTAGTCATCACAGGGGTAGCAGGTTGTGTGCCTAAATAACCTAAGGCGATAAAGCTGATTACGAATAACGCTAAGGCTTTTTTGTAGATGCCACCACGATAACGAATTGAACGTACAGGATTTCTGTCTAGCCACGGTAATAAAAACAGCACTACAATCGCGCCACCCATGCCAATAACGCCTGCAAATTTATCAGGAATCGCGCGTAAAATGGCATAGAACGGGGTGAAATACCATAAAGGGGCAATATGCTCAGGGGTTTTCATCGGATCAGCTGGAATAAAGTTAGCGTGTTCCAGAAAATAACCACCCATTTCAGGCATATAAAAAATGATAGTGGCAAAGAAAATTAAAAATACGCCAACACCCGCAATATCTTTTACTGAGTAATACGGATGAAAAGGAATACCGTCTAATGGAATGCCGTCTTTATCTTTCAGTTTTTTAATATCAATACCGTCAGGATTGTTAGAACCCACTTCATGCAGTGCGACGATGTGCATAAACACCAGCATCACCAACACCAATGGCACAGCAATCACATGAAACGCGAAGAAACGGTTTAATGTGGCATCAGAAACAACGTAATCACCGCGTAGCCACAACGATAAATCATCACCAATCACGGGAATCGCGCTAAACAAGGAAATGATAACTTGTGCGCCCCAGTAGGACATTTGTCCCCAAGGTAACAAATAGCCCATAAAGGCTTCTGCCATCAAGGCAACAAAAATCAACATACCGAAAATCCATATCAGCTCACGCGGTTGCTTAAATGAACCGTACATAATACCGCGAAACATATGCAGATAAACGACAATAAAAAACGCGGATGCGCCTGTTGAGTGCATATAACGCACCAACCAGCCCCAACTGACATCTCGCATAATGTATTCAACCGAGTCAAACGCGAGTTTGGCATCGGGTTTGTAATTCATGGTCAATAAAATACCAGTAATAAACTGATTCACTAATACCAGCAACGCTAACGAGCCGAAGAAATACCAAAAATTGAAATTTTTGGGCGCGTAATAATGCGTCATGTGGTCTTTCCACAGACTTGCCAATGGAAAACGATCTAAAACCCATTCTCCACAGGCATTTAATCGGGAAGGTTTCATGCGCTTTCTCCTTCGGCTGGTTCGCCAACAATCAACAATGTATCAGTCACATAGCGATGAGGTGGAATTTCTAGGTTAGTCGGGGCAGGTACACCGCTATAAACACGACCCGCTAAATCAAACCAAGAACCATGACAAGGACAGAAAAAACCGCCTTGCCATTTATCACCTAAATCAGGTGGTGACACCTCGGGACGAAATGTCGGTGAACAGCCTAAATGCGTACATAAACCCACTGCCACAAAAATTTCTGGCTTAATGGATCGCATTGCATTTTTACTGTTTTCGGGTTGAATAGACTCTAAAGATTTAGGGTCTGCTAACTGACTATCTAAGGTCGTTAAGGTTTTAAGTACCTCAGGTGTTCGATTGAGTATCCAGACTGGCTTCCCACGCCAAGCAACTCGCAACAACTGCCCTGTTTCCATCTTACTGAGATCAACATCAACAGGCGCACTCGCCGCCATCGCTTTGACACTCGGCTGCATTTGCGAAAGAAAAGGAACGGCTAAATACCCTGTGCCGACAGCACCAACCACTGTTAAAGCTGTGGTCAAAAACTGGCGTTTAGATTGATCTACGCCTTCATTATTCATTATAAAACTCTCCTCATTAGGTCTGTGGCTTAATAGCACATCTCGTGTGTCGTCAATATACCACTAGAACCCATTAGATTTGAAGTGCTTATGTGCAATTGTTTACGCAATAATTGACGTATTATAAAAACGTTGTAGACGGCAAAACCTAAGTTTATGAACTTACATAGAATTTTGGTTATCTATCTTATCTTTGTAAGATGTACGCATCATTTAAACTAGCAGGATTATCGTTGAAACAAGTGCCTTGAAAGCGAATCAATAAAAATAAAAACTAGCTTTTAAATTTTGATTTAGCAGAGGTGGGATAAGGGTTGATGAGGTATTGCCGATGACGGTCGTATAGGATAATTAGGGAATCATGACCACAAATAGCTTGCACGAAACAAGAGAAAGTAGGTTTCAAAGGCTACTACCACATTTTCGTGGCAGTAACCTAGCTAGAAACTAGCAAATTAATACAAGCCCAGCTGCAATTGTGCCACTTCTGACATCATTTCCCGCGCCCACGGTGGGTCAAGCACTACTTCAACATTGACATTAGCAACCCCTGCCAAGGCACGAATACATTTTTCCACATCACTTTGAATCACAGGTCCCATGCCACAACCAGGAGCAGTGAGTGTCATTTGAACGTAAACATCATTTTTATCATCACCGACAGGCGTGACTTCACAGCGATAAACTAAGCCTAAATCGACGACATTCACAGGAATTTCAGGGTCGTAAACAGTTTTCATGACTTCCCAGCAATTTTTTTCTACTGCTTCTGGGCTAGTTTCAGACACTAGCGTATGCAGTTCATGAACTTCTTTACCTAAGGCATCGGCATCCACACCTGCAATGCGTACCATGTGACCATAGCCTGTAATAACGGTGTAGTTATTACCTAGCGATTGATGAATGGTAACGGTCTCGCCTTTTTTTAGGGTGTCGGGCGTACCGTCTGGAATGGTGATGATATTGACATCTCTAGTTAAAACAAAACTTTCGCGGTCTGACATAATTATGACTCATAAATGGAAGGTTCTAGCATCAATCACTTGACCTGTGGTGCCAAGGCTTTGCGAGGTGAATAAATAGAGGTATGCACCTGCTAAGGAATCCATAGCGGGTAGTTTGGCTTTATCTTCAGCAGGATAAGCCCGTTTGCGTAACGGTGAATCCACAGGGCCAGGAACTAACGTATTGACGCGAATTTTTTGCGCGGCTTCTAATTCTTCTGCCAGTATTTTAGCGAAACCTTCAAGGGCAATTTTAGCGACACCGTAAGCTCCAGCATAAGCGGGCGCAAGTCGTGCGGAAGAATCGGAGGTGAAGGCGATAGACGCGTGTTCACTTTTTTGCAAGATGGGCAGTAATACACGCGTCAGTAAAAAGGGCGCGTTTAAATTGACATTTAGGCTGTGTCCCCAATCTTTTGTGCCGTGTAACGCAAGCGGTGTAAACGCAGTGAATTCAACTGCTGAATGTAACAATCCATGTAACACGCCGTATTTTTCTTCAATACGATTAGCTAATTCTTGGTAGTCATTTTCCGACGCGCCTGCTAAATCAAACGGGTACATAATTGGTTCAGGTGCGTCTGCGGCAATAATTGCATCATAAATTTTTTCTAATTTAGGAATGCTTTTATCGAGCAAAATAATATGTGCGCCGTGTTTGGCTAAAGTCAGTGCAGCGGTACTGCCTAAACCACCGCCTGCACCTGTAATCAGAATAACGTTATTTTTTAATGGCATAGTGCAGTCTTTATCCAAGTGGTGAGCTGTTCAGGGGATTCTATCAACGCGTCTGCACCCCATGTTTCTGGGGTATCCGTTGGTTTAAGATAGCCATACAATGCGGCGAGAGTTTTCATGTTTACGCTTTTTCCTGCGGCGATGTCGTGGCTAGCATCACCGATATAAACGCACTCGCGTGGATTTACGCCCGCTTGTGAACAGGCGGCTATCATGGGATCGGAATGCGGTTTAGGATTGGCGGTACTGTCACCACTGATAATACAAGCGGCGCGGTGTGTAAGTTGTAGCGCGTCCATCAGTGGCTTAGTGAAACGTTGACGTTTATTGGTAACCACGCCCCATTTAAGACCGTGCTGTTCTATGGTTGCCAAGGTTTCGACCATGCCTGTGAAAAATACCGTGTGTTCAGCGATATTGTTTTCATAATGCGTGAGCATGGCTTCCAGCAATTCAGCTTTTTTTGTCTCACTGAGCGGAACTGCGACGCTAGCATTAATCATGGCTAACGCGCCCCACGAAATAAATGGTTTAACGTATGCAGCACTCACTGTGTTTAAGTCATGAGCAGCTAAGGTCGCATTTAAACAAGCGATTAAATCAGGTGCGGTATCCACTAACGTACCGTCTAGGTCGAATAATACGCAGGATAATTTAAACTCAGTGTTCATCATGCAGGGCGTTTAAACGCGGCGATATAATTAACATCAATGTCTTTGCCTAAGCTGAATTGCTTAGTTATTGGGTTGTAGCTGATGCCGACCATGCCTTGTAATTCTAAACCTGCGGCGCGTGCTGATTGGCTAAGTTCAGACGGTTTGATAAAGGTTTTATAATCGTGCGTGCCTTTGGGTAGCATTTGCAAAACGTATTCAGCCGCTGCGATAGCCAATAGATAGGCTTTAGGATGACGATTTAAAGTCGAAAAAAACACCATGCCATCGGGTTTAACTAGCTTGGCACACGCGGAAATAATTGAACCTGCATCGGGGACGTGTTCCAACATTTCCATACAAGTGACATGATCAAAACTTTCAGGCTGTTGTTCTGCCAAGTCTTCAACGCTGATTTTTTGGTAATGAGCGTTAATCCCTGTTTCTAAACCGTGTAAATCGGCGACATCAATTAAATCTTCGCTCAAATCAATGCCCAGTGCATCCGCACCGTGTTTGGCTAAGCCTTCGGTAAGAATCCCGCCACCACAGCCAACATCAACAATGCGTTTGCCTGCGAGGTCGGCGTATTGTTGAATAAATTGCAAGCGTAATGGGTTAATGTCATGCAGAGTCTTAAACTCACCTTGCAAGTCCCACCAGCGTTCTGCCATTGAGCCAAATTTATGAATTTCGTGTAAATGTACGTTAGTTGCTGTCATTATGCTGAACCGTTTTTGTTATGCGCTATAGTGTACTATAACACTGGGTTATTCGTCATGGATGTTGTTTGTTGATAGCTTTTACTTCTACTTCATGGTGGTAAATTGCTGAAACATGGGCTGATTGTTGCGCATCAGTGAGTATTAAAAATTGAATTCATGTACTGCCAACAGCAATAAAACCCCTGCAAACAGACCTGCTAAGACATCATCAAGCATGATACCTAAGCCACCGTGAACCTGTTTATCTACCCATTTAATGGGCCACGGCTTAAGGATGTCGAAAAAACGAAACAGCACGAAACCAATTATCATTGCTTGCCAAGTGAATGGCACGAACCATAGTGTGATGAGGTACCCTGCCACTTCATCCCAGACGATACCGCCAAAATCATGTTCATCGAGTTTCTTAGCGGCAACATCACAAATCCATACACCCACAACGGTGGCAATAATAGTGAGCAGGCTATAAATTAGGCTATTGGCTTGAGCGAACAGGTAATAAACGGGAATAGCCGCCACCGTGCCGCAGGTTCCAGGGGCTTTTTTTGCTAATCCAGAACCAAAACCAAAGGCTAGAAATAATGTGGGATCAGTCATTATTTGTTTGACTGTTAGTTTGGCATTGCCGTAATAGGGTTTAAGAAAAATGCTCATAACCTTTAATCTCTAATGAATGGATGTTGCCTGATTTGTTGAGTCTTAAGCCATGTTCAGCTTCAATAATGCCAATTTTTTGACAATTTTTTGGTACCAACGTGGCTTTTTCAGGGCTAACGGTAAAACACAGTTGATAATCATCGCCCGCTACCAGTGGCAGTAACCAATCATCTGTGTCTTTTATGTAAGTTAAAACGGCGGTAGATAAGGGTAAATCTTCCCAATTAAGACACGCACCTACTTGGCTTTGTTGGAGTATGTGTCCTAGGTCACTGGTTAAACCATCAGATATATCAATACAGGCATTTGCTACACCAATTAACGCTTGCCCTGTATCGCAAGCAGGTTCAGGCTGATTAAATTGTTTTAACGCATTATCAGCTTGGGTGCAGTGATAGCCTTGAGTAATTTTTAAACCTAAACCCGCATCACCAATATGGCCTGATAGATAAATAAAATCACCCACTTGTGCCGCTGAGCGAGTGAGTGCTAAGCCGCGTGGCACTAAACCTAAGGCTTGCACAGTGAGCGTTAATGCGCCAGCTGTTGTATCGCCGCCAATTAAATCAACACCATAGCGTTCTGCTAACGTCAAAAATCCTGTGGCAAATGCACTTAACCACGCTTCATTGACGCTAGGCACAGTGAGTGCCAGCGTTACTGAGAGCGGTTTCGCACCCATGCTGGCTAAATCACTTAAATTAACAGCAAGTAATTTATGACCGAGTTGCTCTGGGTCTGCGTCTTTGAAAAAATGAACATTTTCCACCATCGTGTCGGTAGTGATAGCGAGTTCATAACCGTCTGGTATGGTCAATAACGCGCAGTCATCACCAATTCCTAAGCGAGTTGATGGGTTTTTGACAGTTTGCTGGGTAAAAAAACGCTGAATCAGCGCGAATTCAGAAAGTGGCATACGCGTATTATTTATTGGCTTTCGCTTTAATTTCTTCTGCCCGTTTTTGCTGGGCAACTTTATCTAAAATACCATTCACATAGCGATGACTGCCATCGGCACCAAAATGTTTAGCGAGGTTAATGCCTTCATTCAAGATGACTCGGTAGGGCATATCCAAGCGGTGTGATAATTCATAGACACCAATTCTTAAAATAGCCCGCTCCACAGGATCAATGCTATCGACAGGACGATCAACAAACTCGTTTAACGCCTTATCAATTAGCTCTAAATTTTTAGGTACGCCGTGAAAAAGTTCGGTGAAATAACTTTTTTGAGCATCTTTTAATCGTTCTTCTTCTAAAAACTGTCGCTCAATTTCATTCAGGTTTTGTCCTGTCATTTGCCATTGATATAAGGCTTGAACAGCCGCTTTTCGTGCATTGGTACGCGCTTGACTCATTATATTTCCGTAGTCTAAATGATTTTTGATAGTGTATAATGCTAATTGTGGGGCTAAAGGGACGGTTTATAAAGAAATTTTTTGTTATAACTCCTGTTATTTATAAAATAATTGGTTGACGAAGTGTGTTTGCTACCATACAATACGCAGCTTATCCAAATATCGGAGGGGTTCCCGAGCGGCCAAAGGGATCAGACTGTAAATCTGCCGGCTCTGCCTTCGGAGGTTCGAATCCTCCCCCCTCCACCATCTTTTAAGTTACGAGTCTGCGGGTGTAGTTCAATGGTAGAACTCCAGCCTTCCAAGCTGATCACGTGGGTTCGATTCCCATCACCCGCTCCATAGTCTGTCTATCGAGTTAAGCTCATATAGCTCAGTAGGTAGAGCACTTCCTTGGTAAGGAAGAGGTCACCGGTTCGAATCCGGTTATGAGCTCCATTTGATATGGATAAAAAAGAGCTTGATAGCTGGCTCTTAAAGAAAATAAATCGAGACATCTTTGTATTTCTTAAGGTGTGTTGGATTAGTTGTAAAAGATTGTTGCTATTGTCGAATCAGCTATTGATAATAGCTATGGTTTGCACAGGCATAATGAGTTCCATTTTTTTCTGAATAGGTCAGTAGTTCAATTGGTAGAATAGCGGTCTCCAAAACCGCGGGTTGGGGGTTCGAGACCCTCCTGGCCTGCCATTCAGGGTAAAGTATACACACCACTATTTCCATAATAAATAACACATGAAAGCTCAAGCAGAAGAACCGACAGCTGTTTTTGATGTTGTCAAACAAGTCTTTTCCGTTGTCTTTGTAGTTGCTGGTATAGCTGCATTCTATTATTTCTCAGAAGCTGTTCCTCTTTTATATCGAGTTCTTGGTTTGTTAGTCGTTGTACTTGCAGTACTGGGTCTGATGCTGACTACGGATATAGGGAAAAGCGTTTGGCTTTTCGTTTTAGACGCTAAGCAAGAGGTTAGGAAAGTTGTATGGCCTACGCGTGAAGAAACCATGCGTACTACGTTACTAGTATTTGCAATGGTAACAGTTGTGGCACTTATTCTTTGGCTGTTAGATATGTTTCTTTTTTGGGGTGTACGTTTTCTAACAGGTCAGGGCGGATAGCAATATGGCTTTGCGCTGGTATGTTGTTCATGCTTATTCAAACTTTGAAAACAAGGTTAAGCAGGCTTTAGAAGAAAGAGTTAAACGCGAGGGTTTGGAGCAGTATTTTGGTCAAATACTAGTGCCTACCGAAGAAGTAGTCGAAATGCGATTAGGGCAGCAACGAAAAAGTGAAAGAAAATTTTTTCCAGGCTATGTTTTGGTTCAGATGGAATTGACTGATGAGACTTGGCACTTGGTCAAGGATGTGCCTAGGGTATTAGGCTTTATAGGCGGTACGTCTGATCGCCCTGCGCCTATTTCTGAAAAAGAGGCGATGTCTATACTGGATAGAGTTCAGGAAGGTGTAGATAAACCACGTCCTAAAACTTTATTCGAGGCGGGCGAGGTCATAAGGGTCATTGATGGTCCATTTAAAGATTTTAATGGTACTGTTGAAGAAGTTAACTACGACAAAAATAAATTGAAAATATCAGTGCTTATTTTTGGTCGCTCGACCTCTGTGGAGTTAGGTTTTAGTCAGGTTGAAAAAGGCTAGTTACTGTTTCGTAATTAGTGTTTACTAAATCTCTATCTGAGTAAGATAGGGATTTTTTGTGTCTAAGGGGAGCAGAAATGCGTTTGCACCCATATTTTGGAGTAAGAAATGGCAAAAAAAATAACAGCATATATTAAATTACAAGTGCCAGCAGGTGATGCAAAGCCAAGTCCACCTGTAGGACCTGCTTTGGGTCAGCGCGGCGTTAACATTATGGAGTTTTGTAAAGCGTTCAACGCAAAAACACAGGATGTAGAAAAAGGCTTGCCTTTGCCTGTTGTTATTACTGTTTATAGTGATCGTAGCTTTACTTTTATTACCAAAACACCACCTGCTTCAATTCTGTTGAAAAAAGCATTGGGTCTAAAAAGTGGTAGTGCTAATCCGAATACTAAAAAAGTCGGCACAGTAACGCGTGAACAATTAGAAGAAATTGCGAAAGTTAAAATGGAAGATTTGAACGCTGCAAATCTTGAAGCAGCAGTAAAAACAATTGCAGGCAGTGCGCGTAGCATGGGTCTGAATGTAGAGGGATTATAATGGCTAAGTTATCAAAAAAAGCGAAAATCATTAAAGCAAAAGTTGATAAAACCAAACAATATTCAATTGCTGAAGCGGTGGCATTATTGAAAGAATTTGGTACAGCTAAATTTGCGGAAGCGATTGATGTCAGTGTTAATTTAGGCGTAGATCCTCGTAAGTCAGATCAAAACGTGCGTGGCGCAACAGTGCTGCCGAACGGTACAGGTAAAACTGTTCGCGTTGCCGTATTTACTCAAGGTGCAAATGCCGATGCAGCAAGAGCGGCTGGTGCTGACATTGTCGGTATGGACGATTTAGGCGATTTAGTCAAAAAAGGCGAAATGAATTTTGATGTGGTTATTGCATCTCCTGATGCAATGCGTGTTGTGGGTCAATTAGGTCAAATTTTAGGTCCTAGAGGTTTAATGCCTAATCCTAAAGTTGGCACAGTGACTGCCGATGTTGCTACTGCGGTTAAAAACGCAAAATCGGGTCAAGTGCGTTATCGTACTGATAAATCAGGTATTATTCACTGCACATTGGGTAAAGTTTCATTTGAAGCTGAAGCAATTCAAGGTAACTTGGAAGCATTGATTGCCGATTTAAAAAGAATGAAACCAACGGCAGCTAAAGGTGTTTACATCAAAAAAATCACGCTATCTTCAACTATGGGACCTGGTTTGTGGCTAGACGCTAGCAGTTTTACTCACTAAACGAATTATAATAAACTTTGGGTTGCCGTTGTACGGTAGCAGTCAAAGACCGCAGGTGTTGAAAAACTTAATACTCGCATAGTTGAAATACTGTGTTTCCTGCGTAGACGGGCTTTATATCCAAAATTGGGTAAAAAACCGTAACAAAGCATTCCACAAGAATGCGTTTTATTTATCTGGACACACCAGAACACTACTGGAGGTAAGCTGTGGCACTAAATTTGGATGGCAAAAAAGCTGTCGTCGAAGAAGTCGCTCAATACGCCGCTAAAGCGCATTCTGCTGTTGCGGCAGAATATCGTGGTTTAACTGTGACGGAATTAACCGTACTGCGTAAAACAGCGAGAGAAACAGGCGTTTATTTGCGGGTAATAAAAAATACGCTGGCAAAACGTGCAATTGCAGGTACTGAATTTGAATGTATGCAGGATGCTTTAGTCGGTCCCTTGTTAATTGCATTTTCAATGGAAGACCCAGGTTGTGCAGCACGCTTAATCAGTGATTTTGCAAAAACTCATGACAAATTAATTACTAAGGTGGTCGCTATAGGCGGTCAATCTTATGATGCGTCTGAATTAGCGCGTTTGGCAAGATTGCCAACTCGTAATCAAGGTATCAGTTTGTTAATGTCGGTTATGAAAGCACCTGTAGAGAAGTTAGCTCGCACCTTGGCAGCACTTCGCGATCAGATGCAAGAAGCCGCATAATTTCGTTAAACCTGTTATCCGTCACATAGACGGTTTACACAATATTATTTTAGAGAAACTCACAATGGCAATAACACAAGAAGAAATTTTGGAAGCAGTTTCCAATATGACCGTTATGGAAATCGTTGATTTAATTTCAGCGATGGAAGAAAAATTCGGCGTATCTGCCGCTACTGCTGTCGCTGCTGCACCTGTTGCTATGGCTGCCGCTGAAGAACAAACAGAATTTGATGTTATTTTGACTGGCTTTGGCGAAAATAAAGTATCTGTCATTAAAACAGTTCGTGGTATCACAGGCTTAGGCTTAAAAGAAGCGAAAGATGCTGTTGAAGGCGCACCGACTGTATTAAAAGAAGGTATTCCTAAAGCGGAAGCGGAAACGATTAGAACGCAACTGGTAGAAGCAGGCGCGACTGTCGAAATTAAATAAAACTTTTGAAGTACGCTAAGACCTACGTCTTAGCAAGTAAGGCTGGTGGCTAATGTCACCGGCCTTTTACTGTTTGATATAAATACTCAGTATTTATGTCACTAGCAGTTATCCCCCCTGTTGCACGCCGCACAGTAGAAATAATTCATGATGAAAAGGTTTGGAAGCGATATGTCCTACTCTTTTACCGAAAAAAAGCGTATACGAAATAACTTTGGGAAAAGCACTGAGGTGCTTGATGTCCCGTATCTTTTAGCAACGCAACTAGATTCTTATGCCAGTTTCTTGCAATCAGGTGTTACGCCTGAAAAGCGCACCGACACTGGCTTACATGCCGCATTTTCTAGCGTATTTCCGATTGAAAGCCATTCAGGTTATGCAGTATTGGAATATGTACGATATAGATTAGGCGAGCCTCTATTTGATGTCAGAGAATGTCAACAGCGAGGAGCGACTTTTGCAGCACCGTTACGCGTGTTGGTTCGACTGGTTATCTATGATAAAGAAACCCCTGTTAATGCCAAAGTCGTTAAAGATATCCGTGAGCAAGAAGTCTATATGGGTGAACTGCCTTTAATGACGGATAACGGCACGTTTGTTATTAATGGTACTGAGCGTGTTATCGTGTCGCAATTACACCGTTCACCAGGCGTATTCTTTGACCATGACAAAGGTAAAACCCACTCATCAGGTAAGCTACTGTTTAACGCCCGCGTTATTCCTTATCGCGGTTCTTGGTTAGATTTTGAATTTGACCACAAAGACTGCGTTTATGTGCGTATAGATCGTCGTAGAAAAATTCCTGCCACCATTTTATTGAGAGGCTTGGGCTACGATAACGAAGCAATGATTAACATTTTCTTCGATACCAATAAATTCACTTTAAGTGCTGATAAGTGTTTGTTTCATATCATTCCAGAAAGAATGCGTGGTGAAATTTCAGCATTTGATATTAAAAATAACGATCAAATTTTGGTCGAAGAAGGACGACGGATTACCTCTAAGCATATCCGTGAGATGAACAAAGCAGGACTCACTCAAGTGGAAGTGCCTAGGGCTTACTTGGTTGGCAAGATTCTTGGTCATAATTTGATTGACCAAAGCACAGGCGAATTAATCGCTAATGTCAATGACGAACTGACAGAAGTTTTAATTGATCGTTGTATTGACAGTGGCATTACTGAATTGAATACCTTGTTTGTCAATGATTTGGATAATGGTCCTTATATTTCCAATGCAATGCGTATAGATAATACGACCAACCCTTTAGAGGCTTTGGTTGAAATCTATCGCATGATGCGTCCTGGTGAGCCGCCCACTAAAGAATCTGCGGAAAATTTATTCCAAAATTTATTCTTTACTGATGAACGCTACGACTTATCTACCGTAGGACGGATGAAATTTAACCGTCGTTTAGGTAGAGAGGAAATTATCGGCACAGGTACACTCACTAAAGAAGATATTATCGACGTTCTTAAAGAACTGATAAAAATTCGTAATGGTAACGGCACAGTCGATGATATTGACCATTTAGGTAACAGACGGGTGCGTTCAGTCGGTGAAATGATTGAAAACCAATTCCGTGTTGGCTTGGTGCGCGTTGAAAGAGCCGTTAAAGAACGCTTAACTTTAGCCGATTCAGAAGGCTTAGTGCCACAAGAAATCATTAACGCTAAGCCAGTCTCAGCGGCAGTGAAAGAATTTTTTGGTTCTAGTCAGTTGTCACAGTTTATGGATCAAAATAATCCATTATCTCAGGTGACGCATAAACGCCGTGTGTCTGCGTTAGGACCTGGTGGTTTAGCCAGAGAACGCGCAGGCTTTGAAGTGCGTGACGTACACGCTACTCATTACGGTCGTGTATGTCCAATTGAAACGCCTGAAGGACCAAACATTGGTTTGATTAACTCGCTGTCTGTGTATGCGCGTACTAATAACTATGGATTTTTAGAAACACCATATCGTAAAGTCGTTGATGGTCAAGTAACTGATCAAGTCGATTATTTGTCTGCTATTGAAGAAGGTGAATTTGTTATTGCGCAGGCGAGTGTTCCCGTCAACGCAGAGGGTAAATTAGTTGATGGCTTAGTATCTTGCCGTCATAAAGATGAGTTTGCCTTAGCGATGTCTGATACCGTGCAGTATATGGACGTATCATCCAAGCAAATCGTTTCGGTCGCAGCATCAATTATTCCATTCTTAGAACATGATGACGCGAACCGCGCCTTAATGGGATCAAATATGCAGCGTCAAGCGGTGCCAACACTGAGAGCTGAAAAGCCCTTAGTGGGTACGGGCATGGAAAGATGCGTAGCAAAAGATTCAGGCGTAACAGTTGTTGCTACGCGTGGCGGTAAAATTGAAGCCGTTGATGCGGCGCGTATCGTGGTGCGTGTTAATGACACAGAAACCGAAACAGGTACATCAGGCGTTGATATTTATAATTTAATTAAATATACCCGTTCTAACCAAAATACTTGTATCAACCAAAAACCATTGGTTAAACCAGGTGACATCGTGCGAGCGGGCGATATTATGGCAGACGGTCCTTCGACTGACATGGGTGAACTGGCACTGGGGCAGAATATGCTAGTGGCATTCATGCCGTGGAATGGTTACAACTTCGAAGACTCGATTTTAGTTTCTGAGCGTGTCGTAAAAGAAGATCGTTTTACCACCATTCATATCGAAGAAAAAACCTGTGTGGCTCGTGATACGAAACACAGCCCAGAAGAAATTACAGCGGATATTCCTAACGTCAGCGAAGAAGCCTTATCTAAGTTAGATGAGTCGGGCATTGTTTATGTCGGTGCTGAAGTTAAAGGCGGCGATATTCTGGTTGGTAAAGTCACGCCTAAAGGCGAAACCCAACTGACTCCAGAAGAAAAGCTATTACGCGCTATTTTTGGTGAAAAAGCTGCCGATGTAAAAGATACCTCATTGCGTGTACCAGGTAGTATTGAAGGTACGGTTATTGATGTCCAAGTATTTACGCGTGACGGTGTCAAAAAAGACAAACGTGCATTAGACATTGAGCAAGATGCTATCAAGCGTTACCGTAAAGATTTAGACGATCAGCTGAAGATTCTCGAAGGCGATATTTACTCGCGTGTTGCCAGAATGTTGGCAGGTAAAGTGGCGCAAGCTGGCGCGGGTCAATTAAAAGCAGGTACTGAAATTAGCCAAGACTATTTGGATAGCATTAAGCATTCAGATTGGCTAAAAATCAAAATGAAAGAGGAAGAGCTTAACGTTCAACTCGAAACTGTTACCGCGCAAATTGAACAGCAACGTAAAGATTTTGATGAAAAGTTTGAAGTTAAACGTAAAAAAATCACAATGGGCGATGATTTAGCACCAGGTGTGTTGAAAATGGTTAAGGTGTACTTGGCTGTGAAACGACGCATTCAGCCAGGTGATAAAATGGCGGGTCGTCATGGTAACAAAGGGGTTATCTCGATGATTAGACCGATTGAAGATATGCCTTTTACTGCTGACGGTAATCCTGTTGACATCGTATTGAATCCATTAGGTGTACCTTCGCGGATGAACGTCGGTCAGGTACTGGAAACCCATTTAGGTTGGGCTGCTAAAGGCTTGGGTATCAAGATTGGTAAAATGCTGGAAGCTCAGTACGATCAGGAAAAAGCTAAGGTCGCTACCATCAGAGAATATCTGGATAAAATTTACAATAGCAGTGGTCGAAAAGAAGATTTAGCGTCTTTTACCGATAAAGAAATTTTAGAAATGGCGGCTAATTTAGTGGCTGGCGTACCAATGGCAACGCCTGTTTTCGACGGTGCCAGTGAAGACGAGATTCGCACTATGTTAAGACTCGCTGATTTGCCAGAACATGGGCAAGTGCAGTTGTTTGACGGTTTAACTGGCGAACCTTTTGAGCGTGAAGTAACCGTCGGCTATATGTATATGTTGAAACTGAACCATTTAGTGGACGACAAAATGCACGCCCGTTCTACTGGTCCTTACAGTCTAGTCACGCAACAACCATTAGGTGGTAAAGCACAATTTGGTGGACAACGTTTCGGAGAAATGGAAGTCTGGGCGTTAGAGGCTTATGGTGCGGCTTATACCCTGCAAGAAATGTTGACGGTTAAATCCGATGACGTAACTGGCAGAACGCGTATGTATAAGAATATAGTGGATGGTAATCATAAAATGGAAGCGGGTATGCCCGAATCATTTAATGTATTGTTGAAAGAAATTCGCTCATTAGCAGTCAATATCGAGTTAGAAAGGGAATAAACACTCCTCGTAGATAGGGTACGCACTGCGTACCCTATACGGCTGAACTACATCAGAAACCATTTAAAGAGGACAAGCTCTTGAAAGATTTAATGAATTTCCTAAAGCGTCAAGGTCGGGCTGACGATTTTGACGGCATAAGCATAGGCCTAGCCTCTCCCGATATGATTCGGTCATGGTCTTATGGTGAAGTGAAAAAACCAGAAACCATCAACTATCGCACTTTCAAGCCTGAGCGTGATGGGCTGTTCTGCGCCAAAATATTTGGGCCTATCAGTGACTATGAATGTCTGTGTGGCAAATATAAACGTTTAAAACATCGTGGCGTTATCTGCGAAAAATGCGGCGTAGAAGTTACACTGTCTAAAGTTCGTCGTGAACGTATGGGACATATTGATTTAGCTAGCCCCGTTGCACATATCTGGTTTTTAAAATCACTACCATCGAGAATCGCTTTGTTGTTGGATATGACATTGCGTGAAATTGAGCGCGTGCTGTATTTTGAATCTTTCGTTATTTTAGATCCAGGCATGACACCTTTAACTAAAGGTCAATTGCTAACTGATGATGAATATCTTGATACGGTTGAAGAGTATGGCGATGATTTCGTTGCCAAAATGGGTGCGGAAGCCATTTATGATTTATTAAAAAGTATTAACTTAAAAGAACAAGTTGATGTTTTACGCGAAGAAATCAACGCAACCAGTTCAGAAACAAAAATTAAAAAATACGCAAAACGTCTGAAAGTGATGGATGCGTTAATGAGTTCAAAAAATCGTCCCGAATGGATGATTTTAAAAGTATTGCCTGTATTACCACCTGAATTGCGCCCCTTAGTTCCTTTAGATGGTGGTCGTTTTGCAACTTCAGATTTGAACGATCTATACCGTCGTGTTATCAACCGTAACAATCGATTAAACAGACTGTTAGACCTGAATGCACCTGATATTATCGTGCGTAATGAAAAACGGATGTTGCAAGAATCAGTCGATGCGTTGCTTGATAACGGTAGACGTGGTCGCGCTATTACGGGTACTAACCGCAGACCGCTAAAATCGTTAGCGGATATGATTAAAGGTAAGCAAGGACGTTTTAGACAAAATCTATTAGGTAAGCGTGTTGATTACTCAGGTCGTTCAGTCATCGTGGTCGGGCCTACTTTACGATTGCATCAGTGTGGTTTGCCGAAAAAAATGGCTTTAGAATTATTTAAGCCGTTTATTTTTAGTAAATTACAATTGCGCGGCTTAGCAACAACGATTAAAGCTGCCAAAAAGATGGTTGAACGCGAAGGTGCGGAAGTCTGGGATATTCTCGAAGAAGTGATTCGTGAGCATCCAATTTTGTTGAACCGTGCGCCAACTTTGCACAGATTAGGTATTCAAGCGTTTGAGCCAACGTTAATTGAAGGTAAAGCGATTCAGTTGCATCCGTTAGTATGTAGCGCGTTTAACGCTGACTTTGACGGTGACCAAATGGCAGTACATATTCCACTGTCCATAGAGGCACAGTTGGAAGCGCGTACCTTAATGATGGCAACGAATAACATTTTGTCACCCGCTAACGGTGAGCCTGTTATTAATCCATCACAAGACGTGGTATTGGGACTGTATTACATCAGTCGCGAAAAAATAAACGCCAAAGGTGATGGCAGTATTTTTGTTAGTGTCGCTGAAATACACAAAGCCTTGCAAACTAAGACAGTAGAATTGCAATCTAAAATTCAATTACGCATTACTGAAAAAGTCGCTAATGAACATGGCGAGCTTGAGGATAAAACCCATAGAGTACACACGACAGTAGGTCGCGCTTTGATTTGGGAAATATTGCCTGACCGTATGCCGTTTGACATCGTCAACTGCGATATGACTAAAAAGAATATTTCACGCTTGATTAATTATAGTTATCGCTTTTTAGGTAACAAAGACACAGTTGTACTTGCTGATCAATTGATGTATCTCGGTTTTCGGTATGCGACACTGTCAGGTATTTCTTTCGGTATCGAAGACATGGCGATTCCTGCCGAAAAAGTGAATATTATTAAATTGGCAGATGACGAAGTTAGCGAAATTCAGCGACAATATTCGTCTGGTTTAGTAACTGACGGTGAGCGTTATAATAAAGTTGTCGATATTTGGTCACATGCAAACGATAAAGTTGCTAAAGTGATGATGGATGGTTTAGGCGAAGAATCGGTAATGAATGCTGAGGGTAATATTGTTAAGCAAAAATCCTTTAACTCTATCTTTATGATGGCAGAGTCTGGAGCGCGGGGTTCTGCGGCACAGATTCGGCAGTTAGCGGGTATGCGTGGTTTGATGGCAAAACCTGATGGTTCAATTATCGAAACGCCAATTACTGCCAACTTCCGTGAAGGTTTAGACGTATTACAATACTTTATTTCCACACATGGTGCGCGTAAAGGTCTTGCTGATACGGCATTGAAAACGGCGAACTCAGGTTACTTAACCCGTCGTTTAGTCGATGTTGCACAAGATCTTGTCATTATTGGACAAGATTGCGGTACAGCTAACGGTTTGATTATGACACCCATTATTGAAGGCGGGGATGTAGTAGAACCATTGTCAGAGCGCGTTCTAGGTCGTGTTGCTGTTGGTGATATTATGGACGCGGCTGGAGAAAACATAATTATCTCAGGCGGGATTTTATTAGACGAACACTGGGTTAGCATACTTGAAGAAAACAGTATTGATCAAATTATCGTTAGATCTATTATTACTTGCGAAAATAGACACGGTGTCTGTGCAAAATGCTATGGTCGTGACTTAGGTCGTGGACATTTGGTCAATATTGGTGAAGCTGTTGGCGTTATCGCTGCGCAATCTATTGGTGAACCTGGTACTCAGTTGACTATGCGGACTTTCCATATTGGTGGTGCAGCATCGCGCTCAGTGGCAATTAATAATGTTCAGGTTAAGTCGGCGGGTACGGTGCGTTTGAATAATTTGAAGTCAGTTGTTAACCGCGAGGGTAATTTAGTTGCGGTGTCTCGCTCAGGTGAAGTCGGTGTTGTGGATGATTATGGTCGTGAAAGAGAGCGTTATAAAATTCCTTACGGTGCTGTATTATCAGTGCAGGAAGGCAGTAAAATTAACGCTGGTGACATTGTCGTAACATGGGATCCTTTCACTCATCCCGTTATCACTGAAGTGGGCGGGATTGTTGAGTTAATTCATTTTGTTGATGGTGTCACAGTACAAAAGCAATCTGATGAAGTCACTGGATTAAGTTCGTTGGTCGTTACGGATCCAAAGCAACGCGGTTCAGCGGGTAAAGAATTGCGCCCTATGGTGAAGCTACTTGATAATGATGGCAATACAATCTATTTGCCAGGTACCGAAATCCCTGCGCAGTATTTCTTACCCGCAGGTGCTATTGCGGGTATCAAAGATGGTGGTGAAGTTAAGGTCGGTGATGTATTGGCAAGGATTCCACAAGAATCGAGTAAAACCAGAGATATTACGGGTGGTTTACCGCGTGTAGCCGACTTATTTGAAGCTAGAAAAACTAAAGATCCAGCTATATTAGCAGAAGCTAGCGGTACGGTTTCTTTTGGTAAAGAAACTAAGGGTAAGCAGCGCGTTATTATCACGGATGCCGCAGGAGAGCAAATAGAAACCTTAATACCGAAGTGGCGACATATCACCGTCTTTGAAGGTGAGTATGTGGAAAAAGGTGAAACGATAGCTGAAGGTGAATTAACGCCTCATGATATTCTTAGGTTACGCGGCATAGAAGAACTTGCTAACTATCTAGTTAAAGAAATTCAAGATGTTTATCGATTACAGGGCGTAAAAATAAACGATAAGCATATTGAAGCGATTATTCGGCAAATGCTCAGAAAAGTAGAGATTACTGCATCAGGTGACACTTCTTTCTTGAAAGGTGATCAAGTAGAGCGAGCGGCAATGCGAGTTGAAAATGACAGAATGGAGTCTGAAGGAAAAATCCCAGCTAGCTACGAGTCTATTTTACTAGGCATTACTAAGGCTTCATTGGCGACAGAATCCTTTATATCGGCTGCATCTTTTCAAGAGACTACGCGGGTATTGACGGATGCGGCGGTACGAGGGTTAAGTGATAGCTTGCAAGGCTTAAAAGAAAACGTTATCGTGGGTCGGCTGATCCCCGCAGGAACAGGTTTGGCTTATCATGAGCATAGAAAAAATAGATTTTCTCAGCAGTTAGTGGTTGAACACGAAGGCGTTGCTGTTGTTGATGCAGTCGATGTAGAAGAAGCACTTAAATTAGCTTTGAACGGGTAAAGGAAATAGGAGTAGTCTGTTAAAAATGAGCTTGACCTGAAGCAGATTAACAAGTATGATGCTCAGCTCACATAAGCTATAGGGTTTTGGGTTGGATTGAAATGCTGTGTCGCTTGTGTACTTGTGTCACGGTTCAGTAACTATCTGACAATTAATTTGTAAACTGGAGTAGATAAAATATGGCCACGATCAACCAATTGGTTCGTAAGCCGCGCGCTAGAAAAATTGAAAAAAGCAATGTTCCAGCATTGGAGGCATGTCCTCAGCGTAGAGGGGTTTGTACCCGCGTTTATACCACAACGCCTAAAAAACCAAACTCAGCTTTGCGTAAAGTTGCTAGGGTCAGGTTGACTAATGGCGCTGAAGTTAGTAGCTATATTGGTGGAGAGGGTCATAATCTTCAGGAGCATTCTGTAGTCCTAATAAGAGGCGGTCGCGTAAAGGATTTGCCAGGGGTTCGTTATCACGTTGTGCGTGGTAGCTTGGATGCTTCAGGGGTGGCTAATAGAAAGTGTGGTCGCTCTAAATATGGAACAAAACGCCCTAAAGGCAAATAGTAGGTTATAGAGATGTCTAGAAGAAGAGTTGCTACAAAAAGAGAAATTATTCCAGATCCAAGATTTGGCAGTGTTATGCTGACTAAATTTATGAATATGATTATGGAAAGTGGCAAAAAATCAATTGCTGAAGGCATCGTTTATGGTGCTTTGGATGTTATTGAGGCAAAAGGACACGGTGAGCCATTAGAGGTTTTATCTAAAGCACTGGAAAATGTTCAGCCTAGAGTCGAAGTTAAATCTCGTCGCGTAGGTGGTGCTACCTATCAAGTGCCTGTTGAGGTTCGTCCGTCACGTCGTATGGCATTAGCAATGCGCTGGTTGATTGATGCGTCACGCAAAAGAAACGAAAGAAATATGCCTGCTAAATTAGCGGGTGAGTTGATGGATGCCTTTGAAAGCAAGGGTTCAGCTGCCAAAAAGCGTGAAGATACCCACAGAATGGCAGAGGCTAATAAAGCGTTCTCTCATTATCGTTGGTAATTCATACAGTTAAAGTCCGTAAGTAAAATGCGTAATACTCCAATAGAGCATTATCGTAATATAGGGATAATGGCTCACATTGATGCGGGTAAAACCACAACGACAGAGCGTATACTTTACTATACGGGTGTGTCTCACAAAATAGGTGAGGTGCATGATGGTGCCGCAGTCATGGATTGGATGGAGCAGGAGCAAGAGCGAGGTATTACCATAACCTCCGCTGCTACTACCTGCTTTTGGAGTGGCATGGAAAAACAATTTCCACGGCATCGTATTAATATTATTGATACGCCTGGGCATGTTGACTTCACCATCGAAGTTGAGCGTTCATTGCGTGTACTAGATGGTGCGTGTGCTGTTTTTTGTGCGGTAGGCGGGGTTGAGCCGCAGTCAGAAACAGTATGGCGGCAAGCTGATAAATATCATGTGCCTAGGTTAGTTTTTGTTAATAAGATGGATCGTTCAGGTGCCGACTTTCTAAGGGTTGTTGAGCAAATTAAGGTGCGCTTGGGTAGTAATGTTATACCTATGCAGTTGCCTATTGGTGCTGAAGATGATTTTGAGGGTGTTGTTGATCTTATCAAAATGAAAGCTATTTATTGGGATGATTCCAATATGGGTATGAGTTTTCAGGAAAAGGAGATTCCTGCGGCTATGCAATCACTTTGTGAAAAATGGCGTGAAGGTATCGTTGAAGCTGCAGCGGAAGCAAGTGAAGAATTTACTGAAAAATACCTTGAAGAAGGTGCTTTAACAAACAAAGAAATAAGGCAGGGCATTCGTATTCAGACCATAGCAAACAGAATATCGCCAGCTTTTTGTGGGTCAGCATTTAAAAACAAAGGTGTTCAGGCAATGCTAGATGCTATTGTTGAGTATATGCCAGCACCAAGCGATGTTAAGGCGATTGTTGGCGTACTTGAAGATGGTGTAACGGAAACGAATCGGTTTGCAAATGACGATGAACCTTTTTCAGCGTTAGCATTTAAAATAGTCGCAGATCCTTTTGGTACGCTGACTTTCTTCAGGGTATACTCGGGTATACTTAGTTCTGGCGATAGTATTTATAACTCCGTCAAAATGAAGAAGGAGCGTATTGGTCGTATTGTACAGATGCACGCTAATAGCCGAGAAGAGGTTAAATCAGTTTGTGCGGGTGATATTGCTGCGGCGATTGGTCTTAAAGATACCACTACAGGCGACACACTGTGCCATCCTAAAGATATTATTATTCTTGAGCGCATGGAGTTTCCTGATCCAGTTATATCGGTGGCAGTAGAGCCTAGAACTAAAGCAGATCAGGAGAAAATGGGTGTCGCTTTAAGTAAATTAGCGCAAGAAGACCCTTCGTTTCGTGTGCATACTGATGAAGAGTCAGGTCAAATAATTATTTCAGGTATGGGTGAGCTACATCTTGAAATTATTATTGACAGAATGAAAAGAGAATTTAATGTTGATGCTAATGTGGGTGCGCCGCAAGTAGCCTACAGAGAAACGATTAGTCTATCAGTCGAGCAGGAAGGCAAGTTCATAAGGCAGTCGGGGGGTCGTGGGCAATACGGTCACGTTTGGTTGCGAATAGAGCCACAGGAAGTGGGTGCTGGTTACGAGTTTGTTAATGAAATTGTTGGTGGGGTTGTACCAAAGGAATACATACCAGCAGTGGATAAGGGTGTTCAAGAACAGTTGAAAAGCGGTGTTCTTGCAGGCTACCCTGTTTTGGATGTAAAAGTATCTTTATTTGATGGTTCGTATCACGATGTCGATTCGAATGAAATAGCTTTTAAAATTGCGGGCTCTATGTGTTTCAGAGAGGGCGCGAGAAAAGCAAATCCAGTATTACTTGAGCCGATAATGAAAGTTGAGGTTTCTACGCCTGAGGAATATATGGGTGATGTTGTTGGTGATATTAATAGACGACGTGGTATCATTCACGGGATGGATGATATGCCATCAGGTAAAATAGTTAGTTGCGAAGTACCATTGGCGGAAATGTTTGGCTATGCGACTGATTTGCGTTCGACAACTCAAGGGCGTGCTACATACAGTATGCAGTTTGAAAGATACAATGAAACACCTGCACATATAGCAGAAGCAATTATTAAAAAATCTTCATAAAATTGAATAACACAAGGTATTAACTCATGGCCAAAGAAAAATTTTCACGCAGTAAGCCCCACGTCAACGTAGGTACAATAGGTCACGTTGATCACGGTAAAACGACATTAACAGCTGCTTTGACAACTGTAATGGCGAAATTACATGGTGGTTCAGTTAAAGCATTTGATCAAATCGACAATGCCCCAGAAGAAAGAGCGCGTGGTATCACTATCGCGACATCACACGTTGAATACGAATCATCTGTTCGTCATTATGCACATGTTGATTGCCCAGGTCATGCTGATTATGTAAAAAACATGATTACAGGTGCGGCGCAAATGGATGGTGCCATTTTAGTTTGCTCAGCAGCTGATGGTCCTATGCCACAGACTAGAGAGCATATCCTGTTGTCAAGACAGGTTGGTGTTCCTTATATCGTTGTGTTCTTAAATAAAGCAGATATGGTTGATGATGAAGAATTAATCGAACTGGTAGAAATGGAACTCAGAGAGTTATTGGATAAATATGATTTTCCAGGTGATGATACGCCTATTATCAGAGGTTCTGCTTTGTTAGCCCTACAAGGCGATCAAAGTGAAATTGGTGAGCCATCGGTAATAAAACTTGTTGAAGCCTTAGATACCTACATTCCTTTGCCAGAAAGAGCTGTTGATGGTGCATTTTTGATGCCCGTTGAAGACGTGTTCTCAATTTCAGGTCGGGGTACAGTAGTTACTGGTCGTATTGAACGAGGTATTATCAAAGTTGGTCAGGAAGTTGAAATTGTTGGTATCAGACCAACTGTTTCCTCTACGGTTACTGGCGTTGAAATGTTCCGTAAATTACTGGATCAAGGTGAAGCAGGTGATAACGTTGGTTTGTTATTAAGAGGCACTAAAAGAGATGATGTTGAGCGTGGTCAGGTTTTGGCTCATAAAAACACCATTAAGCCGCATTCATATTTCAATGCAGAGATTTATATCCTATCAAAAGATGAAGGTGGTCGTCACACGCCCTTCTTCGAAGGTTATCGTCCACAGTTCTATTTTAGAACAACTGATGTAACAGGTGCGGTTGAATTACCAGAAGGCGTGGAAATGGTTATGCCTGGCGATAATATTTCTGTGAAGATTAAGTTAATTTCTTCCATTGCTATGGAAGATAACTTGCGTTTTGCAATTCGTGAGGGCGGTCGTACAGTTGGTGCGGGTGTTGTTGCGTCAATCATTGAGTAAATATTATGGCTAATCAAACTATCAGAATTCGGTTGAAATCATTTGATCATAAGTTGATTGATCAATCGGCTGGTGAGATAGTAGAAACAGCAAGAAGAACAGGCGCGCAAGTTAAGGGTCCTATTCCATTGCCTACTAAAAAAGAACGTTTTACGATTTTGATTTCTCCGCATGTTGATAAAGATGCTAGAGACCAGTATGAATTAAGAACATACAAGAGATTACTGGATATCGTTGAACCCACTGAGAAAACCGTAGATGCGCTGATGAAGTTAGATCTTGCAGCGGGCGTTGATGTTCAGATAAAGTTGAATTAAGAATAGAGGAATTGGCAGATGTCAATAGGTCTTATAGGTCGTAAATGTGGTATGACCAGAGTTTTTTGTGAAGATGGATCATCAGTACCTGTTACTGTTCTCCAGATTGACTCAAATAGAGTTACTCAGGTTAAAAGTATAGAAGTTGATGGTTATCGTGCTGTTCAAGTGGCAGCAGGTGATAAGAAGTCTTCAAGAGTCAATAAAGCAATGGCAGGTCACTATGCAGCGGCTAATGTGACAGCTGGGCGTGGTCTTTGGGAGTTTAGACTCGAAGATGGCGAAGGCACTGATTTATCTGCTGGTTCCGCCTTACCACTGGATATTTTTTCTGTAGGTCAAGTAATTGATGTTCAGGGTAAAAGTATTGGTAAAGGTTTTGCTGGTGGCATAAAACGTCACAATTTTAGTATGCAAGATGCTACTCATGGTAACTCACGTTCACATAGAGTATTGGGTTCTATCGGTATGAATCAAACGCCTGGACGCGTATTTAAAGGCAAAAAAATGGAAGGTCACATGGGAGCGGAGAAAGTAACTGTTCAAAATTTGACCATTCATGCGATTGATACGGAAAGAAATTTAATTTTAGTGAAGGGTTCGGTGCCTGGAGCTAAAGGCGGTGATGTAGTTATTACTCCCGCGATGAAAATGCGAAATAAAGGTTAGGCTATGGGTTTGCAAATACCTGCTTTAAATAAACAAGATACTGCTGGAATAGTTGAAGTTACCGATGCTGTTTTCGGTCAGTCTTTCAATGAAACATTAGTTCATCAGCTAGTCGTTCGCTATTTAGCTGGGGCGCGTGCTGGTACTAAGGCACAAAAAACACGCTCTGATGTTCGCGGCGGCGGTGCGAAGCCTTGGAAACAAAAAGGTACTGGTCGTGCAAGAGCGGGAACTAGTCGTAGCCCAATCTGGCGGACGGGTGGCGTTGCTTTTGCTGCAAGACCTAGAAACTACGAGCAAAAGTTAAACAAAAAAATGTTTCGCGTCGGTATTCGTTCAATTTTGTCTGAGTTGTTGAGACAAGAGCGTTTAGTGGTCAGTAGCGATATTATTCCTACTACTGTAAAAACTAAAGAACTGAATGCAAAATTAAAAATGATTGATGCTAAGCGTATATTAATTGTTGTTGATAGTGTGGATGAAAATCTAGCGTTGGCATCAAGAAATATCCCTTATGTAGAAGTAATCGAAGCAGCTAATTTAAGTCCAGTACTATTGGTTGCAGCTGATAAAGTCATTGCTACACCAGCGGCATTGAAACAATTGGAGGAGCAATTAACATGAGAGTGAATCAATATCAATTGTCGAGTGTGCTTGAAGCACCAATTATCTCCGAAAAGAGTACAGTTGCAGCTGAAAAAAATAAACAATTTGTTTTTAAAGTTCAAAAACAAGCGACTAAAAAACAAGTTAAAAACGCAGTAGAAATTATGTTTAGCGTTGAAGTTGATTCGGTTCGAGTTTTAAACGTTAAAGGCAAACAGAAACGGTTTGGTAAGTCATTGGGTCAACGATCTGATTGGAAAAAAGCTTATGTAAAACTTAAGTCTGGTCACGATATAGAATTCTCTGCTGCTTAATTTATAAAGCAAAAGATCAATAGGAAACGGTAGAAAGCATGGCGATTGTAAAGTCAAAACCAACGTCACCAGGATCACGGTTTGTAATACGCATCAAAAATGATGAATTGCATAAAGGCAAACCTTACGCTCCTTTGCTCGCTAAAAAGAGCAAAACTGGTGGTCGTAACAATAATGGGCGTATCACAACACGTCATGTCGGTGGTGGTCATAAGCAACACTACCGTATTATTGATTTTAAACGTAATAAAACGGATATCCCCGCTGTTGTTGAACGCTTGGAGTATGATCCAAATAGAACTGCTAACATCGCGTTAGTTTTGTTCAAAGATGGTGAGCGTAAATATATTATCGCGCCTAAGGGTTTAGTTGTTGGGCAAGAAATTATTTCTTCGGAAACTGTACCTGTCAAAGCAGGTAACTGTATGCCGTTGAGAAATATTCCGATGGGTACAACCGTTCATTGCGTGGAATTAAAACCAGGTAAAGGTGCGCAAATAGCGAGAAGTGCAGGCACATCAGTGCAGTTAGTTGCTAGAGATGGAGCGCATGCAACCATTAGATTACGTTCAGGTGAAATGCGTAAAGTCATGGCGGACTGTCGTGCCGTGATTGGCGAAGTATCTAATTCAGAACACAACTTGATTTCGCTTGGTAAAGCAGGTGCGACAAGATGGCGAGGCGTTAGACCAACCGTTCGCGGCGTGGTCATGAACCCAGTTGACCATCCACATGGTGGTGGTGAAGGGCGGACCTCTGGTGGTAGACACCCTGTATCTCCTTGGGGTATGCCGACTAAAGGCTATAAAACAAGAAACAACAAACGTACTGATAATATGATTGTCAGACGTCGTAAGCAGAAATAGAGAGAACATAAATGCCTCGTTCAATTAAAAAAGGTCCTTTTATTGATCATCATCTTCTAAAAAAAGTTGAAGATGCTGTCAGTAGCAATAATCGGAAACCGATTAAAACATGGTCAAGACGATCAATGATTATTCCAGATATGCTGGGCTTAACTATTGCAATCCATAATGGACGACTGCATATTCCCGTTCTCATTTCTGAGAATATGGTCGGGCATAAATTAGGTGAGTTTGCACCCACTCGTACATATAAAGGCCATGTGGCTGATAAAAAATCTAGGTAGGTGTGATGGAAATTTCAGCAAAATTAAATAATGCCCCACTATCTGCACAAAAAGCGCGTTTAGTTGGTGATCAAATTCGTGGCTTACCCGTTGACAAAGCACTGAATATTTTAAAGTTCAGTTCTAAAAAAGCAGCTGCTATTATCAAAAAAGTTCTGGAATCCGCGATAGCTAATGCAGAGCATAATGAAAGTGCGGATATTGATGAATTAAAAGTGTCTACCGTTTATGTCAATGAAGGGGCGACGATGAAAAGATTCAAGGCAAGGGCTAAAGGACGTGCGAACCATATCCTTAAAAGAACCTGCCATATAACAATTAAAGTCGCAGAAATCGAGTAGGGGCAGAAAATGGGTCAGAAGGTACATCCAATCGGCATACGCCTTGGTATCGTCAAAGATTGGAATTCAAGATGGTATGCAAACAGTCAGGATTACTCAGTATTCTTGCATCAAGATTTAACTGTTAGAGAGTTTATTAGAAAAAAATTGGCTCACGCATCGGTTAGTCGTATTCAGATTAATCGTCCAGCGAATAACGCACATATCACAATCCATACAGCCAGACCAGGTATTGTCATCGGTAAAAAAGGTGAAGATATTGATGTGTTGAAACAAGAGATATCTAAAATGATAGGTATTCCTGTTCAACTAAACGTTGAAGAAATCAGAAAGCCTGAGTTAGACGCGCTGCTAGTTGCCGAAGGCGTTGCCCAGCAACTTGAAAAACGTATTATGTATCGTCGTGCTATGAAACGTGCCGTGACTAATACTATGCGTTTAGGTGCTGAAGGCATTAAAATTAACGTTGGTGGTCGTTTAAATGGTGCAGAGATTGCGCGTAGCGAATGGTATAGAGAGGGTCGTGTGCCTTTGCATACATTGAGAGCCGATATTGATTACGCAACCGCAGAGGCACATACTACCTATGGAATTATTGGCATTAAAGTGTGGATATTCAAAGGCGAAGTATTTGACATGGATGCTCACGCTGCGTCTATTAATTCTGAATCTAAAAAATAGTTGAAGGGATAAAGACATGCTTCAACCTAAAAGAACTAAATTCCGTAAGCAACATAAAGGCAGAAATAACGGTACTGCTGTTCGTGGTTCATCAGTTAGCTTTGGTGAATATGGTCTTAAGTCGATTAGTCGCGGCAGATTAACTGCTAGGCAGATTGAATCAGCTCGTAGAACTATCACTCGTCACGTTAAACGTGGTGGTAAAATTTGGATTAGAATCTTTCCAGATAAGCCAATTACCAAAAAACCTTTAGAAGTTCGTATGGGAAAAGGAAAAGGTAGTGTAGAATACTGGGTTGCTCAAGTCAGACCAGGAACAATGTTGTATGAAATACAAGGTGTTTCTGAAGAATTAGCACGCGAGGCATTTACACTAGCTGCTGCTAAACTGCCTTTGAAAACACTTTTTACCGTCCGGACAATAATGTAATGAAAGCAAGTGAATTACGCCAAAAATCAAAAGATGAATTAGGGACGCTATTACTCGATTTATCGCGTGAGCGGTTTAATCTTAAAATGCAAAAAGGTACAGGGCAACTGTCTAAGCCAGACCAAGTAAAAAAGGTTAGACGGGACGTGGCTCGCATCCAAACCATATTAAATGAAATGGCGAGCGCATAATTATGAATGAAAATGCAACTAAATTGCGAACAATCACAGGTCGTGTTGTTAGTAATAAAATGGACAAAACAATTACCGTATTAGTTGAGCGGGTGGTAAAACACCCCGTCTATGGTAAATACATTAAACGTTCAAGCAAAATGATGGCGCATGACGAGCAGAACCTTTGTCAAGAAGGCGATGTTGTTGCTATTACTTCGTGCAGACCGATGTCTAAGAATAAAACCTTTAAATTGGTTTCAGTTTTAGAAAGTGCCAACAAATAGCAAATAGCTATTTATATACAGATAACAGGAATAAATCATGATTCAGATGCAAACTAACCTTGACGTCGCCGATAATAGCGGTGCCAAAAGGGTCATGTGTATCAAAGTATTAGGGGGTTCGCACAGGCGCTATGCAGGCATCGGCGACATCATCAAAGTCAGTATTAAAGATGCTATTCCTCGTGGAAGGGTAAAAAAAGGCGAGGTTTATAATGCCTTAGTTGTAAGAACGCGCAAGGGCGTACGTAGATCAGATGGATCTGTCATTCGTTTTGATGGTAACGCTGCAGTCATTCTTAACAATAATTTACAGCCGCTAGGTACGCGTATTTTTGGTCCTGTAACGCGCGAGTTAAGAGGTGAGAAATTTATGAAAATCATCTCCTTAGCTCCTGAAGTATTATAAGATGGGGTTTGAAGATGCAAAAAATTAGAAAAGGCGATGATGTTATTATTCGTATCGGTAAAGATAAGGGTAAAAGCGGTAGAGTAATCAAGGTTTTAAAGGATGACAAGGTTTTGGTTGAAGGAATTAATCAAGTTAAAAAAAACCAAAAACCTAACCCTAATGCAGGTATTTCAGGTGGAATTATCGTCAAGGATATGCCGATTAATATTTCCAATATAGGTTTATATAATCCTGTAACAAAAAAAGCAGATCGTGTCGGCTTTAGATTTCTGGAAGATGGAAAAAAAGTCAGATATTTTAAGTCAACAAATGAAGTTGTTGATGCGTAAGGTGAATCATGGCTAGATTAGAATCCGTATATAAAGAAACAATCCTTCCTGCTTTAGTAGAGCAGTTTGGCTATAAATCAGTAATGCAAGCACCGCGTATCACTAAAATAACCCTGAATATGGGTGTTGGCGGTGCAGTCGCTGATAAAAAAGTGTTGCAATCAGCTGTTAGTGACATGGAAAAAATTTCAGGTCAAAAACCCATTATTACTTTGGCAAGAAAGTCCATTGCTGGTTTTAAAATTCGTGACGATATGCCTATTGGTTGCAAAGTGACTTTGCGTAGCGATAAAATGTACGAATTTTTAGATCGTTTAATTAGTATTTCTATTCCTAGAATCCGAGATTTTAGAGGTTTAAGTCCTAAAAGTTTTGATGGTCGTGGTAATTATTCAATGGGTGTTAAAGAGCAAATCATATTTCCTGAAATTGATTATGATAAAATCGACACTTTGCGTGGTATGGATATTACTATCACTACAACAGCTCAAACTAACGAAGAAGGTTTAGCGTTGTTAAAGTTGTTTAACTTTCCATTTAAGCACTAAGGGCGTTTTGACATGGCAAAAAAATCAATGATTGCGCGTGAAGACAAGCGCAAGAAATTAGTAAAGAAATTTGACGTTAAACGTAAGGCTTTGAAAGAAACGATCAGAGATCCAAATACATCATTTGAAGGTAAAGAAACTGCTCAGTTACAACTTCAAAAATTACCAAGAGACTCCAGCGTAACACGCGTACGCAATCGTTGTAATATAACGGGTCGTCCGCATGGATATTACCGTAAATTTGGTCTTAGTCGCAACAAACTAAGAGAAGCAACTATGCGCGGCGATGTGCCTGGCGTAGTCAAAGCAAGTTGGTAACGGTTGGAGAACTAGAACAATGAGTATGACAGACCCAGTAGCAGATATGCTGACCCGTATTAGAAACGGTCAATCTGCTAGTAAGAAAAATATTAAACAACCTTCGTCAAAATTGAAAGTATCAATTGCTCAGGTCTTAAAGGACGAAGGTTATATTATAGGTTTTAGCACTGAAACAACAGGTAGTCATACTGAAATGACTATTGAGTTAAAGTACTATAAAGGTGCGCCTGTGATTGAGAGCATAAAAAGAATTAGTAGACCTGGTTTGCGTATTTATAAATCTAAAGACGAATTACCAAAAGTACTTGGTGGCTTAGGGATTGCTATTGTATCAACATCAAATGGTGTAATGACTGATAGAGCTGCGCGTGCCATTGGGCATGGCGGTGAAGTTATTTGTACTGTTTGTTAAGGTAGGCTGGATTTATGTCAAGAATTGCTAAAGCCCCAGTTATTATCCCCAGTGGTGTGGATATAAAGCTAGAGGGTAATAATATGACCGTAAAAGGCAGTAAAGGTCAGTTATCATTTGATTTTAATTCCGCTATTAGTGTGGAAGTTACTGATAATGTAATTTCTATTCAGTGGAATAAAGATGATAAAAAAGCCACTGCTCAAGCAGGTACTGCAAGAGCGATTGCTAGTAACATGGTAACTGGAGTTTCTGCTGGATTTGAGAAAAAACTAACACTAATCGGGGTTGGTTACAGAGCACAAGCAAAAGATAATATTCTAAGTTTATCGCTTGGTTTTTCACATCCAGTTGACTTTGAAGTGCCAGTAGGTGTATCAGTTGAAACACCAACTCAGACTGAAATACTTGTCAAAGGAAGTGATAAACAGCAGGTAGGACAGGTTGCTGCAAAAATCAGGGCATATCGTCCGCCTGAGCCTTATAAAGGTAAAGGTGTTAGATACGCTGAAGAGCATGTTGCAAGAAAAGAAGCCAAGAAAAAGTAAGGTAACGTGATGGATAAGAAAAAATCTCGTATGAAGCGCGCATTAAAATTGCGTTGCCAAATTAAAAAATTAGGTGCAACACGTTTGTCGGTTCACAAAACATCACAGCATATTTATGCTCAAGTGATTAGTGGTGACGGCACAACAACGTTAGCGAGCGTGTCAACTACGCAAGCAGATGTTAAAGCGGCTTTAAAAAATACTAATAATATCGCTGCGGCAACTGAAGTGGGTAAGTGGATTGCTCAAAAAGCGATTGCTGCAGGCGTAACAGAAGTTGCCTTTGATCGTTCAGGCTTTAAATACCACGGTCGCGTTAAAGCATTAGCTGATGCTGCGCGTGAAGCTGGTTTGAAATTTTAGGAGAATAAAATGGCTACAGCACCCGCTCAAGGTAGTACTGACGGTTTGCAAGAAAAATTGGTTAATGTAAGACGTGTGGCAAAAGTAGTAAAAGGTGGTAGAGTGTTCGGTTTTACTGCATTAACTGTAGTAGGCGATGGCGAAGGTCGGGTTGGTTACGGTGTTAGTAAAGCACGCGAAGTGCCTATTGCGATTCAAAAGTCTTTAGAGCAAGCGCGTAAAAATATGCGTAAAGTCTCTTTAAAAGGCGACACGCTACAATACGCTATTATGAATACTACAGGGGCGGCGAAAGTTTATATGCAGCCTGCTTCTGAAGGTACAGGCATCATTGCGGGTGGAGCAATGAGAGCAGTATTTGAAGTAGTTGGTGTACATAACGTCTTAGCAAAATGTATTGGTACTAACAATCCCATTAACGTTGTAAGAGCGACTATTAATGGATTGACTGGAATGCAAAATGCTAACCAGATAGCTGCAAAACGTGGCTTATCAGTTGAACAGATTATTGGGTAATTGCAATGGCTGGTACTAAATTAAGTGTTACGATGACAAAGAGTAAGTTTGGACGTTTACCACGTCATCAAGCCTGCTTGAAAGGCTTGGGGCTACGAAAAATCAACCAAACAGTTGAAGTACTCAATACTGCTGAAAATAGAGGTATGATAAATAAAGTATCATATATGCTAAAAGTCGAGGAAGTATAATGTTTCTAAATACCATCCAAGCAAGCGAAGGATCTCGCAAAAAATCTAAACGCGTAGGACGCGGTATTGGTTGTACACTTGGTAAAACGTGTGGCAGAGGTCACAAAGGTCAAAAAGCGCGTAGTGGCGGCTTTCATAAAGTCGGCTTTGAAGGTGGACAAATGCCTTTACAGCGCAGATTACCTAAGATTGGTTTTACTTCACGAAAAAGTATGTATTCAGCAGAAGTTCGTTTAAATGAGCTGAATGGTTTGGATGCTGACGTGATTGATCTTAAAGTTTTGATAGCCGCAAATATCGTTCCAGCATTTACTAAAACAGCAAAGATAATTAAATCAGGTGAAGTTAGTAAAGCGATTACTATTAAAGGTATCAAAGTAACTGGCGGAGCTAAGGAATCTATCGAAGCTGCTGGCGGCAAAGTAGAGGCGTAAGTGAGTACTTCAAGAGCTCAGATGGCTAACAAAGTCGGCGGTTCTTCAGAGCTAAAAGCACGGTTGCTTTTTGTTCTAGGTGCTTTTTTTGTTTACCGAATTGGTGCTCATATTCCTGTTCCAGGAGTTGACCCTAAAGCACTAGCGGTTATGTTTGAACAACAAAGCGGTTCTATTCTAGATATGTTTAACATGTTTTCGGGTGGTGCTTTGATGCGTTTAAGCTTGTTTGCTCTTGGTATCATGCCCTATATTTCAGCATCAATTATTATGCAATTGATGACCGTTGTGATACCGACAATGGAGCAAATGAAAAAAGAGGGTGAGTCAGGACGACGAAAAATTTCTCAGTATACTCGCTACGGTACAGTGGTTTTAGCTACTTTTCAGGCGATAGGTATTTCCGTAGCTTTACAAAATCAAACTGCTGGTGGACTATCGGTCGTTTTGAATCCAGGAATAGGCTTTATTGTTATAACAACTATTACCTTAGTTACTGGTACTATATTTCTGATGTGGCTAGGCGAGCAGGTTACTGAACGAGGTATCGGTAACGGTATCTCGATGATTATCTTTGCTGGTATAGTTTCTGGTTTACCTAAAGCAGTTGGTGGCACATTAGAGCTAGCTAGAACAGGTGAAATGAATGGTGGATTTATCATTCTGTTGTTTTTATTGTCTATTTCTGTGACTGCCTTGGTTGTTTTTGTGGAAAGAGGGCAAAGAAGAATACTTATTAACTATCCAAAAAGACAGCAAGGTCGTAAGTTGTATGCAGGGCAAAGTAGCTTCTTACCATTGAAGCTCAATATGGCTGGTGTTATACCACCTATTTTTGCGTCAAGTATCATTTTGTTTCCAGCGACTATAGCGGGTTGGTTTGGTAATAGCGAAGGCTTCTCTTGGCTTCAGGATGTGGCAACTATGTTATCGCCTGGGCAGCCTGTCTATGTTATGTTCTATGCAACAGCCATTATATTCTTTTGTTTTTTCTATACAGCATTGGTATTTAATTCAAAAGAGACAGCTGAAAATTTGAAAAAATCGGGTGCGTTTTTGCCTGGCATTAGACCTGGTATACAAACTTCAATATACATTGACAAAGTAATGACTAGATTAACTTTAATCGGAGCTTTTTATATTACTTTGGTTTGTTTGTTACCAGAGTTTTTGATAGTGTATTGGAACGTTCCGTTTTATTTTGGTGGAACGTCTTTATTGATTATTGTCGTAGTTGTCATGGATTTTATTTCCCAAATGCAAACCCATGTTATGTCTCAGCAATATGAAGGCTTAATGAAAAAAGCCAATCTGAAAAAGTGATTATCGCACAAATACTTAGGAGTTAGCTGTGAAAGTTCGTGCTTCTGTTAAAACAATTTGTAGAAATTGTAAAATTGTAAAAAGAAATGGTGTTGTTAGGGTTATCTGTGTTGATGGAAGACATAAGCAACGCCAAGGCTAGAATTTGTTGTGCCAAGATTAGTGTAATGCTATAATCTGGCACTTAACTTTAGAATACTACTCAGGGGAGTATCTGGATGGCACGTATTGCCGGGATAAATGTACCAGATCATAAACATGCAGTGATAGCTTTAACTGCAATTTATGGTGTAGGTCGTCAAACAGCAAGTGAAATTTGCGTTGAGGTAGGTATAGTACCTTCCATAAAAATAAAAGAACTGACTGAAGAGCAATTGGAAGCTATTCGTAGTGTGGTTTCGAAGATGACAGTGGAAGGTGATCTGCGTCGTGAAGTTTCTATGAATATTAAGCGTTTGATGGACTTAGGTTGCTATCGCGGAATAAGACATCGTCGAGGTTTGCCTTTGAGAGGACAAAGAACGAGAACTAACGCTCGTACTCGGAAAGGTCCGCGTAAACCGATTAGAAAATAAGATATTCCTTTAAGAGATAAAAGTAATGGCTAGTCCCAATCGCGCTAGAAAACGTATTAAAAAAGAAGTTGCCGATGGTATCGTGCATGTTCATGCTTCTTTCAATAACACCATCATAACAATTACAGATAGAAAAGGTAACGCTCTATCTTGGGCAACATCAGGTGGTTCAGGCTTCCGTGGTTCAAGAAAAAGTACTCCATTTGCTGCGCAGGTTGCTGCTGAAAAAGCGGGTATTGTTGCACAAGAATTCGGCATGAAAAATGTTGATGTTATGATTAAAGGACCAGGTCCTGGTCGTGAATCCGCTGTGCGTTCGTTGAATAACCTGGGATTTAAAATTAATAACATCGTTGATGTAACACCCATTCCTCATAATGGTTGTCGTCCACCTAAGAAACGCCGCGTTTAGAAATCTGGAGTAGTATTATGGCAAGATATCTTGGACCTACTTGTAAATTAAGTCGAAGAGAAGGGACTGATCTGTTTTTAAAAAGCAGAGGCAAGTCTTTAGAAGGTAAATGTAAATTAGATCAGAGACCTGGTCAGCATGGTACTAAACGTGCTAGAAGTTCTGATTATGCAACTCAGTTAAGAGCAAAACAACGCTTACGCAGAATTTACGGCATTTTAGAAAAACAATTCAGAAATTACTACAAATCTGCCGATATGAAGAAAGGCGCGACAGGTGAAAACTTGTTGAACTTGCTTGAATCAAGACTGGACAATGTAGTTTATCGTATGGGCTTTGCGTGTACTAGAGCTGAAGCGCGTCAATTGGTTGGTCATAAATCTATTCAAGTAAATGGCGTATTAATTAACGTACCTTCTTATCAGGTTGCACCTGGTGATGTATTGTCCGTTAGAGAAAAAGCTAAAAAACAACAAAGAATCGTTGATGCATTAGGTGTTACTGAGCAATATGGTTTTCCTGCTTGGGTTGAAGTTGATGCAAAAGCGATGTCTGGTACATTTACATCTTTACCTGATCGTGTTGATTTAGGTAGCGATATTAATGAGCAGCTAGTTGTAGAGCTTTACTCTAAATAATTGTAGTTTCGAGGGATATAAATGCAGAATTCTATTTCTGGCTTATTAAAGCCTCGATTAGTTGAGGTTGTAAGCAAGACACCTAATCATTCTCGAATTGTGATTGAGCCGCTGGAACGTGGTTTTGGTCATTCTTTGGGTAATGCGTTGAGGCGCGTGCTGTTATCTACTATTCCTGGCTGTGCAGTGACGGATGTGGAAATTGAAGGGGTTCTTCATGAGTACACAACCATAGAGGGTGTTCAGGAAGATGTCATTGATATTTTGCTGAACCTTAAAAAACTAGCGGTCATTCTTCATTCAAAAGATGAAGTTGAGTTAACCCTTAGCAAAAATGGTGCTGGTTGTGTTACAGCAGGTGATATTACATTGCCGCATGATGTTGAAATCGTAAATCCAGACCTAGTTATTGCTAATTTAACGCAAGCTGGTGTTTTGAACATGAAACTTAGAGTGCGTCGTGGTAGAGGGTATGAACCTGTTAGTGTTCGTAAAGCCAACGCAGAACATAGTTTAGTCGTCGGTGCGCTACAATTAGACGCGGCTTATAGCCCTGTTGTTAAAGTGGCTTATCAGGTCGAAAGTACGCGTGTTGAACAACGTACTAACTTAGACAAGCTCATTATTGAACTGGAAACAAACGGAACAATTGATCCAGAAGCAACAATTAAGCTTGCCGCAACCATACTTCACGATCAGCTATCTGTTTTTGTCGATTTCGAAAAAGTCAATGATCAGCTTGAAGATGAAAAAGTGGAAGTTGAAGAGGTATTTGAACCTGTTTTACTTCGCCCCGTTGATGATCTTGAATTAACGGTACGTTCTGCTAATTGTTTAAAAGCCGAAAATATTTTTTATATTGGTGATTTAATTCAACGTACTGAAGTTGAGTTGTTAAAAACTCCCAATCTCGGCAAAAAATCGTTAACAGAAATAAAAGACATTCTTGCTTTAAAAGGTTTATCACTGGGTATGCGCTTAGAAAACTGGCCGCCTGAAAACCTTGCAGATCAAACTCACGCAATAACACATTAACATTTAGGTCTTCTTACAATGAGACATCGTAAATCTGGTAGAAAATTTAACATGAATAGTAGCCACCGTAAGGCACTATTCAGTAACATGGTAAGTTCATTATTTAAGCATGAACTTATTAGAACGACTTTGCCAAAAGCTAAAGAATTAAGAAGCTATGCTGAGCCGTTAATCACATTATCAAAAGAAGACACCGTCTCTAAGAGACGACTTGCTTTTGCTAGGCTTCGTGATCGTGAAGTGGTGACTAAACTATTTAATGAGTTAGGTCCACGTTACAAAAATAGAGCAGGCGGCTATTTGCGTATCATGAAATGTGGCTTTAGAACTGGTGATGACGCGCCGATGGCATACGTTGAGCTAGTTGATAGACCCCAATCTATCGCTGAATAATTAGCAAAAAGTTAAGTAAAAAAGCCAGTTTAACTGGCTTTTTTTATGCGTTAAATAGTGCAAGTTAAAACTGATTTTTTAATTCTCCTGATTTTTGTGTATTTTGGCGTACAAACTTGGGTTTGTACGCCGAATTATCTCAGGTTACAAATTTAACTCACCATCCATTGAAGTTATTGTTGTTCGTACATGGTTGTCTTTTACATTGGTGGAATTACATCATATCGCCCAGTCAACGTGCATTTAACTCCACCTTTTGCATTAGCGTAATCTATTCCTGATGTACTATGTGCATAGCCCGCGATACAAACTTTATTCAATACTTGAAATCTGCCTTTAACCGTTGCATATCCCGATTTAACCCAATTACAACCGTAATTTGTTCCAGAATATCGTTTTTCCGTATCAACATGGACAGATTCTTCCATGACAAAATTACCTGCTGATGCCTCCAAACATTGAGACGGAACATTACAATTGTCGCCGCCACCCAAACCATCAGTTTTTGCGTCACATTCTGATGAAATAGGATTGAATGCCTTACCTGGCATTGCATCTGTAGACCAACCTGTGGATGAAATCGACGTTAATAACAGGCTAACAGCACTTATCAAGAGAGTCTTCTTATTCATTTTGCTTACCCTTATCTACTAATAATCAAGAAAAATTCACGGCTATTTGATTTCACCGCTTGTTTTAAGTGTAGAATCCTCTCAATTATTTTGCCACCACCCATCACTTGTTATTTCACCTAGTTAGAGTTGTTATCGTTATGAAAGTCCATGAACAAATTAAATTATTTCGTAAATTAAAGGGTTGGTCTCAAGAAGATATGGCGAATAAATTAGAAATCTCGTTGAATGGTTACGGTAGTATTGAACGTGGCGATACCGATATATCAGTGACTCGATTGGAACAAATCACTGAGGTTTTTGGAATTAGTTTGGTTGAGTTATTTGGATGTGATGAGAAAAATGTTTTTAATGCACTAGGAACAAATAACGGAACACAAAATAATCAATATTATGGCTCTACCAATCCAGATTCTGAAAATTTACAACTCAAATATGAGCTTGAAAACCAACGAATGCTGAATCAGCAAAAAGACAAGGAAATTGAATTACTAAAAGAAGTAATTTCATTGATGAAAAAGGAAAATGTCTAGCCTCATCAAAAATTTTGTCGATTTAGTGTCTACTTACTACCAAACTGGACGAACACGCAGTCAAGATTGGAATCGAGTTTTATAGTTAGGACTTTCGCTACGCTGGAGTACAAACCTTGGTTTGTGCTGTACAAAGCAAGCTTTGTACTCTGTAAAAAAGTATGAATAAGCGAAAGTCCTAATAGTATTTCATGCCCAACTTTTAAGGCTCCACATTTTTCTCGATTGTGTCTATTACAGGTTGCTCCATCAACCGATTCAACCACACTTCAGCGGTTTTTTGGTTTATTTTCAGCACCTTATTAGGTAAAAACCCCAGTAGCAAAATCAATACAGCAGGGACGCATAACAACGCTAATTCGCGTGGGCGTAGGTCTTGTACGCGTTCGACACTGGTTTGTGTCACAGCACCAAAAAAAGCACGGCGGGTAAATGATAGCATATAGGCAACACACAATACCCCACCTGCTAAAGCGGCAATGCCTAGGGTAGGATGGGCGGTTAATGCACCGATGATAATTAATAATTCGGCAGGAAATCCGCTGGTTAACGGTGCGCCCATGCTGGCAAGCATGAATAAAAAATAGAATGCGGTTAGGCGTGGCATGACTTTGGCTAAGCCTCCCAAATGCAGGGCTTCGGTACTGCCCAGACGATGTTGAATAAAACCAGCAATGAGCATTAATGAACTCGCAATCAGCGTGAAATTAAGCAACTGAAAAATCGCACCTTGTAAGCCTTGGGAATTTAAAGTCGATAAACCGATAATCACTAAGCCCACATGGCTGACACTGGCATAAGCCAATAAGCGGCGTAAATTGGTTTGCTGTAAGGCAATCAACGCACCATAGATTAAAGTGATAGCTCCCAGAATACCTAATGCCCAGCTATATTGAACTGCTGCTGACGGTGCAAGTGGCATACCAAAACGTAGTAAGCCATAAACGCCTAGTTTTAAGCCGACTAACAGCGCGGTCGTGTGAGTCGCGCCTTCCATTGCAACAGTAGGTAGCCAAGTGTGTAACGGAACTAACGGTGCTTTAACCGCAAAACCCATTAGCAATAAGAAAAACACGACGCTTTGTAATGAGCTAGGTAATGGCGTTGTTAGCAATATCGGTAAACTAAACGATAATCCAGCGGGAATACTGCCGCCCACTGCGGTGGCGTGATTAATGGCTAAAATGAGAATGGCAAATAATAACGGTACGCCGCCAAATAACATAAACAGCGTGTATTTCATCGCCGCGCCGCGTCGCTCTGGCCCTATGCCCCATAAGCCGATTAAAAAGAACAGTGGCGGTAATGTGAGTTCCCAGAATAAGAAAAACAGCACCATGTCTAAGGCACAAAACACGCCCATCGTAATGCCTTCCAGTGCTAATAATAGGGCAAAATGTAGGCGTGATAGATGCTGTATTGAATTCCATGAAGCAACCATTGCCATGAGTGTTAATAAGGCGGACAGCGGTAAAAACAATACGGAAATGCCATCAATGCCCAGTAAGAATTCAATATGTAAACTGGGAATCCACTCGGCACGTTCCAATAGCTGAAAGTCGCCGTTATCGCTTTGAAAACCAGCGACTGCCAACAATGTCGCAATAAGTTCAAGGCTGGCAAATGTTAGGGCGATTTTTTTGGCTAACGAATGGTTGCCGCATAGCCCTGTCATTAACGCGCCTAATAAAGGCAGAAAAATCAGCAAACTGAGTAGTGGAAAATGAGCTTCATTCATTGCGGCTATCCTTGTCATTCAGAGGCGCGGTGATTATCTTGGGTAGTGCGGATTTATTGGTTTGTTGTGCGTTGTGCATGGGGAACATAAGGCTAATCGCCACAGCATCTTGGTCGATAAATTTTAGCCACGGTGTAGACCAAAATCCTGAAATGATAAGTAAGCCACAGACACACAGGGTAATAATGCGTTCTTTAATTGAGGAATGATGACTACAACGATAAGGTTGTTTGGCGCGTTTAGAGGCGGCAACAAATATTTGTTGAAATGCGCGGAGTAAAAAAGCCGCCGCTAATACGTTACCAATCAATATGGCGATAGCAATCAACCAGCCTTCTTCTTCAATCGTGCCTTCAATTAATAAATGCGCGGCATCAAACCCTGGTGTACCTGGCATAACCATCGTGCTTAATGCAGACACTAAAAATAATAAAGCGATAGCGGTATTACTATCAAATAAGCCACCTAAGCGGGGAATAAACGCGGTGCGAGTGCGTTCATAAATAAGTCCAGCAGAAAATAATAATCCCGCTGTCGCTAAGCCGTACACGCTGGATAATAATAAACTGCCTTCCAGCCCCGTTGCGTTAAAACTAAACACGCCGATGACTAACATCCCCGTATGACTAACCACCGCAAAGGCTAATAAGCGGCGAATATTGATTTGCATCAAGGCGAGTACCGCGCCATAAAAAATGCTGATTAACCCCAGCGTTAGTACAAAGGTTTGCCATTGTTCGGCAACACCTGGCACCATCGGCAAAATATAACGAATCAAGCCATACACGCCTAATTTTAAGCCGACTAAAAAAATCGCCGCACTAGCAACCGTGCCGTGTTCTGCTAATAAGGGTAGCCAACCATGAAACGGAAACAGCGGCATACGAATGGAAAAACCAAAAAACAGCAGCACAAAAATCAATACTTCATCATGCAGATAGGCGTTATTTTGTTTGAGTGTCAGCCAGTCAAAAGACAGCGCGTGTTCGGAGTCAATTAAGCCAAACGCCAAAAACATAAAGCCTGCGAAGGTCATCAACAAGCCACTGACCCAATATTGCAATAATTGCGAAACCACCCACCGCCGCCGTTGTCCTGTACCTGAATGAATGGTGAGTATTATCACGGGAATCAGTTCTAAGGCACACCAAAACCAAAATTGTAAAACATTGAGTGCGGCAAACGCGCCAATTAAAATAGCTTCATAGCCGAGTATGCAGGCAATAAATAGTTTATCCGTCGTATGGCGGGTAATGGAGGTATAAATTAACGCCAGCAACGTTAAAACGGCAGTCAGGGGAATGAACAAAATATTGGTACTGTCCACACCAACCGCATAACTCATGCCTAGAAAATGCAAGTGTTCCGCGAGATGAATGCCTGCATTTTCAGAATCAAAAATTAGCAATAAATAAATGCTCAATAGCACGTTTAACACCGTGCCTGCGTAGCCAAAACGTAAAGCAATCGCGGCGGAGGGTGAACGCCATACCGCCATGACAATGACTAACGGCAGCAACGTCATAACCGATAGCAAAGGAAAGGCGGTTACGGTAGACCAATGATTAATAGTAATATCCATTATCGCCTCAAAATGCAACAAGCAGGGTGATACAAACAAACAAGACCAAATACCGTGGTTTCAGTATCAGGCTTTCGATTTGATTGGCAAAATGCCCTAGTTTACGACCGTAACGCACTGAGTTTTTGCCAACGCCATGCAGCACAAAACGGTCTTCAAACCAATGTAAAAGACTCGCGCTCCATTCCGTTAATTTACCCGCTAAACCACTGCCTGAGGCAAACTCATCGGCATTGTTATTCAACCGCGCACCTAACTTAGTTTCTTCTAATTGCATTAATGAGGACACGCTATTTAAAACGGGCTTAGGCGAACCCATAAAGCGATCTATCAATTGGTCATCAATGTAACAAAGGTCATGCGCTAAACCGCGCACAGGTTTCACTAATGCCCAGTCAGTGATTTGATCTAACCAAAAGCGTTGCAAAGAAGCGGTATAAAGCCAGCGCAGTTGTGCAAGTTTAGGTGAGACGGGCTTAATGGGATTGTTATGTACCGCGTGCATTAAATTAGGCGCGGATAATAATTGATAAGCACGGACGACAGCATGAGCGCACAAATGCCACTTTGCCAACTGCCAAAAGCCTAAACCGCATTCTAAAAACATCAGCCCCAGTTGTGCGGATATAGCATAAACCAAAGAACTTTTTACATCCGTTTGCGTTAAGCCAACGATAAAGCTGTACAGTGCGGTCAACAAACCAACCACCGCCAGTATTGCCATCACAAATCCACTGAGTTCAAATAAGGGTTGTAATAAACACACCAGATAAACCCCCGCATGAATCATCACCGCACCATAAAACACCGCACTTGACGGCGTAGGGCCTTCCATTGCCCGCGCTAACCACGGCGTGAACGGTAATTGTGCGGATTTGGCAAACGCAGCCAGTGCGAAACACAGCGCGAGTCCTGTGATTTGACTGGACGGCAACTCGGGCAGTATGGCAGTAAACTCCGCCCAATTTAACGTACCCGTCCACGCAACACTCAAACCAATAGCGATAATAAAACACGCATCACCGATATGATTAGTGACTAAAACACGCGTGGCATTAGTCACTGCAATCGGGCGTTGATAAGAATAAGCAATCAGTAAATACGAACACAACCCCGCAATTTCCCAACCAATCAACGTACCGACTGCATTAGCAGATAATACTAACAACAGCATGGCAAATGAAAACAAGCTAAGGATAAAAAAGAAGCGGTGAAAGCCTATTTCTCGGTGCATATAATTGACAGAAAAATGAATCACAATCGCCAACAGTATGGAAAATAATGCCGCTAAGCGCGTACTAAAACCTGTGGTGATAAAGTTGATGGTAATCGTCAGCGATTCACTCGTTAGCCAAGTGCCGATATTGACGGTGTCCGCATTCAACCCCGCTATATCAGTCACCAACAAAACCAATGCCAGAAGACAAGACAGCGCAATAGACCATAAACTGAGTCTCGCGGTCATCGGTTCACTGGCTTCACCGTCTAAGAAACCAAACAAATGACCGCCGCCAATCAATAGGGCAGCACACAGCGGTGACAGCGGAATTAACAGCACTAACGCATCCATAATCTAGTCCGTGGTTTTTCTACGCGCCACGATGACACCATCGCGGATTGGATTAATAAAAGTATCAAAATCTGGATCATCAAAAATTAACGCATTGTGTTCGCGTATGGCTTCCGTCCAGCCTTGAAATACATCGGTATAGCTATCCACTGCTACGCGTCCGCGCCACAACACATTATCGGCAATATAAAGACCACCTTCGCGAATGCGGTCTTTCGCTAGCAACCAAATCTCAGGATAATCGCCTTTATCGACATCGTTATAACAAATATCAAATAAGCCCTCGGTTTGGGCAAAAATGTCTTGTGCCATGCCTGCTTGAAAATCCACTCTATCCCATAAGCCTGCTTCAGTTAAGTATTGTTCGGCTTTGTCTTTATTCAGTAAGTCAGCTTCGGTACAAATCACCTGCCCAGTTTCGCCGACTGCTTTAGCAAACCAATACGCAGAATAACCATAACCACTGCCAAATTCAAACACCCGCTTAGCACCGATGCTTTTTGCCATTGTTTCCAAAAAAACACCGACTAAACGCCCAACTATTGGGAAGTTATTTTTTTCCGCTAAGGCTTCCATCTCAGTTAATACGGCGTGGTCGGTCGCACTCAATAAGCCGCGCATATAGCCTTCAATAGCAGGATGCACAGGGGATAAAACACTGGGATTGATTACGTTGGGGGATTTTAAGGTGTTGGTCATGATGGCGGTCTCTGGGTAAAAAGGCTAATCTCTAAAATTATCATACTGCAACGGCATTTCCAGCTTCTCATCTCTCAACATCTGTATTACCTCTTGCAAGTCGTCACGCTTTTTACCTGTGACGCGGACTTTATCGCCTTGAATGGCGGCTTGTACTTTCAGTTTTTTATCTTTAATCAGTTTAACAATTTTCTTAGCTGTCGCTGAATCAATGCCTTGTTTCAAGGTAATTTCCTGACGCATTAATTTACCGCTGCCTTTCGCATCCCCTAATTCCATACACGCTATATCAATACCGCGACGGCTTAGTTTTGCACAAATCACTGCAAACATTTGTTGCAACTGAAAAGTCGATTCAGAAATCATAATCAACTTGTCATCGGTGAGTTCAAATTTGGAATCCGTGCCTTTAAAATCAAACCGTGTTCCCACTTCTTTACTGGCTTGATCCACAGCATTGGTGGCTTCGTGCATATCAAATTCGGAAATAATATCAAATGAGGGCATAGCAATTCGTTAAAGTTAGGTTAAAAAGTGTTTATTTTACAATGCTTAGTCGGCATTGATAACATCCGCGACAGCTTTAGTGCGACAACGGCGAATCGCTTCACCAATCAACGCACCTTGTAAATCGCTGTTTAGCACAGAACTGACATCGACAGTGGCAATAGCATTAGCCGCCATGCGTAAGCGGTCAGCTTGTGGATAAGGTCTATTTTCAAAGCCCGTTCGACCTTTAGCATCGGCTTCACACGCTAATAAAAATTCCGCAAATTGATTGCTTTGCTTGTGCGTACCTAGCGTGGCTAATAAATCAGTCATTGTATTAGCGCGTAGTTCCATCGCCTTATGACAATGCGTGTGATATTGCATAACGTGTGCGGCTAAGGTTTTGTAAGTATTTGGTACACGCAATCGGCGACACAGTTGTTGCAAGACAGGTAAGCCCGCCTCTTCATGACCATAATGATGCGGTAAATTGTCTTTAGGTGATAAGGCTTTACCCAAATCATGCACCAACGCGGCAAACCGCACTTCGGGCTTATTCGACAATAACGCGGCTTGTTCCAACACCATCAAACTGTGAACACCTGTATCAATTTCAGGATGATGTTGTGCAGGTTGTGGCACACCAAACAAGGCATCAATTTCAGGAAAAATTTTCGCCAACGCGCCACAATCTTTTAACGCATAAAAAAACGCACTGGGATTCGGTTCGCAGAGAGCTTTCACACATTCAGCCCACACCCGTTCAGGCACTAAATAATCCACTTCACCCGCCGTCACCATCGCCACCAATAGTGCGTTAGTTTCCTCTGCTAACGTAAAACCAAGATGCGCGTAACGTGCCGCAAAGCGAGCCAAGCGTAACAAGCGCACAGGGTCTTCCGTAAACGCAGGTGATACATGACGGAAAATTCGCCGTTCTAAATCTTGTTGCCCGTTATAAGGATCAATAATATCGCCTTCGGGAGTCATTGCCATTGCGTTAATGGTTAAATCACGGCGAATTAAATCTTGTTCCAGCGTCACATCGGGGTCAGCATGAACCGCAAAACCCGTATAACCGTGACTGGTTTTGCGTTCCGTTCTAGCCAGTGCATATTCATCGTGTGTGTGCGGGTGCAAAAACACAGGGAAATCTTTACCCACAGGTTTAAAACCTTGCTTCAACATGGATTCAGGTGTTTCACCGACCACCACCCAATCCCGTTCTGTTACAGGTCTATTCAGCAAGGTATCGCGTACCGCACCACCGACTAAATATATTTTCATTGCTGCCCACACTCACTATCCATCTATTAAGGTAAGAATATCATAATCACTTGCAAAAAAACGGCATAATGTCCAACTGTGCGCTAGTTTGCTTACCATGAACGCCTTGGCTGTAACGTATAATGCCCTTTAATTTAATCTAAACGAGATTATCCATGTCAGCTAATGAGCAACGCGAGTTATTAAAAAAGCTCTTCAATAACTTAGAAGACCATCCTTTAGAACCCAGCGACCCGTTTTATTATCCTTTTTTACAAGACAGCAATGACGACCCAATTACAGAATTGGCAGGGCGTATTAGCTTTAGCCAATCACAAAGCGTGAACTTATTCACTGGGCAGCGTGGTAGTGGAAAAAGTACCGAATTTAGACGTTTGCGTAATCTATTGAAAAACGATGATTGCGAAGTATTTTTGCTGGATATGCGTGACTACATGAACCTCACCACACCCGTAGAAATCAGTGATTTTTTGATTTCCATCATGGGTGCATTAAGCGAAGCGATTAAAGAAAAATTCAGTGAAGCACCGCAGCACCGCAGCTATTGGGAACGATTAACCAAGGTACTGACTAGCGATATTGATATGTCGGGCATTGACATTGTCGGCATAAAAGCCTCGTTAAAAGATGATCCAAGTTTCAAAGAAAAATTACAGCAGAGTTTAAAAGGACACGTTGCGCGAATTGTTAAAGATGCGCACAGTTTCGCGCAAGACGTTGTCGGGTTTATTCGTGAACAAACCCACGATGATAATAAAAAAGTCGTGTTGTTAATCGATTCAGTCGAACAACTGCGTGGCGTGGGTGCAGACGGTGCGGATGCCGTTTACAGAAGCGTGGAAAATTTGTTTTCAGGACACGCCAGTAGTTTACAAATTCCAATGCTGCATATTGTCTACACCATCCCGCCGTATTTAACGCCTTTAGTTCCCGCGTTAGGTCGGCAATTAGGCTCAAATTTGGGTTGTACGCTGCCTTGTGTTCATGTGCAGCAAAGAAACAACCAAGCCGATATAGCGGGTTTAGCCATCATGCGTGAACTGGTTAAAAAACGCTGTCCCGCACAGGGGCAAACTATTTTTACTGCGGTTCAGCTTGATAATTTAGCCAAAGCATCGGGCGGTGATTTACGAGAATTCTTCCGTTTAATTCGTGATAGCGTCGTCAAAGCCAACGCCAGACTTATCTATCCTGTGTCAGATGCAGTCATTGAACAAACGCTGAATCACGCCCGCCGTGAAATGTTGCCTATTGCTCAAAAAGACAAAGATTGGTTAATTGAGATTAACAATTCTAAAAAAGCTGAATTGGCAGACATTGAACACTTACCAGCACTGGCGCGTTTTTTCGATACCAAATTAGTAATGAACTACCGTAATGGTGATGATTGGTACGATGTACACCCATTGATTAGAGACGAAATCAGGAGCTAAGCGTGGAATCGAAACGCTTATTATCGACAGAGGAAGAAGCACAATGGCAAGAACTGAGTCGTCATATTGAATGGGCAGAACGCTTTAGCTTGATTGTGTTATTTGTCGAAGATGCGTTACTGGCAGAACACTTTAAACAACGTTTACAAAGCGAATTGCAAGGACGCGTGTCTACGCTACTCATTTTACAACCCACACAGCCAGACACCTTAACGCTTGATATTTTTAACGCCTTACAACACACGCTGATTCCTCATACGATTGTGCCGTGCTGGTTAGAACTGCATCAATACCTTTTAGATGAATGGTTAAAAGCTCTCGATAACTTCTTTGCCCGTTTCAATGAAAACCGCGACCGTATTCGCCGCGACCATCCACGCCCGTTTATTATTTTATTGCCGCTGGCGTATAAAAGCCGCTTACGCAATATCGCCCCTGATTTATGGTCAGTCAGAAACCACACCGATGAGTTAAGAGCCAGTCAAGTCGCACCTACATTCCATATTAATCATGACCGTGTGGCTTTTGATAAAGTTGAATTGCCGCTGACGGTTGATGAACAAGCATTAACCAGCCCTGAAATCCGTGAATGGCAACGGGTCAAAGATACTGCTATTGCTGATAGAGAACTGCTTTTGGTGACAGGTCAGGCGTTTAATGCTGCTTTATATTTAGGGCAATGGGCATTAGCGGAAACTTTAGCTCAACAACAGATTACACTTACCCATAAGATAATTGCAGATACAGGGGGAAACGCACTAACGTTGCGTGACTTGAGTGTCGCTTTAGAGAAATTGGGTAACATAAAAAAGGCATTAGGGCATTATGAGGAAGCTTACTATGCTTATAATGAAAGTTTACAAATTCTCCGTAAATTACAAGAACAACTAGGCGCACAGCTTGAATTATTGCGGGGTTTAAGTATCTCGTTAAATAAAGTCGCTGGTATAGATCAAACCCTAGGACGTTATGAAGCGGCCTTAACAGGCTATAACGAAAGTTTGCAGATTCGCCGTGAGTTAAAAGAAAAACTAGGCGCGACACCCAAAGTGCTACGCGATTTAAGTGTCTCGTTAAGTAACGTAGCTAATATAGATGAAACTTTAGGACGTTATGAAGCGGCTTTAACAGGCTATAACGAAAGTTTGCAGATTTGCCGTGCGTTAAAAGAGCAACTAGGCACAACACCGCAAGTGTTACGCGATTTAAGTATCTCGTTAGATAGAGTCGCTGATATAGACAAAACCCTAGGACGTTATGAAGCGGCTTTAACAGGCTATAACGAAAGTTTACATATTTGCCGTGACTTAAATGCACAACTAGGTGCGACACCGCAAGTGTTACGCGATTTAAGTTTATCATTAATAAGAGTAGCTCTTATAGACGAAGCTTTAGGGCGTTATGAAGCGGCTTTAACAGGCTATAACGAAAGTTTGCATATTTTCCGTGACTTAAAAGCACAACTAGGTGTAACACCGCAAGTGTTACGCGATTTAAGTTTTTCGTTAAATAAAGTCGCTGATATAGACAAAACCCTAGGACGTTATGAAGCGGCTTTAACAGGCTATAACGAAAGTTTGCATATTTTCCGTGACTTAAAAGCACAACTAGGTGTAACACCGCAAGTGTTACGCGATTTAAGTTTTTCGTTAAATAAAGTCGCTGATATAGACAAAACCCTAGGACGTTATGAAGCGGCTTTAACAGGCTATAACGAAAGTTTACAAATTCGCCGTGAATTAAAAGCACAACTAGGCACGACACCCGAAGTATTACAAGATTTAAGCATTGCACTCGAAAGATTGGCTGATTGTGAAGTCAGCTTACAACACCACGATAAAGCACTAGCCGCCTATCAAGAATGTTTACCACTCTTAGAGCGGCTACAAGCCGCGCTGGATTTCGACCAGTATTCCAAACGCATCAACGAAGTAAAAACAAAAATTTCCACCTTAACCGAGTTAATCAACAAAACTTAATCCCATTCCACGCGCATTAATGAATAAGCAGATCTGCGAGGTTTTGAAAACCTCGCAGGTCTTGATGAAGCCAATACCCTCTATTTCGAGATAACAATGACAGATATTTTTTTAGCCTGCATTCTGCTGGGCATGGTAACGGGTGTTTTAGCGGGTTTGTTTGGTATTGGCGGTGGCTTGGTGATTGTGCCTGTGCTAGTCATGTTATTTTCTGCCCATCATTTCCCTGCGGAGTTGATATTGCTGATGGCGGTAGCAACTTCGTTGGCGACGATTATTTTTACCGCGATTTCTTCAGTGATTGCTCATCATCGTTTAGGGTCGTTATTATGGGCTAAGGTGTTTAGTTTAAGCCCTGCGATTATGCTCGGTGCGGCATTGGGCGCGGTGGTAGCAAAACAAATGAGTGCGGAGTATTTGCGGTTAATTCTAGTGGCGTTTTTACTCTATGTCGGCGTACTTATGGCGTTACAAATCAAGCCTAAAGCAGGTGTGGCTAAGCCCTCAAAGCGGTTGGATGCTTTTGTGGGTGTTATTATTGGTTTGTTGTCTGCGATTGTCGGTATTGGTGGCGGTACGTTGACTGTGCCTTATTTAGTGCATGGACAACACACCATGCGGCAAGCGGTAGCGGTGGCAAGTGCGTGTGGTTTGCCGATAGCCATAGTCGGTACAATCAGTTATGTGTTGCTGGGTTGGCAAGATGTACGTTTGCCAGAAGGGTGCGTCGGTTATGTTTATTTACCTGCGTTTTTAGGCACGGGCTTGAGTAGTATTTTTACCGCCCCGCTAGGTGCAAAACTGGCGCATAAACTACCCGCCGCGACGTTAAAACGCTATTTTTCGCTGTTGCTGTTTATTATGGCGGCTAAACTACTGTGGCATTAAATGTATGCTACGCTTTTAACTTACATCATTGATGTTACGCACAAGAAAATTTTTGTCCACGAAAGACACGAAAAGCACGAAAAAGATTAAAAAAAATAATAATGTGTATGACTCAGCGCGTGGACAAGACACATTAGCTTTGATTTTTTTGTGCCTTTCGTGCTTTTCGTGGACTATTGCTTTTTCATGCGTAATATCAGCTACTCACACCATTCAAATAAATATCATGATTCACTTTACTAAAATGCACGGACTCGGCAATGATTTTGTCGTTATTGACGCAATCAACCAAGCCATTAATTTAAGCCCTGAACAAATCCGCTTTATGTCGAATCGGAATTTTGGCATCGGTTTCGATCAATTATTGCTGGTGGAAAAACCCATTAGTGACAACGCGGATTTTAAATACCGTATTTTTAATGCCGATGGCAGTGAAGTTGCACAATGCGGTAATGGTGCGCGGTGTTTTGCCCGTTTTGTGCGCGATAAAAAGTTGTCGAATAAAAACGAAATTCGCGTTGATACCAATGCAGGGCAGTTATTATTGTGCTTTGATGCTGATGGTTTGATTACTGTGAATATGGGTGTGCCGCGTCATTCACCGTCTGACATTCCGTTGTTAGCTGAACAGGAATCTGTGCTGTATAGCGTAGTGATTGATGAGCAAACCTACCAATTTGGCGCAGTATCTATGGGCAATCCTCATGCGGTTATTTGTGTTGAGAATGTGGCAACCGCGCCTGTCGCTGAATTGGGCAAAGCCTTAGAAAGCCACGCATTGTTTCCTGAACGCGCTAATATTGGCTTTATGCAGGTTATCAATCGCCATTCCATAAAATTGCGGGTTTATGAACGCGGCGCAGCAGAAACGCTAGCGTGTGGCAGTGGCGCGTGTGGTGCTGTAGTCACTGGCATTGAGCAAAATCTATTGGATAGTCCTGTGGTGGTGGAATTAGCAGGCGGCACATTAACCATAAGTTGGGCAGGACGCAGTGAACCTGTGTGGATGATAGGCGCGGCGGTCGCAGTTTTTGATGGTGTAATAACACTGTGAATAGCGATGCTAAACAACAGTTAGCCGACTTTTTTCAGCAACTCGAAGTGGAAAAACGCGCTTCGCCTCATACTATTAAAAGCTACCAGTTTGATATTCAGCATTTAATCACTTATTGCTCCGCTAAAAATTTAGAAAAATGGGCTGATGTACAACAAGCGGATATTCGCGCTCATATTGCCAGTCGTCATCGACAAGGCATTAGCAGTAAAAGTTTACAGCGCGAATTATCAGCAATTCGGAGTTTTTATCGGTATTTGTTAAAAAACCAGTTGGTTGAAGTGAATCCAGCGCACTATGTTAAAGCTCCCAAAGCGGCGCGATTGTTACCTAAAACATTAGATGTCGATCAAATCACAGGGTTGTTAGAAGCAGGCACGAGTTCCGATTTAGAAATCCGCGATGTGGCAATGTTTGAATTATTTTATTCTTCAGGTTTGCGATTGAGTGAACTTGCCGCACTGGATTTGAATGATTTGGATTTAGCGGATAAATCGTTGCTAGTGCGTGCAGGTAAAGGCGGTAAAGCTCGATTATTACCCGTTGGCAGTAAAGCGATTACGGCGATTAATGCGTGGTTAGCACAACGAAAAACGCTGGCTATTGGTGAAACAGCGGTGTTTACGTCCAATCGAGGTTTCCGATTAGGACACCGTAGTATTGAATTGCGCCTTGAACGTTGGTGCAAGACAAAAGGTATTACAGAGCGCGTTTATCCGCATAAACTCAGGCATTCGTTCGCCAGTCATTTATTAGAATCAAGTCAGGATTTAAGCGCGGTGCAGGAATTGTTGGGGCATAGCAGTTTGTCTACTACGCAAATTTATACCCATTTGAATTTTCAACATTTAGCGGAAGTGTATGATAACGCGCATCCGCGTGCTAAGAAGAAATCTACTGTAGAGAAGTAGCATGACTACCAGTCCTTTAAAGGACTGGTAGTCATTTTATATGGCTAACGCAGTATAAATTGATTAAAAACCGTCCGCCCTGAGTTTCTCGAAGGGCTATGGTGGTTCGACAAGCTCACCACGAACGGCATCATTGTATTGTACTTTCGTTATATTAACGTTTCATCGAATCAAAAAAATCAACATTAGTTTTGAAATCTTTCAGTTTACCGATTAAGAATTCAGAAGCCGCTGTTTCGTCCATTGGTTGCAGTATTTTCCGCAATATCCATGTTTTTTGTAGCGTATCGGGATCAACTAAATATTCTTCACGACGTGTGCCAGAACGGTTGATGTTAATCGCAGGGTAAATACGTTTTTCAGCGATTTTTCTATCCAAATGCAGCTCCATGTTGCCTGTGCCTTTGAATTCTTCATAAATCACTTCGTCCATACGCGAACCCGTATCAACCAACGCAGTGGCGATAATGGTTAAACTTCCGCCTTCTTCAATATTTCTTGCCGCACCAAAAAAGCGTTTGGGTTTTTCTAATGCGTTAGCATCGACACCACCTGTTAGAATTTTGCCTGATGACGGCACAACGGTGTTATACGCTCTGGCTAAACGGGTGATGGAATCTAATAAAATCACCACGTCATGTTTATGTTCGACTAAACGACGGGCTTTTTCGATAACCATTTCCGCGACTTGGACGTGACGGGTGGCGGGTTCATCAAAGGTACTGGAAATAACTTCGCCGCGTACACAGCGTTCCATTTCGGTGACTTCCTCAGGACGTTCATCGATGAGTAAGACAATCAAATAACATTCAGGATTTTGTTCAGCAATCGCTTGTGCCAAGGCTTGGATAATCATGGTTTTACCCGCTTTTGGCGGTGACACGATTAATCCACGTTGACCTTTACCAATCGGGGCGATTAAGTCGATGATACGACCTGTTAAATCTTCGCTAGTGCCGTTGCCTTGTTCGAGAACAAAACGTTGTTTAGCAAATAGCGGGGTAAGGTTGGAAAAGGTGATTTTATTTTTGGTATTTTCGGGGGGTTCAAAGTTGATTTGATCGACTTTGAGCATCGCAAAATAACGTTCGTTATCTTTAGGCGGTCTGATTTTGCCGCTGATGGTATCGCCTGTTTTTAGGGAAAAGCGTCGAATTTGACTGGGAGAAACATAAATATCATCGGGGCCTGCTAGATAAGAACACCCTGGCGTTCGTAAAAATCCAAAACCATCTTGTAAAATTTCCAGTACGCCATCACCAGAAATATCATCACCCGCTTTTGCTTGTTTTTTTAATATGGCAAAAATTAAGTCTTGTTTTCGTGATCGGGCAACATTTTCAAGCCCTAGGGACTCGGCGATTTCAATAACTTCACTGATTTGTTTTAGTTTTAACTCGGTTAGATTCATATAAAAAGAGTGCTCAAAGAAAAGTAGTTACAGCCAGCGTGGGTAACGACAGGGATAGAATTTGAAATTCAGGGATGTAGTTTATCGGATGATAGCTTGAGTACGCAGGATTTGCGTGAGGCGATTATAACGTAAAGCACTTGAGTCCGTCCAACTTTTGTGACGAACTCAAGCCAGCAATGGGTATTACAAATTGCTGTCAATAAACTGGACTAACTGACCTTTTGGTAATGCGCCTACTTTAGTCGCATCCACTTCACCATTTTTAAAAATCATCAGTGTCGGAATACCGCGAACACCGTAGCGTTGTGGAGTCAGTGGATTGTCATCAATATTCACTTTAACAATCGTTAATTTGCCTTCATAGTCCTTGGCAAGTTCATCTAAAACAGGGGCTAGTTGTTTACAAGGACCACACCATTCTGCCCAATAATCAACCAATATAGGTCCTGTTGCATTAAGAACTACTTTTTCAAAATCGGCATCGCTTACATGAAGGACTAGGTCGCTCACTTTATTTCTCCAGTGTTAAAAAACTCAAAACTATAGGAGGGATACGAGTATGAGTCAATCAATTTCAATCATAGCCGTTTTTGCGTTATCCTATAGGCTATGAATACGACCCATTTAACTCAAACACGCTTTAGCAATCTCGAATTGTCTGACATTATCCTGCAAGGCTTGACCGATGCGGGCTTTACTCACTGTACGCCGATACAGGACAGAGCCTTGCCTATTTTGCTGCGCGATAAAGACATGGCAGGACAGGCGCAAACAGGCACAGGCAAAACTGCAACGTTTTTACTGGCGACTTTTCAGCGATTAACTAATGATGAAAGCGAAAAAATCAACAACCCTCGCGCTATTATTATTGCCCCAACGCGTGAACTCGCCATTCAAATTCATAAAGACGCGCTGTTGCTCAGTAAGCATTTAACGCTGAAATTCGCGCTGATTTACGGCGGCACTGATTACCAAAAACAGCTGGATAAAATAAAATCCAATGTTGATATTATTATCGGCACACCTGGCCGCATCATTGATTTTTATCGTCAAAATGCCTTCACGCTGGATAACATCCAAGTCATGGTCATGGATGAAGCCGACCGTATGTTCGACTTAGGTTTTATTAAAGACATTCGGTTTTTATTACGCCGTATGCCTGATGCAGATAAACGCCTAAATATGCTGTTTTCGGCAACTCTGTCTTATAAAGTCACTGAATTGGCTTACGAACACATGAACAACCCCGTGTTGATTCGTATTGAAAGCGAAGAAGTCACCTCTAAAGCCATTGAGCAATACGCATTCTGCCCCGCCAATGAGCAAAAAATTCCGCTGTTAGTTGGCATCTTGAATCAATACCAACCGCAACGCAGCATTATTTTTGTCAATACCAAACGCTGTGCAGAGTTGTTGGAAGACACGCTGAACGCTAATGGTTATAAAACTGCCGCGCTCAGTGGTGACGTACCGCAAGACAAACGCCAACGCATCCTCAACGATTTTCAGGAAAACAATATCACACTACTGATTGCGACCGACGTAGCCGCCAGAGGCTTGCATATCGCCGATGTGTCGCACGTTTTTAACTACGATTTGCCGCAAGATGTGGAAGATTATGTGCATAGAATCGGACGCACCGCGCGATTTGGTGCCAGTGGTGTTGCGATTAGCTTTATTTGTGAAGAATACGCTTATTCTATGCCTGACATCGAAGTCTATACTGAACAGAAAATCGCCATTAAGCCGATTACTAAAGACTTGTTAGCGGACATCATCATCCCTGAAAAAAGACCGCCCAAGCCCAGAACGACTCATCCAAGCAAACGAACAACTGACGGTAACAAACCGCGCAAGCCAAAACCTACAACCCGACCATCAACGCCCGAAAATCCTCAATAGCGGGATAATCGCTGATTATGCGTCGCGCTTGCTGTGTGTCAGGTTTACTCACGGCAAGCAAATGACCGATACCGAACTGTTTAGCCGCATTCAACACCGCCAGCGAATCATCCACCAACAACGTCGATGCTTTGGTAAACGTATGTTGCTGTTCTAAACGCTGCCAAAATTCAGGGTGTTCTTTCGCAAAACCCACATCATGCGAACTGATAATGTCATCAAAAAACACCTGCAAACAAGTTTTTTCCATTTTTAAATTCAGGCTATCACGGTGCGCATTGGTCACTAACAGCACTTTTTTCGGCGTTTGCCGAATCTTGGTTAAAAATTCGGTAACGTGCGGCAACACTGCAATCAATCCCGATATTTCTGCTTTTAAGCCCGCAATATCAAGTTCTAACGCCTCGCTCCAATAATCCAGACAATACCATTCCAGCTTGCCTTCCATGCGTTTAAAGCGCGGCTCTAGCTGTTGTTTTGCCTCCGTTATCGACAAGTTGTGCAGTTCGGCAAATTTCAACGGCACAAACTCTTTCCAGAAATGATTATCAAAATTCAAATCCAGCAATGTGCCGTCCATATCCAATAAAACAGTGTCACAAAATTTCCAGTCAATCATGAATAAGTGCGTTATAGTTAGTAAAAAACAACTGATTACCATAGCACAATGTCTACAAAACCAATCATTCTCAACAAGAAAACCATCGCCACCAGCCGCCTGTTTCGCATTGAGTCGCTGGATATTCAATTTAGCAACGGCGTTCAGCGCAATTACGAACGTCTGGCGCGTGGGCATTCCAACGGCGCGGTGCTGGTTGTGCCATTATTGGACGATGAAACCGTGTTATTAATTCGTGAATATTCCGCAGGCGTACACCGCTACGAGCTGGGTTTACCAAAAGGCAAAGTTGATGCAGGCGAAACCTTTTTAGAGGCGGCGAATCGAGAACTCAAAGAAGAAATCGGCTATGGTGCGAATCAGTTACATCACCTCAGCACCTTTTCCCTCGCGCCGTCTTATCTGGAACACACCACCGAAATTATCGTCGCTCAGGATTTATACCCAGAAAGATTATTGGGTGACGAACCCGAAGAACTCGAAGTAATACCGTGGAAATTGAGCGAAATTAACGAGCTGTTAGTGACAGGCGAATGCACCGAAGCGCGGTCGATTGCGGCGATGTTTATGACGGTGGAGTATTTGAAAATGCTGTAGGGTGTCCTATAGCTGATGCAGTTAAATTGATTAAAAAACCGTTCGCGCTGAGCTTGTCGAAGCGTGAATGTGGTTCGACAAGCTCACCACGAACGGTATCATTTTATTGTGCTTTAGCTATACATGACTCGTTTTGATAGTCCTGTAAGTTGGGAGTTAAGCGCAACCACTAAAATAGAAGTCTATTAGGACAAGGCAGCAATTACCGCAAACGCCTTGACTATGTCTTGCTGAGTATTATAAAAGTGCGGTGAAAATCGGATACCGCCACCGCGCAAAGCACAGACTACGCCGTTATCTTGCAAGTGTTTGTATAATAAGTCATTTGCAATTGTGCGGTGTTTAAATACCACTATGCCTGATTTCGATTGTGCAGAGCTTATTAATAACAGTTGCTCGTTGTTAGCAATTTCAGCTTTAACCCTATCGGCGTTTTTTAATACCAACGCTTCCACCGTCTCCATACCCACTTCCAACAATAACGACACACTCGCAGACAGCGCGTAAATGCCCATTGTATTCATGCTACCGCACTCAAAACGCCGCGCTGTGGGGTGAATTTCCCACGGTTTATTTTCATAATTGTGCGTGTCTTTCATGTTATGCCAACCGTATTGGGTCAGTTTTAACTGCGCTCGTGCCGCAGGTGTGGTGAAAAAAACTCCCAACCCTTCGGCACCAAACAGCCACTTATGCCCATCTGCCATCACAAAATCCGCATGACAGGCTTGGACATCAAACTGCACCGCGCCTAGGCTTTGAATCGCATCCACACAAAATAAAATGCCGCGTTGTTTGCAGAACGCGCCGATTTTTTCCAGATCCATACGCAGACCTGAGGCGAACTGTATCGAGCTGATGGTGATTAAACGGGTGCGTTCATCCACCAACGCAAACAGCGCGTCTTCGGGCGTGTCGCCGCTGCTTAAATCAGCTTGGCGAAACTCCACGCCCTGATTGTCCAGCGATTGCCACGGCATCCGATTCGAGGGGAATTCTTCATTGCTGGAGACGATATTATCACCCGCTTGCCACGTTAAGCCGTAAGCCACGAACGATAAGGCTTCGGAGGTGTTTTTAACTAAGGCAATATCATCAACTGATGGCGCGTTGAGCAGAGTCTGACATTGCGTACGCAACTCGGCTTCTTTCGCCATCCAGTTCAGATAAAAATGTGAACCATAGCGGGTGTTTTGTTCAGCAAAGGCAATCACCGCCGCGCTGGTGCGTTTCGGCCATGGGGCAACAGCAGCGTGATTGAGATAAATCAATGCTTCACTAAGCGGAAATTCTGGATGCTTACTCATCACTAGCCTCCCGTCATATTCATATAACGCAAAATAATCGGCTGTTCATGGATATTAAACTCGTGCTTTTCAGGTTTAATCTGCATGGCGTTGATAATGGTTTGTTTTAATACGCTGGTATCGTTGGGATGTTCACGCAGTACAGCTTTTAAATCCACCGAATGCTCATTACCCAAACATAACAACAATCGCCCCTCAACAGTCAGGCGCACACGATTACAAGTGCTACAAAAGTTTTCACTGTGCGGGGAAATAAAACCCACGCGGGTTTGGGTATCGGCAACAGTGAAATAATTCGACGGGCCGCCTGTTTTTTCAATGCTGGCGATTAGCTCAAAACGCTGGGCTAAATCCGTTTTAATTGACTGGCTGGAATAATACGCCTCGGAGCGGTCGTGTTTGCTTACTACGCCTAAAGGCATTTCTTCGATAAAGCTAATATCAATCGCGTTATCGACGGCGAACTGCACCAAATTACACACTTCATCATGATTGCGGTCTTTAAGTATCACCGCGTTAATTTTGATGCGTTCAAAACCCACCGACTTGGCGGCGTGAATACCATCCAGCACTTTTTGTAAATCACCCGTGCGGGTAATCGCCTTGAACTTAGCGGCATCCAGCGTATCTAAGCTGATATTAATGCGCTTCACGCCTGCGATTTTTAACGCATCGGACATGGTGTCCAATTGTGAACCGTTGGTGGTAATCACCAGTTCTTTTAAGCCGTCTAACTGCCCGATATTGGTTAATAAACTGAGCGCGTCTTTACGCACTAACGGCTCACCGCCCGTGATACGGATTTTTTTCACGCCTAATTCTGTGAACGCTAGTGCGATTTGATAAATTTCTTCTAACGACAAAATCTGAGCGCGGGGCAAAAACGTCATGTCTTCCGCCATGCAGTACACACAGCGAAAATCACAGCGGTCAGTGATAGAAATTCGTAAATAATCAACGACTCTGCCGAAGCGGTCGATGAGTTGAGCGGGTGGTCGTGGTGTCATAGTGGGAAATTAAAAAGGAAGATTTATATTATTCAAAGCTATCACTTAATTAATTGTCGAAAACTATCAAGCGATATGTCTTCAACTGATTTTAAAAAAGCTTTCATTGCTTTATTCTTTTTTTGTCTTGATTCGATAAGTGAAAAGCTTATTTATAGGTGCATGATTTTTAGGGGCTAGGGCGTAATGATACGCTTGTTGATGGCACTATATCTAGTGTCTACCCCGCGAAATCGGGAAGAGCCAGAATTTTACTGTTACACCTAATTATTCACAAACTCTCTCATACCGATATAACCGCGCCAGCATCGGGTTATCCAAAAAATTGGAATAGAGCTAAATGATACCGTTCGTGGTGAGCTTGTCGAACCACATTTACACTTCGACAGGCTCAGTGCGAACGGTTTTTTTAATCATTTTATTAACGGTTAGCTATAGAATCTCATCGCAACTGAAAGAGGATTGCAATTGGACTTGCCAAGAGTGTGGCGGATATTTTAGATATAAAGGTCTACACGTTATATTAACGGCGTAAAAAGTGATATTCGAGAAAGTATGTGCGTAGATTGCCATGCGGAATAACCTAATCACCAACACATAAAACGTAGTTAATTATATGTTTTCACGCGAAATGCCCTTTAGTCGTTAATTCACTTTATAATCAAGCTTTGAGAATAGTCTTTTCAGGCTTTTAAAACATCAAAGGGCTGTCTGTCACAAAACCGAGTCAGTTATGTATTATCAAGGTATAAAAAAAACCATCACCCAACGTCCACTCAGTAAAAAACCCGCTCAATTCGGTGATATTCATCCCTTATTAGCGCGTATTTATGCGGCTAGAGGTTTAACATCGGCAACAGAATTGGACAGAAGCCTCGCTAAATTACCCTCACCGTGGTTGTTATCGGGGATGACGGACATGGTGGCGTATTTAATAACGGCGATTAATGAGCAGCAACGCATTTGTGTCGTAGCGGATTATGATGCCGATGGCGCGACCAGTTGTGCGGTGGCTATTAAGGGTTTGCAATTGTTGGGTGCAAAGAATGTCTCTTTTGTTGTGCCTGACCGTTTTAAATACGGCTATGGTTTAACCCCTGAAATTGTTGAACTCGTTAAACTCCAAAATCCCGACATTATTATTACGGTTGATAATGGTATTTCTAGCATAGACGGTGTCAAAGCCGCTAAAGACGCGGGCATTACAGTCCTCGTTACCGATCATCATTTACCGCCTGCTGAATTACCTGAAGCCGATGCTATTGTTAATCCTAATTTAGTGGATGATAAATTTCCTAGCGGCGCGTTAGCAGGTGTTGGCGTGATGTTTTATGTTTTGATGGCGTTGCGGAGTCGATTAAGAGAATGTCACTGGTTTGAAGAGCGGCAATTGGCAGAACCGAATCTGGCGCAGTTATTGGATTATGTTGCCTTAGGCACAGTTGCCGATGTCGCGGCACTGGATCAAGTCAATCGAATTTTAGTGCATCAAGGTTTACAACGCATACGCACAGGACGAGCGCACATCGGTTTAATGGCATTGATTGAGGTATCGAGTAAAAACGCACAAACCCTCGTTGCGACTGATTTGGGCTTTTCGATAGGTCCACGGCTGAATGCGGCAGGGCGCATGGATGATATGGCGTTAGGGATTGAATGCTTGTTGACTGACGACCCGCAATTAGCAAAAAATATCGCTCATCAATTGGATGAGCTAAATCAGAACAGGCGCGGCGTTGAAGATGTGATGAAACAACAAGCCATGACTTATTTAGCACAAATGAAGCCGTTGGATGAACGACATTTACCCGCAGGGTTTTGTTTGTACGATAAAAGTTGGCATCAAGGTGTTATCGGTATTTTGGCATCACGCATTAAAGACCGTATCCATCGTCCTGTGATTGCGTTTGCGCCCGCAGGTGATGATTTAATCAAAGGTTCAGCGCGTTCTATTGCAGGCGTGCATATTCGTGATGTACTCAGTGATATTGCCAGTGCGTATCCGCATTTGCTCAGTAAATTTGGTGGTCATGCAATGGCGGCAGGCTTAAGTTTAAAAATGCACGATTATCCGCCGTTTGCTTTGGCGTTTGATGAAATGGTCGGCAAGCGATTGGCGCATCTCGATTTAGAGCAAAAAGTTTATTCTGATGGTGAGTTGAGCGAACAAGAAATGACGGTTGAATTTGCCGAATTATTACAAAACGCAGGGCCGTGGGGACAAGAATTTCCAGAACCCCTGTTTGATGATGTATTTGATGTGATTCAAGTTCGTATTCTGAAAGACAAACACCTTAAATTGGTGCTGAGAAAACCAGACGGACAATTATTGATTGATGCAATTGTATTTTTTATCGACCAGCCTGAAAACTGGTTAGGCTTAAGGCAAATAAAAGCGGCTTACAAACTGGATATTAATGAGTTTAGAGGTAAACGTAGCGTACAGTTTATTGTGCAGTATTTGGAAAAAATTATTTAAAAAAAAGGGCGATTTAATCGCCCTTTTTTGATTAGCCGATTTACTTCTTGTCGTCTTTTTTAGCGTTAGCGTCAGGCTTTACATTGAGCGTGTCATGATGCTTAGCTGGCGTTGCTTCTTTAGCAGGTTCTGCGGCTTTATCAGTCGCAGGTGTTTCTTTGATGACTTCAACTATTTCAGCAACAGGTTTTCCGTCGGCTGTTTTTTCTTCGACGACATCAACGACTTCTTTAGCAACTGTTTTTCCATCTGCCGTTTTTTCTTCGATAACTTCGGCGGCTTCTTCGACAACAGGTTCTCCAGTTGCTGCTTTATCAGTTGCCGCTTTTGGTTTTTCATCAACCAGCGGCACTAAAATTTCTACTTTCGCTTGTTTACGCATATCTTCGACCATTTTTTGGACTTTTTTGCGTTCTAGTAGTGGTTTTAGTTGCTCTTTAACCGCATCAAAAGGCGGTGGTGTTTGAGCGCGTGAATCTTCTCTTAAAATAATGTGATAGCCAAACTGAGTTTTAACAGGCTCTTTTGAGTATTTGCCTTTTTCTAATTTAGCCACCGCTTCAGAGAACGGTTCAACCATTTGTCCTGCTGCAAACCAACCTAATTCACCACCATTTTGTGATTCTTTCGCATCTAACGAATTTTTATTCGCTAAGTCAGCAAATTTCGCACCTTTGTCTAATTCAGCAATCAATTTTTTGGCTTCAGCTTCCTCTTTAACCAAAATGTGACTGGCTTTGTATTCGATGGCATTAGTACCACCTACTTTGCTGTCATATTCTGCTTTAAGCTCAACATCGGTAACAGGATTAGTTTTTAGAAAATTCTGTAGGTCAACTTGTGTTAATAGCGTATTTTTAGCCCCTTCAAGTTGTGTGACAACTTCAGGTGATTGATCCAATTTCTTTTGCAAGGCATCTTGAATCAATAACTGACGTTGTACCAATTCTTCAATCAATTTTTCCTTAGGAAACGTTTGACCTTGACCACGCACGGCAATTTCTTTTTCCAAATCAGCCAATGTTGATTTAGCGATGTACTGTCCATTAACAACGGCAACGGCATCCGCTTTATCAACAACGGCAGTAGTAGCGGCGGGTGCAGACGTGGCAGCAGGAGAACTACCACCTGCGGCAGGTGCTTTATCTTGGTTACAACCAGCAATCAGTGCAGTGCCAACAATTAACAGAGGGACAAGCTTTTTTTTCATGAGTTAGTTCCTTTCGTTTTCTTCAGAGGGTGAGAGAGCATTAATGCCTAAGGCATGAATTTGTTGCTTCATTAAATCGCCTAAGGCTTGGTAAATCAGCTGGTGACGTTGCACTAGGCTTTTACCTTCAAACACATCGGCAATAATGGTGACATTATAATGACCACCACCACTACGCGCCCCCGCATGACCTGCGTGTGCCGCGCTGTTGTCGAGAATTTCTAATGTCTCAGGCTTAATTGCCTCAGTCAGTAAGCGTCTAATTGTGTCGGTTGTCATTGAGGAAAGACCTTTTTGAATGGTTTAACAATGACTCTAGCATAAACGCCAGCATCAATGTAAGGATCAGCAGCAGCCCATTGTTGGGCAGCGGCTAAATGAGTAAATTCTGCGACGATTAAACTACCCGTAAAACCTGCTTCGGCGGGGTTTTCGCTATCAATCGCAGGATGAGGGCCTGCTAATAATAAGCGACCTTCATTTTGTAATGCTTGTAATCGCTCAAGATGGGCAGGTCTTGCTGCTAGTCTATTGCTTAAACTGTTAGCGACATCTTCGCTAATAATGGCGTATAACATGAATTATTCCTTGGTTTCTGTTGGATCAGGAATGTATTTGTACAAAAAAGCCATTTGTAACACAATAAATACCAACATCAGTGCGGGGGCGATAAAGGTTTTAAAATAAACCCAGTCGTCAGTTTGATAGTGATACATGACGTAGACATTAAGGAAGCCAACACTGATAAAAAAACTTGCCCACAGTAAATTTAAGCGTTTCCAAATGACAGAGGGTAGCGTCATATTGTCAGACATCATGCGTTCAATAAACGGTTTTTTGCCAATAAATTGACTACCCAAAAACACCGAACCAAATAGCCATTCAATAATGGAAAACTTCCACTTAATGAACATTTCATCCTGAAAATACAGGGTTGCCCCCCCCATTACCACCACTAATCCCAGCGTCACCCATTGCATAGTTTCCACTTTACGGTATTTAAACCAAGCAAAAGCTACCTGCAAAATTGTTGCCACAATGACGACAGCCGTGGCGACATAAATATCATAAAATTTAAAGGCGATAAAAAATAATAGGATAGGAAAAAATTCTAAAAATTGCTTCATAAGTGATTGGTCGTGGCGGTAGGCAGGAAATTAAGAGGGTCACATCAGAGAGCTAAATCAGTTTTTTCAATGTGAAGAATGTATTCAGTCAGTTAACAAGTGGCTATTGTAAAATTTTTACCCGTTAATGTACATGATAGCCGAAGCGTTTCTGCTAAAATGCTCCGTTATTTTTGGAGAATTATTGTGGATAAAGCTATTCAAACTGAACTAGAAGCCGCCGCCTTTAGACAATTAATCAGTCATTTACAACAACATACTGACGTACAGAACATTGAATTAATGATTCTGGCGGATTTTTGTCGCAATTGCTTGGCAAAATGGCTTGCCGCCGCTGCTAAAGAGCGTGATGTTACGTTGGATTATGAACAAGCCAGAGAGCTGGTTTATGGAATGCCCTATAACGAATGGAAAGACCAATTTCAACTCGAAGCCACCACAGAACAGCTTGCCGCTTATCAAAGTAAGCTACAAGCAAAAAATGTGTAGAGCTAACGTACAATAAAAACCGTTCGCACTGAGCTGTGAGCTTGTCGAACAGTCGAAGTGTGAATGTGGTTCGACAAGGCTCTCCTGAGTTTAGCGAAGGACTCACCACGAACGGTATCATTTTATTGTGCATTAGCTCTGGCAGTCATTAATGTCGCTATAACAGCGTTAAGCCATTACCAGAAAAATAGGCAAAACATCCGCGTCCGTTGTCTTTCGCTTGATAAAGCGCGGTGTCAGCATGATCCATGAGACTTTCAGGGGTGTTGCCGTGTTGAGGATAAAGGCTAATGCCAATACTCGCGCCTATTTGCACGCTGTTATTTTCAGACAATTGAAACGGTAGAGTTAAAGAGGCTATCACTTTTAAGGCAATTATGTCAGCCATTTCGGGGTGTTTCAGGTTTTCTAGCACGAGGACAAATTCATCACCGCCTAAACG
>MBQZ01000015.1 GCA_002134785.1 Crenothrix sp. D3
GGGGCTTGAATGAGAACACCAATGGCTTGATTCGTCAGTATTTCCCCAAAGGCAGCAGTTTTGAGGACATTACCGATGAACAGGTTGAAGCAGTCATGCACCGCCTCAACCACCGCCCTCGAAAAGGATTAAATTACCAAACACCTTATGCGGTGTTTTTTGCACAAGTTGAACGCAAAGCTGCATGAACTCTGGAATTGCATTTATGACTTGAATCCAAGAAACCAATGCAACAATTAACTACACCGTCAAAATTTTACGATAGTTTGGGTTTAGAGAGCCTACTTTTTTGTCGGTTAAGCTGGCGCAAACAAAACACCATAAACGTCAACCACGTTCCTTAACAAAAACCTGCGTAGGAAAATTTTTGCGCCCAATTTGATAGTGCTGATTTGTTTGCTTTGTTGCAAAATTTCCCGCGAGACGTTCAATGGCAAGGAATCGGCATCAATCACACCGCGTAATACAAAGTGTGGTATGACTTGCCGTTTGAAGATTATTGATTTATAAACCAGACAAAAGCGGTGTGGCTGGGTGAATTATCTTCATACGCGCTGAATTGTTTGAATGTAGCGTTGCTTTTGTGAATTGCCCCAGATTCCGCTACACTCCATTTGGGCTTGTATTTACTTGCTGTGTGATAGTGTAACAAGATGTGCTGGCAATAGTTTCGTAGGATGGGTAGAGCGATAGCGAAACCCATCAAACACAATATTAAATATCATCTAAAAATGACTAACTACCGACGCTATCGTATCAATGGCGGCACCTATTTTTTTACAGTCAACCTAGCAGAGCGTCAACGTAGCTTATTGACAGAGCGCGTTGATAGCTTGCGAGAGGCTTTTCGAGAAGTCAAAAATGCTCATCCGTTTGTGATTGATGCAGTGGTTATTTTGCCAGAACATCTGCATACAATATGGACTCTACCGCAGGGTGATGATGACTTTAGTTTGCGTTGGCGACAGATAAAATCAGCTTTTTCCAGAGCCATAGAAAAAGACGAGCGAATCTCAAACAGTCGCTTGCGTAAACAAGAACGCGGCGTGTGGCAACGGCGATTTTGGGAACACGCCATTCGTGATGAACAAGATTTTAATCGCCGCGTTGATTACATCCATATCAATCCTGTCAAACACGGTTATGTAAAGCGGGCGGCAGATTGGCAGTTTTCATCGTTTCATCGTTATGTAAAATTAGGCATTTTGTCAGCCGATTGGGCGGGAACGGGAAATGATAGCCTCGATTTGAAATAATTAATTTAAAATGTGAAATGTAGGATGGGTAGAACGCAGTGAAACCCATCATTTACGCGGAATTGTGATGGGTTTCGCAAGCTCTACCCATCCTACGATGACCCATCTTACGAGTTAATGGCGAATTGCCATTTACCAACGACCAATATAAGCAGCATCAAGCCCGAATGAAAAGGACTCACCATTACCAAAGGAATAGCCAACGGAAGGGCTTATTTGAAATTGCTTGCTCAATACATACGACAGGCTTGTTGAAGCTAAAAAGCTACGTTGAAACTGATTGTCTGCGCCTTTTTTATTATGCCCATCATTGACTGTAAAACCAACTGAACCCAAATAACGGTCAGCAAACGGTTTATTGGCACTAACAAAACCTGATACTTGATATTCTGCTAATGAGGCATCAGCTCGTTTATTTTGACTAAATGCTTTATTAACAGAGCCGCCTATTATAAATTGAGCAAAACTGGTATTGGCATAACCCATTGTATTAACACCACCGCCAAATACCGTATATTTATCAACAGCATCATTTAAAACACTACGATTTTCTGTGAATGAAGTGCTTAAGCCCGCTATAATTCCATTTTGATTAGTCTCATCTAATGAAAACCGATTATTAATATATAAAGAATATTCTCTGTTTTCTCCATTAGTAATAAGTATATTATCGGTAACATCCGTTTTTTGTCTATTATCGTCATAACTTACAGATGCACCTATTTCAGCATTATCAGTAACACCATAACTAATATTTAGATTGTTGACATAATCGCGTGAATGGCTACGAATGCCATTATTATTGTTTTTTCCCAGCGACGCATTAAAACCATAATCAGCAATAAACTGACCTTCTTTAGTAATGGTTGTTAAGGTAATGAGATTTGATTGTTCTGCTGTTATATGGCTGCGGATTCTTTCGCTTTCAATGAGTGATAAATAAAGCGAAGAGTCTTGTGGTTTATTGGCGGATGGATTAATCGCCATTACATACCAATCGGGATATTTTGTGTTAGTTCCTTCGGTAATTAATTGACTGTAAGGGGTACGAATATTACCTCTTATCGAATCAGCTAAAAACGCTTCACCATTTTCAATACCTTTTAAAACGACAAAATGAGGAAACTCGCTGTTGATTCCAATGAGTAACATAACAGGCTGTTTAATTTTAACTAACTCAGTCGTTGCTACTTTTCGCCATTCTGCATAGAAACCTAATTTTTTACTGGCTTCTGCCAGTTCTATTAAGGTGTAACCTTCTTCTTTTTTTGCTTTATTAGCTGTAATGATGTTGATAATATCCATTTCAAAAACATGACTGTTTTCAATAGTCCCAGTAATTAAAGTTGACAGGGCGGCTGCGCCACAACTGTAATCGTGGCTTTGTTTTATAACACCTTTGAATAAGGTATCGCTATTAATGTCTTGAGCAAATGCACAATGAATAAACATAAAGATAAAAATTAATTTAATTAAATCAATTTTTAACATTTTAAATTTCATTTTCATCCCTTTTTAAAAAACCCACGATATTAGTCGTGGGTTATACATATTTTATGCTTTATGCTCTACGCATTTACCTTTTGGGCATGTCATCAACTTCACAGGATTTTGTACATTTCTCTTAATCAGCCACCCCAAAGGTCCTAACCCCATACCACGTAGTCCTTCACCAGACACTTGATTTAATTCTGTTGGTGAAACATGGCTGGAATTAATGTCCTGAAATGCTGTAATAGCAGAGGCATTAGCTGTTTTTTGAGTAGCAAAATCCGCAAAGGATTTTGTGCTATAAGTTGATGGTTCATCTGCAAAAGCAGAAGATGCGCATAATAACGTGGCAACAGAAAAAGCCGTCATAATTTTTTTCATGGTTCACCTCATCAAATTAAAAAAATAGGCGCATATTTTTCAATATGCGCCGACTAAAAACTATTAACAAGGAAACTTACATGAACCTTTTCTCATGCCAGTTGCTTTTCGCCATATCTCTTTAATTGTTGGCCAAATACCCCCATCCCCAGAAACCGCATTTAATTCAACGGGTGACACTGCGTTGGTAGGAATACCCGCAAACGCATTTAATTGACTTTTTGACGGTATGCTTGTCAATGTGGATGAGCTAACGTGCGATACCGCCCCTGTTGTAATGCCCACAGAATTGATTGTTGAAGGTGTATCGGCAAATGCAGTTGAAGCCACTACCAATGAGCCAATAATCAATGCGGACTTAATAAATTTCGCGTTTTTCATAAAAACCTCGATAATAATCGTTAAAATAATAAAAAATGTACGCTGACTTCTTGCCAAGTACCCATGGCAAAATAGTAAGCCGATTTTTTATTTTTCACCATCAAGTGGCACTTGTTCTTTTATCGGTAGGGGTTTGTGTTTATGGCAGTACACGAAAAAATTCGGCTTTTCAGAAAAGCTAAAGGTTTGACCTTGGAAGAAGTAGCCCATCAACTAGATATGTCTACTAATGGTTATGGCGATATTGAACGCGGTGTAACTGATATTAACTTATCCAGATTGGAGCAAATAGCTGGACTATTTGGTATGGAATTATCAGAGTTAATGGATTTAAATGAGAAAAATGTTTTTAATTTTTTAGGCACGGAAAATACTGGTATAGGCACACAAAATCATTGCACCATTAACCAAGACTTATCTGAGCTGTTACAATTAAAATTCCAACTTGAAAAGCAACAACTTATTATTGACCAACAAACACAAGAAGTTATTTATTTAAAAGAAATTATTGCTTTGATGAAAAAAGAAAGCTAAAAAATATCTATGAAATTTGAATGGGACGAAAATAAAAATCAAATAAATATCCGTAAGCATGGTATTGATTTTCATGATGCTGCTTATGTATTTTCTGACCCTTTCGCATTAAGCATACCCGATGATGAACATTCAGACAGGGAAGAGCGGTGGCTTTTGTTGGGAAATAACTTAAATGAGCAGTTATTATTGGTTGTTCATGTATTTCGTTGTGATGAGGTGATTAGAATTATTTCTGCTAGAAAGGCAACCGCTAACGAGAAAACCACTTATATAAAGAGGCTAACAAAATGAAAGACGAATATGATTTTTCTAATGCTGAACAAGGTAAATTTTATGTGCCTGTTGAACAGATTGAATTACCGATTTATTTAGATAAAGACCTCGTGCTATGTCTTGAGAAAAAATGCCAAGCATCACATGAAAGTTTACAGATTTTGGTGAATAAATTATTGCGTAGCGCGATTGAAAATGATTCTATCGCTACACCATAATTTTAGTTAAAAATTGTGATGAAAGCGGGGTAGCCGCCTCACTGCCATTAAGTTAAGCCGTTCGTGGTGAGCTTGTCGAACCATGAACGGCTTAACTTCGGGGCTTCGGATGTTTCCATTCACCCTTCGACAGGCTCAGGGCGAACGGAAAAATCCTTAACTTAATGGCAGTGAGTAGCCGCCTAGGTTGGATCGCCGTCTTTTTTAATTATTATTGGCAGCTTTCACCTGTAGTGGGTAATAAGTTAATAACAAGAAATCAGAAGGTATATACGGCTCAAGCCAAGTCGTCGTTATTCCAGCATAAATGCTGGAATCCAGTGCCAAGGATGGCATGACATTAAACACATCCCTGTGACTGGATTCTGGCATCCCTGCCAGAATAACGTTTTTATACATACGAACTTATTACGATGAACTTATAGGCGCGTAACACCAGTGAATAACTAGGCTTGATACATAATTGATTTTTGCCAGTATTACCCAGCAACGCGCTTGCGTAGTTATACACAACCTGACTGCTAACTTTTATCACAAAACACATAAAAAAGCCCCGATGAAATCGGGGCTATGTTGATATTATGATTTTGGTCGTCCTGATTCGAGAATCGCTGACTCCATATCAGGAAATTTCATTGCCATATTGGCATGAAAAAGCTGGTTTAGCTCTTGGCAAGCCGCATGGTATGACGTTTTATCGTCCCACATATTCAATGGATTGAGGTTGCGTTCATCCACGCCTGCAACGTGTTTAGGGACTAACAAGTTATGTTCAGTCAGTAACACTAAATCCTCATCGTGAATTTTGTTGTGTTGTATGGCGTGGACAATATTTCTGGAGGTTGCAATAGAGAATCGTCTGCCAGCTGGAGAACCCATCGGGCCACCTGTCCACCCCGTATTAACCAAATACACAGGGACATTGTGTTCACGCAATTTAGTCTGGAATAAATCGAGATAGTATTTGCTTAACAGCGGAAAAAAGACTTCGCCAAAATACGCACTGAATGTGGGTTCAAAATCATGCAAACTATTGGCTTCGGTACTGCCGATTTTGGTGGTGTAGCCTGCGGCAAAATAATACGCCGCTTGTTCAGCAGATAGTTTGGCAACAGGCGGCAATACACCATACATATCACAAGTCAGGAAAATAATTGCGTCTGGGTGTCCTGCGTGTTCAGCGGGATAGACATCGTCAATAAAATCCATTGGATAGAGACCACGAATATTTTCGGGGCCAATTTCAAAATCGGGCAGGCGGTTATTATCCAGCACCACATTTTCCATGATAGTGCCAAAGTGCAACGCGTCCCAGATTAGCTGTTCACGTTCTCGAGTAATATCGTGTAGTTTCGCATAGCAACCACCCGCAATATTAAAGATGCCATTAGGTCCCCAACCATGCCCATCATCACCAATCAATAGACAGTCTGGATCAGCAGAGAGCGCGGTTTTTCCTGTGCCTGATAGCCCTAAAAATAGCGTGACATGACCTTCTTTTTTAGTGATATTCGCGCCGCAGTGCATGGTAAGCACATCATCAAAAGGCAGTAGCGTGTTCATTGCCGTAAAAAAGGCTTTCCATTCACAGCCGCCATAAGTACGGTTGGCGATTAAAATAACTTGTTCGTCCAAGTCAATAGCAATCACGCCATCACTGTGAGTGGAATCGCGTTCTGGAACGGTAATAAATGACGGAACGCTTAATAATGTCCACGGTTTTTTATTGCCATCGTGCGCTTCACCTTTGATAAAAAAGTTGCGTCCAAACAGGTGATGCCACGCGTATTTTGTGACTAGGCGTATCGGTTGACGGTATTGACTGTCTTTGCCTATATAAAGATCATCGGAGAAAAACAATGGTTCATCCAGTGTGTCTGCATGATTCATGACTTTATCCATGAGCGCGAGAAACACATCGCGCGGCATTTCTTTGTTGACTGAATTCCAGTTAATTTGTGATGAATATTTGCCTGCAACGATGTATCGGTCAGCGGGTGAGCGTCCTGTGCGGTTGGTATCAACACATAACGCGCCATTCGATGCTAAACGCGCGTTGATAGGGGCTTTACTTTCGTATTTTATCGAATGCTCAATAAGTTCGATGTCACACGTTGGTTGTCTAAAGCGTCCATGATTAAGAATTATCGCTGACAAGTTGTCAGATTGATTTTTGCTTCCCTGTTGTTCTGGCATTTTTGCCTCCCGCGCTATTCGCGTTGTTGTTGAAGAATATAAGGTTTCAGAAAGCAAACACCATACCAATCACATCAATGCCACTCATGTTATGTGACACTATAATCTAGCCAGCAGTTCCGCTTTTTTAGTGCTGTATTCAGCATCGGTCAAAATGCCTTTATCTTTTAGCGCGGCTAATTTTTCAAGAGCATCGAATATATTTGCGTCTTGATTGGTCAGCGGAGTATTCATAGAGCTGGGTTGCGGGTGATTCGGCGTTTGTACGGGTACGTTGTCGATAGAAATAATGGGCAGGGTTTTAACATCGACTAGCCCGTATTGACTGGTAAAAGTAATCGAGCCGCCGACGGATTGTTGCTGAGAAAAACCACCAATCTGGTGATCCAGCGTATCGTACAGCGTTACCTGTCCGTTGACTTCGATAGCCAACCGCCGAATGGTAGCAAAATACGCATAACGGACGTTATTTTGCGCACCCGTGCTGTTAGGAAATTGCAAACCTGCTGGCCACCAGTTGCCCGAACTGCCCGCAGGTGGCGGTACAAACAAGCTGACTGCCTCCGTAGCTCCCGAATTATTTTGTTGTTGCTGATTGCCACCGTAGTTGCCTTGTTGCTGATTACCTTGGCTTTGCGATTGAAAGCTGCCGCTTTGAATCAGGTTCGGTTGATTAGCAATCAAATTAGCCAGTTCTTGGCATAAGTTGCCGACGCTGTTTTTTAAGCCATTGTTGAACATATCGCCCAACATAATCATGCCGCCGCGCATCCATTGCCCAGAGCCACCAAATTCAGGGTGATTAAACTGCGCCATAGAACCGTTGCCGTTAATGACTGATTGCAACATACTGAATACAGCGTCAGAGCTAAAGTTAGTGCGTTGTGCAATGTTATTAATTATTTGCTGCCCTTCGGGCGTTAGTTGTCTCATGAAAAAGTCCAATTAATTGAAGAATCAGGCAATGCTATAACAGTTGCCTGATTTAATTTAATTGTCAGTGTAAATTATCAGCCCATTAAAATCGATTATTAATCGACTCGTGTGCAGCAATCAATAAGAACGCGCTTTTTCGGTGCAGACAATTGAAATTTACGGTCAATTTGGTGCAACTTATAACTTAACTCAAAGGTTTCGACTTCTTTTACTATTTTACGTTACTGGCTGGATTTGGTAGAAACAGAGTCTAAACCCGTGTTTAAAATAATTTTGGCATAACATCTGCTTAAAATTTCCTATGAGTAACATTATTACTGCAAAATCGACCTATTGCCCAACATGAAACCGACAAATTCGCACGAAAAATTGGATGCTTACTACCAGCAGGTGCAAGACATTATCCTTAATAAACAGGATTGGGTCAGTGGTTTGCTACCCGCCAGTACCGCTGTGACGGCGCATGGCAACTACACCGATGCGTGGGTGCGGGATAATGTTTATAGCATTCTTTCCGTGTGGGGTTTGGCATTGGCTTATCGGCGTATTGACGAACAACGAGATCGTACTTACGTTCTGGAGCAAAGTGTTGTTAAATTAATGCGCGGACTATTGACGGCAATGATGCGTCAAGCTGCGAAAGTTGAAAAATTTAAACAGTCTCAGAATCCAATGGATGCACTACACGCCAAATACGACACCAAATCGGGGGTTTGTGTGGTGGGTGATGATGAATGGGGGCATTTACAACTTGATGCCACGTCATTATTTCTGTTGATGCTAGCGCAAATGACGGCTTCGGGGTTGCGCATTGTCTTTACCATTGATGAAGTCAATTTTGTCCAAAATCTGGTTCACTATATCAGCCGAACCTATCGCACCCCTGATTATGGTATTTGGGAGCGCGGTAATAAAATTAATCATGGTATCGCTGAATTAAATGCCAGCTCAGTTGGCATGGCAAAAGCCGCATTGGAAGCCCTTTCGGGGTTTAATTTATTTGGTAAAGACGGCGGACAAGCCTCTGTACTCCATGTGATTAGTGATGACATTGCCCGCACCCGCATTGCTTTGGAATCATTGTTACCCAGAGAATCCATTTCTAAAGAGACCGATGCGGCTCTACTCAGTATCACTGGATTTCCTGCGTTTGCGGTGGATAATCAAAGCCTACGCACTAAAACCGAAGCGATTATTTCTGACAAATTACAAGGTCACTATGGCTGCAAACGGTTTCTATTAGATGGTCACCAAACTGCGATAGAAGACAGCTATCGCCAATATTACGATCCGCATGAATTAAAACAATTCATGGACATTGAATGTGAATGGCCGTTATTTTTTACTTATTCATTGCTTAATAAGTTGTGTGCGGGGGACAACGAAGCGGCTATTACTTACCGTAATAAACTGGAAAATTTACTGGTTGAACAACACGGACAACAGTTATTACCTGAATTATATAGCGTGCCAATCGATTTGGTTGCCGCAGAAAAAGCCAATCCACACAGTCAACAACGCGTACCCAATGACAATATTCCGTTAGTGTGGGCGCAAAGTCTATTTATATTGGGTTGCCTCATTCAAGAGGGCTTATTGGAAATCGATGATATAGACCCATTAGGGCGACACAAAGTTGTTAAGCAAACACAGGCGTGTACTGTACAAATTCAGTTACTCTCCCAAGATGAAGCCGTACAAAACAGCCTACTAGAATACGGTATTCACTCGCAAACGCTGGCTGAAATCGCCCCTATTCAAATACGAGAAGCCATTGAGTTAGCTGAAGCCTACACCCATGTTGGCAGAAATGATCGTATTGGCTTAACAGGTAGACCGTTGCGCCAGTTACGCACATTAGCAACCTCGAAAATGTATATTTTAGCGGGTGAAAAACTGCTGTTTTTACCGCAATGTCTGAATCAAAAAGGTTTTTATCTGGCAATGGATAACCGTTTGTTGATTCAGCGGTTACGCTTAGAGCTGTCCTATATTCATAAGCATTGGGATATAGCAGGTAATCCGCTGGTGGTGATGTCGATAAAACAGAATATGTTGGGCAACCAACACGGCGACATTCTCATTAAATTTATTCAGGAACTGCAACAAGGTAGTACGCAAGGCATTCCCGTACAACTGGGCAGCGTTTTGGACTTTGCCGACACCGCCAGTCATGAAAAAATTAATTATTTACATGATTTTCAATTTTCCAAAGCCTCTTGGGATGATGCCGAACGCCCGTTTTTTCATGTATTACCGATAGATAACGCGGCAGATCAACTGTTAGATACTGAAGTATTAACAGAATGGGAAATTAGTGATGATGAAACACTGGTTGATCAATTAAAAACCAATACTAATCTTTACGCGCAAATGGAAGCTTTAAGTTTACTGAGCAGTCGTCATGGTCTGGATTACGACACAGGATTAGCATCAGCGCGGGTGCGTGATTTATTGGAAGAAATTTATGAACGGGCTGGCGATACTCACCTGTGGGATATTGTCAGACGCTGTGCGGGTTTACTGGGTAAATATGATATAAATTTAGAACAAGCGGCAACTGAAATACTGGTGCGGCAACACGCACTTACTTTAGGTCGTGCCTACAGTAGCCAAGCAACATTAACACGCCCTGCCGATTCCTCAGACATTTTACGAACCATCCGCGACTGCAATAATCATGATGTTAGTGAACACATTATGCTTCAGGAATTGACTATTTATCTGGGAATGTTAATCAAATCCGCCCCTGAACTGTTCGCCGATATGCACACGGTACGCGTCGGGCATATCCTGCAACTGCTTATTGTCAAACAACAACGTGAATTCGGTCGTCACACATTAGTTCAAGCGTTTAACGACATTCTTGCTTTACCACCTTATCAATTATTCCAAAAAGTACAGGAAACACTGGAAGACTATCACAACACTGAAGATCAATTGAGCAACGCTGAAACGCTACATTATGAAGGTGATTGTCCTGAACTAGGTGGTGTGCATTTTTCAAGCAGTAGCGAATCCAAAAGTCTTAAAGACATTGATAACTGGTACGCATGGCGTGAACAGCAAGGCAGTGTTGGCAGAGAAAACAATGCCTTCTATGCCAATGTCTGGGCTATATTACACCACTGCGAAGGCTTAACCATCGGTGAAAAACTCAACAGTAAAAATCGGCTGGATAGCGAAAACACCTTGTCACAATCAACCTCTGGTGAACAAAGTTTCAAACTGCACGTTAATCATTTGCTGAACAAAATTCAAGCCCCCGTTTATCGTCAGTTGACAGTAGAAGCACTCAAAGCAATGGCATCCATTTTTCACGCCAATGAATCCTTATCTATTGAAGATACCTTATACACAGACATTATCATTAGCCATGCGGTCAGAATTAACTGGTTACAAGCTCACCCAGAAAGTTTAAAAGACTACCAAAGCACCGAACCCTCAGCGTGGCAAGATTTTTACCGATTACCGCCTCATCAAGTTGCCAATGCTATACTTGACGCGTTGAACCATCTACTTAACAATGACTAAAGGCGTTTATCATGATACTGGCAGGCGACATCGGCGGCACAAAAACGGTCTTATCCCTTTTAACCAGAGATGCCAACGGCTCACTGGAATGCTTACAAGAACAGACTTATCCTAGTCAACAATTTTTCACATTTGATGCTATTTTGACGGACTTTTTGCCCGCTGATGTCATCATCACTTCCGCGTGTTTTGGGGTTGCAGGGCCTGTGGTTAATCAGCGGTGTCAAACCACTAATTTACCGTGGTTGTTGGATGCTGAAGCCCTGAAAATAAAATTAAATACAGTCAAAGTAAAGCTATTAAATGATTTGGAAGCAATGGCATTGGGTATGTTATACCTGCCTGAACATGACCTCATTGAGTTAAACCCCAACGCAGAAATTCAAACGGGCAATATCGCCGTCATCGCCGCAGGCACAGGTTTAGGCGAAGCAATTTTGTATTGGGATGGCAACAAACACTACCCAATGGCAACCGAAGGCGGTCACAGTGATTTTGCCGCACAAAATGCCCAGCAAGATTTACTTTTAGCCTATCTAAGAAAACTGTATCCCGATCATGTTAGTTATGAGCGAGTGCTGTCAGGTATCGGTTTCAGTCATTTGTATGATTTTCTGTGTGAACAAGGCGTTGCACCACCTTGCGCGGCTGTGCCTGACATGGATAGCGATGTTGATAGAAATGCCGTTATTTCTCAACTGGGTGTCGTGGGTGTAGATCCCTTATGTAGCGAAGCAGTTAAACTATTTGTTGAACTGTATGGCGCGGAAACAGGCAATCTGGCATTAAAATCGCTTGCCACAGGCGGAATTTTTATCGGTGGAGGTATCGGCGCGAAAATATTACCCGCACTACAAAACGGTCGCTTTATGCAGGCGTTTACGGCGAAAGGTCGTTTTCTCCCCTTGCTCAATAAAATCTCAGTAAAATTATCATTAAACCCCCGCACACCGCTCATTGGTACAATTAATTATTTTGATTTATGAGTCTTCATCATGCTCTAAACCTGCCATTTTCAGGGGCAATCCCTTGTGATTGCCCTGATAACGACCCGTTAAAGGGCTGGCACAAGGCTTAATTACATTAATGCTCTAAATAGGTGCAAATTCATCACATACCAAGCTTATTTGGTGCAATAACAGCCGTTTCACGTTCTTATTACACTGCAAAATACGGCAATAGTCTTATGGCATAACTATTGCTTTATTTAAGTCAAGAACCAAAAAATATTTTAACGAAACATTTTTGCATAGCACTCAGCATGACTACGAAAAATTTAACAAAATATTTTAACGAAATGTATGCCGATAATGGCGAAGTTCGTGAAATTTACGACACCTACACGCGTTGGCTAAAAGAATTGCCGACGGGTACATTGGAACGCAGAAACGCGGAAGCGGAGTTGCTGTTTCGTCGCTTGGGTATCACCTTTGCAGTTTATGGTGAAACCAGTGGGACGGAAAGGATGATTCCATTTGATATTGTGCCACGCATTTTTGGCGCGGCGGAATGGCAACGTTTGGAACGTGGCCTTAAGCAACGAGTAACCGCGTTAAATGCTTTTCTGCATGATATTTATCACGATCAGGAAATCATTAAGGCAGGGGTTATTAGCGCACATCAGGTGCTTGATAACGAAATGTATCGCCCTGAGATGCAGGGTGTTGATTTACCTAATCAGGTTTATGCGCACATCGCGGGTATCGATTTGGTGCGTGTTGCGGAAAACGATTTTTATGTACTGGAAGATAACCTACGCACGCCATCGGGGGTTTCTTATATGCTGGAAAATCGCAGAACCATGATGCGCTTATTCCCTGATTTATTTGTCAGTCACAGCATTAAGCCAGTTGAACACTATCCGCAAATGTTGCTCAATACGCTACGCGAAGCCGCGCCGCCTAATGTGTCTGATCCTGTTATTGTCGTTATGACACCGGGTTCATATAACAGTGCTTATTTTGAACACGCCTTTCTTGCCAGTCAAATGGGGGTCGAATTGGTTGAAGGTCAAGATATGTTTGTGCATCAGAAAAAAGTGTATATGCACACTACCGAAGGCCCACAACAAGTCCATGTTATTTATCGGCGCGTCGATGATGATTTTATTGATCCACGCGTGTTCCGTAGCGATTCTAGCCTCGGCGTACCTGGTTTAATGGAAGCCTATTGCAGCGGCAATGTCGCACTGGCGAATGGCGTTGGTACGGGCGTAGCGGATGACAAGTCTACCTATTTATTTGTTCCCGACATGATTCGTTTTTATCTCGGCGAAGAACCGCTACTCTCTAATGTACCGACGTGGCGTTTAAGTGAGCCTGAAGAGTTGAAATATGTACTCGCGAATTTACCCGAATTAGTGGTCAAAGAAGTGCAAGGTTCTGGCGGTTACGGAATGCTGGTTGGTCCAGCCAGTACCAAGGAAGAAATAAAAGCCTATAAACAAAGGATTCTGGCAGAACCTGCCAAATTTATTGCTCAGCCTACGCTGGCATTGTCAGGTTGCCCAACTTTAGTCGAATCAGGTATTGCACCTCGCCATGTCGATTTAAGACCGTTCGTATTATCAGGCAAAGAAGTTCGCCTAGTCGCTGGCGGTTTAACACGCGTAGCACTTAGCGAAGGCTCGTTAGTCGTTAATTCCTCACAGGGAGGCGGCACTAAAGACACTTGGGTATTGGAGGACTAAATCATGCTATCTCGCACCGCTGATAATTTATTTTGGATGGCTCGTCATATTGAACGTGCTGAAAACATTGCTCGTGTGTTAGATGTAGCGCACAGCACTTCATTACTACCGTTAGACATAGAAGGCACTGATGCCTATTTGTGGTACGCACCGCTTAATATCACAGGTTGCGCTGACGGTTATGAAGTGAAACACGGGCTGGCTAGAGCCGACACCGTTACGCATTATATGGCGTTAGATTCGGGCAACCCGACCAGTATTTATAACTGCCTGTGGTATGCACGCGAGAATGCCCGCGCAGTACGCGGCGCAATTACCTCAGAAATGTGGGAAGTCATCAATGAGACGTGGTTGGAACTCAATCGCCTATCACAACAGATGGATTCCGATAAACTGCAAGATTTTTTCGACTGGGTAAAAAATCGCTCACACCTGTTTCGCGGTGTGACACTAGGAACAATACGCAAAGACGTTGCCCTGAGTTTTATCAGGTTAGGTACTTTTCTCGAACGCGCTGACAATACTGCCCGCATATTGGATGTGAAATATCACATTCTACTGCCCAGCGTCAATGATGTCGGCGGCGCGGCAGATTATTATCAATGGGGGTCGCTGTTAAAATCAGTCAGTGCGTTTGAAGCGTACCGTAAAATTTATCGCGATGCCATTTCGCCGCAACGGGTGAGTGAATTGTTAATTCTAAGAGAAGATATGCCACGCTCGCTACACGCTTGTATGAACGAAGTAGAAGCGGCTTTAATTGCCATTAATGGCTTATCAGGTCAAGAGGCTAGACGGCTAGCGGGCGAGCAACACGCCGCTTTGCATTTTGGTCGTATTGAAGACGCATTTACTCTCGGTTTACATGAATATCTCACTGATTTTTTACAAAATACTGCCCTGTTGAGCAGAGAAATTCGTGACTCTTATTTGTCGCGCCGTGACACGCTTAAAATATAAATTAAGGCGCGGTGTAATTTGTTGGTTTTTCTGCGACAACAGGCATTTGCCCGACACATTTTAAAACGCATTCATCAACAGATTTTTGACAATAGCAGGGCGAAATGATTAATCGACTGCCAACCAGCGGTCGGCAGTTGGTTTGACTAATAAGCGGTTTTTAATTTTAACTAAGGAGGAGTTTACTTCCATGACAGCATTGTGATTTTTTGTGAATTAAGAAAGGGGCTTAAGTTACGCGGGTTATTCAAAAGGTATTTTACGCCGTGTTATATGCCAAACAACGCGCTTAATTGATTAATCCGCTGATAATCAGGTTTATCTTGATACACGCCGCTCATTGCTACATCAGGCTGCATACCGCGCACGAACAAATAACGCACGCCGCCAAAGTGATGTTCATAATCATAATTAGGCAAACGGTTTTGTAAATAACGGTGTAACACCACGGTATAAATCCAGTATTGCAAGCCGTAGTTATGTTCACGCATCGCCAGCGTTAAATTGGCTTCATTATAGTCAGTTAAATAATTGGTTTTATAATCCATAACATAATAACGCCCGTCATATTCACAAATCAAATCAATAAAGCCTGTCAAATAACCGCACAGTGCTTTGCTGCTTAAGGCTTGATAAGCGGGCGTATCCTGTAAAATTTTATTAATCTGTTGAGCATCCATGTCCTGCACGGCTAAATAAAACGGCATTTCTTTTAAACACTGCGCTTCTGCTAAATTCATTAAACACACATCGGTGTTGGTAGAGAATAGCGGCGTTTTGACCACGTTTTCTAACAGTTCATCGAGCAATTCAGGCTTATCAAGTTTTAAGCTGTAACGCTGACAGGCTTTATCGCGTGCAACACTAATGTCTTTTCGCTGAGCTAAATAGCTGAACGCATGATTTTCCAGTAAATCATGCACCACGTTGCCCGTGTGCGCGCCTTTAGGGAGTTCGTCCAGCGTGGCGCGGGGTATCAATAATTCGCCTTGTTCACGCGCTTTGTCTTCGGGCAATTCAGGCGCGTCGTGTTGACTTAATGCTGATAACGCGGTGTAGCTACTCATTTGCCAATGCGTGTATAACCGCCGTTGCCGTTGTTTAGCCTGCAAGGTGTGGATTTTTTGCTGTTTTTGATAACTGCCGTGAATGCTGTTGCTTATGTCTAGCAGTTGATAAGTAAAACTGTGCGGATAGGATTCAGCTAGATTTTCTAAAATCGCTTGTTGCTGAGAAAAATCGCAGTCGGCAAATTCAAACAAATGCGCCATTGCTGAATCATTGGATTTTTCTTTGGTACGCACATCTGCCCACGCAAGATAACAACGGTATTTAGCACGCGTCACCGCCACATAAACGACGCGCAAATCTTCCGCAAGTTCTTCCATAACGGCTTGCTCACGGTGTTTTTCAAAATGTTCTGAGCCTAAATCGACAATCATTTTGTCATCGTCATGACAGGTGATTGATTGCTTTTCGCGGTGTAAACGGTCGCTACGTTGCCACAGAAAAGGGCAGAAAACAATCGGGTATTCCAAGCCTTTTGAGCGGTGCATGGTGACGATTTTTACTGCATCTTCGTCACTTTCTAGGCGCAATTGTTGGGCTTCGGAGCTACTGTTTTTGTGCTGCGCCGCGTGTAACCAATCCAAGGTTTTGTTAATACCCAGATGGTCATTCACAGCGGTTTGGTGTGTCAGTTCAATCACATGATAAATATTAGTCAGTTGCCGTTCGACACGATTGGTTTTAGCAAGATGCAAGCGTACCGCTTCCTGTGTTAGCAATTGTTGCATCATTGCCATTAAGCCCAGCTTTTGCCACGCTTGATAATAGGTTGAAAACCGCGCCATCCACGCATCTAACGCTATTTCATCATTAAATAATGCGTATAACGCCTGCCCATCCAAGGCAAACCAACTCAAGGTCAACGCGTGTTTCAGTAAGCCGCTATCACTGGGATTCGCCACTGCATTTAATAGCGTGTGCAGTTCAGCCGCTTCAGGGCTGGAGAAGATAGATTCGACACTGTTCAATACCGCAGGTACGCCCACTTCACGCAACGCCGCTTGATAATCTTGGGCTTGCTGATTGGTTTTTACCAAGATGGCAATGTCTTTTGGTTGTACCGCTTGATTATTGGGTTGTAGGCGATAATCATTGGTTAATAAATTAACAATCTCATCACAGACAGCCGTGCAGATGGCTTGCTCCGCGTCTTTTTTGCCCCAATAACCTTTGTTCTCGTCAGGCGGTAATTGCCATAACATCATCGGCGCAATGGCTACATTTTGCTCATGCAGTTCACCATCGGCGGCTGATTTGGCAGGTACAACAGGGTGAAAGGTTAATTCGGGTAATAAAAATGGGTCTTGTCGTTGAAAAAGCGCGTTCACCGCATTGACTAACTGCGGATGTGATCGCCAATTTTTGCCTAAACTGAATTCATAATCCGCTAGGTCGCGAGCGGCGAGATACGAATAAATATCCGCGCCACGGAATTTATAAATCGCTTGTTTAGGATCACCAATTAAATATAAAAAATGACTGTCTGATGCAAACACCGTGGAAAAAATGCCCCACTGACTGTCATCAGTATCTTGAAACTCATCAATTAACGCCGCAGTAAAACGCACCCGCAATTCTGTAGTCAGTAACTCGGCTTTATCGCCTGTTAATGCGTCTGCTAAGCGGGTGATTAAATTATCAAAGGATAATAAATTTAGTTGTTGCAAGCGTTTGTCGAGTTGGGTGCGTAGCGTTTCTAATAAAGTACGGCGCAACACTAAGGTGACGTGTTGTACTGCGTCGGCGAGTTGTTCAAATGGTGTGGGATTAATGTCCAAACTGGCGACATAATCGGCTTTACGTTCTGCCGCTGTTTCGCTTTTATTGGCTCTGAATTTATTACCATTCAAACCCGCTAATAAACCATCACCCGTCAACAATGCCAAACTATCGGCAGCAGGAATTTGTGTACTGCCACCCTGTAACCAAGCGGCTAATAACGGATAGCCTTCCTCAAATGCACTGCGATAACTGGCGTTAAATTTATCATCGGCAAAACTGGCGCGTATCGCGACGGCATAATCATCTAACTCAGTGTTTGCCTGATTCACCGCGCTTTCTAAGGCGAGTAGCGCGTTGTCTAAATTTTCATAACTTGGATAAACCGTGACATGATTGGCAACCACCTGAATACTCGCGAGTAATGCGTCAGGCGTGGCATACTGAGCCGTCAACACCGCGACTTGCCATTGTGTGCGACTATAAATCTGTTCCCGCCAGAAATCATCCACGCAGGCTTGTTTAATACTGGCTAAATCATCGGTCAATTCGGCATCAAATAACTGCCCACTTTCTAACGCGTGTTCTCGCAACACCCGTTGACAAAAACTATGAATGGTAAAAATACTGGCTTGGTCAATGTTTAATAACGCCAGCTCTAAACGTTGCTTGATAATCTCAGGTTCGAGTTCAAGCTGTTCCAACCACACCAACACCGTCTCTTCATCATCATTTGCCGCTTCAAACGACTCCAGAATTCGTTTTGCCATCGCCAAGCGACTACGCACTCTATCTCTTAACTCCTCAGTTGCCGCCTTAGTAAACGTCACCACCAATATTTTTTCAATCGCAATGTCTTGTTCCACCACAAAGCGCAACACCAACATAGCAATGGCGAAGGTTTTACCCGTCCCCGCACTGGCTTCTATCAGATTAATCCCTTGCAATAATTCAGTGTGCGCCGCGTCGAAATAATCAATGTGCATGGTGGTTGTTATCAGTGATAGAACGGTTACAAAGCAGCAATTGCAGATTTAGCATTACATTGTGCGGTTATGTCTGCTAACTGAGATTCAGCCAGCTTGTGTTTAATAGCCTCAGATCCATTTAAATCAAACACTTGATAATCCTTTTTAGCAAAAGTCACGATGCGGCATTTTTTAAAAGGCTGATTATCAAAAGGCATTATTGGCGTATTTACATTTAACGGTGCAGCACCTTCTAAACTGGGCGCGTAAATAATAAATTCACCTTTCATTGCCAGCACAGCGCGATATTGCTTGGCACTGGTCAAATATAAATAGCCCACTTCAACGTCTTTTTCTTTTAACTTCATTCGATTTTATCCTTGATTGTGTCATGCCAACTTACACCTAACGCCCGTTTTTTAGCAGGAGTCAGTTGTTTAATCTGGTATTCCAGTTTGCTTGCTGCTGAACGATTTTCACAGGGTTTACTCGCCATTATATGAGAAGGTGGATTCATTTTGGTGAACTTCGCCCCTTTGCCCGCAAGATGTTTGTTAAATCGTGCATCAACATCGGTAGTAATGCCTGTGTAAATTTTACCATTCAGACATTCCAGCAAATAGACAAACCAGATGCTTGTTGTTTTGGTTATTTTCAACCCTATCCTATCGCACTAATTTTCAATTTGTAGCCCGTGTGAAGTGTAGCGGAACACGGGGAAAGACAAGCTCCATGCTGACTATTCGCTACAAGCTACAAAGCCTAAGTTAAATAGCTAGAAATTGTTTGAGAATGTTGATTAGCACAGGACTATAAGGAAGTAGTTGTCCATTTACTGGATACTGAAAATCATTTAATAAGTCAGTCAATAATTCATCTTCGATAAGCTGTAATCCGTTTAGGTCATCTGGCACTATCAGACTATCGACCATTTGTTTGCGCTCTTCTCGAATCGCTCTTGTATCCAAACCTAGCACCTTAATAGAGTCAGTGGCTCTGGGTGTTAATCCTTCAACTTTTCCCGATATTTTAAATCGCAATTCAGTTTCACATCCATCCATTAATGGCGTTAAAGATAGCGGTTGCGACTTGCGCTCTTCATTACACCTTCCTTTTGTTGTGCAGGAAGCCACAATATTACTAAAATCCAACGTGCGATTAGGTGCTAGGGCTTGAGCAACAACGTGTTCATTATTAGTAGTTCTGCTTGTGCCATCAATTATTTTGCAACAATACGCACACAAGCCAAACTGCTCCTTATATGCGTCTCTTCTAATTGCTTGTCTAACTGTTGAACCCTCCTCGTTATCAGGCAAATCATTGTAGCGGCTATTTGGATGTTTGCGTTTCCATGCTACAAGCTCTTGTGGCTCTAGTCCTTTAGTGATTTTTCGCATTCTGAATTTCCAATCTGCGTATTAATAAGCGTGCTTTGCTTAATTCAATGTGGTCTTTAGAAATTTTTTGTTCAAGTGCGACTAAAAGTTCTTTCGCTTCATCTAAATTTCCATCTTGCAATGTATCGCGTAAATTATCGAAAGCATCTTGTATATCAGCATTACGAATTTCGGCATTCATATCTTGTAATAACACTTGATTCACATCCATGCCGTACAGATTACTGAGCTTTTCCAGCTTGCCATCATTTAGCGAATAACAAAGTAGATTTGGTATTTCACTAATCACAATGGGTGAATGCGTAGTTAAAATAAATTGGCAATTAGGAAAGGTTGTATTAAGTCTGCTAATAATAATGCGTTGCCATTTTGGGTGTAGGTGCATATCGACTTCGTCTATAAGAACAATACCTTCCCCTTCTAATGGATTTTCTAAGGCTGGATTTAATATAGCCAAACGCCGCGCTATATCGCCTACTAATGCCATTAATGATTTTTCACCTTGGGACAATTGGGTAACGTCTAAAGTATCAATTATTTCACCAATATCTTTATCAACTAACATTTGTAATCGTGGTTTACGCTGTATTCTTAAATTATCAAAATCAGGCATAAAGGATTTGATGGCAGTACGAACAGCTACAAGCTGATAATCATAAAATGTTGCATTATTTAATTGGGAAAAATATGCCTTAGTCGCTTCATCCATAGAAATGCTACCAGTTTGGTATTGGCTATATAAGTCGGTAAATTTTTGCTCTAATTGTTTTGAACGCATTTCATTTTCAGCATCTTCTCTATCTCTAAACCACTCAAAAAAACGCCTAAAATCAACCCCTTGTTTCAATGAATTATCATAAGCATCTAATTGACCAAAATTATGACGAGTTTTAATTTTTAATGGAATATCTAAAACAGCTCGTTCAACAGGATAATAAGCAATTAATGGTAATGATGCGTTTTCATTAATTGTGAGTTGCTCTCTAAAAATAGAAGCCAATTGAGTAGTTTCAGTTGTACTACTAATAGCAGCTATTACTATAAATTCATTCTTTGATATTTTATTAATTGCTTGTACTGGTGAATGTCCTTTAAGAGTTTTGACCAGTCTCCAACGATACGGCAATTGATTACATTCTAGTTGCAATTCAATAGATGCAGTAATTTCGCCATTTAAAATATCCATATCCGTAATACTACTGCCATTGCCTTTCTCACGATTAATCCGCGCAATTAACCAGCTTAGACTCATAGCTAAGGCATTCAGAATAGCCGTTTTTCCCGCGCCATTATCACCGATAAAAACCACCGTATTGATATTTTCAGTCGGAGATTCGTCGTTAAAGAAAGGAATAGTTAAACCACCAAAACGGCGAAAATTAACTAATTTGAGTTGTTTAATATGCACGAAATGATTCCTTTGTACTGCTTACATAATGATATTGGAGTTATTATCCCATTATCGTATTGTTAAATACAAAACTAACGGGGTGATGTAGCAAGCGAAATTCAACAAAAACAATAAACTAACTGTAAATATTGGAGTTTGTACCTCACCGCAATCTATATAACACGATAAAGTACGCTACATAGGATGTTGACCTATTCATGGGCTTTATCATTGGCAAACCGTGGAAAGAAACGGGCTTTATTTAGCCCAGTTTACACGGGGGATGATGTGCAAGTGGTGTCTTATTTTGCTTATTTTCATGACTATATGCGGGAAAATGAGCATTTTGATCCAAAACACGGTGCGCGTGGTTCTCAGCCGAGTAGAGCGTGTTAGCGATAGCGTAACCCGACATTTTGGGCAACCCCAACGCATTACAAATCTAATTATTAGATAGCACTATCGAATATCATCGTTTCACTTGAGAAACGCATCTGTTTATCATTGAATCCAACGAAGAAGCGCGTGATTGGTGCTTCAATTAGAGGATATGAATGATGAATAAAACCAATATCTTGCCAGCGTTTAAACCTGCATTGGGTTTTACTTTGCTGTACTTGGGTCTGGTGGTGTTAATTCCACTTAGCACTCTATTATTTAAAACTTTACAGCCTGAATCCTTGCTCAGTTGGCAGGGTTATCTCAATATCATCAGCAATGAGCGGGTACAAGCGGCGTTTAAAGTTAGTTTTTTGGCGGCGTTACTGGCGGCGGCGATTGCGTTGGTGTTGGGTTTTGTGATTGCGTGGACGTTGGTACGGTATACGATTCCTGCTAAACGCTTTTTCGATGCCATTATTGATTTGCCGTTTGCGTTACCGACGGCGGTGGCGGGAATTGTGTTGGCTTCGTTGTACGCGCCCAATGGTTTACTCGGTAAGCCGCTAACCGAACTGGGTTTTAAAGTGGCGTTCACACCAGCGGGGATTGTTATCGCGCTAATTTTTATCGGTTTGCCGTTTATTGTCCGTACCATCGAACCCGTGTTGCAAGAGCTGGATACCAGCATGGAAGAAGCCGCGTCTTCAATGGGTGCGTCACGCTGGCAGATTTTTCAGCGCATTATTTTTCCCAATGTATTTCCAGCGGCGTTGACGGGTTTTGCAATGGCATTTGCACGCGGTGTTGGTGAATACGGTTCGGTGATTTTTATTGCGGGTAATTTGCCTTACGTTTCCGAAATTGTGCCGTTGTTGATTATTACTAAATTGGAACAATACGATTACGCGGGGGCGACGGCGTTGGCGTTGACTATGTTGCTGGTGTCGTTTCTGTTGTTACTGACTATTAATATAGTGCAGATGTTATTACGCAGACGCGCTGTCATCGTTGAAGCCTTGATACCTGTCGTTATTATTGAGCAATAAGGGAACTTTATGAACACACACAAATTAACAAAAATCGCTATTAATGATCCTGCGTGGGTACGTTATAGCTTAATCGCGCTGAGTTTAGCGACCATCGGCTTGTTTTTACTGTTACCGCTGGCGACTATTTTTATTGAAGCGTTTGCTAAAGGCTGGCAACGCTATGCAACTGAACTTGCAGATCCCAACGCGCTTGCCGCTATTCGCCTAACTTTATTAGTGGCATTCATCTGTGTGCCGTTGACTACGGTGTTTGGTATTGCCTCGGCGTGGGCAATTGCACGGTTTGAATTTCGTGGTAAAAGTTTATTGACTACCTTGATTGATTTACCGTTTTCCGTATCGCCTGTCACCGCTGGTTTAATTTTCGTGTTGCTGTTTGGCGCACAAGGTTGGTTTGGCGAGTGGTTACAAGACCATAACATCAAAATTATTTTTGCTACCACGGGCATCGTGTTAGCCACCTTATTTATTACCTGCCCGTTTGTGGCGCGTGAGCTGATTCCGTTAATGCAGGAAATGGGCAGTGAAGAGGAAGAAGCCGCTTTGTCACTAGGGGCGAGCAGTTGGACGATGTTTTGGCGCGTGACCTTACCGAATATTAAATGGGGTTTGTTGTATGGCGTGGTGTTGTGTAATGCGCGGGCGATGGGGGAATTTGGCGCGGTGTCGGTGGTGTCGGGGCATATTCAAGGGTTGACTAACACGTTACCTCTTCATGTTGAAAATACTTATAACGAATACAACGCGGTCGGGGCGTTTGCCGCTGCGTCATTATTGACGGTATTGGCGGTGGTGACACTGGTATTAAAAAGTTTTCTGGAATGGAAGCAACAACGTACTTAACAAAGAGATTTTTATGAGCATTATTCTGAACAACATATCCAAAAAGTTCGGTAACTTCTCCGCGCTGAACAACATTAATTTAGAAATTCCCGAAGGCGAATTAGTGGCGTTACTAGGGCCTTCTGGGTGTGGTAAAACCACGCTACTGCGCATTATTGCTGGCTTAGAGCGTTCTGACAGTGGGCAGGTTTTATTACAAGGCGAAGATAAAACGCACAAAGATATTCGTGAACGCGGCATTGGTTTTGTGTTTCAACATTACGCGCTGTTTCGCCACATGACCGTGTTTGAAAATATTGCTTTTGGCTTGCGGGTGAAGCCGCGCAAACTTCGCCCGAATGAAGCGGAGATTAACAAAAAAGTTCACGCGCTGTTAGAGTTGGTACAGTTGGATTGGCTGCATGATCGTTATCCCGACCAACTCTCAGGCGGACAACGTCAGCGTATTGCATTGGCGCGAGCCTTAGCAGTTGAACCTGAAGTATTGTTATTAGATGAACCGTTTGGCGCGTTAGATGCCAGCGTGCGTAAAGATTTACGCCAGTGGTTACGGCATTTGCATGAAAACTTAAATGTCACCAGTATTTTTGTGACCCACGACCAAGAAGAAGCGATGGAAGTGGCGAGTCGCGTGGTTGTATTTAATCACGGTAATCTGGAACAACAAGGCACGCCTAGCGAAATTTACGACAACCCAGCCAATGAATTCGTGTCGCGGTTTATCGGAGATACCAATGTTATTGCGTTGGAAAAACATAATACTGACTGGCTGAAATTATCAGGGCTAGTCATTGCACCAGAAACCTCAGCCAATTCGGTGCATATTCGTCCGCATGATCTGGAAATTACTAAATCAACTGACGATAATGCTGCCTCCGCAACGCTGAAAGACTGGCAACACCTTGGCGCGTTAATTCGGATTGAATTGGCGAAACAAGGCGCGAATGGGTCGCCTGAAACACTGTATGCGGAAATGCCTAATGAGCAGTTTAAACGCTTGCAATTAGACAAAGGTGATAAAGTTGATTTGCGTATACGGCACGCGCATTGGTTTGATGCTGCGTAAAATCATCTAGTTCCCACGCGCTGTGTCACTGCTCACAGTTAAGCCGACAATGTAGGGGCTGTGCCTTGTGCTAGCCCTTAATATCAGGTCGTTATCAGGGCAACCACAAGGGATTGCCCCTACAATATTTCTTAACTGTGGGCAGTATCGCGCTGCGTGGGAACGAGAAAAAAAGGAATAATCATGAACTTAAGCCAAATAGAGCTATTGCGCGTACTGCAAGAAACCCAGTTAAATATGACCAAAGCCGCCGACAAAATGCACATTGTGCAGTCGGCTGTCAGTCGGCAATTACAACTGTTTGAAGAAGAACTGGGGTCGCCGTTATTTGAACGACTAGGCAAAAAATTGTCGGGATTGACACCATTAGGTAAGCGCGTTATGGAAGAAGTCGCCATCATCAACCAAGCCAAAAATAATATCACCTCCATTGCGGCAGATTTTTTGGATAGCGATAAAGGCACGTTACACATTGCCACCACGCACACGCAGGCGAAATATTTTTTACCGATGGCGATTCAGCGGTTTCGGAAAAAATACCCCAACGTCAATATCTACATGGTACAAGCGTCACCTGAACAACTGATAGACCAACTGCACACCCGCAAAGCGGATATTGCGATTTGTACAGAAAGAGTCGATCAAGAAACCGATTTAGTGCTGGAAAAATGCTACGACTGGCATCACGCTATCGTTATGCCGCACAATCACCCACTGTGTGATGGTGAAATAACACTGGAACGCTTAGCCGCATATCCTATTCTTACTTATAACTTTGGTTTTACAGGGCGGTCAACGATTGATAAAGCCTTTAAAGCGAAAGACTTAGAGCTGGATATTGTGCTGGCAGCCGCCGATTCGGATGTGATAAAAACTTATGTGCGTTTAGGTTTAGGTGTGGGCTTGATTGCCGACATCGCTTATGATGCGGTAATAGATCAAGACCTAATGGTTCACAACCTAGCCCATCTTATTCCTAGCTCTAGCACCAAAATTGCGTATTTAAAAAACAATTATCTACCGTTATTTAGCCAGCATTTTATTGAGGAGTTATTGATTGCAGCACGGGAATTTGTCTAAATTCAAGGTTTTTTTTGATGCGGATGGGTTTAACATTTTCCTGTCGCCATTCACCATTAGAGCTAAAGCACAATAAAATGATACTGTGCGTAATGAGCCATCCGATTACGCTTATGAGAGCCTTGTCGAACCACATTCACGCTTTGACAAGCTCAGTGCCTATAGGGCTTATCGGCTTCTGTCGCTGGCGAAATAATCGATTTTGCGGTGGCTGACTGTTATCAAGTCGATGCAACAGCCACGGCAGACTCAATCTCCTTATACGTTTTACCCGCCTACCATCAGCGAGGCATTGAAACAAATTTAACGCAACAATTACAAACCTTGCTTAACGAATAACAAAGTTAAATTTGCCTGTGCCGAGAGAACAAATAAAGCCAGAATAATTGCTAAATTATTTTCTCTCTTTACTCGATCAAGAAATCACATAAGTTTCGCATTGCCGCACTGTTTACCTGTGTTGACACAGCCAAGTAAAGCGTGTATTTTCGTCTACTGGGTATAAATACTACCCTCTATAATTTACAGTTTACAATTTTTTAACAAGATTTGTAACAGAGTGTAACAAAAGATGAAATTGTTACAAAAATAAATCACGATAACTTGCTATCTATGTAAAATTCAAAATGCAATGAGCGTAGAAGAAAAATCTGCGTTTAGTCCCTCGAAACGGCTGTCTCACTTTTTTAAAATTATAGGACACTAAATATGAACCAAGATGAATTGAAACAAAAAGTTGCTCAAGCAGGTATTCCTTATACCAGCAATGTTGATAACGATACGTTACCTGATAATGTTGGGGTGTTTCTGTTTGGTGCTGGTGTAAATAGGGGGTTGGGTAATGCGCAAGACAATTATCTATTGGGCAACTCGCTGGATAATATAATCGATGGCGGACAAGGTAATGATGTGATGGCAGCTTATGCGGGTAATGATACCTATTGTATTGACAGTACCAATATCAATGCCGATTGGAGTTTTGATTTCGCGATTGGGGATATAGTCGTTGAAAACGTGGACGACGGCACAGATACCGTCAGTGCCAGCGCGTCTTATATTCTCAGTGCGAACATCGAAAACCTCGTGCTAATAGGCAATGCGCGTGGTGGTGGCGGTAACGCATTAAACAATAGCATCACGGGTAACGCCGCTGATAATATCATCAATGGTGGCGCGGGGGTCGATACCGCTATGGGTGGCGCAGGTAATGATTGGTATTTTATTGATGAAACCAACGATGTCACCACAGAACTGGGCGGCGAAGGCACGGATCTTGTGTTTTCAAGCGCGACGGATTATGTCCTCAATGCCAATGTTGAACATCTGATACTCTGGGGTACTGGATTGAATTGCACAGGCAATGCGGGTGATAACATCATTTACGGCAACGCGTTGAATAATACACTGGTTGACGGTGCAGGTTCTGATATTTTAGTAGGTTGTCGTGGTCAAGATACTTACACGATGAGTGTCGATAACACCACAGATACTCTGTATTTCAATGCAGGTGATAGCCTAGTCATAGGCTATGACCAAGCCAATAACTTTAACTTAGGTAGCAGTGCAACCAGTTCAGTAGGTGCAGATAGACTGGATTTACCGAGTACCACCATTGCCACGAATGCGATAGTAAACGGTGTTAATGCTGGCACGATTATGAGCCACAGTATTAGCAACGGCATCATTAGCTTTGGTAATGCTGATAGTTTTACCGCCCCCGCCACTGTTATCGCAACAAACGTGTTAGCCGATGTATTGGCTTATTTACAAAGCAATATCACAGGGGGTGATACCGTTGCGTTTGTTGTCGAAGGTAACACGTTTGTATTTCAAGATGGGGGTATTGATGTTGCAGATACCGTCATTGAATTACTCGGTGTTCAAGCAACTAGTGTGAGTAATACAGGCTTAGCAGTGGGTTCAGTTTGCATTATGTAAATTCTACTTTCTCTAATAGTAGCCCTAGAGAAGAAAGGTGTTTAAAAATCGGCTGAAGAATAACGGCTTATGGCGTATTATTATCCACCCTTTATTCACTTTTTTAAAATTATAGGATGCTAAATATGACCCAAGATGAATTGAAACAAAAAGTTGCTCAAGCCGCTATTCCTTATGTGAGAGATGTTGCCATTATCGGTGTTGGTACAGGTTCTACCATTAATCACTTTATTGATTGTTTGGCTGATTTTAAAGCCGATATTGAAGGCGCGGTATCAAGTTCTATCGCTAGCACTGAACGCTTAAAAAAATTAGGTATTCCTGTGTTTGATTTGAATGCAGTGGGTACGTTGGATGTGTATGTGGACGGTGCGGATGAAATTAGCCCACATAAACATTTAATTAAAGGCGGTGGTGGTGCATTAACGCGTGAAAAAATTATTGCGGCAGCGAGTAAAAAATTCGTTTGTATCGCCGATGGTTCTAAGCAAGTTGATGTATTGGGTGCATTCCCATTACCTGTTGAAGTGATTCCGATGGCAAGAAGTTATGTTGCCAGAGAGTTGGTTAAATTAGGCGGTCAACCTGTGTGGCGTGAAAACTATATTACTGACAATCACAATGAAATTCTCGATGTGCATAATTTGAATATTCTTAATCCGATTGAATTGGAACAAATCATCAATAATATTGTTGGCGTGGTTTGTGTGGGTATTTTTGCACTGCGTCCTGCGGATGTGGTGTTAGTCAGCGTTGGTAACGAGATTATTACCCTGTAAACGGTATTCTGTTTTGTAATCTACGGTTAAACCGTAGATTGCATTTGCAGGTAAGACATTCAAATAAGAGGGAGAATCAAGCAGTGAATGATTATAACGACAGTAAAAAAGCACGGCGGGTGACAGCTGTTATTTACTTACTCATTATGGCAGTGGTGATGGGCGGAACGTATTTATCAGAACAAAAAAAAGCTGCGGCTAAAGTGGCGCAGAATTTACCTGTTCGTTAAAAGATGAAGCTCCAGCGTTATGTAACGCTGAAGCGTGGAGATGTAAATTCAGGCTATAAATTGGACAACCACAAGGGATTGCCCCTATTCTCCAGCCCTCACGTCAAATTCAATTTTCCATTGTCCATCGTCTTTTTGCGACACCGCGTGTAGTTCTAATGTGCCAACTTCGGTAACGGCGGCGCGTAAATGCACGGGAACAACTTCACCCACACGGCGACCATCTTCGGCGAGAGTGATTTCAATTTCATCCAGCTCCGATAATTCGTCATCTGTCCAATAATCTAAACGTGTGCCGACTGTATCCTCACGGCGCGTATTAGACGCGAAGAACCGAAACCGTACAGGTTCACCAATAACTAAACCAAATTCATCATCGGGTAGTTCTTTTTGTGTGCCTTCTTCCATACCAAATGGGGCGATACACAGGGCTTCAATTTCAGGCGGTAGACCAGGAATGGCTGGCATTGCACTTTCTATGCCGACATAATACGCGGCGGCTGTGCCACCTTTAATGCGCACACCTTTACCTAGTCTTACAAACCCGTAATAAGCCGCGCCTCTGGCAACCGCTAGGTCTAAATCTGCTCCTGCTAATAATCTAGCTTCTGGGGCTTTTTCTGCCTGTAGCCATGAGTTTAAAACGTCCATTAAACGGTTGGCTAATACATCTGCTTTGAGTACGCCGCCATTAAATAACACCGCTGTAGGGTGTAAAAACGTCGCGTGTTCAGGCAGGTTAATGTCTTTTAAGTCTTCAGTGGCATTTTGTTGTTTAGCGAGGAATGCCGCTAAGTGGCGAGTGATGGCTGCATCTTGCGCATAAGGTAAGCCAGCAGTTCGTAAACCAGCACGCGTGCGACTGACAGGTCTATCACTGGCGGCGACTTTTGGTAAAAAGCCTTCGACTAATACGCGGTTGACTTCGTCGCGGGTCAGTTCAGTGCGTAATGTGCCGCCGATTAAGGATGAGCCACGATTGGCAACTACTAAGGGGATGGTGTCCACATCTGCTTGGGTGAAGAGCTTTTCTTTGGCATCACGGCAACCGTGCGTTAAGGCTTGGATTTGCCAAGGCTCTAAACGTTTGCCGTCTTTTTCGAGTTTGGCTTTGACGGTGTACGCCAGTGCCAAGTCCATGTTATCACCGCCTAATAGGATATGGTCACCGACGGCTACGCGAGTCAGTTCCAGATTGCCGTTTTGTTCAGTAACTGCAATCAATGATAAGTCAGTTGTACCGCCACCCACGTCGATGACTAAAATAACATCGCCACATTTCGCTTGTTTGCGCCATTCACCGTGGCTTTTTTCTATCCAGCTATAGACGGCAGCTTGGGGTTCTTCTAATAAAATTGCTTGGTGTAAACCGACAGCACGCGCCGCTTCCACAGTTAATTCACGCGCCGCAGGGTCAAATGACGCTGGCACAGTGATGACTAGCTCTTGTTCTGACAGTGGCGAATTTGGGTGTTGGTGTTGCCACGCATCACGGATGTGTTGCAAATAGGCAGTAGTAGCTTGAAAGGGCGAGACACGCTCGATTTCTTCGGGGGCATCGGCAGGCAGTATCGGAGCTTTGCAATCCACACCCGCATGACAAAGCCAGCTTTTCGCGCTGGATACGAGGCGTATTGGGGTTTTGCTGCCCAGATTACGCGCCACTTCACCGACTAAATAATCGGGTTTATGCGTCCACGGTAAAGCAGTTGAACCATCGGCAATTTCCGCTTCGTGGGCTTGATAGAGAAAAGACGGTAATTGGTATTTGTCTTCGACCATGCCCAGTGAGGTTAATTGCGGAATCGCCATGACTTGTTGCGAAAATTCAGCCTCTTCATCATCGCTGGCAATAGCGTAGGACAATACGCAATGCGTTGTACCTAAGTCGATACCAACAAAAAAATGTTGGTCGGTGGCATCATCGGGCGTGTTTGTTGCTGTGGATTCTTCTGTTTCACCACCGCCTATAGGCGTGAATGGCTCAGACGCTGAAACCGTTTTCACTGGCTGAGTTGCGTCGATCTGTTCGGTTGGTTTACCCATATTGGCAAATGCTGACGTGGTCGGCGTAGTCGTTGTTTCAGGAGATTTAGGTTTTTTGATGTGATCAAATAAGCTCATAATTCAACCTCAGCGGCGGCGATAATTGCGGCGTTATAACCTTGAGTCAGTTTGGGTAATCGCACACTGGTCACTTGCCAGCCCTTGTGTATCAAGCTACCCGTAAATGGTGCATTGCCGACAATATGACCTGTTAAGCGCACAGTTGAAGCATCAAAGCCGTGTTGTAAAGTGATTTTATTGCCTTCGGCTTCACTACGCACGGGGGCTAAGGTGAAATGTTCTTTAATGGCTTTACTACACCCTTCATGAACTACCCGTGCCGCGATACCAATATCAGCATCACTATACGCCGCAATATCTTCTTCAATAAAGTCGATGAAACGGGCTTCTTTTTGTAATAAACCTAACAATTGCAAAGCGGCATCGGGGGTGGATTCTTTTAAAACCACAGGTTCAGGTGTGGGTGCTTGCACCAGTTTTTCAATTTCAACGATTTTTTCGACTTCGACAATTTTTACGATGGGTTCAGCGGGAATTGTGATGGTTTCTGGTTTGCGGCGCAGACTCATCACCATGCCTATCAGCACAATAATCAGGGTCAACGCTAACACCGCCACTGTACCTGCAAGGCAAACGTGCCATAAATCAAACGTGGTCGGCTGTAAGGATAAATCAATAGTGTAGGTATTCATGTAAAAGACTCGTTAATTACTTGGATTGACCCGATGCACGCGCCGCTTCAGCGTACATCATATTTTGTAAAGTATCGCGCGTAGTTTGCAGGCGCATTTGTTTTAAATGACGATCAGCAATCACTTCGGGGACTTGTTCAGCCAGATAAACTTCGCGCATTTGAGTCAACACAGGCTCACATTCTTTGATGATGACTTCGGTTGCTTGGCGACTTTCTTGTGTGGCATACACCGCTTTTTGCATTTCATCACTGACGCATTTTTTATACTCAAACTTAGCCGCTTGAATTTTTGCTATCGTTGCTTCGGAAATAGTGGTGTTTTGCCATTCATTTTTGCTGGTTTCAGCATAACTATTGGTCGCCAACAATATGGCGGCTAAACAGAGTATTTTTTTCATTGGAGTCCTTAATAGTAGACCTGCGCCGTTTTAAAAACGACGCAGGTCTTGTTAGTCAAAATTAACGAAGATTTTGTAAAGCGGTAATACGCTCTTCTAATGGGGGGTGACTCATAAATAAACGCATTACACCGCCGCCACCACTGATACCAAAAGCGGCTAATGAACCCGCTAACGGCGGTGCTTCATGATTACGTTGTAAAGCGCGTAATGCGCTAATCATTTTTACGCGTCCTGCTAAATTTGCACCGCCTGCATCGGCTTTAAATTCGCGGTAACGGGAAAACCACATCACTATCATAGAAGCCAAAATGCCCAAGACGATTTGTGCCAACAGTTGCACAACATAATAAGCAATGCCATTACCACGTTCAGTTTTAAACACCAGCTTGTCAACCGTATGACCAATAATGGTCGCGAAAAAATACACAAAGGTATTCAATACGCCCTGCATTAACGCCATCGTCACCATATCGCCATTGGCAACGTGCGTCATTTCATGACCGATAACCGCTTCGACTTCATCTTGGTTCATGGTTTGTAATAGACCTGTGCTAATAGCAACTAAGGAGCTGTTTTTAGTCATACCTGTCGCAAAGGCATTCGGTTCTGGAGTATTAAAAATACCGACTTCAGGCATATCAATCCCTAGTCGTTGCGCTTGGCGAGTCACTACTTCAATTAACCAGCGTTCAGTTTGGTCTTGGGGTTGTTCAATCACCTGAACCCCCATCGCTCTTTTAGCTGACCATTTGGACATGGCTAGCGAAATAAACGAACCCGTCATGCCAATAACAGCCGACATCACTAATAAGGCATTGAGATTAAGATCGACACCTTGCGCGTCCAATGTACCGCTCAAGCCTAACACACTGAAAACAATACTAATAACAATCATTATGGCGACGTTAGTCGCTAAAAAAAGCAAAATACGCATCATGGAAGTAGCCTCTTGTAGGTTGACGTTCGACGTTATATGGGGATTGAATCAATTAATTCAATGTTTTTTCAGGATGATACTATAAACGCATTGCCATTAATTGAGCATCCTGTATTTGTTACTGAGTTAGGAATATAGCCCAATGACTAACAATATGATTTGCCCGCAAAAACTATAAGCCTGCCAACGCAATAGCCCTATCGCACCTTGCACTCGCTCATCCAGTGAGCGGGATGCAAGATTTTCTCCGCGCAGTTTCCAACGTGTTAATAGTCGGTCAAAGCCTTCATATTGCGTGGTTTCTCCACCTAAAGCCGCAAATACCGCCGCATCAAAAGTACAACGGGCAGCAAAATAGGCTTGTATCAGTGCCGCACTCACCGACGCAAGCAAAAAAATGCTGTTTGCTTTTAAGCCAATGATAAGTATTGCCGCTAATGCCAATAGCATTGACCAATTGTTCAGCACGTTACCCATAGAACGAAGGAACGCCGCGCTTATCGTAGCGGTTAATTGCTCATCGTTGGTTTCGTTCATACCAGTCCTCCAGTTTTGCTCTATGCAAAGCCGATAATACCAATCTGGGACGGGCTTTGCGTACTGTGTTTACCGCCTCATCAATACTTGCCGCCTGTCCTAATTCAATCAGACTGGCAATAACAAGCACCGCACTGCGCGAATAACCCAGCGCACAAAACACCAGTGTGTTACCCGTTTGTCGGGCGGCGTTAATGACTGTCACGCCTTGTTCGATTTGTGCCACTTCAGGGGCGAGTAAATCCAACATCGGCACGCCATAAACCACTTGACCGCAAGATAGAACAGGCAATTCAGCGCAACAATCTACTAAGGTGACAGTTTGTAATTGCTTAATTACTGAACGCGAAGGTAAACGCGACAGCCACAAACCCGCTACAATTTCGCTGGGTTCAGGATGTCTAACCGTCCAACAACGCGAATTAAGCCACGCGCATAATAAATACGGTGCGAGTAACACCAGCACCGCTTCTTCCATGCGTCCATTGTGATTGCGAAACAACAAGGGATTGCCCAAAAAGTAAATGATAGCAACGGCGGTTAAGGCACACGCACCCCATAATAGCCATAGCCACGCACCTTGCAATAACACGGCTAACACCGCCAGCACGACCGCGCCTGTCAAATAATACGCACCCAACACAAAGCGGTGCGGGTCACGTTGCCTAATCGCAGTGTGTGGCTGTAGCGGAAATAACATCACCGCGATACAACCGACTAACGCGCCAGTGGGTATATCAATAAAATGGTGTTGATAAGTGGTTAATACTGACAAACCGATGGACACCGCAATCAACCGTAATAGCCATAACCACCCGCCCGATAGATGACGCGCATACAGTGTCCACAGTATGACTAATAAGCTGATATGCAGTGAAGGTGCTTGATTAAACGGTTTGTCGAAACCCAGCAACACATCAAACAGCCAGCCAAACACACCGCTGGTTTCGGGACGCTCAAAACTAAAGCGTAACGGGAAGGCAATAAAACACAGCACGGAAATAACTTGCGCAGTGAATAAGCGTTTCGCGTGCGCATCAAGTTCATCACGCGAACGCGGTATCAGCAACGATAAGCCATAAAACAAATCAATCACCCAATAAGGCAGAATCGTCCACGGCACAAACGGCATTCCGATTTCCCACTCAAAGACCACTGAGCCGACATCAGTACGTTGTGCGGCAAGCCAATTGCTAAAGCTATAAGTGGTAAAAAAGAACGGCGCGAGTAACAGCAACCACGCCAGTCCGCGTTTCCAAGGGCGTGCTTGCTCAACCATTGCGTTGGGCGAGGCTGACAGTGAAAATACCCCAATCGTCTATGCGTTGTTCGAGCTTAGTAAAGCCAGCCGCTTCGACGAGCTGATCCATTTCTGCTTGTGTGCGGCGACGCATTACCCACGCTGAATCTTGGCGATGACTGGTCAACGCGCGGGCAATGAATTCTAACTGCGGATGCCACGGTTGGCAGGTGTAAATCAAATAGCCACCTGCGGGGATTGCCGAACTAAGACCCGCCAGAGAGCGACGCACTTGTTCATTATCAGCAAACAATTCATACAAACCCGACACAATACCGATGGTTGGACGCGGTTTGATTGCCGCTAAATTATCGGCATTAAATGCGTCGCCTTTTTCAAAACGGGCAATGGCTTCCAGCCCTTTTTGACGAATCAACGCCGAGCCGTCACGCACATTAATATCGCTGTAATCCCGCAATAAAATGGAATCAGGTTTAACATCGCTATTGGTGAGGGCTTCCAGTACATAACGCCCGTGTCCTGCGGCTATATCAACAATATGGATTTTTTTATTCGCCGCCGCCAATAAAGACATGGCTTTGCAGAGCAATTCTTCAACATGAATTTTACGCTGCCGAATACCGCGCCAGCCGATAGAGTTAAGATAATTTTTGTCGATTAACTTACCCAATGGCGTGAGACCAGACGGTTGATTGCGATAGACATAATCTAAGGTACTGCCTGAATCAAAACCTGTTTGATGCCCCAGCTTGATACCCTTGGATAGCAAACCAAACACTTTTAAGCAGAAACGGGTTGCTGACCAATACAGTCTGCGGCTTGGTTCAGCGAGCGCGTCTGCTTCCCGCTTGGTAAAACCTGCTAAATGCGCATCGAGTAAACTTTCACGCGGCGGTGATTCGCTAAACAGTCGCACGATAAAACGCCGTGCTTTGCTAACGGCTAAGGCGCGGTCTTTTTCGCCAAAGGTGTCATGAAAAAAGCCAGCCAATAAATGCACTTCTTTGATGCTTGCACCTACTCTAGCAAGGAATTCATATTGCGGCAGGTGATGCACTACCCAATCATCGCCCGAAATTAACAACTGCGTAGGAACTTGTATCGCTTCGGCATCGGCAACAATACGTTCAGCAGTTTCGTACAGTGCGAGCAGAATATTAACCGAGATGGGGCGCGTAATTAGCGGGTCGCTGTTATAACTGGCAATACGTTCTGGGTCGTGGGTCAAAAACTTGGCTTTCACATAGCTATTGACGAAAAAATTCCCGCGTAGCGACTGGATTAATTTCAGATTAAACCGCGCAAACGGCATATACAACTTTACTTTAAATGCAGGGGAAGCCAGCACCATGCAGCGAATTTTCGGCGCGTAATCATGCGCCCACGTTGCCGCCGCCACCGCGCCCACGCTCTGCGCGACGACGGCGATATTTTCAACGGGGATTTTGTAGCTGTCGGCAATATGATCGATAAAGGTTTGTACATCACGCACCGATGTACCAAGGCTAGGGCTAAAACCACGCACTCCTAGAGAACGTCCGTAACCGCGTGCATCGTAGGCAAAAAACGCATACTCAGGCAGTTGCAATTCATCAACCAAATGCGCCATGCGCCCCGAATGCTCATGACCGCGATGAATTAATACAATCGCCCCACGCGGCTTAGCTGAACTAGACCAATAGCGGTAAAACAGTTCCACATCATCGTGAGTGCGGAAGGTTTTTTCTTGCAGTGTTGACCTTGGCATATTCCCCTCTTTCTGCGCTTTAGCAGGTTGATTGCTGATACAAATCATAGCTCTGGTTTTTAGCTTGATTTTACGCCAGCCAACAGTAACACACCTAAAAATCTTTGCTCAAATCCATGCCCGCATACAACGCAGCAACTTGTTCACCATAACCATTAAACGGCAACGTTGGACGTTTGAGAAAATCACCAATGCGTCGCTCTTTGGCTTGACTCCAGCGTGCATGATCGACATCTGGATTCACATTTGAGTAAAAACCGTATTCATTAGGATTGGCTTCCACCCAACTGGACATAGGCATTTTTTCTACCAAACGAATTTTGACAATAGATTTAGCACTTTTAAAGCCATATTTCCACGGTACAACAATGCGTATCGGTGCGCCGTTTTGATTCGGTAATACTTCACCATACAGACCAACAGCTAACAGCGTCAACGGGTGCATGGCTTCATCGATGCGTAAACCTTCTTTATACGGCCAGTTGAGCGTGGGTGATTTTTGCCCCTGCATTTGTTCAGGATCGTGCAAACTGATGAATTCGACAAACTTAGCATTACCCGTCGGTTCAACTTGTTTCAATAATGCGGCTAGCGAATAACCCACCCACGGTATCACCATCGACCACGCCTCTACACAACGCAAACGATAAATCCGCTCTTCTAAGGGTGCGAGTTTCAGCAATTCCTCAATATCAAATACTTTCGGCTTATTCACTTCGCCTTCGACAGTAATCGTCCACGGGCGGGTTTTTAAACTACCTGCGTTTTTTGCGGGGTCTTCTTTGCCCGTGCCGAATTCGTAGAAATTGTTGTAACTGGTGATGTCTTTCAGCGGCGTGAGTTCATCAATTAAGCGGTCAGTGGATTTTGTAACGCCCGCTAATGGTTCGCCCGCAAAAGCATTTTGCGGTAATAAAGCAGTCAAAGACGCACCCGCTGCTAACTGCATAAACCGCCGTCTGTCATGAAACAAGTCGCGGGGCGTAATTTCTGAGGATTGAATAGGCGGTAGTTTATAGGCAGTCATGGTGAGGCTCGCTGTTTGAGTTAAAAGGTAATGACTTGATAGCCGTTGTTGATTAATTTAACGTAGCTCATGTTTTACAACGTTGTTTGCTTGTTAAAATCAAGCAAGCTGGTATTGAGTAAACAATCAGGGATGATTAGCTTTGTTTGGGTAGTCCTAAAATACGAGTGATTTTTCATGTGTTGATGTGTTGGAATATAAACCTAGGCTTGCATTCGCTTTTTTCATCGTTCCTTCGCCAAGCGTTATAGAGCTAAAGCACAATAAAATGATAACGTTCGCACTGAGCCTGTCGAAGCCTGTCATGAGCTTGTCGAATTTTGTGAGCGTGGTTCGACAAGCTCACCACGAACGGTTTTGTAATCATTTTATAGCGGTTAGCTATATATGCCCGCGCTAGTCGCAACACACCATGAAACCCATATCAAAGCCTATTACCAGCATTTGATTATCGATAATGGCTTGAAAAAAATTCAAGCCGTGTGCGCCGTTATGCGGAAATTATTACACGCTATTCATGGTATGTTAAAAACCAATAAAACTTTTGAGGGGGCTAGATTTTATTCTTTGCCCCTTCAAGCGAATTCACTCGATATTTTGTGATTTTTACAATATTGCGCTTGTGTTTTAAGAGAGTATCTACAAAATTAAGATTTTGGACAGCTACTGGTATTGCACGCACTTGACGGTGCGCTGGCTTCACCTGCGACATTTTTCTTAGCACCGCTTTTAAAATCGGTTTCGTACCAGCCTGTGCCTTTTAAACGAAAGCCAGCGGCGGAGATTTTTTTCATTAATTCGGGTCTTGTGCAAGCAGGGCAAACGATTAACGGTTCAGCGTTGAGTTTTTGTAATGCTTCGTGGGTGTGACCGCACGATTTGCATTGATATTCATAAATTGGCATAAAGACTCCGTAAAAAACAGTTGATAGTGAGGTGAGTGTTAGTTTTTCAACACACTTACCTATAGAATAACCCGCTATTTTACAGATTTACGGCTTAATGATGAAAACATTAACGATTACCCGCCCTGATGATTGGCATACACACGTTAGAAATGGCGCGATTTTACAGGCAGTTTTACCGCATACGGCAACACAATTTGCTCGCGCAATTATTATGCCTAATCTCAAACCGCCTGTCACCACGGTGACGCAAGCCCTAGTGTATCGGGAAGAAATTTTACAGGCTTTGCCCACAGGTGCAAATTTTACCCCGTTGATGACTTTATATCTAACCGCAGCGACCACTGTAGAAGATATTAAAGCCGCTGCTGAATCTGACGCTATTCATGCGTTTAAATTATACCCAGCAGGCGCGACGACTAATTCTGACGCAGGTGTCGCTAATATTGCGACCATTTATCCGTTGTTAGCCGCACTGGAAAAGCACCAGCTACCGTTGCTACTGCATGGTGAAGTGACCGATGAATCGTGCGATATTTTTGATAGAGAACGCGTCTTTATCGACCGTCATTTGACTACTATCACGCGTGATTTTCCTAGTTTACGCGTGGTGTTAGAACACGTTACCACCAGTGAAGCCGTACAATTTGTGGTAGCGGCAGGTGATAATGTTGCCGCGACCATTACGCCGCAACATTTGCTGTTTAATCGTAATGCGATGTTAGTCGGCGGCATTAAACCGCATTATTATTGTCTGCCAATTTTAAAGCGCGAATCACATAGACAGGCGTTAATTAATGCCGCTATCAGTGGCAGTGCTAAATTCTTTTTAGGCACAGATTCCGCACCACACACACGGGATTTAAAAGAAAATTCCTGTGGTTGTGCAGGTTGTTACAGTGCGTTTGGCGCATTAGAATTGTATACCGAAGCTTTTGAACAAGCGGATGCACTGGATAAATTAGAAGGCTTTGCTAGTTTTTATGGTGCCGATTTTTACCGTTTGCCGAGAAATACTGACACAGTGACTTTGGAAAAATCGACTTGGACGATACCCAGCAGTTATGGTGATATTACGCCGTTAAAAGCAGGTGAAACTTTGAGTTGGAAATTAATCAGGTAGAGATGTTGCATCGCAACGTCTGCATTACATATTTATAGATAGCACACTCAAAGACGTTGCAGTATAACGTCTCTACAATATTATTTGGATTGACACAAACTTAATGGAAAACCCAATTATCCCGCTAGAAAAACGCTTTAGAGGTTATTTACCTGTTGTTATTGACATCGAAACCGCAGGCTTTAATGCCAAAAAAAATGCTTTATTAGAAATCGCTGCGGTTATTGTGGAGCTGAACAGTGAGTGTGAATTACACATTACTGAGCATTACACCACACACGTTGTGCCGTTTAAAAATTCTGAATTGGACGAAGCCGCACTTAAATTTAATGGCATAGATCCTTATCATCCGTTTCGTATGGCGATTGATGAGAAAGATGCGCTAGAGATGCTATTTAAACCGATTAGAGCCGCAATTAAGCGCAATAACTGCACGAAAGCGATTTTAGTCGGACATAATCCTGCGTTTGATATTGCCTTTTTAAATGCAGCGGTTCATCGCACACAAACGAAACGCTGCCCATTTCATCCATTCAGTACGTTTGATACGGCGACACTAGGCGGTTTAGCCTACCAACAAACAGTATTGGCAAAGGTGGCAATGGCGGCGGGGATGGAGTGGGATAATGAGAAAGCGCATTCTGCACTGTATGACGCAGAAAAAACCGCAGAATTATTTTGTAAGATTGTGAATCGCTGGAAACATTTGGAAGCGAAAGACGTGTAGGCGCGAATGAATTCGCGCCCACAATAGTGAAATTATTCGGCTGTTGTTGCCAACATCGCGGCTAATTCACCTTTTTGATACAGGTCAGTAATAATGTCACAACCGCCGACTAACTCACCGTTAATATACAGTTGTGGATAAGTTGGCCAGTGTGAATATTCTTTTAAGGCTTCACGCAATTCAGCATCTTCAAAAATATTTACCGCCATGTATTTGGCATTGCAAGCGGCTAATACTTGTACGGTTTGCCCAGAAAAACCACATTGTGGAAAATCAGGTGTGCCTTTCATGTATAAAACCACTGGGTTATTTTCCAATTGATCTTTAATTCTTTCTATAACGCTCATAAGAGTAACCACTTAATAATTAATAAATAAAAACCCACTAAGTTTATCAACTTTAGGCTCGTTTTGCCAATGTGTGGTTTATATAGCTAAAGCACAATAAAATGATGCCGTTCGTGGTGAGCTTGTCGAACCACCACAGCCCTTCGACTGTTCGACAAGCTCACAGCTCAGGGCGGACGGTTTTTTAATCAATTTAAATTACGTTAGCTATAGTTGTTTTATCCGTAACCAATATTTATTTAACAAACAATACACAGGCTAACCCCATGAATACCGATGATATTGCCAAAGTAAAAACCTATTTACTTAATTTACAAGACCATATTTGTGCCGCGTTGGAAGGCGAAGAACCCGAAGTACGTTTTATTGAAGATAAATGGCAGCGTGCTGAAGGCGGCGGCGGTAGAACGCGGGTTTTAACCAATGGACAAGTATTTGAACAAGCGGGGGTGAATTTTTCCCACGTCACAGGGTTTAAATTACCGCCATCCGCGACGGCTAAACGTCCTGAATTAGCGAATCGACAATTTCAAGCAATGGGCGTGTCATTGGTGATTCATCCTAAAAATCCATTCGTACCGACTTCACACGCTAATGTACGGTTTTTAATTGCCGAAAAAGAGGGTGAACCTGACGTGTGGTGGTTTGGTGGTGGCTTTGATTTAACACCTTATTATCCATTCAAAGACGATGTACTTCATTGGCATAAGACGGCGTTTGCGGCGTGTCAGCCTTTTGGTAAAGGTGTCTATCCTAAGTATAAAAAATGGTGTGATGATTACTTTTTCTTACCACATCGCAATGAAACACGCGGTGTGGGTGGCTTGTTTTTTGATGATGTAAATGAAGGCGGTTTTGAACGTTGCTTTGAATTCATGTGTAGTGTGGGCGATCATTACATTCTTGCTTATTTACCGATTGTTCAAAAACGCAAAGACACACCCTACAGTACGAAAGAGCGTGATTTTCAACTCTATCGCCGTGGACGTTATGTGGAGTTTAATTTTATTTATGACCGTGGCACGTTGTTTGGCTTGCAATCAGGTGGACGCACCGAATCTATTTTAATGTCCATGCCGCCTGTCGCGCACTGGCAATATAATTGGAGTCCTGAAATAGGTAGTCCAGAAGAAGAGCTTTATGATATTTATTTGAAACCGCAAAAATGGCTAGGTATTTAACTGACAAGACGATGAAAATCAGGAGTCCAAAAATATTTTGGACTCCGTATATTGTCATCGCGTTATTTTAGAATGTTAATAGCCATTGGGTAATGCCAAAGTTCGCCGTTGTTTGCCTTAATACCGCCAATAATAGGAAATATCACAGCAAGAATGCCTAAAACCATCAGCATTGGAAAACCAATGACGATAAAGACCAGTGCGAAGCAAATCGCGCCGTAAATGAGTTCTGAAATAATCCAATTCACTACCGCTTTGCCATGTTCATCGAGTATCGGGTACTCGTCTTTTTTCATTTGCCATATCACAATCGGGGCTATCAAGCCAACCAATGGAATGATATAACCCGCTAATTGTGATAGATGTAAAAACATAGCCCATTGCCGTGCTTGTTGTTCGTCTGGGTCGATTGGGTTGAGTTGGTTTTTTGAAATATCCACTTGATGCCTCCATCATGGTTATTGGGTAACGCTCAGGGCAGGGCATGATTGCCTTGCTATTCTTTCAGCTTGAAATTACACAATCCTGTTTTAAATAGCAAGTTATTATAGATACGTTGTATTTAATTCATTCCAACTCATAAAAAGGATTTCATCATGTTAAAAAACGATCTTATTTTGCACCACGCCAGTTTTGTTGTGGCTAATACTGAAGCCTCATTAGCATTTTATGCGGGTGTGTTGGGATTAGAGCAAATGGAACGCCCAGATTTAGGTTTTGCAGGGGCGTGGTTACGTTTAGGGGAACAGCAGCAATTGCATTTGTTGGAGTTGCCGAATATGGATCCGACGACAGGTCGTCCAGCACATGGCGGACGTGATCGCCATGTTGCCTTGAGTACCGCTAACATTGATCCGATACGCGACAGGCTGGATAAAATGGGTGTTCCTTATACCCTGAGCATATCAGGGCGGCGTGCGTTTTTTTGTCGAGATCCAGATGGTAATGCGGTAGAGATTTTGGAGCTGTGATATAGCTGGACAGTATTTGTGACTAAAAAATCGTTCGCGCTTAGCTGTTAGTTTATCGAACAGTCGAAGCGTGAATGTGGTTCGACAAGCTCACCACGAACGGTATCATTAAGTTCACCACGAACGGTATTATTTTATTGTGCGTTATTAAGCCTCATTTAACAACTGCCACGCCGCGTGATATTTAGCGACTCGTGCTAAATCGGTTTCATTTAAAGTCAATAACCGCAGCACGTTAATGTTGTCTTCAATATCGGCTAGTTTAACTTTTCGAGCAAGGGTGTTTTGTTTGGCTCTTAAAACAAATTCAGAGTAATTTTCGCCTGCTTGTTTAGTCAAACATAACACCGCTTCAACGACTTCACTAGGAATGCCTTCGGCAAGTAAATCGGCGGCGGTAATGTCAGAATCTTCAATCACATCATGCAATAAAGCCACCGCCATTTCACTGTCGCTGGTCATTTTTGCCATCAGTCTTAGTGGATGGTGAATATAGTCGCGTCCTGCTTTATCGGTTTTTCCTGTATAAGCGCGAAGAGCAATCGTTAATGATTTTTCGATGAGCGTCATAGTGATGAGGATAAGAAATAGGGAGTTCAATTTTTAAGGTTGAACTCTGTAAATGAGAGCAGCGTGTGGAAGTAATTATTCTTCCAGCTTAAAAAAACTTTTCGGTGCGCCACAAATTGGGCAAGCCCAACTGTCAGGAATATCTTGCCAACGTGTTCCAGCAGCAATGCCACTGTGAGGACAGCCTTTTTCCTCATCATAAACGTGTTCACACTCTAAGCAACGGTACTTTTTAAAATCAGACATAATGTCCTCACAATTATTTTTGTATTTTAGTTATTGTTCGAATCAGTGATAGCTTAAATTTCACTTAGCAACTTGCTGTTCTTTCACTGATTGTAAAGCGGCAACAATCAGTTGGCAGTTGTTCTTTGCATCGTCCAAAGACAGTAAAGGTGGTTTACCCGCTAATGCACATTGGCTAAAATGCTCTACTTCCAATTGAAAATGATTGGCTGGGGGAAGTTGTTCTTCGGCGTGTTGACCGTCTTCACTCCACCATGAAATAACGGGGGTATCAGACGGCATAACCCAAACATTGTGGCATTTGATTCCGCCTTTAGTACCGATGATTTCGTACTCACAACGTCGGGCGCGTTCAAAGCTAAAATCGAAATGGGCGAATTTACCGTCACCAAAATCAATGATGCCACTGGTGCTAATGTCTGCCCCACTTTCAACGTGTTTGGATAGTGCGGTAACTGCAACAGGGGCTTGATTGAAAAATAACCGTGCGCAATGAATGGCATAACAACCGATGTCCCACATTGCACCGCCACCGTTTTCAACACTTTCTGCTAAGCGGTATAGTCTTTCAGGACGCATCATGAAAGAAAAACTGCTACGAATTGAGCGAACTTCACCGATGATACCCGACTGTATTAATGCTTGTACGCGTTCGTGTTGTGGGTGAAAACGGTACATAAAACCTTCCATGACGGTGACTTTATGCTCCTGCGCAGCAAGATGAATAGCTTCGATAGCCGCTACATTTAACGCCATTGGTTTTTCACATAAAACGTGTTTTCCCTGTTTAATAGCGCGTAACGCCCATTCGGCGTGTTCGTGATTGGCAAGTGGAATATAGACAGCATCTATATCAGGGTCGTTGAGTAAGGCTTCACGGTCGTTATATATGCGTACATTCTGTTGGTCTGGCGCATATTTTGCCAATGTTTGCACCGCAGCATCAGGACGGCGACTGGCAATCGCCACTAATTCGGCATTGAATGCAGCAACAATAGCAGGCATTAAGCGTTCATTGATACGAGCAGCACCTAAAATACCCCAGCGTAATTTTGTTTTGTCGTTCATTTTGGCTTACCTTTTTGTTGATGATGAGTAACTGTAGCGTTATAGTAATTTTATTCTTACGAGCTTTTAATTGCCAAAATAATAATTGCTGGTTAGGATAATCCCTTCTTTTCCTACTTAAAATAAAGAGGTGCATGATGGATGATTATACTGAAATAACTAGCGAGTCGTGGTTTAGTCGCATTGCGGATTCTATTAAAGGAATTCTATTTGGGTTTATATTGTTTGTCATTGCCTTTCCGTTGTTATGGTGGAATGAAGGGCATTCAGTCGAACGCTATAATAGTTTAAAAGAAGGGCAGGGCGTTGTTATTTCCATCCCTGCAACCGCCGTTGATACAGGCAACAATGGCAAATTAGTTCACACCCAAGGCATGGCAACTACCGAAGAAATATTACAAGATGATGTGTTTGGCGTGTCTGCCCCTGCCATTAAAGTGCAACGCACCGTGTCCATGTATCAATGGAAAGAAACCGAAAAATCCGAAACCAAAGAACAGGTCGGCGGTTCAAAAACCACTAAAAAAACCTATTCCTACGACAAACAATGGAGTGAGGATGCAATCAACTCCAGCCAATTTAAAGACGCATCAGGGCATAGTAATCCACCCATGCCGCACAAAAGCAAAACGTTTCAAGCGCAAGATGTCAGTTTAGGCGCGTTTAAACTCAACGCTGACCAAATTTCCCGCTTATCGGGTGCGCAAGATTTAAACATACAAGAGCAATTAGCAGGACAACAATTAACGAGCGCGGGTAATGGCATTTATTTAGGTGGTAATGCTGCCAGCCCACAAATTGGTGATTTACAAATCACGTTTAAAGTCGTTAAACCTGCTGATGTGAGTATTATTGCGCAACAACAAGGTAATAGTTTTAGTGCCTACCCAACTCAAGCAGGCAGTGCAGTCGATTTATTAGAAATGGGCTTAATGGATGCCAACGCGCTATTTGCTATCGCCCAAAGTGAAAACACGATGATAACGTGGGCGATTCGTATCGGTGGATTTTTGTTAATGTGGATAGGTTTGTCTATGATGCTGAAACCACTGTCCGTGTTAGCCGCCGTACTGCCTTTTTTAGGCGATTTAATTGCAATGGGTACAGGGCTTTTTGCATTCTTGCTGTCCTTGCCTTTTACGATGGTAACAATTGCCATTGCGTGGATTGCTTATCGACCGCTATTAGCGGGTGTTCTTATCGTAGTTGCTGTGGGTGCGGTAATTGCGATGAAGATTATGCCACGGCGTAGTGTAAGTCTTGCTCACGCTTAGAAATAATCAACTCAGCAAGGTGATAAAAATGCAAAATTTTCATATTCGTTGTATTAATTATGAAGAATTAGCCATTCCGTTGCGTTGGGCAAAAGAAGAGGGTTGGCAACCAGCACTAGACGATGCTAAGCATTTTTATGCAGCTGACCCGAATGGTTTTTTTATGGGTTTTCTGAATGATGAACCGATAGGTTGTATTTCAGCAGTGGCTTATGATGATAGCTATGGTTTTATTGGCTTATACATCGTGCGCCCTGAATTTCGTCATCAAGGTTTTGGTATTGCGTTGTGGAATACGGCGATGCAACGCTTGCAAGGGCGAAATATTTGCTTGGATGGTGTCATTGCTCACCAAAGTAATTATCAAAAATCGGGGTTTAAAATCGCGTATCGTCATTTGCGTTTTCAAACCTTCGGAACTGGAAAAATGTCGTCTCATTCCGATATTGTCGCGTTATCGACAGTGCCTTTTGCAGAGATTTTAGCATTCGACGTGTTTCCTGTTCCGCGCCCCGTATTTTTACAATCGTGGCTGCAACAAAAACACGGTATGGCATTGGGTGTTATTCATAATAAACAATTGGTTGCTTATGGGGTGATTCGTGCGTGTCATGACAGTTTTAGAATTGGCCCTTTATTTGCCGACTCGGCTGAAATTGCGGAAAATTTGTTGACGGCTTTATTGGCTTACGCACCCAGCAATAGCCCTGTGTTTATTGATATGCCTGAAACTAACGCGAGTGCGTTAGCCTTGGCAAAACGTCATGCGATGCCTTTAGTATTTGAAGCTGCTAGAATGTACACGCAAGACGCACCTAACTTAGATGTGAATAAAATTTATGGCATTACCACCTTGGAGCTGGGTTAATAACATCATTTTTTGAGGCATTTACTCATGAACTTTAAAACTATTTTTTATATTACTTTTATGATTTTCGGAACAATAAGCCACGCGGCAGAGAAAAAAAGTTTGCCACCCTGTCCAAATAGCCCTAATTGCGTGTCTAGTCTGGCAACGGATCAGGCGCATTTTATTGCGCCGTTTAAAATTGTTGGTGCAATTGATACCGCCAGTGTCGCGCTAAAAAACGCGCTATTAAGCCAAAGCCGTACCGTAATAACGCTAGAAGTGGAAAATACGCTTCATGCAGAAGCGACTTCGCTAATTTTTCGCTTTGTTGATGATGTGGATGTGCTATTAGACAGCGAAGCGCGAGTGTTTCATATCCGTTCGGCTTCACGCGTGGGCTATGGTGATTTTGGAGTCAATCGTAAACGTGTCGAAAACTTACGATCACAATTGCAAGCCGCTGGCGTAATTGAGTAAGTAACTCGGATAACTGGGATAATGCGCAGCAAAATCCCAGTGTTCTTTTAACCATTTAATGCTTCTGAGTAGGCTCTGTCGTATTCGGGAATATGGCTTTCAAACCAAGATTTAATGAGTTGACAAATTCTTTCTGTTAATTCTAATTCACCTGCTTTAATTTTTATTTCCATCGCAGTACAGGTATTTATTAGCTCATCATGTTCTATTTTATGGCGTTCATAATCGATGAATTTTTTTACCCGCATTTCAGTTTCTTCGTGGGAAAAATGATCTGCGACAATAGCAAGTAAAACGTTTAATTGCTCAGTTATTTCAGGAGTTCCTGCCCCTTCCATTCTTAAATCGTAGAGTATATTCAGATTGTGAAACACCTTCTGGTGTTCAGTATCAGCAAAGCTAACGTTTGTCCCATGTTGTTCAATCGTCCAAGTCATTAAAGACATTTTCTTTCACCCCTCATTATTATTATGTTATTCACTTGCTTAGAATTAACACTTAGAGTGTGGAATTATCGGATACATTGTTATTAAGGTCAATTTTCGCATTTTTATAATTGCTGTGTAATGAGTGCTTGATGCAAGTCTTGTACTATCAGTCCAAAGAGTTCATCACGCCCTTCAAACAAACAATTGATAGCGGCACGTCCGTCTAGGTTGGAGCGTATGGCTAAGCGTTCTTCGTGATTATTTATCAAGCGTAAGGCGGCTTGAATGTAGTCCTCAGTGTTGGTAGTCACTAACCAATCAGGCATTCCCAGTCGTTCAAATAAGCCTTGGTCGATGTGTTCGTGCGGTTCATCACCTGATAGACAGACACCCACTAAACCAACGGACAGTAAATCGACAATACTGTTCATGTTGCCGAACGGAAACGGATTAATATATAAATCACAGTTTGCTAATTGCTGACAATAATACTCATAACCCTGTTGTAAATTAACTGTTGCCCATTTTCCTAAATAACGCTCGACCACTTGTGTGACTTGTAAGCCAACTAAGCCGCGTGCTGCACCGATAAAGAATTGAAAATGCACGGGCGTGGGGGATTGTTCAGCAATTTGCCGACACGCGTATAAAAAGTCTGGATTGAGTTTCATGGTAGATGCCACCATCGCAATTTCTACTACAGCGGGCGCGGCGCGTAATGGAGCTTGTGGTAGTTCATCTAGGCTTTGTGCAAACGGTGTAAAAGGAAACGCATCGGTCGGTGTTTTAATGACAGTTTCAGAAAAACACGCCTCATTACCCACAAAATCCTCGTCAATAATGAAATAATCCATTTGTGGTGCGAAGGTACTGGCAGAATGCCCTAATGTAGTGATTTGTAACGGTGCGAAGCGTAAATTAGCCAAAAACATGGTGTATAGCGTCATGCCTACGCTGGGCATATACAGCACTTGCACATCACGCTCTTCAGCAATATTAATCAGTTGATGAAATAAATTAGGAATATCACCGTCACCGCTTCTAGGAATAAATTCATCAAATACTGCCCGCCCTGTGTCATCTATGGTTAACTCATCACCTACACCAATGAGATAAAATTGATCGCGGGCTTTGCGTATCGCTTTAGCTAATACGCGATAGACAGCGTGGGTTGAATAAAACCATTCCAATACCACTAGCATGACAGGTTTGCCTGTTGCGGGTAGTCGTGCGGGTACGATTCTATCGCTAAAGCCTAGCTCTTCAATTTTATACCGCAGTAATTGATTAATGGCTGCTTTAATGTTGTGTTTACCCGCGTAACCCGAATAACTACAGTGCATATAGACATCGTGAAAAATGCCGACAGGCAGTTGATCTATCGTGCCTATCTCCGCTAAATGTTCAGGTAGCCAACGTAATAAAGATTCGCGTTTACCATGCGCTTCTGGGCTAGAAATAAACCGTGAGGACATCAATACTAAATATAAATTCACGGCGAGTAGTTTGTTAGTTTGCCAAAAAATATCCCAATCAATTTCAATTTCTGATTCTAATGAATACAACAAACAAAATTTAGCTAAGTTGCTGTTATCCATTTGTAGTGGTGTGCTGAAATGCCCATTTAAATTAAATGAACGAATAATATGATCGGCGTTGCGAAATGGACTTACCGCAAATAACACAGAGATCCAGCGGTGATATTGAATAACTTGAATAAAGCCTGTTTCGGAAAAGTGAAATTCGGGATCAGAAAATAATGCCGTAGTCGCCGCTGCAATGCGAGTCAAAATATGTAAATCAATTAAGTCGGACGTTACCTGCATAGCTTGTATGGAAGAGGAGCTAAAATTCTCGTTGAATGAACCATAACCGCTGTCCAACATTTGCAATAATTTCAGTAATTCTTGCATCGCTAATTCATATTGACGCGAATAAGCGAGGCATTCAAATCGTTCTAATTGAAAATCCATAATAATGTTCTCAGGTGTGGAGGGTAGGGGATGCGCAATATGTTACTAGTTGTAGATTCACTACCTTAAGTTAAGGGTTGTTATCGTGGTAGGTGCGAATAAATTCACACCAACACAAAACACGGTTTTTCCTTAGCTTAATGGCAGTGAGTTGTAGGTTGGGTTAGTGATAGCCTAACCTCTCCAAACCAAAGCAGGAAAGTGATATATTGCTTAGCTAGTAGTATATCAGAGTGCATGAACAGAGTTTGTACCCAACCTTAGACGCAAGTCTGTGACGTAGATAAAACCCATCACTATGGCAACTGGAAGTACTAGAAATACGCACCTGTGAGCCTTACTTGCGTGTTTTGACGGCATCGAAAAAACAGGCAAGAAAAAGCGGTGATTGGTGAAGTAATTCACTCATTAATAAACACGATAAACTCAAGGGATGATTTTTCTGCTTGTGATTGATTTGGAGAGATATAAGGTTGGGTTGCGGTTTTTTGCAAACCCAACAAACACGATGAACAAATAATAGTTGCAATCATAATCGTGTGGCTGCAATTTACATTTAAGGTGGGGCTGATGCCGTCGTACTACCCCCTCCTCCAAGCCACGCACCTTGTGTTTTTCCGTGACCAGTATCCGCATCATATTGTTTCTCTTTTATCTTGTATTCATCCAATATTTGATAACCTAAACCATTTGCAGTGGCTTCAAGCTCTTTACAACTGGACATTTCGGGTAAGGAGGCTATACCACTGTCAATCACATTGGCGGCTTGTTTGCCAATATCATAATGACCTAACTCATGGGTACGAAGAGCGGTTAAATAATTATTGAACGCCTGTTCTTGCGCTGAATCTGCGCCTGTCAGCTCAGGTAGCTTAATGCTACTGGTATATGTTGTCGTTACCTTAGTGATTTTACAACGCCCGTCGGGCTGCTCAAACCATCGGTAATTCCACTTTACATACCATTTAGTTAACCCGTGAAAAGTATGATTATTTATTTTAATGGGCGATGCTTTGTTTAATACGCTCAGTAATGAATCATTGGGATCGGCATTTACGGTGTAATAGACATAATCAAGATTTTCACTGACATCCGCACTGACAGTTTTGGTGATTATCAAGAAACAAAGCGGCAGTAGTTTACGCATATAAGCACCTTTAAGAGACGTGGAATAATGACCAAAAAGAGTATCCTATCATGTTAAAGCGCGTAGTTGACAGTCGCTGTCATAAAGGTGAACAAGCAATATGGTAACGGCGTTTTTTGGGGCATCGGAGCTTGCCCATATCAAATCAATTAATGAGCAGATTATGAAATATCGATTAGCAATTTTACTTTTGTTGAGTTTTTCTTGTTACGCTTTTGCGAATGATGCTTGTGATACTGACAAAGATGGCATTGTATCTGGTAGTGAACAATACTTATGTTCCTATTCGGAACATAAAAAATCAGTGCGTAGCGATAACACTATATTGCCATTTTTCAGCACTGGACAGCAAACAGTCACACCAACACCTAGCCAACAACGAGTTACCATTGTGCGGGATGCAAACGGTAAAATTCACCGAAGTGAGTCAGCAAAAAACAACTTTAAAAAACAACAGCCTTGCCCAGCAAATGGACATACTTCTGGTTCATGCCAAGGCTATGTTATTGATCACATCAACCCATTAGCGTGTGGTGGTGCTGATAATCCAAGTAATATGCAATGGCAAACAGTGAGAGCTGGGAAAGCTAAAGATAAAACGGAACGCGATAATTGCCAACAACCCAAAACAGCCAATATTCAGCCTGCACAAAGGACACATAAAAGTAATCCTAAAAGTAATTCAGGCAGTGGAAAAGTTTACACGGGTTCGCATGGTGGTCGTTATACGATAACGTCAAGTGGACATAAACATTATATAAAACGTTAAAACGTTATGGGATGGTGATGGCATTGTCATACCCGCTGGTATTGGGCATGAGTAGATTGGGTTGCGGCTTTTCCTCTGGATAAACCTTTTTTGCTCACTGTTTAAAAATTGCAATTAATTGGATTTTTGTGTTCACTCGATTGTCCTTCTTCAACCTCTGTTTTAGAACCCACATAACAATCTCCAATAGGAATGCTAAAGCCCTCCGCTTTAGGTTTCTTGGTATTTTGTGCCGCAGACTCTTCTTGTGGCGTAATGTCGCCATAATTTTTCCGTTCTTTAAAGATAATCGAGCCTAGTTTTTTACCTGATTTTCCCTGCTGTTCTGCGGGCAAACTGTCTTTATCCATATTGCCTTGAATGACCTCTTTGGTATGAAAACGATCATCGGTCATAAATTGTTCGGGAATAGCCTCTGGCTTTGTCTGGCTCACGGCATTCTCTTGACTGGTTTGTTCTGTACTATTTTCAACAGGGACGGATTGCACCACTGCACGCGAAGGTGTGGGTGCAACGGGAGGCACAGTAATCTCTTCTAAATCTTTAAGCCATCCTTGTGCTATCAGCCGAACGACTTGCGGAAAAACTGGCATAAACGAGATCACATTATCTTGCAATGATTCTAAGCGTTGCTGAAACGCTGACTGTTTGACCGTATTAACAGCTACAGGTGTAGACTGGCTAGTTTGAATAGGTACTTGCTTGACTGGTGGCGCGGGTATCGACATTTCAGGCTCAGGCGTATCGGCGATACGCTCAGGAACGAGTGGAATACTTTTTTGTACGGACTGAACTGGCGTGGGCGGAGCTACGGACTTAACAACGTCAGGCACAGGGACTTTTTGTACCATCGTAGGCTGTGGCTGGCTAATTACAGGCTTGGTCTGAACGGGCGTGGTTGCTTGCACAGGAATACCAATACGCGGCAAATTCTGCATATCACTGGGCATATTGGACGTAATTACCGCTGGTTGCGGTTGCGGCGGCGGTTGTACAGGAATGCCAATTCTGGGCAAATTAGCCATATTATCTGGCATATTCGATTTAGCGACAGGCGCAGATACACGCGCTGGTTGAACAGGTGCAGGCGTTCTTCGCACAGGAACGTGTGATTGTTTCGCTACGCTGGCTTTAGCAACTGCCGAATGCTGAACAGGCGGAGCTTTAATATAACGTTGCCGCACTGCATTTGTAGGTGGTGGCGTTTTGGCAACGACTACTGGACGCGGAATTTTTTTAGCAACAACAGGCGCGGGTAACGTCTTTTCTGGCTCTACTTTTTTAACAAGGATAGGTCTAGGTGCATTATTAGCAACAGGCGGCGGCTTTATTGGCAAAGGCGCGGCTTGTAAAATCAGCGTGATAGATTTGTTGGGTTTGCGTTTATCAGGTATAGGCATTGATAGCTTAATATCAATGCTGAGCATAATGATGATATGCAGTAAAAATGAGAGTGGAACAAAAAACTTCCAACGATCCATCGCTTGATAACTCAATTTTCGTTGATACCTTACCCCCATGTTTCCTCTAAAAAGCTCTTGGTGTTATTGTGCTGTGCGTTGTTTAAACGCGTATCTTAACACTGCATAACAAAAAGGGACTATTACCAGAATATCATCACTGCCATTAAGTTAAGACAAAAATGTAGGGGCTGTGCCTTGTGCCAGCCCTGTGAACAGGTCGTTATCAGGGCAACCACAAGGGATTGCCCCTACGGTAAATCCTTAACTTAATGGCAGTGATGCAGGAGGTAGGTTGGGTTGCGGTTTTTTGCAACCCAACAAACACGATGAACAAATAACAGTTGTAATTATAATTGTGCGTGGTTGTGTTGGGTTGCCAAAAAGACGGCAACCCAACCTACGCGGCTTAAATAAAAGTCGAGCATCGCGTTAAATAATATATTTCCCATAGAAACTCACCAAATTAGATCCCATCTGGCTGTTATCAATATTAACGAAATATTTCAGTAAATCACGAAGTTCATCATCAATTTTGTCATATCCAACACCCCACGATCTGTACATTGTTGGTACGAGGTAATACAAAAATAATCTTGACTCAAAACTCTCCAAATAATTAGGCTTTTCCTTTTCTCCCGATACGAACCCAGTAAGATCGGATATATGCGGAGTTGGACTAAAAGTCCTTTTGTACATTATTAGTGAAGGTGTTATAGTTGGAAAATTTTCGTTGGCAACGTTGCGAGCATTAAAAAAACCAGCAACGGTACAGTAAGGAAACCACCCGATTTCAGGATCAAAAGGTATTCGACCTGAAAAAACATTGTCGAACCCTTTATCCATTCTTAAATTAACAATCTGCCCTTTGTAATTTGGATTGCTATTTATCATTGCAAGTGGTGGGTAGTCACATAACACCCAAGTACAGTTGGAGTGATTAGCCGATTCTAATAACACAGGGTTTGTGGATAAAGAATCCTTACAACAGATACTTCCACTAACCACTACAAATTTTGAATCAAGGGAATTTTGAGAGCTATTGGAAAAAAGCGGTGTTTTGTTGCTGTAATGACAATTAGTTACTGACGAGAACAAACGCCCAGATTTAAGAGCATTTTTTGACTCTTTTTCAAACCATTCGGTCAATGTTCTTTGTGCATCATATTTATCATATAGAACAGCCAAGTCTTCGATTATTGTTTCTTTATCGGGGGACAATAAATTAATGTCGGCAAAAGCGTTCACTATGTGTGCTATGGAAATTCTTTTTCCAAATAGTCTAACTATTTGTGAAATTAATCCTTTTTGATTCACATACTCCTGTAATTCTGAGTAGTTGTTGATGTACTCAAATATAACCGTAGAGTCATAGTATTGTTTCCACCAAGGTGATACAAACATATAGTGATTGTAGTTTTTAGGCATCGCTCACTCCTTTCTGAAAATAGTTGCTCTCTAAATTTATGATGCCTAACATGAATGGTTGCTCAATCTTTATTTAGACACCTCAAGAGGTATTATTGTAGGCGTACAGTTTTTGCTAGTTGTTATAAAAACGACATTCTCAACCTGCTAAGTTTATTAAACTCAACAGGTTGAGAGATTATAACTATTTGTCTCTAAAATAAAGCAAAGTATTTATTTTACGCCCCAATACTGATGATAAGTATGCTTCACCCCACCACATACCGCTTAGAATCCGCCCCCGCGACTTCTTTAACCAGCTTAGGCACAAGATAGCCCGAAAGACACGCTTGTACCCGTTCCATTAATAATAAAGCCTCAATTTCTGACACCGCAAAATGCCCTGTACCTGTGGCTTTATCTAATAGATGCAGGTAGTAGGGAATCACGCCGTGTTGAAATAAACGTTCGCTGAGTTCACACAGTACCGCCGCGTCGTCATTGACTCCTTTTAACAGCACGGATTGATTCAATAAGGTGATGCCGTAGTTTTTGAGTTGTTGGCAGGCGGTGATGACGCGCTCATTGAGTTCGTTGGCGTGGTTGCAATGTAGCACTAGGATGATTTGTTTGGGGCTTTGGGTTAGGGTGTGAATGAGTGCTGGGGTGATACGCGCAGGCAGGACGATGGGCAGGCGGCTATGGATGCGGATGCGTTTGATGTGGTCGATTTGGTTGATTTGTTCAATCAGGCGGGTGAGTCTGGCATCGTTGAGTAATAAGGGGTCGCCACCGCTGAAAATGACTTCGTGGATGCTGGGGTCGTTTTCTATGCTGAGGATGGCGGCGTGTTCTTGTTGTTTGCTGAGTTGTAAGTCGGCGTAGGGGAAGTTACGGCGGAAACAATAGCGGCAGTTAATCGCACAACTGCCTGTGTTGATGAGTAATACGCGCCCTTGGTATTTGTGCAATATGCCTGTTTGAGTGGCAGCGGGTAAGTCACCGACAGGGTCGTTGTTGTAGCCTGCATAAAAGTCGAGTTCATCTGTTATGGGTAATACTTGGCGCAACAAGGGGTCGAAAGGATTGCCTTTTTCCATGCAGGCGGCAAAACTTAACGGCACGCGCATGGCGAACTGTTGCGCGGCGGTTGCTGATACAGGTAAGTCACTGGGATTTAAGTCTAAATACCGACATAGGTCGTCTATATTGGTGAATGCTTGGGCAAGTTGTTGTTGCCAATTTTGGCAAAAATGAGCGGTCTCGTGCGTTGATTCTGTCATGTGTCGAGGTTTTTAGGTTTCTATCCGTAGGAGGCTTACATTATAATGGTTCGTTTACATTGTTTATCATCTTGAGGATAAAATGGCTAGTTATAGTACGAGTGAGTTTAAAGCAGGGTTAAAAGTCATGTTAGACAATGACCCGTGTGCGATTATTGAAAATGAATTTGTTAAACCGGGTAAGGGTCAGGCGTTTAATCGCGTTAAGATTAGAAACTTGAAAACAGGTCGCGTGATTGAAAGAACATTTAAATCAGGCGAGTCGTTGGAAGGCGCGGATATAGTCGAGATGGAGATGCAATATCTGTATAACGATGGCGAGTTTAGACATTTTATGAACAATGAAAGCTTTGAACAGTATCAATGTGATGAAAAAATCGTTGGCGATACGGGTAAATGGTTGAAAGATCAGGATATGTGTACGGTTATGTTATGGAATGACGCGCCCATTGGTGTAACACCTGCCAATTTTGTGGAATTAACCATTGTGGAAACGGATCCTGGTGTGCGCGGTGATACGTCAGGCGGCGGCGGTAAACCTGCTAAACTGGAAACAGGCGCGGTGGTGCGTGTACCATTGTTTGTACAAACCGATGAAATGATTAAAGTCGATACCCGCACTGGCGAATATATTTCGCGCGTTAAAGAATGATGCAGACCCCTTGGCAGCCTAGTTGCTCTATCGAAATGCTGCATTTAAGAGCGTGGCTGTTAGCAAAAATTCGCGCGTTTTTTTTAGAAAAAGCGGTGTTGGAAGTGGAAACGCCGCTGTTGAGTCATACTATTGGCACTGATCCGTCTTTGGCATTTTTTGCCACACACTATAATTTGCCGCCCTTTTATCATCGATTATTTCTGCAAACGTCTCCTGAATTTGCGATGAAACGCTTGCTTGCCGCAGGCTGTGGTTCTATTTATCAAATTGCCAAGGCGTTTAGAAATGGTGAATCGGGACGGTTTCATAATCCTGAATTTACGCTGTTGGAATGGTATCGGGTTGGCTTTACGTTGCCAGAATTGATGGATGAAGTGGCTGAATTAATCGTGTCTCTATTTGCTGAACACGCCGCTTTATCGGGTGTAGAGCGACATAGTTATCAAGCGATTTTTCAGCAGTACACAGGCTTAGACGCGCTGGTTTTTTGTTATGAGGATTATTGTGCTTACGCACTGGCGAATGAATTGCCTGAGGCTGTGGCGTTGTGTGAATATGACCACGCGTTGTGGCTGGATGTGTTATTCAGCCATAAAGTGCAGCCGTATTTAGGTAAAAACTCACTCTGTATGATTTACGGCTATCCTGCTTGTCAGTCCTCATTGGCGCGTATTAATGCTGATAATTCATTAGTAACTGATCGCGTGGAGTTGTTTATTAATGGCGTTGAATTGGGTAATGGTTTTTATGAATTAACCGATGCTGTTGAACAAAATCAACGCTTTGATGCTGAAATAGCGGTTAGGCAACAGAATAATCTAGCTGCTGTGGTTAAAGATGAGCGGTTGATTGCCGCTTTAAATGCTGGCTTACCTGAGTGTTCGGGCATAGCCATTGGCTTGGATAGATTACTGATGTTGTTATCAAAAAGTGCCTCCATAGACGAAGTTCTGAGTTTTTCAATACACAGGGCTTAAGCAGTTTGAATATTTACTGTGTTATAATTCGCCAATATTTTGTTATTCGTTCATAGACGCTTTATTTTTTAGATACTTACATGAAACTAAATACTTTTTCTCGCTTGTTATTATTATCCTTGCTTGCGTCACAAGCTGTTGAAGCGGGGGATGAATTCATCGTTAGAGACATTCAAGTCAAAGGTTTGCAACGGATTTCTGCGGGTACGGTTTATAACGATTTTCCTGTGAATGTCGGTGAGCGATTTTCCTTAGACCACTCCGCAGCCGCGATAAGAGCTTTATTTAAAACAGGTTTTTTTAAGGACGTGTCGCTGTCAAGAGAAGGCTCAACGCTGGTTATTAAGGTTGTCGAGCGTCCTACCATTGCAAAAATTGCGTTTGAAGGCAATAAAGACCTGAGTAAAGACGATTTAACCAAAGCCTTGGATAAAATTGGTTTATCCGAAGGTAAAGTATTTGATAAGCAAGTATTAGATAAAGTCGAGCAAGAGTTAAGCCGTCAGTATCTCAGTCATGGCAAATACGGGCTACAGATTAAAACCGATGTGACAACCATGACGCGAAATCGTGTCGGCATTAATATTACTATTTCTGAAGGTCGTGTTACCAAAATTAAACAGGTTAACATCGTTGGGAACAACGCCTTTGATGATAAAACCTTGCTGAGTAAATTTGAGTTAAGCCCGTCTAATTTATTGTCGTTTTATACTAAAAATGACCAATATTCCAAGCAAAAACTATCCGCCGATTTAGAAAGTTTACTGTCTTATTATTTAGATCGCGGTTATATTAATTTTGCGATTGAATCGACGCAAGTCGCTATTACGCCTGACAAAAAAGATATTTATGTCACCATTAATGTCAAAGAAGGTGATGTTTACACGCTGAATAAAGTTAAATTAGCGGGTAACTTAGTTGTGCCACCCGATCAATTAACTAAATTAGTCAGTGTAGGACCTGGTGAGGTTTTTTCTCGCAAAAATGCTACCCAAACATCTAAGGCAATTCAAGACCGTTTAGGCGATGAAGGTTATGCGTTTGCTAACGTCAATATGGTGCCAGAAATTATCGAAGCTACTAAAACCGTCGATATGACGTTTGCGGTTGATCCAGGTAAACGTGTTTATGTGAATCGTATCAATATACGCGGCAATGCGACCACCCGCGATGAAGTATTGCGTCGTGAAATGCGCCAAATGGAATCAAGCTGGGCTTCCAGTTCAAAAATTGAACGTTCAAAAGTCCGTTTGGAACGTTTAGGGTATTTTGAATCAGTGAATGTAGAAACTCCGCCTGTTGCAGGCGCGGCTGACAAAATTGATGCCAATTACACCGTAGTGGAAAAAGCATCGGGTAATTTATCAGCAGGGGTTGGTTACTCACAGGTTCAAGGGATTATATTAAATGCCAATGTAGCTCAAGATAACGTATTTGGCTCAGGTAAACGTATTAACCTCGCGTTTAACAACAGTACCTTTACCACTAATTATCAATTTGGTTTTTTTAATCCCTATTTTACGGTTGATGGTGTCAGTCAAGGCTACAATCTTGGTTATGCCAAACGTAACGCGGGGGCTATAAATTTGGCTAACTACACCACTGATGTCGCGAATGCTGGCACCAATTTTGGTATTCCGTTAAATGAATTTGATTCGATACGTTTTGATACTGACCTAAGGCACACGAATTTAAAAATCAATCAATACGATAACGATGTGTATGGAAACACCAGTAATGTTTATAGTTCTAAACAAATCCGTGATTTTTTCCAGCAAGAAGGCTGTTCGCAGACAGTATTTTTAAACGGCGGTACTGTACCTGTAGCCATACCTGACAATAGCTGTAAGTTTTTGACCTTAGGCGAAACAATCAGTTGGACGCACGATACACTGAATAGAGCAATATTCCCTAGTGAAGGTGGGCAACAACGTGCTTCTGCTCAAGCAACCGTTCCAGGTAGTGACTTAACTTATTTTAAACTCGGTTACAGACACCAACATTATTTCCCTATAGCCAAAGATTTTACCTTTAAACTAAATGGTGAAATTGGTTATGGTGACGGTTATGGTGGTACTCAGGGCTTGCCGTTTTTTGAAAATTATTTTGCAGGCGGTACAGGTTCAGTGCGTGGCTTTAGAAACAATACGCTAGGGCCTACAGATACTCAAGATAATGTATTAGGCGGCACTGTTATTCAGGGCAATCCCATTGGTGGTTCTACTAAAATCATTGGTAATGCTGAATTGTTTTTTCCTGTGCCTTTTATGACAGAGACAAAATCAGTTAGATTAGGGACGTTCTTCGATGCAGGAACCGTCAGCAATGGTTTTTCAGTCGGTCAAATGCGCTATTCTACAGGGCTTTCAGGTGAGTGGTTATCACCCTTTGGCGCATTATCTGTCAGTGCCGCAGTTCCTCTTAACTCTCAGACTACCGATCAAAAACAAGCCTTTCAATTTAACTTCGGTCAAAATTTCTGAGAAGTTATTTTAGTTTAATGAACTTATCCCCTATAATTTCACGCCTTGTTAGTGACTATTTATTTTTTACCCATAATTGGAGATCGATTTAACAATGAAAAAGAAAATTGCTTTATTTTTAGGATTATTACTGGCTAGCAGTGTCAGTTACGCTGATTTAAAAATTGGTTTCGTTAATATCCCTGCGGTACTTGAAAAAGCACCACAAGCTGAAAAAGCTAAAAAACGTTTGGAAGTAAAATTTTCGCCGCGTGACAAACAATTAGTTGCACAGCAAAAAGAAATTACTACTATGGAAGAAAAAATGACCAAAGATGCGGCGGTCATGAGTGAATCAGAAAAAGCTAATTTAGAAAGAGATATTCTCAATAAAAAAAGAGATGCAAAAAGATCACAACAAGAATTTAGCGAAGACTTTAATGCTAGCCGTAACGAAGAATTAGGTAAATTACAAAAGCATATTATCGAAGCAATCCGTGAAATCGCTAAAGATCAAAACTTCGATTTATTGTTAACAGAAGGTGTTATTTACGCCAACGACAAAATTGATGTAACTGCCCAAGTTCAACAAAAACTGTTAAAAATACCTGAATAAAATATTGTCCTTAAGCAATACCCCCCAACCTTTAATAAAAACTCTCCCTACGCCATGTCTATTACGTTGGATATTTTACAAATACAAGCCTTCTTGCCTCATCGATACCCTTTCTTATTGGTCGATAAGGTCATTGAGTGTGAACCTGGAATCAGGCTATTAGGCGTAAAAAATGTTACTTATAATGAACCTTTTTTTCAAGGGCATTTTCCACAAAAGCCCATTATGCCAGGCGTTCTTATTTTAGAATCATTAGCTCAAGCAACGGGTTTACTTGCTTCGGAAACGGCAGGTGATGAACTAGAAGGCATGATCTATTATTTGGTGGGTATTGATAAAGCCAAATTTAAAAGACCTGTTGTACCAGGGGATCAACTCATGTTGGAAGCCAAATTTCTCAAAAGTAGACGTAATATTTGGGCATTTGAATGTCGTGCCGAAGTGGATGGTGATTTTGTAGCGAGTGCAGAAATTCGATGCGCAGCGGTAGTGAATTAGTTTTGATTCATCCATCTGCCATTATTGATAGTCGCGCTGAACTCGCTACGGATGTGTCGATAGGTGCTTTTTCTGTTATTGGTGCTGATGTCAAAATAGATTCAGGCACAGTGATAGGTCCTCATGTTGTCATCAAAGGGCCTACTTCCATCGGTAAGGACAATCGTATCTATCAATTCACTTCTATAGGCGAAGATCCGCAAGATAAAAAATATGCGGCTGAAATCACACGTCTTGAAATTGGCGATAGAAATACTATTCGAGAATTTACCTCCATGCACCGAGGCACGGTTCAAGATCATAGTGTCACCCAAATAGGTAATGACAACTTGTTCATGGCTTACACCCACGTTGCTCACGATTGCATTATTGGTGACCACGTCATCATGGCAAACGGCGCATCATTGGCAGGTCATGTTCATTTACATGACCACGCCATTTTGGGTGGCTTTACCTTAGTACACCAATTTACCCAAATAGGTCAATACAGCTTTGCCGCAATGGGTAGTGCGATTACGCAAGATATTCCACCTTTTGTTATGGTCGGCGGCAAACCCACTAGACCCCACGGCATTAATTCGGTGGGCATGGAGCGTGGTGGTATATCAGCGGATGATATTCGCTTAATAAGAAATGCCTATAAAATTATCTACAAAATGAATTTACGCTTAGAAGATGCGATAGAGCAAATCGTAGAACTAGCCGCTGACGACAGCCAAGAATTAGCCAATATGGTCAGTTTTTTGCGTAATGTTCGTCGTGGCATATTACGTTAGCCGTTTAACTATTCATGGATGAAATACCCGCGCATTTCCTAATTGCAGGTGTGGATGAAGTCGGGCGAGGCTGTTTAGCGGGTTGTGTCGTTGCCGCAGCTGTTATTTTAGACCCCAGAAAACCGATTGCTGGATTAGCCGATTCTAAAAAACTCACTGAGCGCAAGCGCGAACAACTCAGTAAAATCATTCAAGAACAAGCCTTGAGCTGGGCTATAGCAGAAGCCAGCGTCATCGAAATAGACACCCTCAATATTCTTCAAGCTACATTACTTGCTATGCAACGCGCTATTGCAGGCTTACACATAACACCTGATAGCGCATTGATTGATGGTAATCAGCTACCGTATTTAACGATACCCGCGCAAACCATTGTTAAAGGCGATAGTAAAATACCCGCTATCAGCGCAGCTTCCATCATAGCAAAAGTCTATCGAGATCAACTCATGGTTGATTATCACCAACAATATCCTGATTTTTCCTTTCATTTGCATAAAAGTTACGGCACGAAACAACACCTATCAGAAATTGAACAATTTGGGTTTTTAGATATTCACCGAAAGAGCTTTAACCCCGTAAAAACATTGATTGCTTCAAAATTCAATTAAGGCAATAGTGCGTAACCAGCCAACTGAATGTAAAATCAAACATTCAATTCTAAGCATACATTTTAAGCAATGAATAAGCCCTTACTGTCTGTCGAACAACTCAGTGTTACTTTTAATCATTCACAGACAGTAGTCGATGCCATTAGTTTTACTATTCAGGCAGGCGAAACCTTTGCCTTAGTCGGTGAATCAGGCTCAGGTAAATCCATGACTGCGTTGTCAGTGCTACGATTATTACCCAATAATGCCAAAATTTCTGCCCAGCGCATTGATTTACAAGGCGATAATCTATTAACACATTCAGAATTCCAGCTGTGTAAAATTCGCGGTCGTCGTATTGGCTTGATTTTTCAAGACCCATTATCATCTTTAAATCCTGTGATGACCATCGGTAGTCAAATTGCCGAAGTCATTAATATTCATTTCAATTTATCTAAAACTGAGCTAAAACAACGGGTACTGGAATTATTACAGCAAGTAGAACTGCCTAATCCAGAGCAACGCCTGAAAGATTATCCGCATCAATTGTCAGGGGGTCAGCGACAACGGGTAATGATTGCTATTGCTTTGGCAGGTAAACCCGATTTGTTAATTGCTGATGAACCGACCACCGCGTTGGATGTTACTATTCAAGCGCAAATTTTGGCGTTGCTAAAAAATATTCAACAGCAAACAGGCATGGCGTTGTGGTTGATTAGTCATGATTTAGCGTTAGTATCTACGATGGCTGATAGGGTCGCGGTGATGCAGCAAGGCAAAATTGTTGAAACAGGTTTAACGGCTGAATTGTTTGCCAATCCGCAACATTCTTATACGAAAAAATTATTGGCAGTTTTGCCTTCTATTCATCATGCGGGTAGAGACGCGATTAATCGCGTCTCTACACCGTTATTACAAGTCAGTGATTTTTACTGTCACTATCCAATACGCAAAGGCATTTTTAAGCGAGTAGTCGATTACGTCCGCGCGGTTGATGGTGTTAGTTTTAGCATTGAGCAAGGTAAAACGCTGGCATTAGTTGGCGAATCAGGTTGCGGTAAAACTACCTTGGGTAAAAGTTTGTTAAATTTATTACCCAGTCAGGGCAGGGTGGTAATTAACGGAATTGAATTAAATACCTTGACGGGCGAAGCCTTACGCCAACAACGTGCCAATATTCAAATCGTCTTTCAAGACCCATTTTCCTCGATGAATCCGCGCTTGCTAATCGGTGATATTATTGCCGAAGGCATCCGCGCCTTGCATCCCGATGTAACAGCCGATGAACGTATTGCGCGTGTTAAACGATTATTACAACAAGTCGATTTACCCGAAGACTCACTGTATCGCTATCCGCATGAATTTTCGGGTGGGCAACGGCAACGGATTTGTATTGCCCGCGCTTTAGCCGTTGAGCCTAAACTCATTGTCTGTGATGAACCGACTAGCGCGTTAGATGTGTCAGTACAAGCGCAAATTATTCAGTTACTAAAAACGTTGCAACGGGAACAAGGCGTGAGTTATTTGTTTATTACTCATGATCTCGCGGTCGTGGCTGAAATTGCCCATGAAATTGCCGTCATGTATCAGGGTAAAATCATCGAGCAAGGTACAGCAAAGCAAGTTTTAACCCAACCACAACACGCTTACACTCGACAATTATTGGCTGCCGTTCCTGTGTTAAAAACAGCCTGATGTTATACGTTAAAAGCAAACACAGTACCGAAGAGATTATTAAGAAATCGCGGTTTATCGGGGTTATTGCGCCGTGTGCAACTGAAAATGAGGTGTTATTTCAGCTTAAACAACTGTACTCTGATTATCCAGATGCCACTCACATCGCCTACGCCTATCAACTAAAAACCGACAATGGTTTGGTATATCGTTTTCACGATGCAGGTGAACCCACAGGTACGGCAGGCAAACCCATTTTTCAACACATCGATGGTAAGAAACTCATTAATGTATTGGTTGCCGTGATTCGTTATTTTGGTGGCGTGAAATTGGGCGCAGGGGGTTTGACTCGCGCTTATGGTCAGACAGCTAGACAAGTCATTGAAGCGGCTGATATTTATCCTTATATTGAAATGGCGACGGTCAATTTAACGCTGGATTACAATCAAATCCAACCATTAGAATACGCATTAAAAAAACTGGGTGGGCATATTCTCAAACAGGATTTTGCTGAGCAGGTGAGGGTGGTTGTTCAGTTACCCACCGAACAAGTGGCTATTTTATTACAGTCGTTTGCAGATAATTATTAAACAGGGGTAGGTAATGGCTAATCTTAGCGACAGTCAAATAAAAAACTGGATAAAAAATAATGACCGTTTTGAAGGTAAAGCGGACGGTAATGGTTTGTATCTGAGTTATCGCAAGGATTTTATAGCACCTCGTTGGAATTTTCGTTATCGGTTTGCAGGCAAACAACGGATTATGACTATTGGGCTATATGGGCAGTTATCGTTAGCCGAAGCGCGTAAGAAAGCCAAAGAATTAAGAGCCAGTGTGACACTGGGTTACGATGTCGCCAGTGAAAAGCAAGAGCGCAAAACTAAGGCACTGGCAAAAATGAACGCCATGACTTTTGGGCAATTAACCGAGGTTTATTTTGAAAAAATGATTGTCGGTAAATGGAAAAACGCGCTTGATCTGAAGGCGCGGATTGATAAAGACATTAAACCCCATCTTGGCGATTTAGCCGTTGAAGATGTGAAGCCTGCCCATATTGATAAAATGCTGCAAGCCATTATCGAACGCGGTTCTCCAACAATTGCTAACGATATATTAAAATGGACGAAGCGCGTATTTGACTATGCGATTAAACGTCATATTGTGCAGTACAATCCTGCATCGGCGTTTGGTGTCTCAGATGCAGGTGGCAAAAGTGTCGCGAGGGAACGGGTATTAGCCAAAGCTGAATTAATTACCTTATTTTCCGCTATGCGCGACACCGAGGGTTTTACCCAAACTAATTTATTGACGGTTAAATTATTGCTCTTATTAGCGGTGCGTAAAAGTGAATTAATCAAAGCAAAACGCGAAGAATTTGACCTTGATGCTGGGCTGTGGCATTTACCCGCTGATAGAACCAAAACCAATACGGCTATCACTATTCCGTTATCACCCCACGCGGCGGACACTTTACGCACTCTTATGTCTTTATCGGTAAACAGTGAATGGCTGTTACCCGCGCGTAAAGTACAGCAACATAAAATCCCTCATATCCACGAAAATACGCTTAATGTGGCTTTAGCAAAAGTCATGCCATTATTGAATGAAAGTTTCTGTGTGCATGATTTCAGACGCACAGCCCGCTCACATTTGGCTGCGCTGGGTGTCGAATCCCACATTGCTGAACGCTGTTTAAATCACAAATTAAAAGGTATTGAAGGCGTTTATAATCACCATGATTATTTGAATGAACGCCGACTCGCCTTAGATTTATGGGCAGGATTATTAACTGCTTGTGAACACGGTAAAGACTGGAATGTCACGCCGATTAGAAAAATTCGTACTCGTTAGCACCCTAAAAATTTTGTGTACCAAAGCGTGTACCAGAAAATATCATTAAGAATTAAACTTATTACAAATCAATTAACTAGGTTGATGATGTGCATTCTGGTACGAAATATACATTAGCGTCGAAGTCAGCATATATAACACGGGGGTTAATAAGGGCGTAACCGACATACATAACACCGCTTCAAGAAACACAAAACCCACTAATTTATACAACGCATTTTGATGTTTAGTTGTTAAATCACCACCCACTTTCTTGGCTAAACTCCAGCTATAATCCTTAAATAACATCAAGCTATGACTGTACCAACTAGCAAAAGTAGTCATCATTAATAGTGTAAAAATCAGTGCAATATTAGCATAACCATACAGCCAACTTGCCAATTCATGACTGGATTTATAGGCTAAGTCAGGTGGTGCGTGCCAGTAAAAAAAGAACTGCCCGATTTTTTCGGGTTCACCCGAAAAAATATTAGCCAATGCCATAAACACAAACCAGCACAACACAATGACTGTTGCCGCCAAAACCGCCAATGGCAGACTTTTAGTAATAGCATAAGACAAGCTAACGCGTTGCTCGCTGGATTTTACGTCAATATATTTAGCAATACCCACGCCGACAAACAAACAAAGCACTGCTAAAAAAATCCCCAGAGCAGGGGAGACGCGACCAATCACCAACACTACACCCATAAATAAGGTGTAACTAAACCAAACCAGTGGATCGCGAGTGATAAATAACAGCGACTGTTTTAGCCAATCGCTGAATTTTTCGGGTTTCACGCGCCTATCCTAGCAATACCGACTGCTTTGCGTAGCTCTTTCATAAATGGCACACTGATTGCTCGTGCTTTTTCCGCGCCTTCTTGTAATTGCTGTTCAATGTGTTCAGGTGCATTTAATAGAGCTTCGTAGCGTTCTCTAGCAGGCGTGATGTGTTCATTAATATGCTCAAACAATACTTGTTTCATTTCGCCCCACGCAATACCTTCCGCATAACGTTGGCGTATTGCCGCGACTTCCGCAGGTGTGGCAAACGACTTATAAATACTAAATAAAGTACAACCTTCTGTGTCTTTAGGTTCATTAGGTTCTAACGAATTGGTTTTTATTTTATTAATCAGCTTGCGTAATTTCTTTTCAGGTTCAAATAGCGGAATCGTGTTGTTATACGATTTGCTCATTTTTCGCCCATCTAAACCTGTCAATGTCGCACTCTGTTCATCAATGACAGCTTCGGGTAACACAAAATGCTCACCATAAATATGATTAAAACGACCTGCTATATCGCGTGCCATTTCAATATGCTGCACCTGATCTTTACCAACAGGCACTTTATTAACATTAAACAGCAAAATATCTGCGGCCATCAAGACAGGATAACCAAATAAGCCCAAGGAAATCCCTTTATCAGCATCATTTTCACCACTTTGCTCATTCTCAGCGACAGCCGCTTTGTAAGCGTGCGCCCTATTTAACAAACCCTTGGAAGCCACGCAACTCAACATCCACGACAATTCCAAAATTTCAGGCACATCCGATTGTCGATAAAACACCGCATTAGCTGTATCCAAGCCTAACGCCAACCACGTTGCAGCGATTTCCAAACTTGACTGGCGAATACGCTCAGGCTCTTGGCATTTAATCAGTGCATGATAATCCGCTAAAAAATAAAACGGCGCGACCGTAGGGTCTTTACTTGCCTCAATAGCAGGTCGAATTGCCCCCACATAATTACCTAAATGTGGCGTACCCGTCGTGGTAATGCCCGTTAAAACAATGGTTTTAGTCATGGTAAGTTCTCATAAGTCCAGTTTATGTGTAGAGTGTCATATTACCTAAAGTTGGGGGATTATAGCTAGTGAAGAGTTTGTGTAATTGCTTGATAATTTACGATTAAGATACCCGACGCGTACTACTTCGTTGTGATTCGTAGAGAGTAGCACTATATAATTGGAATCCAAACCACTACATCATCACTCACGAATAAAATGCAGAACGCACACTCAAAAACTCCACGCGAATACGGGCAACCTTGGTCTGATTACGAGCTGCTTGATGCAGGCAACGGCAAAAAACTGGAACGATGGGGAACAATCATCACCATCCGCCCAGAAATTCAAGCTGATTTTAAGTCAGGATGGTCTTACGCTCAATGGCAAGACATGGCGCATTGGGAATTTGAAGAACAATCCTCAACCCAAGGTCATTGGAAAAACATTAAAGCGCAATCGCCAGAACAGTGGCTTATTTCATACCAAAACTTAAGTTTCGGTTTGAAGCTGACTCAATTTAAGCATCTAGGCTTGTTTCCCGAACAACAGGCAAACTGGTGTTTTATTAAAGAACGCACGCGTGCAGGTCAAAAAGTATTAAATTTATTTGCCTACACGGGCGCGGCATCGCTGGTTGCACGCGATTCTGGAGCAGAAGTCGTTCATGTAGACTCAGTAAAACAACTAATTACTTGGGCAAACGAAAACCAAGAGCGTTCTAATCTTGCTGACATCCAATGGGTGCATGAAGACGCGTTAAAATTTGCCCAGCGCGAATTGAAACGGAGCAAGCAATACGACGGCATCATCATGGATCCACCCGCGTGGGGTTTAGGTGCAAAAGGTGAAAAATGGAAACTTGAGCATCACCTATCCAGCTTAATAGAAACAGCGCATGGGCTAATGAATCCTAACGCGTTTTTGATACTCAACACCTACTCGCCAAAAATAGAACTAGACGATTTAGTCGCATCGGCTAGACAGTTTTTTACTGCAAACCAAGTAGAAATTAAGCAATTGTGGATGCTAACAAAAACTGGCAAGGAGTTGTATTACGGTAATTTGTTGCGAGCGATTAAGTGACCCTGATTCCGTAGGAGTTATCCCTTGTGGTTGCCCCTTTGAATAATAATTTTCAAATCCAACTGTTTTAGCTATAAGAGGCATCAAGAGGTATCGTATCTCGGTGAAAAGCCCAGCATTACGTTACACTCCATGCGCTTTACTTGCTACGGAACTAGGTACTTACTGATACAATTAGCTTGCCTATGATTTACTTATAAATTTACATAATGCCTAAATTTTCACGCTTTATTACAGTCATAATCACACTATGCCTGCTTCAAATGTGGGGTTTTCCCGCCTATGCGGAGGTAGACAATAACCCACTTAAACCGATTGACACCTCAAGCCCCAGAGCAACACTACAAGGGTTTATCGAATTTACCAACAAAGCTTACGGCGAAGGATTTGGACTCATAAACACTTATATAGATTCCTCGGAACTTTACTTAACAGCAGCAGAAATAGCTGCTCTTAAAGATGTTCGCCATTATCAGAAATCGGCTGAACGTGCTTTGAATTTGAGTGAATTACCTCCCGCCACCGTTGACGAGACCTCACGGCGGCTAATGGTACAACTGAAGGAAGTGCTGGATCGTATTGATATTCCTGCCATGGAATCTATTCCAGATACCCAGATGATGGCTAAATCCGAATTCAAATATTGGGTTATTCCAAATACTGAAATTCGGATTCAGCGCGTTGAAAAAGGATCTCGTACAGGTGAATACTTGTTTACTGTAGACACAGTGGAACGTTTACCAGAGTTTTATGCCAAAGTTAAAAAACTTCCCTATAAAACTAATGCGGCTGTCGGCTGGTACGACTTTGTTACCTATAGCCCTACGGGCGTAGCTTTGGTACTACATAACATCGTACCGCCTCGCTGGTTGCTAACTGCACCCGATAAGCAACCTGCTAGAGCCACGTTTCTTGACCAACCCGCATGGCGTTGGTTGGGCATAGTTATAGTTTTGGGTGCGGGCTTCATTTTTGTTCGTCTGTGTTTTTGTCTGAGTCACTACTGGCGTAGCAGGGCAGACTCGTCTGAACAATGGGCGGATTTACTGCGTCCACTCAGTTTGGTCATTGTGACTCCCATAACCGCATTAATTCTGGGTGAGGTTCTACGAATTTCGAGTGGTGTTTATGTAGTATTCACACTATCGTTCTGGACGTTATTCTATCTTGCTCTTACTTGGACAGTTTGGGTGGCTGGCGGTGCGATCGCTACCAGTGTGATTGCTCAAGAACATCTGCTGACGGGTAGTATTAATAGTCAACTTATCCGTTTGGTGTTGCGGCTTATTACGTTTATCCTAGCGATTGCTATCCTTGTCGCTGGAGCCGACCGAATAGGTCTGCCCGCTTACTCAGTATTAGCAGGACTTGGAGTCGGTGGTCTTGCAGTCGCTCTGGCTGCTCAACAAACCATTGCCAATCTGATTGGCTCTCTTATTATTATGGTGGAAAAACCTTTTTCAGTAGGCGATTCGATTAAATTATCGGGTACCGAAGGGGTAGTTGAGAGCGTAGGCTTTCGTAGCACACGGATTCGCACTAGCTATAATTCTCTGGTGACTATTCCCAGTAGTCAGGTCGTGAACAGTACCGTTGATAATATGGCATTGCGTGATTATCGGCAGATTAAAATTGACCTCGGTCTTACTTACGATACACCGATTGAGAAAATAAAAGACTTTGTTGACGGTATTAAACACATTCTTGAAACGCATCCTGACACGCGTAAAGATAATTTTCAGGTGTTTTTCTATCAGTTCGGCTCACACAGTCTGGATATTTTAGTGGATTTTTTTCTCAAAGTGCCTGCTAGGATGGATGAACTCACTGAGCGGCAACGGATTTTTTTGGATATTTTACGTTTAGCTGAAATTCTTGAGGTAGAATTTGCATTTCCTACCCAGACTTTACACATTGCGGATTTACATAGTTTGCCTGCCTCTGTACAACAAACCCCTGACATTCTTTAACGTTAAAAAATATGAAACAACAACAAACAACATCGTTTGCTTTCACGCCTATTATTCTGTCTGCCAGTATCGCACTCCTGCTTTCAGGTTGTGCAACGCCTGTCAGCGTCAATCATGTGGACATTCAAACCGCTTATGGTATTCAGACCGCCAGTGCGATTTCATCGGATCAGTTATCAAACGCCTCAAGTATCGTTCTTAAACAACACGGGCTACAGGATAAATTTAAAGCCGAGCCAGCGACAGTGTTGGCTGAACTCCATAAAGGTCTTCAACCAATAGGCGATGATGATCAGTTGTTTGCATTGGCAGAACTGTCCTTGTTTCATGCCCAGCAGACCAATGACCGTGCCTATTATCTCGCCTCAGCCGTGTATGCGTGGTCACTGTTGTATCCAGAAAATGGCAAGGGTATGCAGATACCGCCAACAGATCCACGGTTTCGATTGACCTATGATATTTACAACCAAGCCGTTGCCGAAGGTTTGGCTGCATCCAATGATGACGCAGAAGAAAACGAAGTGCATCTAAAAGCAGGCACTTACAAACTTCCTTTTGGAACATTACAGCTAAGCCTAGACGAAACGGGAATGTCGTGGGGTGGCTACCCGCTTGACCGTTTTATTTCCACGACTGCCTTAGAAGTTGAGGGTCTCAGAAATCGCTACCATAACTCTGGAATCGGTGTTCCCTTGGCGGCAAGTCTTGCAAAAACACAGTCGTCTATGAAGAAGCCTGCTGGTTCAAATCGCCTACCAGCAATGATAAAAGTGCCTGTCACCGCACTATTACGCTTTGAAAATGCACGCGCCAGCCTGAGTAAAGGCAAAATAAAAGGACGGCTTGAAGTGTATTCAGCAGATAAAAACACAACAGTGACCATTGATGGGCAACAGCAGCCTATTGAGTCTGACCCAACTGCCGCGCTTGCTTATCAACTGAATGATAGCCCAATCTATGCAATGGAAATTGCTGGATTTTTCAATGGCTCGGTCTTCACCAGTGGTCTGATTCCAAAAGACCGAGCGCAGGACGGTATTTTTACATTGCAACCTTACCAAGCAGGGAAAATTCCTCTGGTGTTAGTGCATGGTACGGCATCAAGTCCCGCACGCTGGGCTGAATTAATTAACGAACTGAATGGCGATCCAAAAATTAGCAAACACTATCAAATATGGTTATTCATATACGACAGCGGTAGAGGCATTGGCTATTCAGCAGGGCGGTTACGCACGGCACTGACGAACACGGTACATGAACTTGACCCCGATGGAAAAGACCCTGCATTGCAGGAGATGGTCGTGGCAGGTCACAGTCAAGGCGGCTTATTGACTAAGCTCACTGCTATTAACAGCGGCACGAAATTTTGGAATCTCATCAGTGACAAACCCCTTGAGGAAATGAAGCTTATGCCTGAAATCAGTGAATTTATTAAGCAATCTGCGTTTTATACCCCTTTGCCTTTCGTTAAGCGCGTGATATTTATTTCGACACCACAACATGGCGCGATGTTAGCCGCCTCTCAATTTGTGACAGGGCTTATTTCTCAACTGGTCACGCTCCCTTTAACAATGGTGAATACCACCGCACTATTGGCTCAAATGGCCACCGCATCAGGCGATGAAAAACTTGCAGCCATGCTAAGTAGGCCTCAGACATCTATTGACAGCATGAACGGGAACAACCCCATTTTACAAACGTTGGCATCCATACCCGTGACACCGAGTGTTCCAGCCCACTCAATTATCGCAGTTGAAGGCGATGTCCCAAAAGAAGAAGGCGATGATGGCGTGGTCGCCTATAAAAGTGCGCACATTGATGAGGCAGTTTCTGAGAAAGTAGTCAATTGGAGTCATTCATCCCAAGGTACGCCAGAGGTTATCGAAGAAGTCAAACGCATCCTGTTTGAACACTTGGTGGTATCAAAAACGAAAAAGCCTTGAGATATTATAGCCAAAATACTGTAGTGGTCTAATAAAAACGGAGGCTCATATCGTGTTTTGATGACATGATAAAATCTGCATTTTCCCCATGATTCTACGTCTTCAAGAGTTAATAGATGAGAGCAAAGCTTACCGTGTAATCAGGAAGTTACGTTGGAAAAGTGGATACAGCTGCCCATTTTGTAGCTCAAATAAAATTCGCAAACGGGGTGGTCTGCGACAATTTACGAAA
>MBQZ01000016.1 GCA_002134785.1 Crenothrix sp. D3
GTCAATTCGTTTGAGTTTTAACCTTGCGGCCGTACTCCCCAGGCGGTCAACTTAATGCGTTAGCTGCGCCACTAATCCTGTATATAGGACCAACGGCTAGTTGACATCGTTTACGGCGTGGACTACCAGGGTATCTAATCCTGTTTGCTACCCACGCTTTCGTACCTCAGCGTCAGTTTGAGTCCAGTAAGTCGCCTTCGCCACTGGTGTTCCTTCAGATATCTACGCATTTCACCGCTACACCTGAAATTCCACTTACCTCTACTCAACTCTAGCTCGCCAGTTTCAAATGCAGTTCCCAGGTTGAGCCCAGGGCTTTCACATCTGACTTAACGAGCCGCCTACGCACTCTTTACGCCCAGTAATTCCGATTAACGCTCGCACCCTCCGTATTACCGCGGCTGCTGGCACGGAGTTAGCCGGTGCTTCTTCTAAAGGTAATGTCAAGACAAGGGGTATTGACCCTTGTTTTTTCCTCCCAATTGAAAGTGCTTTACAACCCTAAGGCCTTCTTCACACACGCGGTATTGCTGGATCAGGCTTTCGCCCATTGTCCAATATTCCCCACTGCTGCCTCCCGTAGGAGTCTGGGCCGTGTCTCAGTCCCAGTGTGGCTGATCTTCCTCTCAGAACAGCTAAGGATCGTCGCCTTGGTAGGCCTTTACCCTACCAACTAGCTAATCCTACGCAGGCTCATCTATTAGCGAAAGGTCCGAAGATCCCCTCCTTTCCCCCGTAGGGCGTATGCGGTATTAGCGTGCGTTTCCACACGTTGTCCCCCACTAATAGGCAGATTCCTACGCGTTACTCACCCGTCCGCCACTCGTCAGCATCCGAAGACCTGCTACCGTTCGACTTGCATGTGTTAAGCATACCGCCAGCGTTCAATCTGAGCCATGATCAAACTCTTCAGTTTAAAATCATTTTGTTACTTAATAAGATAAGTAACCAATCTCGGCTCGACTAACAACTAGTCGTTTTAGAATTTACTTCTTTTTCGTCTGGTTCTTATGTCGATTATTTTTTAATGTCAAATAATCACCACAAGCACCCACACAAATTATTTTGATCCAATTTTTTAAAGAGCGGTTGAACTTCGTCAAAGCAATTAACACTGTTTACGTTAAATTCTTCGCTTTCGTTCAGCTTAGCCTGCTAATTATACAGACTGTTTTCATCCTGTCAACACTTATTTTTCTTCCCTTTCAATCGACTTTCAAAACCAGTCATAAATGACTCAATCCAAAAACCCGCTCTTCCTAAGCAACTCCACCACCTAACTCCTGTTAGTGCCGTAGTGAGCTGGCTATTATAACGAACTGTTTTATATTGTCAATACCTAATACAATTTTTCTTAGGGTAAAACAGTCGATCCACCAGTAACTAAAGAATTGATGTTACGCACCCTTTTTTAAAATCAATGAGTTACAATTTTCTAAATTCGCTACAGCCATTGATTTTTCTGAACGCCTGCGTAATATTAGCTATCATTAATTGTCATCAATGACATTAATTGTCACTAATGCGCGATTTTTGCCACACTATCAGAAGGAATTGAAGACAAAGTTTAAATACACTACATTAATTTTCTAGTGGTCAATCTTAGAGCATTAAAACTGTTGATTGTTTGTCGAACAAATTTAAATTTTCAATAAGCTACTTTTTGTGGACTATCATTTCATAAAAACTGTTCCTACAGCTAATTAACACTAACGTGAATGTAAGCTAAGTCGCGCACAGGGGATTTATGGTCTGCGTAGTTTTTATACCTGTGAATTTATTAGGTACAATATATGCTTATACTTTAAGACAAAGACCATTAAAATCGCGGTGCAAAAGTAGATGTTTTTCATTTTGGCTACACTGAAATATTGTAATTTTGCATATTATTGAGTGTGCTGGCGTTTACACTATTATTTATTTTTACTACTAAACACTGGTTCAAGGAGTTTCTTATTCATGCCTGAGATTGATTTTTACCATAAGAGAGGTTTTACCTTAATAGAGGTTTTAATTTCTATGATTATCTTGGCAATTGGTTTGTTAGGCATGGCTATGATGCAGGGGCGTGCGCTTAAAACTAATAAAGATGCTTATCTATATGGTCAAGCGAATTTATTGGCTTATGAAATGGCTGATAGAATGAGAGCGAATTCTAACTATTGGAAAAACTATCCTCTACCAACTCCTGCTATAGGGAATAAGTGTGATTCCAGTGCCGATAATTGTGATGCTGCCGCTATGGCCGCTTACGATTATTACCGCTGGCAAGCCGATGCGATAAATTTGTTACCAGGTGTTACTACCACCACAAATCTGCCCTTTATTACACGGGCTACTACAGGAACTTCGGGAACTGCAACTTGCACAGCGACATCGCCCTGCTTCACTTTAACCATCCAATGGATGCGTACCGATAGCACGACCACTATAACCAATAAGCTCGGCACAACAACTGCAAGTCAACAACTAGGAATTACTTTATGAACAATCGTCAGTATGGTTTTACGATGATTGAATTATTAATCAGTATGCTACTGGGGATGTCTTTGATAGCAGGCGTTAGCGTGTTATTTACTAACTCTCAAACAGTCTATAAAACGCAACGCTCATTAGGTTACATGATGGAAGACGGACGTTATGTTTTGGAAACCTTGAGTAAAGAGTTACGACGCACGGGATTTTTACGCAATGCAACAGCCTTAAACGGAGCTGCAACTAACATTTTTAGGTTAGATGATATTTCTACACCCGCAACTTTTAATTCTGGCTTCACTTTAAATAAGGGAGAATATATTCATGGTGATACGGGGGATGATTTTGCGATTAGATACCAGCTTAATGATTATCTTGATGCTGATTCTAACAATGCTAATGCTAAGAGCAACACCAGTTCGCCTTGTAGTCAAAATTTGGATTTTTTATCAACTGAATATTATCCTAGCACTGATGTTAATTACCCCTATATGTTGGCTGATAATATTACTTCAGTCCCTTCTTCTACGGTTGGTCTTACGCCTGTTCCCCATGTTGTCACGCTCTATTTTTATGTCGCAAACGACGGCAGCATCCCAACGTTATACTGCAAAGCTAAAAGAGAAACCATAACGGAAGGAGATCCACCTACGGTTATTGGCTGTAAAGCACCCAGCGCAAACTGCACCAGCCCTACTCCCTTACCAATTATTTCCAACGTTGAAAGACTGATTGTTAAGTACGGAATAGATTCTAATCTTACGCCTGATGGAGCGGCTAATTATTATGTTGATGCAGCGACAGTTGGAACGGCTAATTGGAGTAAAGTAGTCGCCATAAAGCTATTTATTGTATTACGCAGTGAAGATGACAATATAAGCAAAAAAGCTGGCACTTTTAGCATTGAGAGCGTTCCCTGTAGTCCATCCACTTACCCATGTCCCGCGACGACGAACAGACGCTTATACCGTGTATTTTCGACAACCATCGCTTTTCGCAATAAAATTTTATAAGGGAACTTTAAATATGAGACGCTACAACAACCCCGTTAAACAACAGGGTGTAGTTTTGGCATTTGTTCTTGTTATGCTGTTACTACTGACAACCATCAGTGTGAATATGATTCAGCAAAACCAACAAAATTTGGCAACGGCAAACAATGCACGTCAACAAGTTGCTGTGCTTGCCACGGCAGAAACTACCGTACTGGGATCTGGTGCGGCAATTGAATTAAAACGTTATGTTGATGGTAATAACAATGGTGTTATCAGTGACAACGAAAGAGCTTTGCATAAATGCAATGACACCAGCAAAGCAAGCCCAGCAGGGCAAATACATGAGGGAAGTACCATTGGTACGTCAACGGTAATCGGCGTATATTGTATGTGGAGGGTTGGTGGTGCTGAAAAACAATGCCCTTATAGGGGTAGTCCACTTGCCCGTGTCGCGACTGACAGTGACTGCGCGGCATTGACTCAGGCAGGCAGTTATAATGGTTGCCCCGTCGAGATTTATGCTTTAGAAACTTCATCGATAGGTGATAAAGGTGCGAAACGAGCTATTCAATCTAAGTATGCTGTTGACTGCACAGGAGATACAGGCTGACAAAAGTAGCGCACTAAAACTCATGGGCTTTCCACTAAGCGGGATAACTGGTAAGTCTTGACCTTAATCTGTCCCGTGTTGAGTTGAAAGTCAACTTTATTTATAACACTAAATTAAAGAAGAATAATCATGAAAACGAAAAAGAAAGTTTTAACCGTGGCCATCAGTGCGGTGCTGATGATTGGGCTGGTTGGCATTTCAACGAGTGGCTATGCGGAAAGAAAAAGTAGTAGTACTAGTGGCAGTGATAGCGACAAGCGCAGTGATAGCGACTCAGGAGTTGAAGCGCATCAAAAAATGACTATTTGCCATGTGCCACCCGGTAATCCAGCCAATAAACACACCATTCATATTTCCAGTAGTGCATGGCTAGCCCATAAAAATCATCATTTGGGTGATTATTTAGGGTCGTGTAATCGGGAAATATCAAAAAGCAAAGAGACCGTTGTTCCCGCAGTTGGCAGTACACCGCTCAAACGTACTGTAACGCCTATACTGCTTAGCAATACGGCAATCACACCAGAAGTAACGCATATCATTTCTGGCTGTTCAGCAACTTACAGCACAGCATTACGCAAAGCGGTTCGCACTTATTATGAACCCGTTACTATTCCAGATACGGCATTAGACGATCCTTCGCTAGCTATGGCAGTTTCTGAATGTTTGGATAATGGCGATAGTAGTGACAGTGGCAAAAATAAAGCGGATAGTAGCCACAGTAAAGATAACGCCACTAACAGAAAAACAGGCGGCAAAGGACAAGGGCGTGACAGTGTGACCGATAGCGTGTCAGACAGCGGTAAGCACCGTCGTATGACCCACCATATCAAAGGTTGTCAAAATAAAGACACCACCAAAAAAGCTGATTCATTTCACGGTCATGACTCTAGTAAACATCATGATTCTGGTCATGATGGTCATAAAGCAGACAGTGACGGCGTCACACTTAACAAAAACTATCAGCAACGTTTAAAAGATACCGTTGATGGTTATATGAATGTGGCGAATGATAGTGATCGCAGTAAAATAGTATCTACGTCAAAATCAGATTTAGATAAAAAAGTGACTGCTGAAGGTAAATGTGGCATCCATGTATCTGATAGCAGTATGGATGACAGTGGTGTAAGAGCCGCCGTTAAAACCTGCGCGAAAAAACCTCATGGCGATTCTAATAAAATGGATTCCAGTAAAACTGGCAAAAGAAAAGGTGATTCAGGGCATAAATACCGTATTGTGGAAGACTGTGGTACGACCAATACCAAAGCTGTAGCAGACGCGATTAAAGCCTATCAAGAAAAAGACAACGACGCGCCTATTATCATCACAGAAAGTGCGCTCGGTGACACAACCATCAAGACGTTGTATGACGATTGCCTTGATACTAGCAAAGGTAAAGGCAAAGATACACCGACTCCAGTCACTGCTAACCAAACCATCAGTAACGCCACTATTTCAGCGGCGACTATTACAGGTGCAACTACCACTGGCTCTGCGACTGTCACAACAGGTGGAAAAGCCGTTGGTACAACGATTACCCCTGCATCAGGTAACAATACTGTTACCACAAACGCGACTATCGTTGGTACAGGTGGCAATCAAGTAATTACGGGTGGTACAACGACAGGCGGCACGGTGGCCCTTTCAATTACGTCTGGAGGCACTGCAATTCCTGCAAAAACCACTGAAGGCGTTACCACAGGCGGTACAACAACAGGCGGATCTATCACTGATGGCACGATTACCACTGGAACAAATGCTGGCAGTCCTGTCACTGGTGAACCACGCATTGTCGCAGGCACGGTCAGTGGCGGAACTGTCACGGGTGGAACGAATATTGGCGGAACTGTCACGGGTGGAACACAAAGTACACCGACTAACGCAATAGTGACAACCACAGGGGGTGTAATTACTGGTGGAACAACCACAGGTGGAACAACCACAGGATCTGGCGTTAATGCTGTTACCACAGGGGTAACCGTCACGGGCGGAACAGTTACAGGCGGCACAACAAGCAGCGTCTCTTGCATAGCACTTACCAGCGGAGCGGCTGCTAAAATACCTGTAATAACAAATGGTGTTGCTTCATGTCCAGTTGATACAGCCAGTCCAAACGGCTACACCTTAACAGACACAGGCTTAACTATCACAGGTGGAACAGCGACAGGTGTAACGCAAACAAATGTTGCTATCACAGGTACTACGGTTAGTGGTGCAACTACCACACCAGGAGCAGGTGTCAGCGGTCTATTAAACTGGCGGGAAACGAGTACTAGCCAATAATTTTTAGACGGAATAGTTGCTCTTAGACCTCTGGAATTTTAAAAACCCCAGAGGTCTTGCTACATTAAAGTGATAGCTCTATTTTCTGGATGGTAAGTCTCTTAGTGACTTATCCTTAGGTTGCACACTCGGCACGTTGCTGAGTATGCAACCCTCCCCTTCTTTATCTATTATGAACCACACAAAATATAACGCCTCCTTTGGTTTTACACTCATCGAATTAATGATTGTCGTTGCAGTTATTGGCGTGCTATCGGCTCTAGCTTTTCCAAATATGAAAAGCTTTATTGCTAGCAATAAGTTGACGGCTACGACCAATAGATTAGTGGGCGCGTTACAATTAGCAAGAAGTGAAGCCATTAAAAGAAGTGTACCAGTGGTTGTCCGAATAAACGACACCCCCAGCACCGCAAAATGGGGTAATGGGTGGACTGTTTTTGTAGACTTAAATAACAATGCAGGAACAACTGCCACTAATAAACCAGACACTGGCGAACCTACGATTTCTACTTATGAAGCAGTTAGTCCAAATACTGGCGATGCTTTAGGATACGAAATAACCCCTAATATTTCAGGCTATACGTCTACCGTTATTTACCTGCCAGATGCTCGTACTACGGCGGCCGGCGGTAGTTTTTATGTATGTTCGCCTTCATCTTCTAAAGATTTTCGCAAAATAATTATTGCAGCTACTGGCAGAATTCGAGTTGAAACACCCACAACATCTGGCGAAGCCTACTCAACCGCTTGTCCATAGTTCAGTAAATAACCTATATTTTATAATTACTTCGCTCCGATCAGTAAAATACGCACCATTGAATCAAGCGAAAATCGTATCTCATGTTGATGCGAATTCATTCGCACAGCGCAGATAACCCATACTAATCATCAAGTCAATGGCAAACTCTGCGGTGCTAAGCTAAGAATCAATCAAGCTAAATAAGAGAAAAACAATGAAACTAACTCTAAATCCTATCGCCGTTTTCTTGTTCAGCATTCCATTGGTCGTTGTCCTTTTTTACGCTGTCGCTGTCGTCTATTTTCCAAATGCCTATATTATTGGTACTTATGAAGACTTATACGGTGAATGGGGACAAACTTATGGTTTTCTAACTACCTGTGTTTTTTCAACACTAATCGCCTTTAATAAACATCACCCACAGCGCATTTTTTTTATTCTGCTGGGAATGGCTAGTTTTTACGTTTTCATGGAAGAAATATCGTGGGGACAAAGGCTTATCGGCTTTAAAACGCCCAATTTTTTTCACGATAATAGCTATCAAGATGAAGTCAATATTCACAATTTATTAACTGGCCCAGTGGATGCGTGGACAAAAACACTATTGACCTATTTTGTTGCCTTGGGTTTATTCGGTTATGGTGTGTTATTTCCGATTGCATTACGCATGAACTTTAAGCCAGCACTTTACTTGACGCAGTGGAAAATTGCTGCTCCACCCCCCTTAGCATTGATACCCGCATTTCTTTTCGCCAGCGTGTTAGAGTTAGAAATATTTGGTTTTAATGAAGCTGAAGTCGCTGAATTATTAGTCGCATGGGGATTAGCTTTTACTGCCTTTGACAGTTGGTTACAAACGCGTCGCTTGAAAAATAATTCAGTAATCTCTTACATCGCGGTGTTACTTTTCGCAATAACCATCACATGGGGAACAACGGATTTAATGTTAAATTCCCCTGAACAACACGAAGAAATTAATAATCGACTGGCTAATGGCTACGAAAAATTTGCCGAACGCTATGAGGGATACGATTATACTTACGGAGTTGTCGAAGTGTTAAAACGATTCGATGAGCTTAGACCTAACAATACTGTTATTTTGCGACAAATTGCCGATAATTTAGAGGTACTAGGTGAAACAGAACAAGCCACTTTGTATCTTCAAAAAGCGATTAATGAAGGTTTGCGCCGTATTAAGGAAGATGCAAACGATATTCCTACCAACGTGTCATTGGCGAAAAGTTATCGTAAAACGGGGGATTATGGCACTATGACCTTTTACGCAAATAAAGCTTACCAGTTGGCAATTGCCAAACAACAGGCTGAACCCGACAATGCTGACTGGGCATACTGGTTAGCCAAAGCCTGTGAACAAACGAATCGCAAAGAAGATGCCTTCAAATATTACCGCATGGCTCATAAATTAGACCCCAATTCCTCACGTTATGAAGAGGCCTATCAACAAATGAAAGAGATTATGATTTATGATGAAGACTAGAATTCGCGGATTTTCTTTAATAGAGCTGATGATTGCTGTCTCAATCATCGGCATTTTAGCCAGAATTGCTATCCCGTCATATAGCAGTTATATCGCTAAAGGCAAACGGGCAGATGCGCAAGGTGCATTAGTATCTTTAGCTAATGCGATGGAGCAGTGGAATATAGAGAAAGGTGATTATCTGGGTGCGGCGGGTACGACTGCAAGCCCAACTAACACAGGATCGCCTGCTATTTTTTCAGCAACTGTGCCTATTGGTGGTGGAACAGCCACTTATAACTTAACAATTTCTGCGGCAACTGCCACTAGCTACACACTGACTGCCACACGAACAGGTTCACAAGCTAACGATAAATGCGGGAATTTAACATTAACAAACACGGGGGTTAAAGGCGTTACAAGTGCGACGACTGGCTATGACGCGACTACCTGCTGGTAATTAACATAAATGTCATTGGGTTGCCACTTTTGGCAACCCAACAAAAATAACGCCTACGCGAATTTTTTTGAGCTGACTACACGATGCACAAACAACGAATAAAAGTTTTTATATCAGTAGATGCAAACGGCCAAGCCAATTCTTTTTGACTTGCTGGATGGTATAAAACAGGAATACGAATGGCATACTGGGCTTGCCAGTGTTCTTGTTCGGCAATATCAATAATCTCAATCACTTGCGGGTAATCATTACCCAAGCACTCTCGAATAATTTCCTCCGCCTGTTCGCACAAATGGCAGCCCGCTGTGCCTAGCAATAACAAGTGCATAATTAGTGTTTGGTGATTTTATCTAAATAACCCATGAATACTGCCGAAATGACAAAAGTCAGATGAATAATGACGTACCACATTAATTTATCGTTCGCTGTTCCGTTGATATTCATAAATACTTTCAGCAAATGAATGGATGAAATAGCCACGATAGATGAAGCGACTTTCATTTTCAAAGAGCCATAATCATGCGTTCCTAGCCAATCCAATTTTTCGGTTGCTTCACCAATATCTAAGCGTGACACAAAATTTTCATAGCCGCTAAACATGACAATCACAATTAAACTCGCCACTAAGGTAAGGTCAATTAAACTAAGCAATGTCAATACCAAGTCAGACTCACCGAGTTCAAAAATATGGGGCAGGAAATGTAGCATTTCTTGAAAAAATTTGATGAAGATGGCGAGTAATGCCAGACTTAAACCCGCATAAATAGGCGCGAGTATCCAGCGACTGCCATACATGAATTTTTCGAGTGAATGTTCTATTTTTTCGTGGAATGACATGATGTTAGTTCTTGTTGCTGAATGGGGTAACAAGACCGCGCAGGTTTTTAAAACCTGCACGATCTGTGATGATTAATGGTGTAAATGTGCGGCTAACCAACGGGCGGCAACCTCTTCAGCAATACCTTTACGGCGTGCGTAATCGGCTAACTGCTCTTTATCTATTTTACCCACATTAAAATACTGCGCTTCAGGATGGGAGAAATACCAACCGCTCACTGCTGAGGCTGGATACATAGCATAGCTTTCGGTTAAGGCTATGCTGGTGTGTTCAGTGACATTGAGCAATTCAAACAATTTTTCTTTTTCAGTATGGTCAGGGCAAGCGGGATAACCAGGTGCTGGACGAATGCCTTGATAACTTTCATTAATGAGTTGTTCTGAGCTATGCGCTTCGTCTTCAGCGTATCCCCAATACTCTTTTCTCACCATGAGATGCAGGTATTCGGCAAAGGCTTCGGCGAGTCTGTCCGCTAGGGCTTTGAGCATAATTGAGCTGTAATCATCGTGGTCTTGTTCAAATTCTGCTAATTTTGCTTCGATGCCGATGCCTGTGGTGACAGCAAAACCACCGATATAATCGGCTTTTCCGCTATCCACTGGCGCGATAAAATCCGATAAACAATAATTCGGACGGCCGGGGGCTTTGATATTTTGCTGACGCAAGTGTTGCAACGTTTCGCGGACTTGGCTGCGTGATTCATCGGTATACACAATGACATCATCACCCTCACTGGCGGCGGGGAAAAAACCCACCACTGCCCTCGCCTGTAACCAGTTTTCACTGACTATTTTTTTCAACATCGTTTGTGCATCGGCAAATAACGTCCGCGCTTCAACACCAACCACTTTATCATCCAAAATTTTTGGGTAACTGCCCGCCATTTCCCACGTTTGAAAAAATGGTGTCCAATCAATATAGTCAACCAAGGTCACCATTGGTAAATTATCAATGACTTTAATGCCTAAGAATGAAGGTTTAACAGGGGTCAGCATAGCCCATTCATATTTATTACGTCTCGCGTCTTCCAGTGAGTGTTGTTTAGTTTTAGCCTCCCTGCCCTTGTGACGCTCTCTAACTTCTTCATACTCCTCGCGGACACCTTTTATGAATTCGTCTTTTAATTCAACACTGAGCAGATTACTGGCAACGCCCACACCGCGTGACGCATCAGTCACATAGACGGTCGCGCCATTGGTGTAATGTGGTTCAATTTTGACCGCAGTATGAGCGCGTGAGGTAGTCGCACCACCTATCATCAGTGGAATAGTAAAACCTTGTCGCTGCATTTCTTTGGCAACGTGTACCATTTCATCCAGTGAAGGCGTAATTAAGCCACTTAAACCAATAATATCCACTTTTTCCAAGCGGGCAGTTTGTAATATTTTTTCTGCGGATACCATTACGCCTAAGTCAACCACGTCATAATTATTGCATTGCAACACTACCGCGACGATGTTTTTACCAATATCGTGAACATCGCCTTTGACGGTTGCCATGAGAATTTTACCGTTAGTTTGTCGATCGCCAGCGGCTTTATCGGCATCCATAAATGGCATTAAATAAGCGACGGCTTTTTTCATTACTCGCGCCGATTTAACCACTTGCGGCAAAAACATTTTTCCCGCGCCAAATAAATCACCGACCACGTTCATGCCATCCATTAACGCGCCTTCGATAACGTGTAAGGGTCTTTCGGCTTCTAACCGCGCTTGTTCGGTGTCTTCGTCGATGTAATCGGTAATGCCTTTGACCAGCGCGTGTTCTAGGCGTTTATTAACAGGCCACGACCGCCATTCTTGATTTTCAGCTTTGACTTCACCTGTGCTACCGTCACCACGGTATTTTTCCGCTAATGCCAGTAATTGGTCAGTACCGCTACCATCATGACGATTTAACACCACGTCTTCGATGGTGTTGCGTAAATCATCAGGGACATCAGCGTAAATAGCCAGTTGTCCCGCATTGACAATCCCCATTGTCATGCCCGCTTGAATCGCGTGGTATAAAAACACTGCATGAATGGCTTCACGCACTGGATTATTGCCGCGAAACGAAAATGATACATTAGACACGCCGCCAGAAATCAGCGCGTAAGGCAGAGTACGTTTGATTTCGCGAGTGGCTTCAATAAAATCCACTCCGTAGTTATTGTGTTCATCAATGCCTGTGGCAATGGCGAAAATATTAGGATCAAAAATAATATCTTCAGGCGGAAAGCCAATTTGTTCGACCAGAATTTTATAAGCACGTTGGCAAATTTCAATTTTGCGGGCTTTGGTGTCGGCTTGCCCTTCTTCATCAAATGCCATGACAATAACTGCCGCGCCATAGCGATGTACCAGTTTGGCGTGTTTAATGAACGCCTCTTCGCCTTCTTTCAAGGAAATGGAATTGACCACACCTTTACCCTGAATACATTTAAGCCCAGCTTCCAAAATATCCCATTTGGAGGAATCGAGCATAATCGGCACTTTGGCAATATCAGGTTCGGCGGCAATCAGCATCAAGAAGCGCACCATTGCTTCTTTGGATTCCAGCATCCCTTCATCCATGTTGATGTCGATGATTTGTGCGCCGTTTTCGACTTGTTGTTTGGCAACGTCTAAAGCAGCTTCAAAATGACCGTCGATAATTAAGCGTTTGAACGCGGCTGAGCCTGTGACGTTAGTGCGTTCACCGACATTGACGAATAAAGAATCTGCGCCGATAGTCATTGGCTCTAAACCTGCGAGTCGGCATTTTTTTTCAATTTCTGGAATAGGACGGGGTGGGTATTTTCCTACCGCATCAACGATGGCTTTAATAGTCGCGGGTGATGTGCCGCAACAGCCGCCGATAATATTGAGATAGCCATTTTTTGCCCAATCAGCAATTTCTGCTGCCATCATTTCAGGGGTTTCATCGTACTCACCGAACTCATTCGGCAAGCCTGCATTAGGATGTGCAGATACATTGGTATCGGCAATGCTGGATAATTCAGCAATGTATTGACGTAGTTCAGTTGCCCCTAATGCACAGTTAAAACCAAAGGAAATAGGGTTAACGTGTTTTAAGGAATTCCAAAACGCACCTACTGTTTGCCCTGATAAAGTTCTGCCTGATGCGTCGGTAATTGTGCCTGAAATCATCACGGGTAATTTATAGCCAATGTCGTCAAACACTTGTTCAACCGCAAAAATGGCGGCTTTCGCATTCAAGGTATCAAACACGGTTTCAATTAAAATAAGATCTGCCCCACCTTCAATCAATCCATGCGTGGCTTCGGTGTAAGCAATAACTAATTCATCAAAAGAAATATTGCGGAAACCTGGATCGTTGACATCGGGTGACATGGACGCAGTACGCGCCGTTGGCCCTAAGACACCTGCAACAAAACGCGGTTTTTCTGGCGTGCTGTATTGTTCAGCGGCAGCTCTGGCAATTTTTGCTGAGGCTACGTTAATTTCGAATGCCAAGGATTCCATACCGTAATCCGCCATAGAAATCGTGGTCGAATTGAAGGTATTGGTTTCAACAATATCCGCACCTGCGGCAAAATACGCGCTGTGTATCGCTTGAATAATGTCAGGTTGCGTTAAAGACAACAAATCATTATTACCTTTTAAATCGGTTTCCCACTGCGCAAAACGTGTCCCACGATAATCTTTTTCTTCCAGCTTATAGCCTTGAATCATCGTCCCCATCGCGCCGTCGAGAAATAAAATGCGTTGGGACAAGTGTTGTTTGAATAAGTCTGTTCTGTTCATTGAGATTACCAAAGGTGGGTGTGAAACTAATTATTGCTTAATGTGCGAGCTAGCACTATTATTTTTAATTTTCGGTTGGTGATATTGTGTCAAAATCAAAAATTATACAATTAATTAAGAGCGTTCTTTCTGCGGCTATGGGTGTACAAAGTGATGAAAATAGACGCAAAGAATTTGAACAAGGTTCGTTGTTGACTTATGTGATCGCTGGGGTAATTTTTACCGTGCTGTTTGTTGGCGGTCTTATTCTGCTGGTTTCTGTGATAGTGTGAAACAATAAAAAAGCCCAAGCAGGTGCTTGAGCTTTTTTAGTTTTTATTTATTATTCGGATGCAGATGATTTAAAGCTTTGTTTGATGCTGATAAACATCTCTTTAAGACCACTGAATAAGCTAGTGGCTGAAATTTCTTCTTTGGTGATTAGCTTAATGCGCAAAAACGCAATCGCAAAAAAGCTAAGGATAGAAGGAAATAACTCAAAATACAGTGATTTAAGCACGCCGCTAAAGCCCATATAACGCTCTTCATCCTGTCTGTCTCCGCCGTGTACCTCAGAACAACTTGAGTTCTTAAATTGCCCCATATCACCGTCTTTTTCGCCTGCTTTTGCAACTGCTTTAGTCGGTACGCAAGTTTCATCGTCTGAACCCAGCATCACTTTACTTTCTGTTTTAGTGCCGTCTAAATCAAACAGATTTACATTGATTTCAATCAATGCAAACTGTGTTATAAAAAAAACAAGTGCTGCACCAGCCGCCCACATCATCACATTGCCTACTTTTGCTTTCTTAGCTGACTGATAAATCCAGAGAGCTACAAAAATCATTACCATTGCGCCAATCATAAGTAATATCTCCTATTTTATATTAGATTTTTTTTAGAAAAAAGAACATACCTGAACATTTCAGTATCATCTTTGCATCATCTTTTTCAAGCACTTTGCACGAGTCATATTTTTCTCGTCCTGGTGTCATTTGCTTTTTAATTTCGCCATTTTCAACTGAGTATTTAATGGGAATTTTCATTTCCCCAGTACGACCTACCGAGTCAGTTGACTTTGTTTGTATTATACCGTCAGCCTGAAAATCCCATTCAATTTTGACTGCTTTTTGCTCACCGTCTAATCTAATGGCCTCAGCATAGAGATTCCATTTACCTAAAATCTCAGAGTTATCCTTTAACTGAACTTCTGCATTCGCCGAAAATGCTATGAAAGTCGCTGCTAACGACAGTATTTTAACAATTTTTTTCATTATTCTTCCCCTAATGTGTCCGCTTGAAAACGAAGAGTTTAAACTATACCACACTGGCTATCGACCTTTAACTATATCAATCTGCAATTTTATAGTTCAACATTTTTAAAATGCCATAAATAAACAAATAAACAGCCTTAACTCTAATGTTACTCAATGTCCTGTAAAAACAAATCATCAGTGATTGATTTACGTTGCCCTGCCCTGCTTAAAACAAAAGCATTGATAATGCTAATGTATCGTTTATAATGAAAATTCTTCTTTTTAGAAGAAGCACTGAGAGTTAGCAGGGCTATACGAACGCGGAGCGGCTGTCATAATGGGAATCCATGTTAGCAGTTTGCGATGAAGCGTTTAGAGAATCATAAAAATTATTTTCTATGAAACTCATAACTATCATTCTGATTCCGCTTGCTATGTAGTTAGCAATTTCTCAAAAAAAATTATTATTTAGGTAGGAGATATTCATGGGTTTTATATTAGACTTGACTGAAATGTTAAAAGAACCAAAAGGCATGATTGGTGCAGTTGTCGTTGTCGCTGCTATTTATTTTCTTGCAAAATGGGTTTTTGCTCCACACCCAGACGACGAGTAATAAGTCTTTAGTTTTAAATTGCCTGAATTAGGTCGTTGCTTACTCTTTAGTGAGTAGCGACCTTATTTTTTGCCTCACTTTTTACATCCAATTGCTTTATACTCACACATTTTGCGGTTTTTAAAACATCAAAATGTATAAAACACTCCTCGCTACACTTTCAGAACTCAATTCTAAACGAGTACCCGTAACAGGCATTGGCTTATTTCGACTTTTTTACGGATTAGTCACCCTGCAAGAAATAGTATTTCTATTATATTTCAATCACTTAATATTTGACCCTATACCGTACATAGATGTCGAATTTCCGACTATTCCATTTTTTTTATGTCTTTGGGCAGTAGTTGCCAGTTTTGTAGTAGTAGGCTATCGCTACTCATTTGCGGTGATTAGCAATTACATTTTTTGGATTGTTTTCGTTAATTTCACCACGATGCAGCGTGACTTTGATGGTGGCTTTGATATTTTCATGATAGGTGCAGGATTTTTTCTGTTATTTATGCCCGCAGATCGTGCTTTTTCACTTGATAATCTAAGGCGCAAACTCAGTACGCCTTTTACGTCTTATCACAGCTACGCAAAACCAACCGTATCGGTACTTGCCTATCTCTTACCTGTTGCCATTTGTTTGGGTTTCCTCTACTTCGATTCATCTATTCATAAAATGTTTGCTCAACATTGGCGCAATGGTCTGGGATCATGGCTACCATCAACGCAACCCTATTATGTTTCTGCGGTCGATATGTCTTGGTTACTTAACTTAGAATTAGTGGAAAAAACCATCGGCTATACCATTTTAGTTTTTCAATTTAGCTTTATTTTTCTATTTTTTCGCCGACAGTTCCGTGTTATTTATTTATTTATCGGTCTTAGCTTACATCTTGGTATTACCCTTTCCTTAAACATTTATCCTTTCGGACTGGGTATGTCCATATTTTATATTTTGTTAGTGCCATTTAGCTGGTGGCGTGCTATTGGCAAGCAATTAACGGCTAAAAAACCTGCTCTAACAGTTTTTTATGATCAGCACTGCCCACTTTGTAATCGCACTGTATTAACGCTTAATCACTTTGATATATTTAGCCGTATCGATTTTAAAAATGCGCAACAACACGCGATGTATTATCCCGCACTGATGGGCATTAGTGATGAAACTTTATTGACGGATTTATATGCCCTAGATAGCGATAATAAAATTTATTCAGGTGTGGATACTTATAGTCAAATCTTGCTAAAAATGGGCTATTTAGCACCCCTAGGGCTTGTGTTGCGGCTGCCTGTTATTTATCAAATAGCTGTGAAAAAATACCGTGCTGTCGCTGATTCGCGACTACGCGTACCTTGTACATCAAACTGCGTCATCTCAGAAAAATTCTTAGATAACACGCTATACCACCGAATTTTTGAACAATTTGCTGTACAAAAACCGAAAACATTTGCTAGAAAACTGAGCAAGATATTGATTGCTATACTATTTTTACAGTTGAACAGCTCCATTCATTATGGGCTTTTTTATCGACTTGATTTAGCAATTGAAAAAAGTCCCATTAGCGTGCCTATTTCTCAAGCCAGTAACGCGCTTATTATGGTTTCTCAGCTATTTTTAGGTATCACCCCGCACGCTCTTTATTTACACGACCATTTTGCTGGCTACGATCGCATTTTAGCCATTACCTACACCGATAAAAACGGTGTTGAACAGTGGCTACCATTTGTTAATGAACAAGGGCGATTACTCGCGCCAAATTGGGGGCGGGTACAGTCTATGTGGGCTAATATTGCGGTCACGCCAACGATTGATAATCAGCGGGTACGAAAATTTATTATGAAAGTCACTGCGTTTTGGGGTCGAAATAGTGGACTAGACATCAATAACACTATATTTCATATACAAATGAAAAAAATCGATGCACCGGCTGAGTGGGTTCACGATCAACTGCATAAAAACTTTGCCTCACAATGGACAAATATTGGAACAGTTAGGTGGTCAAACGATATAATTTCATTCGATTTACCTGAAAACATCAACGCATTATGACCCACAGAAAGATTTTATTATTGCATCGTCATTATAGTCATGATATAAATTATCCGTGCTTTTCGTAACGCGCACATAAAAATAATTTAACCCCATTGGAGGATACTATGAAAAAAACTTTAGCAATTTTGGCTATGGCATTAATGATCGTTGGCTTAACTGGTTGTATCGATGACCAAGACAGCAGCAAACAAAAAACTTCTAGCTCTATTTCTTTATAAGCTAAAAATTTCAGTAGTACCAAAAAACCCAGCTTAATTGCTGGGTTTTTTGTTTGTGGCTGGTCAATATGTTTAGTAGAAAAACACCAAGCACTCAATTAATAACAAGAGCTTTTCGCTTTGCGCCCCAGTCCCCCGCCTTTGTATTAAACACCCCCGCACAGCGTTCACCACAAAAACGACAACAGCCTGAAACGTCCAGATTCCATTCGGACAATTCATACCAGTCTCTACCAATTAATAGTTCACCGCACGCATGGCAATAAGTGCTATCGGCGGCTTTATCATGCGCATTGCCGATATAGGCATAATGTACCCCATTTTTTAACGCGATTTGTCTAGCGCGTAATAAAGCCTGTAACTGCGTATGGGGTTTATCGCGCATTTTCCAATCTGGGTGAAACGCACTAAAGTGCATAGGCACATCCGCACCCAAATTTTCAACCACCCATTGCGTCATCGCCTCCAGTTCTGCCTCTGAATCATTTTCATCGGGAATAATTAACGTCGTTAGCTCTAACCACACGGAGGTTTCATGCTTGATGTATTTCAGGGTGTCTAATACAGGCTGCAAATGCCCACCCGTTATGTGGTGATAAAAATGCTCAGTAAAGGCTTTTAAATCGATATTAGCCGCATCCATATACGCATAAAATTCAGCTCTTGGTTGTTCACAGACATAACCCGCCGACACCGCAACCGACTTTATACCCAACGCTCGACACGCCTGCGCGGTATCAATCGCATATTCATGAAACACCACAGGATCATTGTAAGTGTAAGCCACGCTATCACAACCATGCGCTAATGCTGCCCTAGCAATCGCCTCAGGCGACGCTTTACTCATTAGCGTGTCCATCTCGCGTGATTTACTTATATCCCAATTCTGGCAAAACTTACACGCCAGATTACAGCCTGCCGTACCAAACGACAAAATCGGCGACCCTGGTAAAAAATGATTGAGCGGCTTTTTTTCGATAGGATCAATCGCAAAACCACTGGAGCGACCATAACTGGTCATCACAATTTGATTATTTACATTTTGTCTAACAAAACACAGCCCGCGTTGCTCAGGGTGCAGTTTACAAAAACGAGGACACAAGTCACATTGTACTCGACCGTCTTCCAGCGTATGCCAATAACGGGTCTGTACCGTATCAGGCGTAATAAACGTAGTCATTTGATTCACCTTTTCTATAAAAAAACCAGCATTTTGAACTTCTTATGGTATTTAAATTCAGCGTATAATGCCAACCCTTAAATATAAACAATCTTGTTGATTTATAAAGGAGAAACTGATGAACAGACAACCCGCCGTGGCAGGTAGTTTTTATCCTGCTAATCCACAACAACTAAGGGAGTTGCTTGCGCACTATTTGCATGATGCAAGCATCGAAGCACCCGTGCCTAAAGCGATTATTGCCCCTCATGCGGGCTATATTTATTCAGGTGCGATTGCCGCCAGCGCGTACACGCGATTAAAAAACGCTCACGATGTCATCAAACGGGTTGTTATTATCGGCCCTTCTCATCGTGTTGCCTTTAAAGGGCTTGCCGTTAGTCACGCGGACAGTTTTATCACCCCGTTAGGCAATATTCCTGTTGATACCCAAGCAGTACAGGCACTCGTTCAACTACCCTTTGTAAACACCATCGAACAAGCCCACAGTCACGAACACAGTTTAGAAGTGCAACTGCCTTTTTTACAAACTATGCTCGATGACTTTAGCATTATCCCCATAGTGGCAGGTGACGCATCACCTGAAGAAGTAAGCCAAGTGCTTGAATTATTATGGGGAGGCGGCGAAACGCTGATTGTGATTAGCTCAGATTTAAGTCATTATCACGATTATGCAACCGCACAACAACTAGACCAAACCACCAGTAAGGCGATAGAAAGTCTACACTATGAACAATTAGGGTTTGAATCAGCCTGTGGCAGAGTCCCTGTGAGCGGCTTATTAAAATTGGCAAAAGATAAGGCATTAACCGTTAAAAACATCGACCTGCGCAATTCAGGCGATACCGCAGGTGACAAACAAAGGGTGGTGGGTTATGGCGCGTACATCATTGAATAAAGAACAGCAGCAATGTCTGCTAACACTGGCAAAAAACTCCATTCAGTATGGTTTAGCGACAGGCAAGCCGTTAACCGTTAATCTCGGCGATTTTCCAGCCGAATTAACAGTGAAACGCGCCACCTTTGTCACTTTACAAAAACACGGGCAACTACGCGGCTGTATCGGCATATTAGCCGCTAGTAGACCGCTAGTCGTGGACATTGCCGAAAATGCCTTTTCAGCTGCCTTTCAAGACCCACGTTTTCCACCCTTGGCGGCGCATGAATTGGACGACTTAGAGATTCACTTGTCGATACTCACCCCTGCCGAACCCATTGAATTTAGTTCAGAACAGGATTTATTAAGCCAACTGCAACCCACTATTGATGGTTTAATTTTACAAGAAGGTAATCGGCGCGGTACGTTTCTGCCCTCAGTCTGGGAGCAATTACCAGAACCTAAACAGTTTTTACGCCATTTAAAACAAAAAGCAGGCTTGCCGTCTGATTACTGGTCAGAAACCGTTAAAGTTTATCGTTATCACGCTGAAATAATCCACTAAGTTACAGTAGACCACAAGGCAAACGGTGGATGAGCAGTTATTTTAGTAGCTGTATTTTGATAAACGCATCCATCGTTCCCATAACATTGCCCGCACCATCGAATTGTTTGCCTTGACCAATAGTCGCTTTAACCAATTTTCTTTTATAGCCCGCTAAATTGGGGTCATCTATGTTATTCATTATCTTGTCGCATACGGAAGTATCGCTACACAATGCCTGATGATCTTGCCCTTGTTCATCGACAATCGTTAAGTAGCAATTATCGCCGCACTCAAACGCCATAACCTTGCCTATCATGGTTTTGTTTTTTTGTGCGTGGACAGGATTATTCAAGCAGAGTGCGATTAATAAACTAACACCTAAAATTTTTTTCATGGTTATTTCCTGAAACATCATTGTTGTAAAATGGGAGTAAACTTAACGCAACCAATAATCAACAACCAAGCCGATAAAAATTGCCAAGCCAAACCAGTTATTATTTAAAAAGGCTTTAAAACAGTGGGCTTTGTTACGGTGAAAAATTAAGCATTGTTGATAAACCGATAAACCAGCGGCACAGATGACACTTAGATAATAAGCCCAGCCGCACTGCTGCATGACACCGATAGTGATGAGCAAAGCCAGAATAATAAGCTGCAATACTGCCATGATATGACGGTCATAATCACCGAATAAAATCGCCGTTGATTTAACACCAATTTTTAAATCATCGTCTTTATCGACCATTGCGTACATGGTGTCATAGACCAACGCCCATAATATAACCGCTAAATACATCACCCACGCCACCGCTGGAATGGCATTCATTTGTGCTGAAAATGACATCGGTACTGCCCAACCAAAAGCAATGCCTAAATAGGCTTGCGGCAATTGGGTATAACGTTTCATAAACGGGTAACTGGCAGCTAAAAATGCGCCCACAAAGGATAATAAAATGGTGTAAATATTGAGCAGTAAGACTAAGGCAAACGCACATAACGTTAAGACGACAAAAAAGAGTAATGCTTCTTTTGGAGTGACTTTACCTGCGGCAATCGGACGTTGTTTGGTGCGTTCAACGTGTGGGTCAAAATCACGGTCAGCATAATCATTAATCACACAACCTGCCGCTCGCATGAGTACCACGCCTAAACAAATCACCGTCAATACCAGTGTATTCGGTTTGCCGCTACTTGCGACCCATAACGCCCATAATGCAGGCCATAATAAAATCAAAATACCAATCGGTTTATCAAATCGGGCTAATAACCAGTATTGTGTCGCTCGATCTTTTACGCGTTCCATCATTATGTTACCTTTTTTGCCGTCTGAGTTTTGTTAAGTGCTATTATAACTGCTTTATATTCAGCCATCATTGCACTATGAACGTCGTCATTTATCATAATCCGCGCTGCTCTAAATCCAGACAAACGTTACAATTATTACAAGAACGCGGCATAGAACCCGTGATTATTGAATATTTGAAATTCCCCCCTAGTGCCGAAGAACTCGATTCAATATTGCAAAAATTAGGCATGACACCGCGTGAACTCATGCGAACCAACGAAGCGGAATATCAAGCCTGTGGCTTAGCGGATGCAACATTGGATAGACAAACATTGATTAATGCCATGATAAAACAACCGATATTAATAGAACGCCCCATCGTGCTTGCTAACGGTAAAGCGGCACTGGGTCGTCCACCCGAAGCGGTGTTAGCAATTTTATAATGGCTAAGCACATGACAAAAATTTTAGTTTTATATTTTTCCCGTCATGGCACAACTGCCGACATGGCGAATTTAATTGCGCGGGGCGTGGAGTCGGTAACAGGTGCTGAAGCTGTGCTGAGAACCGTTCCCGATGTCTCTACGGTGTGCGAAAAAACCGCTGAACGCATTCCTGAACAAGGCGCGATTTACGTTACCTTAGATGATTTAAAAACCTGCGATGGCTTAGTATTAGGCAGTCCAACGCATTTTGGCAATATGGCAGCTCCGATGAAATATTTTATCGACCAAACTACGGCGTTGTGGTTATCAGGTTCATTAAGCGGTAAACCTGCGGGCGTTTTTACCTCATCGGGCAGTATGCACGGCGGGCATGAAAGCACTTTGTTATCCATGATGTTGCCATTACTGCATCAAGGGATGTTGATAGTGGGCTTGCCTTATACCGAACAAGCCTTGCGTGAAACCACCTCAGGCGGAACACCTTACGGCGCGAGTCATTTATCGATGGATCACGCGGGATTATCTGAGCATGAAAAAACCTTATGCCGTGCCTTAGGTGCGCGTGTGGCTAAAACGGCTCAACGTTTAAAAGTGAGCAAATGAACATATTACCGAAGTATTATCACATTGTTGCCGTCGCTGGATTTTTCGGGCTGTTTATTTTATTAATGCTCTGGAATACCGTGATTGCGCCTTCGACGCGCATTCCTGTGGCGTTGGTTTTATTGGTAACGGTTACGCCGTTATTATTGCCGATGCGCGGCTTATTAAGCGGCAAACCTAAAAGTTGTGGCTGGGCAGGTTATGTGAGTTTATTGTATTTTGTCCACGGCTCGATAGAAACCTATAGCAATGCAGATGAACGGCTGTATGCCGCATTAGAAGTGACCTTTAGTTTACTGCTTTTTCTGGGCGTAATCGGTTATCTGCATGGCTTAAAAAAATAGCACATCATGTCAAAACAACTGCCGTTACAGTTTGAGTTTAGAGCCAATCAAACGTTCAATGATTTTTTCGCAGGGAGTAATCTGGAAATTATCACGCATCTACAAAACAGCATCAAAGGTGCAGGTGAGCAACAAATTTTTCTGTGGGGCGACCAAGGTTTAGGTAAAAGCCATTTACTCCAAGCCGCTTGTCATCAAGCACAAAGCATCAAACGCAGTTCATTTTATTTGGATTTAACCAATCCGACGCTGGCGAATTCAAGCATCTTGAAAGGCTTAGATACGCTAGATATAGTCTGTTTGGACAATATTGACTGCATTGCAGGCAATAACGAATGGGAAATCGCTGTGTTTAATTTTTTTAATCGCCATCGAGACAGCGAGCGGACATTGATAGTCTCCGCCTCTTGCCTGCCTAATGAACTCGCCATTCAATTACCCGATCTTAAAACACGGCTTAATTGGGGGCTAACCCTCAAACTACAGCCCTTAGCTAATCATGATCGAATCACCGCGCTAATTTTTAAAGCCAATCAACTGGGTTTTGAAATTTCTCCGCAAGTGGGGCTATTTTTACTAACCCATTACGACCGTGATTTATCCGCTTTATGGCGGTTATTAGCGCAATTAGATCAAGCCTCACTCGCCGCTAAACGCAAACTAACCATCCCCTTTTTGAAAACCATTTTGGATGACGCGCCTTAAAACATACCCATTTTTACCACCTCATGGAAAATACACACAACCCCAAGAATGTACCCCGCCCTAAAGTCAGTGTTAATGAACACCGTCTGTTAGTCGATCCCAATAAAAGCAAAAAATTGGCAGCAATGGCGAACAAGTTACCTGTTGATTTATCAGTTAAAGCACTGCCAGCAAGCGTACCTAAAGCGGTATCAGGTTTAAAATCGGAGCTTGACATAGAATTGCAACAGGCGCGTGGTTTAATTGATAAGCGTATTAATGAAATTATGAATAGTTTGCCACAAGGTAAGCGTGAAAAACTGTTTAGCCTTCGCTTTGGTTCAGTGGCAGCGATAAAATCACTAGCAATAACGGCGGCATTTCATAAATTAGCTATTCACGCACCACATACCAATCTGCGTGTCTTAAAATCTGTCAATTATCACGGTGATACCGTTTAAACATTCAGGCAACTATGTTCAATAAATTAAAGCCGTGGCTATTGCCTATTTTGTCGGGTGTCTTTATTGGCACTAGCTATATTCCGTTTCCACCGTGGGCTTCATTGTTTTGTTTTGTACCGTTGTGGTTGTTTTGGTTGCAACAAACCACGTTAAAAGCCGTGTTAATTGGCGGATTCATTACCGCGTTTGTCTTCACGCTGATTGGTTTTAACTGGGTGACTTACTTACTGCATGAATTCGCGCATTTGCCGTGGGTGTTTGCGGGGGTGGGGATGTTAGTCTACGGCTTGATTGCGCATTTATTTGTGCCATTAGCGGGTTTGCTGTGGTTTTGTGGGCAACGCAAATTTCAATGGTCGGCGCGGTTATCACTGGGTTTGATGGCGATGATTACCATTTTATGTGAAGCCTATTCGTTCACGCTGTTCGATTGGAATTTCGGTTATTCGTGGTACGGTGCTAATTTGCCCGTGTATCAGTGGGCAGAATTTATTGGTTTTAGTGGCTTGAGTGCGTTGACCTTGTTGGCTAATTTGCCGTTATTGCTGGCGTGGCAACAGCGCAAACAGGCATCGGGAAAAATACTGGCGGGGTTAGTGTTGACGGGGTTTATGTTGCTTAATATGGGCGGTTTATGGCTACAAGCCCGCTTACCCAAACCCGATGCGTCGTTTAATACCTTGATGATTCAAGCCAGTACCGAAAATTCTGAAAAATTGGCAGCAGAATTGGGTAAAGGTTTTGGTAAAGAAATATTGCATCGTTATCTGACCCAAACCGATGCCGCTGTTACTCATTATAAAGACCGAAAAATTGATTTTGTATTGTGGCCTGAAACCGCATTCCCTGCGTTATTAGGCGAACAATTTAAAAATGATGAGCCGTCGCTGGAATTGGCTGAATTTCTTAAAGCGCGACAATTACCGCTTATCACTGGCGCGTACAGTGTGAATGAAAAGCTACGCTTAATTACTAATTCCTTGTTTGTGCTGAATAAAGACGGCGACATTGTACCACCGCATTACAGCAAAACCATTTTATTGGCGTTTGGAGAATACATTCCCTTGGAACAATATTTCCCCGCGATTCGCAACTTCTTACCTGCCACTGGGCATTTTGCACGCGGCGCAGGGCCAACGGAATTATTAGCGTGGAATGGTTACAAAATGGGAGCGCAAATTTGCTACGAAAGTTTGTTCCCTAAATTTTCCCGCGATTTAGCTGATTTGGGAGCGCAGTTTATTGTCAATGTGACGAATGATTCGTGGTACGGCAGTTGGCAAGAACCCTATCAGCATTTTTACATGACACTGGCACGCGGTGTGGAATTTCGCCGTCCTGTATTACGAGTGACAAATACAGGGATTTCGTCGGTGTCGTTAGCATCGGGTGAGATTTTGGAACGCTCGCCGATTCATCAACAATGGGTAGGTTTGTATGAAGTGCCGTATTTAACCAACCCACCCAGCACCTTTTATCAACGCTGGTTTTGGTTAGTGCCTTGTTTATTGTGGGGCGGCTTGATTGTGTTGTTGGGTTTGGGTTTTAAAAAAGCCCAGTAAGAAGCATGACTGCCAGTCCTTTAAGGACTGGCAGTCATTAATATCGTAAGGTTTCAACGTAACCGCGTACCACTCACCGCATCATAAATAGCCGTTTCTTGTCCTAGTTCACCCACTTTGCCGTCTAAGATAAAAATATCACGGTCGGCAAAGACGCTTAACACTTCAGCGGCGGCTCTCAGCGCAGGTTGCGTGGTTTCATTAGCACTGGTGGAGACTAACGGATGACCATAATCTCTGCATAATTGCTGGGCGACAGGGTGCGCGGTGACTCTAACAGCGAGGCTGTTATGTTCGCCTGTGAGCCATTTTGGTACGCTGGCTTGTGCAGGGATTACCCACGTCACAGGGCCTGGCCAAGTGGGAGTAATACGCGCCAGTATTTCGTCATTCAAAATTAAATACGGTTCAAGTTGTTGCAATGACGCAGCAATTAAAATCAGCCCTTTTTCTATCGGGCGTTGTTTGATGTCCAGTAAGTGCATTACCGCCGCTTCATTCAGCGGATTACAACCCAAACCGTAAACAGCTTCAGTCGGATAGGCAATGACTTTACCCGCGTTGAGTTGTTGAACAGCAGCGGTGATGTCAGAGGAATAATGTTGAGGCATTTTTTTAAAACTCAGAGTAAATAACTGATATAAGCACGATACGCGGCAATCGCCGCGAGTGCCAGAAAAATAGTGCCGCTGATTTTATGTAGCAACACCAGCGGCACTTTTTGTAAAATCGTCCGCCCTGCTAACACGCCTAAAGCCGATGTGGATACCAATGCCAGCGTTGAACCTAACCACACAGCAATCGGTGCGGCGGTACTGCTTAAGGCAACCACTGCTAATTGGGTTTTATCGCCAAATTCTGCGACAGTGATTAACAAAAAAGTAGTAAAAAAGATGTTATGACCGCTTTTTTCTTCCACTTCTTCATCGGCATCAGGTTCTGTGACGCGTAACGCATGAATACCAAACACCGTGAATAACACCGCGACTGTTGCTGCAATAACGTATTCGGGCAACCAATTGGCAATAGCAACACCAAACACCACAGCCAACGTATTTAACAAAGCAAACGCGGCAATCGCCCCCAACATCACGGGTAAAGCCCTGTGCCGCGATGCTAAAGTCATGCAAACCAACTGACTTTTATCGCCCATTTCTGCGGCAATAATTAACACATAGCTGGTGATAGTCGTTGCAGATAGCTCAGCAAGACTACTGGCATTCACTAGCGATGACAACGTCTGCAAACTATCAGCAATACTGAATGAAGAAAAAAAATTTTGTAAATTGTCCATTATGAATTAAACGCAGAGGAAGGTATGTTGTAAGGCTTCATTGCACGAATCCCTACCTGTGAATCACTGGCTCAATTAGCCCAGCATATTATCCAATACCATCATAATAATAAAACCAACCATCAATGCAAACGTCGCATAACGTGACCGCCCATTAGAATGCGTTTCTGGAATAATTTCTTCACTAATAACAAACAACATAGCACCTGCCGCAAACCCCATTGCAATCGGCAAAATAGGCTGGAACGCCGTCACCATCGTAATACCCAACAAACCACCTACAGGCTCGACCAAACCTGTCAACGTCGCAATACCGACCGCACGCCATTTGTTATAACCTAAACCCACCAACGGCAACGCCACCGCCAGCCCTTCGGGAATATTTTGCAAGGCAATCGCAATCGCCAACACCACGCCGTTTTTCATTTCGCCCGAACCAAAACTCACACCCACTGACATCCCTTCAGGGAAATTGTGAATCGTAATAGCGATAACGAACAACCAAACTTTTTTCAGCGAATTCAATTGCGTATCAGAAATGGAATCAAAATGTATATGAGGCAACTGTTTATCCGCATAATGCAAAAACGCTGCACCCACCAACATCCCCAATGACACCACATAAATACCTTTGCCAGGCCAAATTGCATTACCAAACTCTATGCCTGGAACAAGCAAAGAAAATGCGGTCGCCGCTAGCATCACACCCGCCGCCGCGCCCAACATACTATTAAATAAATTATTAGAGATATTTTTAAAAAATAAAGCGGGTAACGCACCTACCCCAGTCGCCAAACCTGCCAAAATACTGGCGAAAAAACCAATGACAACAATCTTACCAAACAGCAGATATAAACTGCCAAAAACTACTAACTGGGACGCTAAAAACAATCCTGCCACGATAGACCAACGTTTCAGTGGCGGCATATCCATCAACTTTTGATAGTTAGCACTGGATTTAATACGCACTATTTTGGATTCAACATAGTGCGGCGTTTTATTGATTACATTAGCTATGAAAGTCATAAGTCCCATCCGTTAATTAATTACAAGAACATTCAGCCACATTATAGCCAAATCCCGCATGAGTAGGCGGTTATTTAAATCGAGTAGTATTTGCATTTTAATGGCTTTATAATGCCCGCGTTGCCGTTGTAGCTCAGTCGGTAGAGCAACACATTCGTAATGTGTGGGTCGGCGGTTCGATTCCGCCTAACGGCTCAATAAAATCAATAAGTTATATATTTATAAAAATTGTAACTTTCAAAATGTCGCAAAAATAGCGCACTTCTAAAAAACACCCAATGTGTGCCGTTAAAATGGCGCGTAGAATCGCCGTGTTTTTCATAAAAACTGCTTTACTTTTTGCGAAAGTAATAGGTTAAATCAGACATTAGGTTTTAGTTTAAACATTTCACCCTTGTTGATTTTCTTAGCTATTTCACGACCACGCGCCAATGCCGCCACAGCCAAAAGATTGGCTTTATCTTCGTTAATCTGTTGAACAAACCGCGCCGCATCTTTGCCGCTCAGTTCTACTCTACCAAATATGCTTGATTTGATTGCCATGATAAACCTCTTAAATTGTTTGTTGGATTATTCTGCGAATCCCCCTTATGCCTCATTTAACTAACTTGAATGGCTAACCTCCTCATCAACCCATTCCGTGCGTATTTCACCGATGTGATAGTGATGAAATTCCTCTTGTGAAACTTCGCGCCACACTTGTTGGTCTGCTTCCCAAATATCCGCATCAGGGGCAGGAAATGGCTTAAACATTGTTGGGCGTTGGGGAAGCATTCCATGCCCTAGCAAACGTGAAATAAGGATTTCTCGCACATAATTGGAAGGTGTTAAGCCAACGTGTTCAGCTAAGGTTTTCAAATCCGTTTTCAGGCGCGTTGGAAGCCACATTTTAATCGGGGCAATATTTTTGCCAAGCTCAACCACCCAATAAGTATCAACCCGCTTTTTACCCTCTGGTGGCTCTTCCATAGCAAAAGAATACCTAATGCCCGATGAATCCCTATCTTTGAATAAATTAGGCGTACTTTCTATCATTTGATAAAACGCATAAAGCCCATAGCAATGAATGGCTAAGAATTGCCGTAAAAATTCACTGACCGATAAATTACTACGGTCGCTTATCTCAACAAGCGTGTGCTTAACGGGTTCGGGTAGCCAGATTTTCAACGCTGCATCATGTTTTGCCAAATCAGAAAAATCACCCATACCCGCGACAATCTCATCAAAATGTAATGGTCGGCGGCGTGGCTCAGGTTGCTCGATATATTCTGATTGTTTATCTCGTTGTTGATATTGTTGACGTTTAAAAAATGACCACATAGCTGTTCCAAAATAAAGTAGGGGAATTTTCATTTTACCTTGAAAACTCTGATAGAGTGATTATGTTGTTTAGTCATTAATTATGGCTTTCGGCTGACACCTCTAACTCGTCTTAATATTGAAAAAAAGGAAAAAAACATGAAGAAAAAATCAAAAATCGATAAATTAATTACTGTTGTCGTGCTTCGAGATGGCTCGAAATGGATAATTAGCTCCTTCGATGAAAGTACAGTAAAAAGTTGGTCTTCCCTAGATGAAATCGAAAGTGAGACTTTTGGGCTAGATAGGGGGCTTCACAATCTAACGCGAGACAAAAAAATTAAAGCAGAACCTGTTTAGAAGGAGCATAAGTGATGAATCTTGTACCTGTTGCATCATCAAATCTTCGTGCCATTGGATATGATACAAATACAAAAACTCTACAAGTGGCATTTTGTAACAACAGTCTTTATGAATATTATGCAGTACCAGATTCTATACACTCTGGACTTATGGAGGCAAAATCGCACGGTTCATATTTTGATACCCATATCAAAAATGCGGCGTATCCGTATCGGTATCGAAAAATTCGTTGACAATAGCGAGTAGTAGCCCACATGGCGGAATACGGAGTTTTTCGCCAAAATACTAGGTTCTGTTGACATTTCAGGGTTACATTATACTAACTCGACCTATGAAACTACTTTTCCACTGGAGAACACTAATGAAACCCCATATTAAAAAACAATCGCTCTATTCGTTATTAATGTTTTTTATTTTATTTACTACTTCAGTATTTGCTCAAGACACATCATTTCATCGAGTTGAATTGGCTTACGGTATATCGCTCGACATCCCTTCTAATTGGGTAGTTTTATCGCAAGATAGTAAAAAAAATATAGCTGTAGCTGGAGAAGCAATGCTTAGTAACGCTGGAATAGAAGGGTCGAGTGGACAAAAAGAACGCTTGCTTGCGGTAAATGCTCAACCAGAGTCAAATAATAATGCGACAATTAGAGTAAGTGTCACAATGCCACCTGATTATACTCAGGCAGATATTGCAATCGCAACACCAAAAGACCTAGAAGCAATTGGCTTTGAAATGCAAAAACTTTTTAAAACAATTGAAGTATCAGGGGGCATTAAGATTATCGAGATGCAACCTGTTCATATTGAAAAATTCAACAACTTTCTTTCGTTAGTTATGCCCTACGTTCGTGCAGGTGTAAACGACTCTGTACCTTGGCAAGTAACTCAATACAAAATTCCCGTTTCTAATCGACTGATTGAAATAACTTTCTCATATAAACAGACTGATGCACTTGTCTTGAATCCAATACTCGAACGAGTAAAAAGTTCGGTGCAATTCTGAATAACTTAAACATTAAAAATTGAATTATCTCTTTTTGACAATTCAACCTACGCAACATATTTTTTTAAGAACACTATGTTAAAAAAAATACTTTCAGTTATTGGAATTGTAGTTGTATTTATTGTTGTTTTTATTGTAAAAGGAACACGCAAGGTAGTTACTCATACTATTAGTGAAGTAGCAGGTCAAGCCATTGGTAACGTTGCAGGTAAAGCTATCAGTAATACGGTATATCCACCATCAAAACCAACTATACAGTCACTTGAAAACGAACTAGCTAGAACAGCCGATTCGATTAACAAAACACTGCCAATGAAGATTGATAAAGAAACTCGTTTGGATAAAGTCGAAATAAATTCTGGTTTACGTTTGACTTTCTTTCATACGTTGCTTAACTATTCATCTCGTGAAATAGATATAAATTCTCAGATTCAAACGTATGTGAAAAATAATGTATGTGCAAATGAGGAACGAAAGTCTTATTTACAACATGGTGTAACGTTTGATTATATCTATAGCGGTAATGATGGCGTAGAAATCAACCGTTTTGAAATAAACAAAGACGACTGCAAGAATTCAGCTAATGTTGCAACAATTGAACCGCCTACAGTTAGTACAGCACCTACAGCAAATGTGCCACAAGCTGTAATAGAAGGTTGTATTGGTGACTGCACTAACGGTCAAGGAACATTTACTTTCGCAAATGGTGGTAAATATATAGGTGAATTTAAAAATGGGAAGGTTGATGGTCAAGGAACACTTACTTACGCAGATGGCGGCAAATATGCAGGTATGTGGTCAAATGGTATAAAAGAAGGGCAAGGGACACTTACTCTCGCAGATGGTGGTAAATATGTAGGTAGATTTAAAAATGATACTGCTAATGGTCAAGGAACATTTATTTATTCAAATGGAGATAAATACATTGGTAAATTTAAAAATGGCGTGAGGAATGGTAGAGGAGATTATTTTGCTGCCAATGGCACTATAATAAAAGGAATTTGGAAAAATGGTCAGCCTCCAAACTACTCGACTCAGCAATCCCCTACAACTACAAGGCAGGCTACAAAAGCACGAGAACGAGCAGAAGCACAGGCGCGAGAACAGGCAGAAATTCAAGCACAGGATCAAGCGCAGGTACATGAACAAGCGGAAGCTCAAGAACAGACACAGACACGAGAACAGCCAGAAGCTAACTCTAAGCCTTTGTCACTGCGAGAACGGGCAGAAGCAGACTCTAGGGCTTTTTCACTGCGCCAACAGGAATCAGATAAAAGGCAATCAGCAGAATTACAAGCATGGAGAGAGGCTCAAACACGATAAGATGTGCCACATCACCAAATTCAACTAAACCCACACCATGCACAACGACATTCTAAAACGCCTAGACATCATTAAAAACGCGGTGGCAATGGAGGACGAAGAGCTTATCTCTATGCAGGTGGTAAAACTGCAAGTCTTGCTGTTGGATGCTCAGGTAGCGCGTATTTTGGCACTGATTCAAGCTCAGCAATTTCAAGATGTGATTCAGTTGATTGAGCAGTACAAACACGACAACAGCGGCGTGATGGTGTTTCAAGACCCGCAGATTCAAGGGCTAAAGCTGGAATTGAAGCTGTTAGAAAATTGCCTGAATGAGTTGACTGATACCCAAGCGGACTTGGAACGGCAAATCAACGAATTCAACAGCGATTATATGAGGCGTTTAGGCAGTTTGATTGAAGCCATTTTGAAAAAACGCGCAGAGTTGTTTAGTCAAGACTCCGCCGAACGGCAAGAAGCCCAACGGGATTATGAAAACTTTGAACAGAGTTTAAAGCAACAACTCCAAGACGCGCCGCAGACTTTAACGCCAGAACAACAACAGCAACTCAAAGCCGCGTATCGCAAAGCCAGCCGTTTATGTCATCCTGATAAACTTGCCGATGAATTTAAAGCCCAAGGGACAGCATTTTTTAAAGCTCTCAATGATGCCTATCGCCGCCAAGATTTACAGCGCGTTCTGGAGATTTTACACTCGCTAGAAACGGGCGCGACCTTAAGCACAGCCTCCGATAGCATTACTGACAAAGCGATATTACAAAGCAAAATCGCCGCCTTACGCGAACGCATTGCCGCGTTAGAAGCCGATATACAACGTCTGCAAGCCGATGAAACCTATCTGTGTATGCAGACTATTACCAGCAAAGATGACTATTTTGCTGAACTAGAGCAAAGTTTACAGGCTGAACTATCGGCGTTGATAGCCGCGTGACTAACAACGGCTAGACACTAACACATTACCCTAAGAGGCAATTTTCATAATGACATCAGACGCATTCAACAGGTTAATCGAAAACGGTTTATATTATGAATATACGCAAGCCGCAGACCCTATTGGTTCTGGGTTTATCTCCGCAATTCCATACACAGAATTCGGTAGTGAACTGCATGAAACAGGCGGCACTCGACTTGTTCCGCTGGATATAAGCGAACAATTAGGGTGCGAAAAACCAGCCACCAGTCCTGCGCTTTGTGCGAATTTCGTGCGTATCTTGGCTGAAGAAACCTTGGCGACCAATTTTAATGCCACCTCGCAAATATTTTATGTGATGAAAGGTAGCGGACACACTCAATTTGATAACCTAGACATTCCGTGGAAAACGGGTGATTTTGTGGTATTGCCTGTCGGTAAAGAAACGCGCCATTTTGCAACAACTGATGCGACGTTTTACTTAGTTCATGATGAACCGTTGTTACGCTATTTGGGTGTTCAAGCGACTATTCAACGCTTTAAGCCCACACTTTATACCTCGGAAGACTCGCTACGCGAATTGGATAAAGCGCGGCAAGAAGCAACGCGGGTGAATCGAAATCGTATTAGTGTGCTACTGGCAAATAAAGCAATGGATCAAACCTTAACGGTGACTCACACACTGTGGGCAATGCTGGGTATATTGCCTAAGAATGCCGTGCAGTTACCGCATCGACATCAATCAGTGGCTCTGGATTTAATTTTGGATTGTGATGAGGGTTGTTATACCTTGGTTGGTAAACAAATTTCTGCACAAGGGCAAATAATTAATCCGATTCGCGTTGATTGGAAGCCCTATTCAGCTTTTATAACGCCGTCAGGTCACTGGCACGCGCACTATAATGAGTCGTCTAGTGATGCGCATTTATTGCCTATGCAGGATGCAGGCTTGCAAACTTATTTGCGAAGTTTAGACATCAAATTTGTATTACCGAATGGGGAAGTTTCCACGTCATAACATTAATGCAGTGATTAGGATGCAATAGATAATGCTGGCGTAATTCGATATGGCTAACGCAGTATAAATTGATTTAAAAAACGTTCGCCCTGAGCTTGTCGAAGGGCTATGGTGGTTCGACAAGCTCACCACGAACGGCATCATTTTATTGTGCTTTGGCTATATAGTCGATTTTCATGTTACGGGTAACGACTAGGCACTAAAAGACTGGCTAAGAAAACGCACCGTTTAAGTTGGATTGGGTAATGAAAGATTATCTCGTGGATGCGGGTATTTTTTATCGTTAGATGGCGTTCAAGTTTGTAGCGTGCGGTACGATAAACCGCACGCTACCCATTACTTGCTTAAGCGAAGATTTCTGTGAGGAAGTTTTGCATGGATAGCCATGAGCGTCTATCGGCAGTGGTGTTATAGAATGCGCCAGAATCGGGATCGGTGGCGGCTGGATTGGTAAAACCGTGCAGGGTATGACCGTAACTGTGTAATTGCCAATCCGCGCCTGCTTTAGTCATTTCATTCTGAAAATCAATGGTTTGTTTAGAGGAAACCATCGGATCATCATAACCGTGCAGGGCTAATACTTTGGCTTTGATTGGCGTGTCTTGAATGTTGTGCGCCACATCCAGTAAACCGTGAAAACTGACTACGCCTTTTATATCCACGCCTGTTCTGGCTAAATCCAGTACACACAAACCGCCAAAACAAAAACCAATGGCGGCGATTTTGCTATCATCGACCCAAGGCAGGAGTTTAACAGCGCGTAAGGCGGCGCGTATGCGTTGTTGTAGCATGGCTCTATCACTCATAAACGGCTGCATGAGTGCCATGTTTTGTTCGGGGCTAGTGCCTAATACGCCTTTGCCGTACATATCCAGCGCGAAACCGACATAACCCAGTTCTGCCAGTTTTTGGGCTTTTTCAGCAACCAATGAATTGCGACCATCCCACATGTGCGCAATAAGAACAGCAGGGCGGCGTTCGGTAATCGCATCATCAAAGGCAAAAAACGCTTCTAAGACAGTCTCGCCATCCATGTAACTAACGGTGTTTGTTATGATTGCCATGCGTTTAACTCCGTTGGTGTGTTGATTGTAAGACCGTTAAAAATCCTTCTGAGGCGGCTTCTATCATATCCAGCACGCGTTCAAAACCGTATTCACCACCATAATAAGGATCGGGGACTTCACGCTGATTTAACTGTGGCGCGTAATCGAGAAAATACTGCACTTTATGTTTATGTTGCGCGGGGCAGGCATTAATCAGCGTGGCATAGTTGTCATCATCCATAGCCAGTAAAAAATCGAAGTCTTCAAAATCGCCCATGATGACTTTTCTAGCGCGTAAATGACTTAATTTAACATCGCGCTCTGCGGCGGCTTTTTGTGAGCGTAAATCAGGCTGTTCACCAATGTGATAGGCATGAGTGCCAGCGGAATCGATGTCAAATTGATGGGCAACCTTTTTTTCTGCTATGAGTTTAGCAAATACGCCTTCTGCGGTGGGTGATCGGCAAATATTACCCATGCACACAAAGAGAACTTTTGTTTTTTTCATCGTGATAACCAGTTAAGTTGAGTGGAGGGTATTGTACCGCTTGAACTATTAAAATGGCAGGTTAGGCGTGAGGTGATGGCTAGGTGAACTGTGTATTATTTTTTTGCCACTATCAGTTTAATTAAATCACCACTGCGTTCATCAACATGGACTGAACTAAAGGCGCAAGATTGCACACTTTTAAGGGTATTACGGTTGATATTAGCACCCACTAAGGCAACGATGAGGGGATTAACAAAATTCATAACCGCTGCAAGTACAGGCTTGGAACTCAAAACGTGTTCGAGTAAAATCACTTGCCCATTGGGTCTGCAAACGCGATACAGTTCTTTTAAGCCTTTTAAGGGGGATGGTACGGAACAAAATACGAAGGTCGCTATTACGGTGTCAAAGCTGTTATCGGCGAAGGGTAAGGTCTGCACGTCCATTAAATGCAGTTCAACCACACTGTTTTTTCTTGCCTGTTTTTGAGCGGCTATGTTGAGCATTTCTTCACTAAAATCAATCGCAGTTATTCTGGCATCTGCGGGATAGTAATCAAAGTTTTTACCCGTGCCAACACCCACTTCGAGAATGTGATGTCCTCGCACCTCTGCCCAACATTTTTTGCGCCAGCCTTTAAAAATTAAACCCTCCATAACGGCTTCTAAGCCTTCAAAATAGGGGGCAATACGATTATAACGTTGCTGTATGGCGGCACTGTTGGGCTTCATAATGATAGTTGCTCATGAGTTGGATATACTGAATATTACAGCGCGAATTGACGCTACATCAACACTATTTTCGTTGGTCATGTAAAATACCCGCTTTCAGGCTCAAATGCCAAGAATCTATTAAACACTCAAGCACTTTGGATTAGTCATAGTCGTGAAGCAACAACTAGAAGATTTAGTACAAACGCCATTGCCAACTGAGCATGGCGATTTTATTCTGCATTATTACAGCAATACGTTGGATGATAAAGAGCATCTTGCCTTAGTCAAAGGTGAAGTGGCAGGTAAAGAAAACGTGCCAGTCCGTATTCATTCTGAATGTTTTACGGGGGATGTATTAGGCTCAAGACGTTGTGATTGTGGCGAACAATTAGCAATGGCGATGCAGTACATTAATGGTGCAGGTTTTGGCGTGGTGATTTATCTTCGTCAAGAAGGGCGTGGTATTGGCTTATTAAAAAAACTCCAAGCCTATAATTTGCAAGATCAAGGTATGGATACCGTTGATGCCAATATCTACTTAGGCTATCTTGCCGATGAACGCGAATATGATGTTGCTGCGTTAATACTGCAAAGTCTAGGGATAAAATCAATCAAATTGATGACCAATAATCCCAAAAAAATAGAAGCACTAACCAAACTGGGTATTGAGGTGATAGACCGTATTCCGATTGAAGTCGTCGCAAACAATGATAACGTGGGTTATTTGAAAACTAAAGCGAAACGCATGGCGCATTTTCTGTTCAATTCAAATACCAAGCCATAAAAACACAAAAACCGCCAAGGCTGTTAAAACCTTGGCGGTTTATGATTTATATGCGTACTGTTATTTTTTTGTTAGCGAAGCAATCAAGTTTTTAACGAATGGTAAACCCTGCGTCAGCCATTGGTCTTTTACAAATAAGGCAGCGGGTTTAATCGAACGCGCTACCGTTTTTACCACAGCCCATATTCTGTCAGCGATAGAGGCATCCGTGCTGTCACGGCGTTGTAAATACCCTGCACCAAAACCATCAATAAACACAGGTTTAAATAGCCACATTTCTAAAATAGACGTGACCAGCATAAAGGCAAACGAAATACCCATGCCCATACCTGCGAAAATCACCAACCACGCAAACATCGGGTGAATTTTTGTTAGCCACCACGACAAAATGTCGGTGATAAGAAACGCATAAGGCATACCGATAGCAATACATTTATATTGGGTACTGGTGGTTTCAGCAAAGCTAAAAATGAGTCCAACAAACATAAAAATAAAGCTGATACCAAATAAATGAATGTGCGATACACGGGTCAGCGAGGAAAAGGTTGCACCTTCATCTTGCGTTGTGTACGATTTTAGGGCATCAAATTTAGTAAAATCAGGCAGACTGCCTGAGTCTTTGTTGTGACACATTACGCAACGTTGTTCAATGATTTTATCAATGCCATCGTCTTTATAATCGTTAGCGTCCGCACCATCTCTAGTCCATTTCATAATAGCAAAACGCTCTTGTTCAGACGCGTTCTCTTTCATTGAGCCATTCAGTTTGACTTCTAATGCGGTGCCTGAGCGGTTGCCGTAATAGCTGTAAACAATATCATCCACTGATAAGCCAAATTTACCATCCGCCATACCGTGAGTAAATAATATTTGAATGAGTGCGAAAAGATAGCCTATCGCTACTGTACAGAGATACCCTGTAAATAGCACTTTCAGCGGCGCGTCGTGATCTTTTAGGGGGGTATATTTTGTTGTCATAGTCTTTTTGGTTAAGTAGGTTTTTGTGAAGCCGAGCTAAACTCGGTGTTTTTATGCCTAGTACATAAAAAACAAGCAAATTTTACGCCATTAGAGGCGACATCAGCTCATTATAACCTGTCCTAACAGCGTAATCTCGCTTAAAAACACTTGAGAATAAAACCTGATTGAGGTAACAAGGCAAGTATTTTGAGCCGATGACAGAAAAACCAACGCCCTCAATTATCCAACACTTTTCAAATATTGAAGCCCTGCGAGTCAACAGACAAAAGAAACACAAGCTACAAGACATATTTTTTATTTTTTGTCTCACGCGCTACTATAGCTAACCGCTAATAAAATGATTACAAAACCGTTCGTGGTGAGCTTGTCGAACCACGCTCACACCATTCGACAAGCTCATGACAGGCTTCGACAGGCTCAGTGCGAACGTTATCATTTTATTGTGCGTTAGCTCTACACGCGATTACCTTTTTTATATTGAAAATACAAGGTCTTTATTCAAAGCGTCATACTACCTATTAAAATTAAAGTAAAATCTTGACTACGTCATTAACGGTGGTTTTGAAAAGCTGGATTGGCAAACTATGTCATGTGAGCAAGAATTAAATTTACCAAGTGATTTACTTTGACAAACCAAGACAACTGGTCGTATTATTAAGCCATGAATAGAACAACACAAAAAGAAATTAACCGCGAAAATTTATTAAACCAAGGGGTGGCGTTGTTGATGCAACAAGGCTATCACGGCACGGGTTTACAAGAGATTTTGGACGCGGTGCAGATACCAAAAGGCTCTTTCTACAATTATTTTGGTAGTAAGGAGAATTTTGGCGCAGAAGTTATTCGGCATTACATCACGCCTTATATTCAACAAATAACCCGCTATTTAGAGCAGTCAGACATTGACGCGCTCAGTGCGTTGCAACGTTATTTTAATGAATCCATTGCAGAGTTAGAGCGCACCAATTTTAAAGGCGGCTGTTTATTGGGTAATTTAATCGGTGAAATTGGTGACAGTAGCGAGGTTTGCCGTGTCGCTTTGCAAACCACATTAAATAGTTATCGGGATGCGTTGCAATTGGGTATCAGTTTAGCCCAACAACAAGGCACGATACGCACTGATAAATCCGCGCGTGAACTAGCAGATTTATTGGTCAACACTTGGCAAGGTGCGTTATTGCGCATGAAAGTGGAGCAGTCCACCGCTCCGCTCAAACAATGCTGCCAAGCCTTATTGGGGGATTTTTTTAAAGCGTGATTTTTTATTGTGCTTTAACAAGACGACTCGTCATATTAATCAACACAGGAGGCATTATGCCAAAATATATTATCGAACGTGACATCCCTAACGCAGGCGCGTTAACTACTCAAGACTTACAAGGCATTTCGCAAAAATCGTGCAGCGTTCTCAGTAACATGGGAACCAAAATCCAGTGGCTAGAAAGCTATGTGACGGATGATAAGGTGTATTGCGTGTACATTGCACCCGATGAAGCGACGATTAAAGCCCACGCTGAACAAGGTGGTTTTCCCGCTAATCGCATCTCGCAAATCAGAACCATGATTGATCCGACCAGCGCGGAATAATCTGCGTCATATTGTAAGTTGGGTTAGCTGTGAGTTTGTCGAACAGCGTAACCTAACATTTACCCTTGATGTGTTTGTTGGGTTACGGCTATCGCCTAACCCAACCTACGCCTCTACATTTGTTACTATCTTGAGGTTTTACCATGAAAACAACCCGATTCATAACCGCCTTGATGTCCCTCTGTGTATTAACACCCATGATAGGACAGGCAGAAATACTAGCGATGGTGAATTACGAAAGTAAACCCAACCAAACGCCAAGACGTGAAGGCATTGCCATTATTGATGTTGATCCTGAGTCAAAAAATTTCGGCAAAATCCTCAATGATATTCCGCTACCGCCTGACCGCGTCACACATCATATTTTTTATAATAAAGATGCCAGTAAAGCCTACGTCACAGCCTTAGGTAACGGTCCACTGCACGTTATTAACATGAAGCACTTGCCTTACGCACTTAAACAAATTGACGTGCCAGATTGTCAAGTTGGCGAAGACCTTGCTTTTTCTGACGACAATAAAACATGGTATTTAACCTGCATGGGTTCAAGTAACGTTATCGTTGGTAATGCAGAAACTGACACCCAAACCAAAGTTATTGCAGCCAATGGCAAAGACACCTTTATTCGCTACCCACACGGCATCGGTTTAAATGAAGACATTGACCGCATGATAGTCACCAGCACCGTGCGCCCCTCTGATTTGGGTGACGCAGGCGAAACCGTCACCGTGATAGAACCGTCCAGCGGCAAGGTATTATCCACACACAAACTGTCAGACAAGCCATCACCTTCTGGTTCATCACCCGTAGAAGCCGTATTTTTACCGCACGCTAAACCTGCTATGGCATACATAAACACCATGTTCGGCGGTGCAATGTGGACAGCAACTTGGAACGAAACCAGCAAAGACTTTAGTTTTCAACAAGTGTTTGACTTTAGCAGTATTCAACAAGGCGTACCGCTAGAAATTTATTTCAACGACAAACATGACCGTCTTTATGTCACCACTGCCAACTCTGGCGCGTTAAATATTTTTGATATTAGTGGCGACCTGAAATCAACGCCCAAACTATTAAAAACTATCCCAACCGCAGGCGGCGCACATCATATTGTTACCTCGCCCGATGAACACTATGCCATCGTGCAGAACAGCTTTTTAAACCTACCCGCTATGGATGATGGCTCAATCACCGTCATCGACTTAATCAAACAGGAAAAAATCGCCAGTATCGACGTGCTAAAAAATCAAGGCTTCAAGCCTAACTGCATCATTATGTTACCTAAGTGGCATCATGATGATGCACATTAACAGATGATTTTTTGTTGTTGTTTTTAAACACTTTGTTGTGCATTTGCCCCTGTTACATTGAGAAAACACAGTGTACCTGCTAGAATGAAATCTGTGCGCATTATAATTTTTATTCTTTGGAGAATGTTATGTTTAAAAAACAATTACTTACACTTGCTGTGTTAGCAAGTATTGGTGCTATATCGCAGGCTTATGCTGATGATTTAGCACCTGTCATAAATCAGCAGCCCAATGTATTGCCACCCTTAGAAGAATCAGCGGTGACACCTGCTTACTCATCTGCCGCACCTACTGATACCCGCTGGTATGTCGCGCCTTTTGGTACATTTATCACAACAGGCAGTGGTAAAGCCGATAATGGCTGGGGTGGTGGACTTGCTGTTGGTAAAATGCTGGATAAGCATTTTAATGTTGAAGTAAAAGGTTTTTATAACACGACTGATTACACTGGACGTGCTTATGACAATACTCGTGGGCTAGATCTTGTAGGAAGTCGTACCAATGGTGATTGGAATTTAGCAGGTGCTACTATCGATTTACAATACTTCTTTATGCGTGATAAGTTTTCACCTTATACCGTTTTTGCTTTGGGTGGCATGGATACTGACATTACATCGACTCACACAAGAATAAATGGTGTCGTTGAGAATCGTAGCCGTAATGCCCCAACCCTCATTGCTGAAGCGGGCTTGGGTTTTACCTATGAACTACTTGACAATCTGTTAGTGCGTAGTGATGTTCGTTATCGCTTTGGTGATACCTTTAGTACCAATGATCGCGTCAATAACCTCGCTGGTTACAACAATAACATTGATACCACTAGAGTAACCAACGACATGACTGTCAATCTTGGTGTCGTTATTCCTTTTGGTGCTAAACCAAAAGCACCTGAATATGTAGCACCTGCCCCTGTAGTCGTTCCAGCACCTGTTGTTGCTGATTGCTCTACAACAGACGCTGATGCTGATGGTGTTAACGACTGTAATGACAAATGCCCTAATACCTTAAGCGGTGTTCATGTCAACGAATATGGTTGCTGGGTTGTTGATGTCAAATTTGATAACGACAAGAGCGACTTAAGACACTCAGACGTGCGTAACCCTAAAGTAGCCCATGAATTGGAAGAAGTAGCAACTGCTATCGTCAACCATCCTGAAGTGATTATCGAAGTACAAGGTCATACTAGCCACACAGGATTAGAAAAACGTAACATTGTGTTAGGTAAAGAACGTGCAGCAACCATTAAAAAATACTTGTCAGATAGACACCCAGAAATTGCTAACAGACTGAATGCTCAAGGCTACAGCTGGGATCGTCCTATGGAAGGCACTGATCCTGCTTCTCCAGTAAACCGTAGAGTACAATTAGAAATTAGACAATAAACGTCTAGGCTTTTCGGTAGTACATAACATAGCCCACTAACGTGGGCTATGTTTTTTATATCAACCCCTCATTACCCGCTAAGAGCTTTTGAAAATTGCTTTCATAGCGACTACAACTCTGCACCACAACAGCGTTTAAACTTCTTGCCACTGCCACACGCACAGGGTGCATTCTTTCCTAGATTAACCTGACCGCCGACTTTCCCAATCGACTTAATCGTGCCATCCAAATAAAACCACCGTCCATCATGTTTGGTAAAACGGCTGATTTCATTCATCGAATACTCCTCACCCTCTTGGCTATAAAACGCCTTAAACGTCACCAAGCCCTTATTATCTTTCGCACCGCCTTTTTTAGTTTCGGTAATTTCCAAACGCAACCATTCAATATTCTCTCTGGAAAAATCAATACTTTCAGGACGTTTAGTCACATCCCAAGTAGCTTGCAAATACGCGCCATCGCGTAACGCATAAGCCGTATAACGCGAACGCATCAACGCTTCCGCCGTCACGGGGATTTTTTCACCAGTGTGAAAAGGTTGGCAGCAATCGCTGTAAGCAAGGGTTGAGCCACAAAGGCAGGGGGTTGTTGTGTTAAGTTCCATAGATTATGAATAGTATTGTGTTAGTTATATTTTCCGAGAACCTATAAATGGGTCTGGCTCAGCATCAGGTTCATAAGGTTTTAATGGTTCGTCTGTTGTCCAAATATGAACGAGTTTATTTTTATCATTATTTTTTAAACTTTTGGCTTCTAATAGAACGGCTGAATCAGTAAAGCCTAAGCCTTGCTGTACAAATTCCTCTGCAAATCTTTGTACAAATGCGTCCAAGTTATTACTTAATTCACTGGCTACCGCAAAAACTTCACAGGGTATTATATTGAGATGGGTTATTTCTGGATTAATACCACGCTTAACAGTTTCAGAAAATTTATTCGCTAATTGGATACGTTCATAACCATTATCAATATGAGCGATATGATTAGCTAATTCAAATAATACAGGGATAGGAATATATAACTTATTACCTTGATTTTGTGCTATTTTAAATCTACGTTTAATTTCATCTGCGTCTGCTTCGTTAAAACGTTTTGGTATTCTAAATAATTCCAGTAAATAACCTGTATCAACGATAATATAAGTAATCATTAGAATAAATCCAACCATTCTTGCGCTTTACGTTGTTGTTCGGCTTCAAAATTAGGCATTAAATAACTTTCTAATACATTGCGAGTCACTAAATCGCCTAATGAACCTTTTTGTAATAATACATCTGAATAGGGAATATCGGGTAATGCGGTTAATTTATCGGCTTTTTCAATTGGGTCATAATGACAAACCACCACGCAATCTAATTGTTCAGGTGTTAAACCATTTAATGTTGCTGGATTATGGGTAGTCACTAATACATTCAAATTACGTCGATGGCTGCATTCCCATATTGTATCAACTAATAATTTAACCCGCGATGGATGTACGCCATTATCTAATTCTTCAATTACCATTCTCGAATGTTCGGGTATGGTTTCTAATGCCGTTAAAATAGCTAAAGCGCGTAACGTACCATCAGATAATAACCGTGCATCAATAATTACCCCATCTTCACATTTTAATGCTAATAAAACGTCATCGGCTACAGTAGTAATAAATTCAAAACCAATAAACGGTTCTTCGGGTAATTGTTTTAATTTATTCAATAAGTTAGGTAATAATCGTTGTGATTCTTCCTTGTTTTCATCGTTTATTTTAATACCATATAAGACGGCTGAAAGGTTTGAACCGTCTTTGTTTAATTGACTTGCGCCTATTCTTTCATATTGGCGCATGAGATGCGGATGAATATCGAAGACAAAAGCAGACATTAAGTGTTCTTTAATAAATTCATTAGCTGCTGTTGCCGTACACATAAAGTCCTTATTAACTTCTTCTTTATAAGATTCTGTAACTATTTTGGAATAATAACGTGATAAAACAGAACAATCAGAGGCTAATTGCCAAGTAGGATCTTTGTGATTTAATGAAAAATCAACATGACTAACTGTTAAAATATCAGAATATTTATCTCTGTAAGCATTAAATATTTCTGCTTGTGAACTATTTTTTTCATTTATGCTGACTATTAATTTTTCGTTAAGAATTTTTGGTTGTTGCAAAAAGTCTATACTTATTTGATAGGTACAAGATATTTTATATTCTTCATCACTATTAATACTAAAACCTAATTCAAAGGAGGGTTGCTGGTTATTTTCTTTTCTCATGCAACCTTGTAATCCTCCACGAATTTCAAAAGTACCTCCGCTACCACGTCCTATGTCGCTAATCTCATACAAGGGTCGTCCATTTGCTAATTGCGACAATAATTCTACGCCTTCAATAACATTTGTTTTGCCAGAACCATTACGCCCAATTAATAAGGTCATAGGACGCAATAAGTTAATTTGAGCGTTTTTGAAACCTTTAAAATCGTAAAAATAGTGCATGATAATATCGTCTTAGAATTAAAGTGCTGTTAGGTGTTACATTACCCCACATTCCGTAAAACCTTGCTTACGGGTTGGTGTTCTTGCGTCCACACTCCTGAATGAAACGTGTCGTTTCATCATCGAGTATTTGCTCAAGTCTTTGAATTTCGGCTTCAAGAATTTCATTCGGTTCTTTAGTTGTGCGGAACTGGTCAAATGCTATCATGAGCAAGCCTTTCGTCTGGTACTCAAGTTCACTGTCAGGATGATTTTTTTGCTTATATGATTCAGGTCTAGCCATTGTTCGGTACAGCTTGTAGTTAGCTCTTGCTTCGGTTAACGAGTAATCAGAATTTGGTCCGTCGCATATTTCATCGGCAAATGGATCATCGTGTCCACTGTCTTCCCAGTCACACAGTTCACAGATTTGGTATTCGTTACGTTGAGTAAGTGTCGGGTAGTGGCAACACGGGCAGTTTTCTCTTGATTCTAAAATTGAGGAATAACTCATTTTTAATTCCTGTAAGTTAGTCAAGCAGGGTGAGCAACATTGCCCACCCCACATTCAAACGACTTATTCAGCCGTTTCTTTCTGTTTCAATAACAAATAATCCAACCACAAATTCGATAATTTTTCCTGCACGGTGTTTTGTCTTAAACGTGCGTTTAAGTGGGGGAAGTCCACTTTATCGAGGTCTTGATCTTGGTTGTAGCAGGAATAGACGAAGGTTTCTTTGCCTGTTTCTGGATCAACGTGTTTACACATACATTGGGCGCAGATGCCTTTCATCATGCACTGCATGGGCGAGTTGATTGAACCGACGGCGTGATGGGCTTTGTTGAGATAGGGTTTCAACACATCATAACGCGCTGATTTTACTGCTGCCATCATGCGGTCTGAACCGATAACGATGAGGTGGTCAACATCAGCTAATGAGATGGGTTGGTCGCCTAATTCGCCGCTACCATAAGCCACCATACATTCCAAAATATTACCGACGAAGGTTTTATCTTGTGGACGAGTGGGGACAATTGCTTGCACACCATCGCCTTTATCGACTGACCAGATGATTAAATCGGCAGCGGCTTCTACGTCTTCGACTTTAAAACGGTCTTGGGTGAATTTGTAACCTGCGAAATAAATCACTTTGTTACCCGCAGCGCGTAAAGCTTTACCGATAGAGAATAATACGGCATTACCTAAACCACCGCCCAATAACAGTACGGTTTGACCTGTGGGAATATCCGTCGGCGCACCTGTTACCCCCATGATGACTAAAGGATCGCCCACTTTCCACGTCGCACATAAACGCGATGATGATCCCATTTCTAGGACAATCAGCGAAATTGTGCCTTTTTCTTTGTCAACTTCTGCGCCAGTTAAAGCTAAGCCTTCCGCCATTAATGTCGTGCCTTCTACTGTTGGCGCGTAGGCTTCATAGTTTTGCACGCGATAAAATTGTCCTGCGTGGAATTTTTCAGCGGCTAACGGTGATTTAACAACAATTTCAATAATCGTTGGTGTTAAGCGGTTAATCGCAACAATGGTGGCTTTAAAGGAGGCATCCAAACGCGCAAAATGCGCTTGCAAATCGGCATCGCGTTCGCTTTGTTGCGCTGGATTTAGTGTGGCTAATTCTTGCTCAAACAACTTGACCACATAAGGATAGCCATTTTTCGCGCTCGCCATTGCTTTGACCACATTGCCTGCATACACAGGGTGGTTATCACCATAAAAGCTGATATATTTGCCATCTTTTGAATAGGAAGTCAGTGGCGCGGGTTTGCCTAATTTTGGAAAGGCTTCATCGTGCATCGGAATTAACTCAACCACGCCATTATTAATTTCAGGCTCATGGCGTTGGAAAAACCATTTGTCCATCACGAAAGTGTCAGGGTATTCGTTTTGATAAATCGTGTTGGGTGATGTGCCAGCGGCAACGTATAAATTGCGTAACGGTACGTTAATCGGTTCACCGACGCTTTTCCAACGACCGTCTTCAAGTGCTAATTTTTCAAAATCAACCGACGTTAAATGCCCAAACTCATCAGCATTTGCACCGAGTGGACTCATGCCTTCGGCTAAAGAAATACCTTCTTCTAAGGCTTTAACAATTTCTTCATGATTTTGACGGTAGGCGGGTGCGTCGGTGATACCTTTGCGATAAAACAGAGTGACCCCACCCCATGATTGAACTAAGGGTTGAAAATCAGGTGCTTCACCTTCTGCTTCGGCACGGATGCGTTCCGCAGCAATCGCATTACCGTGTGCTAAAAACTCATCGAGGATGATAATTTCTTCTTTATCATAACGAGCGCGGGTTTTATCTTCACCATAAGTCGCCACTAAAATATCATAGCGATGTTTAATTTTTTCGACCTGCACAGGATAATACGCCATCAATTCGGTCGAGGTATCCATTGCTGTTAAGCCGCCACCGATAACACCAGCGGGTAGCCGTACTTGTGAATTAGCCAATGATGAGGCTTTTGACGCGCCAGTTAATTGCAAGCCCATCAAAAAATCAGAGGCTTTGCGGATACCACGCATGAGATTGTTTTTCAGCGGAATAACCGTCGGTTGACCTGCACCTGAGGCGATACAAATATGGTCAAAACCCATAGTCCACGCGTCATCAATGGTCAACGTACCACCAAAACGCACACCACCGTAAGCACGGAAGGCGGCACGACGTTGTAGCGTTAAGTAAATAACTTTTAAAAAGTTTTTATCCCAGCGCACGGTAATTCCGTATTCAGCCACACCACCAAAACCTGCCAATATGCGTTTATCTAGCTCTTCGTAAAGATCACTAAAATTTTCAATCGGCGTGGGTAGATTATTAGCATCGCCTGTCAGTTCTATGGGTAAGGGTTCAAGTTTTAAACCATCAATCCCTGCAACCGCAAAACCTTCATTGAGTAAATAATGACTCATGGTGTAACCCGCTGGGCCTAAACCAACGACTAGCGCGTTTTTGCCGTTATAAGGCAACATCACAGGACGTTTCGCATTGAGCGGATTCCAGCGAGTCAATAAACTATAAATTTCAAACCCATAAGGCATGAACAGCACGTCTGTTAACACGTTGGTTTCAATTTGGGGAATATCAACAGGATCAGTTTTTTGATAAATACAACCTTTCATACATTCGTTACAAATTCGATGCCCCGTACCAGGACACATCGGATTGTCGATGATGATAATAGCTAACGCGCCAATATTGTCGCCATTGCGTTTAACGAGGTTCATTTCCGAAATTTTTTCATCCAGAGGACAGCCAATGGTAGTCACGCCTAAAGAATCAATTTTGAAAGTATTGGTTTTTTTGTTTTTCATGCCTTTTGAGCAAGAATCGGTGTCGCGTTCGTGGCAATAAATACAGTGATTAACTTCGGATAATGCTTGGCGTTGGTTATAACGCGGATCGGTTAATTTAAAACCATCACGACGACGGCGATGTTCAAGACTGCCCATCCACGCGCTGAATTCACCACGGTCTACGGTTTCATGTGCAACTAAGGCATCAAAATCACGTTTTTCAGGCAGTTTAAAACTCAACCAATCGGCAACGACATCGTTATCTTGTTGAGCGATAAAACTCCAGCGTTGTACGATGTCTATTAAATAGGCGACAAATTCACTGTCTTCGAGTGTTAATCCGTCTTTGAATTCCTCAGACGCTGTCTCATCAGCAATTAATTTAGCGCGTAACGCGACAACTTGCTCATCGGCATTAACATAATCACTGACTTTACCTTTCGCTAGCAATTTGTAATGACTCGATAAAACACCAATGACTGCGCCAACACGCGCCACACGGTGTTCTTCATCGTTATCACAATTGGCTTCGGGAAACCCCGCTGCAATCAGTAAATCAAAACGATTGAGTATGTCTGGAATTTTCCATTCAGTGGTATCTACGCCTTTAAATACCACGCCTAATTTTTCAATGACTTCATTTTTATAAGTAAAAATGGTGTCGATTTCGTCTTTAATTGCGCGGCTTTGCGCTTGGTGTTCATCGCTAATATTAAACAATTTCGCGACAAATTTTCCAAGATATGGCGCGACATCAACCAGTAATTGTGAGGTAGCTTCGGGTGTTAACTCCACTCCTTGGGTTTGTTGATACGCGGTAAATCGCGCGTATAAATCGGCATCATGATAATGAATTGATTCATCAAAGACTGTTGATAAATCGGTGAGGCGGGCGGTATCGTATAAATCAGCGTAAGTGAAATTAGCTATGCCCAGCGTAAGATTATTTTGTGTCATAGTGTGCCAGTATGAAAGTGAAAAGGATTAAAAATTATAAACAGGTATTATCTCATTCTCTACGCCTTAGGGCGTATTTTCTGTGTGTGAATTTTTGTTGCGACATATTGCCACGCGACACATTGTCACGCGGTAATTTGTCACATTTTCAGGTTTTAACTTATTGGCTACACTATCCACACCTCATAAATACCCCCTATTTATAAGGTTCACCCTAATCTATAATTTGGAGATAAAAAATGAAAAAAAGTAGTTTAATTATGCTGGGCACGGTAGTTTTAGCACTGTCAGTCACTATTTTCAAAACTAGTAATGCGGAAGAGAGCAAAACGGTGGCGTGGTACTCGGCAAACATAAAAGTTGCCCAAACCAAAAATCAAGAATGTTATAACAATCCCAGTATAAAATCTTCCCCCGACTGTTTAAATGCTCAACACGCTTTGGAAATTAGTTTTGGTCTACCATCAAAATAATTTGACGACTCTTTTCACTACTCCCTACCTCGCTAGTTCCCCACAATGCCTTGCTAACAAAATCAAGGCATTGCCTCCCTAAAGCTCAATTGCTAAAAAATGGCGTTCAGCCTAAACTAATGCGCAATGTATTTATGCAAGGTAACGTTGGTTTATGGAGTCGTTTATGTCAGGTGTTATTGTAAAAAATCTAAATCGGGAGCAATGGATTTGTGAGGCGGCGTATTATAAATCCGTATCCAGAAGCTTTGACCCTCATTATGAATTGAGTGACTGGCTAGCCGCAGAGCAAGATTATTTAGCGGCATTGCAACTTAATGAATCTCAAAAAAAAGGTGCTGTAAAAAAAATGGGTTTACGGCAATTAGCAAAACCGTTGCCTACTAAGCCTAGCCAAAAATAAAACATTCATCATTACTAGCTAAACAATGGCGTTAAGCATAAACTGAGAAACGCTGTGCTGTGTGTTGACACGCATTAACCTTGGTTAGTGGAGGAATGGTTCATGTTAAGTACCTTTATAAAAAGTCTAAATCGGCATCAATGGGTTTCTGAATCAGCCTATTATAAGGCATTAGCTAGGGGCGTTGAACCTAACAAGGAGCTAGATGATTGGTTGGCCGCAGAACGGGATTATTTGACTATGCTGATAGATTTACAGCTTCATATACTTGAAGAAGATGGCACTGTGTCAACGATGGGTTTACGACAAATTGCTGAATCGTTGGGTGTAGAACACCCAGAACTCATGCGCTCTGAACTGACATTAATTCGCGCTATTCAAGAAGCCAGTTATCATTATCCTTGCTTTCGATCTACAAACTCCACATTTTGCAAAGAAGTGGTAGACTGCCAATGGAGCGAAAAATGCCGAAAAATAGTCGCAATATGGCATCGTTAAACACACTTTAATCGTGCATCGCATTCCACACGGGTTGTAATAATTCCTGACATTGTTGTTCAAAATCCGCATTTAATACCAAATCCATATCGGCAATATTGCCATACAATCGTTTAAGTTCAGGTTCAAAATCTTGGCTAATGGCAAAAACTAATCGGTCTTTTGCTTTAGCCAACGGCGATATAGTGGCGCGTTTACTCCGTGCCTGTTGAATATAAGCAAACGCCGCCTCGACAAAAAACGCATTCGGTTGTTGTTGTCCTTGTTGATAAATCGCCAGCCACGCTAACAAGTGTTTGCTATCGGTGACATTGGGCGATAACACTAAATTTTTATCCTTGCTTAATAAGTGTGTGTTGTGTGGCTCAACATGATGGCTAATAAGATTATGCAATAACGCAGCGACTAAATCTTTACCTTTTAAATCCGCATAACGATACAACAAACTGCCGTTTTCATAGCGGTTGCTGAGTTTTCCAACTAGCCGATACGTCTCAATTTTTAAATCAATCGCCACATCATCGACGCGCTGACCCAATTGTTTATGATTAATTTGTTCGACAAATTCATTAATGACTTGCTGTTGACGATTAAAAGCCAGTTCACCGACCACGCCTGACAACCACACGCCTTGCGCCTGCATTTTCTGCACAGAGACTGCGCTGCCGCTCAATTCCGTTTGTATCCAGTCATTATAAATCGCGTAACCGTCTAATTTACCGATAGCAAACGGTTCGCGTTCTTCGGCTTTCGCGTCTTGTTTGTTAAAACGCACGCCTAATTGTCGATTAATAAAGTATTTTTGTGGATGACGGAAAAAACTAAACAATTCATTAATATCAATCACTTGTTCGACTTCGGTTTCTAGCGTGCCTGTCCACCAAACATTGGCAGGCGATTTGACATCGGTGATTGCTGCCGCCGTTGCTAAATCACTGGCTGAATAATTAATCAGGTTTTCCGAACTGCCGTCAAAATAACGCGCACTAAATGCTTGTAACGGTTCTTGAATGGTGGGGTTTTGCAGTGCATAACTGCTGTGCAATACGTCGAGTAATTCACTGACAATCACCGACGGTGGAATCGTGGCATTCTGACTAATCGACTGTCCGATATAGGTCATAATCAAGCGTTGACGTGCGGATAATAGAATTTCTAAAAACTGATAACGGTCATCGGCACGGCGGGAACGGTCGCCTTTTTGATAATGTTGGCTAAGTAAATCAAAGGTCGGATTACGGTCAATTTTAGGGAATTCGCCGTCATTAATTCCCAGCAAGGCAATAATTTTAAACGGAATAGAGCGCATAGGTAGCATTGAACAAAATGTTAATTGTCCGCGCAAAAATCCGTTCGACGTTTTACGTTCTTCGACGCGGCTTTCCATCCAGCTGACGATTACCTGTAATTCCACAGTGTCATGATGCACGCTAGTCACATCGGCAGATAATTCAGCCAATAATTCTTTCAGCTGTTGCATTTCAATTGGGTCAACATCCACCAACAACTGATCGGCATAATAATTTAATTGGTTATGCCACGCTTTCAGGGTTTTAGCTTGTTTTAAGTCACGACTGGCTCTAAATAATAAGTCCATAAACTCACACAAACCGCCTAATGCCGATGCTGAGCCGCCTTCGATGGCTTTATAAGGCAACACGCCATCAACAAAATCGTCGTCACACCCGACCGCATAACCCATTAACAGCCTATCGAGCATGGCTTGCCAAGTGTTTTCATTCAGTTCGGGTAAGCCTAAATTTTTCTTATGTTCAGCAGATTTGCCCCAGCGCACATGATTGTCACTTATCCAGTGTTTAATCAATTCCAAATCAGTTTCTGATAAGCCAAAGCTCGGATAAACCACCGTTTGTTCCAGCAAATCCAACACGGTTTGCCAACCAAAACGGCTTTGACTGACACTTAAAAAGCGAATAAACGCATCCAGCGCGTGATTACTCAGGCGTAAACTACGGTCGGCAATCGCGTGTTGAATATCGCTAAATACGGCGGTGATAAATGACTCATACACTTGAATATCAGGCGCGATAACGACAATATCGCGCAGTTGTAAGCTGTGGTCTTGTTCCAGTGCGTGTAATAACTGATTTTTTAAGACTTCCACTTCGCGCATTCTGGAATGACAAGAATGAATACTAATAGAATCATCGGCTTGTAGGCGTGAATGTGTGTCTACCGCATTATTTAAAATATCATTTTGCAGGCGTTGCAAATTCGTTAAATGCAGGGCTTGATTTTCCTCAAACGGATCGAATTCCATCGTAAACGGAATCGCTAAGTCCAGCATAATGTCCTGAAACTCGCGCCCTTGTTGCCCTAAGGTCGATAATAACGGATGCCCAACAAAGTTTTCCTCATTGATAATGCGTTGTCGTTTGGAATCTATGTCTGCCCAAAAATCATTGGATGGATTCAGCAAAAATAAATGCAAATCGCAATGTTTCGACAATCCTTCGAGATATTTTAAAAACAGCGGTGGCATGGTATTGACACCAAAAACACACACCCGCTCAGGCAGTTGCGCACTAAACGCGCCAGCTTCTGCGGCGTTGAGTTTATCGATGACCTGTAGCCATAACGAACCACGGTGTTTAGTGCCGATTTGTTGCGTGACTTGTCGCCACAAGGCTTGTTGCCAGCGTTCCGTCGCGGTGTTGTACAGCAGTTTATTGGCTTGCCAGAGAGCCAACATATCAGGGCGCATGATTTGATATTGGTCAAAAATTTTCGCCAGTTGCAATGCCAGTTGATAACGTTTTAAGGCAACCGAATCGCCTGATAAATACTGTTTTAACGGTAACAATTCTTCGCTGTCTAATCGGCGTAATAACGCTTCAATCCGCCACAACATCAAATGCCGATCAAACGCTGCATCATTCAAACGGCTATCAATTTTATCCGCCAGCGAACTGAAAAACTTGGCAGGGAATAAAAATTCATAATTGCCCCACACTTTCAATTCATTGGCTAATTGTTGCGATAGCCAGCGTTCCATGCCCTGACTTTGAATTAAAAACACTTCTTTACTAAACGGTGAACTTAACGGAGTGGAACTAATCACCGTGGTTAAATGCGCGACGAGATTTTCAGTTTTATTGGAGCTGTGCAGAATGAACATGACGAATGATTCAGCGTGAGGAAGTTAGCGCATTATAATAGCGAAAGTAACTTGGTGTAGCGTAGAGGTGTGTTAGTTTGATGAATAAAATCGGCATGAGTGTGTTTTTCTTGGTGTTAATTTGGTCAGCCATTAATCCGAAAGATTATTTAACGTGGTTCATGGAGGTGTTGCCTGCTCTGATTGTGGTTATTACCTTACTACTGACACGCAAGCGTTTTCCACTAACTGGCTTGTTATACGGCTTGATACTGATTCATTGCATCATACTTATGATAGGCGGGCATTACACCTACGCCGAAGTGCCATTATTCGATTGGCTAAAAGATGCCGCGCATTTTGAACGTAATAATTACGACAAAATCGGGCATTTTGCGCAAGGTTTTGTCCCCGCGATGGTTGCCAGAGAAATTATTATCAGAAACGCGGTGTTAAACCACCAAGGCTGGTTACCTTTTTTTGTCATCTGCATCTGTCTAGCCATCAGCGCGTTTTACGAACTGATTGAATGGTGGGTCGCCTTATTAATCGGACAAGATGCCGAAGCCTTTTTAGGTACGCAAGGCTATATTTGGGATACGCAATCGGATATAGCTTATGCGTTATTGGGTGCGATATTGGCGTTAATTACCTTGTCACGGCTACATAATCGTATGCTACTGACAAGCTTAACTGACTAATTTTTTATTTTATTAAGATAATCTGAAATGTTAGCATTTTTTGCTGTTAGCATTTCTTCATAATTATTTTTATATTCTTGCGTAGTAACATTATCTGAGCCTACATTTTTTTCTGCAATAATAATGGCTTTTTGATAGAGTTGTTCTGCCTCATAAAACTTTTTTTGTGCCTGATAAACAGTCGCTAAATTGTTCATGCTGCTGGCAAGTTCAGTGGTTTCTTCAGGCAATGCTTTTTCTCTAATACTCAAACTGCGTGAATATAAAGAGTCGGCTTTATCGTATTCGTTTTGGGCATAATAAATTGCAGCGAGTCCATTTAAACTTGCCACAAGATCAGAATGGTCTTTTCCCAATGTTTTTTCGCCAATTGCTAGGCTTTTTTGATACAAAGAGTCAGCTTGTTCATATTTACCTTGTTTAAAATTAATGAGTGCCAATCCATTTAAACCAACCATCAAATGGGGATGATCTTTGCCCAGCGATTTTTCACTAATGGCGAGACTTCTTTGATACGAGGATTCCGCTTGCTGATAATTTTTTTGCGTACTGTCAATAAATGCTAAACCGTTCAAGCTAATTGCTACTTCGGGATCATATTGCCCCAATGTTTTTTCGCTAATCACTAAACTTCTTTTAAATAATGGCTCTGCCTGTGAAAAATTTTCTTGGGCATTGTAGAGATTACCTAAACCATTCAAGCTAATAGCAATATATGGATGATCTTTTCCCAATGTTTTTTCGCCAATTGCTAGGCTTTTTTGATACAAAGAGTCAGCTTGTTTATATTTACCTTGTTTAAAATTAATGAGTGCCAATCCATTTAAACCAACCATCAAATAGGGATGATCTTTGCCTAGCGATTTTTCACTAATGGCGAGACTTCTTTGATACGAGGATTCCGCTTGCTGATAATTTTTTTGCGTACTGTCAATAAATGCTAAACCGTTCAAGCTAACTGCTACTTCGGGATGATATTGCCCCGATGTTTTTTCGCTAATCACTAAACTTCTTTTAAATAATGGCTCTGCCTGTGAAAAATTTTCTTGGGCAGTGTAGAGATTACCTAAACCATTCAAGCTAATAGCAACGTATGGATGATCTTTTCCCAATGCTTTTTCGGTAATGATTAAGGCTTTTTTATAGGCTGCTTCCGCTTCCTTATAGTTGCGTTCTATTAAATAGAGGGAAGCGAGACCATTTAAACTGTTCGCGACATCAGGGTGTTCAGCACCCAATGTTTTTTCATCAATGGCAATGCTTCTTTGAAATAAAGGCGTTGCATCACGGTACTTACCTTGGTCTTTATAGAGCATTCCTAAGCCATATAAACCTTCGGCAATTTCAGGGTTATCCTGGGCTAGAACTTTTTCATTAATGGCTAAACTGCGTTTATATAATGGTTCAGCTTCGGCATAGTTACCTAGTGTGCGATAGACATCCGCTAAATTAGCCAAACTATTTGCTACGTCAGAGTGGTCTTTACCTAATGCTTTTTCATTAATACCCAAACTTTTTTTATATAAAAATTCAGCTTCTGAAAATTTTCCTTGCATGAAATACAGTTTCGACAGATTTTCCAAGCTGTTAGCAAAGTCTGGATTGTCTGCTCCCAGTTCTTTTTCGGTAATTTTTACACTTTTTTGTAGTAGCGGCTCTGCTTGAGAAAACTTAGCTTGTTGATAATAAAGAACGGCTAAATGATCTAAACTATCAACAAGATCAGGGCTTTCTGCTCCCAGTGCTTTTTCCAGAATGGTTAAACCGCGTTGATACAACGATTCAGCCAGTGCATATTTATCCTGCATTTCATAAACAATAGCTAGATTATTGATACTACTGATTAGATCAGGGTTATCTGCACCCAATGCTTTTTCATTCAGCTCTAGGCTTTGTTTTAGAAAGGGTTCAGCCTCTTCATACTTGCCTTGTTCATAGAGGCTGAAGCCTTTTTCCTTTAGTTGCCTTGATTCAGAATCCGCCTGCGTTAACGCATTTTCTGTTACAGCAGATTCTTTGGCGTAAGCAATATTGAGAGCTAAGCTAAATACAATAATGAGTATTTTGTTGTGCATTTTTGATTCTCTGGTTTTTCACTATGTAAATCAGGCACGATAAAGGATGAAATGGGATTCAATGATACTGGGAAATACAGCTCACTAACTAGGCATTACCTAGTTAAGGCTGTATAAACCCAGTGTGGGTTTAAAACTGAGAACCAATACCAACATAGACAATATTGCTGTCGTAATTGACACCTGCCACATTTTGCACTTGACGATTATTATATTGATAACTCGTATTGGCAAACAGATAGCGGTTTAACAAATATTTTGCACCCACACTTGCCAAATAAACACTTTCGGTACGCGCTGGATTAGGGAAGTTACCGCCAATGTATTCGTTGTAGGTGTAGCCGCCTTGGGCAGACAAAGTAAGATTTCTTAATAGCTCATGCTCAACTGTAGTGGTAAAAGCAGTAGAAAAGAAGCCTGTTGATCCTACTTGCGTGGTTTCGTTAATGGATCGGGTAACATCAGACGTTACAGTGGTAAGACCTGTTGGTGTCCATTTCAGAGTCAAGCCGCCTGCTACACCGCTGATAGTGCTTAGTCTGGGATCATCATAGTTTTGTGACTGATAACCAATGCGTGCATTCCCTGTTAATTTCCCCGTCAATTCTAGTGCGAGACCTGTGACTACACTGTAACCCTTTGATGAACGCTGAGTATCTGGTAGCCCTAGCGCACCTTGCTGATACTTAGAATCATAATTGATAAAGTTGTAACTGCCTTTAACGAATGCCTCGTAACCAGGTCTAATTTCATAACCGAGTCTTAAGGTTGAGGTATTAGTCATACGGCTACGATTTTGGTTATTCTTGATCGTAGTACCCGCGCCTGTTTCGCCATCGGCAAAGATGTCTTGGGCAATTAGATGATTAGCATTAACACGCACTCGATAAATTTGATGATCGTAACCCAGTTGCCCTAACAGAGTTTGGTGTCCCGTGGGTTTAACTGCATTCACAGGTGAATCAGGCGCACCTCTTTGTTCTGGCTGATTCACATAGCCAAAGCGTGCGAAGGCAAAACTGTCGCGTAATACGTCAAGTCGTCCGTTCAAATCAACATTAACAATCTGTCTATCTTCATGCGGATGGTCAATATAATTTTGAATATCACTCTGGACATTCAAATCAACGGCGTGACGATTCCAGTTACTGGCGACGTTCAGCGATGGCTTAATGTGTGTCACAAAAGCATTCGTATCGGGTGTTACCCTGCTATCGCCATTAAAGATGTTACTATTCCAGTTGCCGCCTAATTCTAGCGTTGGTTTTATAGTAAAACTACCCGCACGGAGTCCTTTAGCCGAGTAGTCATTTTCAGGCGTGCCATCAGGCGTACCCTCAGGTAATGGTGTTGCAGCAGATACCACACAAGGTATGCTTGCCAAGCTTAATAATATGAGATTGACGATTAATTTTTTTTTCATAAATAATTCCCTATTTAAAACAACAAAAAGTGTATGTCTACCTTACGTTACTGAGAGTTACTGAGAACTAAGCCACTGTTAACAGGTGCTGTAGCAATAAGTTCTTTTTCTAATGTAAGCCCCTGAGCAGGGGTAATAAAACCAGCCTTAGCAGCGGCGATAATTTCTTGTTGCAATACTACGGGGGATTTTGTACCACTGCCAGCAGGGGCTGTGTCAGACAACTGTATTTGTAATGCAAATCCCTGAGCAACGGTAATGTCTCCGTTTAAAACGGCAGTTTGAATATTGGTTTGCTCTTGCACATAAATATTAAGTTGTGCTTGATTCGCATCAGTGGTTGCCGTCGGATTCGGATCTGCTAATTGAATGTTGTTACTGAAAACGGCGTAGTTGGCTGCTTGAGTTATCTCATTTTTTAAATCCGCTGGTGCAGCACTGACTGCGGCTGTTTTTATATCGGCTGAGTAGCTAGGAGCAGCTGATATGGCAGACTGGACAATAGCAGAAGCTGCCGCTCCCTTATCAGTAATGCTGGAATTGCTTGTAACCGCTTTCATAGCGGCAGCGGTAGCAGCGGCGGCAGCGGCAGCGGGGTTGGTGGGGTTTTTAGCTACCGCCTCTTTTACAGCAAGAGCTGTGGCAGCGGCGGCAGCAGCCACTGGATCTTTGCCTTCAGCAACAGCTTTTTCAATGGCAGCATTGATTGCCTGTTCCACTGTTTGCGTTTGCTGCAACCCGCCGTCAGGACGAATCTCTGAGGGATCTGTCACTGGAGGAACGCCGCCTTCATCTGCCGAATAAGACGAAGTTGAAATTCCAAGCAATAACGGAATAATTAGTAATTTTTTATTCATTGTAAACCCCTAAATTTATTTTCAGTTTATGTGTATTTTGTAGCGTTTAACAATCATACATACTCATTAGACTTACAATACTAAGCTGGAATAATGAATAACAATTCAAGTATCTAAAACACACCCGCCCTCTACGCACTTTTGTTGATTCCTCGTTGTTGACAAGTACATTATGGTGTATAAGGTCATTATATTCAACTTATGTTACGGGACGATGCAATGAAAGTAATTAGCCATCACATCATTTTTGGCGTTTTATGCGTGCTATTTTGTGGTGTATTTTCTGCCCCTTTATGGGCTGAAAATACAGAATTAACAGAGATTGCTTACCATTTAGGCAGTGGGGATAAATTAAAAATAACTGTTTTTAATCAAGAAGATATGAACGGAGAATATACCGTTGATGGTGCTGGCAATGTGTCTTTACCCTTAATTGGTACGATTGCGGCTAAAAATTTGACACTTGATGAGTTTGAAAATAAATTAAAAGGGAAATTAAGCCCTGATTATTTATTGAATCCAAAAATAGCGATTCAAGTCTTAAACTACCGCCCGTTTTACATTTTGGGTGAAGTTAAAAAACCTGATTCTTACCCTTATGTGAGCGGCATGACCTATCTCACCGCAGTTGCTATTGCGGGTGGTTACACCTACCGCGCTAAAGAAAATGTTGTTTATGTTATTCATGCGAGTAGCCCTGATCAAAAGGAAATTGAAACTAAGTTAGAAGAATCAGTACAGCCAGGTGATATTATTCACGTTGAAGAACGCTTCTTTTAATTTTTACTCATTTCTCAGACAAGGAAAATTATGCTACCCAGCAACACTCCCACCGTGTTTAGCAACAGTGATTCATCTGCTCAAGATGAAGACAGTATATCCTTAGGCAATATTTTTCATGTTTTCTGGTTACGCCGCCGACTGTTTTTTGTGGTCGTTATTTTTGTCATTATCGCTGGTGCAACAGTCGTATTTCAGCTTATTCCTCGCTACACTGCCGAAACCAAGGTTTTGGTGGGTGCCCCTAAATCGCAAGTCGTTGATGTGGAAGCCGTACTAAGTGGCGATGTCACTAATGAGTCGGGTGTTAAAAGCGAGGCAGAAGTGTTGCTTTCGCGTGGCTTAGCAAAAAAAGTCATTACTAAGCTGGGGTTGTTGAATTTAGTTGAATTCAATCCCAACCTTGAAAAAAAAGAAGATGGTTTTTTTAGCGCGTTAAATCCGAAAAACTGGCTACCTGATGACATCAAAGAAGCAGTGGGTTTGATGAAAAATCAAGAGATGCTCACGGATGAAGAAAAACAAGATCAAGTAATGGCAAAAGCGACAGACATCTATATCAGTAAATTAAAAGTCGCTCCCGTCAGAGGCTCACAAGTTATTGGTATTGCGTTTGAATCTCTGGATGCGAAACTTGCCGCTAAACTTGCCAATACCCACGCCGATAGTTATATCATTGGGCAGTTAGAAGCCAAATTTGAAGCGACTGAAAAAGCCAGTTCTTGGTTAAATAACCAATTAAGCGATTTACGCGCTAAAGTGGCGAGTTCTGAAAAAGCGGTTGAATATTATCGTGCAGATCACGGTTTAGTACATAGTGCTAACAAAGAAGCGGGATTGGCAGGTGAGCAACTGTCAGAAATTAAC
>MBQZ01000017.1 GCA_002134785.1 Crenothrix sp. D3
CCTGAAACCATTCACTTGTTACTGAAAGAACTCAAACTGCCTGCCTTCAGCCGCCATTATCAACACCATCAACAACAAGCGATTGAAAACAGCTAGGGTCATATCCACTATTTATCAGGACTTTGTGAGCAAGAAATAGCCGAACATTATCAACAACGCGTACAAAAATGGGCGAGGGACGCAAAACTACCTGCCAGTAAACGCTTTGCCAACCTAAGCCTCACAGAACTTAGCTCTTGTGTACAACAGCAAGTCATCGCCTTGAAAGACCAAGCAGAGTGGACGCGGCGTGCCGAAAACGTCTTGCTCATCGGACCTTCTGGGGTTGGTAAATCGCACATAGCTGCTGCCCTCGCTTATCAACTTATCGAACAAAACGTCCGTGTCAAATGGTTCTCAGCGGTCGCACTCGTTCAAAGTCTACAACAAGCCAAGCGTGATCTGGAATTAATGACCGCTATGACAAGATTGGATAAATATCAGGTTTTAGTGATCGATGATATTGGCTATGTTAAAAAAACCGATGCGGAAACACAGGTGTTATTCGAATTTATCGCTCATCGTTATGAAAGCGGCAGCTTAATCATCACCTCCAACCAACCTTTCAGCCAGTGGGATCACATCTTTCCAGACACCATGATGACCGTCGCGGCTATTGACCGCATTATTCATCATGCCACCATTATTGAAATTCAAGGAGAAAGCTATCGAAAAAAACACAGCCTAAAAAACTAACTATTTTTTAACTAAAACTGGTCAGGGTAATTGTCGTCAATTCGGGCAGGATAGTTGACGCTGGACACAAAGCCCAGCGCGATAAGGAACTGAAAACAGTGATTACCGCCGCCTTCATTCAAAACCGTGCCGTCTATGGCACACGCCGTCTCAAAGCAGTATTGGCAAAACAAGGCGATAGCGCGAGTCGGCGACGCATTGGGCGCATCATGCAGGAAGCGCAGTTGGTGTGCAAAACCAAACGGCGGTTTAAAGCAACCACAAATTCTAAACACGATCTGCCTATTGCACCTAACCAATGGGCATCGCCAGTTTGAGGTAAATCAAGCCAATCAAGTTTATGTCGGTGACATCACCTACATAGACACGCAAGAAGGTTGGTTATATTTAGCCGTGGTCATAGACCTCTACTCACGGCAAATTGTCGGCTGGTCGATGGCGGAACGCATGAAAACCAAGTTGGTCAACGACGCACTGATGATGGCTATTTGGAAGCGAAAACCTGCTAAAGGCTTGCTCTGGCATACCGACCGTGGCAGTCAATACGCCTCTGATAGCCATCGAAAACTACTTAAACAACACGGCATTCAGCAAAACATGAGCCGTAAGGGCAACTGCTGGGACAACGCCGTCTCCGAGAGTTTCTTCCACACCCTAAAAACAGAATGCGTCAACCATGAAAACTATGCCACCCGTGAAGCGGCTAAAAAATCTATCTTCGACACCATCGAAGTTTTCTACAACCGACATTCTAACAATAGCTATCTGTCACCTGTAGAATTTGAAAAGCTGCATAAAGCTGCTTAATAATGTGTCCTGAAAAGTGTTGACACATCACGTCAACATGGCTACAGCAAGCGGCGCACATGGCGAAAGGTGCATCTTGCCATTGATACGGCAACGTTAGATGTTATTGGTGTTGAAGCGACCACCACTGAGTGGGCAGATTGCGACGTGTTTGAGGGCTTATTAGATCAAATTGAAGGCACGATTGAACAGGTCGAGTCGATGAAGCTTATGATACGCGTGAGGTTTATGCCGCCGCGAGCAAGCGCGGCGCGACTGTGGTCGTACCACCAAGAGAGGGTGCTGTGCCTTGGGAAGAAGGGCAATCAGGTCATCGCTGATATTGCCGCACACGGCGTAAAAGAATGGAAAAACTCATCAGGCTATCATCAACGCAGCCTCGCTGAAAACGGGATGTATCGCCTCAAACAACTGTTCGGCAATCACTTGACTGCATGACTTTTTGAATCTCAGGTCGCTGAGGTTCATGTGCGCATTGCTGCCATGAATATTATGACCTCTCTAGGAATGCCTGTTTCCGTTCGGAGTGGGACAGCTGCGCCCTGATCTTTTCGGGGTTGAGGGAATTTGGCTTGGCTTTTATTTATGCACCACCGCCCTTTTTGTGACTGACAACTTACAATTCAGCTTGTTTGAATAAACTTTCCCAAAATACTATCCAAAAAATTCCAGCCTTTTTCTGAGCAACGATAATAATCATCTTGCTGAATAATCAGCCCCTGTTTTAAACAGTCGGATAATGCGGGTTCTAGTGTATCAATCAATAAGCCTGTGGTAGCTTGGTAGTTTTCCAGCGTGAAGCCTTGTTTCAGGCGTAAATTGTTCATGATAAATTCTAATGGTAGTTCGCTACTCATAACTATTTCACTGCCGCCATTATTCTGCGAATTTTGTAAATACTGTTCTGGGCTTTTGGCTTTAAAACTGCGGGTAATCGATTGCGGTAGTTGATGACTGATTTTGCCGTGTGCGCCTGCACCAATGCCTAAATAATCGCCGAATCGCCAGTAGTTGAGGTTGTGTTGGCATTGTCGCCCTGTTTGACCGTAAGCAGAGATTTCATATTGTGAATAACCATGCGTGGCTAATTGCTGTTGGCAGCGTTGCTGCATGGCAAAAATATGGTCGTCATTGGGCAGTTGCGGTGGGAATTTGTGAAAATAGGTGTTGGGTTCTAGGGTGAGTTGATAAAAAGAAATGTGCGTAGGCTGTAAGCGAATGGCTTTGTTGACATCGTCTAGGCTATCAAAATCATCATCGGGTAAGCCAAACATCAAATCTAAATTAAAATTCTCAAAGCCTGCTTGATGGGCGATTTCAGCGGCACGTTGGGCTTCACCTGCGGAATGCACACGCCCTAATTTGGTTAGCAGCGTGTCATTGAAGGTTTGTATGCCGATGGATAAACGGTTAATGCCTAAGGCGCGGTAGTCAGCAAATTTTTGACTTTCAAAGGTACTGGGATTGGCTTCTAAGGTAATTTCTAAATTATCTTTTAGGGTGACTTGTTGCTCTACACCCCGCAGTAAACGATTAAGCGATTCAGGTGAAAATAAGCTGGGCGTGCCGCCGCCGATAAAAATACTGTGTATGGGGCGGGTAATTGAATAACGTTGCAGGTCGGCGGCTAAATCAATCAGTAAGGCATCAATATAACGCGCTTCGGGAGTGTCGGTTTTGATGGCGTGGGAATTAAAGTCGCAATAAGGGCATTTTTTAATACACCAAGGAATGTGAATATAGAGGCTAAGTGGTGGCAAGGTAGAGGTGTTTTAATTGGTTGGATGGGTAGAACATCGGATAAAACGGAGATGCGCTACTATTTGCCTGTAAAACGGTGGGCAAAAAAGCGTTGCCCACACTGTCATTAAGTTAAGCCGTTCGTGGTGAGCTTGTCGAACCATAAACGGCTTAACTTCGGGCTTCGAATTTTTCCATTCACCCTTCGACAAGCTCAGGGCGAACGGAAAAATCCTTAACTCAATGGCAGTGAAGCGTTTAGCCCACCTTACATAGCTGTTTTGTTACTGCGCGGCTTGCTCCTGAAGTTGAGCTTTCGGCGTTAGTGTTACATCGGCACTGGACTGTAAGCTGTTGACTACCGTGTTAAATTCAGCTTGACCAAACGCGTGGGCAATGTTCTTTTTTGCTAACGCTAGTTTTTTCTTATCATCGTCACTTATGATGCCAGTGGTTACTTTTGTGACACTGATAATTACTTGTTCACCCGTCGGTAACGGCACAATAACAACACTGGGTTTATCGCCTACAGGTTTAGCTGCTTTGAAAATAGCATCGGTTAACGGTTCGGGTAACTGTGGTTTGTTACGCGATAATCCTGTGACTTTTTTAATACTCAGCTTCTGTTCAGTGGCGATAGCGTCCATAGATTCACCCGCTTGTAAGCGTGCGACGATTTGTTTCGCTTGAGTAACAGCCTGTAACTTGGCTTTATCCGCTAATAACGCCGCTATTATATCTGTTTTAACAGCATTCAAATCACGCGCAGTGGCTTCTTTATGTTCTAGTTGGCGTAATACCACCAAACGATCCGATCCTAGTTCAATCGGTGTGCTGTTGTTACCTTGTAAGACTTCTTCAGAAAACGCTACGCCGCGTATTTTATCTTCTGCGGCAATACCATCACCTTTGTCTTTAGTAAACAAGGTTGATTTCTGAACCGTTAGTCCTAACGTGTCAGCGACCGCTTGCAAGCTATCAGGATGCTCAAAGCTCATGGCGGTTAAGGTTTCACCTGATTCATAAAAGCCAGTTTCTGCTTGCGCTTTTTGATAGGCTTTAGTGACTTCCTCTTTAACGCTATCAAATGGCTTAACATCGCCTGCGACCAATTCAGTCACGGTGATTAAATGGTAGCCAAATTTTGATTTAACGGGATTGGATACTTCATTCAATTTTAAGGTAGTCGCCGCGTCTTCAAGCGGTTTTTCCATAGAACCCGCATTAAATAAGCCTAAATCGCCACCTGTTTTCGCGGTTAATTTATCGTCAGACACTTCTTTTGCAACAGTCGCAAAGTCTTTAGTGGCTAAGTCTTGTTTTGCTTGCAATGCTTTTTCTAAAGCTGTTTTATCATCAACTTTGTCATTGACTACGAATAAAATATGGCTGATTTTGCGACGTTCTGGCGTAGTGTATGAGTCTTTTTGTTCATCATAAAAGACTTTTAATTTTTCGTCCGTGACAGCTACTTTTTTAGCTAACTCAGCTAGCGATAGCTCGACATATTCAATAGACAGCTGCTCAGGTATTTGGTATTGCGCTTGATGCTGTTGATAATAACTGGCAATGTCTGCATCCGAAGGCTGTTCAGTTAATACAGGGATTGCTACCGTCATGGAGTCAACGTCACGCTGTTGATTTTGAATTTTAAAAAAATTGTCGACATCGTAGTCTGTGGCGAAACTGCTATTGACAATGCCGCCCTGAAACTGCTCCATAATCAAGGCATTTTTAATGCGGTTAACAAACTCATTGGCTGTCATTTTTTGTGAGTTGAGCAAGGCTTTATATTGCCCGTCATTAAATTTGCCATTCACTTGAAAGTAGGGCAATGTTTTAATGAACTCACGCGTGTCATTATCAGTGGCAACAAGACCTTGTTTACGCACATATTGCAATAACACTTCATCGCTGATTAGTTTTTCTAAGGCTTGACCTTTTAAACTTTGTTCATCAATACCCATACCCTGAAATTGCTGGCTATATTGCTCGTAGGCTTTATTGACATCCTGCTGATAAAAAGTTTTGTCACCCACTGAAGCAACACCTGCTTCTTTGCTACTGTCTGTGTAATTATTGATACCCCATAAGCCAAAGGCCACACACATACCAATCAACATAACCTGCGCGAAAATACCATGCGCTTTGTCTCTAATTTTTGTCAGCATAACGCTATTTCCTGAAATTGTGTGATTCTAAGCAAAAAAAAACCCCGAACCAGACGGCTCGGGGCTTTTTTGATTTGGCGGAGTGGACGGGACTCGAACCCGCGACCACCGGCGTGACAGGCCGGTATTCTAACCAACTGAACTACCACTCCAAAGTCTGGTGGGTGCTGAGGGGATCGAACCCCCGACATTCGCCTTGTAAGGGCGACGCTCTCCCAGCTGAGCTAAGCACCCGACTAAAGAAAGACTAGTTTACAGCATCTTTTAAAGATTTACCAGCTTTAAATGCAGGAATTTTTGCGGCTTTAATAGTTATTTCATCACCAGTCTGTGGATTGCGACCTTTACGCTCAGCTCTTTCTTTAACAGAGAACGTACCAAAGCCGACTAAAGCAACAGAATCACCTGCATTTAAAGCCGTTGTTACTGCACTCAGAAAGCCATCTAACGCGCTTCCAGCATCCACTTTTGTTAAGCCAGACGATTCAGCTATTGCATCAATCAGTTGTGATTTATTCATTTTTCCCCCTTAGGAAATAATTTTGTAGTTATTTACAAGCCCTGTGTGTTGATGCGCCTGTACCTGTACAATCTCAGGCAACACAATAAACGCTGGCATTTATATCAATAGCGGTTGCATAGTGTCAAGTTTTAAAATCCCTAGAGACCTTGATTCTTGCGGTTTTGCGCAAGTTACAACTACTTTTTAGTGTGCCAAAAGTGGCTGATTTTTTGTTTTAACGAGATCAGCATCATTTTTTATTTGTTCTTCGGTGTCTTTTTTTGCTATGGGAACAGGCATATATTGCAAAGCAACTTCCAACACTTCATCTATCCAATGCACAGGTCTTATGTCTAGGTTTTGTTTGATATTTTCGGGAATTTCCACGAGGTCTTTGGCGTTTTCAGCGGGAATTAACACTGTGGTGATACCTCCACGATGTGCTGCCAATAGCTTTTCTTTTAAACCACCGATGGGCAGAACTTCACCACGCAACGTGATTTCACCTGTCATAGCAACATTCGCACGCACAGGTATTTTAGTGAGTGCGGAAATAATCGCCGTACACATACCTATACCCGCGCTAGGACCGTCTTTAGGGGTCGCACCTTCGGGTACATGGACGTGAATGTCATTTTCTTGAAATACCTTATTATCAATACTCAATATGTCTGAACGACTTCTAACCACGGTCATGGCGGCTTCAATGGATTCTTTCATTACTTCGCCGAGTTTACCAGTGGCTGAATGTTTGCCTTTACCCGGAATAACCGCTGTTTCGATAGTCAACAATTCACCGCCGACTTCAGTCCACGCTAAACCTGTTACTTGCCCGATTTGGTCTTGCTCTTCGGCTAAGCCATAGCTAAAACGTCTAACGCCTAAATAATCTGATAAATTCTCTGGCGTAATTAATACTTTGTCTTTTCTAGGTGTTAACAATAAATCTTTGACCACTTTACGGCAGATTTTAGAAATATCGCGTTCCAGATTACGCACACCCGCTTCACGCGAGTAATAACGAATCATGTCTCTGACAACGGCTTCGGGAATATCAATTTCCCGCTCTTTAAGACCGTTATTTTTAATTTGTTTAGGAATAAGGTAGCGTAAGGCGATATTGATTTTTTCATCTTCGGTATAACCTGCCAAACGAATCACTTCCATTCTGTCCAATAGGGCAGGGGGGATATTCATCGTGTTAGCGGTCGCAACAAACATAACATCCGATAAATCAAAATCCACTTCTAAATAATGATCGGAAAATGTATGGTTTTGCTCAGGGTCTAACACTTCTAATAACGCAGAGGCAGGATCACCACGAAAATCTGCTGCCATTTTGTCGATTTCATCGAGTAAAAACATGGGGTTGCGGGTTTTTATTTTCGCTAAATTCTGCAAAATTTTTCCAGGCATTGAACCAATATAAGTACGTCTATGCCCACGAATTTCAGCTTCATCACGCACACCGCCTAATGCCATGCGCACATAACTACGATTAGTCGCTCTGGCGATAGACTCGCCTAAGGAGGTTTTACCCACACCTGGAGGCCCCACTAAGCACAGGATAGGCCCTTTCAATTGTTTGACACGTTGATGGACGGCGAGGTATTCCAAAATACGTTCTTTCACTTTTTCTAAGCCATAATGCTCAGTTTCTAGCACTTGCTCTGCGATTTTTAAATCGTGACGCACTTTGGTTTTTTTCTTCCACGGCACATTGACCATCCAGTCAATATAATTGCGCACTACCGTAGCTTCTGCTGACATTGGCGACATCATTTTCAGTTTATTCAGCTCCGCATCTGCCTTAGTTTTGGCTTCTTTAGACATCCCTGCATCGGCGATTTTTTTGGCTAACTCTTCAATTTCATTCGGCACATCTTCCATCTCGCCTAATTCTTTTTGAATCGCCTTCATTTGTTCGTTCAAATAATATTCGCGCTGATTTTTTTCCATTTGCTGTTTGACGCGTATACGGATTTTCTTTTCTATTTCCAGTAGGTCAATTTCGCCTTCCATGAGCGTCATTAACCGTTCCAGCCGCTTTTCAACATCCGTGGTTTCGAGAACTATCTGCTTATCCTGCACTTTTAAGTTCATGTGTGCGGCGATGGTATCAGCCAGCCGACTGGGATCATCAATACCCGCTAAGGAAATCAGCACTTCGGGTGGGATCTTATTGTTCAGCTTAACGTACTGTTCAAATGAGCTAATGGCAGTGCGTTGCAAAACATCTTGTGCTGGTTCAGATAAAGTGGAAATGTCATTAAGTGGTGCAATAAGGGCTGAAAAAAAGCTATTGGTTGCCTTGTAGTGCAGCACTTCACAACGTTCGCTACCTTCTACTAGCACTTTAACCGTGCCGTCAGGTAATTTCAGTAATTGCAGAATATTGGCAAGCGTACCGATTTGGTACAAATCGCTCGCATCGGGATCATCGACTTCTGCTTCTTTTTGTGCGACTAACAACACTTGTTTGTTGTCTTTCATAGCAGCTTCTAAAGCATCTATTGATTTTTCTCTGCCGACAAATAAAGGAATAACCATGTGTGGGTAAACCACCACATCTCTTAGCGGCAAAACTGGAATTAATACGTCTGTTGTTTTATGCGTTTCCACAAAGAATACCTGTAACACAATTTAAGGATTTGATGATTATGAGGGCGGCGTGTGAAATAGCAAGGATTCAACGCTGATTTTGTCATTTTTAAAAGTAAAAGGGCATTTTTGCGAAAAATGCTTTTCTAGGTAGAGCGCACTGCCATTAAGTTACCTGATTAGCAAGATTCTTCAGCTTGGCGAAGCCAGACACCCTAAATAAGGCGCGTTGCTTTTAAAGATTACCCAGATAGGCTTACCTGTTGATAGGTTTAAGTTTTGTAAGCTCGGTGGCGTAATGCTGGCAATCAGTGTTTCGCCACTGGGTAATAGAACGATAACATCTACATCAGCCGCGTTTTGCTGCACGGTAAGGACATGACCTTCTAAACGATTGCGTGCAGAAAATCGATAAGACTCCTTATCAACGACTAAGATAATGTCTGCACTGTTAATCAGCAGTACCGCATCAACCCCGATGGTTAATTCAAGCTCATTGAGTGCAGTAATATCTATAGTGGTGACAATAGATTCACCACCTTTTAACTGCACGGTCACTTCGGCATTCACCGACCCAATACAAATGTTAGTAATACAACCAAACAGTTGATTACGCACACTGGTTTTGACAACCAAGCGTTGTAATAGCAAAACCGTATCGGGATTATCAGCAAGGTTACGATTAAGTTGTTCAATAAAAAGCTGATGTTGTTGTTCTAAGCTGGTAAATAATGCGAGCAGTGCGTGTCCTGCGTCCGTTAGACAGCTACCGCCACCTTTGCTGCCACCTGTCGCAGTGGTCACTAATATTTTTGGCGCACTGTTGTTAGCTCTTTCAAGAATTTGCCACGCGCCTTTATAACTCAAGCCCAGTTGTTTGGCGGCTTGATTGAGTGAACCCGTTTGTTGAATGGCTGTTAGCAAGCCAATAATACGGTTATCCAATGCACCCGCTAACCGTAATTCACCTGCTACCCACATTGGTGGAGATACTGCGTATTGTTTCTTTGTCATAGTAAAAATTGATAGTGTATTTCTATATTCGTTATTTACTTTAGTACATAGCGAATTATAATGCACATAAAGATAATTTACAGTCCGAAGTAACTTAAATGATTACACAAAACTATAAGAAAATATTCAGTTTCATTATTGCCACCAATTCTTTTACGGTGGTCTCTGAAGCGGCAGAAGAAAAGAAAACGTACACCAAACCGCCATTTGCGGCGTTTTCCAGTCAACTGTCGGATGCTTTATTAGGCAATGACAAATACGAAAAACTGATTTGGAATTTGCACGATGCGTTGAAGTTACCCGAATGGCTGTCGGTGTCCTTAGAACAACGCACGCGTTATGAAATGATGGACGGTCAATATAAAGCAGGAGCTAAAGGCGGCGATCAGCAAATCCCCTTGCAAACCGATGTGTTTATGGAAGCGCGTTTTAAGGATTTTCGTATCGGCGGTGAATTTATGGATGCGCGGCAGTTCGGCGCGGATTCGGGTTCGGGAGTCAATAATACGCACGTTGATAGCGTTGATTTATTGCAAGGCTATTTGGCTTGGTCGAATCAAAATCTGTTCCATAGCGGTGTTGGTACAGAAGTGATTGCAGGACGGCAAACCTTAAATTTTGGTAGTCGCCGTTTAGTCGCAAGAAACGCTTTTCGTAATACCATCAACAGCTTTGATGGCTTGCGCTTGCGGGTACTGGATTATGATCGCTGGCAGTTTAACGCCTTTGTGTCGATGCCCGTGAATCGCTATCCAACGGCGAGCAGCGATATTCTCGATGACCAATCCCAATTTGACCGCGCCGATGGGCGTACTTGGTTTTCGGGTGGTTTTTTGGAGCTGTTTGACATTGCGTGGGGTATTAATAGCGATTTGTATTTATATCATCTCGATGAAGGTGACAGCACACTTAATCAAACCCGTAATCGCCGTTATTTCACCACAGGTACGCGCTTTTATAGCAAACCGACTAAAGGAAAATTTGATTTTCAATTCGAGGGTATCGGTCAGTTTGGTACTGTGCGAGCAACGACCAATGCCAGTGATGGCAAAAACTTAACGCATGAAGCGTGGTATCAACATCTCGATATAGGCTATACGATTGATATGCCGTGGAAACCGCGTTTTGCTGTTGAATACGATTATGCCAGCGGGGACAAAAATCCTAATGATGGCAAAGATGGACGTTTTGATACCTTGTATGGCGCACGGCGCGGTGATTATGGCCCAACGGGGATTTATGGCGCGTTTGCGCGTAGCAATATTAATAGTCCTGCTTATCGACTGGGATTTTCGCCGCGAGTCAATGTGCAGACTACGCTAAGTCATCGGTTTTTCTGGTTAGCGCAAAGTAAAGATGCGTGGACAACGGCAAACCTGCAAGACAAAACAGGAAACAGCGGTGATTATGTTGGGCATCAACTGGATTTATCGACCCGTTGGGATGTGAACAGCAGTCTAAATTTGGAAACAGGGTGGACGCATTTGTTTAAAGGGCAATTTGCTAAAACTGCCCCGAATGCACCCAATGGTCAGGATATTAATTATTTCTATGTGCAGAGTTTGCTGCGTTTTTAGGAGCTACCATGTTTTTAAATAAATTCATTCTGTTGCTAACTGTCACCGCTTTATTGACCGTCAGCGTAATAAGCAAAGCCGACACCACGCTAGTGGCAGTCGCCACTAATTTCACCAAACCCATGACTGACATTGCCGAAGCGTTTGAAAAAACCACAGGTCACAGCGCGAAACTGTCCTTCGGTTCATCAGGCAAATTCGTTGCCCAAATAGAAAACGGCGCACCATTTGAAGTGTATTTATCGGCTGACGATAAAGCACCCGCCAAATTAGAACAATCTGGATTTGCGGTTGCTAACAGTCATTTTACTTATGCCATCGGCAAATTAGTGTTGTGGTCGGCGACGGCTAACTTAGTTGACGCTCAAGGGGAAATTTTAAGTAAAGGCGGTTTTAAACATCTCGCACTCGCTGATCCCAAACTCGCTCCTTATGGCGCGGCGGCGTTGGAAGTCTTAAAAAGTAAAAATCTGCTGACTAAATTACAACCCTTATTCGTGCAAGGCGAGAATATCGCGCAAACCTATCAATTTGTTAGCACAGGTAATGCTGAACTGGGTTTTGTTGCACTCTCACAAGTGATTGATAACGGTAAGATAAGCAGCGGTTCAGCGTGGCAAATTCCTGAAAATCTTTATACCCCGCTACGTCAAGAGGCGGTATTACTGAAAAAAGGTGAAGACAACCCTGCTGCACTCGCTTTGATGCAATTTTTAAAATCGCCTGAAGCAAAAGCCATTATCAGTAAATATGGTTATAGCTTAGCTAACTAACAAATGCTAAGCCCTGCTGATATTGACGCGTTATGGTTGACTTTTAAAGTCGCCAGCCTAGCAACAATTATTTTATTGTTGCTAGGCACACCAATGGCTTGGTGGTTAGTGCGCACGCAATTTCGCGGCAAAAGTATTTGTAATGCGTTAGTGGCGTTACCGTTGGTATTGCCGCCGTCAGTATTGGGTTTTTATTTGCTGATATTGATGGGGAATCGCGGTTTAGTGGGGCGATTAACCACTGAATTAGGGTTGGGAACACTGCCGTTTACTTTTGCAGGCTTAGTGGTTGCCTCGGTGTTGTATTCGTTACCGTTTGTCGTGCAACCCTTACAAACCGCATTCACAGCTATCGGTGACGCACCATTAGAAGCAGCGGCAACCTTGCGAGCCAGTCCACTGGACACCTTTTTTACCGTCGTTTTACCGCTGTCGCGTTCTGGATTTTTAACAGCGGCAATTTTAGGATTTACCCATACTGTGGGTGAATTTGGCGTAGTGTTAATGGTCGGCGGTAATATCCCCGAAAAAACCCGCGTGGTATCCGTGCAGATTTATAATCATGTTGAAGCAATGGAGTACGGTCAAGCACACGGCTTAGCGGGTGTATTACTGGTGTTTTCGTTTTTGGTTTTATTGTTGTTATATAGCACGCTTAAAATCAATCCTGTCTCGCCGCTAAAATGACCGACTCAATTATTGCCCAATTTAAACTTGATTACGGTACATTTGCCTTGAACGTGGATTTACAACTGCCCAGTTCAGGCATTACCGTATTATTCGGGCATTCAGGCTCAGGAAAAACCACCTTATTACGTTGTATCGCAGGCTTGCAACACGCACCGCAAGGCTTTTTATCTATCAATGGCAATCTCTGGCAAGACAGCGACAATAAGTTGTTTTTACCCACGCATAAACGTTCACTAGGCTATGTATTTCAAGAAGCCAATTTATTCGCCCATTTAACCGTGCTGGGTAATTTAAGTTATGGCTTAAAACGCATCGGGCAGACGGCAAAAACCGAAAAGTTTGACCAAGTTATTGAGTTATTAGGCATCACGCATTTAATGGAGAGGCTACCCGAACGCTTATCAGGCGGTGAACGACAACGGGTTGCCATTGCTCGCGCCTTGGTATTAAATCCTGAAATCTTACTCATGGATGAACCGCTTGCCTCCTTGGATGCTAAGCGTAAACAGGAAATTTTACCTTTTCTAACACGGCTACACAGTGAACTTAATATTCCCGTGTTGTACGTTACCCATTCCCAGCAAGAAGTCGCACAACTAGCCGATTATTTAGTCTTATTAGCCGATGGCAACGTTCAAGCGGCAGGGTTATTAGCAGACACACTCAGCCGTTTAGACCTACCACAAGCACAAGATAGGCAAGCTGCCAGTGTGTGGCAGGTCACCGTTATTGAACATGACCCCGCTTATCATCTAACTCGCGTCGCCTTTGCAGGCGGTGAACTGAGTGTACCTGTGATTAATGCCGCGCTGGGCATCTCATTACGCATTCAAATTTACGCCCGCGATGTCAGCATTACCCTAGAAGTCGCCAAAACAACCAGTATTCTCAATGTATTACCCGCGACTATTACTGATATTGTCGATGATGAGGCGGGTCAAAGTATGATACGTCTGCGTGTCGGTAGTCAGCCATTATTAGCACACATTACCCGCAAATCAGCACACCTGTTGGCGTTGCAAACTGGCATGATGGTTTATGTACAAATTAAAGGCACATCAATACTGAATTAAAAATTAACTTTTCACCCAATAGATATGCTAACAAATAAATAACCCTCTCTCCCCCCTTGTGAATTAATCGATTATAGGACTTACGCATTGACAGATAAAATATTCACCCTTGTGTTCCACGTCTTGGATCAAACGCATCTTGCACGGTATCGGCAAATAAATTAGCCGCCAGCACCAAGGCAAACATAAACACGAACGCGGCGGTTAGTGACCACCACACGATAGGTTCACGCGCCATTTCTAAACGTGCGCCATTAATCATATTGCCCCAGCTAAATGTCGTGGGATCAACGCCGATGTTGATATAGGACAATACCGCTTCGGCTAACACTAGCGAACTAAAATCCAATACCACGGAAATTAACACGATGTGCATGACGTTGGGCAGAATGTGGCGTATTAAAATAGTGTGTTGCTTAACACCCAGCGCGTAAGCGGCTTGCACATATTCCATTTCGCGTAATTTCAAGGTTTCAGCGCGGAGTAAACGGCACAAGCCTGTCCAACTGGTCACGCCTAAAATTAAACACAAAAATAACAGCCGCGTATCGGAGCGCACCACCACGCTGGTGAAATCAGCTTCATGATTTGCCATGTACACTTGTACCATGAGGATCGACGCGGCAATCAGTAACACGCTGGGAATGGAGTTGAGCGTGGTGTAAATGTATTGAATAACATCATCGACCCAGCCGCGAAAAAATCCCGCCAATATACCGAAAATAATCGCCATCGGTAACATGATGAGCGTGGTTAATGTACCGATAACCAAGCCTGTGCGGATGCTTTTGACAGCTTGATAAAACACATCTTCGCCGACTTTGTCTGTGCCTAGAACGTGGTAATAGCCTGATAGGTGAATCAGGATGCAGCTTAGGGTGATTAGGATGAATAAGGTGCAAGGTACAGGGTTAAAGGTAAAAGACGAGTTTTCTTCATCTTGCTCCTTGTTCTTACTAAACATCCAATACACCAGCATTAACACCATAAAACACACGACACCTTGAAAAACACCCACCACCGTTTTCTGGAAAATATCCGCAAGTTTATCACTGTCATTGCCTAAATGCTGACCACCAAACTGTAAACGTGGATAACCCCATTGCATCGAGCCATCCGCTTGCGTCATCATTTCCTTGCTGAATAACACATCGGCAAACGGCGCGGAATAGGTTTTTTCGCCGTGTTCGCGTAACGGCGTTGCCCAATAATCCAACGCACTGATAATCTCATTACCCGCCCCTTGCTGTTTAAAATGCACCGAATCCAGCAAACCAATCAGCACAAAAAACACCAATACCACTAGCGATACCATACCAACTTTATTATTGGCAATCGTGTGTAGCGGGCGTTGTAAATGTTCTTTACCGCGTAACGCGAAACCCAATGCCAAAATACTTAGAATCAGCGCGAAAATCAGCCCATCTGTCCATAAAATAATCATGACAACTCTATTTTCTTGTAAATCATATTTTTGTTATTTTTGAACCAATATATGGCACATATAGCGGTTCATTAGCGGATATTGGATATGAAAAATGAATGCGTATTTTCGGTTCATTTACTTTGCCATGCCAAGGGCAAAATAATTTTTCATTTGGATTTATCGGATGATTGAAAGTTAGTTCTCGCCTATTAAAACTATTATCCAAAGAACTGCTAAACCATGCTCTATCGCCCATAAAATGATCTTGATAAAGACGATTGCCATCTTCCGTTCTTTGTCCTTGACTATCAAAGCAGGTTTTAAATTTATCTAATACGTTTAATAGTTCAATAATGCGTTTTGCTGCGCCATCAACAAAAGGATGTGAATATAGGGGTTCAAAACTGTTTTCGGAAAAAGTTAAATTTGGACAACGACTTGGCATAATGGTAGCGAGTTGTTGCCAAGACTTTATCGGTGAGTCTGCAACTTGTAGCGAGTTTTCAAGACTGCTGATATTCCAGTGATTGGTTACGTTAATGGCAATAACGTTATCATCACGATGCCAATCAACAACAATGGGGTTAATTTTTTCCCAATTTGAAGGTTTAAAACTAAACGTGTGGTAGTCATTTCCATTGAAACAATGGTGTGCAGCTTCGCCTAAAGCGGTATCTGTTACAGGGTCTGGATAGTCCTGACAGATCAAATACTCATCAGCGTCATGTTGGCGGCTATCTTCCCAAAAAGGTCCTTCTTTTGTAAGCCATGACATCAGCGCACCACGTTTATTTCTGTCAAGTTGCAAAACGGCTTGTTGCAAACTTAACTCGCGGGTAACTTTAGCTTGTGTTAGATTGCGATGGCAACGTAACTCACCACCAAATTGACGCATTTTCCCCCTCGCCAACATGACTGTATCTATGGCTGTTTGAAAAGCCTGCACACAGGCAAACTGACCATGTAAGGACAACTCATTAAGTAGCACTTCCATTAATCCCACCCTGCAAAGTGGTTCATGTCTTTATCAAATTGGTCAAAAAAACCGTCAGGCCAGCAATCTAAATCACCGTTTGCATTGATTTGTGGGCTAACAACTTGCGCCGCATCAACAGACCTCGCTCTGAAAAAATGTAAGGCAACGTCTTTGTGTGAAATCCCTCCTGCTTTCACAAGGCGGCGAATACCATTAAGAATATGGTCACTATGAGTTTCGATAATAACTTGTACACCCGCACTGGCAACTTTCGCTAAAAATTTCCCCATCAATGCTTGTCCTGCTGGATGCAAATGCACTTCGGGATTTTCGATAAGTAAAATATCTTCTTTCTTAGCAGATAGCGCGGCAATCACAATAGGTAAAACTTGTGTCAATCCAAAGCCCACATTCATTGGTCGATGGAACTCGCCTGAATCAGAAGTGCGTAATCTTAAAGTAACTGCATTGACATTTGAAACTTGCTCTACAGCCAATCCACACTCTGGAAAAAATTGACGCATTTGAGCGGTAACTTGATGAAACAGTGTATTTCTGCTTTCATTTTCAATTAGTAGTTCATTTAAAACAGCATCTTCACTCTTTAAATAGAACACACTCATAGCGTGTTCCCCCTTGGGACCAACTACTGAAGCAGTTTGCTCATCTTCAAGTGCATACACTTCACGCGGACCAATGCGTTCAGCGGTAATGTAAGTGAGATTTTTAATTCGATAAGGCATTATTGATTCTGCCCATGCAGATGGCAATAAGTGCTTTAGTTGACTGGGTTGCTGGTAAGTTTCGCCATTGACCACAACACAATCAACGTCCATAGACAACTCTTTCCGTTCGCCCGTAAATGTCCATAAGTAAGATGCCTCATCATGAACAACACCAATGTCAAAACTTTTTAATCCATTAATTTCATCAACAACATCGGTTACAGTGCCTAATCGAACTGCTTCGCCATTTAACATCAATCGCGTAGACCACTCGTGTTCACGCATAGTTTGATGAAGCAAAACTAAGGCTTGCAATGCAGATGATTTACCAGAAGCATTTGTGCCTGATAAAAGTGTAAGCGATTTTAAAGGTAACTGTAATGACTCAAAGCATTTGAAATATTTAAGGTCAAGACGATTAAGCATGAAACACCTCCTGCAATATTGTTTGAATAGCTTCAAAACGATAAATGACATTGCTTTTACTGTTAGTACTGCCAGTTATAGAATTAACAAATCGCAAATCTTGAAGTAACTCATAGAAATGTTTTCTAAGCTTATCCGCATGATGCTTAACTTCTTCATTAGAATACCCAGATAATCCAGTAGTCATGACATCCCAAAGTGAAGCATTGATAACACCGAGCCTACTTTGACTTTGATTGTGTTTGCGAAAAGCCTGCCTAGGAAAAAGGGTAAAATTATTTTGTAAGCTATTTTGAAACTTGTTGGATAATTCAATTAATGATGCTTCTTCCAATTGATTCATTTTTTTTAACACCATAGCTAACCATTCATCCATATCACCTTTGTAGGTGTTAATTGGCAATAGTTGAAAAGCACAAAAGCGATTAACAAACTCTCTGTCACGCATGGTTTTAGAGGTCAAACTATTACCTGTTACTTTTTTAAACAGGTCATTTTCTGCTTCGTCTTTTAAAAACAGTGTGGCTTTGCCATTAAACAAACAATTCCGCATTTGCTGACGAGTCAAAGGAACGCCACCATTTACACGCTCAAAAATATCTAGCCTTGCTCGTTCAGGAACTTTTGCATCAATGACATAGAGAATTAAATTGCAGTCTTCTATGCGATTTTGCAGTTTAGGTGATAATTCTTTAAACAATTTTTTATCAAGGTCAATTTGCTGAGGTAGTTTTAAACGAAATTCGTTATTCACAAAACGCTTAAAAGTTGATAAACGTTGCAAACCATCAACTACAATCATTCTACCTTGGTCATCCTCACCTAAATAAAATACAGGTAAGGGGATGCGCATTAACACCGATTCAATCAGCTTACTTTGTTTATCCTCCTCCCAAATAAAGTCACGCTGAAAATCAGGATCCATAACGTAACGACTATCTTTAATTCGCTGAACAACATTTTGAACAGTGCGTGTTTCATTTCTAATTAACAAAGTATCTATAGGATAATCGCCTAAAGAAACATCCTCGTCTTTGCTAAGACCTTCAATTTCTTCTATATCATCACTCATTTTGTATCCATTTAATTTTCAATTCGTTAAATTCTAGCGTTTTATTGTAATGACTACTGAGTTTATTAAATAGCTAAGTCATACACGCTCACAGCATCAGCACTATCATGATAAGCGCACTCTAGGATCAACTAGTGTGTAAGAAATATCAGTGAGCAACAGACCAACGATGTACAACACCGACCCCAAAAACACCATTGCCCGCACGATGGCAAAATCTTGGCTATTAATCGCATCAATCGTATAACTGCCTAAGCCGGGAATACTGAAAAATGATTCCATGATTAAACTCCCCATAAACAACAACGGCAACACCACTACTACGCCCGTTAAAATCGGAATCATCGCATTTTGTAACACATGACGGAACAGGGTTTGCGTTTCGGTCAAGCCTTTGGCTCTGGCAGTACGCACATAATCTTTTTCCACTTCTTCTAAAAATAAAGTTCGATACCAGCGACCGCCTGAACCTATGCCTGAAAATACGCCAATTAACACAGGCAATATCAAAAATTTAATCGCTGCAAAACCGTCATCATAGCCAGAAATCGGTACTAATTTTAAGACTTTGGCAAACACAAACTGCCCGCCGATAATATAAAACAGCGAGGAAATAGACATTAACACCACGCACAACACCACGCCCGCCTGTTCTAAATAACTGCTACGAAACAATACCATCATCAACGCAAAACTGATATTGACCACCAAACCCAACAACAAAGTCGGTAACGCTACAGCCAAACTGGGCAAGGCGCGTTGTTGAATATCATCACCAATATTCCGACCACTATCCGACGTACCAAAGCGAAACAAAAACAAACCTACCGATTTAGTATAAAAAATCGTCTCAGTGACTTTCTTCTCAGCCACCGCCTCACTATTCCACAACAACGGCACATCATAACCGTGTTGATGTTTCCAATTGCTAATCGCCGCCTCAGTAACGTGCTTCTGCCCTAGCTGTAGTCGCGCCATATCATCGGGGCTATTCACCACGAAAAACAGCACAAAGGTTAAAATATTAACCCCCATTAACAAGGGGAACGCATATAAAAATCGCCGAATAAGGTAACTGGTCATGGCTGAGGTTTCTTTAGGTTGGGTTTATACTTGCTATTGTACTGAGTCAAACTTTTCATATTTTAAAAACCTAAATAGTCTAAAAATCACGGTTGGTCATAAAGTGGGGATTTCTCGCATTATCCAGCATTTCATTTTGTTGACTACTCGCGGCTTGAATCATCGTGACTTAATAACTGATGTTACGCACTTCCAAACAAAAGAGGTATCATTTTCGACATGAAAACAACTTACCTTGAACTATAACGCTGCTGGTTATACGACAGCGACAGGATTATCCAACATGATGAAATCACGCGCTTGTTATCGAAACAAGAATTCACCTCAAAAAACGGTAGTGCTAAACAAGTAATGCTCAGTAGTGCAATTTAGACTTAGTTTAGAGAAAATATGTTGATTTGAGACTGAGGCATAAGCCATGAGTGAAATTATTTGTACTCGCTGTGGTTCAACCCACTGCAAGAAAAACGGTCACATTCATAATGGTAAACAAAACCATCGCTGTAAAGACTGTGGACGACAGTTTGTGATGGACAATGAGCAAAAGATTATTCCTGAATGGATTCGTTGCATGATACTTAAGGCATTGTTAGAGCGTCTTTCATTACGCGGTATTTGCCGTACTTTTTCGGTGAGTCTCACTTGGCTGTTGAGCTATATCGTTGAAGTTTATGAACCGTGCCAGCCGATTTAAACATTGAGCCCGTTGATAGCAAACATATAGGTGCTGCCATTTTTTTGCTGGAAGTTGAGGAAGACGAGATGTGGAGTTTCGTTGGTAATAAAGATAACAAGCAGTGGATATGGATTGCTATCGATGTACACACCCGCCAAGTCATCGCCTTTCATATCGGCAGTCGTGATAAAGATGCGGCTCGTGAACCGTGGCAAAAAATCCCCGTGTTATTTTCAACCGATACCGAACTGAATGCACTGTCACTTCATCAATATTACAAGGCGCAGTTTCAGATTGAATTTTTATTTCGTGATGCTAAGCAGTTTACGGGGCTGGGTGATTTGTCAAGCACGTTCCGAACCTGCATTACACAGTCATTTCAATGCCTGTTTCACCGCGCTGAACCTCATCAAGTAGGCTTTCTTCTCCCCATCGAAAACCCACCCCGTTGAACCATTTTAATAAAGCTATAGAGGCGAACTAAACTTCATGTAGAGTAGGCAAACAGATTTATCGTTTACCCAATATTTTTCGATAAAACGGTGGGCAAGCGTTACCCACCTTAATTAAATCAAGCCGAAAAAGACGACCCACAGCCACACGTTGTGGTTGCATTGGGGTTACGAATGACAAACTGCGCACCTGATAAATCTTCTTTATAGTCAATTTCAGCACCTGTTAAATACTGAATACTCATGGAGTCAATTAACACGGTTACGCCGCCGTTGACGACGCTGGTATCATCTTCGTTGACTTCTTCATCAAAGGTAAAGCCGTACTGAAAACCAGAACAGCCGCCGCCTGACACATAGACGCGTAATTTTAGGTTGTCGTTGCCTTCTTCAGCGATAAGCTCTCTGACTTTGGCAGCCGCACTGTCAGTAAAAATAATGGGATTGGGTATGAACACGCTGGCTTGAGTTGCCGCACTGTCCGTTGAATTAGTGGAATTGGACATAAACACGCTCTCTATTTGAAATAAAAATTACTATACCTAGTGTAACAGTCAAGAATTAGGGATACAAGGCGACTATTTTTAAACCTGCATCCTCAGCTAAACCAAACATCAAATTCATCACCTGCACGGCTTGACCTGACGCACCTTTGACCAAATTGTCGATGACCGATAACACCACAATCGTATTGCCACCTTGCGGTTGATGAATGGCAATTTGACAGTTATTACTGCCGCGCACATCACGCGTGCTGGGATGCGCACTTTGCGGCAATACATCAACAAAGGTTTCGTGTTGATAGCGTTGCTCATACAGAGCTTGAATATCGGTAACACTGGCAGTCAACTGACTGTATAGAGTGGCATGAATGCCGCGACTCATCGGCACTAAATGCGGTACAAACGTTAGGTTCACAGGTTTTCCTGTCATTAAGCGCAAGCCTTGGCTAATTTCAGGCAAATGCCGATGCCCACTCACGCCGTAGGCTTTAAAACTTTCACCCACTTCACTCATTAAGCCTGTCAATTCGGCTTTACGTCCCGCGCCGCTAACCCCTGATTTCACATCAGCAATGAGATGATTCACATCAACCAAACCGTTTTCAATTAGCGGTAAAAAACCCAGTTGTACCGCAGTCGGATAACAACCTGCACACGCCACTAACCGCGCTTGTTTAATGGCTTCACGGTGAATTTCAGGCAAGCCGTACACGGCTTCGGCGATTAAGTCAGGGCAAGCGTGTTCCATGCCATACCAGTGACTCCATTCAGCGGCATCTTTTAGACGAAAGTCTGCCGATAAGTCGATAACTTTCACGCCACGCGCCAATAATTGTTCTGCCATTAACATCGCTGTACCGTTGGGCGTGGCAAAAAATACCACGTCACACGTTGCTAAGGTTTCCAGTTCTGGTGCGGTAAACAACACATCAACGTGACCGCGTAAACTCGGATACACCGCATCGACTCTAAGCCCAGCATCACCGCGTGAAGTTACCACCGCGATTTCAACGTCTGAATGTAGGGCTAAAATTCGTAACAGCTCAACGCCTGTATACCCTGTTCCACCCACAATACCTGCACGAATCATTTTTTATCCTATTACAATTGTTGAAAATTTGTCTAGGAGTCCAATAGCTTCAGCTATTGAAAAAACCGCTTTCTTCGATAAAATCAGCACTGTTTTACTCCAATATATTGTTTATAATCAAAAACATCTTTAGCCAAAACCCGCCGATGCGTACCCATTTTTCTAAACGGAATTTTACCCTGTTCCAATAACTCAACTAAATGCGGACGACTAATATTTAACAGTTCTGCGGTTTCTTGGGTAGATAATTCCGCATAAATCGGCATCACCGTTATGGCATTGCCCTTAAACATTTCTATTAGGCTCATATCGTGTTTTGAGGACATATTTTTAGTTGCAATAAAAGGCACAAAAGAGGCTCTAACAAAGCCTGTCCGCGTTTTCTAACATTATGAATAAACTCAAAAAAGCCTAAATACAAGGGAAGTTTTTCTTGAGAAATACCCCGATGTGGGCGTAACCACGAACGTAGTAACGACCAAAAACCTTCCATCTTATTGACATGATTAAAAATATAAAATTATTTAAAATCAATTGGTTGCAATATAAGTTTACATTATGGCGGTCAGATAACATCCTTGCACAGAATGTTATCTGTTAATCGGATGGGTTAAAGCTGTTTTACCACCCACAGCGTTAGTTCATCGACGTAGTGAGCAGCGTAACCTGCTTCTTTCAATTTCCATTTAAACGCATTGCCCAATTGCGCGCGCTTGTAGACATTTAAAGGATTATTGTTTCTAAATTCTGTTATTTTGGTGGTCATCGCGGCCAAGGTTTTTTTGGTCTTGCGAGCAAACAGTTTGTCATCCACGCCACTTTCATCAACGGGTATTTTTTCAATAAACAAAACAGCTAATGATGTGCCGAATGTTTTAGCTGCTTCAGCATCAAACCACTTTAAAGCCATGTTTTTCTCCAGTCATTTTGTTACATTTTGTATTGAAATACTCGCTGGTTGTGAGGCTATAGCGAGCGGATTCTTGTAGCAAAATATACCATTTATCGCTTTTACACTCCAGAATGAAAAACCAATTGGAAGAAAATTCCTTAAAAAGCGTACAATATTTTCCTCAGCCCATTACAGTAACCATTTTATGAATAGCAAAGTGAAACTATCAAATTTAACAAAAGGCTTGTTGCCTTTATCACTAGCAATATCCGTGGTTTTATCGGGTTGTGCGAGTTTTGGTAAAGGTATCGCAGAAGCGGTGCTGGAAAAAACCGATGGCGAAGATACCCGCGTTTGCCAAGTACGCGGTAAACCTTTTGCGGGTATCGCGCCTAGCTTGGCAAAAAAACACGGTAAAACCAAAGTGTTGATGGTGCATGGAGTCGGCGATAGATTAGCTGGGTATTCGACCGAATTTTTGGAAAAACTAGCCAAAGAATTAGGCGTAACAGCTAAATCTAGCACTTATAAAGATATACAGTTAGTATCACCCGTACAGCCTGAAAAAAATCTCGGTAATTTACGCATCACCCAATTAAAAAATGCTGATGACAGTAAGGAATTATTGTTTTATGAATTAACGTGGTCAGAAATTACCCGCACTCAAAAAGAGCTGTTAAGTTTTGATAATTCGGGCGAATATTCCTATAAACGTGCTGAAGTCAACGATATGATGAAAAAATTCGGCAATGATACGGGTCCCGATCCTATTATTTATTTAGGTGATTCGCGCGTACAAATTTTAAGAGCATTTTCACAGTCTGTTTGTTGGATGGGTAAAGATGGCTGGGAACAACTTCCGATGGATAGCCGCGTTGCTTGCACCACAACCAGCAGTTTCAGCGAAAATACCGACCGTGATGCGTTTATTTTTATCTCGCACAGCTTGGGCAGTCGTATTACTATTGATGGGCTACAGCGTTTAGCGTCGGTATTGGAAAACCCCAAAAAATATTCAACCGCCAATTATGATGTCACGCCGCCGCCTAGAATGCGGCAATTGTTACAGCAGAAAAATATTCAAATTTTTATGCTATCTAATCAACTACCGATGTTGCAATTGGGTAGAGAACTCCCCGAAGTCGCTGGACAAAAAGCTGATTATTGTCATGCCAATGGGGCGCATTATTCGTCACGGCTGTTTAATCAAACCAATATCATCGCGTTTAGTGATCCCAATGATTTACTCAGTTATGCCATTCCGCATCATTTTAGTGAAAAATACTTGGATTCCAGATTGTGCATTAATGTTACTAACGTCAATATTAATGTCGCCAAAATATATGATGCCTTTGGCATGGGCAAATTTGCTAATCCAATGGAAGCCCATTTGGGTTATACCAAAGACGACCGCGTTATCGCTATGATTGCTAAGGGCATAGGTAACGCACAGGTTGCACCGCTGGTAAAAGAAAAATGCGAATGGACAGAAATAACTGATTAAACGAACGTAAAAAAGCGGCAGCTTATTCACTATTAAATCAATGACGTTTGCCATCCTACTAATTTAAGTTCGTGTCTTTCGTGCTTTTCGTGGACAATCTGTAACAAAATTTTTTAACTATTTGATGGACTCTATGAGAATTATTTCATTTGCTGTATTAATTATTGTGCTAAATGGGTTATGGACATGGGGAATTAATTTACCCCAAGACGTAGGGCTGGATGTACCCGATGGTAAACTCAATAGTTTATCGTTTGCGCCGTTTCGGAAAGGACAAGACCCTATAAAGGGCTTGTTTCCAACGCCCGCAGAAATGGATGCCGATTTAAAACTGGTTAGTCAAAAAACTCATAACATTCGTACTTACGCGAGCTCAGAAGGCAGTATGCCTGCTCTACCTGAATTGGCGGGCAAGTATGGATTAACGATGCTGCAAGGCGCGTGGTTAAATAGCGTAAGAGATAAAAATAAAAAAGAAATAGATGAGCTGATTCGCTCTGCGAATGCGCACCCCGATGTCATTAAGCGGGTTATTGTCGGTAATGAAGTGTTGTTACGCGGTGAATTGCCCGTTAATAAGCTCATTGAGTATATTCGCGAGGTAAAACGCTCAGTTAAACAGCCTGTGTCTTATGCGGATGTTTGGTCGATGTATGTACAACACCCTGAATTAATGAAAGAAGTGGATTTTATTACCATTCATATTTTGCCTTATTGGGAAGATAGACCCATTACCGTTGATGAAGCCCCTGAGCATATTCAACGTATTGTCAGTAATATACGACAACAAGCCGATGCCATCACTCCCAATAAACCGATACTCATTGGTGAATCAGGCTGGCCCAGTGTCGGTCGTCAACGAGGCTGGGCAACACCCAGCGTGGTCAATGAGGCGCGTTTTATTCGTGCTTTAATTACCGTTGCCAACGATAACCACTTTGATTACAACATTGTTGAAGCCTTTAATCAGCCGTGGAAAAGTGCAATTGAAGGTGTGGTGGGTGCGAATTGGGGGCTGTATTCAGTTGATCGGCAAGAAGTGTTTCCTTTAACAGGTCATGTTTACGAAAATCCTCAGTGGTTCAAAGAGTTTGCGGTGTCTTGTGCCATTTTCCTAATGATTACGTTACGTTATTGGCAATCTTTACGGAGCTTATCACCGCTACACTTGGTGGTTTTTTTAGGTTTTTTACAACTATTAGCGGTGTTACTGGTGAGTCAAATGCAATCGCTGTGGTCTACCAGTTACAGTGACAGCCAGCAGGTGAAAACGCTGATTATCGTCGGTTCAAACATAGTGTTGGCGGGTTTAATTGTGCGCCGTAGTTATGTAATGCTGGCAGATCAAGCGGTTAGCGAGGTACTAGGCGAAATGTTATACACGCTTTATGTGTTGTTTAGCGCGTTTGCCTTGTATGAAACCTATCAAATCGCACTCAATGGGCGTTATCTTAGTTTTTCTACGGTAGCGACTTATATTCCTGTGATTGGACTATTGGGCTTAATGGTGATTCGCACTATCTCTGAACGGCAGTGGACATTGGCGACAATGGGATTAACCTCGTTGTTAGGCGATATGAGTCCGAAGTTTTACCAAAATAAAATTATTGGTGGGCTGTTATTGCTAGTAGGCGTGGTGTTGATTGCAGGTGAAACCGATGCCTTTATGACAGGGCATGATTTAATTGTTGAACAACCTATTTTTGCAGACAGACTGCGGGTGTGCTTAACGTTTACGCTGACTAATGGTCAGCTGTTGGGTTGGTTAGGGTCTTTAGTGGTGCTGGCGTTACCGTTACTGATTGGTAACGGTAAAAAATAATAAGGGACAAATAAGGGCAAGGGGCAACCACAAGGGATTGCCCCTACATTTTGGCGGTACTATTTTTTACCGCTTTCTTGTGCAATCAATTTATTCATCACTTCAATCATTTTTTCATGTGACCCTGCTGTTTTACCAGTGACTCTATATTTACCATTGACAACAATTGCAGGCACACCCGTAATGCCGTAGCGTGCTGCCATTGCACCAGACTGACGTAGTTTTGCATCCACAGGAAATGAATTGTAGGCTTCATGAAAATCTGCTTCTTTCACGCCGTGAGCGACAAAAAACTTCGTTAACTGCTCTTCAGTTTGTAATTCTTCACCTTTCTTTTGTACCGCTTCAAAGAAGTCTGCATGAATTTTATCAACAACCCCTAAGGCTTCGGCGGTGTAATAGGCTTTAGCGTGTTTAGACCACGTTTCGTTAAATGCCGCTGGTTGATGAATAAACTCAACATTTTTAGGCAGGGTTTCTTTCCATTTATTGAGTAGTGGCTCAAAGTCATAGCAATGCGGACAGCCATACCAAAAAAATTCGATGACTTCAACTTTAGTGGTATCGTGAGTCGGTTGAGCAGGTGAGATAGTTTCGTAGCCGACTGATTCCGCTCTTAATAGAGCTGAAAAGGCAAACAGTAAAATGAATACGCTAGTTTGGGTAATTTTTTTAAACATAATTGAAACTCTCCGATTATTTCATCATTGAAATGCGATAAGAAACCGCTTTAATTTCTTCAACTGACATTTTTTTGGTAATCATGTGCATCATGTTTTCATCGCTATTACTGCGATTGCCCATTTTAAAGTCGGTTAATGTTTTGATTAAATAATCAGCGTGTTGCGAACGTAGGGCAGGGAAGGCGGCAGGTTCATTACCTTCACCTAAAGGGCCATGACAGGCAATACACGCGGAGACTTCGTTGGCTATATCACCATTGCGATACAGATTGCTACCATCCGCCATTATTTTGTCCATTGCGGCTTTTTTCTCAGCTTCAGTCTGGGCAGGTTTATCGTCATCATCGTCATTAGCAACAGGCAAATCGTTTGCTGAGACTTTTTGTGCCATATAATAGGCAGCAATGTCGGCGATGTCTTTATCACTTAATGATTGTGCAATGGATGCCATCATCGGATTTTTACGCGAACCATCTTTAAAGGCGTGTAATTGTTTTTGTAAGTACGACTCATCCTGCTGGGCAAGTTTAGGGAATGTTGATACCATGCTGTTACCTTTTTCGCCGTGACAACTGACACAGCTGGCGGCTTTGGTTTCTCCCGCGTCAATATCGGCATTGGTATCTGCATATAACAGACTTGAAGTGCTGGCAAGTGCCAGAGTAAGTGAAAGAGCCAGCCATTTTCTTTTCATTAGATTCCCCTTTTGGAAATAGTTAATCATTTACGCCAGCCTTATGACCATTCAAAGGCGGCTTAAAATCCATTCAAATTCTACCTTAATTAATAACGCTGAGCGAGACAACGATGAACCCACTTTACCACCAAGCAAAATTTATTAACAGCTCACCGCATCTTAAAGATACGCCCGCCGATTTAGGCAAAGAAATTGCCTTCGCTGGTCGCTCTAATGCAGGCAAATCCAGTGCGATTAATACCTTGACTAGACAACGTGGATTAGCCAGAATTAGTAAAACGCCTGGCAGAACGCAAATGCTTAATTTCTTTGAAATTACTGAACAACAACGCTTTGTCGATTTACCAGGTTATGGCTATGCCAAAGTCCCCATCGCAGTGAAGCTAAAATGGCATGAGTTAATGGAAACCTATTTAACCAAGCGTAAATCGCTGTGTGCCATCGTGTTAGTCATGGATGTGCGTCATCCCTTAACTGAATTCGACTGGCAGATGGTGGAATGGTGTCAGCATACCCAGTTACCGCTACATATTCTGCTCACCAAAGCAGATAAGCTTACTTATGGTGCGGCTAAAAATACCTTGTTGCAAGTAGAAAAACAACTGCAAGAAGTTAATTTCCCATTAACGATACAATTATTTTCAGCATTAAAGAAAACAGGTGTTGATGAAGTGCATCACGCGCTTAATCAGTTGTTTAAAGGCGAAGAGTAACACCGTTGCATCGTTGTTAAAAATCGCCCGACTTGATTTTTGATAAGGAGAACAAAATGAAACCCATTTTTTTATTACTTTGTTTAGTATTGACCGCTTGCTCCAGTCTGCCGCCTACGATTGAAAACCCACCTGCGGTTGATCTTGCTTATAGCTATGCTGTTCAAGATCCTGCGCGTTATAAAAATATGTCTGTGCGTTGGGGAGGGGTCATTGCCGAAGTGGATAACGAACAAAATGCCAGTCTGGTGCAGGTCTTACTGTATCCGCTTAATAGCTATGGTCGTCCAATGTTAGACGAACAGCCGCAAGGACGTTTTGTTATTAAAAGCACACAGTTTCTTGATCCATTGGTTTATAGTAAAAATTCCGAGATTACCGTAGCAGGAACGCTAACGGGCAGCATTGACCGCACCATCGGCAAAAAAACCATGAGTTTACCGCTAGTGTTATCAAATACGCTGTATTTATGGCCAGTGATTACTTACAGTGATTATTATGGTTATGGATACCCTTACGGCGGCTTTGGTTATGGTGGTTACGGTTATGGCGGCTTTGGCTATGGTGGTGGCTTTGGGTATTACAGCCCTTACTACTATGGTGTTCCGCGTTATGGATGGCGCGGTGGTTATCATCCTCATTGGTGAGATGTGTGTATAGTGTTAGGACTTTCGCTACGCTGGAGTACAAACCTTGGTTTGTGCTGTTTTGTACTCCGTAAAAGTATGAACAAGCGAAAGTCCTAAGTGTGTATAAATTGAAAAGTCTGAGGGTGTAAATGTTTGAGTGGGCGTGTGTGAAATGGTTACCAATAGCGACATTAGGGTGTTTTCCTACTAATCCTGTCAATACACTACAAGCGTTTTATCAAGCGATTGCGAGTCATGAGTGTGCAAAGGCAGTGGCATTGGCGGAAGGTTACACCCTAGCGCAGTGTGAAAAAATTGCCAGTTTACAACTGAGTGAACCGATTACTGTCGTTGAAAAAAAGAAGAATAGCGCGGTGTTGCAATACAGCGTCCTATTTAAACGCACTGAACAGCAAGAACCCATTGCCACGACTGCAAGCATTGTCATTAAACGCGTCGGTGAACAATGGAAAGTCGATTTTTCGACGCTAAAAAGTCTAAATGATAAAGCGTTACCTGTGGTTAGTGCTACGCCGAAACCCACTGAGGTTAAAGCTGAACCTCCGCCACCTGTGATTGAATCGAACAATGAAGCCCCGTCTTTATTAACATTATGGCAACCTGAACAATTACGCGGCAACGCAGGGGATGAAAAAATCCATTGGTTACGCAAGCCTGATTTTTCCGCGCCTGAACGCACCCAGCCTACTGAGGCATTACCGCCATTAAAATCGGAATATTTCAATTCCATACGGCGTGTCAAATTACCCAGCGATAAAAAATGGGTCGCTTTAACCTTTGACTTATGCGAACGCGCCGATGAAAGGGCAGGGTATGATCGTGGTGTTATTAATGCCTTGCGTGATAAAAAAGTTAAAGCCACCTTTTATGCGGGCGGTAAATGGATGCAATCACATCCTGAACAAACCATGCAGCTCATGGCAGATAAGCGGTTTGAAATTGGCAATCACGGCTGGACACACGGCAATTTGCGGGTATTGCAAGGCGAACCGATGCGCGAACAAATTGTCTGGACGCAAGCCGAATACGAACGGATTTGGGATAACTTACAGGACAAAGCCAAAGCCAAAGGTTTAGCCGATTTAATGACTATGCCACGTCACCCTGCTGGGCTACGGTTTCCGTTTGGCACTTGTAGCCCAGAATCACTGCAAGCCACAAATGCACAAGGCTTAAGTGCGATTCAATGGGATGTGGTCAGTGGCGATCCTGCGATTACCGTACAACCCAGTCAAATTGTCCGCGAAACTCGCGCAGGTTCAATCGTCATTTTTCATGCCAATGGACGCGGACGTGGCACTGCTGCCGCCCTACCTAAAATTGTTGATGAGTTACGCGCCAAAGGCTTTGAATTTGTCACGGTTAGTGAATTACTCGCAGCGGGTACAGTGGAAGCAGTTGATGAATGTTACGAGTTGAGACGCGGCGATAATGTAGGTTACGACGCTCAATACGGTGATGGCATGGTGCGCATTAAAAAGCCCAAGCCCAAACCAAAATCAGAAGTTGTTCCCGTAGAATCGTTACCTGTACAACCCTCAGTAGAGCAGCCCACAACACCATGATTAAACAACCTTTTGACGATACCCACATCACGTTAACGGGATGTGTTTTAAGCCGACACTTATCAAGTGTCGATGCCGAATTACTGAGCGAAAAATTTGCATTAAGTGACCCGTGGCTGACCTTAGGTATCTCTGCCACGCCACTCAAACATTATTTTCTGCGTGAAGACAGCCATTTATACCGTTACGCAGTGCGGGTGGATAATGACTTAGCGGGGATCATTTGCCTGCGTTACCCGTGGTTACGCGGCCCTTATATTGAATTATTGGGCTTAATTGATAGCTATCGAGGGCAGGGCATAGGCACGCAATTGTTAAACTGGGCAGAGGCTGAAGCCCGACACCAATCCAGCAATCTTTGGTTAGCGACCTCGTCATTTAATCACACTGCTTTACAATTTTATCAACGCCACGGCTTTCAACAAATTGCAACCATTGAAGGCTTAGTGCATCCAAATTATGATGAGTTATTATTGCGTAAGCGGTTGGTGTAGATCAACGCGTTACGCTGCCTGCGCGTGTTTAACTTGTTGTGCCAGCTGCTCGTCTAACAACTGCTGACTGTCTTCCAGCCAGCGAATAATAGAAATTTGTCCTGCTTCATTTTCGGCAAGAGCAGTACAGCTTTCTACCCAATCACCCGAATTACAATAGGTTTTACCACATTCCATTTCGGCAATATCGGCGTGGTGAATATGCCCACAAATAATGCCATCAACATTTCTTTTTTGCGCTTCTAAGCTGAGAATGAGCTGATAATTATCCATCACTTGAATAATATTTTTTACTTTGTGTTTTAAAAACGCTGACAACGACCAGTGGCTGTTGTAACCCAATAAGCCACGCAGACTATTAAACCAGCGATTCATGTCTAATAACACCTCATAAACTTCACCACCGATGTAGGCCAAGTTTTTATTGTTACAGACGATGCTATCAAAACCATCACCGTGTACAACTAAAAATTTACGCCCGTCTTTGGTTTCGTGAATAGCATCAAGTTGAATATCTACACCATTAAAGTGCATTCCAGCGTGTTTGCGGAGTTGTTCATCATGATTACCAGGAATGTAAATGACGCGCGTGCCTTTTTTCGCTTTGCTGAAAATGCGTTGCACAATGTCATTGTGCAAGGTGGGCCAATACAAGCCCGATTTGAATTTCCACAAATCAATAATATCGCCCACTAGATACAAAGTGTCGCACTCAACGTTATCGAGAAAATCTCTGAGTTGCTCTGCTTTGCAGCCTTTAGTACCTAAATGGGTGTCGGATAGCCAAATTGAACGATAATGTAATGCCATGTTAGTCATACTCCGCTAGGGTTACGAAGCGACAGCATAACAATGAATTGTGACAAGTAATTAACCGTTGAGTGACGGTTCTATGACGTTAGTTAAGTGGCGGTGTAAACTCCAGCTTCTCATCCTAGAAGCTAACGTACAAAATGATGCCGTTCGTGGTGATTCTTTGATTCATTTCGTCCACCTCGCTCCCAAACTCTAGTTTAGGAGTGACTATGACCAAGCTCTGCTTGGTGTGGCGGAGACATCAAGCAGAGCTTCACTGCCATTAAGTTAAGCCGTTCGTGCTGAGCTTGTCGAAGCATGAACGGCTTAACTCGTGGATTCGGATTTTTCCATTCACCCTTCGACAAGCTCAGGGAGAACGGAAAAATCCTTAACTTAATGACAATAAAGCAGAGCTTGGGAACGAGAAATTCTACGCGCTCACCGCAGGCGCGGTTGAATCAATCGAAACGACTTAAGCAGTCGATTTTTTTATTGGCTGCATATATAATCGTTACCAAATTTTTTTAAAACCAAGCGGGTATGCTGCCACCGTTTGGTTTTTTGTACTTAATGGGCGGCTTTACTACACATAACTTAAGAGGTACTGAATATGGAAGGATATTTTGCTGAAATTAGAATGTTTGCAGGTAAGTATGCACCAATGGATTGGGCTTTTTGCGACGGGAGGACATTATCCATTGCACAATACTCACCACTTTACGCGCTGATTGGTACAACTTACGGGGGTAATGGTCAGACTACCTTTCAATTGCCTGACCTCCGTGGACGCGTGGCGATTCATGCAGGACAGGGGGTTGGTTTGAGTAATTACCCTCTAGGTGCTAATGGTGGTGTGGAAACAATCCCAGCACCAGCACCACCAGTAAATACATCCGTAGTCGGAAAGGTTTCTGGCGCACTCACAGCAGAATTAAAAGTAACACCCGCCGTAGTAGTTTCTGCTACCAGCAGTCAAGCACAGACTAATGTACAACCTTATCTATGCGTTAATTACATTATTTGCCTACAAGGTATGTGGCCACAACAAGACTAATTGATTGACAGACTAAGCCTAACTTCACGTTTTAAAAAACGGGGCTGTTGGGTTTTTTGTGCCTCGTTCCCAAGCTCTGCTCAGCGTTTCAATACAACAACTCGTAAGGCGGATAACATAATCCGCTGAATGTTTGTTGTCATCATGCGGTGCATGATGGTCAGACTATGAATTTCTACCATAAATAATTAAAGCTATTTCTCAAAAAACCTCCCCAAATACCGCCCAGTATAAGACTGCTCCAAACCAGCCACAGTCTCAGGCGTACCCTCAGCCAACAACAACCCGCCACCATCGCCGCCTTCGGGTCCCATATCAATAATCCAGTCAGCGGTTTTAATCACATCTAAGTCATGTAGAGTATCTACATAGCTAATAACGCGGCACAGACGTATCACAATACACCGACCACGCTTCAATACCGCCTTGCAAATTAGCAAGATTAGTAAAGCCTGATTGCTCAAGAGTCTGCGCCGCGTGTTGACTACGCATCCCATGATGACAGATAACCACGATTGCTTGCTGTTTATCCAGTTCATTCAAGCGCGTAGAAATTTGATTCAGCGGAATTAATACGCTGCTCTCTATATGAGCGTAGCGAAATTCATTCGGCTCTCTAACATCCAGTAATAACAATGGCTCGTTATTGTCGATTTTAGTTTTTAACTCGATTGCGGATAGTTGTTTGATTGTCATGATGGTTTCCAATATCAAATGATTTTAATAAGGCGGATTCTGGCTTTCTTCTTCAGGTGGTTTACCTGTACGCAACACTGGATTTAAAGTAACTTTTTGCTCAATGGGGGCAATGTTTTCCGTAGTTACTTTTAGCTGTTGCACCTGCACATTATTGGGGCTATCCAAATCGGGATGCCACAAAGTCAGCGTATAATCATCGGCGGGTAGTGTTAATGTCCATTGACCTCGTACATCGGTTTGCGTGAAATAAGGTGCGTCAGTGACATATATATAACCGACCATCCAATCGTGAATATTACAGCCTAAAACAACCACACCTGTTTTATTAAAAGGTGTCGGATGAGCTGGAACGCCTTTATAGAGTTGGATTTCAAAGGGATTGGCGGGTGAAAATGAATAAATATGATGATGAATGTCGTCACTGTTTGGAAAAATGACTGATTCCCCAACGCGCACCGCTAAAATATGCGCTACAAATTCACGATTACGTTGATCCATTTTTCGCGGTGACGTTGCCGATGGTGTATTTTTCAGTGTACCAACGGCGGCAATCACGGCCTCCGCAACGGGATCGCCATCCACTGTCATCACGTTGCCCCGCAACGTCAGCGCGGGTAAATTGCAGCTAATACTCAATAAAGTACAAAAAAGTAAAGAATTAAAATTTAAAGGTAGTCGCATAGTAATAGCAGGTATGTTTGTTTAATACTTAACGGGTGACTTAATAGTAAAACAGTGGAGCGAACAATGAAATTGAAAAGATTTTTTGCCTTTAAATTTAACCTGTCTTTTAACCGCTTTCGCTCACGCCTACTGTTTTACATTATCGGTTTATTATTACTGACGTTAGGCGGCGTGTTTGGTGTTATTGATCAAGTGTTTCGACAAAATACTGAAGAAACCATTCGCCACGAATTGCTGGTGACTGAACGTATTTTTTTGCGCCTTTTGCAAGAACGTAGCACGCAATTAACGCAACAAGCGACCGCGCTTGCTAGTGACTTTGCCTTTAAGCGCGTGATGGCAACGCAAGATAACGCCACAATTTCATCGGCATTAATGAATTTGAGCCATCGCGTCAACGCGGATGCTGCGTTTTTACTGACTGTTGATTATCGTGTCATGGTTGATAACTTGCATCTCCAAAATACCGAATTTGCGACTGAATTGATTAAACAGGCGGAAAAACACGGTAAAGCCACACGTTTGATGTTAATTAATCAAATTCTTTATCAAGTCATTGTTGTTCCCGTATTAGCCCCTGAACCGATTGCGTGGCTGTGTTTAGGCTTTGCGATTGATGACACGGTATTAGCGCAACTTAAGCAACTCACACAAGTTGAAATCAGTTTACTCAGTCAACAAAACGCAAACTTACAATTACACGCGTCAACACTGACTACATTCGCCACGCAAACCCTGTTAGCTCATGAAACCAATGCCGATGGCTTTTTCTGGCGTAGCGGTAATGAATTGTATCTTAGTCGGCTATTGACCATAGAACAAAATAAAGACACCAAAATCATCGCGTTAATTGAGCGTTCATGGCAAAAAGCCTTGGAAAATTTTTATAGTTTGGAGTGGTTATTACTTATTATCGCCTTAATTAGCATTGCCTTAGTCAGTTTAGCCGCGTTGTGGCTAGCGAAAACCGTCAGCAAACCTGTACAACTGTTAGCGCGAGGCGTACAGGCCATCGAGCAGGGCGATTATAGCTATCAAGTGCAACACACAGGTGATGATGAAATCGGTAAACTCGGCGTTGCGTTTAACAATATGGGCGTGCAGTTACTGGAAAAAGAAAAAATCCGCACGCTACTTGGCAAAGTAGTTTCACCCGCAGTTGCGAATGAGTTATTAAGTCATGACGTGGTATTAGGCGGTGAAACCCGCGAAATTACCGCGCTGTTTACGGATTTAGCGGGGTTTACCAGTATTGCTGAAACCATGACAGCACAAGACTTAGTGGCATTGCTCAATGATTATTTAACGCACATGAGTGGTGCAATTAGCCAACACGCAGGGGTATTAGATAAATTTATTGGCGATGCAATAGTGGCATTTTGGGGTGCGCCCGTCGATGATGATTTACACGCGCAACACGCGGTTTATTGCGCACTAGCGATGCAACAGACGTTGCAACAATTACGCGCTGTGTGGCAACAACGTGGTTTACCGCTATTAACCATGCGCATTGGTATAAATACGGGTTACGCAGTCGTTGGTAATGTCGGTTCAATGGATCGTTTGGATTACACCATGATTGGCGATACCGTTAATCTTGCCGCCCGTTTAGAGGGTGCAAATAAATATTACGGTAGCGAAATTTTAATCTCGCAATACACTTACGAACGCATTAAAGCTATTTTCCTGTGTCGTGAACTTGACAGTGTGCGCGTGCAAGGCAAGCAGCAATCGGTCGCCATCTACGAAGTGCTGGCTGAAAAGAATAACGTAACCCCTGAGCAACAGGCTTTATGTTTAGCGTTTGCTAACGCATTAAGCGCGTTTCGTAATCAACAATTTGAGCTGGCAAAAATCTTGTTTACTGAGTTAATTGAATCCCATCAAGATGAGGTAAGTGCGTTGTATTTGCAACGGCTGGCAACGTTAAAAACTAACGCTACGCAAACAGGTTTTGAGGCGGTTTATGATTTGTCAAAATAAAATTCATTAAACCAAGTAATACAACAAAATTAAATTACTAACCATTAACAACATTGACAAACTCTTCCAAAAACACAAGGGATTGCGATGTATTAACGGCACAAACTGCTCGCCTTTTAAAAACGCAGGATTGGGCGTATTGAGGTCATACAAAAACTCAGATAGGCTGTCATATCGGTGTTGCGGATTGATTGCCGTGGCTTTGCGTAACGCGCCATCCATCCAGATGGGTATCATGTTGTTGCAATAGAGACTGGGGATGTAGCTTAGTTTTTGTAGCTTCAAAGCGGTGGGTTTTTCTGGCATTTCTTGACCAAACGGTAACGCGCTGTTGAGCATTTCGTAAGCAATCACGCCCAAGGAAAATAAATCTGATTTAACCGTACCGCTTTGCCCTGTGTGATATTCAGGGGCGGTGTAATTGAGTGTGCCGAGCAGATTATCATCAACTAGCGGGGCGATTTCTGAAATACCCGCAATTTTAACGGAACCAAAATCAATGATTTTTACCGTGCCGTTGCTATCAAACATGATATTTTCAGGCTTTAAATCTTGATGTAGCATTTCCATACGGTGAAAAGCGCGTAAGCCTTTGGCAATTTGTTCGATAATCCGAATCACGGTTTTTATAGCAGGCTTAGGGTTGTCGCTCATCCATTGTCTGAGCGTGCGTCCGTCAATAAATTCAGTCACATAATACAAGCTGGTTTTTTTTCGTGGCGTGTTCAGCACTTTCAATACATTGTCGTGGTTAATGCGTTTACCTGCCCATTCTTCATGTAAAAAATGTTCAATGTAGTGAGTGTCATCATCATAAAGCACTGACGGGGCTTTCAAAATAACTGGGATACCGCTGAACGTATCAATCGCTTTATAAATTTGGGTGCGTTTGCTGGCGTGCAGCTCTTCTTCAATGCGATAACCATCAAGCATCATGCCGACTTCTAACGGCGGAGGAAACGGCAAATTAATGTGATGGCGAATAATTTCGTCTTCTTTAACTTCGGGTAATTCGTCAATTCTAATCAGTTGGCAAGTGAGATTGTCATCACTGTGATTGTCGCTGGCTTTTTGCAGAATGGTAGCTGCTTGTTGGGTTAAATTATCGCCGTTTTGGAGCAACGTTTTCAGGGCTTTTTCATCCATAAAATCATGAATACCGTCGGTGGTCATAATAAATACATCACCCACTTCTAAGGCAAAAGTTTGATAATCGACTTCTAGCCGTGGCTCTATACCCATTGCACGGTTAAGATAATTTTTGTCTTTGGATACCCAAACTCGATGATCGCGAGTGAGTTGTTCTAAGCCGCCTTGGCGTAAACGATAAATGCGTGAATCACCAATATGAAAAATACTCGCCGTGGTGGATTTTAAGACCAAAATACTGAGGGTGCTGACCATGCCTTTAGCAGATTGATAACGTACCTGCCCTTGACTGTAGAGCCATGAATTAGTTGCCGAGAGAATTTTCTGCCCCGCGTGTTTCACTGACCACGAATCAGGGGTGCTGTAATAATCGGCTAAAAAACTGCTGACACAACACTGACTGGCTTGTTTACCTGCGTCACTGCCACTCATACCGTCAGCAATCGCGGCAACTATGCCTTTGTAAGTCAGTTGTGGCTCTTTGGGAATGAGTGAACCGAAAAAATCTTCGTTGTCCGCTTTGATGCCTTTGTCAGTCGCGTAGCCGATGCTGATGGTTAATTTCATAATAGACTCTGGCTAAAAAAAGGTGCATTCCCTCGCACCAAGTGTCTAACACAACGCAGGAGAACGGTGTTTTTACGAAACCTTTCAGTTATCGACATGGCTTGTGACGCGCTAAATAGGATAAACCTGCGAGGTTTTTGAAACCTCGCAGGTTTGTATTAAACCAATTCAATCATTTCCACTGAGCCATCTTCTAGCACTTCTGCCATGTGACCTTTAGGTTCATCAATAAGCTGTACCGCAAGCAATACCACTAACGCGACAGCGGCAATAATGACAAAAAATATCGACGACGATACAAACGACAGGATGGTTAAAAATAACACCCCGCCGACATTCCCATAAGCACCGACCATGCCTGCAATTTGCCCCGTCATGCGGCGTTTGATTAACGGTACAATGGCATAGACCGCGCCACAGCCTGCGGATACAAAGCAAGAACAGGTCATTGTCAACAACACGGCAACGAGAATCGACCACTCGGCGGTAATTTGCGACATACCAAAATAACCCGCTGATAAACCTAAGACAAACACGCTTAACGAGAACTTACGTCCGAATTTATCGCTTAACCAGCCGCCCATTGGTCTGGCGACTAAGTTAATAAACGCAAAACTGCCGCCTAATAAACCCGCTTGTAACATAGTAATGCCTTGTGATTCATGAAAGGTTTCAAAGAAAAATAACGGTAACATCGACACCACCGCAAGCTCTGAACCAAAGGTAATGAAGTACGCCAAATCTAACACTGCGACTTGTTTAAATTTATAACGATGAATTTCTTCAACTGGGTGTTTTAGATGCTCACTATTAATATGAATAATTTTATAGACGTTGTAACAATACATCAGCCAAATGCCAACATGAATCGCCATCGCGACAGGCATCGCTAATAAATTCGCCCCTGCGGATGAAGACAGTTTCCACGTCAATAAGCTCAAGGTCGCATAGAGCGGCAAGGTCATGACAATATAAAAAATCATATCGCCATAGCTAGTGACTTCCATTGCGCCTGATTTTTTGGGTTTGAAATAAGTTGAGCCTTTAGGGGTATCAGAGACGCTGAAAAAATACACCACCGAATACAGTAAAGAAATCATCCCTGTGCAGGCAATCGCATAACGCCAGCCGTCTGCACCGCCAAATAGTAATGCTAATGCAGGTAATGTCCCAGCGGCGGCTGCTGAACCAAAATTACCCCAACCGCCATAAATACCTTCGGCAATCCCGACTTGTTTAGCAGGAAACCACTCGCCTACCATGCGAATGCCGATGACAAAACCTGCGCCAATAAAGCCTGATAAAAATCGTGCCAATGCCAGTTGTTCAAAATTTTGCGCAAACGCAAACATAAAACACGGCACACTACCCAATGCTAATAAAGTTGAATAAGTGCGTTTCGGGCCAAACTTATCCACCAAGATGCCGATAACAATCCGCGCTGGAATAGTCAGGGCAACGTTTAAAATTAGAATGGTTTTAATTTGGGCTTTATCCATGCCCAGCGTTTCAGCAATGACCATCATTAAAGGTGCGTGGTTAAACCAGACCACAAAGGTTATGAAAAAAGCCAGCCAAGTAGCGTGGAGGATTTTCATCTTTCCAGTCAAGGAAAAGAGATTAAACGTGTGTGCGGACATTGAGGTCTTCTCGTAAAATGGTAACTATTACGAGAATTTAAGCAGATTGTATGCCAAGCGACTAAATAACGGTACGGTTTTGTAAGCGATAAACTAAGAACTAAGTAGCTGACCATATGCTTTTTAACATTTTGGTTAGCAGAATAGTTAAGCCGTTCGTGGTGAGCTTGTCGAACCATGAGCGGCTTAACCGTCCATCCTTCGACAAGCTCAGGACGAACGGTTAAGCCTGTTTACCATTTTGTTAAAAGACTTTTGAGCGACTACTTAGCCATAAAAACCAGTGCTTTTTAATAATGCAAGACTGCATTATCACACCCTATTTTGGTGCATAAATTTTAAAGTACATCAAACTTGGTGCAGAAGCGAATTTTTCCTACCTCACGGCGAGACAACAAACTTTTCAAGCCTACTACCGAAAAGCCGTCCGCTTTAGCTTTCTTATAATTATCCTCGCAAGCGAAGGCTTCATCATCGCTAAACGAATGCTGATATAGCTTGTATAAATCACACGCTAACCTTCGCGTAATCACAAATCCCTCAGTTTTACTGACCGTCATGCCTATCGCTGTCTCCATTGCCGCTGTACTGATAGCGACAGGAATTTTTGATTTTCTACTGTCTAAATCGGCTTGCTGCACACTAAAAGCAAATAACCGCTCATCAAAAAATAACAACGCTGGCTCAACCGATAAGCGAAAAAACCTATCCTGCTGGTTTTCAATGACAAAATCAGTCGCTTCAAAAACCGCCGCTAATGCCATCAACTCCCTTTGTAAAACCACATCATGCACTTCAATCCAACCATCAGAATGCAGCAACACACCGTTAATTAATGCCGCAAACTCAAAACCCCGATTATGTGCCGCCAAGCCCAATAAAATAGCGGATTGCCTTGGCATTAAAAACACATTAAGCACTTTTTCCTTACCCAATACGCCCGCATACAACGGCTTATCGGTATTTTGTAACAACGTTAAACCATATTTGCCGTGCTTAAATTGATACTCGCTAATAAAACTATTTTGCAAGCCCATTAACGCCTTTTTTAATGCTGTCCCGTCCTTATTAAAATCATTAAACAACACCTTGATATACGCTATTTTACCCTCCGCTGTTTCGCCTTTTTCTAACTCATCCAGCGAAAACCAAACTAAACGATCATCGGATTTTATTTTGCTTTGTAAATGAATATAACCTGCCAAATTTAATTCAATATGAAAGACATTCACATAATATTCAGTATAAGCATGATTAGGTGCAGCCCCTTGAATCTGCCGATACGGTTTTAAACTACGCCATAAGGTAAAATTATAATGCGTTTCAAAAATTAACCCTGCCTCTTCATTTAACTCTCGCTTTAAGGTGTCGGGTAAACTGTCTTTAACCGTCGCATGACTAGACTGCACTATGGGTAAATGATATTTTTCATTACTGGAACAATTCGCAATATCCCGCTGATTTAATCGCCCACCAATTAATCCATAATCACCCGCTGTTTTATCAAAGCGTTTATGCGTATCTTCCCTTTGATAAAACAACACCTGATTATTCAGTTTAATAATACTCCACGCCACATAAATATACCGAATCGGCGGCGCGTTACCACTTGTATGATATTCAACTCGATTAGTTTCAATCGTGTGCATTAAATCCCGTTGTTTATTCTTTTTATCATCACTAATCCCTTGTGTATTCCAAAAATTATTCACAAACAAGCGCGATTCCTTATCACTCATCGCTGTTAATACTGACAATGCCAATAATTGCGCTGGAAAGGAAATAAAACACCATTCGCCTTGTTGCAAAAAATCAGTATTTAATACTGCCAAAGTATCCAGCAAGTTTTCACACACAGCCACCGTATTTTCAGCAACTGCTTGATTCACTTGTTCTGAACACAGTGCGTTAATTAAATCCTCACGTTTAACTGCGTAAAAATCGCCTTCTTCTTCGGCGTAGCGAGGTAAATTAGTAATCAAGGTTTTAATTAACTGAGCTGTCATCTTTTCTATCTCTCGCTTTATCATACACCGCATTATTTTCTCTTTTACCTACGGCAATAAAAAAAATAACTATTGCATTATCATCAACTTCATATACCAAGCGATACCCAGCGGAACGCAGTTTTATTTTATAAGCACAATCAAAACCTGTTAATTTATTTGCTGGAACATGAGGATTTTCCAAGCATTTTTTCAATTTATTTTTAAACTGAGATTGAATGCTATTATCCAATTTATCCCATTCTTTTTTCGCGCTAGGTAGGAATTTTAACTTATAAGTCATCAAGTGAAACTTCAACTGCCAAGTGTTTTTCCGCTTGTCGTTCCTTAACTATTTGACCCAACTCATAATCCTCTAGTTTTTCCAACAGTTGTTCATAAACATTCGCAGGAACAAGATAAGCCGTTAGTAAATTATGATTAATAATAGCGATAGCCTCGCCTTGTGCTTGATTAAGTAACGCGGTAGGATTTTTCTTTAATTCTGAAATAGTCGCGCTGAATGGAGCTAATATCTGTTGCATGATGTTTAATCCTATGAAAAACTACGGCTGTAAATATGCCGTGCTAACTCAAAAAGATAATCCTGTTTTTGATAGTGATAATCAAAATAGTTAAACTGATATTGTAAGCGAGTGAAGCCTTTAATTTTCTCTTCATCAAATGGAATAAAAACACTGCCACTAGATGTTAAAAACCAAAAGGTTTGATAAAGACCTTTGATAAGAAACTCACTTTCAGTTACCTTATTTTTATTTTTTTGCAGATTATTTAAAGCATCGTGAAAATTAATCGCTTGCCAAGTATTACCCGTTTTCTTTAGCAATACCGCATAGTGTTCAACCAGTGGAATTTTTCTATCCTGAACACCTTTACCGATTTTATCTTGCATTTCCTGCACTGAAATAACATCGGTGAATAAACTTAATAGATTTCTTTCATACGGTAATAAATCACTGCCTAAATCAAACATAGCTCGCATATTGACGATAAATAAATAAGCTACATCTTGCGCTGTTAATTGTTCAAATACTTTGCCATGTGCTAACCAATTACGGCTCATTTTCATTATCCATGACAAAGCATAGAGTTCTTTTTGCCCGTTGAGTTGTTTTGGTTCGGCTGCTTCCCATTCATGCGCTAATGTTCTGACAAAGAGTTTATAGCGTGCTGTTTTATCGCTAGGTTTACACAAGGGTAAAAAATTTTCTAACACACCTAAATAATCGCGTATATCTTCAAGTTCGATTTTTTTATCATCGTCTTTTTTAATAAATTCTTTAAATTGCAGCTTTTCTTCTGACAAACTTTTTAAATACTTACAGCCTTCAATAATTCCACGCCTAAGAACAAAATAATCAACGTGCGCATTATCTAGCCATTGATTAATAAATTCTTTGTCCTCTTTTCTTAAAAAGGGTTCATTTGGATTGGGTGAAATAGGTGGCTTTATATTGGCACTGGAAAATTTACTTTTAAGTTCTTCAAAATAACTCGCGTGATTTGAACAAAACAAAATATGCGATTTAGGGAAACCAAGTTCTATAACTAACTCGGTATAAATATGATAGCCTGCAATTTTTCTTAAAGCATCTTCTGGTGGGCATCGTTCAATTAAACTAAATAGATAATTATTATTATCGCGTTGTCCATTTTCCAGTGGCATATCAACATCCAAAACCACGAAATCAATTTTTGCTAATTCTTTAGGGTCGTTAATAAACTCTAATGCTTCTAATAAATTGAGTTTTAAGAAAATGCCTTTTTCTTCTAAAAAATCCTGTGCATCATTTTCATCTTCTTCTGCAAGTCTCGCGCTTAATTCTGCGTTATTCAAAATACTGCCAAAAACCGAACTAACTGTTGAACTAACGATATTTTCTGAACGTTTAGTTTCAGAAACATTAAAATCTTCTACCCATAAAAAGTGTGTCATGTGATTGCCTTAATCAAGTAATTCAGCGGGAATAATGAACGTGGTTTTAAACTGTTGTTCGTTGGATTCGGTGATAAATTGCGCGTTTAATTTTCTAGCAATGGATTTTAAAAAGTCCATGCCTTTATGTGTGCCTCGATAAGTTTCTTGTGAACTTGGATTTTCACAGATTAAGTGATAATGCTGGTCTTGTTTGTCTAGCGTTAATATTAAGGGCTGGTTTTGGCTAACATCCATGTATTTTAAGACATTGACTAATATTTCCATGAATACTACTAGAAAAATAGAGTCAGTAATACCGTATTCTTTAAAACGGATGTTGCAATTATTAAATCCCGTTATCTGCACAGGAAAAAAATTATCTGCTAACCATGTTTGCAAGCTGGATAATTCTACATTTTCAGAAAACAAGGCATTAAATTCATCTTCCCATTGATGCTGTAAGGCTTGCCATTTTTTCCGATAATCTCTATTTTCTCTCGCGCTCAGTTCTGCGCTGGTGGTGTTTTTCTCAATCTGGTTTGTTTTACACAAATAGTTTATATATAGATTGATGATTTTATCTTTATTGGTTTTGCTGAGTAATTGAGAAACAGCTAAGGCTAAATTATTGGCAAGATTTTGTTGTAGGTTTATTTCGCCTTTATTATCTTGTTTGAGTTGTTCAATTAATTTGTCATCATCGGCAGATATAATACTAAAAGCCGTTAATGCACCGCTCATCATTTTGACAGTTTTTAAATGAATCTTGGGGTTGTTGTCATGTTCGGCATTAGAGCGAATACATTGCAATGTGCCTAAAAAATTATGGGCGAACATGGCAATTAAATTGTTCAGTTCTTTGTTTTTTTCGTCAAGTTGTTTGTTTGTTTCTTCAAGCTTTTCTGCATTATCAATATATTTTAGATAAACAAACTTATGTTCTGAACTTTCAGAAGAGTCTTCAAAGTATTCTTCAATATATTCTTTAGCAAAATCATATTCTTTTTTGTTAATCAAAATATTAACTTGATTAATTAATTTTTGTTTTTCGTTTAAAAGCCATTCTATTATCTCCTGATGAGATAGAATGGGAACTAGAAAGTTTTTTAATTTATAAATAGTTAGACGAGGAATATGACCAGCAATATTATTCTCGACTTGCAGCATAATTTCTTTTTTAAGCAAAACCCTCCCTTCTTCTGTTTCTAAATATATGCTTAAATGCTCACTGTTAGGTCTAATAATGGCATAATCATTTTTAATGACAACAGCTTTACGGTTATCTTTATGAAAGTAAATTTTTGGGTTTTCTCCAACCAAACCAATAACAATATCATTAGACTTTAAGACTAAATTTTCATCAGGAATATTATTGACAAATCTATTATTATTTTCTTTGTCTTTTTGATTAAATACCAAATATTTTCCATTAGACTTATATTCGCTTTTTATAGGTTTTCCATTAAGAATACTAGCTATATCTGATAATTTTTTTAAATCATATAGTTCATGTGAATTTATAGCAATTTCTAATTTTTTTGATTCATAATATCCTCTATCAAATCTATCTTTAACCTCAGAAATTAGAGAATAAAAACTGCCTTTATGATGTTCAAAGTTATTAGCTATTTCAAATGAATTATTTTTAAATTTAGGCATAAAAACATCTTGATTTTTTTTGCCATTTCTTATTACAAGAATGGATGTTCTTATTCCTGTATATGGATTAAAAGCTCCAGATGGAAGACTAATTACTATATCTAATGAAAATTTAGATAATATTTCTTCGCGAAACTCAGAAGATGCTTTGTCACTACGAAATAACACTCCTGCCGCAACTATGAAAATAGCTACACCGTTATCATTTAGTAAAGTTAAACCTTTTTTAATTAGTTCTACTTCTAATGGTCTTCTTTCTGGTGTTCTTGCTCCAAATGGTAAATTCCCAACAACTAAATCATATTTATCATTATTAGAATTCCATTCAAGTGTATTCGCATTTGTTAAATCAGCATCAGGATTTATATATTTCGCTAACTTAATAGCATCAGCGTTTATTTCAATACCTCTTACATTTTGCAAATGTTTAAAGTAACTTAGAAGATTTCCATAACCACAACAAATATCAATAACCGTTTTTGGGTTATAAATTCGACCAATAACTGAAATTAGTTCAGCAATTTTGTTTGGTGTAAAAAATATTCCACCCCATCGACCAAATACACGATTATGTATTTCTAAAATCTCATCTTTGTCAAACTTATAATCATGTTGTTTTATCAACTGTAAGAGCGTTGCCATATTTGGCATATCGTGCTGCATACCGATTTTGTCTGACAATTTGTTGATTTCTTGAATGTTCATTGTTTTGTTTTTTGGTCTGTAGAGATTGGTTTATATCATTCTTTGGGTTTGTAAAAGCGTAGAAGTTTACGCTTCTACCGATGGAAAACCATCACTGGGTTTCCAAAAAAGTTTTTTAACCAGTTCGTTTTTGATGTGGGCATTAAACGCTTTTATGGTCAATGCCGCTAGTACCGTCATCTTGGCGGGTCTGAATATATGTTCTTCTTCGCAAATCCAGCGATATAACACATAAGACGGGCTTTGTGGGTCGGGGGAGCATTCATCACTCCAGATACTTGCCAGTTCTGCAAAAAAGGCTTCGCCGTCATCGAGAGCTACGTCCATGATTAACAGGGCGGCAAAGCCGATGGCGGCACTTTTTCTGCCCAGTTTTTGGGTGACTTCAAAGGCGGGGAATATTACCGCGCCGTGATTTTTGCCATGCAGGGCGACACTGCGTTCTGTGTATTGTCGGGTGGTTAGGATGAATTTGCTCCGCTGGTCTTCTTCGGTTTCTAGCCACGCTTTGTGTTGTTTGGCTATCGCTGAAAATAGCGGGGCTTTGGGTAAACCTTGCAGGCTCATTAGGTCGGTGACGCTACGGGGTTTTCCTGTGTCGATAGTGCCGAAAGCGGCTTCGTCTTCTATGCCTTTGATGATGACGGTTTGAAAGGCTTTGCCTGTGTTGACGCAAGCGGTTAAGCGGTGTTGTCCATCAAGTAAGCGTCCCGATTTTGAAAAGGCGATGGTTTCGCCATTGAGCATCCATTCGTTATTTTTCAGTGCGGTGCTGAGCATTTTGACGTGGGCAGTTTTTAACGGGCGGTTGTCGTGGTTGGTGCTGGCAAGCAGGTGTTTTGCCAGTTCTGGGGTAATTTCGGCTACACCTGTTTGTATGCTGCTTGTTATGAATTCGATTGTGTCCATTTTTATCACCCTGTGTGTTTGTTGTTGTTCGCTTTGAACTTGGGCATATCTTAGACTTTTGTATTCGGTAGCTAAAGGGAGAGCTGTGGGAGAGTTTTTGAAAATTTTAGGCTTGTAATACACGGCTTTTGGCTGGTTAAATTAACTTAAAGTTATTTAAAAACAGCGGGTTGATTGATGGAGGTTTGTAGGAGAGATTATGGGCGGGTTAAATCTGGAGTCAAAAAGCTTTAGCTTTTTGCGATTCGCCAATAGCTAAAGAGACTGTGAAAGTATTAATCAGCCAGAGCAAATATGCGTTGTTAGATGTAATAATCTTCAAAGCCGTCATTCTGGCATGGATGCCAGAATCCAGTGCCAAGGATGCACACGCGGTTAGGCGGTGTTGTCCGTCGAGTAAGCGTTCTGATTTTGAGAAGGCGATGGTTTCACCATTTAGCATTCATTCATCATTTTTCAGTGCGGTGCTGAGCATTTTGACGTGGGCAGGTTGTCGTGGTTGGTGCTGGCAAGCAGGTGTTTTGCTCGTTCTGGGGTGATTTGTGCCACGCCTGTTTGTATGCTGGTCATTATGAATTCGATTGTGTCCATTTTTATCACCCTGTGTTGTTGGCGATATTATAGGGATGGGGTTATGGCTTGTAATGGGAAAACAGTGGGAAGTTTTCGCGGTTGTGTTTTTAAAAAAAGAGCTGAAAACGGCTAGAGAATCTTTGTCATTTTGTGGCTTGCGGTATATGATTGCTGACTTTGTTGAGTTGCTTTGTAGGTTTTTTAATTTTTTATGTATCAATATAACGAGATTGACCAAACGCTTGTGGATGAGCGAGTTGCCCAATTTAGATGGCAAACCGAGCAGTTTTTACGCGGTGAACTTTCTGAGGATAGATACCGCCATTTGCGGTTAAGAAATGGGATTTATATTCAAACCCACGCGCCAATGTTGCGTATTGCTATTCCTTATGGTGTGTTTAATAGTAAACAAATCAGAATGTTGGCACATATTGCGCGTACTTATGATAAAGGCTATTGTCATTTTACGACGCGGCAAAATGTGCAGTTTAATTGGCCTAAATTAGAACAAACGCCCGATATTTTGGCTGATTTGGCAACCGTTCAAATGCACGCGATTCAAACCAGCGGTAATTGTATGCGTAATACCACGTCTGACCATTTGGCGGGTGTGTGTGTGGATGAGATTGCTGATCCGCGTCCGTATTGTGAAATTATTCGCCAGTGGACAACGCTGCATCCTGAATTTGATTATTTACCGCGCAAATTTAAAATTGCAGTGAGTGGTGCAGTGAATGATAGAGCCGCGACGCAACTGCACGATGTTGGTTTGCATTTAGTGAAGAATGACGCGGGTGTGTTGGGCTTTAAAGTGTTGGTGGGTGGCGGTTTAGGGCGCACGCCAATTATTGGTAAGGTGATTCGTCCTTATTTAGAACAGCAACATTTGTTGTCGTATTTAGAAGCTATTTTGCGGGTTTATAATTTATTTGGTCGCCGTGATAATAAGTATAAAGCGCGAATCAAAATTTTGCTGAAAGAAACGGGCATTGAAAAATTCACTGCAATGGTTGAGCAAGAATGGCAGTTGATTAAAGACGGTCGTGAATTAGCGGCTGAACGCGTTGAGGAAATTAAAGCTCATTTTGCTCCACCTACTTATGACAGCACTGCCGCTGTCGATAACAGTTTTACGCTGCATTTAGCCAATGACCAAGCCTTTGCTACTTGGGTTAAATACAACACTGTCGCTCATAAGGTCTCAGGTTATAAAGCAGTGTTTTTATCATTAAAAGCCCCCGATGTTCCCCCTGGTGATATGACGGATGTACAATTAGATGCAGTCGCTGATTTAGCGGATCGTTATAGTTTTGGTGAAGTCAGAAGTACGCACAGACAGAATTTAGTTTTTGCCGATGTGAAGCAATCGGATTTATTTACGCTGTGGAAACAATTGGACGCATTGAACTTGGCTACGCCGAATATTGGCACGGTTACGGATATTATTTGTTGTCCCGGTTTGGATTTTTGTTCTTTGGCAAATGCCAGCTCTATCGATGTAACGAAAGAAATTAATGACGCGCTGGATGATATGGATTATGTGCATGACATCGGCGAATTAAAAATCAATTTTTCTGGCTGTATGAACGGTTGTGCGCATCAAAGTGTTGGGCATATCGGCATTTTAGGCGTAGATAAAAAAGGCGCGGAATGGTATCAGATTACGCTAGGTGGTTCTTCAGATAATGAAGCGGCAATTGGTGAACGCTTAGGCCCTGCGGTGGCGAAAGATGAAGTGACTAAAGCGATTACGACTATTTTGGCTGTTTATGTCGAGCAACGTTTGGAAGAAGAATCTTTCCTCGATACGGTAAAACGCGTTGGCATTACCCCTTTTAAGGAGCAAGTTTATGCAAATAATTAAAGATAAACACATTGTTGATGATACTTGGCAACACATTGGTGATGCTGAGACCATTCCAGCAGGTGATGTCACGTTGTCTTTAGCTAGATGGCAACATGAAAAACACACACTGATTCATCATGCGGGTCAATTGGGTGTGCGTCTTAGCCCTGCCGATAACGTGGCGGTTCTAGCAGATGACGTTAAGCGTCTTGGATTGATTGAATTGAATTTTGCTGATTTTGCCGATGGACGGTCGTTTTCTCAAGCGTGGTTGCTGCGTGAGCGTTTGGATTATCACGGTGAATTGCGGGCGACGGGGTGTTATATGCCCGATCAAGCGTTTTATTTAGCGCGGGTTGGGGTTAATGCGTTTCAACCTGAAAAATTTGCCGATTTGCCTGTGATGTTGGCTAAACTTAATGAGTTTAGCGTGCAGTATCAGCGTTCAGTTCATTAAGTCTATTGTAGGTGCGAATTTATTCGCACTTTTACTGATTAGTCATACTGGGGAGAGGTTTACAATCTCGCCCAGTATGATGTTTTTCTATTCGATTAACTTACATCGAATTATTCGTCTTCTTCCTCGTAGCCGTCTTCTTCCTCTTCCTCAGGCTCTTCTTCGTCTTCTTCCTCTTCCTCAGGCTCTTCTTCGTCTTCTTCCTCTTCCTCAGGCTCTTCTTCGTCTTCTTCCTCTTCCTCAGGCTCTTCTTCGTCTTCTTCCTCTTCCTCAGGTTCTTCTTCGTCTTCTTCCTCTTCCTCAGGTTCTTCTTCGTCTTCTTCCTCTTCCTCAGGTTCTTCTTCGTCTTCTTCCTCTTCCTCAGGCTCTTCTTCGTCTTCTTCCTCTTCCTCAGGTTCTTCCTCGTCTTCTTCCTCTTCCTCAGGCTCTTCTTCGTCTTCTTCCTCTTCCTCAGGTTCTTCTTCGTCTTCTTCGTCTTCTTCGTCTTCTTCGTCTTCTTCGGACTCTTCGGACTCTTCGGACTCTTCTGATTCCTCACTGTATTCCTCAGATGATTCGCTGTACTCCTCAGAGGATGAGGATTCGCTATATTCCTCAGAAGATTCTGAGCTTTCCATTTGCCACGATGACATCATTTCAAATAGTGAGCTACTTTCGCTTTCTGAAAAGCCATCTATGCTGACCACACTTTGAATATCAATCATAATTTTCGCTAGCATTTCACTGGAAAAATACTCGCCCAATAAAGTCACAGACTCTTCAATCAGCGTGATATTAGTGATGTCTCTGACGGCATAGCGCAATATTTTTTCCGCACTCATGTCCACGCCTAACATTTCGATAGTCGTCGTCATATAAAGTGCGATAGCATCATATTCTTCGTCGCTTAAATCACCATCCTGACTTGCTGCGTAAAGAAACAACAAGGCAATACGGTATTCAAGCGAATAATCGCCCATTGCTTCCAGCATCGCGGCGTAATCGTCTTCGCTCATATTCGCTAGTTCGGATTCGTAATCCCCCACTACCGAGTCATCGCTGTTATCCCAATAATCTGCCGTGTTAAAATCTACATTGTTGAGTTGCTTGATAATCCACGAGTCGCCATCGTTAAACTTAGGATTAACCAGATAATCGTAAGGAATATAACAATAGCCTTTATCACCCCAGCCTTCGCCCCATGAATTACGCACAATAAATACTTTGTCTTTATCTGAATAACCGACTGCTAACATTGCGTGACCACCGTGTGATGCGCGTGATGCTTCAGTATCAGAAGGCATCGGCACTACGCCTTTTTGGCGTTGTTTATCAAACGATTTGTATAAATTGATACCGAAAATAATTGGATGTCCTTCCGCTAAGCTGTGTTTCCACGCATACAAATCAGTGGGAACTGCTGCCATATCTTCAACTTTAAAGGCTGCGGCTTCATCGTAATTTTCTTTATAGGGTTCATCATTTACAAGGGAAGTATCAAACGGGTAGTTTGCCTCCGCACACGCGCCATATTTTTTTAAGCCTTCAATAGCGTGTTGAATATAACAACCACTGTCTTCTATGCCTGTACCATCCTCTGAGCCTTCATAGCGACCGTTATAATAAATAAATAGTCGGCTAACATCATAATCTTCACCCGTGTGTATTTTAGCTAAATACTCGTATGCACCTGCCACCGCATTGGCGACACAACTACTGGTCTGCTCTTGATCTTCAACAGCCGTTAAATATTTTCTTAAATCAACTTTACGCGGTAACTCAGATTCTTTATAGCGGATTTCACTGTATTTTTTTGCATCGGCACTGGGTTTTGCCGCTTTGTAACCTTTAAGACTCCGTTGACTACCATCGGCACGTTCAAATGTAAAATCACTCATAAATAACCTATAAAAATGAAGGGGGGGTATACGCTTAAAAAGCGCGTGAACAATAGAACAATCGCAATAGAAGCGCAAACAGTTTTACGGATGACACTAGACCTGTGAGGTATTAAAAATCTGACAGGTCTAGCAATGACTAAAAACCCAATCGCTTGAGTAAGGTGGAGAAACCAGCACTTTTAACTAATTCTGGTGGGTGTTTTTGGATGATGCTACCAATCATCTCACCTAATTTGACTTCTTTATTGGCGGTAAAGTCAGCATTCCACTGGGCAGTGTCTTTGCCAAATAAGACGATAATGGTTGACCCCATGTTGAAACGTCCCATTTCTTCACCTTTTTGTAGCGTCGGTGCATTTTGCTCATACAGCCAATTTTGCACCTCTGTGACAGTTGGCGGCGTAACAACACCGTGCCACACCGTTTCAATACTGGAAACAAAAATAGCCCCAACTAAAATTAACGCCATCGGGCCTGCTTCCGTATCGAATAGACAGCAAACGCGTTCATTTCTAGCAAATAACCGTGGCACGGCTTCAGTAGTCGCCGTATTAACACTAAACAAACGGCCTGGAACGTGTACCATTTCTGTTAGCGTGCCTGTCAATGGGATATGTAAGCGGTGGTAATCTTTGGGTGATAAATAAATCGTGCTGAACACGCCATCATTAAAGGGCGCGGCACGTTCCGCGCTACCGCCCAGTAATTCCGTGACAGTAAAACTTTTACCTTTGGCTTGAAAAATATCCCCTGCGGTAATATTGCCCGCTTGACTGACTACGCCATCCGCAGGACTGACAATTGCATTTTTTTCCGTGCTTAATGGTCTGACTTCAGGGTTTAATTCGCGGGTAAAAAAGTCGTTAAAACTTTTAAAAGCATTAATATCTTGTATCAATGCCTCATCCATATTGACACCGTAATGCTTAATAATTTGCTTAATAAATAAATTTTTTAGCCAAACTATTTCTGAGTGCGTGAGTACGCTCATCAACTTTGATAAGGTGTGATGAGGCAGTACCGATTGTAAGAAAGCATTCATAATTTTTGAGTTTTTAAGGTAAGTTCACTAATTCAGGCGCGTGCCAATCGGGGTTTTTATGCTCGGCAACAACCGTGGTATAAACACCGCCACGAACGTTAAACACTGCCCGAACCCGCATAAAATAGGGTTGAATAGCGTTGACAATGTCATCCAAAATTTCATTAGTCACGGCTTCATGAAACGCGCCCCTATCACGAAACGACCACATATATAACTTAAGGGATTTTAACTCCACGCATAATTCCGCAGGCACATAATCAATCTCGATAGTGGCAAAGTCAGGTTGCCCTGTTTTTGGACAAAGGCAGGTAAATTCAGGAGTGGAAATATGAATGGTGTAATCACGATCAGGGCGTGGATTAACGAAGGTTTCAAGATCTTTGCTGGGTTGGGTTGTCATAATGCTCATAGCCTATTGAATGAATGATAGCGTATTTTAACAGCCCTACCGATTTACGGGGACACTATGTTTGTGGGCGTTATAGCGGTAATCCAGCAAAAATGTTTTCTGGTATGATGCCCTGCCAACTAATTATTTCTTCCTGCTGTCGTCAAGACTGGGGCGCAACGGGATTTTCTCGTTCCCATTCAATACGCGATAAGTTGGGTAGAACGTAGGAATTACAACATGAATTCACTCGAACACCTGTATCAACAAGCCTGTGAAGTGGAATTACAGGCATTTAAACCAGGGAATGTCAGCATTTATTCTGCCGCTCATGATATGACGGTGGATGATTTTCGTCTCAGTGCCAAAGTCAGTGCGTCTCCTTTGTGTAATCGAGATTATTCGCTAGGTGAAAAAATATTTTATGCGGTAAAAGCCACGCGAGAAGCGGTCGGCTGTAATACTAATCTAGGTATTATTTTATTGTGTGCGCCATTAATTCAAGCCGTTGAGTTCTGCACAGCTGGCATTACGCTTAGGCAAGCATTGCATCAAGTGCTTACAACGACCACTTTAGCCGATGCAGAGTGGGCGTTTAAAGCCATTGCGTTGGCAGCACCCGCTGGTTTAGGCGACGTGGCACAACAAGATGTTAAAGCCCCCGCAGCAGTGACTTTAACAGAAGCAATGCAGCTTGCCAGCGCGAAAGACCGCATCGCGCTTCAGTACCTTACGGATTATAAAGATATTTTCGATTTTGCGGTTTTGCGGTATAATCGCGCACTTCTTAAGTGGGACAATCATCATTGGGCGGCAGTTGCGGTTTACGCGAATTTACTTAGCCATTATCCTGATAGTCACATCGAGAGAAAATACGGCAATCAATACACTGAAATGCTAGCCAGTCGGATGAATCAGCTTAATTCTGAATTATCCGCTACTGAAAATCCTGATTTGATGATGCCGTTACTGCATAACATTGATCAAGAGCTTAAATCTCAACGTATCAACCCAGGCACTACGGCAGATATGACCGTAGCAACGGTATTTACCGTATTTTTAGAAAAATTTATAAGTAACACGTTTTTACAGAGTCAATTTTGACTTAATTTTTAATTTATCTTTATAGGGGAAAACACACATGGCGAAAATCAATAAAATGATGGTTGGCGAATCTTTAGTTGGCGAAGGCAACGAGATCGCTCACATTGACTTAATCATTGGCCCAAGAGGTTCAGCTGCTGAATCTGCATTCGCAAACGCTTTAACAAACAACAAAGACGGTTTTTCTACTTTGTTAGCTGTTGTTGCTCCTAACTTGTTAGTTAAACCTGCTACTATTTTGTTCAACAAAGTAACTATCAAAGGCTCTAAACAAGCTGTTCAAATGTTTGGCCCAGCACAACGTGCTGTTGCTATGGCAGTTGCTGATTGTGTTGAAGACGGCACTATCCCAGCTGACGAAGCTGATGATTTATTCATCTCTGTTGGTGTATTCATTCACTGGATGGCTGAAGATGATGCGTTGATTGAAAAATTCAACTATCAAGCAACTAAAGAAGCTCTGAAACGCGCTGTTGCTGGTTCACCTACTGCTGCTGAAGTTGTTGCAGCTAAAGGCGAAGCGAAACACCCGTTCGCAGTAAACAACGAAGCATAAGTAATGGGGTGCTAACGCACCTTATACTTTCGTTGAAAAATACCCCGCTAGTCGGGGTATTTTTTTGTCTACAGATTACGTTTTGTTATAGAGTGTTGATGAGAGATGTTGCCAAATAAGTAACTTATTGATTTCAAATAATTTATAAGTTATTTATTTTTATTGTATCTATTTGCTTGCAATAGTTCGGACAGTTTTTAGAAAAGAGGAAATCTTTTGTCAGAGGACAATGTAGTTTCCGACAAACAGCGACCAATGAAGATAAGATTTCCATGCAACTACTAGAAACGATTTTAGAAAAAATGTCCAGCCTTCCCAAGCCATAAAATTGTTTGCGGATTTTATGGCTTGGGGTTGATGTGCTTGCGAGGCAGGGCGACCTATAACAATCTGAGTCGTTACAGTAAGTTGAATGAAAAGACCTATCGTCGCTGGTTTGGAAAAAAGCTTGATTTTATCGAATTCAATCGACTGGGCATTCACGAAGTAATCCCTGCGAGCCACGAAAAGATAGCGGCATTGGACGCTAGTTTTATGGAAAAAAGCGGCGAAAAAACCTACGGGTTAGGCAAGTTTTACAATTCCAAACAAAGCAAAGCCGAGAAAGGTTTGGAAATATCAACCTTGGCGGTGATCGATGTTGACTACAACACCGCGTATCACCTCTCGATACGACAAACACCGACTCAAGCAAAAAATGCCGAAGAAACGCGAGTGCATGAGTATTTAAAGCATTTCAAGGACGATTGTCACGCGCTCCCCAAAGACGTACGCTATCTGGTGACCGATGCTTACTACAGCAAACAAACTTTCACTCACGGCGTACTGGAATGCGGCTACCACCAGATTGGCAAACTGCGGCGGGATGCGAATCTGCGCTATTTATTTACGGGGCAACAAAGACCCAAAGGTAGACACAAACGCTACGATGGCAAACTCATCATCGGTGACATCAGTCGCCTAAATTTTGTGGGTGAGTACAACGGAGCAGTCTCTGGGTAAAACTGTCCGAACTATTGAAAAATAATAGCGAGTTTTTATGCGTGATGAAAAATTAGATTTAACGGTACGCACAGCGTCACTGCCATTAAGTTAAGAAAAGCCGTCATTAAAAACAATGTTTTTTCTTTCGTTTTTGAAAGTTCAATAAAGCCCTAGGTGATGATTTTCGCCTAGGGGGATTACGCTCACGCCGTTGGGATGAGGGGTTTTTAAGAAATAAAGTAGTCAGTTGTTCGGTTAACGTATGGGTATCAAGGTTGCTAAACAGTAAATCGAACGCCTGATTTTTAATGGCGTTAAAAGAGACCGCACGGTTGACCGTTTGAGGATGGCGCGTGTTTCTGTTATCCAAGCAGGCTTGTGCAGTATCGGTGAGTACAGATTCTAAGCCTGTTAGGTAAATTGTGGCATAAAAATCTTGTTTGATGGCTTCAACGCTTTGACCTGTGAAGTTTTCTAATGCCAAGCGGGTTTTCAGGATGCCATAAAAGGTTTCAATGCCCCAACGAAGACGGTACAGTTCGGCAAAATCCGCACTGGGATAGATGTGTTCATCCAGTAATGAAGAGACGAGTATCTCGGCTTCTCCTGTTGTCAGCATCACGCGCACAAAGCGCACCGTGATTTTTTCGGGCAAGCCCCGTTGGCGAATGTCAGCCAGCTGACCGTCTGGCGGTGTTATCGTCACCACTTGGCTAGCCAGCCCTTTGCCCTTGGCGAGTTGACGGGCAGTTTTGAAAGAATTGGCGGTACAACGAATCACAAACGCGCGTTGTCGGTGACTGAGTTCCGCCATCATGCGGTAAGACGGATAGTTGCGATCCATCAGTAATAAGTCAGAAGCCGTTGTGTGGTGCAAATGGGCAATCGCTAAATCGACTTCGTAGGCTTTCGCAGCACTGCCATTAAGTTAAGCGAGTAAAGCAAAAAACATTTTATAATACAGTCATTTGAAACCTGATATGTGTAAAAAAACTGGATTATAGAATTGAATCGAAAGCTGATGAGTAGCGAGAGCTTTAAAGATAAACATCGAATAGCGAAAGAAGCGTTTACGCGCGTGAGGAGCTTGCCGTTTGAGTTGGTGTTGGTGATGATACTGAGGAAAAGCGTAAAGTCATTGCAGACTGTGGTGAATGAAGCGATGCTGTGGTTGGAGAGGGAAACGGTGACCGCGAGTGCGTTTTGTCAAGCGCGTTACAAGCTGAAACATACGGCGTTTATTGAGTTGAATCAAAAAGGGATAGTTGAACCGATGTACGCAGCGGAGGATTATCGGCAGTTCTGGGGCTTTCGGGTTTTGGCGGTGGATGGTTCAAGGGTGATGTTGCCTCATAATGAGGAGACGCGCAAGGCGTTTGGGTCGATTGCTTATACCAATGGCAAAGATAAACAAACCTTAGGTGAACATTGTTACGGCACAGCCTCCGTGTTATATGACGTGTTGAACCGTATCGCCGTGGATGCTCACCTTGCCCCTGCGAAAGCCTACGAAGTCGATTTAGCGATTGCCCATTTGCACCACACCACTGCTTCTGACTTATTACTGATGGATCGCAACTATCCGTCTTACCGCAGATGGCGGAACTCAGTCACCGACAACGCGCGTTTGTGATTCGTTGTACCGCCAATTCTTTCAAAACTGCCCGTCAACTCGCCAAGGGCAAAGGGCTTGCTAGCCAAGTGGTGACGATAACGCCGCCAGACGGTCAGCTGGCTGACATTCGCCAACGGGGCTTGCCCGAAAAAATCACGGTGCGCTTTGTGCGCGTGATGCTGACAACAGGAGAAGCCGAAATTCTAGTTACTTCGTTACTGGATGAACACGCTTACCCCAGTGCGGACTTTGCAACCCTGTACCGTCTTCGTTGGGGCATTGAAACCTTTTATGGCATCCTGAAAACCCGCTTGGCATTAGAAAACTTCACAGGTCAAAGCGTTGAAGCCATCAAACAAGATTTTTATGCCACGATTTACCTAACGGGCTTAGAATCTGTACTCACCGATACTGCACAAGCCTGCTTGGATGACAGAAACACGCGCCATCCTCAAACGGTCAACCGTGCGGTCTCTTTTAACGCCATTAAAAATCAGGCGTTCGATTTACTGTTTAGCAACCTTGATACCCATACGTTAACCGAACAACTGACTACTTTATTTCTTAAAAACCCCTCATCCCAACGGCGTGAGCGTAATCCTCCTAGGCGAAAATCATCACCTAGGGCTTTATTGAACTTTCAAAAACGTAAGAAAAAACATTGTTTTTAATGGCGGCTTTTCTTAACTTAATGGCAGTGAGGCTGTCCTTACCCTCAATCATTGGATAACAAGATAACCAAGGATGGTGTCTACACGACCAAAAATGATGGCGTGGTTCGACAGATGTTTAGCTGCGGAAAAGGAAAACACCGTTTTTCTGAAACGGGTTATTGTGATTTATTCGGCAAGCATGGCAGCTTTAAAGAATATGAACAACTGTGTAAGTTAAGCGGCTACGGCTTATCAGTTGATGCCATAGCGGATGTGTTGCTCAAAGACCCCCGAACCATTGCGGTATGGCAACGGGGCGTGAGTAAGAAAGCCAGTGTATT
>MBQZ01000018.1 GCA_002134785.1 Crenothrix sp. D3
CGCTCCAATAGAGATAAGGTTCTCTTTTGGTGACTTTCTGACTTGGTAAGCATTCGCTTGTCGTACCACTCCAACGCTACAAACTCAAAACTATCAACAGCCGATAATCCAGCATCAATACGCTTTTCGTTTTCGATAGTTTGTCGCTGCACTGCTTTTGCTTCTTTGCGTGTATCGCTGGGGTCTATGCCGTTTGCATTTTGATTGCGTACTTCCTGAGCTTTTCGCCTGGCATCGGCTAAACCAGTGGCAGGGTAGACACCAATGGATAAGGTTTTACGCTTACCTCCGATGGTGTAATCAAATCGCCACCACTTCGCGCCATTAGGTTTAATGAGCAAATAGAGACCGCCACCATCATTAAGGCGTTTATCTTTGTCGGTGGGTTTTGCGTTACGAACAGTAACATCGGTTAGTAATTCTTTAGCCATTTGCAGTAACTCCGAATGCAGTAACAGTAAGTTTTACCTGTTACTGTAAAACTTACTGCACTAAATGCAAGCTGTTACTGCATTTCTTTACACTTCGTTAGACAATAAAAAACCCGCTAAGCCTTATGACTTGCGGGTTTTTGTACTTCTTTACATCTTACTAAATGGATATTTGGTGGAGGCGGCGGGAATTGAACCCGCGTCCGCAAATACTCCGCCACAAGGTCTACATGTTTATCTCGTACTTTGTATTTAACCGATAACGACCCGACGAGCCAAGAAAGTTATCAGCGATTCTGTAGAGTTTTTGTGCATCCACACCAGACAGATTTCAGCACGATCTTATGTAAATGACCTCTGAGCGTTCCGAAGAACTCCACCCGCATAAGCACAGATGGTCAAAGGAATGGTGCTGTGTTTAAGCAGCTAAAGCCATTGAGTAGTTTTCGTCATTTGCGAATACTTAGTTTCTGTAGGATTTACGAGGTGTACAGTCCTCGACATGCACTTAAGGTTTTGCTATCCACGTCGAAGCCATGTCGCCCCCTTTAGTACCGACCATTATACTTGATTTTTTATTTTTTACTAAGGTATTTAAAAGCATTACTCAGGGCAATCGCGCTTAAAAAACTTGAGAATAAAACCTGATTGAGGTGGTAAGGCAAGTATTTTGAGCCGATGATAAAAAAACCAACATCCTTAATTATCCAACACTTATCAAGTATTGAAGCCCAGAGAGTCAACAGACAAAAGAAACACAAACTCCAAGACATATTTTTTATTAGCATTTGTGCGGTTATCTGTGGAGCAGATAACTGGGACTGGGTAGCCATTGAGGAGTTTGGCGTAGCCAAAAAACAGTGGTTCACAGATTGATTTTTATTGCGTCTATTTGATTTATTAAAAATAAAGTATGTTTTTCAATTTTTAGTTGGCAACATCTCTCATGTTTATCAGCCTCAATGTGACGTTCATACCCCCCAATCATTTGTGTAGAAGCAAGTAATATTAAAGGGGGCAAGCAAGGTTTTGAGTTGCCTGAATACGTCATCCTTACGCTTACCAAATACATAAGCGAGTTATCGTGTTAGTTGCATGGTCAACGGCGTGCCACAGCCAGCGTTGGTTGGATTTGTTGCCAACATAAGACTACTGTGCCATATCGTGGATACCGCTGCCATTGATTGCCACACAGGTTTTTTATTGCCTAATTCCTAAGGTGTTAAAACAGTGTTTTGTGGCGGTTGACTGTCATCGGTTTCTGGATAATCTAAGGTATAGTGCAAACCACGGCTTTCTTTACGTTGCTTAGCGCAACGAATGATTAATTCAGCAACGATGACGAGGTTGCGTAATTCCAGCAAGTCACTGGTAACACGGAAATGCGCGTAATATTCGGCAATTTCTTTTTTGAGCAAGTCCACACGATTCATGGCGCGGTCTAAACGTTTGTCGGTTCTAACTATCCCTACATAATCCCACATAAATCGCCGTAATTCATGCCAGTTGTGCGATACCACCACTTCTTCATCTGAATCAATTACTTGTGATTCATCCCAGTCTGGAATAGCAGCCGCAGGTGCAATTGCGGCCAATTTTTGTAAAATATCTTCACTGGCACGTTCTGCAAACACTAAACACTCCAATAAGGAATTGCTTGCCATGCGATTAGCCCCATGTAAGCCAGTACTCGCGACTTCACCAATTGCATAAAGATTAGTGATATTGGTACGCGCATAACTATCCGTTAAGACTCCGCCACAGGTGTAATGCGCGGCTGGGACAACAGGAATGGGTTGTTTGGTAATATCTATATCGAATTTAAGACAGGTTTCATAAATAGTCGGAAAGTGTTCGCGTATAAACGCCTCCGACTTATGGCTAATATCGAGATAAACACAATCGATACCGCGTTTTTTTATTTCATGATCTATGGCTCTAGCAACAATATCACGCGGAGCTAGCTCAGCTCTGGCATCAAACTTGTGCATGAAAGGCGAACCGTCAGGCAGAATTAGTTTACCGCCCTCCCCTCTGACTGCTTCACTGATTAAAAAAGATTGCGCGTGCGGATGATATAAACACGTTGGGTGGAACTGCATAAACTCCATGTTACTGATTTGGCAGCCTGCACGCCACGCTAATGCAATGCCATCACCCGTCGCGCTTTGTGGGTTGGTACTGTACAAATACACTTTACTCGCGCCACCTGTGGCTAACACCACCACGCGGGCGGTGATGGTGTTGACTTGTTGTTGTTTGGAGTCTAAAACATAAGCACCCACCACACGCTTATCTGTTTTATCGGTAATGAGTTCGACCACATTATGATGTTCTAACAAAGTGATATTAGTATGTTCCTGAGCGCGTTCAATCAGTGATAAAGAGACGGCTTTTCCTGTAGCATCGGCAGTATGCACTATGCGGCGATGTGAATGCCCACCTTCACGATTTAAATGCAGTTTTATTTCGCCATCGGCGGTTTGTTCTTCGGTAAAAACAACACCTTGTTCGCGTAGCCAGTTAATTGATTTTTTGCCGTGGGTGACAGTGAGTCTAACAATGTCGGGATTGCATAAGCCTGCCCCCGCATCGAGGGTATCGTCAATATGCGATTCAATTGAATCATCGGCATCAAAAACAGCCGATATTCCACCTTGTGCATAGTAAGTGCTACCAGCTGTCAGCGCGAATTTTGATAAGACAGCAACCCGAACGGAATAATCGGCTAATCGTAAAGCCAGACTTAAACCAGCCCCGCCACTGCCAATAATAAGCACATCGTAATTTTTTGAGTTGGACATAAACGCAGTTAGATTAGTTGATAAAGTGGCTTAATAAGCATCGTTTAGCGATAATAACGCTTTTTAAAAATGTTAGCCCAATTTTTGTCATTATTTTGTCATAAAACGAGTGCTGTTGTATTTGTCCATTCAGCCCATAAATCAGCCGTTGTTAATTAAATGGCGCAGGTAGGTTTTAAGCTAACTATCTTAATTTAGAGTAAATTGTTTTTTCCCGTTAAAAAGTGGAGATGTTATGTTCAAAAATATCAAATGGTTTTTATTTTTAATAATGCTAGTTAGTCAGTCAGTTTTAGCGCAACTGCCCGATTTTACTGACATGGTAAAAACTAATGGGGCATCGGTGGTTAATATTAGTACAACGCAAAAAGCTAAAACTGATGAAGCCAGTCTCACGAAAGAACCTGCAATGCCAGAAGGAATGCCGCCTGAAATGGAGGAATTATTTAAACATTTTTATAAAAATCCTGATGGTGAAGGTGGTGAAGAAGATGATGGCGGCGATGAAGATGCACAGTCTTTAGGATCTGGTTTTATAATTTCTAAAGATGGCTATGTATTGACTAATCATCATGTGGTTAAAAATGCTGATGAAATTATCGTTAAATTGTCTGACCGTCGTGAATTAGTTGCTAAATTGATTGGTTCGGATGTACGCACTGACGTGGCAGTATTAAAAGTCGATGCCACTGATTTACCTGCTGTGACTATTGGCTCGCCCGAAGCATTAAAAGTCGGCGAATGGGTGCTGGCAATCGGTTCACCGTTTGGTTTTGAACAATCAGCCACTGCGGGCATCGTCAGCGCGAAAGGACGTAGTTTACCTGGTGGTAATTATGTGCCGTTTATTCAAACCGATGTCGCTATCAACCCTGGTAACTCAGGCGGGCCATTATTCAACATGGAAGGCAAAGTAGTCGGTATCAACTCACAGATTTACAGTCGCACAGGCGGCTTTATGGGGCTATCGTTTTCTATTCCGATGGATGTCGTGATGAATGTGGTTGAGCAAATAAAAATCAGCGGCAAAGCCTCACATGGTTGGTTGGGTGTGCAGATACAGGATGTTACACGCAAACTAGCAGAATCCTTTGGCATGAAAAACCCTCAAGGTGCGTTAGTTGCTAGAATCATGCCTGATAGCCCTGCATCACACGCTGATATACAAATTGGTGATATTATTACTGAATTTAACGGTCAAGCCATTGAAAAATCTGGTGATTTGCCACCAATGGTGGGGGTCACACCTATTAATAATGAGGCAACTCTAAAAATTATTCGACTAGGGGAAACCAAAACCATCACCTTTAAAGTTGGGTTATTACCTGATCAAGATAAAAAAATTGCCAAAACCAAAGAAGAGGTCAAACCCTCTAATAAATTAGGCGTTAAAGTCAGCGACTTAACCGCAGAAGAAAGAGAAGCCGCACAAGTTCCTAAGGGCGGCGTGTTAGTACGCGAAGTAGAAAAAGGGGCAGCCAAAGACGCAGGTATTAGTCGTGGCGATGTGATTTTACGCATTCAAAATGAAGTGATTAATGGCGCGGATGATTTTGATAAAATTGTCAAAAAATTACCTGTGGATAAATCAATTGCTGTGTTGATTCAACATCGTGGTAATCCTGCCTTCTTGGCACTTAAAATAGATAAGTAGTTCTTAACGCGGTAGGGGGGGGCGGATTGTATCCGCCCTTGTCAATCCCTCTGGGAATGGTAATACCATTAAGTTAATGTTTAACCAAATGTGATTTTAGCTTCCAAATCATTGCGGGAATCAGCATTTTTTAATGCTTCTTCCATGCTAATTTTTTCTGCTTTATAAAGATCATGTAAAGCATCATCAAATGTTTTCATACCTTTACTGCCACTGCTTTTCATCGCCTCTTTAATTTCATTGAGTTCGCCTTTTAAAATCAAACTGGAAATATGTGGTGTATTAATCATGACTTCAATCGCTGCACACCGTTTGCCTGCTAAGTCAGGAATTAAACGTTGAGATACAACGCCATTTAAGTTAGTGGCAAGATCCATGAACAATTGTCTGTGTTGAACGTGTGGGAACATATTAATAATACGATCCATCGCTTGGTTGGCATTATTAGCGTGTAACGTTGAAATACATAAATGCCCTGTGTTGGCAAGTTCTAGCGCGGCTTCCATTGTTTCTCTGTCACGAATTTCACCGATTAAAATAACGTCAGGTGCTTCGCGTAAGCTGGCTTTTAACGCTCTGGCATAAGATACCGTATCAATACCGACTTCGCGTTGATTCATGATGGACATGATGTTGGGGTGTGAAAATTCCACAGGATCTTCAATGGTTAGAATATGCCCTGCTGAGTTGGCATTGCGGTGGTTAATCATTGCCGCTAAGGTGGTTGATTTACCCGAACCTGTCGCGCCAACCATGAGCAGGAGACCGCGTTTTGCCATGATAAGTTCTAGCAAAATTTCGGGTAACCCCATGCTTTCGGCAGTAGGAATAATGGATGGAATCAAGCGCATGACTAAACCGACAGTTCGGCGTTGATAAAAGGCATTAGCCCGAAAACGCGCACTACCATCGGGCATGGCAATCGCAAAATCTAGGTCTTTAGTGATTAGAAACTCATCAATCTGCTCTTGTGTCATAATACCTAACGTGGCGGATTTTGTTAACTCAGGCGTGAGTAAAAAATCGTCCAATTTAACCACTTTTCCATAAATTTTGGCTTTAACAGGTGAATCGACGGTTAAAAATAAATCAGATGCGCCAAGTTCAATTATTTTTTTCAAATAAGGCAATATATTTAAATCACCTATCGGTGCTTTGCCTAGCACTTCAATGGGCTTGTTCTCCTTGGCAAACTTGATTTCATCAGCTGTACACGGTCTGATTAACAACGCTAAACCATTGTCATCTACTTCGATATGGACATTAAAATACTCGTCATCGGGCGTAACGTAGTCAATCGTTAGTTTACTCGAATTAATCAAAATGTTCTTTTGTCTTTCAGTCAGTAGACTAAAGGCAATTTGATCTGTCATCGTATCGGTTAACTCGGTTTTACCCAATGGTCTGTTTTCACCCGCTAAAAAAAGCATTATCGGTGAACCTACTTTCAACGATAAATGATCCGCATTTTTTTCCAGCAATAATTTTAAATAAGGTTTTAAATCGATGGTATTAACTGGCTTAAGCATAATGGATAATTTTAGTAGATTAAAGGCTGCGCACGTTTCTTATTTAACTTTTATGCTTCTTCGTCATCAGTGCCCTCTAGGGTTAAGGTCTCCCGTCCTAAGTCCCCGCCATCGGCTAACTTAATCTGTAACCGTAATTCGTTAGCAGAGTCGGCATTTCTTAAGGCTTCTTCATAAGTTATCTTACCGCTATGGTATAAATCAAATAAGGCTTGGTCAAAGGTTTGCATTCCTAATTCACGCGATTTTTTCATGATGGGTTTAATGCTAGATGATTCACCTTTAGCGATTAAGTCAGTAATTAACGGCGTGTTTAACAAGATTTCAATCGCAGCACAACGCCCACCATCAACTGTTTTAACGAGACGTTGGGAAACAATAGCGCGTAAATTAACTGAAATGTCCTGCATTAGCTTGGTGTGTGATGAGATGGGGAAAAATCCCAGTACCCGATCAATTGCCTGATTAGCATTATTAGCGTGTAAGGTTGCCATTGCTAAATGCCCTGTTTGCGCAAATTCAAGACCAAAATTCATGATTTCAGCATCACGAATTTCGCCCAGTAAAATGACATCAGGTGCTTGACGCAACGTATTATGTAGCGCGATTTCCCAACTTTTAGTATCAACGCCCACTTCTCGTTGCATCATCACGCAATTTTTATGAGGATGCACATATTCAATGGGGTCTTCTATGGTAATAATGTGACCGTAACTATTTTCGTTACGGTAATCAATCAAGGCCGCCATTGAGGTTGATTTACCCGAACCTGTACCACCCACCATGATGATTAAACCATTCTTCGCCATGATGATTTCTTTTAAAACTTGCGGCAATCCGAGTTTATCAAAATTGGGGATTTCAGCAGCGATAACCCGCATCACTAAGCCTTGACAGCCTTGTTGTACAAAGGCATTGACACGAAAACGTCCTAAATTCGCTGGTGCAATCGCAAAATTACATTCTTGAGTCGCCTCAAACTCCTTAAGTTGCTTGTCATTCATAATACACTGAGTGATTGCCTTAGAATCATTGGCGGATAATACTTGTTTCATGACAGGCATCATTTTTCCTTTAATTTTTACAGCAGGGGGAAAACCAGCTGTAATAAATAAGTCAGAACCTTCTTTTTCCAACATCAATCTAAGCAACTTGATGATGAATGACATTGCCTCATTTTTTTCCATTAGTATTCCTTTTCAAAGTGCTCACATGGGGCAATATCTAGTCACTGCCTTGCTCTAATTTAAACGCCGCGTGTAACGCTCTGACTGCCAATTCCATATATTTTTCATCAACCACTACCGAAATTTTAATTTCTGAAGTAGAAATCATACGGATATTAATACCCTCGGCAGCTAAAGTCTGAAACATAGTGCTGGCAATACCCGCATGAGAGCGCATACCGACACCCACAATAGACACTTTAACAATACTATCATCGCCTGTGACCTTTCTCGCGCCTAGTGCAGCACAAGTTTCTTCCAGTGACGTTTTGGCACGCTGATAATCATTACGATGTACGGTAAAGGTAAAATCGGTGGTCGCATCATCGGCAATATTTTGAATAATCATATCGACTTCAATATTAGCTGCGGCAATTGGACCTAAAATTTTAAACGCAACACCTGGCAAATCTGGCACGCCCGTAATCGTTAATTTCGCCTCATCGCGATTAAAAGCAATGCCAGAAATTAATGCACTTTCCATTTGTGATTCCTCGTAAGTAATGAGTGTGCCACACCCATCTTTAAATGATGATAATACCCGCAGCGCAACATTATATTTGCCTGCAAATTCAACTGACCTAATCTGTAATACTTTTGAGCCTAAACTGGCCATTTCTAGCATTTCTTCAAACGTAATTCTATCCAAACGACGAGCTTTAGGTTCAACTCTGGGGTCAGTGGTATAAACACCATCGACATCGGTATAAATATGGCATTCATCCGCTTTTAGCGCGGCAGCTAAGGCAACAGCCGTGGTATCTGAACCGCCACGTCCTAAGGTAGTGATATTATCGCCTTCATCAACCCCTTGAAAACCTGCCACCACCACCACTTTACCTGCGTTCAAATCGGCGTGAATACGGTCATCGTCAATTTTACGAATCCGTGCTTTGGTGTAACTACTATCGGTCAATATTTTGACCTGACTACCTGTATAAGAACACGCATCACAGCCCAATTCATGCAAAGCCATCGTTAATAATGCCACGGTGACTTGCTCGCCTGTTGAAATTAATACATCCAATTCTCGTTCGGTTGGATGTGCTTGCATTTCCTTTGCTAAACCGATTAAACGGTTAGTTTCGCCGCTCATTGCCGACAAAACCACCACAATCTGATCGCCTAACGCATGAGCTTTTTTTACTTTTTTAGCGACGGCTTTTATACGCTCGACATTGCCGACCGATGTACCGCCAAATTTATAAACATAAAGTGCCATTTTAAAACCCGTTGTGTGTTATTTCTTGCGAAGCATAATAAGATTATCTTTCATTTCGCCATGAAAAAAATTTTTGTGTTTTGATGAGCCATTATAAATGGCATAAGCACCGTTATATATTGCATGAAGCCAAATTTCATGTACTACCTGCTTTACTTAACAGTGGAAATCACTATTCTTGATTCCAAGATTTTTTGTTATAACCTAAAAAACGAGCTGCCGCTCGCTCTTCCTCACTTAAGTCATTCCACTCAGTGTTTTGAGATGCAGGCGCAGTGCCATTCACCCAAAGTTTACTATTCCAACCTAAAGCACCCCACAATTTTTTCTCATCCGCTGACAAGTCATCCCAACTTAAATTATCCCAAAATTTCCCTACATTCCCCACAGGTTTGCGTACTTTACTATCTTCTATTTCAGCGTCATCTTTTGACGAATCATTTGCTTTCCAACCGACTACTTTATCTATTACTTGCGGTTCATTTGGTGTTGCTACTGATTCGGGAACTTGTTGGTTAGGAGTTACAGGGGTTTTATTAGCATTTGGTAAATCTTCAGGGCAATCCAAGCCTGGATAGCATTTACCATGAGCAACAGAGACAGTTAATAATAACGCGAAGCCGATGGCAATAGTTCTAAAATCAAGTATCATTTTTAACCTCAAATTGTTATTACTAAATTCATGCCCATTTCAGCGACCTGCTGAATATCGCTATTATTTGTTAAACCAATTTTATAACCCGCTAACATCACTTGCTCACGTTCTATCGGTGTACCGTGATGATCGGGTGAATTAAAATCGTTATCCCCCAATAAATATAAGCTATCGACAAAGGCTTTAATATCAATTTCACCACTGCGTAGCCGTTTTAATCCCAAATAATACCCTGCTAAATAATCGGCGTGCAGTTCTAATAATCTATCTGTGCTTTGTGATTGAGTCAAAAGTGAATAAAACTTGCTTTGGTATTGAAAAATATGCCCAAATTCATGCGCCATAATACCCGCTACCGCTAAACCGCCCCATTCATTACTTGCTAATTCATCAGATAACAGTTGTTTACCAAAAATCACCGTGCCTTTAGTATTGGGTATCAAATCTTCATCGAGAGCAAACGCATTTTGCCCATCGCTATCATCATAAAAACCAAAACCTGGTAACACCTTAAAACTTTCAGCAATATGTGTGAGTTCTAAATTAATACTGCGGTCTAGGTCACTATTACCAGAGGTTCTGAACATCTCAATACCATTCGCTTGCAGTCCACCGCGTAATGAACAAGCTCTGGGTGAGTTGCTGGTACGCGCACAAACGTGTCGGCTACATAATAAAGCCGCCGAGAATAACGCAGTATTTTTTAAAAATTGTCTACGGTTTGAATTCATGGTTTGCCTCCCTCAATAGAACAAATCTTTCAGGTTTTTAAAACCTGAAAGATTTAGCTTTCGTCTCAATGCAGATTACGCGCCTAATCGCTCTTGCACCCACGCCGACACCCCCGCCAACGCACCCGCTAATGCCGCTGGATTCGTACCACCTGCTTGTGCTAAATCAGGTTTACCGCCGCCTTTACCGCCCACTTGAGTAGCAACGAAATTGACTAAATCACCTGCTTTGACTTTGTTCATTGTATCTTTAGAGACTCCAGCAACGAGACTAACTTTATCGCCATCGACAACTGCCAACACGATAGCGCAACTGCCGAGTTTGTTTTTCAATTGGTCTGCCATGTCGCGTAAGGCTGAAGCGGCAACATCATTGAGTTTAACAGCAAGAACTTTCACACCATTAATTTCAACCGCCTGAGTAATCAGTTCATTACCTGCCGCGCTGGCAAGTTTTGCGGTTAAGCGTTCGAGTTGTTTTTCTAGGCTACGATTTTTTTCTAATAATTGTTCAACTTTTTCAGCGGTTTTGTCCGTTGGACTTTTTAATAAGCCTGCAATGCTAGTCAAGGCGGTATCACGGTCAGCTAACCACTCAATACAGCCGCCGCCTGTGACAGCTTCAATACGACGCACACCTGCGGCAACACCTGTTTCACTGATAATTTTGAAACAACCAATATCCCCTGCCCTGTCAACGTGCGTACCACCACAGAGTTCAGTGGAGAATTCGCCAATTTTTAATACCCGTACTTCCGCCCCGTATTTTTCACCGAATAATGCCATTGCACCCGCTTTGACTGCGTCATCTTTTGCCATGACTTGGGCTGACACTGGGTTATTTAGACGAATTTGTTCATTAACTAACTGTTCAAGTATTCTGATTTGTTCATCTGTCACAGGTTCAAAATGTGAAAAGTCGAAACGTAGGCGTTCAGTATTCACTAATGAACCTTTTTGCGTGACGTGTTCTCCTAGCGTTTTCCGTAATGCAGCATGAAGTATGTGCGTGGCAGAATGATTAAGTTCTGTGGCTTTACGCGCCGCCGCGTTGACGGTGGTGAGCGCGGTTTGCCCTGTACTTAATGCCCCTGAAACCAGCTTACCTTTGTGCAGAAATAACGTGCCGCTTTGTTTTTGGGTATCGCTGACTTCAAACACCGCACCTGCAACAACAATTTGTCCGCTGTCACCAATTTGACCGCCTGATTCAGCATAAAATGGCGTTTTATCCAGCACCACTAAACCTTCTTCGCCTGCATTCAAATGGTCAACGGCTTGCCCTTGTTGATACAGCGCGACGATGTGCGCGGTGTCATCAAGGTGGTCGTAACCTGTAAATTCGGTTTGGCTATCGAGTTTAATATTTTGATGATAATCGCCACCAAAACTACTGGCTGAACGCGCTCTATCACGTTGCGCATTCATAGCGATTTCAAAACCTGCGTGGTCAACGGTTAGATTATTTTCACGGGCAAAATCAGCCGTTAAATCGACTGGGAAGCCGTAAGTGTCATAAAGTTGGAACACCACATCACCTGAAATCACCGTGCCGTGCAGTTTAGCCACACAAGCTTCCAGTATTTTCATGCCCTGCCCTAGCGTTTCGGCAAAACGTTGTTCTTCTTTTTGTAACACACGTTCGACTTGGGCTTGGTTGGCTTTGAGTTCAGGGAAAGCCTCGCCCATTTCTTCAACTAAAGGCGCGACTAATTGATAAAAGAAGACATCTTGAATGCCTAAACGGTAGCCGTGACGAATGGCGCGGCGAATAATGCGGCGTAATACATAACCGCGTCCTTCGTTAGACGGCATCACACCATCGGCAATTAAAAATGCGCACGAACGAATGTGATCGGCAATCACGCGCAACGAGCTTTGATTTAAATCCGTGGTGTCAGCTAAACGCGCAGCCGCTGTCAGTAATTTTTGAAATAAATCAATTTCATAATTGCTGTGTACGCCTTGCACGACAGCGGCAATGCGCTCTAAGCCCATGCCCGTATCAACCGACGGTTTTGGTAATGGCGTGAGTGTGCCATCCATCGAACGGTCATACTGCATAAACACCAGATTCCACACTTCGATATAACGGTCACCGTCTTCATCGGGAGTCCCTGGTGGGCCACCTGCAATATGTTCACCGTGATCGTAAAATATTTCGGTACAAGGCCCGCAAGGCCCCGTATCTCCCATAGACCAAAAATTATCTTTCGCGCCGATTTTAGATAAGCGATTTTTATCGACACCAATCTCTTCTAACCAAATTTGTTCGGCTTCTGCGTCTTCTTCAAATACTGTCACCCATAATTTTTCGGCAGGAATATCTAACTCTTTGGTTAAAAAATCCCACGCATAATGAATTGCGTCTTTTTTGAAATAATCGCCAAAGCTGAAATTGCCCAGCATTTCAAAAAACGTGTGATGCCGTGCAGTGTAGCCGACGTTTTCTAAGTCGTTATGCTTACCGCCTGCGCGAACACAGCGTTGGCTAGTAGTCGCTTTGGTGAACTCGCGCTGTTCACGACCTAAAAACACGTCTTTAAACTGCACCATGCCTGCATTAGTAAATAATAGTGTGGGATCATTAGCTGGAATCAGTGAACTGGAGGCTTCTACTGCATGGCCGCGTTGTTGAAAGAAGTCTAAGAAAGCGGAGCGCAATTCTGCGCTAGTCATTTTTTTCATGGTAATCAGGATGTTAAAGGTGGAAGACTTAGATAAACTGAATGTTTAAGTGGTGGTATAAAGCAGTAATCAGCGTATTTGAAAAACCGCGCTGCATTAAAAAACGACAGCGTTTAGCCCATTCTGAACGGCTTAAACGCGTGTTTTTGTCATATTTTTTGTGATACAACTGTTCGAGTAATTCTAGCCAACTATCGGCAAACGCGAGCATGATATTATCAATATTAACTGCATTCACGCCATTTTGTTTAAGTTCATAGCTAATAGCGATTGCTCCGTAGCCTTTTTGCAGGCGATGCCGCGTATAACTTTCTGCATATCGAGTATCACTTTGCCAACCTTGATTAGCTAATTCTTCAATCACAGGCAGGCTATCATTTTTGCTAAAGCCTTTTGCCATCAATTTAATTAGCAATTCTTTTTGGCTATGTTCTCTACGCATTAACAAACGCAAGCAACTATCTTTTATTTGCTTAGAGGCGCAATCCGTTACGTCTCTACTCGCATCTAGCCCCATAAAGGCTTACAAATTTTCGTCATCTTCTGGTTCAAGTTCTTCAACAGCAACCAGTGGTTTTTTAAAGGCTTCTGCTCTAATTTTGGCTTCGATTTCTTTGGCTTTTTCAGGATTGTCTTTCAGGAAGGTTTTAACATTGTCCTTACCCTGCCCGATTTTGTCACTGCCATAGCTATACCACGAACCTGCTTTTTGAATAAAGCCGTAACTTACGCCTAAATCAACTAATTCGCCTGCAAATGAAATACCTTCGCCGTATAAAATTTCAAACTCAGCTTGTTTAAATGGCGGTGCCACTTTATTTTTCACCACTTTAACGCGGGTTTCATTACCGATAACTTCATCGCCTTTTTTCACTGAACCAATGCGACGAATATCTAAACGCACCGAAGCATAAAATTTCAGCGCGTTGCCCCCTGTGGTGGTTTCTGGCGAACCAAACATCACGCCTATTTTCATACGGATTTGGTTAATAAAAATAACCAGTGTATTCGAGCGTTTAATATTCGCCGTCAATTTACGCAAGGCTTGTGACATCAGCCGAGCTTGTAAGCCCATGTGCGAGTCACCCATATCGCCTTCAATTTCAGCTTTAGGCGTGAGTGCAGCAACTGAGTCAACCACGACAATATCAACCGCACCTGAGCGTACCAGCATATCAACAATTTCTAAGGCTTGCTCACCTGTATCAGGTTGAGATACCAGTAAATCATCAACATTAACCCCTAATCTTCCTGCATAATTACAATCCAATGCGTGTTCAGCATCAACAAATGCCGCCACACCGCCCAGCTTCTGCATTTCGGCAATCACTTGTAACGTCAACGTAGTTTTACCTGAAGATTCAGGTCCATAAATTTCAACTACACGACCACGCGGCAGACCGCCAACCCCTAAAGCAATATCCAAACCTAACGAACCTGTTGAAACCACATCAATATCTCGCGCGGTGACATCGCCCATCCGCATGACTGAGCCTTTGCCAAACTGCTTTTCTATTTGCATTAATGCCGCGCTTAGTGCTTTCTTTTTGTTGTCATCCATTGCTATTGCCCTGTGTGTAAAAAATGCCTTCATTATCACATACCGATAGGGGTTCGGATAGTGTTCATTTAGTTACATTAAAGCCATTTAAATACAAAGTGAGTCTTGTTTGACCATTAAAAAAAACGGTTATAATCGCTCGTTTTAAGTTATATAGGCTAGTACCAACTTGTACAGAATGTGTTGGATTACGTTATTTCACTAGAGCTAACGCACAATAAAATGATACCGTTCGTGGTGATCTTGCCGAACCTGATTCACACTTCGACAAGCTCAGTGCGAACGGTTTTGTAATCACTTTATCCACGATTAGCTATATGTTAATTATGAACAGACGGATACTATTCAGTAGAAATAGCTTGTTGCTCATTTTTTAACGCCGCATCTAAGGTATGCCAAGCTAAAGTCGCACATTTCACCCGCGCAGGATACTCACGCACCCCCGCCAATACCGCCAATTTCCCGACAGCAGCCAAATTAATATGCTCTTCTTTGCCCGTGGTCATTTCGTGAAATAGCTTAAATAACGCCTCCGCCTCCGCCTCCGTTTTACCTTTCACAATCTCCGTCATCAACGACACCGACGCGGTAGAAATCGCACACCCCGACCCCTGAAAACTCGCATCTTCAATAATATCGCCATTCATTTTTAAAAACAGCGTCAAACGATCGCCGCATAAAGGATTAAACCCCTCCACTTGTCGGTCAGCGTTATCCATTACCCGAAAATTTCGCGGGTTACGGTTGTGGTCAAAAATCACCTCTTGATAAAGGTCGCGTAGGTCTTCAAACATAAATATTCTCTGTAAAAATAAAAACTAACGGTAGAGACGTTGCAATGCAACATCTCTACAATGGCGAATGACAATATCATCCAAACATCGCAATCAAATCCCGAATCCCTTTCATCAGCACATCCACTTCTGCCTTCGTATTGTACATGGCAAACGAAGCCCGCGCTGTCGCTGGAACGTGATAAAAATCCATCACAGGCATGGCGCAATGATGTCCTGCGCGTACCGCTATACCTAAGCTATCGAGCATAGTACCTATATCGTGCGGGTGAATTTTATCCAACACAAACGACAAAATCGCGCCTTTGTGTTCGGCTTCACCAATAATGCGTAGTCCTTTGATTTGCAGAGCTTGCTCAGTTGCGTAGATCAATAATTCATGCTCATGCGCGGCAATCGCCTCCATACCAATCGCGGTTAAATAATCAATCGCCGCGCCTAAACCAATCACATCGGCAATCGCAGGCGTACCCGCTTCAAATTTATGCGGCAAACCTGCGTAAGTGCTTTTTTCAAAGGTCACGGTTCTAATCATATCGCCGCCACCTTGATACGGCGGCATGGCTTCTAACAAGGCTTGCTTGCCATATAACACGCCGACACCCGCAGGCGCGTAGAGTTTATGCCCTGAGAATACATAAAAATCACAATCCAAATCCTGCACATCAATCGTGATATGCGGAATCGCTTGTGCGCCATCCACCAACACGGGAATATTTTTCGCGTGGGCGGTGGCAATCATGGCTTTCACGGGATTAATCGTTCCCAGCGCATTAGACATTTGTGTAATCGCCACCAGTTTGGTTTTATCGCTGAGCAGTTTTTCAAACTCGCCCGCAATTAACTCGCCCTGAGTGTTCATCGGAATAACTTTTAATACCGCGCCTGTTTGCTCGCACAACATTTGCCAAGGCACAATATTAGCGTGATGCTCCATTGCGGTGATAAGTATTTCATCCCCCGCCTGCACATTGGTTTTACCGTAAGTTTGCGCGACTAAATTAATCGCCTCAGTCGCACCACGGACAAAAATAATTTCTTTGTCGCTGTTGGCATTAATAAAGGTTTTAACTTTATCTCGCGCCGCTTCAAATTGATCGGTTGCCCGAATGCTTAAGGTATGTACGCCTCGATGAATATTGGCGTAACTATGGCTATAACAGTCAACAATACTATCAATAACCGCTTGCGGTTTTTGACAGGTCGCGGCATTGTCTAAATACACCAGCGGTTTATTGCGGATTTTTTCAGCCAAAATGGGGAAATCGGCACGGATTTGCTCTATGGGATAATTCATATTATTCAGTCAATAATGTTGTTATGGATTTTCGTCAGCGAAGTCTAGCGAATCAATTAAATCATACAATTTTTCTTCCTCTTTTACCGAGGTTAAAGCAATCGCCACTTCGGAAATATAAAACACCATGCCAACCAGCATGGACAATACCGACAGCACAAATAAAATCACGGCAAGCACTAATACATCGGGTGCATATAAGCCCAAACCTAATAATAAACAGGTCATCATCACGCCAATCGTACCGAGCAACATATAAAAAAACGCATTTTTAATTTTATTTGCTCGCAATTCAATGGAATCAATTTGCGATTGCAACGCCACCGCTTCCTGTTTTTTACCTGCCCGTGCCGCCAAATGTTTCTCGCGCCGAAATACTCGCAAGCGCGACACCATGCCCATCAAACGGGTATTAATTGATAATATCAATAACCCCGCCGCCGATATAAAAATCGCAGGTGCAACAAAGGCTTGAAATAATTCTAACTTAGTCAACATAACTATCTTGTGGAAAATGCTGTAATAATAATTTCAATAGCATGGATTTTAATGATAATAAAGTGATTTTATCGACCATTTCATTTGCAAATGCAAAGGTTAAAATATGACGTGCAGTTTCTACATCAATACCGCGTGATTGCAAATAAAAAATAGATTTATCGTCTAATTGTCCAACCGTTACCCCATGCCCACATTTCACATCATCAGCATAGATTTCTAATTGCGGTTTAGTATCGGCTTCGGCATCACTGGATAATAATAAATTACGATTATTCATAGTCGAATCAGTTTTTTGCGCGTCTTCGGCAACAATAACTCGCCCTTGAAATACTCCCCGCGCTCTATCATCTAATATCCCTTTATATAACTCGCGACTAATACCGTGTGGTTTATTATGATTAATACGCGTGTGATTATCTAAATGTTGCCGTTTTTCCCCTAAATATAAGCCGTTTAATTCACATTCAGCGGCATCGCCTAAATCACTGTGAATATCACTGCGAGCCAATAGACTACCAAAAGCAAAATTATGATGGGTAAATCGTGCATTACGCGCTTGTTTAACGTAAGTGCCGCCAAAATGATAGGCTTTATCGGCTTCGCACTGCACTTTAGTCAGCGTAACAGCGGCACACTCTTCGACAAATACCTCCGTCACAGCGGCAGATAAATACGAATTATCGACACCGACAAAGGTTTCAATCAACTCCACTTCTGTCATTTTCTCAGCAATAATTACCGTGCGGGTCGCCGTTAAACTATCGGCTTGCGTAGCAATATGTAACACTTGTATAGGCTTAGCAACGACCTGTTTAGCGGCAATCCGCACAAACAAACCATCGGTAAAATGCGCGGTGTTAAACGCCACAAAACCATGCTCCGTAGCACTGACCGCTTGCCCTAACGTGCGTTGCAACGTCTCAGCTTCTGAGTCCAGCGCGTTCGCCATACTCATGACTGTCATTGCCTCAGGCAAACCGTCCAACACCGATAAATCAGCACGAAACTGCCCATCAACGAGCACCAGCGACCACGCATCTTTAAGCTGATAAGCCGTTAAAATATCGCTGACATCAACTGCTGTCTGCGACTCACTGACAGGTAAAAAGCGTTTCTTTTCAATCGCCGACACATTGGTATAACGCCATTCTTCGGCGCGTGGTGATGGAAAACCCTGTTCGGCAAACTGCGTCAACGCATGATTGCGTAAGGCTTGTAACCAAGCCGTTTGATTCTTAGCGATTGCGTTCATAATTAAGCCGCCTCAACCCAACTATAGCCTTTTTCTTCCAATTCCAACGCCAATTCCGCACCACCTGATTTAACAATCTGACCATGCGCTAACACATGAACATAATCAGGTTTAATATAATCTAATAAGCGTTGATAATGCGTCACCATAATAAAAGCACGTTCGGGTGAGCGTAAAGAATTAACCCCTTCTGATACTATTTTTAATGCGTCAATATCCAGCCCAGAATCGGTTTCATCGAGAATACACAATTTAGGCTCTAATATTGCCATTTGTAATATTTCATTACGTTTTTTCTCACCGCCTGAAAAGCCTTCATTTACTGCGCGGTATAAAAACTTTTCATCCATTTCTAATAAGCGCACTTTCTCTTTAATCAGCGTTAAAAAATCCATTGCATCCACTTCTGATTGACCGTGATATTTACGCACCGAATTTAACGCCGCTTTTAACAAATAAATATTACTCACCCCTGCAATTTCCACAGGGTATTGAAACGCTAAAAATACCCCCTCACGCGCTCTTATTTCAGGTGGCATTTCCAATAAATCTTTACCTTGATAAGTGACTGAACCGCCTGTCACCTCATAGCCGCCTTTGCCTGATAAAATATGCGATAAGGTACTTTTACCCGACCCATTAGGTCCCATAATCGCGTGAATTTCTCCCGCCTTAATCTCAAGGTTAATGCCCTTAAGAATTTGTTTATCGCCGACATTGACGGTTAAATCTTTAATACTTAACATAAATACTCCTGATGTGATACGGATAACATCCCTTTAAGGGATGTTATCCGTTAAAAATTAAATCGTTATTTTATTAGGAAACTTTGGCACTAATTCTCAACGGAATTAAAGCTTTTGTATCTGTTCGGGTTTTATCGCAAATTTAGCCAAAATGGCTTGGTAATCGGCATGAGCTTTAAATAGGTTGTTAGTGGATTCAACGACTTGTAATTGTGCATCACCGTGAGCAATTTCGCGTAGGTTGACAACCAATAAGGTGCTATCGCCTAAATCAAAGCGTTCGCGTTCGCCTTCTTCCAGTTTTTGTGCGGCTTGTTGTTGTTCTTGACTAAGTGCAAGGCGTTTTTGAGTGGCGGTTAATTGCGATAGTACGTCTTTTACTTCGGCGGTGATACGGTTTTCTATGGCTTGAGTTTCCCATTTTAGACGTTGTACGTTGGCAGAAGCGACTTGAGCGCGTCCTGTTGCCACACGGCGTTGTAAGGGAATGTCTATGTTTACGCCAACATAGAGTTCATTACGATTGGGTTTATTGATTTTGTCATTGGGGTTTTCACCTAGGTCTTGCGCAGTGCTGACCGATAAATCCACGGCTGGATTGGCTTGGTTTTCCTGTAATTCTAATTCGGTTTTTTGTTGTTCACTTTGTGCCGTGAGCCGTTTGAGTTCAGGGCGTTGGTGCATGGCAATGTTGACCGCTTCATCATAAGATTCGGTGATTTTTGGCTGTTCTGCGGGAAAGCTCGGCAGTTGTTCGATTGTGGGCAGTTGCGGTTCGCCGTGTTTGTCGCGCCAATAAAGTGACAGTTGTATGGCACTTTGTTCCAGCAAGCGTTTTGCAGCAACTTGACGTTCGCGGCGTTCGATAATAGCGCGTTGGTTGTCCAAGACTTCAAATTGAGCAATTTCACCCGCTTGCGCCCGTTGCTGAATGGCGTTATTGCGTTGTTCGGCAATATTTAACATCTGTTCAGCGATGCGTAGGCGTTGTCCTGCTAATACCCAATCCCAATAACGGTGTGCGGCTTGACGCTGTACGTCTAACAACATTTGATCGTATTCGTGATTAGCAATGCTTTGTCCAATGTCCGCTTGTTTTAAAGTAGCACGGCGGCGGTCTATGTCTCGATTGCGCCACAGTGGAATGTTTACGCCTATTCTGACTTCACCATCGTCAGCCGTCAGGCTTTTGCCCTCATAGTCTGGATACTTACCCGACCCACGCCGCCAACCGCCAAAAAAGGTAGTGCCACCAAACTGCGTAGGTTGTTCTAAAACGACATCGTTATTTTGATTTTCATATAAACCTGCAATCGACCAACGATTTTGAGATTTTAACAGGGTATCAAAGCCACCTTCAGCTGCTGTATATTCACCTTCGGCGGCAGTGATACGTTGTTCAGTCGCCAGCAAGCTTGGAAAAGCCTGTAAGGCGGAGTTGACCACGGTATCCAATGCCAGTGTTTGCTGCTCTGCCGAAACCGATGTGCTAAAGATGAGTGCCATCAAGCAAAGCCAGTTAGTATTTTTCATCGGCTTTTTTATCCTCTTTTTTATCATCACTGTCATATTTGTCGCCTTTTTTATCGAAGGCGTTTTCAGGCAAAATCAAGGGCGGAAAGTTATTAAAGATACGCCATAATTCGTAACCTAAAGTCACTCGTCCTAATAAGACCCAACCGTTAGTGCGTACCCCTTGGCGTAAAAAACGTTCTTCTGGCCAAGGTATATCATCTGAGGCGGGTGAGACTAACAGTCGAAAATGTCCTTTGCCATCATCGGTGGAATCAATCAATGCCACTTCGCCACCAAATGAACCCATAGAAAATTCAGGCCAGCCGCCAAATTGAATCGAAGGATAACCTTCAAATTGCAAACGCACATGACTACCCGTCACAATCAACGGTAAATCATTACCATCGACCCATAATTCCACCGCGCGTTCAATGGTATGGGGAATAATAATAGCGATAGCTTGACCCGCTTTCATGAGTTCCGCATTGGGATTGGCTAATAAACGTAGAATTGTGCCATCACGCGGTGCAGTAACGGTTAAATTTTGTTGCCGTGCTAAACGGGTTTGTAATTTTAATAAATCCGCTTGTACATAATTTTGATCTTCCATCGCTTTGTTTAAATCAGCGCGGGTTTTTTCAATGGATGCTGACGTATCGGCTGATAATTTACCAAAATCGGCTTCCAACGCCGCAATTTCGCTGATAGCTGATTGTAAAGTCGCTTGCGATCTTGCTACTTCGGCACTGCGTTGTGCGGCTTCCAGTTGACTCAGTTCCAAAGTTCTGTTGGACGATAAGCCTTTGCCTTGTAACTGGCTATGGCGTGCTAAATTGAGTTGTGCGGTTTTTGCAGCAGCATTACTGGCTAAGACACTTTGTTCAGCGGCTTTTTGGCGTTGTGTTGCCATAATTATGCGAGATTTTGCGGCTGATAAAGCTTGTGGGCGTGCCAATTCGCCCATTTTTAATTGTTCACGAAACGTCTCTACCCGATTATTAACGGCTTTTTGTCTGTCCAATAAGGCTTGTTGTTCATTTTGCAAGCGTTCAATAATTAACGGATCGTTATCCGATAATTCAGCAATCACTTGACCTTTCGTCACTTGCGTGCCTTCTTTTACTGACCATTTAGTTATACGACCTTCCACTGGCGCACTGATGGTTTGCTGTCTATCGGCAGGTAAATACGCCACGACCCGCCCCATTCCGCGAATATTTTGTTGCCACGGTGTGATTAACAAAAACACTATTAATGCCAACAGTAGCCAAATTAATGACCGCGCAATGCGCTGAACCAAGTGCAAAGTCACCGCATGAGGTAAATCAATTAAAGTTGAAGCGGCAAAATACTCGGTATCGTGATGCGATTTCATGATGCCTCCACTAAAACGCCGTTGTTAAGCTGTACATGACGGCTAGCGCGGGCAATCACCAACGGATGATGACTGGTGACAATTAACGTCCACGGCGCGTCATTCGCAAATAAATAATCCAATAAATCAGGCAAAACACGCGAATCAATTCTGTCCAAGGTCGCATCCAATAACAATAAACGCGGGGTTGCCGCAATGGCTCTGGCAAGCGTTAAACGCAAACATTGTTCAGCCGTCAACGGTGCGCCATTTGAAGGTAATTCATGATTCAAACCATTGGTTAAATGAGCAACAGTTTCTTGCAAACCCACTTTATCCAAGGCATCCCATAATACAGACAACTCAATATCACGACTCAAACGTAAATTATCCAAAATACTGGCATCAATAATTTCCGCATCGCGCACCAAACACACGGTATCGCGCAACAAACGCAAATTCAAATCGCGTAAATCATGATCGTTCAAGCGCACATAGCCCGACACAGGCAAACGCAAACCATACAACACATCCAATAAACTGCCTCGGTCTGCGCCGCTACTGATGACTAACTTTTCCCCCGCTGATAAATGCAGTTCCAACCCCTGCACCTTATCTATATTCGGACTTTCAGCCAAAAAAATACTGTGTACATCCACTTGATAAGCCGTGTTTGTCGGGTTTACCAGCGAACCTTGTACAGTTTCTTGCGGAATATCCAACAAATGACTGAGCTTATCGCCACTGACCATCAGCGCGTAAAAACTGCTTAACGTCTTACCCAAACGAGTCAAGCCGTACATCATATTACTGACAATCAACTCGGCGGCAATCAACTGACCTAAACTCAATTGACGCTCCAATACCATCCAGCCGCCCATCCCTAACAACAAAGTATTCGCTAAAGTATGCAGCACCAAACCACTGGTATTTTGCCGCGCTAAAATGGCAAAATGCTTCGCACAAGCATCGAGATAATTTTCAGCGATATGTTTTGTTTTCGTGTCTAAAAATTGCTGAGCGGCGGCAGACTTACTGATAACCAAATGCGAGGCAATATTTTCCAACCACGCCAACACCTCATATTTTGCTTTTGATTGCGCAATCGCCGTTTTAATACTGTTTTTGCCTAAACCAAATAAAATAATGCCTAAGCTAATAATCAAAAAGAAATCAAATGCCAACAATAACGGATGATAAAACGCCAGTAATATCATGCCAATTAAAGTTTGCAATACATAACCCAACGTTTCTAACAAAATCGTTGTGGCGGCTTTATTCAAATTCACCACATCCAAAAAACGATTCACCAATTCAGGCAAATGATGATGCTCACTACTTTCAATATGCGCGTTTTGCAAGCGATTGGCTGTTTCACCCAATAATCTAACAAACAAACGCCGTTGCAACATATCCATCACATAAAATTGCAAACCCGATAACGCATTGCTAAAACCCACCAACACAAACAAAACCAACGCCAACACCACCAGCGGTTGAAACAAGGCACCGAATGCCACCGTATTAACCAAAGTTTGCACAGCAACAGGCGTTGCTAAAGACATTAAACCGATGCCTAAACCATAAGCAATCAAAGTAATAATGTCATCACGCTCTAAAACTATCAGTTGTTTAATTAAATGCAATGGCGAATGAGAGGTTGTCATAAATTAAAAGTTGTTTAAGTGAATAAAGCCTTGTTGGTACTTTATATTCTATTTCGATTCGATAGTAAAGCTATCGTTACAGATTGTAATACTATTTTTATCATTTGGCGTTTTGTAAATCGTATTACATAGTAGCCATAACTCGACCTACACGCTACGCGGCTGTTATTACTTAGCGGGTTACATTATGTAGTTCTATCAATAAAGCAGGTATATCCGTTTTAATAATACTCCATAAAGTATCATTATCTATCCCTAAATAACCGTGAATTAATCGGTTGCGAGTGGCGATAACTTGCCGCCACGGAATATTAGAATTTGCATTGCGTATGCCTTCTGGAATATGTGTAGCGGCTTCACCGATTAATTCTAAATTACGCACAGTTGCATCATAATTCAAGCCGCTATTTATAAAATCAGTTTGCGTTAATCCTTCGGTATAAACGATGACTTTTTCAGCAAAATTAATCATGTCATCAATATAGAAATGCCATTCACGGTTTATTTTAGACATCAATAGCTTCCTGTTCGATAAAGGGGCGTAATTGGGGACGTAATGCTTTTTCAGTCACTAAATCAACTGCACAACCTAGGCTATCTTCTAAATAAAACTGTACGCCAAAATAACGTTCAGAGGTAGCAATCCCATCAAAACTAATTAATATATCCACATCACTATTTTCAGTCGCTTCATCACGCGCCGTTGAACCAAATAAAGCCAAACGCACCACACCAAATTGTTGGCTTAATATGGGTTTAATTCGAGTTAATATTTCCAGTACAGTGGCTAAGCGCATGATGTTTTTATTCTATTTTGTGTGGTTTGTGGGTTCAGACATTATTTTTCGACCATTCCGATTTTCGTATATCCCTGACCCATTCTGTGCTGTCTTGCATTTCTACACGGTCACTCCATAAACCAATAAATTCTTCTTCCGATAATTTCTTTTTGTCTGTTGATAAATAACGCATTTTAAGAAACGCAATAAAATCTTCCACTTGGTGTTGCGCCTCAGGAGGCAACAGTTTTATATCATCTAAAAGTTGTACTGTGTTCATACTATTCTCTTTTATGTTTATTGGGTTTTACTGTTACGTTGCGGTATTTTATTATCTCGCATTCCGCGTTGCTTTATGTGGGCTACTTGCTACTTGCTACTTACGAGTTTAAGTATCAAAAGAATTAAGATATTGGAGAATTAATTTATGACCTTCAACGAGTTCTGAGAAGTTGTTATCATTTAAATAATACGCAAGACTCTCTTTTGTTCCTTTAGTAATAGCAGGCAAATTATCGATGATAAAACTATTTAAAATAGATGGAAATTCTATGCTAAAAACAACTTTTCTATATAACAACCGAATGCACTCATGTAACACATTCCTTAATTCATCAGACGTAAAATATTGCTCATCAGGCACTTTTTCTGGCTTGTTTTTTAAGAACAGAGAAAAGCATTTTTCTGAATTATTCTTATTCCCTTCATCGATAAATAACATAGCCATTGCCCAGTAACAATAAACATTGCCTTTTTTCGCACCTTCTTTATAAAACGCCAATGCTTTATTTTTGTCTTCACGCACACCTTCACCATTTTTGTACATATTTCCAATGCGTCCATACGCAGGCAATGCGCCTAGTTTTGCCGCTTGCTTGAATAAACGCATAGCTTCAGCATAGTCCTGTATGTAATCGCCATGACCATAATAGTGTGCCTCCGCTTCTTCAAAAATACCTGACCAAGGATAAGTTGGTTTTGGTTCATTCAAACACAAATCATCTAATTCGTCTGGTTCGTTGTGTTCAAGCAAATCATTATCTTCTGCGAGTTCAGGTGTTAATAGTTCATCATCAATTGGATTTGGTGCAAGCGAGATGGCTTTAACAACGATACTGACGGGAGCGTTAAAAAATTCTCGGTTATTCGCCACACGGTAGCCTTTTGCTTCCAGATAGACATGGACAAAAGATTCAGCCGCACCGCAATCTTCAAACAGTTGTTCATAAACGACAATAAACGGTGTTGGTAAACCTGTTGCTTTGGACAATTCCTCGGCTCTTTCTGCGGTACTGCGTGTCGTTTTGCCGACTTTCACCATATTTGGCATGGCACTATTTGCCAGTACATATAAATAGCCAAGTTCTTTCATATTTTTCTCTATTTCGTAATAGGTAGCGAGTAGTATCATTCCGCAAGCTCCATGCGAGCTACTTGCTAAAATGTTATGCGCCGATTAAATCTATAATTTTCTTCTGGCAATTCTTGATAATCGAGAAATGAAAATTTTGGTATGAATGGTAGTTGTGGCTCAAAGGAGTGTATGAGATAACTCGTTAGTTCACCATTATTATCATATTCAGGTATTTCAGTTACTTTGCACTCGATATTAATAAGTTTCTTTTTTTCTTGCATCCATAAATGCTTAACGTATTCTGAGTATTGAATATCTGAAAAATATATAGAGCTAAAAGCATTATGTATTTGTAACTTATTTAATACTGCCACATCCTTTATATCTCTAACAGCCAAAACAGTACCGTGAAGTTTTTTAATTCGATACTTGTTTTCATCTATTAGCATAATGCAATGCTTAGTTCCTACTGGATACAAAATAATTAATCCCTGAGCTTGCGCCCCTAAAACTCCTTGTGAAATAACATTTTTCAGGTGTGGATTAATAAAAACAACGGGGGCATCGCCAAATATAAAAGGTCTATTCGTTTTATTTTGCAAAATAACTGGAAATAAATCGCACAAATTATCCGCTTTTTTAATAGCAGTTATCATACGCATTCCTTGAAATTGCTTCGGCTCTGCCTCAACTCCATGTACATTATCCAGAAACAAAGCCTTTTTTTCTTCAGTCAATAAATGTTCATTGTTGTAAATCATAGATTTAACATATAACTGCGCGTGTTTATCATCCATCGGCTTACTACTTTGCCTATCTTTCATTGTCCTAAATCGTTGGAGTGATATATGTTGCATAAGTAAGGCATAATTTTCTGGCGTACATTTTTCAAAGCATAAGCTCGTTTTAAGTTGCCGTAATGCAATGCTGAATTCTCTTTCCATTTCTGACAAAATTTGCTCTATTTCAGCGTCTCCATAAAATATGGTTTCTGGATGCTTGTCCTTTTATTGAACCTGCACACTTAGGGATGTAACCATCTTTCTTATTTAGCACACAAATACTTTTACCGTCTTGAGAAAAGTATCTGAAATAAAATTGAGGAACATAATGCTGATTAGCTTTGTTTGCCATGAATATCTAAACCGCGCTGACTTAACCCACTGAGCCTTCCAAACTCAATCCCAATAACGCCTGCGCTTCTACCGCAAATTCCATTGGTAATTCTCTGAATACTTCTTTACAAAAACCGTTCACTATCATGGAGACGGCATCTTCGGCGGAGAGTCCGCGTTGTTGGCAGAAGAATAATTGGTCTTCGCTGATTTTTGAGGTAGTGGCTTCGTGTTCGACTTGGGCGGAGGGGTGTTTGACTTCGATGTAGGGGAAGGTGTGTGCGCCGCAACGATCGCCAACTAGCAGGGAATCGCATTGGGTGTAGTTGCGGGCGTTTTCCGCGCTTTTTAATACTTTGACTAAGCCGCGATAGGTGTTTTGGGCTTTGCCAGCGGAGATACCTTTGGATACGATGGTGCTGCGGGTATTTTTGCCAATGTGGATCATTTTTGTGCCTGTGTCGGCTTGCTGGTAGTTGTTCGTTACCGCGACGGAATAAAATTCGCCTATGCTGTTATCGCCTACTAATACACAGCTTGGGTATTTCCATGTGATGGCTGAGCCTGTTTCAACTTGCGTCCACGAGACTTTGGAGTTGTCGCCGCGACATTCGGCGCGTTTGGTGACGAAGTTATAGATACCGCCTAAGCCGTTTTTATCACCTGGGTACCAGTTTTGGACGGTGGAGTATTTGATGGTGGCATCTTTTAGGGCAACAAGTTCAACAACGGCGGCGTGCAGTTGGTTTTCATCACGCATTGGGGCTGTGCAACCTTCTAAATAACTGACGTGGCTGCCTTCATCGGCAATAATCAGCGTGCGTTCAAACTGCCCTGTGTTGGCGGCATTGATACGGAAATAGGTTGATAATTCCATCGGGCAGCGCACGCCTTTGGGAATGTAGACGAATGAGCCATCGGTGAACACGGCGGCGTTGAGCGCGGCAAAGTAGTTGTCGGTGTGCGGGACGACTGAGCCTAGGTATTCTTTGATGAGTTCAGGATGTTCGCGCAGGGCTTCGGAGATGGGGCAGAAAATAACGCCGACATCGTGGAGTTTGCCTTTAAAGGTGGTGGCGACCGAGACGCTATCAAACACCGCATCAACGGCGATACCTGCTAAACGTTCTTGTTCATCTAAGGGAATGCCCAGTTTTTTGTAGGCTTCTAGGACTTGCGGGTCGATTTCATCCAAACTTTTTGGGCCGTCTTCTTTGCGTTTAGGCGCGGAATAGTAGCTGATGGCTTGGTAGTCAATGGGGTCAAATTTGACGAACGCCCATTCAGGCGGAGTCATGGTTTGCCAATGACGGAAGGCTTTTAAACGGTATTCGAGCATGAACTCGGGTTCATTTTTCACCTTGGACAGTTTATGAATCACGGCTTCATCTAAACCGACGGGGAAAGTGTCAGTTTCTAACTCGGTGATAAAACCTTGTTTGTAATCTTGGTTGAGCAGTTGGTTGATTTCTTCGTTACTGGCTGACATTGTGATTCTCTATTCGATATAAACTAGCAATGGGAATAAGGGTTTCTTGGGGTTTTATCATGTCCGCTAAGGTCACGGATTCAAGGGCGTTATAAATGGCGCGATTAATGACGTTCCAATGCCCGCTGATATTGCAACCTGCCGCTTGTTCGCAGCCTTGTTGGGAAATGCTGCATTCGGTAACGGCAATCGGGCCTTCTAACGCGCTGATAATAGTGGCTACGGTAATTTTGTCGGGTGCAGCGGCGAGCAGATAACCGCCTTTTGCACCGCGTGTGGAGATGAGGACTTTGGCGTTGACCAGTGCTTTCAGGATTTTGCTAACCGTTGGTAATGAGATACCTGTCGCGGTAGCAAGTTCCATTGCAGCACACACGCGCCCGTTATTCTTTGCCATCAAGCTAAGAATAACGGTTGCGTAGTCTGTTAATTTACTGATTTTTAGCATAATCCCCACCTGTTTTCATTGGGGACTATTTTAGTCCTATTTAATTTCTGAGTAAAGAACTCAAGTAATTATCAGCCTTACAAAGAATCAGCCCATTATTCATTAATCAGTTATGATTCAACCCGTCATTCACTGAGGAATTGCCCATGCCGCTAATTGAATTAAACCTCCGCTTTCCTACGCACAATCAAGTCACCGTCACATTTGAGGGCGACGATTCTGGTACTTTAGATTTTCAACCCCCATTCGATAAAAACGATTTTAGCGACATGGCGTGGTATTTAGAAACCTACGCCGCGAGATACATCGCCGATGTGGATATTGAACGAGCGGAGGCAATCGCCAATCGCCTAAAAACTTTAGGTGAGCTGTTATTCAACGCTGTGTTTACCGATAGAACTGCCAGTCGTTTATTTAACCGCTTTCAGGATTGTGACGAAAAACGCTTAATTACTATCAGTGCCAATCATCCAACTGTTTTAAGCTTGCCGTGGGAATTATTACGCGACCCCACAGGCACGTTTTTAATGAATGAGAAATTATCAATTCGGCGGCGTTATGCGGGTGCGGGTGGTGGTAGAAAGGCTTTTAAAGTGAACAGCAAAGACAGTTTGCGCGTGTTATTTGTCGTCAGTCGTCCCAATGGGGCGAGTTTTATCAATCCCCGCACCGATGCTCAAGCGGTTATGCAGGCGTTGCAAGCCACACAAGCCAACATCGAGCTGGAATTTTTACGCCCTGCCACGTTGGATAAACTCATTGAACGCTTAGAAAATGAGGATTTACCCGCAATTGATATTCTGCATTTTGATGGGCATGGGGCTTTTTATCATGCAGAAGCCGAAGACCATCCCACCGCTAAACACAGCGAAGACGGATTAACCAAACAAGCGACACCCGACGGCAATAACGGTTATTTGTTGTTTGAAAATGCAGACAGTGACAAGGATTTTGTCTCAGCCGAAACCTTAGCCGATTCCTTGTATCAGAAGAAAATCGCCTTAGTGGTGTTGTCTGCCTGTCAATCGGCAACGGTAGGCGGTGAAGATGCTTTAAACAGTGTGGCGGCGCGGTTGACTCATGCAGGTTTGCCGTCAGTATTGGCAATGACCTATTCAGTGTTAGTCGCCACCACGGAAAAATTATTTGCCGAGTTTTATAAAGCGTTAATGAACGGCAAACATATCGGTGAGGCGTTAGATACCTCACGGCGTTATTTGAACCGCAATGCAGAACGCGGCGAGCGGCAATGTGGGGCTAATCGTATCACCTTAGAATTACAAGATTGGTTTGTGCCAGCCTTGTATCAAGCGAGTGGTGACAGCGCGTTGTTGAAATCCCCCCCAGCCCCCCTTTTACAAAGGGGGGAGCAAGACCAAGAACAAGGTTCTCCCCTTTGGCAAAGGGGAGTTAGAGGGGATTTAAACAACCTCCCCAAACTCCAAGACGCTGGTTTTTTCGGACGCAGTAAAGAACTGTGGTTTGTCGAACGCGCTTTTGTGCAGAACGTGCGTAGCATTGCCGTTACAGGTTTTGGTGGACAAGGCAAAACCACACTCGCCATTGAAGCGGGTAATTGGTTACAGCAAACAGGCTTATTTACACAGGTTTGTTTTGTTGATTATGCCGCGTTTCAAGGCGTGGATGCGGTTGGCGTGGCAGTCAGTACCTTGGCAACGGTGGTCAATGAATCACTGCTTGATGAAAACGCGGCAACCCACGCCCTGAAAAAAACTGCGACTTTATTAATTTTGGATAATTTAGAAGCCTTAACGCCTAACGCCTTAGCCGCCTTATTAACAGCGGCATCCGCTTGGGCTAAGGCGGGGAATAGTCGCTTGTTAATGACCACGCGGCAACATGATTTATCCCATTCAGCGTTTCCAACAGCCAACTCCAGCCAGCATCTTTATCTGCCTTTGAGTGGGCTAGGGCAAGAAGACGCGCTGGCGTATTTTCAACGTCTGCATAAATTACCGCCCACGCCACAGTTTAAACAACCTGAGCGGCAAGCCTTGTTAGCCTTATTTGCGCGGGTGGATTTTCATCCCCTATCAATCGGTTTATTGGCACAGGAATTAAAGTTTCGCCGCATTGCCGCTTTAGGCGCACGTTTAGAACACTATCTGGTAGAAAATCCCGATAACCCGTTAATCAGTTCCTTAAAATTATCCCTAGACCGTTTACAACCCGCAACGCGTTTGTTAGTCACGCGCTTAGGGGTGTTTCAGGGTGGGGCTATAGAAAATGTGTTACTAGAAATTACTGAAATTAACGCCAGCGATTGGGCAATGTTACGCCCAGCCTTAGAAAGCACAGGCTTGATTCAAGCGGAATCCTTAGTCCATTTAGGTGTTACCGTGCCGCCGTATCTTAAATTTCATCCCACCTTAGCCCCTGCTTTGAGGCAAGAACTCAAAGATGATGAACAAGCCGAATTAGTAGCGCGTTATCGGCACAGCTATTATCAGCTTTCCCGTTATCTCTATGTTGAAGACAGAAAAAATCCCCACGCGGTACGGGCGATTGCCTTGCGAGAATTGCCGAATTGTCTGCATGGGGTTTATACCGCGTTGCAAGCGGGTGAAGGGTTTGCAGTCGAGTTTGCGGAGTGTGTCAGTAAGTTTCTTAATAACTTTGGCTTACACGCGGATAAAGCCGCACTCAACAAAGCGGCACAGCAAGCCAGCGGTGACGTAGGTTCAGAGACGTGGTTTTTAACGCAAAACAATCAAGGTGAAGCCTTGTACGATGCAGGACGGTACGCGCAAGCCGAAACTATTTTTCAAACACTACGCCAGCACTTAGGGCAAATACCTAGTTATGAATTTTGTAATAATTTAGGTAATTTAGGTCGTTGTTTGGATCAGCAAGGCAAAACCGCAGCTGCTATCGACTGTTATTCACAAGCTTTAGTGGTTGCGCAATCGCTAGACACCTCACCCGCAATACAAAGGCTAATCAGCACACTGCATACCGATTTAGCCGATGCTTTTGGGCATGGCGGTGATTATATGCAGGCAAAAGCACACTATGAGCAATCGTTAGCCATTACCAAGGAAATAGGCGATACACGTCAAGAAGCGGCGGTGCAAGGGCAACTTGGCACATTGGCAATGCGTCAAGGGGATTTACAGACAGCAGAGCAGAGCTATCAAACGGCGTTAAAAATGTTTGCATCACTGAATGAACCACAATCAGAAGCAACGGCTTGGACTCTGTTAGGCAATGTTTATCAAAAAGCAAACGCATGGCAAGCCGCCGAACACGCTTATCGGGAATCTGCCAGAATTAACGAAGCACTAGGCAACACGCTGGAGGTGGCAAACATTTGGAATAATTTAGCATTAGTCACCAAAGCACAAGGCAACACAGATGCGGCTGAAAAATGGTATCGCAAAGCCATTGCCGTACAGCAACAGGGCAATCCGAAAGAATTAGTGATGAGTTTAAACAATCTCGCGGATTTATTACAAAACCAAGCTAACCGACTAGAAGAAGCCTGCGCCTTAGCCGAGCAAGCCCTAAGCATTCATGAAACCTTGGACGCAGCCAGTGCAGAAATTTGGAAGGCTTACGAACTGTTGGCACAAATCGCTAATAAACAGCAAGACAGCGCGAAGACAAACCACTATCGGCAATCATCCCGCGATAGCTATTTGCGTTTTGCAGGGATGCCAACGCAAATGAAACAACACGCTTGGTTAATTGCCAAAGTGCTTAATGCGGTTTTAACGCACAGCGTGGATGAAGAATTAACTATTGGTTTACAGACATTACAACAAAGTGCTTGGACTAATTTAGCCAACGCCATTCAACACCTGCTTAATGGCGAACGCAACGAAACCGTTTTACTTGAACCGTTGGATTATACCGATGCCGCTATTATCCACCTGATTTTAAAAGGCATAGCCAACCCCGACAGTTTAGCCACCCTGTTTAATTCCTAACCCACAAAGGACAACACTATGAACCACTTTACCGATGCAGAACTACAAACCCTGTCCGCTGAAATTGACCAGCAATTAAGCGAATTAGCCAACGACCCAGCCAATGATGGCATTACCAAACGCACAGGACACACACCAAAAACTATTCCCAGCAAACAAAAACAGCAACTGGAACAGGTCATAGAACAAGATTTAGGCATAAAAGAACCCGCTGATTCGTTTATGAAAAAATTCGCCCGCGCCGCAAAACAAGACCTGTGCCAAGAAGGTGGCGTTCTGTATGGGCAGTGGAAAAAATACGGCGATTTGGAAAATGAAGAAATGCTAAAAACCTTTAGCGGTATTTTAATCGGTATGGGCATTAGCAATGCGTTATTAGCCACCGCCGTGGTTGCGGTGAGTGTCATCGTGATTCACATCGGCATTAAAGCTTTTTGCGAAGATTGCCAATAAATCAGGAATATGACTGCTAGTCCTTAAAGGACTGGCAGTCATTTATTAGCTAAAAACTTTTTCACAATCACTTAAAACAATTGCAACGCCAACATAATCGCATCTTCGCGCCCCTTTTCGGCGGGGTAATAGCCTTTTCTGATACCGATTTCGTTAAAACCTAAGTCTTCGTAGAGGGCGATGGCGTGGAGGCTGGAGGGGCGGACTTCTAAGAATACGGTTTCGATTATTCCTATCAGGATAAAAATCTTCTCTCAATCTTAAAAGAGAAGATTTACTGCCTTTGCTGGATTAGCTTATCTCGAACTCAGGTTATATAAATATGCTCTGGCGTTAAATCGGCTTGGTAGCGATCAAACATCATTTGATAAGCGGACTCAATATGTTGAGTAAATAGTGCGGTATTAAATAACGGATAAGTTAAGCGGTTGTCAGCTAGTTTTTGTTTAAGTACCGTGAGTTGTTCAGGGTGGGTAGCGAGTTGTATGGCTAAGGCTTCGTAGTCTGTAACGTTTTTAGTCACTAATTCAGGTAGACCAATGGCATAAAGCAAACTGGCTGCCATTCTGCCTGAAAACGTGTCACCTAAATAAGTCAGGATGGGTAAGCCTGCCCATAATGCCGCACTGGCGGTCGCCCCCGCATTGTAAGGGCTGGTATCTAAAAATAAGTCAGCGACGCGATGGCGAGCTAAGTATTCAGGCATCGGTAGGCGTTGAGCAAAAACCAAGCGTTCCCCCGCTATGCCGTGGGCTATTGCTGCCCGCCGTAAGTTATTGGCTACGGTGCTATTGTCTTCTAACAGCCACAGAACACTACCTTCAACTTGGTGCAATATTCGCATCCAACTATCAAAAACAGCAGGTGTAATTTTATAGTTGTTGTTAAAACAACAAAATACAAATCCCTGTTCAGGTAAACCAAGTTCTGCCCGCGTGAACGATTTATTAGCAATCGGCAGTTTACTGTCGTTGACTTGAAAACTATGCGGTAAATAAGCAATTTTTTCACTGTAGTGGGCTTGATGTTCTACAGGTATTAGCGTGGTGTCAGCGAGTAAATAGTCAATATAATTAGTCCCCATCGTGCCGAGATAGCCTAAATAACTGACTTGAATCGGTGCGACACGCATGGCAAATAGACGGGTTCTGCAACCCGTAGTAAAACCATTTAAATCAACAGCAATATCGATTTCTAGTTGTCTAGCCAGTTGTACCACTTGTTCATCCGATTGTTGACTGACATCAATGAACTGATCGAATACGCCCTCTAATCTTAACCTCATATCATCTTTGTCACTGGCGGCGAGGAAGGAAAAGGCAATGATTTCAAACCGTGAGCGGTCTTGGCGTTCAAACAATTCTGCCGTTAAATAAGCAACGGGATGTTGACAAAAGTCGGACGAAAAATAACCTATTTTAATTTTTGGATGTGTGTATTTTCTTGGTGACGGTAAAAGAACGTCGGTAGGGTATTTTTCTTGAGCATAACAACACGCCGCTTTTTTCTGCAAAGCGGCTGATGAAGAAAGTGTGAGTACAGAAAAAGGTCCCGATACTTTTTCGCCGCGTTCTATACCTTGTTCCAGCTTATTAAGGTTTTTATCAAACTCAGTCCAGTCACAAATTTTCATTTTTATATGTAGCCAATCGCCTAATAAAAATTCATAGTCTGGTTTGATGGTTAATGCACGACCATAACTGACGATGGTTTCGTCATAACGCTTGAGTTCATTTAACACATTACCACGATTAAAGAGAGCCTCAGCGTAATCTGTCTTGATAGCCAAGGCGCGGTCATAGCTGTTTAAGGCTTCGTCATATCGATTTAGATCTTTTAACACGCTACCACGATTGGAGAGAACACCTGCATTATCGGGTGTAATTTTTAATACGTCATCATAACTAGCAAGAGCTTCGTCATAACGCTTGAGTTCTTTTAATGTGTTACCGCGATTGGCGAGAGCTTCTGCATAGTTTGGTTCAACAGCTAATACACGGTCATAGCTGACGAGGGCATCGTCATAACGCTTAAGTTTAGCTAACATATTACCGCAATTAAAAAGAGCCTCAATGTAATCTGGTTTGATATTCACTGCGCGGTCATAGCTGACTAGAGCTTCGTCATAACGCTTGAGGTCTTGCAGTACATTACCCCGATTGTAGAGGACTTCTGCATGATTTGGCTGGATAGCTAACGCATAGTCATAACTCAGCAATGCGTCAGAAAAGCGTTTGCACTCATGAAGTGCATTTCCTCGACCGATATGTGCTTGCACAAAATCTGGCTTAATGACTAAGGCACGGTCATAGCTGACAATGGCTTCCTGAAAACGGGAGCAGGCTTGTAGCGTGTTACCTCGGTTATAAAAGGCTTCTGCATAATCGGGGCGAATAGTTAGCGCACGGTCATAACTAGCGAGTGCCTCATCTAAACGGTTGAGGATTTGCAGGACGTTACCTCGATTGGAATGCGCTCTAGCAGAGTCGGGGTTAATGGATAACGCACGGTTATACGTCGTAAGTGCCTCGTCAACTTCACCTAGGTCTTCTAGCTCATTCCCTTGGTTAATGAGTGCTTCAATAGCATCCTCATCAATAATTACCGTGCTGTTTATTGTGGGAATGGGTTCGAGTAGATAACGCAGTTCAAGTTGTAATTGATCTATCACGTCTTGCCAATCACTGTGTTGGTTTTGCCTGAACAAGCGTACTGTGGGATACCAAGGACTATCATCGCGATCTAACAGCCACCGCCACTCAGGATTATAGGGTAATAAAATCCATGTTGGCTTACCTATTGCCGCTGCTAAATGGGCTACCGAAGTATCAACACTGATAATCACATCCATTAATTCACACAAACAGGCGGTGTCTGCGAAATCTTGTAGTTGATCACCGAAGTGCTGAATATTAGTAAAACCTGCCAGTATGGTAGCATCATCAGTACGCACTTCTTTTTGCAAACTGAAAAAATGGGCTGCATTATTCAGCAATTGACTGAGCTGACTGAGAGCAATGGAGCGATTATGATCGTTTGTATGAATGGTACTGCCAGACCATACCAGTCCAACCCGTAGTGACGTTTTATCGCCTAGCTTAGCTTGCCACTTTTTCATTCGTTCGGTTTGACTAAAAAGATACGCAGTATCGGCGGGAATAGTTGCTAACGCGGTGTTAAATGCTAATGGTAGACTCATCAACGGGCAATGGTAATCAAAATTAGGTAGTGGGTCGCCTTTGTTTAGCAAAACATCAACACCTTGCAGAGAATGTAACAACGTGCTTAAAGCTGGTTGTATTTCCAATAACACAATCGCACCCAGTGCCTTAACTTGTTTGGCATAGCGACAAAATTGTAGCGTGTCGCCAAAACCTTGCTCAGCATAAAGTAAGATAGTTTTACCTAATAATGATTGCTCGCCCAGCCATAATGGCTGTTTAAATGTATTGTAATAATTCTCGCGCAGCGCATCACTTTGCCTCCGCCCTTCGTAATTACGCCAGCCGTTAGCAAAATCACCCAGTAGCAATTGACATAAGCCAATATTCCAATGGGCGCTTGCATAATCTGGCTTGATACTTAATGCGCGGTTATAACTGGCGAGAGCTTCATCATAACGCTTGAGGTCGCTTAATACGATGCCACGACTATAGTGGAACTCAGCGTAATTTGGTCTGATATTTACTGCTCGGTTATAGCTAGCGAGAGCTTCGTCATAACGTTTGAGTTCTTTTAGTGTGTTACCTCGATTGGAAAGAGCTTCTGCATAGTCTGGATCAATGCTTAATGCGCGGTCATAACTGGCGAGGGCATCGTTATAACGCTTGAGTTGGGCTAACACATTACCGTAATTAAAGAAAGCCTCGGCGCAATCTGGCTTGATAGTTAATGCGCGATTATAACTAGCGATGGCTTCATCATGCCGTTTGAGGTCTTGCAGTACATTACCCCGATTGTAGAGGACTTCTGCATGATTTGGCTGAATAGCTAATGCGTGGTCATAACTCAGCAATGCGTCAGAAAAGCGTTTGCACTCATGAAGTGCATTTCCTCGACTGATATGTGCTTGCACAAAATCTGGCTTAATGACTAAGGCACGGTCATAGCTGACAATAGCTTCCTGAAAACAGGAGCTGGCTTGTAGCGTGTTACCTCGGTTATAAAAGGCTTCTGCATAATCGGGGCGAATAGTTAGCGCACGGTCATAACTAGCGAGTGCCTCATCCAAACGGTTGAGGATTTGCAGGGCGTTACCTCGATTGGAATGCGCTCTAGCAGAGTCTGGGTTAATGGATAACGCACGGTTATATGTCGCAAGTGCTTCATGAAATTCGCCTGAGTCTTCTTGCTCATTCCCTTGGTTAATCAGGGCTTCAACCGCATCTGTATCCGCATTGGTAACTAAGAGGACTAGCTGATTAGCTTCTTGTTTCTCAAGTGTGGTAGTCAACTGTACTTGCACTTTGTCTACTTCTTTTTTCGGTAAATTAACCTTAATTCGCGGTTGTTTACGTTGTTTTTTTATCGCATTTAAACAACGGAGTGCTTCTGTATGGTCAGGCTGTGTTTCTAACAATTCTTCGTATAAAATCACGGCAACTTCCAGTCGCCCTTGTTGGTGAAATTGTTGAGCTTGTTGAAATTTACTATCGGCTTGTGTAGGGATGGAGGTAACAGATTTGTTTTTTCGTTTGCTAAATGCGGTCGTTCCCACGAATAGTTGTGCAATTTTACCGAATACACTCAATGAATGAGAGGGCTTAACTTGTTTTTCTACGGCTTTAATATCGGCAGATGGCAATGGTTGTTGCTGAAGCGTAGCAGTGACCTCTTGCGCGGGTATATAAATATGCTCTGGAGCTAAATCGGCTTGGTAGCGTTCAAACATCATTTGATAAGCTGACTCAATATGTTGAGTAAATAGTGCGGTATTAAATAACGGATAAGTTAAGCGGTTGTCAGCTAGTTTTTTTTTAAGTACCGTGAGTTGCTCAGAGTGGGTAGCGAGTTGTATGGCTAGGGCTTCGTAGTCTGTAACATTTTTAGTCACTAATTCAGGTAGACCAATGGCATAAAGCAAACTGGCTGCCATTCTTCCTGCAAAGGTTTCGCCTAAACACGTTAATATAGGTAAGCCTGCCCATAACGAATCACTGGCGGTCGCACCTGCATTACAGGGCTGTGTATCTAAAAATAAATCAGCTAAACGATGACGGGCTAAATGCTCAGGTTTGGGTAAGCGTTTAGCAAAACATATTCGCTTAGCATCTATACCTCTAGCGGTTGCTGCTAATCGTAAATTTTTTGCAGCCGTATCATTGTCTTCTAACAGCCACAGAACACTACCTTCAACTTGGTGCAATATTCGCATCCAACTATCAAACACAGTAGGCGTAATTTTATAGTTATTGTTAAAACAACAAAATACAAATCCCTGTTCAGGTAAACCAAGTTCTGCCCGCGTGAACGATTTATTAGCAATCGGCAGTTTACTGTCGTTGACTTGAAAACTATGCGGTAAATAAGCAATTTTTTCACAGTAGTGGGCTTGATGTTCTATCGGTATTAGCGTGGTGTCAGCGAGTAAATAGTCAATATAATAAGTCCCCATCGTACCAATATAGCCTAAATAGCTAACTTGAATCGGCGCGAGGCGCATAGCAAATAGATTGGGTCTGCTCCCTCCAGTAAAACCATTTAAATCAACAGCAATATCGATTTCTAGTTGTCTAGCCAGTCGTACTACTTGTTCATCCGATTGTTGACTGACATCAATGAACTGATCAAATACACCCTCCAATCTTAACCGCATATTGTCTTTGTGATTTGCTGTATGGAAAGAAAAGGCAATAACTTCAAACCGTGAGCGGTCGTGGCGTTCAAACAATTCGGCTGTTAAAATAGCGACAGCATGATTACAAAAATCCGCTGAAAAATAGCCTATTTTAATTTTTGCATGGACGTGTTTTACGATAGGTGGTGCAAGAACGTTGGTAGGATGTTTTTCTTGGGCATAACAACACGCCGCTTTTTTCTGCAAAGCGGCTGATGAAGAGGCTATCTGTATAATAAAAGGTCGTGATATTTTTCCATCACGTTCTATACCTTGCTCCAACTTATTAAGATTATTATCAACACCATTCCAGTCACAAATTTTCAGTTTTGTATGAAACCAATCATCAAATAAAAATTCCATGTCTGGTTTGATGGTCAATGCGCGGTCATAACTAGCGATGGCTTCGTCATAACGCTTGAATTCGTTTAATACATTGCCACGATTAAAGAGAGTCTCAACATGGTCTGGATTAATGGTCAATGCACGGTCGTAACTAGCGATGGCTTTATCATAATGCTTGAGTTCGGTCAATACATTACCAAGATTGGAGATAGCTTCAACATAGTTTGGCTTAATGGTCAATGCGTGATTATAACTAGCGATGGCTTCTTCATAACGCTTGAGAGTGGTTAATACAATGCCTCGATTTGAGAAAACCTCAGTGTAATCTGGCTTGATATTCACTGCGCGGTCATAGCTAGCTAGACATTCGTGATAACGCTTGAGTTCGTTTAACACAGAGCCGCGATTAAAGAGAGCATCAACATGGTCTGGTTTGATGGTCAATGCGCGGTCATAACTAGCGAGGGCTTCGCCATAACGCTTGAGTTCGTTTAACACAGAGCCACGATTAAAGAGAGCATCAACATGATCTGAATTAATGGTCAATGCGTGGTCATAACTAGCGAGGGCTTCATCATAACGCTTGAGTTCAATTAACACATTACCACGATTAAAGAGAGTCTCAACATGGTCTGGCTTAATAGTCAATGCACGATCATAGCTGGCGAGTACTTCTTCAAAACAATTAAGTGCTTGGAATGCAAGTGCTATATTTAAATAGCTACCTGCATTATTAGGATTTATGTTGATGGACTGGCTGATTAAATCAATAGCGTGTTGGTGTTGCCCACGTTGAAAAGCAATCACCCCTAAAAAATGCAGCGCATCATCATGTTGAGGCTGTATTTGTAATACTTCTTTATACAAAATTTCCGCTGATTCCAGTTGCCCTTGTTGGTGAAAACTCAATGCCTGTTGAAATTTTATTGTATTTTCAACGGTTATATTGGCTTCGGATGATTTTTTTTGCATCTGTCTAGTCTCTTGTATAAATTGCCATTGATTTTACATAGGCGAGAAGTGATGATTGAGTAAGGCAAGGCAAGGCAAGGCGCATAAACGATAGAAGCCCTATTATGCAATGCCTGACCGTACTGACATCCTTGCTTTAAAACAATTGCAATGCCAACATAATGGCATCTTCACGTCCATTTTCGGCGGGATAATAGCCTTTTCTGACACCGATTTCGTTGAAGCCTAAATTTTCATAGAGAGCTATCGCGTGGATGTTGGAGGGTCTAACTTCTAAGAATACGGTTTCGGCGCGTCCTCTGGCGTAGTCGATGGCGTTTTCCATCATTTTGCGCCCGATGCCTTGTTTTTGTTCAGCGGGGTCTACGGAAATGTTGAGGATGTGGGCTTCACCAACAGCGACTGATAAGAGGCTGTAACCGACGACTTTGTTTTGTGATTCACAGACCCAGCAACGATAGCCTGCGTTGAAGCAGTCGGTGAAAATATCTTCGCTCCAAGGGAATGGGTAGTTTTTTCTTTCAATAACCATCACGGCAGATATGTCGGCGTGGGTCATGGTACGAATACGCATAAGGTCTTTTTTACTCACGGAATCAGGGAATACTTTGGCATAAAATTCTTTGTCAGCATCATAAAGTACGAAGTCTTTTAGTTTGTCTACGAGTCCACGCATGATTTATTTTCCATCGCTATAAGGGTTTGTTTTGCAAATTGTAAATCTTGCCACGCTTTGCGTTTTTCTGGCAAAGAACGAAGTAAATACGCGGGGTGATAAACGACCACGACGGGCGTATTGTTGAATGTATGCACGTTGCCTCTGAGTTTGGTTAACGGCTCGTGAGTATTTAATAAGGTTTGAGCGGCAATGCGTCCGACTGCGAGAATGATTTTCGGCTTTATAAGTTGTTGTTGGCGTTGCAGGTAGTCTTTGCAGTGTTTTATTTCGTCTACATGGGGATCGCGATTTTCTGGCGGTCTACATTTTAAAACATTGGTTATAAATACTTCATCGCGGCTCAGGCCGATAGCGCGGAGCATTTCGGTCAATAATTGACCTGCCACTCCTATAAACGGTAGACCCTGTTTGTCTTCCTCTTCGCCAGCGGCTTCACCAATGACTAGCCAATCAGCGTGTTGATTGCCTGAACCGAACACGGTTTGGGTGCGCGTGTTACATAAGCCACACAGCGTGCAGTTTTGTACCTCAGCGGTTAAATCAGCCCACAAATCACTGTGTGTGGTGTCGGGTTTAGTCACGGGTAATGAGTGTTCCACAATGGCGGTCACTCTCGGCATCCAGACATTAATGCCCATTGCAGCAAGATATTGTAGGCGTATAGCATTGTTCACATTAGGTCTCAGGGGTAAAAGTGCGCGGCGATTATCACCGAAATAGTCACTGGTGGCAAACAGCTGATTTTAATTCAGCAATTCCCAAACAGGTTGCACACTGTCAGGTAACGGAGCGAGTCTACCCAATTCCACCCACGGGGTAATAGGGCTATGAAAATCAGACCCCACCGAACCTGCAAGTTCAAACTGATTAGCATAATTAGCCAGTATTTTTATTTCTTCGGCATTATTCCTGCCTGTGACTACTTCTATGCTCTGCCCGCCTGTGTCTTTAAACGCTGCCAGTAAACGTTTAATCCAGTTAGTGGTTAATTTATAACGCAATGGATGGGCTAATACGGCAACACCGCCCGCTTCAGTAATCCAATTGACGGCAACGTCCATCTCTGCCCAAGTAGTGGCAACGTAAGCGGGTTTTCCTTTTCCCAAATAACGGTCAAAGGCTTCTTGTTGAGTAGAGACATGATGTTGTGACAGCAAAAACGCCGCAAAATGACTGCGGGTAATCATGCCCTGCCCTGCTGCATTTTTAACTGCCTCTAACGCGCCAGTGATACGTTTTTTCTCTAATTTTTCGGCAATTTTTTCGGCGCGTTCTAGGCGTGTTGCTTGTAATTGATGGGTAGCATTGTCTAAGGGCGCGTAATGCGGGTCTATACCTAAACCGACAATATGCAGGCATTTATTTTGCCAACTGGCAGATAATTCAATGCCATTAATTAAGCGTATATCTAGCGTGGCGGCACACGCGTGGGCTTCACTCAGCCCCATTGTGGTGTCATGATCGGTCAACGCCAAGGCAGTTACGCCATTTTGGTGAGCGCGTTGTATTAATTCAGTGGGTGATAACGCGCCATCGGAGGCGGTGGAGTGGCAATGTAAATCGTAGCGTTCAGGCATAAAGGTTCAAGGTTCAAGGTTCAAGGTTCAAGGTTCAAGGTTCAGGGTTCGGGGTTCGGGGTCAAGGTTCAAGGGAGATGACTTTTACCTTTCACCTTGAACCTTTTGCACCTTTCACCTTTTTTCACTGATATTCGCCATACAGTTTGGCATAAAGCCCCTGTTGGCTGATTAAGGTGTCATGCCGTCCTTGTTCACAGATTTCACCCTGTTCAAATACATAAACATGATCCGCTTGTTTGACAGCACTGAGGCGGTGGGCAATGATAATGGTGGTGCGTTCTTTTAGAAAGGCGTTCAGTGCAGCATGGAGTTTATGTTCTGTTTCAGTATCTAATGCCGAGGTAGCTTCATCTAAGATGACTACTTTAGGGTCGGCGACTATCATTCGCGCAATCGCTAAGCGTTGGCGTTGACCGCCTGATAAACGCATACCGTGCCGCCCAACAACCGTGTCTAAGCCGTGTACTAACTCATTAACCACATCCCCCAATTGGGCGATAGACAGGGCGTTCCATAGTTGTTCGTCAGTCGCTATTTTTCCCAAAGTGAGATTGGCGCGTAAGGTATCGTTAAACAAAACAGGATGCTGTAACACAGTGACAACGTGTTCACGCACTACTTCCAAGCCGATACGGTCAATGGCAACCTCATCAAAATAAATTTGCCCTGCACTAATAGGGTATAAACCGATTAGCGTCTGCACTAACGTGGATTTACCCCCGCCACTCGCACCGACTAAGGCGACTTTTTCACCCGCTTTAATGTGAAGATTGATACCGTTCAACACTTTTTCTTCACCGTAATTAAAATGCAGATTCTCTACTCGCACGGCAACGGTTTTTTTATCTAAGAATGGATTTTCTAAGTGTGGATAATGTGGCTCTTGTTGCAACGCATTCAGTCGATTAATACGAATTAATGCGCCTTTCGCCGCATAAAACGCATATTGAATACTGAGTATCTCCTGCACGGGTGCCATCATAAACCACAGATAACCAAACACAGCAAGCATTTCGCCAATGGTTAAATCAGAATAAAATACCATCAACATAGCGCAGGCGCGAAACACATCAAAACCGAACAAAAACACCAAAAAACTCAAGCGGTTTGCTGCCTCACTTTTCCACGCAAAGGCAATGGAATTGTCTTTAACAGTACGCGCCGATTCAATCAATTGCTGACAATAATGACGCTCGCGGTTACTGGCGCGAATTTGCTGAATAGCTTCCAGTGTTTCCGTTAATGATTGCTGGAACACTTCATAAGCAGAATTTTCCTTAGCTTTAAGATGCTTTACTCGTGAACCCACGACGCGGGTAAAATAAATCACCACAGGATTTAATAAAAGGATAAACAAGCCTAATTGCCAGTGCATCCATAATAAAATCGCAGCCGTTCCCATCACCGTTAAACAAGCCACTAACAATTTGCTAACGGTTGAACCAACAAAATTATCGAGGGTATCCAGATCAGTGACTAAATGCGTAACCACCGTTCCTGTGCCTAGGCTTTCATATTCTGACATGGAAATCGTTTGTAAATGTGCAATCAGCTTGCTACGCAGGCGAAACACGATGTCTTTAGAAATAAATGAAAATTGCCGTGATTGAATAATGCCAAATACAATGGCAATAATGCGTAAAATAACACTAACGACTAATACCACCCCGATGTATAACACGGGCAACTGCCATTCAACAGGCGTAACCAAATTTATAGTGTGAATTAGTGTGCTTGGTTTTTTTAATAGCACTTCATCAACTAGCAACGGCATCAATAACGGCACTGGCACACTGACGATGGTAGCTAATAGTGCTAATAAATGGGCATAAACAAGCTGTTTTTTGTGTTCTAAGGCAATTTGATAAATAGTTTTCCAACTATAAAAAGACGTGCTGGGGTTTAATTGCATAACCATAGTCGATGGGTTTTTTAAGCCGTTGATTATAGCTGTCTAGCGTCTCTTAGGAAAACGTATTATCTAATTGGACTGTTTTGCGCTCGCCAATTATGGCGCGTTAAAAACCTTTAATCGACTACGTTACTGTGTTACTTTTATATCCGTTTAAAGAATATCAATTTAATAGAGGACTATTTAAAACCATGCCTGCCTTTGAAGATAAAACTGAAAAGACCTCTGATAAACTCAATTTTGATCCTGTCGAAGATAATGACGGATTATCAGCGATTGATTTATCGGAATCGACTACTAAAAATAGACGCATAGCGACTCGTTATGTGCGTGATGATATTGCTGTTGCACTTTGTGAACCATTACCACTCAGTTTTGGTCAAGAAATTTTCCTTGGATTTGTTAACTTAATGGATATTACAGGGCGAGGAATCGCCTTTGCCAGCACTAAAAAAATGCGTGTTAATAAAAAAATTATTTTAAATTTTAAGTTTCTATCAGGCTTGACTTTTAAAATGAACGCAGTGATTGTCAATCGATCAGAGGGTATACATTATCAATTGGGTGTTAAAGAGAACTTGTATTATCAAATAAGTTTTAAAGATGATTTATATTATCAATATGGCATAAAGTTTGATTATTCTAATCAAGAATTTAGTGAACATATATTAAAAACGCAAATCAAATTAGCATTCAAATAATATGAATATTTACACCTTAAGCGACATCATCATCTACCCCGTAAAATCGTTGGCAGGGATTCATTTAAATCAGTGTCAAGTCACGAAAACAGGGTTTCAATATGACAGAAAATGGATGCTGATTGATAACCAAGGGCAGTTTTTAAGCCAACGACGCTTACCAAAAATGGCGTTAATTAAAACAGCCTTAACCGCTAATCAACTGATTTTATCTGCACCCAATCAACAAGACTTAATACTCGCTCTTACACCCGCAGACGGCGAAGTGATTGTAAGCACTATCTGGCACGATCAATGTCGTGCGCGTAGCGTATCGCTAGCCGCTGATCGCTGGTTCAGTGATTTTTTACAAACTGACTGCCGATTGGTGTATTTACCCGATGACGTTATTCGCCCTGTGAATGCTAATTATGCGGACGTGTCTGACCAAGTCGCTTTTGCAGACGGTTTTCCTTTTTTGTTGATTTCAGAAAATTCACTGCATTCATTAAATCAAGCCATGCAGCTTAATCTCACCATGAATCGCTTTCGACCTAACTTAGTGATTGCTAATTGCCCTAGTTATGCTGAGGACAGTTGGCGAGAAATACGCATCGGTACAATTGATTTTAGACTACCAAAGCCTTGCTCGCGCTGTGCTGTGCCTACCATTGATCCTGATACAGCGCAAACAGGTAAAGAGCCGCTCACTACTCTCAATCGCCTTAGAAAATGGCAAAACAAAATCTACTTTGGGCAAAATGCCATTCATAATCAGTGTGGTACATTAACCGTTGGCGATAGCGTACAGATTAAGCGAACAGGCGAAAATCAACCGCCGCTTTAAGTGATTTCAGCAATGATGTTATTATCTACTTACAGCGTTAATCGGGCTTCGTGTTAAAGCGTGGTACACCATTCAGCGTGTAATAGCCGTTAGTCGCTCAACACACTTTATCCATTCATTCTTTAAAATAAAAAACACATGAAAATTTTAATCACTGGCGGCGCGGGTTTTATAGGCTCTGCGCTGGTTCGTTATTTAATTAACGAAACTCAACACAGCGTTGTTAATGTCGATAAACTGACTTATGCGGGTAATCTGGAATCGCTTACCTCCATAGAATCTAATCCGCGTTATGCCTTTGAACACGCCGATATTTGCGACGCATTGAAAATGTCGGAGATATTAAAAAGCCATCAACCTGACGTGATGATGCACTTAGCGGCAGAATCTCATGTAGACCGCTCCATTGATGGCCCTGCGGCGTTTATTGAAACCAATATTATCGGTACTTACACGCTAGTTGAAGCGGCGCGTGGTTATTGGCAAGCTCTGCCTGACGCGAAAAAAGCTGCGTTTCGTTTTCACCATATTTCTACCGATGAAGTGTATGGCGATTTGGAAGGTGTGGATGATTTATTTACTGAGGAAACCCCTTACGCACCTAGCTCACCTTATTCAGCCTCCAAAGCCAGTTCAGACCATATCGTTCGTGCGTGGCATCGCACTTATGGATTGCCTGTATTAGTCACGAATTGTTCCAATAATTACGGGCATTTTCATTTCCCAGAAAAATTAATTCCGCTGGTGATTTTGAATGCACTAGAAGGCAAACCCTTACCCGTGTATGGTGACGGTTTACAAATTAGAGATTGGTTATTTGTTGATGACCACGCCAGAGCCTTACTCACTGTGGTAGAAACTGGGAAAATTGGCGAAACTTACAATATCGGTGGGCATAATGAAAAAACCAATATCACCGTGGTCAAAACGATTTGCGCCTTATTGGAAGAATTAAAACCCAACAAACCCGATGGCGTGAGTCATTACGAAGATTTAATTACTTACGTTACTGACCGTCCTGGCCATGACCTACGTTATGCGATTGATGCCAGCAAAATTGAAAAAGAACTGGGCTGGACACCCGCAGAAACGTTTGAAACGGGCATGAGAAAAACCGTGCAGTGGTACATCAATAATTTGGAATGGTGTGAACATATTTTAGGTCGTCAGTTACACGTTAAAAGCTAACAATCATTGATTGTTCGATTGGAATCAAAAATGATTTTTGATTCCAACTCACCTTAACTACGTTTCAGCAACGGCTGTGCTACATTTTTCAAAAAGCAGAGTAAGCTAGTTACTCTATAATTAAACGCTTTCGTCAGCTATTACTTCACTATGCAGACTCCTTTTCAAACTATTGGTATTATTGGCAAACCCAGTGACTCCAGCATTGCTGAAACCTTAGCCATGCTGTGTGGCTATTTAAAACAACAGCATCACAGAATATTCGTTGATAGCGACAGTGCGCAATTTATTCAAGATTCACACATCACTGCCTGCTCGGTCAACGCCTTAGCACGGCACTGTGATTTAGTGATTGCGGTGGGTGGTGATGGTACGTTTCTCGCGACCGCTAGAGCGATTGCTGAATACGACATTCCATTAATTGGTATTAACTTAGGACGTTTAGGCTTTTTAACCGATATATCACCTAATGAACTGCCCAACAAACTGCACCGTATTTTGCAGGGACATTACATCGAAGAAAAACGGGATTTATTACGCACTAAAATTATTCGTGACCAACAGGTGATACACGAAGAAACCGCGCTTAATGAAGTCGCAGTGCATCGCTGGGTTACACCCAGTATGATTGAAATTGCCACTAAAATCGATGGGGTGTTTTTAAACTCGCAACGCTCTGACGGCTTAATTGTTTCTACACCGACAGGTTCAACGGCATACTCGCTATCAGCGGGTGGACCTATTTTGCATCCTACACTGAATGCGTTAATTTTAGTGCCGATTAATCCACACATTTTATCTAATCGTCCCATCGTAATTCATGACACAGCTGAAATTGAAATTAGCTTTTGCCAAACCAAACAAATTAATGCTTTAGTCACTTGCGATCACATTCAAATTCCCGAAGTATTTATTAGCGATAAAATTTTAATTAAAAAAGATGCAAAACCGATTAGAATTCTGCACCCAGAAGGGCATGACTTCTTTCATATTCTTAGACATAAATTAAATTGGAGTAGCGGTTATCACACTGCCTCATAAATGTTGCTGAATCTAACCATACTCGACCTCGCCGTCGTTAAATCATTAAGCCTTGACCTTGCCCAAGGGTTGTCAGTATTAACGGGCGAAACTGGCGCGGGCAAGTCGATTTTATTAACCGCTTTGGGATTAGCCTTAGGCGATAGAGCGGACTCTGGCTATATACGCCCTGATTGTTCACGCGCCGAAGTCAATTTGGAATTTGATTTAAGCGACGCGCCACACGCATTGCAGTGGTTAAAAGAGCATGACTTGGATGATGAGCAACAGTGTTTGATACGGCGCGTGGTTAGTTTGGATGGTCGCTCTAAAGCCTACATCAATAATCGCCCTGTGACCTTGCAATCGTTACAAGCTCTTAGCGAACAACTGGTCGAAATTCACGGGCAGCACGCGCATTTAACGCTGTTACACAGTGATGAACAACGCCGTTTGCTGGATGTGTTTGCTAAAACTCAGCCGTTATTGGATAAAGTCAATCAATGTCACAAGCACTGGCAACACGTCCATAAAGAGCTGAACGCCTTAATCAAAATTAACAGCGAAAAACATCAGCGCGAAGAATTACTACGCTATCAATTGGAAGAATTACAACAACTGGATTTTAGTCGTTATGACTACGCTGGCTTATCGGAAGAACACACCAAACTGGCAAATTTAGAGCATATTTTAAGCACGGGTTCTTTGCAGCTTGATGTTCTGTACGAAAACGACAACTCGGTTCATTCCAGTTTTAATCAAAGCATCAAAGACTTAACGCATATTGCCCGTTTCGCACCCGAATTAAGCGACATTGTTATCTTGTTATCAGAAGCACAAATTCAAACTGAAGAAGCCGCGTTGCAATTACGCCAGTTTCTTAAAGTTCAAGATGTTGACCCACAACGCGTCGCCGACTTAGAAAATCAAATCGCCATTATTCAAAACCTCAGTCGCAAGCACCATGTTAGCCCTGAACAACTGCCCGAATTAGTGCAGCAATTAGAAAACGAATTAAACGGTTTAACCCACAGCAGCGAACGCATTGAAGCACTGACACAAGAAACGGCACAACTGCTCACACAATACAACGAACTCGCCCAACAACTATCAGGAAAACGCCAACAACAAGCAAAGAAATTACAAAAACACATTTCTGCCATGATAAAAGAACTGGGAATGCCACACGGTGAATTTATCGTCGAAGTCACCCAGTCCACCACCGAAACACCCAAACTTAACGGCACAGACACCGTTAATTTTTTAGTCAGTGCCAACGTCGGTTTACCGCCAAAATCATTGACTAAAGTCGCCTCAGGCGGTGAGTTATCGCGCATTAGTTTAGCGATACAAGTCACCACCGCCAGCGACAAATCCACCCCGACCATGATCTTTGACGAAGTCGATTCAGGCATCGGCGGCGGCATTGCCGAAATTGTCGGGCAAAAACTGCGTAGCTTAAGTCATAACCGACAAGTGCTATGTGTCACTCACCTACCTCAAGTCGCTGCACAAGCGCACCATCATTTATATGTTGAGAAAAATAATCAAACCGACATCACTGCGTCCACTGTTAGGTTATTAACTGACGCAGAACGCATCCCAGAAGTGGCTAGAATGTTAGGCGGGGTCACTATGACCGCTAATACCCTAGCCCACGCACAAGAAATGCTCACGCACGCCTTGTAGCACTATGACAACAACAACCTAAGGACAATACTCATGAACCGATTTCCAGCTGAATGGGAAAAACAATCTGCCGTATTAATTGCATGGCCTCATGCGACAGGTGATTTTAGCAATCGTCTTGAATCTGTGGAACAAACGTATAGCATCATCGCTGATACGATTACCCAATACCAACGTTTGATGATAGTCTGCCGTGATGAGCGACATCAAAAACACATTGAAGCCTTAGTGAGTCAACCCGAAGATATTGATTTTATTCATGCCCCCGTCGATGATATTTGGGTGCGTGATACTGCTTTTTTAAGCATGGAAAAAAACGGAGTCATTACCCATCTTAATTTTAAATTTAACGGCTGGGGCGAAAAATACAGCCACGCCAATGACAACGCCTTAAATCATAAACTGGCAAACGCTAAACCCTTTAAAGGCAAAAGCCATCACGACATCGACTTTATTTTAGAAGGCGGTAGTATCGAAAGTGACGGTGCAGGCATCATCATGACAACACGACAGTGCTTATTAAATCCAAATAGAAACACGGGGTTAAGCCAACAAGACATTGAAGCTGTTTTAGCGCAGCAGCTAGGCGCGAAACGCGTGTTATGGATAGACCAACCAAATCTATCAGGCGATGATACCGATGCCCATATCGACACCTTAGCGCGTTTCTGTTCAGCGAATACCATCGCCTACACCAGTTGTGACGACAAAGACGACTCGCATTATGATAGTTTGAAAACTATGGAAATGCAGTTGCAAGTGTTGCGTACTGACGCAGACGAACCTTATCATTTAATACCGTTACCACTACCTAACGCTATTTTTGATGAAGAAGGCGAACAACTGCCTGCTAATTATTCAAACTTTTTGATTATTAATCATGCGGTACTAGTGCCTGTCTATGGTGATAATAATGACACAGTTGCTTTAGAACGGATTGGCAGCGTGTTTCCAACGCATCATATTATCGCCATTCCTTGCCGCCCATTAGTGCATCAATACGGTAGTCTGCATTGTATGACTATGCAGTTCCCTGAGGGGTACTAAACGATTGAAAACGCCTGTTTGAGTGATAACGAAAACAGGCGTTTCCGATAAACATTCACTATCAGAGACAACGCCAGTGACCCTAAACCCAGACTTACCGATACAATTTTCCCGAACTCACCGTTTACAATGGGAAGAAGCCCAACAAAAAAACGTTATTCTCTATCCAGAAGGCATGGTAGAACTGAACGCCAGTTCCGCTGAAATTCTTAAACTCTGTGATGGCACGCGCACAATCACGCAAATCGTCAGCGATTTAGAAGAAAAATTTGCCACGCAAGGTTTATTTAATGACATTAACGCATTCTTAGAGGTCGCCTTACAAAATGGCTGGATACACCAAAACTAACATCACCCCACCGCGCTGGTTATTGGCAGAATTGACTTATGCTTGTCCTCTGCAATGCCCATATTGCGCGAATCCAATTGATTACGCGAAGCACGACAGTGAAATCAGCACGGAGGATTGGAAACGTGTATTGACGCAAGCCCGCAAAATGGGCGCGGTGCAATTGGGTTTATCAGGCGGCGAACCTTTAGTGCGCAAAGATTTAACTGAAATCGTTAAACACGCCAGAGACTTAGGCTATTACAGCAATCTGATTACCTCAGGCTATGGTTTAACCGAAGAAAAAATCGTGCAGCTCAAAGAAGCGGGACTCGATCACATACAAGTTAGCATTCAAGCCAGCAGCCAAGAACTGAACGACCATATCGCAGGCACAACGTCGTTTGAGCATAAAAAACAAGTTGCCCATTTAGTCAAAAAACACGGCTATCCGATGGTGTTATGCGTGGTGATTCACCGCGAAAACATTCACCAAATGGCAGATATTTTGGCTATGGCAGAAGCCTTGGGCGCGGATTATCTGGAACTTGCTAACACGCAATATTACGGCTGGGCGCACGCTAACCGTGATTTACTACTACCGACTAAAGAACAATTTGAGGAAGCAGAAAAAATCGCCCAAGCCTTTAAAGAAACGGTGGCAGGTAAAATGAAAATTTACTATGTCGTCCCCGATTTTCATGAAGATCGCCCCAAAGCCTGCATGAATGGTTGGGGAACAACGTTTTTAACCATTGCCCCTGACGGTGTTGCCCTGCCCTGTCATTCAGCGCGTGACTTGCCCAATTTAGATTGCCCCAACGTCAACGATGTCAGCATCTCAGAAATATGGAATGACTCTAAAGCCTTCAATTTCTTCCGTGGGGATGACTGGATGCAAGAGCCCTGTCGTTCGTGTGATGAAAAAGAAAAAGATTTCGGCGGTTGCCGTTGTCAGGCGTATTTATTAGCGGGTGATATGTACGCGACTGATCCTGTGTGTAGCAAATCACCGAATCATTATGTGATTGATGAGGCGATTGAATCTGCTAGAAATGCGGCGTTGGCTGAGAATGAAAAGCCGCTTATTTTTCGGAATAGTAAGAACTCAAAGTTATTGTCTAACTAACTGTAGGCAATCCTTTGTGATTGCCCTGATAACGCACTGTTGTATTAAGGGCAGGTACAAAACCTGCCCCTACTTCAACTTAATTCCTCAGAAAAACTGGCAAAACAACCACGCCCATTATCTTTAGCTTGATAAAGCGCGGTGTCTGCATGATCCACGAGTGCTTCAGGGGTATTGCCATGTTGGGGATAAATACTAATGCCAATACTCGCACCAATTTGTACGCTGTCAGTTTCCGACAATTGAAACGGTATGGTTAAATAAGCTATCACTTTTGAGGCAATTATTTCAGCCGCTTCGGGAATCTTCAGGTTTTCTAGCACGAGGACAAATTCATCGCCACCTAAGCGTGCCACCATATCGCTAGCGCGCAAACAGCCAGTAATTCTTTCCGCAACTTGTTTAAGTAAATCATCACCAGCGGCGTGTCCTAGCTTATCATTCACCGCTTTAAATTTATCCAAATCCATCATAAATACGGCGAATTTTGCATTAGCTCGATCATTAATCGCGATGGCATACTTCAATCTATCATGCAATTTCCGCCGATTCGGTAAACCTGTGAGTGGGTCGTAAAAGGCTAATTGTTTAATTTCTTCTTCTGCGGTTTTACGCGCGGTAATATCAACTTTTACCGCAACATAATGTGTAGCATTCCCCTCTGAATTTTTCACAGGCGAAATATGAGCTTCTTCCCAATAAGTATCGCCATTTTTCTTACGATTAATTAATTCGCCATGCCATACTTTTCCATGCGTTATCGTGTCCCACAATTGCTTATAAACCTCGCTTGAGGTTAAGCCCGATTTCAATAAACGCGGATTGCGTCCTATCGCCTCTTCAGAACTATAGCCTGTGACCTCTGTAAATTTAGGATTCACATAAAGCAAATCGCCTTTTAAATCAGAAATTACTATTGAGGTAGGACTTTGTTCAACCGCAACCGACAAAATACGCAAGCGTTCTTCTATCTGTTTGCGTGCGGTGATTTCTTGACTAAAGGCTAACTGGACTATTTCGCCATTTTCCAAGCTGAAGGGAGCAGCATGAGTTGTCATCCAGTGTCTTGCCCCTTTCAAGTCGAAAATTTCAAATTCCATATTGCCAGACTTTCCGTCACAGACATCCTCATTAAATGCTTGGAAGGCGGCGCGGTACTCAGGAGCAACTATTGAATAGACAGATTGATTACGCATTACATCCTCAGAATCAGCTTCTATTATTGCAAGTCCTGCTGGATTCATTGATAGCAGACTTCCGTTACGCGCTACCAATTTCACACATTCAGGAGCTGCTTCAAGAATCGCTCGTAAATGGCGTTCTCTTTGTGCGAGTTGTTTTGTGACCCGTTGGCGTTCGAGATGATGGCGATAAAAAATCATCAACAGAATTAACAGAAACACAATAGTAATGAAAGCGAGGTATTTAATGATTAAAGGCAGGAATTCTTTTACTTCATAAACGCCAAACCATTTTTCATGCAATTTATCGTAAGTGCCATTGGCTTTGGTGATTGCTAAGCCTTCGTTGATTTTTGCTAATAGCTCTGCATCGCCTTTATGCACCGCAAAGGAAAATTTTTGAGAAAGATCAATGTCTATCGGCAGCATTTTAACATTGCTGATGTTAAGTTTTTCCAACGTTTGATTGCCTACAATTTTATTGAGTAGCATTGCATCATAATGACCATCGGCTAATAATTGCAAACCCGCTTCGGCAGTGTCAACCGATGTAATTTGTTTTCCCCAGCCTTTTTCCTGTAGATATTCTGGTGCTAAATCGGCATTAACGACAATCAGTTGTTTATTATTTACATCGGCTTCCGAGTGAATGGAGTTGTTATCATCACGCACAAATAACGCGCCATTAACAATGATATGCGGCACAGTGAAATCAGCAAACTGGCGACGCTCATCGGATTGTGCCAAATTTATCAGCACATCAATTTTTTCTGCTTTGAATTCCTCTAACACTTGATTCCAAGGCAATACGCGAATCGTTGACTTTAAATGTGCTTCTTTTGCCACTGCTCGCCATAATTCCACGGTAAAACCATCGGCAGTGGCATTGGTTTTCCCTAGCGCAAACGGCGGGAAATCTTGTTCGCTACCCACAATCAGCAAGTTATCATCGCCACGATTAGAGTGACCAATGAATTGCGCTAACTTTTTTTCAGAGAGAGGCTGAGAAATATTGAGTTGTGCGTACACTTCCGCGACTTTGCGCAGCCGCCCTGCTTCTATCTGTCCAAGTGGAATGACATCGGGCATAATCAATTTGCGTATCACCTCCGCTTCAAAGCGCAAATGTGCAAGACTCAGTGTACTATGATAGCTTTTACGAATCAGTTGAATGAGTTCTTCAGGGTGGTCTAGTGCGTATTGCCAGCCTTTTAGCGTGGCACGGCGAAATTTTTCTGCTCGTCCCTGATGTTGTAGTAATTCATGTTGACTGGTAAATAACATATCACCATAAAAATCAATGCCATAATTTTGCGGATTGATAATATTAATCTTGATATTTTTTTGCTGAAAATAAAAAACTTCATTGGATAAATATGCCGACATCACATCGACTTTATCATTAATTAATTCCTCATTTCTGAAACTCTGTTTAATCACCGTGTAATTTTTTTCAGTTAAATGCGCTTCCGTTAACACTGCTCGCAATACAGAATTATCCATCCCTTTTGAATCAAACATAAGCCGTTTGCCCTTCATTTCATAAGGGCTAATAATGCCAGAACTTTGTTTAGCGATAAAAACCAAGGGGTTGTGTTGAAAAATAGCGGCTAGCCCGACAATCGGTTCACCGCGTGCGTAATAAGACAAAATACCCGAATCACCGACTCCAAAATTCCTTTCGCCTGAGATGACTTGTTGAACAACATCTTTATCAGGTGAACGTTCAAAAATAGTGACATCCAGCCCTTCTGCGGCGTAAAACCCACGTTCTTTTGCCGCGTAATAGCCTGCAAATTGAAATTGATGTAACCATTTTAATTGTAAATTTACTTTTTCTAGGGGTGGTGAGTTTTCTTGGGATGCTGAAAAAATAAAACTTGAATAAAATAACAATAGACAAAAAAGAAGGTTTAAAACCGTTTTCATTATTATTCGAGGTATAAAAAAAGAGAAAAAAACACGAAAACTGTCTCTAAAAAAAGAGGAAGCCGCAAAAGACGGGGTCATCCTGCGGCTTACTAATTAATGAAGTACAAACCTAGATTTGCACTCTTTAGCAACGAATGGCTTAAGCCAACGCTAATTCCGCACGCATTTCATCAATGACTTTTTTATAATCAGGTTGGCTGAAAATCGCTGAACCAGCAACGAAGGTATCTGCACCAGCGGCTTTAATCGCGCGGATGTTGTCAGTTTTAACACCGCCGTCGATTTCTAAACGAATGTTACGACCGCTGGCATCAATCATTTTTCTGACTTCACGCAATTTGTCTAAGGCAGACGGAATAAACGATTGTCCGCCAAAACCAGGATTCACTGACATTAATAAAATAATGTCTACTTTGTCCATTACATAATCTAAATGACTTAACGGTGTTGCTGGGTTGAACACTAAACCTGCCTGACAGCCGTTGTCTTTAATCAACTGCAAGGTGCGGTCGATATGGATTGATGCTTCAGGGTGGAAAGTAATAATGCTCGCGCCTGCTTTTGCAAAGTCAGGAATCAAACGATCCACTGGAGCAACCATTAAATGCACGTCGATGGGTGCGGTTACACCGTGTTTTCTTAAGGCTTCACACACCAATGGCCCGATGGTTAAGTTAGGTACAAAGTGATTGTCCATCACATCAAAATGCACAACATCTGCACCAGCGGCTAAAACGTTATCAACTTCTTCGCCCAATTTAGCAAAGTTAGCTGACAGGATGGAAGGAGCTATCCAATTTGCATTCATATTTTTATCCTCTTGAGTGTTAAAAACTTCGTATTATATCTTTTTTGTGTCAGTCAGTGTTGTTACGTTTCAATAGCGGAACGAAATCTTCGTATATCTAATTATTCGACAAGACTATCGAACATCATCGTTTTTTTAACAAAATTAGCGTATTGACTGTTAGCTATACCTATTGCCTTGATTCAGCCAGTATTTCATCGATGAATTATTGACTGTGACACGCGAATTTGTCTAAATAAGGGTTCAATAGACTTAAATGATTAGTAATACCAAAACAGGAACAGTAATAAATGAAGCTCGTCACCTTTACTTATCAAAACCAAGCGCGAGTCGGGGCAGTGGTTGATGATGCCGTTATTGATAGCCTTGGCAATGCAAAAATACCTCGCACAATGATTGAATTTTTAAGTGCGGGTGCAGAGGCTTTAACGGCAATGCAAGACTTAATCGACAGCGGAGAACATCGACTTTCACTGGCAGTCGTAAAGTTAAACGCGCCAATACCCAGACCACCTAAATATGTAGCGATTGCGTTAAATTATGCGGATCATATTGCTGAAACTGGCAAAGACAGACCTGAATATCCTACGTTTTTCACCAAGCAAAGCACTTGCGTCATCGGTTCAGGTGATGACATTCAAATGCCCAAAGTGTCGAATAAATTGGATTATGAAGGCGAGTTAGCCTTTGTCATTGGGCAACGTTGTCGTCATGTCCCTGTTGATAAAGCATATAAAGTGATTGCAGGGTTTATGATTGCCAATGATGTCTCGGTGCGTGATTGGCAGGCGCGTTCACCGACCATGATGATCGGTAAATCGTTTGATACTTGCGGGCCATTAGGGCCTTGGCTGGTGACCAGTGATGAAATCAGCGACCCGCATAATCTCAGTTTAAAAACGTGGGTGGATGATGAATTGCGGCAAAATGCCAATACCTCAGAGATGCTGTTTAATTGTTATGAAATGGTGGCGTATTTATCGCAAGCTATGACGTTGGAAGTGGGTGATGTAATCAGCACAGGCACACCCAGCGGTGTCGGCGTTAAAATGACTCCGCGTGGTTATTTGAAAATCGGGCAAACAGTGCGTATTGAAATTGAAGGCATTGGCGAGTTGGTTAATACGGTGATTGCCCCTACTTTTTAACCTTAAATAAATCGCGTAATGTGGCAGGTTTTTTATTCATTAGTTTCATGGGCAAAGGAAATAATACTTTTACCTTTAAGCCACCAAACTGTGATACACCTAAAATCAGGTCTGCATTATGAAGAGACGCTATGCGTTGTACCATCGAAAAGCCTAAGCCTGTGCCTTGGGTTTTATTGGACGTTTCTACGCACCGATGAAAACGCTCTAGCGATTTTTCATATTGATCGGGCGCAATTCCAGGCCCTGAATCTTCAACACACAATTCCAATTGCCTATCTCTTCCTGTTACGGTAATCAGTACATTGCCATTGACGGGGGTATATTTGATGGCATTATCAATAATATTGCGAATTAAAATAGACACTAACGGTGCGTTAACCATGACGGGAACGGGATTGTCTTCGACTAATTCGATAGTAATTTGTTTTTTATGCGCATTAGGTTCCAAGTCGGTAATCACCACCACTACTTCCCGATTAATCATGGTGTTTTGTTTGGTTAAAAATTCGGTATTGGATTCAATGCGGGAAAAAGTCAATAATTGCTGCACTAAATAAGTCATTCTATTGACGGCTTGTTTAATGCGGAGTAAGGCTTGTTTACGCACATCATCATCATCGGTTCTCAGCGCGACGTGGGCTTGCGTTAATAAACCTGCTAATGGGGTTCTTAATTCGTGTGACGCATCAGCGGTAAAGCGGCGTTCATGCTCAAAGGCTTCTTCTAATTGGGCAAACAGTTTATTAATTTCATTCACCATCGGTACAATTTCTTTCGGCAATCGCTTTAAGGGCAATGGCTTGAGGTAATTGGCTTCACGGATGGCAAGGGCTTTTTCTAAATGGTGAAACGGTCTCAGAGCGCGACGCACAATAAATGAGATGACTATCCCTAATAGCGGTAAACCAATCAGAAAAGGTAAAACCAACTGGCTGGATATTTCATCGGTCAACTCAGAGCGAATTTGCTCTTTTTGCCCAACATGAATCACATATTCACCTGTTGAATCGGTTAAACTAAAGACGTGCCAATCATTGCCGTCGATATTATTTTCACTAAAGCCATGCGTGATGGCTGATAAAGCAAATTTCGGCGCACTTTCTGAACGCAGTAATAAGCCATCTTTTTTTGACCACAATTGAAAAGCAATTTTGCGTTCGTATTTATGCCCTAAACTTTCTGCTTGTAGCATTTCATCAAATTCTGCCCATAACTGGCTATCGCTTTTGCTACCGTCAAAATTAGGCAATAAAAAAATAGGTGAGCTGTCTGATTCTAATAATAAACCGCCCGATTCAGCCCATAATTGAAAGGTGCTTTTACTTTTAAATTTATGACGTAACGCATAAGTATGGAGTAGTCCGCTGGCTTGTTCCTTATTCCAGTTGCCCGATAAAGAGCCTTCACGCACTAAACTTTCGATGAAAGCGTGCAGCACTTTAGCTGATTGAGCTAATTCAGCATCAAATAAATTAGCCACTTCATCACGCGTTACTTTATAGCTAAGATACGCAGTAATCCCCCAAATCACCATTGAGGCGGACACGAGGGTAATTAATAAGCGGCGTTTAAGAGAATAATTCATTAGTCATCATCACTATCAATAATATAACCCACGCCTCTAACGGTGCGTATGAGACTCGCATCGAGTTTTTTGCGTAGGTAATGAATGTAGACCTCAACAGTATTACTCTCTACATCAGAATCCCACGAATACAGGCTTTCTTCTAAACGCGCTTTAGACACTACTTTGCCGATATTACCCATGAGAAAACTGAGTATTTCAAATTCTTTTTGTGATAGCTCTATTTTTTCGTCATTAAATGTCACTAAATGCGACGCAGGGTCTAAAACAATGCCTTTATGTTCGACATTAGGTACGCTCCGCCCCTCATTTCGTCTCGCTAACGCCCGCAATCTGGCACACACTTCATCCAGTTCAAACGGCTTAATGACAAAATCATCCGCGCCTGTATCCAAGCCCATAACGCGGTCAGGGATAGTATCTTTAGCCGTTAGTACCATTACAGGCGTTTCATTTTTACGATGCCTTAATTCGCGTAGAATTTCCATGCCGTTCATCTCTGGCAAATTCCAATCCAGAACAATCAACTCATAACTGTTGGTTTTTAATGCTTCATTGGCAAGCCTTCCATTGGTAAGCCAGTCCACGGCATAACCTTCCATTTTTAAACCAGCCACTAAGCCATCACCCAATATTTCATCATCTTCAACCAATAAAAGTCGCATTATATCCTCGCTGTTTAAATAAGAATTATGTCAGTAATAGTCGCGCTGTTCGACCTGAAGTTAAAAATAAAATTATTAGCTTAGCCAATCGGCTAAACTTGGCATTTTACAAACATTTTTTAAACTATGGCTAATTTTAATACTCACTTATCGGTTGCCTTAGGTGCTAGCGCGGGGGCTGCGCTGCTGGCTGTGAACATGAACATTATTACCATTACCGATGCACCGTGGATGATTGCCTTTGGTGCAATCGGTGGAATGTTACCCGATATTGATTCAGGGCATTCAACACCTATCAAGTTATTTTTTACTACCTTAGCACTACTCGCCTTGCTAGCGGTGATTAATTTATTTAAAAATAACTATCCACCACACTGGTTATTATTAATGGCGGCAGCTTCTTATTTAGCCGTGCGCTACGGAGCATTAAAATTATTTGACCGCTTTACCAGTCATCGCGGCATCTTTCATTCCGTCTTAACAGCGGTGTTTTTCTGCTTGTTAATGGTGTGTATCGGTTGTTACTTACTGCGTTGGGATAATCTGCATTCGTGGTTAAGTGGTTTATTTATTGGTTTTGGTTTTATTATTCATTTGTTACTGGATGAAATTTATAGTGTTGATTTATCCAATAGGCGTATGAAAAAATCCTTTGGTACGGCGTTAAAATTGTATAGTTATAATAATATGACTACCACCGCATTAATGGCACTCTGTACATTGGCTCTGGCTTGGATAACCCCGCAACCACAGCCTTTAATCAGCGCGTGGCAAAAGCAGAATTCACCCGTAAAAACATTAAAAACCCCAAGACAACGGTAATTAACGACGACAATGTTTGGTTGATACCCACTAACACGCTAGAATTAGTCCCATTTTGTTTGCCTCATAACTATTCCCTCATGAAAGAAGAAACTACGCCTGCCCTAACACCCGCAACAACCCCATTACACGCCGCTTGGAATTGGAGTTTATCTTCGCTAAATGAGCAAAGCTGGGTTAAAAACATCAGTGACTCAGAAAGTAGCACTCGCTACCCTATCAAATTACTACGTTATTGGTTCATGTTTAATTTGATTAAAGAACAACAACAGCGACTAGGAAGACCGTTGCGCGTCTGTGAAATTGGTGTCGATAGAGGGCAAATGTGCCGTTATGTGCAGGATGCAGGCTTTACTGACATTGCTTGCTGGGAAGCGGTTGATTATAAATTACAAACTGAACTCAGCGAATCGGGCTACACCAAACAAATTCAAGCGAATGTCGATTTACCTGAGTTTGCGTTGGCAGAAAAATACGACGTTATTATCGTCCTGCATTTACTCGAACATTTATTTGAACCTGAAAATTTGGTGATGAAACTCGCCCCCGCACTGGAAGCAGACGGTATTTTAATCGGTGGATTTCCTGCTGTACCGCAAATCATTCAAGCCTACCGCCAAGAGAAAATTCGTAAGACCGCAGCTAACTTTGGACACGTCAGCACGTTTTCACCGCAACGCGTAAAAAATATGGCGCAACAGTGCGGGCTAAACATGGATTTTTTATCAGGTACTTATATGCTCCGCAAACGCAATTTCTTTCTGGAAAACAGCCCATTTTGGGTACGGCTGAATTTATTGTGGGGCGTGCTGTTCCCTGCGTTCAGTGGTGAGCTTTATTGGTGTATGCGCAAGTAAAGACCGTACTGCGAAAACTTTTGCCTTATTCCCACGCGCTACGTCACTTCCATTAAATTAAGACAAAAATGTAGGGGCTGTGCCTTGTGCCAGCCCTGTGAACAAGTTGTTATCAGGGCAACCACAAGGGATTGCCCCTACGATAAATCATTAACTTAATGGCAATGACTCACCGCGTGAAAACGAGTCAACTTATTATTTACGCGTACCCGCTGCGGTATCGGTCGTGTCCAAAATACGATTTAGCATATTGGTTTGTTGAGATACTCTGTCAGCCTGAGTTAAGTCAATCATGCTTTTAAGTCCTGCAAAACGTTTCCCAGCTTCTTCTAGGTCTTCTGTTGCTTTGGGCAAATCACCCGCTTGTACAGCCGCCCGCGCTTTTTTCAAATAATCATTAGCACGGTTACGATTACGGTCAAGTTTATCATTGGCATTGATTTCCTTAGTTAACTTTAATGCCTCTTTAATATGATTTACGATGACATCGTCACTGTCTTTGTCACTGCCTGCTGCGCCACCGCTGTTTCTTACCTGAATAGCTGTCAATGCTTCATTAACTTGACCTAAAGTAGCGTCAATTCCTTCAATTGGAGTCATTTTATTGTACATACACGCCATGCCCAAACAAACGGCAGAAGCACTCGTCGAAAAACCCCCTAAAGAAAGTGCCAATGTAGTTGCTACCACCGCGCTTTTTAATAATTTCATGTAATATATTCCTCATTGTTATTTGTAGTTATTTTTATTAGCCCTATAACCGCTTAAATATTAAGACTATTTAATTAGTTACATGACAATATGAACTATATCATGACTCTTATGAATATCCTCTCATTCCCACTCGCCGCATTGCGTAACAAACCATCAGGCATGAAACAGAATTTGTATTTTTCGTCAGCAACAACATAACAAACAGTGGTTTTTTTAAACCCTGTGATACAATAAACCTATTAATTTAGTACAGAATTGCGTCGCCCTCTGCGAGCGGCACATCGCTATTCCCCCTCATTAGCTATAAACGCAGACCCTTTTCAGAGCCTTTCCTAGTAAAGCACTCTGACGTATTTTTAATACCCTTTTTATTCTGAACTGCATAGTTACCGCAGTCATTCATTGAGATTTTATACCCCATGCCATTTACCAAACTCGGATTATCTGATCCACTGCTTCGTGCTATTGCTGAAGCAGGTTACACCACGCCCTCCCCTATTCAATTACAAGCCATTCCTGCCGTGTTAAACGGGCATGATTTATTGGCTGCTGCCCAAACTGGCACAGGTAAAACTGCGGGTTTCGCCTTGCCGATTTTGCACCGACTTTCGCAAAAACATTACAGCTCTAATCGTCCAATTCGTGTATTAATTTTAACGCCTACGCGTGAACTTGCCGCGCAAGTCGGTGAATCAGTCAGTAAATATGGCGAACATTTACACCCCCGCTTAAAAACCGAAGTGGTCTTCGGCGGCGTAAAAATTAATCCGCAAATGATGCGCTTACGCGGTGGCGTGGATGTTTTAGTTGCCACACCAGGCCGCTTGCTGGATTTAGTTAATCAAAATGCTGTTAAATTGGATCAAGTCGAAACCTTGGTATTAGATGAAGCCGACCGTATGCTAGATATGGGTTTTATTCGTGATATTCGCAAAATCATTGCTTTTCTACCCAAAAAACGCCAAAACTTGTTATTTTCCGCAACATTCTCTGAAGATATACGCCAACTAACGACAGGTTTATTGGTTAATCCAATAAAAATCGAAGTCGCCGCGCGTAATACTGCCGCTGAAACCGTCGAGCAAATCGCTTATTTATGCAATAAAGCCAATAAAGCCGAGTTACTATGTCATTTGATAAAAACCAATGATTGGCAACAAGTGTTAGTGTTTACCAGCACTAAACACGGCGCAAATCGCTTGACTGATAAACTCAATAAACTGGATATAAAAGCCGCCGCTATTCATGGCAACAAAAGCCAAGGGGCGAGAACCAGCGCGTTATCAGGTTTTAAAGCGGGTGAAATTCGCGTTTTGGTTGCAACTGACGTTGCAGCTCGTGGTATTGATATTAATTTATTACCACACGTTGTGAATTATGAACTGCCACGCGCACCAGCAGATTATGTGCATCGTATTGGTCGGACAGGTCGTGCGGGCGAAGAAGGTCAAGCGGTATCATTAGTGTCTCATGACGAAGTTGCCGCGTTACGCCTGATTGAAAAATTAATGAATAAACCCATTAACCGTGAACAAATTGAGGGGTTTGAGCAAGCGGCAGTCGCGCCACCGATGCCACCTGAACCGCCACGCCCGCCGCGTCAACCTAGAAATCAGCCGCGTAAAACTACAACAGCACCTAAAACTGAGCATAAACCACGCCGTAGAAGTAGCGTTTAACTTACGATACGACCGCCAGTCCTTCAAGGACTGGCAGTCGTGACAACACACTACCACCACCACTCATTAGCCACCATCAACATGAAAAAAGTCGAACTACTCTCTCCAGCAGGAACTATCAGAAATATGCGCTACGCCTTCGCTTACGGTGCGGATGCGGTGTATGCAGGGCAACCCCGTTATAGCCTTCGCGTGCGTAACAATGATTTTCTCAGCGAAAACTTAGCCATTGGTATTAACGAAGCACACAAATTAGGCAAAAAGTTTTTTCTAGCGACTAATGTGATTCCGCACAACGCTAAAGTGAAAACCTTTATGGCAGATATTGCGCCTGTGATTGCTATGCAACCTGACGCGCTGATTATGGCTGATCCAGGCCTAATCATGATGGTGCGTGAAACGTATCCTGATATGCCGATACACTTATCGGTACAAGCCAACACTGTCAATTATGCGACGGTAAATTTCTGGAAAAGTATGGGCGTGGAGCGGGTTATTTTATCGCGTGAATTATCACTCGATGAAATTGCGGAAATTCGTCAACGTTGTCCTGATACTGAATTAGAAGTATTTGTGCATGGCGCGTTATGTATCGCTTACTCTGGACGTTGTTTATTATCAGGTTATTTTAATCATCGCGATCCGAATCAAGGCACTTGCACCAATTCTTGCCGCTGGAAATACGACACCATTCCTGCCAAAGAAAATGCCGAAGGCGATTATGTGTTAGCGAATGAAGCCGCGCCGTTGTCTATGTCTGATATTAGTAACGCCAGTTGTGGCGGTGCTGAACGCCATCCGCTGGCTGATAACGTGTATTTTCTCGAAGAAGAAGGGCGTAAAGGTGAATTACTGCCTGTGATGGAAGATGAAAACGGCACTTACATCATGAATTCCAAAGACTTACGCGCGATTGAACACGTTCAACGCTTGGTTGAAATCGGTATCGACTGCCTTAAAATTGAAGGACGTACTAAATCACATTATTATGTCGCTCGTACCGCACAAACTTATCGTCTAGCGATTGATGATGCGTTAGCAGGTCGTGAATTTCAGCCTGAACTCCTAGGTGTATTAGAAAATCTTGCCAATCGTGGTTATACCGATGGTTTTTATCAACGCCATCACACTCACGAACAACAAAATTACCTGAATGGTTATTCTAAAAGTCATCAACAACAGTTTTGTGGCGAAATCAGAGATTATGATGCTGAAACAGGTTTAGCGACGATTGACGTAAAAAATAAATTTTCTGTTGGTGACACGCTGGAATTAATCCTACCCGAAGGTAATAAAAATATTACCGTTGAACGTATGGAAGGAATGTACGGACAAGAAATGCAGGAAGCCTCAGGCGGCGGTTATGAAGTTAAAATACCCTTACCTGAAATGTCTACTACTCATGGATTATTGGCACGGTATTTTTAAAGACTGTTTAGCGTGGTCTGACCATTCGAGTCAGACACCGCTTAATTGAAACAGTATGGGTAATCACCCTGATATTTATGCGATACTAATCGCCCTATTTTTTCTAAATTACTGTTAATACTATCAAGGAGTAACACATGACAGCACTGGTTGGCATCATCATGGGATCGACCTCTGACTGGGAAACAATGCAATTTGCGGCTCAAACCTTAGAGCAGCTTGGCATTCCTCATGAAATTGAAGTGGTTTCAGCGCACCGCACACCTGATAAATTGTTTTCCTATGCAGAAATGGCAGAAATCAAAGGCTTGGAAGTAATTATTGCAGGTGCAGGTGGCGCGGCGCATTTACCTGGTATGACGGCTGCGAAAACTGCGATTCCTGTTTTAGGTGTTCCTGTGCAGTCCAAAGCGTTAAATGGTATGGATTCTCTATTGTCCATCGTACAAATGCCCGCAGGTATTCCTGTCGGTACGTTAGCGATAGGTAAAGCAGGAGCGATTAATGCGGCATTATTAGCGGCTGCGATTATCAGCAATAAACATAATCAATATAAGGACGCATTGAACGCCTTTAGAAGCGAACAAACGGAAAATGTGTTAGCGAATTCAGACCCACGCAAGGAACTGTTATGAAAGTTGGTGTACTCGGTGCAGGACAGCTTGCCCGCATGATAGCCTTAGCAGGTTATCCGCTTGGGCTAGAATTTATTTTTTTAGACCCCTCTGCTGATGCCTGTTCCAATCGCTTAGGTGAACATTTACTCGGCGATTATAACGACCCTGAATTATTGGCACAATTGGCTGAACGCGCCGACGTAGTGACTTACGAATTTGAAAATGTACCCGCGCCTGTCGCTGAATTTCTCGCCTCGCATACACAAGTTCATCCCGCGCCCAAAGCCTTAGCCGTCGCACAAGACCGCTTAGTTGAAAAAACCTTTTTCAATGACATAGGCATTGCTACGCCACAATATGCCGCTGTGAATAGCTTTGCAGAGTTGCAACAAGTCATGACAACAATTGCCTACCCAGCCATTCTAAAAAGTCGCACTCAAGGCTATGACGGCAAAGGTCAATCGGTATTGCGTTCAGCCGATGACTTAGCCGCTGCGTGGGATGTATTACAAGGTGTGCCTGCCATCGTGGAAGCATTTGTACCATTTGATAGAGAAATATCGATTGTTGCCGTGCGCAGTGTGTCAGGTGAAATCGCTTTTTATCCGCTGGCTGAAAATGTTCACCGTGGCGGTATTTTGCGCGTCTCCACAGCGCGTGACGGAGATGTCATGCAACCAGTAGCTGAAAACTATGTCACTCGCTTATTGGAAGCCTTGGATTATGTCGGCGTATTAGCCTTGGAATTATTTGAAGTCAACGGTGAATTATTGGTTAATGAATTCGCCCCGCGTGTCCATAACTCAGGGCATTGGACTATCGAAGGTGCGGAAACCAGCCAATTTGAAAACCACTTACGCGCCATTGCTGGCTTGCCCTTAGGTGCAACCAGTTTAGTCGGTCAATCAGCGATGGTTAATTTTATTGGTGGCTTGCCTGACACGAAAGCCTTATTAGCATTGCCACATACCCATTTGCATCTATATGACAAAGCCCCGCGCAAAGGTCGAAAAGTCGCTCATGTCACAGTACGCGCTGACAGTGCTGAACAATTAGCCGACTTAGTGCAGCCTGTCATTGCAATGGCTGATCAAGTGGACGATTCTTAAATCAACTGTCCACGAAAGACACGAAAGGCACGAAAAAGTTATATATTTTCGTGCCTTTCGTGCTTTTCGTGGACGATATATGTTTTTATCTTGAAAGACTCCTTTACGCTTGGTAAATTGCACCGCTTTGTTTCTTAACGACTTAAATCTAATGTTAAAAATATACAACACCCTCACTCGAAAAAAAGAAGAATTTAAACCGCGTGTAACAGGCAAAGTCGGAATGTATGTCTGCGGCATGACAGTCTACGATTACTGTCACATTGGACACGCACGGGTGATGGTGGTGTTTGATACCGTGGCGCGGTATTTTCGCCATTCAGGTTATGACTTAACCTATGTGCGCAATATCACCGACATCGATGACAAAATCATTAACCGCGCTATTGAAAACGGCGAAGACTTTCACGCGCTGACGGAACGCTTCATCACCGCCATGCACGAAGATGAACAAGCCTTATCCGTGTTGCCAGTCGATATAGAACCCCGCGCCACGCAATCCATTCCTGACATTATCACCATGATTGAAACCTTGATTACCAATGGTTTGGCTTACGTTGGTAGCAATGGTGATGTGTTTTACGCGGTGGATAAATTTAAAAATTACGGGCAGTTATCAGGCAAAAATCTCGCTGATTTACAAGCGGGTGAACGCGTTGATGTTGACCACGCCAAAAATAACCCGCTGGATTTTGTGCTGTGGAAAATGGCAAAAGCAGGCGAACCATCTTGGCAATCACCTTGGGGCAATGGGCGGCCAGGTTGGCATATTGAATGCTCCGCCATGTCCACTTGCTGCTTAGGCAATTCCTTTGACATACACGGCGGCGGCATGGATTTACAATTTCCGCACCATGAAAATGAAATCGCCCAATCCGAAGGCGCGACAGGTGAAAAGTTTGTCAATCTATGGATGCACAACGGTTTTGTGCGTGTTGATAATGAAAAAATGTCCAAATCCTTGGGCAATTTTTTCACCGTCCGCGAAGTGTTAAAACAATACCGCCCTGAAATCATTCGCTTTTTTATTCTCTCCAGTCATTACCGCAGCCCGCTCAATTATTCAGATGAATCATTGAATGAGGCTTATAGTGCGTTGACTCGTCTATATACTGCATTACGCGGTGTGGATAACGTGGATTCAGTCGTAGATACGGATTATAAAGTCCGTTTTGAACAAGCAATGGATGATGATTTTAATACCCCTGTCGCCTTAGCCGTGTTATTTGATTTAGCGCGGGATTTAAACAAAGCCAAAACCCACGAACCTGAAAAAGTAGCTGGTTTAGCCGCAAATTTAAAACAATTAGCCAGCTTGCTAGGCTTATTACAAGATGCCCCCGACGCATTTCTAAAAGGCGATGCAGACGACGACATCGAACAACAAATCCAAGCCCGAATAGACGCAAAAAAAGCCAAAGACTGGGCAACCGCCGATAAAATCCGCAATGACTTAAAAGCCAACGGTATTATTTTAGAAGACTCCCCAGATGGCACAACCAGCTGGCGGCGTGAATAAGCAAACTTTATAGTCCCACTGCTCCAGCGTTGCGTATACATGAAGACGCTGGAGCGTCACACAGGTATTCCAATGCAGAGCGTTGGAATGATGCAGTGTTACAACAAAAAAATTGCGACATGACAAATAATAAATTTACATTTATTGATTTATTCGCGGGTATTGGTGGTTTTCATCTTGCTATGCACCGTTTAGGTGGCGAATGTGTATTTGCGTCTGAAATTGACAAAGAAGCCAGAAAAACTTACGAATATAACTATAAAAATATTTCCCCCGCATTATTTGACAATGGTTTATTTAATGATGATATTCGCCAAGTAATGCCTCATGATATTCCTGATTTTGACGTATTATGTGCAGGTTTTCCGTGTCAGCCTTTTAGCCAAGCGGGGTATAAACGAGGATTTAATGATAATCATCACTCTGAACGTGGCAATTTATTTTTCAATATTGTTGATATTATTGAAGCCAAGCAACCGAAAGCATTTTTTTTAGAAAATGTACGCGGTTTAGTTAATCATGATTCAGGACGAACTTTTAAAATTATTCGTGATACTTTAGAACATGAATTGGGTTACTCTTTTTATTTCAAAATAGTGAAAGCCTCTGATTATGGTTTACCACAACTAAGACCGCGTGTATTTATGGTGGGCTTTAAAAATGAGGGTTTATTACGCAGTTTTAATTTTCCTGTGCATACCCCATTAAAATTTACCATGAGTGATGTTTGGGGTGGACAATGCAGTCGTGATATTGGTTTTACTTTGCGTGTCGGTGGACGAGGTTCACCAATTGATGATCGTAGAAATTGGGATGCTTATTTAGTAGATAATGTGGTGCGTAAATTATCCTATATTGAAGCCAGAAAAATGCAGGGATTTCCCGATGATTTTCATTTTCCCGTTGCCAATACACAAGCAGTAAAACAACTGGGTAACAGTGTTGCCGTGGATGCTGTTGAAACTGTTGGACGCAATTTAATCTCTTACATGAATACATTAAATACTAAAAATAATACTATGAAAATAACGCATAACAAAGGCGAATGGAGTGAGCTACTACTGTTCATAAAATTATTAGCTGAGCAACAATTATTTTTAGCTGATTCAAATTTAAATCCTAAAACTGATTTTTTCAATATTCATAAAGTCAGTACCAAAAATTTAGATTTAGAATTCTTTATTTTGAATAAATCTAGCGTTGAAATATCTCATAAAATAACAGGTGAAAAACGGACTATAATCATTTCTGATATTATTAATGAATCGATTTTACAAAAACTCATTGATGAAATAAAAAGCAAGCAAGGAACATTTGAACTTGCTTCATTTAGTGTAATTCAAGACGCGCTAGGTTTTAATATCGTAAAAGGTGGCAATAGCTCACAAAAAGCAGATATTTTGTTAGATATTTCTAACCAAGAGATTAACAAATATGATGAGGCTTTTGGTATAAAGTCCTATTTAGGTGCAAAACCCACATTATTAAACGCATCAGGCAATACAAATTTTATTTTTAAAATAGAGCAACTAAGCAATGAAAAAATGGATGAAATTAATGCCATTGATACATCTACAAAGCTACGAGATAGAATAATTTCGATAGAAAATAATGGTGGTATTTTCAAGTATGTCGGTGCTGAAAAAGAAACAATGACTTACAATTTAAAAATGGTCGATTCATTGATGCCAGAAATTATCGCTCATGTTTTATATGCGTTTTATAAACATAGAATTAGTTCAATCGCTAAAATTATCGATTTTATTCATGAGCAAGGGGAACTTAATCAGCAAATAAACTATGGTGATAAAGCAGCTTTAATTAATAAAATACAAAAATTATTAGTTGATGTATTACTAGGCTTTTTTGCTGGTAGTAAATGGGACGGAAATTATGAAGCCAACGGTAGTATTGTGATAAAAAATACAGGCGATTGCGTGGCGTTTCATGTAATTGATTTGGCTAGCCTTAAAACATATTTATACGAACATATTAAAATGGATACCCCCTCAACAACGCGCCATCGACACGGGCAGTTATTTGTTGAAAAAGACGGACAATTGTATTTTAAATTAAATTTGCAGTTACGGTTTTAGAGTGTAGCAAGTAGCGGGTGCTTTTCGTTGGACGATGTCACACACTACACTCCATACGGACTACCGCTTAAATTAAAATACCAATCATCCAAAACATTGAACATATTAAAACCACACCCCCATTCACATCATGAGCGAAATAAAAAACCAACCCATCCAACAATTTTTAAATGAACTTGCCAGTAAATCAGCCACTCCAGGTGGCGGTAGTGCGGCGGCTATTATGGGCGCACAAGGTGCGGCGTTAATCAGCATGGTGTGCAATTTAACGATTGGCAAACCAAAATTTGCCGAGGTTGAAGCCGAAATGCAAACCCTATTGGCACAAGCCGAAGATTTACGCCAACAATTGACTGATTTCATTCAAGCCGATGTGAACGTATTTAACCGCGTGATGGCTGCTTACGGTTTACCGAAAGAAAGCGATGCAGACAAAGCCGCACGGAGTAGCACGATTCAAGCCGTGATGAAAGATGCCACTATCGTTCCGTTAGAGTGCGCTAAAGCCTGTGCCGAAGTCATCGCTCTCAGCCAAATCGCCGCCGAAAAAGGCAATCCAAACGTTATCAGTGATGCAGGCGCAGCCGTGATGGCAGCTTACGGCGGTTTAAAAACTGCCGCGCTGAATGTTTATATTAATGCCGCTAGCTTAAAAGACAGAGATTTTGCCGAGGCAAAACTGGCTGAATTAGCGATTATTATGCAGAATAGCGAAAGCGTCACAGAAACACTGTATGAAATGATTAAAACCAAGCTGTAAAAAAAATAGCGGCTAAGTTCTATTATAAAAAGAGCCGTTAGGTTTTAAAAAATCTGACTACTTTTAAACTGTCTGACATACTAAATTACTCAATAATTACCCAATTTTTCGTGTTTGAGTCATTAGTGAGCTGCAAAAAATACCTTACTGAGAGAGGCAATTATGAATACAGCCGTAACAATAGAACCAATTAATTTACAAAATCCTGAGTTTTATATTAATCGTGATTTGAGTTTATTGGAATTCAATAAACGTGTATTAGCACAGGCAACCAATGAAAATGTTCCGTTACTTGAACGATTAAATTATTTGTGTATTTCCAGCTCCAATCTTGATGAATTTTTTGAAGTGCGCGTTGCCAGTATTATTGAAATGGCAACGATTGATCCTAAAGCGGGCGGGTTAGATGGTTTAAGTCCCCGTGAGCAATTAGAAAAAATTTCTGTTCATGCACGACAATTGGTTAATGAGCAATATCAAGTCCTTAATGAGGTATTAATTCCTAAATTGGCAGAAGAAAATATTCGTTTTATTCGCCGTAGTGATTGGACAGAAGCCCAGCATAAATGGTTATCTCGCTATTTTAATGAGGAGTTATTGCCAATATTATCGCCCGTCGGTTTAGATTCTGCACATCCTTTCCCTCGCATACTCAATAAAAGTTTAAATTTTATTATCTCGCTTACAGGTAAAGATGCGTTTGGCAGAAACAGTGGTCGTGCTGTTTTGCAAGCCCCCAGAGGATTACCGCGCGTTATTAAATTACCCGCTAATGAAACACTAGGCGGTGAGCATGATTTTGTGTTTTTATCGTCTATTATTCATGCGTTTGTCAGTGAGTTATTTAATGGCATGACAGTAAAAGGCTGTTATCAATTTCGCGTCACGCGCAACAGTGATTTTTATGTCGATGATGATGCGATTGATGATTTACTGCTCGCGGTTCAAGGTGAATTGGCTATGCGTAATTACGGCGACGAAGTACGACTAGAAATTGATGCCGCTTGCCCAGATGAAACGGTTAGTTTTTTATTAGATCGCTTTGAAATGAACAGAGAACGGTTATTTTTAATTGATGGTCCTGTTAATTTAAATCGTATTCAAGATATTAATGCCTTAGTTGATCGCCCCGATTTAAAATTCGCGCCGTTTAAACCCAGCATTCCACCACAACTTGCGCGTAATAAAGATATATTTGCCGCTATTAAACGCCATGATATTTTGCTGCACCACCCATTTGAAGCATTCTCGCCTGTGGTGGAATTTATCCGTCAAGCTGCTGTCGCACCCGATGTGTTAGCGATTAAACAAACTTTATACCGTGCAGGAGCTGATTCCCCTATCGTTGCCGCATTGATTAAAGCCGCCAGAGCAGGTAAAGAAGTCACCGTGGTGATTGAATTAAGAGCGCGGTTTGATGAAAAAGCCAATATTGATTTAGCCGCTAAATTACAAGAAGCGGCGGTTCATGTGGTGTATGGCGTGGTGGGTTATAAAACCCACGCCAAAATGTGTTTAGTGTTAAAACGCGAAGGCAAAGAATTACGCAATTATGTGCATTTAGGCACGGGTAATTACCACACCCGAACTGCCGAACTGTACACCGATTATGGCTTATTTTCTTGTGATAAAGATTTAGGTGAAGATGTCAGACAAGTATTTGCTCAGCTCACCAGCTTAGGCAAAGTGACTAAATTACATAAATTATTGCAATCACCGTTCACCTTACACAAAGGATTATTGGAAAAAATTGAACGCGAAATCAATCACGCCAAAGCAGGCAAGCCTGCGAAAATTATTATTAAAGTGAACTCACTGGTTGAAGAGCAAGCTATTCAAGCCTTATACCGTGCTTCACAAGCAGGCGTGGAGATTAAATTAATGGTTAGGGGCGTGTGTTGTTTACGACCTAATATTGTTGGTGTATCTGAAAATATTGAAGTACGTTCTATTATTGGACGCTTTTTGGAACACGCGCGAATTTATGCGTTTGCTAATGATGGTAATCAAGAAGTCTATGCCTCAAGTGCGGATTTAATGAATCGTAATATGTTTCGCCGCGTTGAAGTGTGTTTTCCAATTGAAAGTAAACGATTGTCTAACCGTATTCTCCACGACCTTGATTTGTATTTAAAAGACAACTCACAAGCGTGGTTATTACAAGCTGACGGAAGTTATCTGCCCTGCATTCAAGCTGAAAACGAACCGCTAATCCGTGCGCAAACTCAAATTTTGCAAGAATTACAGGCTTAAGATGATGACTGAACTCCGCGACATTGCCCAATTGGGTGCGAAAGTGCTACGACTGCACGCAGAAGCAGTTGCGGATGTTCACAGCGACGAAATACGGCAAATTATCGCTGCACTGCACACCACACTCGCCAGCACTCAAGGCGTGGGTATTGCCGCGCCACAAATCAGTGAATCCAAACAAATTATTATTGTTGCCTCGCGTCCTACTGCACGTTATCCACACGCGCCTTTAATGCAGCCCACGGTGATGATTAATCCACGCTTTCAAGCCTTATCTGAAATAAAAGAAAAAGGCTGGGAAGGGTGTTTGAGCATTCCTAATATTCGCGCGTTAGTCCCCCGCTATACCGCCATAAAAATTCACTATATGAATGAACAAGGCGATGAGAAAACTGCCGAACTGAACGATTTTGTCGCGCGAGTGTTTCAACATGAATTCGATCACCTGCACGGTAAAGTATTCTTGGATAGCGTGGAAACCAATCAAGATATTATTGCCGAAAGTGAGTATTTAAAAATTGTCTGATGGCTTTATTTTACCCTCACGGTAAAAACTTACGCTAAAATGACAAACGTCAGTCACTAGCCCTAGCCTACTTAAATTATGTTAAAAAAAATCGCTCCAGTTTTAATGACGACTTGTTTATTAACGGCTTGCGTCACTAGCCCCACAGGTAGAAGTCAGTTGTTGATAATGCCTGATGCTCAAGTTGATCAAATGGGTTTACAGTCGTTTGCAACACTCAAACAACAAAAGCCCATTAGCCAAAATCCGCAATATAATCAACTTGCCAGTTGTATTGCGGGGGCTATTACCCAAGAAGTCGGCGGCGGTTGGGAAGTGGTGGTATTTGAAGATTCATCACCCAATGCGTTTGCCTTACCCAGTAATAAAATTGGTGTTTATACAGGCATGATTACCCTGGTGGGTGGTAATCAGGAACAATTAGCAGCCGTCATTGGTCATGAAGTCGGTCATGTGTTGGCTAAACACAGCAATGAACGCGCCTCACAAGATATGGCGGTCAATCAAGGTTTAGGTATGGTACAAACCATGAGTAATCCGCAAACTGTCATGGGTCAAACCGCGATGGGCTTGCTGGGTATTGGTGCAGAATACGGCATATTAAAACCTTATAGCCGCACGCATGAAAGCGAGGCGGATATTATCGGTATGGATTTAATGGCAAAAGCAGGTTTTGATCCGAATCAAAGCATTACGCTATGGCAAAAAATGGATCAAGCATCGCAAGGTCAACAACCTATCGAATTTATGTCCACGCATCCTGCTCATGCCACGCGCATTCAGCAATTACAGCAACATATCCCACAAGCGATGGCGTTATTTCAACAAGCGCAAGCAATGGGCAAACAGCCACGTTGTAACTAAATCACTATGACACCTAATTTAAACGAACTACACCCGTATCCATTTGAAAAACTCGCGCAATTAAAGCACGGCATCACGCCGCCTGCGGATAAATCGCCTATTGTATTATCCATCGGTGAACCTGCACACGCCACGCCGCCGTTTATTAAAGAGGCGTTAATTAGTCACTTACGAGGGCTGTCTAACTACCCAACCACTAAAGGCATACTGGCATTAAGACAGGTGATTGCCGATTGGTTAGCGCGACGTTTTTCAGTTAGCGTTAATGCAGAAACCCAAGTATTACCCGTCAGCGGTACACGCGAGGCATTATTTTCCTTTGCCCAATGTGTCATTGATGCCAGTACCAAGCCCATAGTAATTATGCCCAATCCGTTTTATCAAATTTACGAAGGCGCGGCGTTATTGGCAGGGGCAGAACCGTATTTTTTAAACACCTTGGCTGAGTCCGATTATTTGCCAGATTTTGATACTGTGCCTGAAAGCGTGTGGCAACGTTGTCAGTTAATTTATATTTGTTCGCCTGCCAATCCTGCGGGTTCTGTGATGTCAGCGGCTTCTCAAGAAAAGCTGTTACGATTAGCAGAACAATATGATTTCGTGATTGCCTCCGACGAATGTTACAGCGAATTGTATGATGATGAAAACAATCCGCCTGTCGGTTTACTGCAAACCGCACACAATATGGGCAACACGGAATTTAAACGCTGCGTGGTGTTTCACAGTTTATCGAAACGCTCTAATGCCCCTGGGTTACGGTCGGGGTTTGTGGCGGGGGATGCTGAAATTTTGCAGCAGTACTTTCAATACCGTACTTATCAGGGCTGTGCCATGCCGTTGCCTACGCAATACGCCAGTATTAGCGCGTGGCAAGATGAAGCTCATGTCATTGAAAATAGACGTTTATATCGCGAAAAATTTACTGCCTTTATTGATATACTTGCCGATGTTTGCGAAATTCGCCGTCCGCCCGCTAGTTTTTATGTCTGGTTTAAAATTCCTGAACAGTTAGCCATGAGCGATACGGAATTCACTCAACGCTTATTTGCTGAACAAAACGTGACAGTATTGGCGGGTAGTTTTTTATCCCGCGAATTTAATGGGATAGACCCCGCTGTTAATCACGTTCGCATTGCGTTGGTCGCGCCGTTGGCTGAATGTATTGAAGCGGCACAGCGGATTAAGCAGTTTTTAAAGGCTTTATAGTTCCTACGCTCTGCGTAGAACTCATCCTGCAACGCTCCAGCGTTGTGTATGAAGACGCTGGAGCGTCAACTAAAGCATTCCAACGCAGAGCGTTGGAACGATGAAATTGCCATAGAAAAAAGCATTTTGGTTGAAAGGATTATATTTGTGCGATTATTAAAATAGGCTACAAGCTATGTCAACCATCACCTATGAATCAGACATTGTCGCTTGGGCAAATGAACAAGCGACATTATTACGCACTAAGCAATTTGCATTGCTGGATATAGAACACCTTGCTGAGGAAATAGCAGACGTGGGCAAAAGCGAACAACGCGAACTCGCCAGTCGTATGGCGGTATTACAGTGTCATTTGTTGAAGTGGCTCTATCAACCCGCACGACAAGGTACAAGTTGGCAACTGACTATTAAAACGCAACGCGAACGCATTAAACGGCGTTTAAAACAGACACCCAGTTTAAAATACTGCTTATCGGACAGTGACTGGTTAGCAGATGCTTGGGACGATGCGCGTGATTTGACTGAAAAAGAAACAGCTATTCCTTATGATAAATTTCCAGAATCCTGCCCTTGGACGATAGATGAAGTATTGAGTAACGATTGGTTGCCTAGCATGAAGGCGTAAAACAGCTTTAGCTGTTTTTGCAATAGCTAAAGCTATTGCACTCCTAACTTAATGAATTTAATGATTTTTTTAACCACTTAACAAAAACAAGAGAAATGACAAACTTACAACAAATAATCGAAACTGCTTTTGAACAACGTGCCGACATCACACCCGCTAACGCTTCTGCTGAAGTGCGTAATGCAGTCACTGAAACGTTAAACCTGCTGGATAGCGGTAAACTACGCGTTGCCGAAAAAATTAACGGCGATTGGGTCACGCATCAATGGTTGAAAAAAGCGGTGTTATTGTCGTTCCGTATCAATGAAAACCGTTTGATGGATGGCGGTAATACTCGTTATTACGATAAAGTGGAATGTAAATATTCTAATTATTCAGAAGAAGATTTTGCGGCGGCGGGTGTGCGCGTTGTGCCGAATGCTGTTGCGCGTCACGGTTCATTCATTGCATCGGGCGCGATTTTAATGCCGTCTTATGTCAACATTGGCGCATACATCGACAGCGGTACGATGGTTGATACTTGGGTAACAGTGGGTTCGTGTGCGCAAATTGGTAAAAATGTGCATTTATCAGGCGGCGTGGGTATCGGCGGTGTATTAGAACCGTTACAAGCCAATCCAACCATTATTGGTGATAATTGCTTTATCGGCGCACGTTCGGAAATTGTTGAAGGTGTGATTGTTGAAGACGGTTGCGTTATTTCAATGGGCGTTTATATCGGTCAAAGCACGAAAATTTTCAACCGCATGACGGGTGAAATTAGTTTCGGGCGTATTCCAGCGGGTTCTGTTGTAGTATCAGGCAATCTACCATCAGCAGACGGTAGTTATAGTTTGTATTGTGCAGTTATTATCAAACAAGTTGATGAAAGAACGCGTAGTAAAACGGGTATTAATGAGTTGTTGCGTGATTAATTAACTTTTTCACCCTGCTCTTTTAGCTCTAAAATAGCGGATTGTTGACACATCAATTCGCTTAATGCTTTTCATATTTGCTTTTAAGTTTAGAGAATCTTTGTATGGACAATAGCCATAATATTTTTCTTACTTCATCAATCGAACCTATGCAGATTGATGTAAATAACTTGCGAGTCGGTATGTATGTTTGCAAACTGGATAAGCCTTGGTTAGAAAGCAGCTTTTTATTTCAAGGTTTTGAATTAAAAAATCAGGCTGATATTGATGCCATCAAAAAAGAATGTCACTTTGTTTTTATTGACATTGAAAAACAAAATACTGCCCTTAAAAACTTGCGTAGTAGCAAAACGAGACGTATTACAACGGGAACGCTAGAAAAAAAATACCCCACCCCATCAAAAACTTCGTTTACAGAAGAAGTTATCCACGCATCTCACACTTATCGACAAACTAGCGACTTAGTCAGTAGCTTCATGGAAGATGTCCAGTTAGGTAGGGCGATTAATGTTGCTGTTGCTAAAAAAGTAGTCGCGGAGTGTGTTGATAGCGTACTAAACACACCAGATGCGTTGTTATGGATGACACAGTTAAAAAACAAAGATATTTACACTGCTCAGCACAGTATGAATGTGTGCATTTTGTCGATTGCATTGGGCAGGCATTTAGGCTTACCGAGTGAAAAACTTAATAATATTGGTTTGTGCGGCATGATGCACGATATGGGGAAAATGAAAGTACCTTTGGATATTCTCAATAAACCCTCAAAACTTGAGCCTGATGAATTAATCATCATGCAAAACCATACTGTATATGGTCAAAAATTATTAATGTCCAGCAAAGATATGTATGCAGGTGCAGTTGATGTTGCGAGTAGTCATCATGAACGTTTAGATGGATCAGGCTATCCCTATCAGCTCAATGATAGACAGATTACGCCTTATAGTCGTATAGTTGCTATTGCTGATGTATATGATGCGATTAGCAGTGATAGAGTCTATCAAAAAGGCAGAAACCATCTTGAAGCCATTAAAATTATGGTGAGTTTATGCGAAAGGCAATTGGATTCAAAACTAACTTACAAATTTATTGAGTGTATCGGGATTTATCCACCGGGTAGTATTGTTGAACTCAATAGCGGTGAAGTGGCGGTGGTACTAGATGTTGATCCTCTACACAAACTTAAGCCGAAGATACTCTTATTGTTGGATGAAAATAAACAGCAATGCCCTTTGCAACTAGTTGATTTATTTTTAATAGACGGTATGACAGTGGGTAGTCGCACCATTAAAAACGTCATCAGACCAGAGCAATACAATATTATTCTCGATAAATCGATGGCGTTGTTTGCATAAAATACGACTGACTAAATCAATATGAAAAATATAAAATAATGCCCTATTTTTAGTATTATCGACTACTAATTAAGTGCGGATTTGCGAAGATTACGCTGAAGGGCTACAAACCAACATGGGAGAGTTAATATGTTTGAAATAGCTGAATTAGGACACACTATCGAAAAAAATACTTATAACGAGCAAGTACCACTCCTTAGAGAGCAACTACTCACTATCCAGCAAACCCTTAAAGACTGTGATTTTCCTGTCATTATTCTCATTTCGGGTGTAGATGGTGGAGGTAAAGGTGAAGTCATTAATCTACTGAATGAGTGGATGGATGCCCGTTATATGCGTACTGTGGCGTTTTCTTACCCTAGCGATGAGGAGCAGGAACGCCCTAAATTTTGGCGTTTTTGGCGCACATTACCGCCTAAAGGTTCAATCAGTATTAACGTTGGATCGTGGTATAGCGACCCTTTATCACAGCGTGTTTATGAAGAAATTGACGATAACCGCTTGCAGGTAGAATTAACCCATATCCGCCAGTTAGAGCAGGAGTTATTTGATGACGGTACGTTAATCATCAAATGTTGGTTACATTTGAAAAAAGATGAACAGAAAAAACGTTTAAAAGCATTGGAAAAAAATCCTGACACTAACTGGCAAGTCACCAAGCGTGATAAACGACATTTAAAAATGTACGATAATTTTCTAGCAGTTGCCGAAAAAGTATTAACAGAAACCAGCACAGGCGATGTGCCGTGGCTTATTGTTGATGGTTCTGATATTCGCTATAGCAGTTTAACGGTCGGTCAACATATTTTTAATCGTATTAATCAACATATTGCTAAACGAATAGCAGATAAACTGGTCACTGCTGTTGTTGAATCGAACGGCGTAGTCCATGTTACGCAACAAAATTTATTAGATTCATTAGACTTATCATTAAATATCGATAAAAAAACCTACAATCAAGAACTCGCCTTTTATCAAGGTAAACTCAATAACTTAGCAAGAGAAGCCCACACTCAAAAACGTTCTGCCGTGTTGGTATTTGAAGGCTGGGATGCAGCTGGTAAAGGGGGTGTTATTCGTCGCTTAACTCATGCGGTTGATGCGCGAAACTATCAAGTTATTCCCATTGCAGCACCCACCGATGAAGAAAGACAACACCATTATTTATGGCGATTTTGGCGACATATTCCCCGCGCAGGCGTGCTAACTATCTATGATCGTAGCTGGTATGGACGGGTATTAGTCGAGCGGGTTGAAGGGTTTGCCACTGCAAATGAATGGCGACGCGCCTATTCAGAAATTGTCAATTTTGAAGAAGCTCTCAGCGAACACGGGGTTTTAGTGCTAAAATTTTGGCTACATATTGATAAAGATGAGCAGCTACGCCGTTTTCAGGAGCGCGAACAAATCACTTATAAACAATACAAAATTACTGACGATGATTACCGTAATCGTGAACGCTGGGATGATTATCAGTTGGCGGTGAACGAAATGGTGACGCGTACCAGTACGCAAGCTGCGCCGTGGATATTAGTTGAAGCGAACGATAAAAAATACGCGCGCATTAAAATTTTAAAAACTTTTTGTGAAAAATTAGAACGGTTTTTAGCAAATACTTAAATTGCACAAGAGGGGCAATCTCATACAGGATTGCCCTTATTTTTAAATACTGAGGGTATCCATTAAATCAATCATAAATTCCATTTCTTCACCCTCAACTTTAACCCACGCGTCAAAACCCAAGCTGTTCAAAACCCCTTTGCCTTTTTCATCGTTATTCATAGCAAGTAACAGTTGCTGAAACTCAGTCTGCCTATGGGCTAATGTTGGCCCAATCATCAATGAGTGATGGATGACACCAATTTGACTACGCACCAAAATTTTTAATTGTTTTTTTGTTAAATTGGATAACCCGTCATAAGCCTCCGCTAGAAAAATACCGACATCGGCTTTTCCTTGTATCAAACTTTTTGCGATAAGCACATAGCTATTATGAAAGTGGGTTTGTATATTACTCGCATCAAGATTGCCTGCTTCGAGCATAATCATACCTATCATGTGTACGTCAGGGTCTTCAGTCGTGGCAACGTTGATACCTGCTGAGAGGTGGGAAATATCGTTTACTGCGTTATCAACACTGACGGCAATAATAGCTTCATCAGACATATCAGCAGCTTTTACTAAGGGTAAAAAACCTTTTTCACGCACCAACATAGCCGCATCAAAAGGGTTGGCGTAAATTAAATCAATTTGGTTCGATTGGATGGCATCACGTTGCGCATGAAAATCATCATACATCTCTAGGTGTATGGCTTCCCCGCTTTGTCTTTGTAACCAAGTATTGAAAATGTACCAGCCAGACAAATGATCAGGCGAAAAATCTGGACTCACGGTGAAGGTGTGCGACATGATAAGTCTCCCTTTTAAAATAATGTCGGATAAAGCTGAATGCACTCGTTCACTTTGGTTCGAGAGGGTTTTCTGCGCACGGAGGTATATCCTACAACCTGACCATTTCTAATATTAGGAATAACCGTGGCTTTAACCCAATAGTAGCCGCCATCTTTACGCAAATTCTTAACAAAACCCTGCCATTTTTCACCCCTGTTAACGGTATCCCATAAATCTTTAAAAGCAACGGCTGGCATATCTGGATGCCTGAGAATGGAATGCAGTGTACCGATAAGTTCCTCTTCGGTATAGCCAGACATTTCAATAAACGACTGATTGACGTGAGTAATAACGCCAGCTTTATCAGTGGTTGAAACAATGAGTTTGCCGTCTGGGTAAGGTGTTTCAATATCAGTGTAAAACACTTTCCTACTGCCATCACCATATAAATGAAGCACAGCTTCTTTATAATCACCGATTATATTTTCTGGATTCATATCTGAGAGCATAGGTGTATCTCCTGATAAATAGCGGTCTATAATAAATCAGCAATACTAGCGGCCGCTCGTTTGACATCAAGAAAAATCAAGCCTAACTTGGCATTGGGTTTTGCTAAAACAGTTAATACCGATTCTGCTCCTGCATAAGTCATCAAGACATAGCCCTTAGCCCCTTTAATCAACACTTGTTCTAATGTACCTCGCGCTAATTCCTGAGCAGTTCTATCACCCAAAGAAAGCATTGCAGCACTCATCGCGCCAACTCTGTCTTCATCCATGCCAGAAGGCAATACTGATGCAATCATTAAGCCATCTGTGGATATAACCCCAGATGCTTCAATATCAGCTGAAGTACCATTAAGTTCTGTTAACACAGAAGTCAACATATCTGCTCTCATAGTAGAGTTCCTCTTTTTATTGTGTTCATAATATTAAAATTAACTACCTTTACCCGCGTAGCGTATGCTTAAAGCCCAAATTAAAGAAACAAAATCGGGTTGGTTAAAATGTGGAACCCCAGCAATAGCCAGTACAAAACGGTTGTCACCGATAAATAATGGCCAAAAACCCACATGACTATTACCAAACACATCAACGACTGCCCACGCATTACTTCCCAGCCCCATATTATTTCGAAGCAACCCTGAACGACGATCATGAACTGTTGCAATTTCTGCACTTAAAGCAGACAACTCTTCGGCAACTTCATGCGGAAAACCACTGCTCACCAGATAAAACCCGTCTTGATCAGCCAGTAATACTTTACCATTTTCTGAAATACTACTTAGCAGTTGAGGCAAAATATTTTCCAGCGCGCCAGCTGGGTAAGCCATCCCTGAACTAATACCCTGAATCCAACCTAATTTTTGACAATGATGCAGTAACTCTAAACACTTCTCTTCATCATCGTGTCCCGTTAACTGCCGTAAAACCTCAAGAGTAAGGCTTGGAGTTTGCGGTAGTAGCAGTATATTTTTTAGAAATTGACGGGGTCTGTCTTTATCTACAGAGCTAGCGGCGTAATAAGCCCCCGCAGGCGTAAGGTATAAATAGAGTCCTTCTGTTAAGGAGTAATGACTCATTATTTATTCCTCTAATCCAGGATCCAATGAATAGAGTAACGATTGTATTAAAATAGAAACATCGTTTCTGACCCTCGCATCAACTGCAAAAACGGGTAGCTTTAAACCCACTCCACTCAGTTGAACTTGATAATCATCAATAGTCGGTTTCGCGCTCACATCCATTTGCGTCACACCGACAGCCACAGCGGTATCGCCAATAAATGTACTAAAAGCATCTAAAAAAAACTTCATGTCCACAAAGGGATCGGCACGGGTATTATCCAGTAGTAAAACCAAGCCGATACCGCCTGTTACTAAAATATCCCACATAAAATCAAAACGCTCTTGTCCTGGTGTTCCATAAAGGTGTAGTTTCTCGCCACCTGGTAGATTCATCACCCCATAATCCATTGCAACTGTCGTTGCCGATTTTTTAGATTTGGTCATATCGCTAGCGGCAGCGTCTGTTTTTATGGGGGGCAAATCACTGATTGAATTGATAGCCGTTGTCTTACCAGCCCCTACAGGTCCTGTAAAAATAATCTTATACTGACTCATAATATAGTTGTTCCAAGGCTTAATTAACCGCGCAGTTTACTCATGACTCGACTGAGAAACCCTTTATTTTTATTTTCTTTAATTTCAGTCGATGGTGCGATTAAAACATCAGCTACTCTTCTTGCTTGTCCTGTCAAACCTAAAGCGCACGCCGCGCTGATAAATACAAACACATATTGAGGTTTGATATTCAAAACTTCTGCGACATTGGCTAGGGTTCTAGGCTCTTTAATTAATAGGGCAGAAATACGCAAGGCATGGGGTGTAATGAGCAATCGAGTAAAATTAGGCCAGCTTTTTAAATAAACAGGCTGTGTTATATCTATATGGTTAGGATAGCGTCCTTTTGATGCCCAACAGGCTACTTTCCAGAGAAAAGCATCCATAGTGTAAAATTTTTCCAATGACCTCGATACAGAGGAAGATTCAAATGTCAGTGGTGTTGTCGATATTTTTTCATTTAAAGTGTGTGCGATGACCAAGCCAGAAAATGCACGAAGCTGCTTATCGTCGGCATCTAGCCAAACTTCATTATCTTTTGGAAAAATAATGACAGGACTCCATCCTGAATTTAACTGCATGATGTCGCCCAGCTCACGACTTATTTTAAAGGCAGATTCAACATGACTTTGAAAATAGTTTTTTGGATCATAGTTTGCGTTACCAAGCTGCGCGGGATCATTAACATCAAGCCCAGCAACATTACCAATAAACGCATTAAAGCCTTTTTCATTTAACTGCATGGCAGCTTCATGTTTTGCGGTCTTTTTTCGCTCATCATTATCGAGAACAAATGTCTTAAGACTAACATTGTCTGATTTTTCAACAATAGATTGAGCGGTGTTATGTTCATTTTGTTTTATTAAAACACCAGCCTTATCGAGTGCTGCCAGCATATCATCCGTTTTCACAGGTTTTTTGACATACAACACATACCCTAACTCGCCATCGCGTAATGATAACGCGATAACAGGTCTATACGGTTTCTTCACCCGATGTTCAGCCATCAACGACCCAATACCGACTACATCGGCATCGAAAACATCAATATCTGCATCATTATCATTGACCACCATAGCCGCACCTCTGCACGGTCCTTGCAAATACATCACCATTGTTTTAGAGGTACGCTCTTCCATGCCGTGTAGTGCAACTTTTAATGGATGGTTATTTTTATCCATTGTTGTTCTGCCCTTCAAAATAATTATTTAATTGATTCCAGTCATCCGTTATGCCTATGCCTAACCGTGTTAGTTTGGCTAATATTTGATAGAATCGGTTTGAGTCCCCCGTCAATCGGTAAAGATCAATCAACTCTTGACGTAAATCCAGTCTTTCTGGTCGTACTAAAATGGCATCTTCAAGCACTTGTTTTGCCTCATCTAATTGACTGTATTCAATATAATCAAGTGCAATTGTCAAAGGATCGTCTTCTGTTTCTTCTTTTTCAGTCTGCTGAATCATCTTATTGATACCGATCAATCCTTTGCTAAAAACTGAGTATTGATTACCCGATAATAAACTTATATTGGGATTGTCATTTTTCAAGTAGCTTTTAAGCTCTTGAAATTGTTCGCGGGTCAACCTAGATTTTGCTCCCAACATCATTCGCCAACTAATGGCTTGACCTTGTTTATTTAAAATAACCAGTAAATCAATAATAGCGGCAAACAGTTGTTTATTTAGATTTTGTTGAAAACAATAATGAATTCGTTGTACATGATTAATGAGAGACTTGGGTTTTTTTGAAATTAGAAAGACCAATTTTTCTAATGCTTCATCACCCTGCATAGCACCTGTATCACACCAAAAAACCTCCGTATTTTTCAAAGAAAAAAACCCTTCCGAGTTTAGATGTTCAAGTACATGATCGTTATTATAAGTAATCAACTGGGTATCATTATCCACAATAATCTCGTAATATCAGGGTTAAAGAGTAGCTCTAAGTTATCATTTTACAAGTTTATTGCCTAATAAAAATCTACAGACATATTTGCATTTTTCCCACATTTTAAATTCATACCATGTAAAATTAACAGGTCATGATTTTGTGATTTTTTGTAATTTTAGGGTGTATTCAACGTGTTTAGAGGAACAACCATACTGTCTGTTCGTAGAGCGGGCAAAGTCGTCATTGGTGGTGATGGTCAAGTCACCTTAGGCAATACTGTAATGAAGAGCAACGCGCGTAAAGTCCGTCGATTATATCACGGGAAAGTCATTGCAGGTTTTGCAGGTGCAACCGCCGATGCCTTTATGCTATTTGAACTCTTTGATGCCAAAATAGAAAAAAGTAACGGTAATCTAACCAAAGCCGCTGTGGCAATGGCAAAAGAGTGGCGCACCGACCGAGCTTTACGCAAACTAGAAGCCTTGCTTATCATTGCCGATGCTAAAACCTCGTTAATTATTTCAGGCTCTGGCGACATCATTGAGCCAGAATATGACTTACTGGCAATTGGCTCAGGCGGTATGTATGCCCAAGCAGCAGCGCGTGCCTTACTGGAAAATACCACCCTCAGTGCGCGAGAAATTGTTGAACGTTCACTCAATATCGCCGCCGACACCTGTATTTATACCAATCATAACTTGCGTATAGAAGAACTGGACGCAGAACCAGATACCGCCGAACTAGACGCAGACATAACCGAGTAAACTCATGACCCAAATGACCCCCAAAGAAATCGTCAGCGAATTAGACAAACACATCATTGGTCAAGCCAATGCAAAACGTTCCGTTGCCATTGCCCTACGCAACCGCTGGCGCAGACAACAAGTCGATGTTGCCTTGCGCGACGAAATCACCCCAAAAAACATACTTATGATAGGCCCTACAGGTGTCGGCAAAACCGAAATTGCCCGTCGCCTTGCCAGATTAGCTAACGCGCCCTTCATCAAAATAGAAGCCACCAAATTCACCGAAGTCGGCTATGTCGGACGTGATGTTGATTCCATCATCCGTGATTTAGTCGATACCGCCGTCAAAATGACCCGCGTCGCTGAAATGGAAAAAATGCAAACCAAAGCCTTTGATACTGCTGAAGAACGCGTATTAGATATTTTATTGCCCAGAGCCGATGGCGGAATGTTATCCGACACTGAAGCAAGTACCCGCCAAAAAATGCGTAAAAAACTCCGCGAAGGCGATTTAGATGACAAAGAAATAGAAATCGACGTTCACGTTGCTCCAATGGGCGTAGAAATCATGGCCCCTCCAGGTATGGAAGAAATGACCAGCCAATTACAAGGAATGTTTCAAAGCATGGGATCAGGCAAAACCCGCTCACGCAAAATGACCATCAAAAAAGCCCTGCAAACCCTGCAAGAAGAAGAAGCCGAAAAACTGGTCAACGAAGAAGAAATTCGCCTGCGTGCCGTGGAAGCCGTCGAGCAAAACGGCATCGTCTTCTTAGATGAAATTGACAAAATCTGTAAACGTTCAGAAATGGGCGGCGGTGGCGGCGAAGTTTCGCGTGAAGGCGTACAACGTGACTTATTACCCTTAGTCGAAGGCAGCACCGTCAGCACCAAATACGGCACAATCAAAACCGACCACATCCTGTTTATCGCCTCAGGCGCGTTTCATGTCAGCAAACCCTCGGATTTAATCCCCGAATTACAAGGTCGTTTTCCGATTCGCGTGGAACTCAACGCCCTAACCGCCGATGATTTTGTGCGCATTCTAACCGAACCCAACGCCTCACTCACCGAACAATACGAAGCCTTACTAGCCACCGAAGGCGTATCGCTTACTTTCGCCGAAAGCGGCATAAAACGCATTGCTGAACTGGGTTTTCAAGTCAACGAAACCACCGAAAACATCGGTGCAAGACGTTTACACACCATGCTAGAACGCCTATTAGAAGAAATTTCCTTCAACGCCCCTGATTTAATGGACAAAACCATCATCATTGATGAAGCGTATGTCGATGGACATTTAACCGAATTTGCCGAAGACGAGGATTTGAGTCGTTATATTTTGTAAAAGTGCAGGGAGGTATTGCATTGCCCTCCCTACTTTCACTAAAAACTTAGAATGTGTTAGAAAATGTTTCAGTGTTCTTATTAACGCATTATTAAAATATATCAAAATAAGGTTGAAATTAATTAAATGAGAGGCTGGGTTTATATCATCACTACTAAATCAATGCCGAATTTACTGAAAGTAGGTTTTTCTACTAAAGACCCTGAATTGAGAGCAGTAGAATTAAACAATACTGGTAATCCTCAGTCATATGAAGTTAGGTATGATGTTTTAGTAAATGAACCTAAAGATATAGAGAAGAAAGCGCATAGTATTTTACAAAATTATCATGCAAAAAAAGAATGGTTTAATTGTTCGATTGAAATCGCAATAACAGCAATAAGACGAGCGGCAACTGGAAACATTTTACTAGAAAGCTGTCGATATGAAATATCTTCTATTGGTAGATTTGTTATACAAAATGAAGTAGCTATTGATATAGAGACAAGCTTAATGTGGCTGCGTTTTGGTTATGGTCAAAAATGGCTAAACAATACGTCTGTTGGTAGTTTAAAATGGATTAATTACAATAATGCGTTTGAAGCCCTTAGGTTATTTAATATACAGGGTGGTTGTATAGGTTATAACGATTGGAGATTACCAAGTATCGAAGAATTCGAATATCTTATACAGAAGGAAAAACTTGCTGATTCTATTAATAGGATATTCCCAAACAGCATAAATCCTAATGATAATAACTGGTATTGGAGTTCAACACCTGTAGACTTGGATTATATCTATGACGAGGGTAGTTATGGTATTAGCTTTAGCAATAGCACTATTAGTTGGGCTGAAAAATATGAGGATAATCATATTCGATTAGTTCGCGATACATTAAACTCTTAGCAATCGTGGATTTTCGTGATGATGCCACTGTCCCCCGCGTTCCGCTACGCTCCACACAGGCTACATTTTGAAATAACCGTGTAGAAGAATAGCTTGCGTATTCCACCGAATTAAAACAACCAACCTACAAATTTTATAAATTCACAGGTCATTAAATGAAAACTATCACCTTAAAAATAGATAATAGTATTTACGAAAAGTTTTTTTGGCTGTTAGGGCATTTCTCAAGAAATGAAGTTCAGATTTTAGAACAGTCCGATTATATCAGTGATGATGAATATCTCAGATCACAGGAAGGTATGGTGCAAAGCATTAAAAATGCGCGGGCAGAACCTGAGCAACAAGGAGTTACTTTAGAACAATTGGATTGGTAATGTACACGCTCAGATTTATGACGCAAGCACAAAAAGATGCTAAAAAATTGGCGGCGTGTGGATTAAAAGATAAAGTTTTAATATTGCTGGATATTATAAAAATAAATCCGTTGCAATATCCGCCAGAATATGAATTTCTAAAAGGCGATTTAAAAGGTTTAATTAGTCGCCGTATTAATAAACAACATCGCTTAGTTTATGAAGTGATTGAGAGCGAAAAACTTATTAAAATTTATCGAATGTGGACGCATTATGAATAACTTAGTCCGCTATTTTTATTAATTAGCCAACAAAACCACCATGCAAAGCCTATTTTTTGAACAAGCCCAACAGAATCTTGATGCTATTTGTCAAAAAACCTGTGAAGACCACGAACCTTGTATTATTAATCGGGCAGATAATAATCATGTTGTTCTGTTATCGTTAGCGGATTTTAATGCGTGGCAAGAAACACATTATTTACTATCGACACCTGCGAATGCCCAACGTTTATTGCATTCATTAGAACAAGCGCGGAATGGTCAATTTTCTGCGCGAGAATTAATTGAAGAATGAATATATTATTCACGGATGATGCGTGGGAAGATTACCTCTATTGGCGACAAACAGATAAACAAATACTCAAAAAAATTAATCAGCTCATCAAAGAAACCCAACGTACACCGTTTATAGGAACTGGCAAACCTGAACCTTTAAAACATCAGTTACAAGGTTGCTGGTCAAGGCTCATTAATGGTGAGCATCGCTTAGTTTATGAGGTACAAAGTGAACTGCTTAAAATTATTGGCTGCCGTTTTCATTATTGATATTTTTATATGACTCATCAACACTCACACGACCATTCACATCATCACAGCCCCACACACCAAAGTGGGAGGGCGTTTGCCATTGCCATCGTTTTAAATACAGGCTTTGTCATTATCGAGTTTATCTACGGCTTGCTTGCTAACTCCACCGCGTTAATCGCAGATGCAGGGCATAACCTGTCTGACGTATTGGGCTTGGTGTTGGCAGGTGGTGCGGTGCTGTTAGCGCGTAAACAACCCAGCAAACGCTACACTTACGGCTTGCGTAGCACGTCGATACTTGCCGCGCTTGCCAATGCTATGCTGTTGTTAGTGGCTTGTGGGGCGATTGCGTGGGAAGCGATAGAACGCTTTAATCAGCCGCCTGTGGTCGAAAGTCTGACTGTGTCAGGCATTGCAGGTATCGGTATTCTTGTTAATAGCATCTCCGCGTGGCTATTCCTTAAAGGCAGTCAACATGATATGAATATTCGTGGCGCGTATTTACACATGGCGGCAGATGCGGCGGTGTCGTTAGCCGTGGTTATTGTTGGCTTAGTCATGTTTTATACCAATGACTATTATTGGCTAGACCCTGCGATTACTTTATTAATCGTCCTCGTCATCGTCATCGGCACATGGAGTTTATTGCGTGAATCCATGCGTCTCGCGCTCAGTGCTGTGCCTGAAAACATAGACGGCGCGGCAATTGAGGACTATTTATGCCAACTAGACGGCGTAACCGACTGCCACGATTTACATATTTGGGGCTTAAGCACCACTGAAACCGCACTCACCGTGCATTTAGTCATGCCCAATGGGTGTCCTAATGATGCTTTTATTGATAAAGTTACCCACACCTTAGACCATGATTTTTCTATTCATCATTGCACCTTGCAAATTGAACAAGGCGACACTAATCATGTTTGCTCACTAACACCTAAACACTAAACATAATGCGCTTAACCAATAAACCTTGTAACAGCAGACCGACTGACCTCATTCTGCACCAGCTTTCTAATAGCCTTGAAATTCATTTTGATAACGGCAAAATATTCAACCTGCCTTGTGAATACCTGCGTGTGTACACACCCTCAGCAGAAGCCCTAGGGCATGGTGCAGGACAAGAAATCTTACAAGTTGGCAAAGAAAACGTTGGTATTACCGAAATTAAACCTGTTGGTAACTACGGCATCACGCCCGTGTTCACCGATGGACATAACAGCGGCATTTATACTTGGGATTTACTCTATCAATTGGGCAATGACTACTGCACACTATGGACAAACTACCTGCAAGAGTTACAAAATGCAGGACATCAACGACACAACTCACAATAAGAGACACATCATGACTACCAACACCACCCATTTTGGCTTTAAAGAAGTCGCCACCGAAGACAAAGTTAAACTGGTGCGCGGCGTATTTGATTCCGTCGCAGGACAATACGACATCATGAACGACTTGATGTCGATGGGCGTACACCGAATTTGGAAGCGCGTTGCCGTACAACTCAGCAACGTTAGAAAAGATGAGCAAGTGCTGGATTTAGCAGGCGGCACAGGCGATTTAACCACGCTATTTGAACAACGTGTTGGCAAAAACGGACAAGTCGTCCTCGCCGACATCAACTCCGAAATGCTACGCACAGGACGCGACCGCCTCATCGACAAAGGCTTAGTCGGCAACATCCGCTACGCCCAAGTCAACGCCGAATGCCTGCCATTTGCCGATAATACCTTCGATTGCGTCTGTATCGCCTTCGGCTTGCGTAACGTCACCGACAAAGATGCCGCCTTACGCTCCATGTACCGCGTGTTAAAACCTGGTGGTCGCGTCATCGTGCTGGAATTCTCCCACCCCATTGATAAAATCACCGAAAAAGTCTACGACTTCTATTCATTCAAACTCCTGCCCAAAATCGGCAAAGTGGTTGCCAAAGATGAAGACAGCTACCGCTACCTGGCCGAATCCATCCGTATGCACCCCAAACAAGACGAACTAAAAGCCATGATGGAAAACGCAGGACTAGAACGTTGCGAATATTTCAACATGACACAAGGGATTGTTGCCGTGCATCGGGGTTATAAACTTTAAGGCTACGCAACACACAGTCGATAAACCTCAGAGGTTTTAAAAACCTCTGAGGTCTGAATTTCTGGTAGTGCTAAACAAGTAATGCTCAATAGTGCAATTTAAACTCAGTTTAGAGAAAATATGCCGATTTAAGACTGAGGTATACGCCATGAGTGAAATTATTTGTACTCGCTGTGGATCAACCCACTGCAAGAAAAATGGTCACATTCATAATGGTAAACAAAACCATCGCTGTAAAGACTGTGAACGACAGTTTGTGATGGACAACGAGCAAAAAATCATTCCCGAATGGATTCGATCCATGATATTAAAGTTGTTGTTAGCGCGTATTTTTCTGGAAGTTGAAGCAGACAAGATGTGGGGTTTCGTTGGTAATAAAGATAACAAGCAGTGGATATGGATTGCTATCGATGTACACACCCGCAACGTCATCGCCTTTTATGTTGGCAGTCGTGATAAAGATGCCGTTCGTGAATTGTGGCAAAAAATCCCTGAAGCGTATAAACAACACGCTGAATTTTATACTGATCTTTATGACACTTATGTGGGTGTTATTCCCGAAAAAAGACACCATCGGGTTAGCAAACAAAGCGATGCTCTCCAATCACATTGAACGTTTTAACGGTACTCTCAGACAACGGGTGTCTCGATTAGTCAGGGATTCTTTGGCTTTTTCTAAAAAACTGTCGATGCTATTGCCTATTGCATTTGCCATTATAATTTAACTAAAAACCATACAGCATTACTTGTTTAGCACTACCAAATCGCCAACCACATCCGCGCGTTACATATTCAAGCAAAACAGCACATTGAATTAGGTGGAGTAAAAAATAGGTTTTTACTTTCTCTTTGAAAAACACCTGTTAAATTAAAAAGGTAAAAAAGTGGGACTACAAGAAAATTTTGAACAAATTCCGTTAAAGGATTTTGCGGAAAAAGCCTATTTGGATTATTCCATGTACGTTATTCTCGATCGTGCGTTGCCGCATATTGCCGATGGTTTAAAACCTGTGCAGCGGCGTATTGTCTATGCGATGTCTGAATTGGGCTTATCAGCGGCGGCGAAGTATAAAAAATCGGCGCGAACCGTGGGTGACGTTTTAGGTAAATACCATCCACACGGTGATTCTGCGTGTTATGAAGCAATGGTATTAATGGCGCAGCCGTTTTCGTATCGTTATCCGTTAGTGGATGGTCAAGGCAATTGGGGTTCTCCCGATGATCCCAAATCGTTTGCCGCGATGCGTTATACCGAATCCCGTTTAACGGGTTATGCGAATACGCTACTCAGCGAGTTAGCGCAGGGTACAGTGGAATGGGCAGATAATTTTGATGCCACGCTACAAGAACCTGTGTTATTGCCTGCACGCTTGCCGAATATTTTGCTCAATGGCACGATGGGAATTGCCGTCGGTATGGCGACTGATATTCCACCGCATAATCTGCGTGAAGTGGCGAATGCGTGTATCCAGTTATTAGATGATCCCAACAGCTCACTAGAAATGCTGTTTGAACACATTAAAGGCCCTGATTATCCGACGGAAGCGGAAATTATTACCTCTAGCGACGACATTCAAAAAATGTATGTCACAGGCGGTGGTTCGATAAAAATGCGGGCAATTTATGAGCTGGAAGACGGTAATATTGTTATCACTGCCCTGCCCCATCAAGTGTCTGGTTCTAAATTAATGGAACAAATCGGCGCGTTGATGTTGGCAAAAAAATTGCCGATGTTGGACGATTTACGCGATGAATCCGACCACGAAAATCCCACGCGCTTGTTGCTGATTCCCAAAGCAAAACGCTTTGATGTCGAAGCTCTGATGTCACATTTATTTGTGACTACCGATTTAGAAAAAAGCTATCGCGTCAATATGAATATGATTGGCATGGATGGCAAACCGCGCGTTAAAGGGCTGCGAGACATTTTGGTGGAATGGCTAGCGTTTCGCAGTGAAACCGTGCGTCGCCGCTTGCAATATCGTTTGGATAAATTGCTTGCACGGCTGCATATTCTCGATGGTTTATTGATTGCGTATCTGAATATTGATGAAGTCATTGCCATTATTCGCAACGAAGACCATCCCAAAGCGGTTTTCATCAAGCGGTTTGGTTTGAGCGAGACCCAAGCCGAAGCGATATTAGAAATAAAACTGCGCCAATTAGCCAAGTTGGAAGAGGTTAAAATTCGCGGTGAACAAGCGACGCTGGAAAAAGAACGCGCCACACTAGAAAAAACCTTAGCATCGCCACATTTACTGAATCGCTTAATTAAAAAAGAAATTCTGCATGATAGCGAACAATACGGTAATGAACGTCGTTCGCCTATTGTTGCTAGACTAGCCGCGCAAGCCTTAAAAACCACCGAACTCATTAATAATGAACCGCTCACGGTGATTTTATCGGCTAAAGGCTGGATACGCGCCGCGAAAGGGCATGAGTTTGATGTCGAAAGTTTAAATTATCGTTCAGGTGATAGTTTTCTGGCTGCGGTGAAAAGTCGTTCAACACAACAAATTTATTTACTTGATTCTACAGGACGCGCTTACAGCACCTCAACGCATGATTTACCCTCGGCAAGAACGCAGGGCGAACCGCTAACTGGACGATTCAATCCACCTGCGGGTGCATTATTTAGTCATTTGTTAGCGGGCAATCCAGATGATTGGATAGTATTAGCTAGCAGTCAGGGTTATGGCTTTAGAGTTCAGTTAAAAGAACTATTAAGTAAAAATAAAGCAGGAAAACTGCTCATTACTCTACCCGATGGCGCGACCGTATTAAAACCCGCGCTGTTAAGTAACGAATCCGATTCATTGGCTGTTGTTACCCTACAAGGTCGTTTATTGATTTTTCCAGTCGCCGAATTACCCGCCTTAACCAAAGGCAAAGGCAATAAACTAATTCAAATTCCCCCAGCTGATTTAGCTGCTGGAACGGACGCAGTGATTGCGGTGGTTGCTATTATGGAAAACTGCCCTTTAAAAATCATTTCAGGCAAACGCTTTGTTACCCTAAAATCGGCAGATATAGCCCATTATGTTAGCAACCGCGCTAAACGTGGACTCGCATTACCCAGAGGCTTTCAACGCGTTGATGGTTTGGAATGTAGTCATTTAATAAAAACGGATACGCCGATAGGTTAAATCAGCAATCTGAAAACGACTAAGGTGGGCAAAAATCCTGCCCACCTTGCACTTAATAATTAACTTTCAATCCGCGCTTCTAACCGACCATCACGCACCGCTTGCACTAGGGCTTGATGATCCCGCTCATTTTGATCGGCGTAGCTTTCAGAAAAATCGGCTATCGCTTCATCAAACTCGTCTTTTTTACCGAGATAACCCGCGATTTTTGCTGAATCACCCGAACGGGCATGAGAGGCGGCTAATGACCAACCTGCTAATTCGCCGAATATTCTCATGGTTTCTGGTTCAAATATTTCCACTTGTGGCTTAAGTTTCATATCACGCAATTGACGCATATAAAAGTCGTTTCCATCCCTGCCTGTTGCCCATCCCAGAAAAATATCACTGACAGGCTGGATTAAGCGTTGCCCCATCACTACCCGTTGTCCGTGATTTTTGTAAGCACTTTTTCCTACATAGGGTTCTAATACCGAGGCGCGGGCTTCTTTAAACTGCAAAAATAATGGGTCTTCCGAGCCACTCATCATCAATACGATGCCACAACGCGTACCCACACTACCAACGCCGACCACTTTTCTGGCAACATCTTTTGGTTCATAGCGATCTAATATGACGCGGCGATCATCTGACAGCGTGTCCCGATAACAATAAAATGCGGCGAGCGCATGCTCATCTATAATTTCTCCGTCATCGGACTGGACATGATAAATCAAGGGTGGATTGTCACGAATACGATGCCCCCCATTTTCAAAGGTGACCATTTCGGGAAAATCATCATCGAGGGTATTACGGTCAAGTGCTTTTTCAATGCGTTTTTCAACTCGGCGTTTCACCGCGCCATCCGTCATGTGTTCGATGACCTCATCCGCATTAATGTGAAAGTACCACACATCCAGCGCGTTCATTTTAGAGAATTCGCGCATTCGTTCTCGATAGCTAGCAACACAAGCTAACACGGAACTGCGCTGTTCTTTCTGTGTATGACCGTTAATGCGTCCAGCGACCACAAGACTCGCACACAGCCGTTTAAGATCCCATTCCCAAGGCGCGGGCAGGGTTTCATCAAGGTCATTAATCACGAAAATTATTCGCCGTTCAGGCGTACCGATACCCCGAAAATTACCTAAATGGGCATCGCCACAGGCTTGCACATTGATTCCAGTGGTTGGTAAACCTGCGAGATCATAAGCCATAAGAGCGGCAGAGCCTCGGTAAAAAGTGAACGGCGATTGCAACATCCGTCCATAGCGAATAGGCAATAGTTCAGGGACGCGCCCCGCACTGGATTCAATCAGTAGATCGATGCTATCGCGGCGATGCTCTGGTGCTTTCCAGACAGCGTGACTCGCTAATGGTACAGCAAGCCGCAACGCTTTCCCTTCTGCCTTGCGATCGGCTCTTGAACGATTATCTACGCTGATGCGGGCGACTTTATCATCGTCGTCACTGTGTTTATGTTTTTTGGTAGATTCTTTTTTAGTCATGTCGTGTACTCCTAATAGAAAGAAAATTACAGTAAAATTCCGATGATTTTCTAAGCCAACTCTTCTAATGAAATTAGCGTCAAAGTCAACGGTAACACGGGTAACAGAACGGTAGCAGTAATTTGTAGCACTGTATTCTTGCTGAATGGAAATAGCAACATCGCGGGAATTATTTCAAAACTATTATTCAAATCGGCTAGAGATTGAATGTCACTCGTACCGACAAAAACTTCGTCGGATGCTGCACCACCGTCTAGCCATTTTTTTCAAATTCAGTCACATAACGGCTTGCTAATTTGCCATAACGTATTAAACCTTCACGTTTGGTTCGTGCAAGATGCCATCCAAATACGCATAAAGAGCCTAAAATAATCAGCAACACAAATACCACGGCGGCAGCAATTTCTGGTTTGAAATCTAACTGCATTGGTTTGTAGGGACTACCGAGGTCTTAAGACCTCAGAGGTTTTTCACACTATTGGGGCAAACCATCAATGCTCGATGTCACGAATCATGTCAGTGAAGTAATCCAGCATTTGTTTCAAAAAATCAATCGCCACTGTGAGTTCGTGGGTAATGTCATGAATAAAATGATTGTGCATGAAGGTATGCGGATTGTAGGACATTAAGCCCATGTAGATGGTGTTACAACCCATAGCTATCATAATAAACGCGGCTAATTTCAACATTAAGCCGCGCACACTGGCATTCATTCTGCCAAACGCAAAGCTAATAAATAGCATCGTGGGTAATGTACCCGCGCCAAAGGTTAGCATTAATAAGCCGCCTTCCAAAACAGACGGGGCGGTCGTGGCTTTCACTGCCATTGCAAAAGTGAGCGGGCAAGGCATTAAACCATTCATTAAACCTGCGATAGACGCGCCGATAATCGGGCCTTTGGTTCTGGAACTGGCATAGCCTTTGCGCAGTAATTTCATCGGTAATAAACGGAATGAACCTTGAAAGGGAATCCAGCCTAAAATACCGAAGGCGAGAATAATCACCACCGCGCCGATAATGATTTGTAACACACTTTGAATTTTACCAAACATCCCAGTGGATACTAATACCACGCCTAAAGCAGCGGCAGCAAAACCCACCAGCATATAAACGAAAATCCGTGCAAATTGGTAGAAAAAATACGGCGTATAACTTTTTGCTTTACTTGCGTTCATGAAATAACCTGACACTAACGCGCCGCACATCCCTAAACAATGCCCACTGCCTAATACACCTGCCATAAACGCCAGTCCGTAATCAAAACCAGCCGACACGTTGCTAATATGCTCCATGCCCATATCCATTGTTGAATGATCCATGTAAAGCCTACTTTTTATTGAGTCGTAAAGAATTAAGAATGACAGATACGGAGCTAAGTGCCATCGCGCCTGAGGCTATCATCGGATTTAGCTTGCCTAAGGAAGCCACGGGAATAGCCACCACGTTATAGGCAAATGCCCAGAATAAGTTTTGTTTGATGATGCGTATGGTATCGGTGCTTAATTGAATCGCCGAAGTCACGCGGCTAATGTCGCCTTGTACTAGCGTCATGTCTGCTGATTCGATGGCAATGTCTGTGCCTGTACCTATCGCAAAACCGACATTGGCGGCGGCTAGGGCAGGGGCATCGTTGATACCGTCACCTATCATGCCGACGTTTTTACCTTCGGCTTGAAGTCGGCGAATAATGGCGAGTTTTTCTTCGGGTTTAGCATTGGCTATTACCGTTTCTATGCCGACTTTCGCGGCAATATAATTGGCGGTTTTGGCGGTATCACCTGTCACCATTAAGGTTTCAATGCCCAGTTTTTGTAAATGTCGAATGGCGTGGATGGCTTGCGGTCTGGCTTTGTCGGCAATACCAAACACGGCGGCGGCTTTGCCGTTGATTGCCATGAACACGGGGGTTTTGCCTTGTTCAGAAAACTGACTGGCGGCGATTAATAGACCTTCTGTGTTTACCGCTTGTTCGACTAGCCAATCATTATTGCCTAACAATAATTTTTTGCCGTCTACTATGGCTTCAATACCGCGACCTGTGCTGCTTTGAAAATGACTACAGTCTTGCAATTCAACCGCGTGTTCTTTGGCATAGCTAACGATGGCTTTGCCTAAAAAATGTTCTGAATTGTGTTCGGCTGAGGCGGCTAAGGCGATTATTTTGTGTTCGCTAAGGCGTGATAATTTCACTAAATCGGTAACTTTGGGTTTGCCTTCGGTAATCGTGCCTGTTTTGTCGAACACGATAACGTTGAGTTTGGCGGCAGTTTCCAAACTTTCGCCGTTACGAATATAAATGCCTTCACGCGCCGCTTGTCCTGCGCCGACCATAATCGCTGCTGGGGTTGCTAAGCCTAACGCACAGGGGCAGGCAATCAATAACACAGTAATTGCATTGCCAAACGCAAAACCAAATGACGCACCTGCCAATAACCAGCCGCCCATTGTTAATGCAGACAACAGCATCACAGACGGCACAAACACCGCTGAAATTTTATCGACTTGTTTTTGTATCGGCAGTTTAGTGGATTGCGCTTGATCGACCATGTGAACAATACCCGCTAACACGGTATCCATGCCCACAGCGGTTGCGCGTATGCGTAACACGCCGCTACCATTGACACAACCACCGATAACTTTACTGCCGATGTCTTTAATCACGGGAATGCTTTCACCCGTCACCATTGATTCATCAACCGTGGATAAGCCTTGAATCACAATGCCGTCTGTGGGAATTTTTTCACCCGGTCGAACTAATAGAATGTCATCAATGACGATGTCATCAATACCGACAATGGTTTCTTCATCATCGGTTATGCGGGTGGCGGTTTGCGGTTGTAAATCGACTAATTGGCGTATCGCTTCACCCGCTTTGCCTTTGGCGCGTTCTTCTAAAAATCGCCCCAATAATACAAAGCTGATAATCGCCGCGCCTGCTTCAAAATACAAATGCCCACGGCGATTAAACAGCGAGGCTAAGCTATAACCGTAAGCCGCACCGACACCTAAGGCAATTAAGGAATCCATATTCGCCGAGCGTTGTTTGGCTAATCGCCACGCTTTGATAAAAAATGACCGACCAGCCCAAAACACTACAGGCGTGGTCAGCGCGAACTGCATCCAATGTAACCAGCGCGTGCTGGGCATACTCATACCAACGGCAACCACAGGAAAACTCAACACGCTAGACCAGATAAAGCGGCGTTTAGCGTCGGCGATGCGTTGGTATTCTTTATCGATTAAGTTTCTGCGTTGCGATAGCGTATCCATTGCGTAGGTTTTATAGCCTAAATTGGCAACTTTTTCGTCTATATCAGCTTTGGATAACTGCCCGTGTACCGTGAGCATGGATGTACCAAAATTAACACTGGCGTGTTTTACTCTATCATCGCGTTTTAATATCATTTCAATCAACAACGCACAGGAGGCACAGCTCATGCCTTCCACCGCGAGGTCAATTTCTTGTACTTTGCCATCAAATACTTTTTTATGTGGCGAGTGTGCGCTGGATTGTTTTTGAGCAATATTGCCCAGCACGGCATCCAACAGAATAAATAAATTCTTTTTCGGTAATCCTGCGGGGTCAAATTCAATAATCACACAGCCTAAAGCAACGACTGAACGCACTTTTTTTATTTCTGGGCGTTTTTTGAGAATGATTTCAAAAATAGTGCTACGTTCAGCATCATTTTTTAACACAGGCGAAATGATTCTGACCCGTCTGGTTAATTGATGTATAAGTTGGAAGTGTGTGGGAGTGAAAGTGTGTGTATCCATGACTGAACTCTCAAGGTGAGTTTTGTAGGTCGAGTTAGGCGATAGCCGTAACCCGATAATCTTGTCGCATTGTGTCGGGTTACGCTATCGCTAACCCGACCTTGTATCTACGATTATTTCTTTTTCCGCGCCCGAACCAACAAGAAGAACATATAAAATAACGCCATCCATTCATAACGGTATTTAAGTGGTTTTATTAACCATTTTTGGGTTATATCAGCCCAATGCAGTCTAATTAAAAACAACACTAAAATATCATTGAGAAAATCAATGACGGCTTTTTCAGGATCATTAACAAAAGACTTGGGTTTGCTCATGCCCAATTTAGTGATTATTTTAGCCGCCTGTACGGTTTCTTTGGCATCGCCGTATTTTTCTTTCGCCCAGCGGGTGACTTTAAAACTGCCCAGTTTAACTTTGGCGCGTTCTTTCCATTCAGTGAGTCGCCCAGTTTCAATAACGGTTTTTTGCTCAAACGCGCCCGCATTTTCTAAATCGCTTAGTATCTGAAACAGTTGCCGCGCCAGTGCTTTAAAATCACACACGGATTCTTGAAAGCGAATCGACAGTTTTTGTTGGTTGCGATACAGGGTAACGCGATATACGCCGTCTATGGCTAATAGGCGAGTGGTAATCGTTTTGGCAATAGTCTTATCACACACCAGAGTAGGTATTTGAAACCTAATATGCCCGTCTATTCGATAGCGCAGTACAAATTCTTTTTGGATAGACATAAGTGAGGGAAGTCCTAAAAAACAAAAAGGATGCCATAAAGGCATCCATTAGTGATGAGGGAGCAGAGTTGCGTTATTCTTCTTTGGTTTCCGCAACAATGTCTTCCAGATTTTCTTTTTGTTGTAATACAAAATCTTTACTGGCATCCACGGCTTTAGTGGTGCTGGCAATAATCTCTTTGCGATATTTATAAACCATGTAGCCTGTCACTACCCCTAAACCAAAAACCAGCACTGGATGTTTCGTTATATTACTCATTAGATGTTTCCCGCTGTAGACTGTTGCTGAGACTATAGACGCATTCATAAGGTCATTAGCCATGTTACTATGTTGATTGTTCTTAACCTGTTTCATTATGTTATTTTTCCTTAAATTGTTTGGCTTCATCAGGTTCATTCATTATTTGGTCTTCATGTAGCATTTGATAAATACCTAGACACCCTTCACAACAAAACGCTTTATCGCCTTCTTTCGTTTTCAATGTGAAATTCGGCACTTCAACAGTCAAGCCGCAAAGATCACATATTTTTTTAGTTTCGCTCATGTCGATTAAACCTATTTAGTTAGTCTGTTCTTCGTGTGACGCTCGTTTTTCATACTAACAAAATTTGTTTATCGTAACAACAGCACGGCGTTGTCTGTCGTCGGCTTAAAAAGCAACGAGCCACTTCATCATAAGACATCAACTTGTAAACTAACAGCTATTTTCCAGATTGCAACGTAATAGAATAGAAATTATCACTTAGTTAGATATTTTTTCAGCGGAAAATTCATTGGCTGCAACTGTTATCCGATAAGTTCGGTTCATTCGTTATGGGGCTACCACTCACTGCACAGCTAGACGCTTTCATGAGCGCGATTCTTAACGCGCCTGTCAAACTCGCACCCAATCCAAGCCGCATAGCCAATGCGGGTACTAAAATCATTGATGCGACGACTAAACCTGTTCCCAATAGTAAAGAACCGTTATTGTTGCTGGTAGCGTGTGCAGATTGCTGAGTCATTGTTCACCTCTGTTATACAATTGAATGGAAGAATATAACAATACTAAAAGCATAACTAATGCCAAAAAATAAGTCGTTGATTTAGATGAATTTTTTAAAGTACATTTTATTAAACTATGTTATATAACACTATCTCTGCGTCATAAGACATAAACAGCTATAGCTAACGCACAATAAAATGATACCGTTCGTGGTGAGCTTGTCGAACCACATTCACACTTCGACAGGCTCAGTGCGAACGGTTTTGTAATCACTTTATCGACGGTTAGCTATAATCACTCGTTAAAATAATCATAGCCCAAATACCTATTGTGGTTTATCTTCGTTAGACACATAACCGCTTTTAAATTCCAACATCTTCCGAACCTTTGTTCGTATTCATGAAATCACCCAACACCTGCCAACGCATTACCGATTATTCAAGCGAACAACAAGCCCAGCAACTCAATACCCATTGTCATTGTATTGCCTTTGATAAAGCCGCCTTAAAAACGCTATTAAAGGATACTATCTTATACAAAATGCTGGTTGAAGAGCGTCCGCATTTGTTCGCGGAAGTCGCTGTATTTGTTAGCGATAGCATTATTCAACAACAGCAGCGACTTATTAGTGCGATAGAAAAAGTGATTGCTTTGCCTACCTATCAGCAACACGTTTTGAGTTACGCACCCAGTTCAGCCGCCTTTGTTCCCAAAGCGTGGGGCGTTTTTCTAGGATATGATTTTCATTTAACCGCCAACGGTTCGCAATTAATAGAAATCAATACTAATGCGGGTGGCGCGTTACTCAACGCGCTATTGATACGCTCGCAAAAAACCATCCATAGCGAATTAAATACCCATAACATAAGCGACCCAGAAACCGCTTTTATCGCCATGTTTCATGCTGAATGGCAGGCAGAACGTGGTCAACAACCGTTGCGATCCATTGCCATTGTCGATGAACAACCCAATACACAATTTTTACTTCCTGAATTTATTCTGTTTCAAAAACTCTTTGAACATCATAATATTAAGGCAATCATTTGTGATTCTGCTGAACTGAGTTACCGTGCTGACGGCGTTTGGTACGGCGATTTACAAATAGACCTTATTTATAATCGCTTAACCGATTTTGGTTTAGACGAACCTGCACAACACGCATTACGCACTGCCTATCTTGCCAACACCGTTGTTGTCACACCACACCCAAGAGCGCACGCGCTCTACGCGGATAAACGCAACTTAGCGATACTCACCGATAAAACACTGTTACAAGAATTAGGCGTTGATAACGACACCATCAACACCTTGTTAGCAGGTATCGCCCCGACTATTCGTGTGAATGCTGATGATGCTGACACCTTATGGGCAAATCGTAAAAAATTATTTTTTAAGCCTAGCAAAGGCTATGGTAGCAAAGCCGTTTATCGGGGTGATAAATTAACCAAACGAGTATTTGAGGATATTTTAAGCAATGATTATGTTGCTCAAACCTTAGTGCCGCCTAGCGAACGTCATTTACACCACAGCACGCTTAAATTAGATATGCGTCTATACGCTTACAGGGAACAAATACTGTTAGCCAGTAGTCGGCTATATCAAGGGCAAACCACCAATTTTCGTACAACGGGCGGCGGTTTTTCTCGGATAGTCATCATTGCTGACCAAGATAACTAATTCTAAGGTGCTACAAGGTTGTTTCAATCAATAGCGTCATAAAGCAAAGCACGATGAGAGATACCTAATTCTTTGGGCAAACCAATCATATAGACCAAGCCAATGGCTAAATCACCCAAGCCCAGCGGCACGGCAATCAAACCCAAATCACCGAATAAACCAGCGGAAATAAGTAACGCCGCCGAGATATAACGCAGTATCGATTCCCAATACACAAACACCGCCCTCGCTCGCAAATTCCGCGCTGCTAAAATTAATACCGCACTGGTATAGGCTAAAAAGCCTGCCACTAACCAACCCCATAACGGTGTTGGTACATTCAAGCCTAGCAACCGATAAACAGGTGGGCAGGTTAAGGTTAAAGCAAGACTCGCGTTATAAACGCCTGACCAGAAAACAAAATTTTTCATTGAAAAAGGCATGATATTTTCCTTGTAAATTTAGGTGGGTGGGCAGGATTTCTGCTCACCCGAAATATATAGCTAACGCAGTATTTGTGATTAAAAAACCGTTCGCCCTGAGCTGTGAGCTTGTCGAACAGTCGAAGGGCTGTGGTGGTTCGACAAGCTCACCACGAACGGTATCATTTTATTGTGCTTCAGCTATATAACAACCTCAGTGCGTCAACTCCCACCCATTGAGTTTTTTCATGGCTGTTCCGTAACTACCCAGTTGATAAATAGACGCGCTCGTTGGTGAGAATGTGAATTTATGAAAGGGTTTAGCAAGCATTCCCTTTAAATAATCCTGAGTCGCAACACCGACAGTGACGTGCGGATTGAAATGCTCTCCCGTGTACTTTGGAACGAAATCCGTAACGTATTCCATCAAACCAGATTGAATGTCAGAACCATTCGATAAGCTGGCAAACGCCGCAGTCGTTCCTGTTTTCACGGTATAAGGTGCGACGGCATCAATCAATTCTTGTTGCAGTTTAAGTAACTCGGCAGTCGGCTTGATGACAATGCCTGCAATACCGATGTCTTCAGTAGGTATATAGTAGTATTTGAATGCCTTTAACTTCCAATCAGCTATATTTTTTTTGGTTAATATCTTGCCAGCGGCAGCATAAACTTTATCAAGTTCAGCCGTGCGGACGTATCGTTGTATCAGCGTAATATGTGGTGTGTGTAAAGCATCCAATGCAAAGCCTTTTGGATAGACTTTCAGCAAACGCGCATTAACCACTGCGGCGTGTTTTAGCATGGTGGCATCGGGTTCGAGTAAAATGTCGATAGCAGTGACTTCCTCGCTGGGTGTTGCTTGCGTTGTTTGTGCCAGTGCGGCGGCTTCTGCTTTACAATCGCGTGTTGGTGCAAGACCTTGAGCGCGAATCGCCGCAAACTCAGATCTGGCAGCATCCATATCCGCACGGAATGTTGGATCAGCGTGTAACCTAGCAATAGTACCCGCCCCCATGAAACGCCCCCAAACCACGTCGCTATACCAATGATGATTAACGATGTTGCGGCTCTCGCCAAACGCCCGACCGCGTGCCAGCAGTTCGTTGACACGCTCTGGTGCAATCTCGCTCAAAATTAGTGCAAATCCCCAACCGACCGCCGTGTGTCCTGACGGATAAGAGTGATTTTTCTCCAGAAAGGCGCGTTCTTTTGGAACGCCCATAGGCTCATGATTCACCTGAAAAGGGCGCGGGCGGTTATAGTAATTCTTCGCATCATGAGTTGATTGCCCTATATCAGTGAAGGAGCGACGTAACACCGTGTATAAATACGGGGCATTAGCTTCGGTAATCTGAGCGTTTATCGCGCAGGAAAAAGTGTTAACCAAGCTAGGAATTTTTAAATCGTAATCGGAAACCGCCAATTCGAAGCGTGGTGTATTGCGTAAAGGAAAGGTGCTACGCGCCACTTCTTCATCGTGGGAAAACGCAGCCGAGTCAGGGGTTGGTGGTGGGGGAAGCAGAGCGACACTGTTCGGAACTGCCTTAATGTCGAGATAACCCTGTAGTGTCCCTAAACCCCGTTCAGGATGAGACGCAGGAATAGTGCCAAGTTTGGTTCGTGCTTGGGAGCTTGCATCATTTGTGGTTGCACAGCCAGTGAATAGACTGATTACCAAAGTACAAACTAACATCAAATTGATGGTGTAGTTTTTTGCAGGGGAGATTCTCATGATTTTTCCTTTTGATGATGTTGCGAATAGACAATTCAGCACATGAATAATATGCCGATATTATAGCTCTTGAGGGCGGATACTTTTACAGTCTTTATGGCTCTACCCAACCTACGGGCTACAGACTTCAAACCTATATAAGACCTAAATACTCAGTTGAATTTTTTATTGAATAAGCGTATACACTAAGATTCATGTTTTAAACATGAACAAAAAATTAGCAGGTTCAGCACTTTCCTTAGTGTATGTTTTCGTCCCGTTAGTGTCGAGACCCCTTAAAATGGTCAGTCGTGCCATGCGTTTTTGTATATTTGATAACGCCTATAAATGTAATAAGGTGCGCTAATCATTAGCCCGTTGGGGTGAGCGATAGTCATGTAGCCTGTTTGAGCGTAAGCGAAAATAGGCGTTTCCGACAAACCGTTCTGCATACTCCCGCACTGAATCTATTTTTTTGGAGACTGAAAGATGGAAATAAAAAATAGTCAGTGGAAAGTTGTACGAATATGGGCTTGGTTAACAGCTGTATTTGCGGCTGTGTGCTTTTTGCCTTCGTTTATTGATATGGAGGGTATGATAAAAGGCGATATATTTACCGTACACGATGTGAACGAAAGAATTACCCTAATTCGCTTCTTTGCGGGATTCTTTGGGAGTTTCGGTATTATCGCACTGATATTTTATTCAAAGCGAGCTAGGCAATTGGATGGCTTATTAAAAGGCAATGACGTTTTGGCACGGTGGTTTTTTAGCACCGAAGAATGGTTGCAATATGCTGAATATGATTATCAAGAGGATAAGTCTACAAAAACAACTCTGTTTTATGTGATTACCAGCCTTTCATTAATAATTGGCATTGTATTGTCTATCATCAGTGGCGATATTCTATTTCTTTATATCATGCTGGGGCTTATTGTAATACTTGCAATCGCTGCTTTCGGTTCAATCTATGTCGGTCGGAAAATAAATTTAGCTCGAACGGGTTATGTTCTAATTTCTACAAAATCGGTTTTGTTAAATGGTGCATTTCACAATTGGACGAGTATCGGGGCGCGTCTTGAAAATGTAACCTACATTGACAATGTAAGTCCCACAATTATCGCTTTGGAATATTCATTCCTTTCCAGTTCAGGTAGACAAGGGGTAGCCATTAGAATTCCAGTACCCACAAAGGAGCGTGAAAAGGTCACGCAAATTATCGATAAAATCAGGAACGCTAACTAATTTCCACAATTTTTATCATTTTACAAGGGATGTTATTTAACTTTTAACATCAAAATCACAATTTAATGTCGTGTTAAGTATAATATTTTAGGAGATAAAAAAATGAAAAAGTACTTGTTTTTAATCATGTTATTGGCATTTTCAGGAGTGTCAGAAATTTTGGCTGGTCCCTTTGATGAGGATCAAACTGTTGTAATTAAACATACAGTCTCTACGGGAGAAGCTGCCTCTACCGCTACGGGAGAATGGCTTGTAGTAAAAAAATGGATTAATCCTGATATGCTAAACCCTGTAAATGGTACTTGTGCAAGTGGATACTTTACGTCTCCAACATCAAGCCATGGTGCTGATGCTTGTCTGATTTGTCCTGAGGGAAAATACATTAGCTCAAAAGATCGTTGTGTTGTTTGTGAGTCAGGGTATTCCTATAACGAAGGAAATGATAGGTGCCAAAAATAATTTTTAGTCGCGTAGATACTCTGTTAAAAATTAAGCTTATTTAGAAAAGTTTGTTTTTAATATCAATATATTAGCTATATATTTCTATATACCAAAGGATAAAGAGCAGGCTAAAGATAAACCGTTTTTTGGTTAATTAACCCCAAGATAAATTGATTGTATTAGAAGCGGAATGAAGTTACAAAAAACTCAAAAAATTGCTTGACGAATTTAATTTATTTGGCTTATTGAGAATAATAGGTTAATGGGTAATAACATTTAGAGGACAATACCATGAGAACACGTTCAATTGCCACCATCGTCGGATTGCTGATGCTGGTCGTCACTGGGTCAGCCACGGCTGCGATGTCGGCTGATGTGATGCAGACATCTCAGCAGTATGGCGGCGGCACCTCGTGCCAATCTGGCTACACCAGTATCCGCGCCAGCAACAATGACGGAATGGTGTGCGTTCAATGCCCGCCAGGCTACAATGCTCCAAAATACAAAACCATAGTGGTTAACCATGCCGTCAATGGCTATGCGGTGTGCGTAGCGTGCCGCACTGGTTCGCCAAACTTTAATGCTGATTCACAGGGATATGACTGTCCAGAGTAAGCTATTTTATCAATGCCCGCTGAGTTAGCTAAAAAGGCTAATGACTATCTGCGAGTAGCTACGACTAACCCCTGCGATAATCTCAAAGGGGTTTTTTAATGCTGGGTGAGTTTAAACAAACGTCACCAAAGTCATGTAGATACGCTGTGCGTACCATTGAATGCTTAGTTACTACGCGCCTGAACACCAATAAACATCCGTATGATTTTCTCTTTACCAACCACACGAACCAATTCGTGTATCGCGCTGTAAAGGAAGAACAGTACAGATAACCACATCTGAATCAACCAAAAATGCGGCCAGACAATTTCCGCCAGCAAGTGTTGATTGGCTACCATGAAATTTTTATGTTCGCGTAACAGTGGAATAAAGTGTTCAAGGTAACGAAACAAGAAGGTAGCGATAAAATAAATACTGCTTTTCCAAGCAACATTGTAAATCAGTGGATGCTCAGGAAATTTGTTGACGAATGGCAGTTTGTCAGCCAGTAAAACTACTTTACCAACCAGCAAAGCACCAATAAGTGCAGCACCATAGCCTGTGAGTGGTACACCATATTCACGAAGAATCAAACGCTTAGTCGTTGCGATGAGGACAAAGGCAATAAAAAAAAAGATGGTTGGTGGCAGGACGAGCCGAAACTCGTGTTTCAATGTTGCTAATAGTTTCATAAATTATTTTCGTTGAATTTAATCAAAAAACCGCCCCAGCCAATGAATGGTGGGGGCGGCTAGTGAATTAAAGACTGCTTACTTGTTTGGCGGCATTTGCATTTGTTCTAGCACCTGATCGATGCTGAAACTAGATGCTTTTTGACGGGGTGGAAATTCCTTAAAAGTTGTCAGGAACTGACCAACATACTTCTGTGCAGGTATCAGCAAGAAGATATGATTCATATACCAATCCCAGTAAGTATTGGATGTGACGCTCGCTTTCTCGTAAGGGTCAGTACGCAGATTGTAAAGCCAAGGAATACGCGTTTTTACCAACGGTTCGCCCCATACCAGCAGAGTACCTGCCGCTCGTTGTTGAGCAAATACCACTTTCCAGTTATCGTAACGAAGAGCCTGTAAATCGCCATCATCGGAAAAATAGAAGAATTCTTCGCGTGGACTTTTAGGTTCTTGACCTGTCAAATAAGGAAGTTGATTGTAACCATCCAAATGTACTTTGTAGGTCGTTTTACCCGCTTTATAGCCTTTGAGCAATTGTTCCTTAACATCAGGCACACCCGCTGCGGCTAATAAGGTTGGAGCCCAATCCAAATGTGACACGATGTCATTGGATACGGTGTTAGGTTTAATATGATTCGGCCAGCGTACCATTGCAGGAACGCGGTAAGCCCCTTCCCAGTTGGTGTTCTTCTCGCCACGGAAGGGCGATGTTCCCGCATCTGGCCAAGAGTTTTCATGTGGGCCATTGTCGGTGCTGTACATAACAATGGTGTTATCAGTAATACCTAGGGTATCGATTTTATCGAGTATCGTGCCGACATTTTTATCGTGGTCAATCATTGCATCGTGATAGGGACTTTGCCAACGCCCCGCCTGACCTAGACTTTCTGGTTTGGTATGAGTACGAAAGTGCATATGTGTGAAGTTCACCCACAAGAACAACGGCTTATTCGCCTTGACTTGTTTTTCCATGAACTCAGCAGCGCGGGTAGCGGTATCGTCATCGATAGTTTCCATGCGCTTTTTGGTTAAAGGCCCTGTGTCTTCGATTTTTTGTGACCCGTCTGGATTTGCCCAAGTATGCAGAACACCACGCGGGCCAAATTTTTTGCGGAACTCTGGGTCTTTTGGATAATCAGGTAATTCAGGTTCTTCTTCAGCGTTTAAATGATAGAGATTGCCGTAGAACTCATCGAAACCGTGCATGGTAGGCAGGAATTCATCTTTATCACCTAAGTGATTTTTACCGAATTGTCCTGTCGCATAGCCTTGTTCTTTCAGCAATTGGGCAATGGTGACATCTTCTTTTTTAAGTCCGACATCCGCACCTGGTAGACCTACTTTGCTAAGCCCAGTACGAAACACGCTTTGACCTGTAATAAAAGCAGCACGACCTGCTGTACAACTTTGTTCAGCGTAGTAATCAGTGAAAATAACCCCTTCATTGGCAACGCGGTCAATGTTGGGTGTTTTGTAACCCATCATACCTTTGGAATACGCACTGACATTGGTTTGTCCAATGTCATCACCCCAAATAATCACGATATTGGGTTTTTTAGTTTCTGCCGCGTGTGCGGCTGAGACCATTAAACAAGCACCCAATGCGAGTGCGACAGGATGAAGTAGGCGTTGCCGCCAGTGTATTGGAATCATAGTAATACCTCTTGGTTGACTTACGTTGTTGAAAAACGGCGTATCTGTTGTGGACAACTTTACATCTGATATTTCAGTGTCGAATTAAAGTAATTTTTACCAATAACCTGTTAACCCGATGTAAGGGCCGTGCATCATGACATCGGTGGTCAGAATAGGTTTATTGACTTTGACGCTTAACGCTTTATAGCCCGCTTCCACTGAAGCGGGTATACCAAACAGACTGGCGCGGTAGCACACTTTGCCGAGTGCAGTAGTGGTTAAACTCACATTATCGACACCAAAACCACCGACACTACCGTCCGCCGAAACATACCATGTTGGCGTAATATCTACTGTGACTCGACCACCGATTACGGGCGCGGTAACAGACGCGTCACTCGATGCACTGACATGAGCGAATTCTGCCTTATTACCCAGCCAGATGGTACGACCGCCTGTATAGATGTCAAAAATAGGTGCGCTGGTTTTTGCATCCCAGTTACTCACGCGTTCCGAAGCGGCTGCCCCAAATACACGGTAAGACACGCCATAATCCATAATGCCCATACGCGTTGACACACCTTTACTCTCACCCTTTTCTAAAGCGGGTTTAAAATCCAGTCCAAAGTAAGTACCATCTAAATAGAATCCCAGTCGTTCATAATACGCATCAAAATGCCCATTAAAAGCCATCGGGAAATTACGCTGATGATCCATAATTTTGATGAAGTTAATATCCTTCGACTTGTTAAACCGACCCGCAGAGAAATCACCATCCACGCTGGGTAGCCATGCGTAGACGGTAAGATCAAATGCCCACGGATTTTTAACGATGCTCTTATCGGTAGTTTCTGCACCGTGAACGCTAGAAGTCATTATCAATGCAGCCGTAAGAGCTAAGGGTTTGAAATACGAAGAACAGCGAGTTTTCATTTTTATCCTTTGTTGATTAATGGAATAGCTCTGCAAAATATTGTCTGCCATTGCTGGGTTGAGTGCGTGCCGTCTTCACAATAACAGAAGTTACCGTGTTTAGGCTATTGGCCTTTAGACCTAGATTGGCAAGGCTAACATCAGCGTCTTAACCCACTAAAAAACCACATCATCAATGTAAATGAATTGGATTACGGTTGTCTGGTTTAAGCAAAAACAGCAAGTAACGCATTTATTTTTTGCGATAACTGCCCTCGGCATAGCTGTTATGAACGGAATGGAATTAGTGTTTATGCGATCCGTCAGTATTCATCAGGTTATCTTGTTGATGCGGGAGCTTCATGTTCCGATGCTGGTCATCTGTATGTACGTTACTGCTTCAATGCTGGGTGTTTATGGCTGGCGTGGACGGCGTGCAGTCTGCGAATACTCGCGCTTATTCTGAGTTTCACGACAGAACAGAATCAGGTTTTCTTAAAAATTACTCACTTTAAGCAGTTGGCAATTTTTTGGTTATTGATGGTATTGGGAAAGCCCATCTCTAGCGATGTGATTGAGCTTTATCGATTATTAGGAGACAAGTTATTATGATTCATCCGCACGATGCTAATTGCTTATGGTGTAAGCATTATTTGAAAGACCGCCGCTGCAAGGCTTTTCCTGTAGAAATACCTGAGGATTTGTGGGCAGGTAAAGACCTGCACAGAGAGCCTGTTGACGGAGATAATGGCTATCAATATGAAAACTCTATGGCTTATATACCGCCTTTTGATGATTAACGAGGAAAACTATGACCAACATTCAAATCACCATCAACAGCGCACAGGTTGAAGCCTTGCTGAGCAATATTGCCAATAATGCCAGTCATCTACAGCCAGCCATGAATGCCATTGCTCATGACATTACTGAAAATATACGCCTGACGTTGACACAATTAGTTATTGCTCAGGGTGTACTGAATCCTTGGTATATCGTAGGCTTTATGAGCATGGGGGGCATTTGTGGTCGATGCGTTAATAATGCTTTGGCATCAAGGTACTGATACGGCGCGTCGGCGTGCCGTTATTTGTGGTTGTATCGCTTTTTTTCTGCGGGCTTCGCTGGCGTGAATGTGAACAAGCAAGTCTGCCGTGTCGGTTGGATTTCAAAAAGAGACAATCCAACCGACGCAATTCGGGTGTTATTGTGGATTAATCCAACCTTGCTGAGCAAAATAGGCTGCTAGTTGCGCGGCGATATTTTCTGCCATCTTTTTTGCCTGTTGAGCAGACGCTGATTTATAGGTTTTGACTGCCCCTGTTGCGACATTCGTTGCCACGACAGCGGCAGTACCCGCACCTGCTGCCACGCCCGCTGGCCCCATGACCGCCGCACCAGGCATACTGCCACTGTCAGCATGAGCATCAAAAGAAAGTAGCTCTTGATTGTCCGTTGTCAACACACTGACTTTGCTGTCCAATGACGATTGTCCCATGCCCAAACCAACGACATTTCGACGCATTGCATTGCCTTCATCTATATTGACGAAAGCACCTGCGATAATAATTGCCCCCGCCGTTACCCGTGTACTTTGATTGGCGCGAATGGGGTTTAAACCCATATCGGCAATTTTCTGAGTCAACTCAGCCGCCATTGCATCTGATACTTCGCGTGCCAATTGGGCTTCTTCTTGTGATGGCGTGGTCTTTTGAATGTTGTTTTTAAGCGTTGCCAAAACACCCGTGCCATTTTTAACATCGGCAGGATTCACCGCGAAGTTATAAATCAGCACGGCATTCGGTTTAGGCATATTCGTATTGATGACGGCGACGTTTTCCTGCACATAATTTTTAGCGCAACCAACAAGTAACAACAAAGCCACGCTAGTGGCTGATAAGGTTAATACGTTTTTTAATTTCATCATTGTTTCTAACCAAAAGTTTAAGGGTAAAGCTGAATAATTTAGGTAGTTCCACGCGGTGCGTGGAACTAGGTAGAGATAACAGCGTGTACTACCCGCGCATTATTTTTTGGGTTGTTCGTGATAAGTGCCAAACTCAATTTGCTTGGCATCAGCGGGAGCTTTGAAGTCAAACATTTTATCTTTTAACCTAGGATTTAACTTCCAATCAGCAAATTCCACTAAGAAACTGGGCTGTCTTTCTACTTGTTTGTACTTCATAGCTAAACGCATAGGGACGGCTTTTTCGCCTTTTGCTATCCAAATTTCCCAATCAATGATGGGGTCACGATAGGCAAAATGTTCAACTTCAACCCCATTAACCATTGATTCACCAATGACAGTTGCATCGGTTAAATTTTTGGTCATCACTGCATAAGGATCACTGTACATAATGTCAGCGGATGGAAAATTAATTTGTGCTTTAGTCATGATGAAATTCAACATATCATCAATATTGCTCAGTGGTGTAGAAACGACATAAAGATTCTTATCGAGATCAATGGCTGATGCTTTACTGCCATCAAAATAAAGCTGAAGACTAGGTGTATCGCCTAATACATTGACATAGAGTTTATTAGGTCGTTGCAAAGCGACTTCAGACTCAGTAAAAAAGGTAACGAACTGCCCAGTATCGGATTCCAATTCAATCGTGCTTTCAGAACGATAGCTAAAGCTCTTGCTGGCAACCAGTTTGTCGCTCATCTGTTTAAGACGGTCTAGTGCGTATTGTTGAATGACTGATTTAGCAGGTACGGCAGGTTTTGGTTGCGCTGCTAGTGCTAATGGACTTGCCGCCGCTTTATCGGGTGTACTCACCGCTTTTTTTTCGGGAGCGGTTGCGCAACCTTGTAAGGTGAATGCTGTTACTACAAACAGTAACGAAATTTTTTTAATATTTTTCATATTCAATTCTCTCTATAAAAGTAAAAAGTAATGATGACGTGTCCTAGCAATCAATAAGGCGCTGGCACGACTTGATAATAACTGCCGTAAGATCGCATCCAACCTGAACTGCATTGAAAGTATTGAATGCCATTAATGTTAAGACTTTCGCAACCACTGGGTAGATTATTTAAGTTAGTGCCAATTGCCATTCGAGCAGGTTGTTGTACTATCACTGTGGTATTAGAAGATTGATTATTAGAGTTAGCGACTGCCGCACCTGCCATTGCCCCCACTGCTAAACCTGCGACCCCAGCCGCCGCAACCTGACCCGAACTATAGCCATAATTACCGCCATAATAAGCCCCGCCACGATAGCCATAAGGAACGGGAGCGCGATAACCACCGCCATAATAAGCCCCACCACGATGTACAGCCGCTGTATTACCATTAGGGCCACGAACAACCGCATTACCTGTGTTACGATTCCACGCAGCAGCACCACCTCCAGCACCACGCGCCACGCCTTGCCGACCATTTCCTGCCGCACGCCACGCCTCTGCAGGCAATGAAATCGTCGCTATACAAATAGCAATCGTCAGAAGAGCATGATTTTTATTGAAAATACTCATAACGCTTACTCCTATCATTAAATTTAATACGGCTGTTGGATAATAACGGTGGTGGGTGGCGGTGGTGGTTGATTTCTATTCGCTATCGCCGCCCCCACTACCGCACCTGCCACTGCCGCACCTGCAACCTGACCAGAACTGTAGCCATTATTATAAGTCCCGCCACGATAACCGTAAGGGACAGGTGCGTGATAAGCACCGCCACCATAACCACGCGCTGCCGTATTACCATTAGGGCCACGCACTGCAACGCCATTCGGGCCGCGCACTGCTGCACCACCATTAGCACCGCGTGCCGCTTGCCACGCATGACTGGGTAGCGAGACTAACGCTAAGCCAATCACGGCAAATAATAAACACCCTGTTTTATTTTTCATAATAATGATTCCTTGTTTGTTAATTAATACGGACGGGGGATAACTTGAAAATATCCGCCATTGAGTATGAGCCAGTTCGCCCCACATTGAAAATACTGCACCGCATTGATAGTAGCAGGCGCACATCCTACTGGCAGAGACGGGAGTTGACTACCTAAGGGTAAAGTGGGCTGTGGTGGTGGTGCTTGCTGTACGATAACCGTAGAAGGGGGGGGGGCTGGTTGAGATACAGCGGCAGAACCTGCAATCGCGCCGACTGCCACACCCACTGCTGCTGCCCCTGCAACCTGACCAGAGCTATAGCCATAATTAGCAGGCGGACGATAACCATAAGCAGGTACGGGAGGATGATAGCCAGCCGCACCGTAGCCAGGTGCGCCTGCCGCAGGTACGCCAGGATAACCTGCACCACCCACGCCCCCCACTCCTGCCGCAGGCGGACGGTAAGCCGTTGCACTGGTACTCGCCGAACGCCCCCCTGCGGTTTCAACCGATGTGCCAGAACCACGTTGCCAACTAGCCGAACCGCCTCGCGCAGTCTCAGCACTCCTAGAACCCGCACTTGCACTTACCGAACCACCGCCCGCTCCAGAAAAACTTCTAGCGTGTACAGACAATGAGAGAGTAGTCAGACACATCGCTGTAACTACCAGACAGCTTATTTTGTTTTGCATAATCATGATGTTTACTCCGTGTTATAAAAATAACCGATTGAAAATACAGTCTATCAATCGGCTATTGAGTTTACTTTAAGTAGGGCAATTCAAAAATATCAGTTCAGGCTTACCATCTACCTGCCATAACCTGGTCTACCTGCCGCTGGCGCACCTGGAATAGCCGCGCCACCCACACCATAGCCTGGTCTACCTGCTGCTGGCGCACCTGGAACAGCCGCACCACCCACACCATAACCTGGTCTACCTGCCGCTGGCGCACCTGGAACAGCCGCACCACCAACACCATAACCGGGTGCGCCTGCCGCTGGCACACCTGGTGCGCCCGCAGGTGAACCCGCAGTGCCTCTATTGCCGTAGCCAACACCCGCACCACCTGCTCGTGCATAACTGGGTGATGAAAGTACGGTCAAGCAAATAGCCGCGACCAGAATTAAAATTTTATTTTTTGTTGTCATGATTATTACTCCTAAATTTGATTAATTTTGTTAGACAGTTGGTACGTTTAACTATTCTCCTGTTACTGGCTGGTTTGACTTGTTCGAGCTTTTTAATATCGTCATGAGTAACGCTAAGTAGTTTAATTTAAGTTTTCTTGCGATGTTTACTTTAATTTAATGGCAATAACGCCACACCACCATTAATTTTTAGGGTAATGACTTCAATGCTTTCTAAACCGTCATTGTCAACGACTTTAACAGCGATGCAATGCGTCCCAGCCTTAAACTTTTGAGTTTGTTTACCGATTTTATCGTTGACGATAGCAAAATTAAATTGCTGATTTTCGTAAGACCAATCCCACGCATAAAACTCAATACCCGCTTCTGATTGACCTGTCGCGATAAATTCAATCTCACGGCACTGTTTCGCATCCAAACCACAATCATTAAACGCCACGCTTAGCGTAGGTTTTTTGGCAATTGGAATAATATCTTCCACTTTGAGCAACTGAATAATGATGTTTTCTTGATTTTTTAGCCGCGCCACTTCTTGGGTCGCGCCTTTGCCAAAACTAAAAGCGATAACCACGCCGATAGATTTAGATTCGCTTTGATTGCGTTCAAACAAGGCATTATCAAAACGTTTACACGCCGATTGAAAGTTATCAATCACATTGCGCCCGATATTGTCCGAGCGTTTCACTTGAATGGGTACGCCGTCTTTGGTTTTGCCGTCTAAGCCCAAATCGTTGCGTTGTTTGTTATTAGTGATGCCGCCGATTTGTTGAACGATAAATTTTTCAAATTCAAAAGCATCTTTATAGCGCAGGGTATCGTAATCGTATTTGTGCAGTTGGACGGTGAAGGGTTTAAATAAGTCTGAAAAGGAATGCAATGAGGTTTGCCCTTTTAAGGCATTACCGTGTTGAGCATCTAAGCGATATTCGGTGACTTTTATCGCGGATACTGATGAATCTATGCCTATCCATTGGCGGTTTAATCTATTAGCGACCGCTACGGTTGTGCCGCCGCCGTTGAATGGGTCTAGGATGATGTCGTTTTCGTTGCTGGCACATTGAATAATGCGATCAAGTAAGGCTTCGGGTTTTTGAGTGGGATAGCCGATTTTTTCTTTGCTGGCGATTTGTTGAATATCACTCCAGTTATCAGTAATTGTTTTTCCTTTAGAATCTTCAAGGTAAAGTTTGTATTGAGGAACAGCTCCTGATTTAAGTTGAACAACCAAGCCATCTTCATAAGCTTGTTGCATTCGTTCTTTTGTCCAACGCCAAACCCTAGTAATACCAAGAAATTCATAGGTCAAATTTGGACGGTCATTATTGGGATTAAGTAGTGGCAATAATCTATATCGTCTTCCATCAGATTCATCAATGTATTTATAGGCTTTATCAACATAAGAATCATCATGAGTCATGAAAGTTTTGTTAAATAAAAATTTGTTAGATTTGGAATACCTAAAAATTGTATCTTTACAATTTGGAAAATGTTTTGAACCATGACTTTTAGGATTAGAGCGAATCCATGTTATTTCATTGCCAAAATTCTCATGCCCAAAAACCTTATCCAAAATAAACACTCGAATATAGGCATTCGCGTGCCAATCACAATGCAAAAAAATCGACCCTGTAGGCTTTAACACGCGGTGCATTTCCTCAACCCGCTCTTTTAACCACGCAATATAATGGTCAACGCCACCCGACCAGCGGTCTTCAAAACTGCGAATCTCCCCTTTATCCCCCCAAATCACTTCATAATTCCGATTACTAAAAAACGGCGGATCGAGATAAATCAAATCCACGCTGTCAGACGCTAGAGTTTTTAATACTTCAAGGCAATCGCCTAAGATGAGCTGGTTCATAATTAATTAAGGTTTAGTTTGTCGTTCGTGGTGAGCTTGTCGAACCACATTCACACTTCTAGGAGCTTCGGTGCGAACGGCTTTGTAATTACTTTATTGACTGTTTAAAGCCCTTCCCCCCAACGATATTGCCACGCCACGCTGATTATATCGAAACTGCTACCCGTGCGTGAGTAGACACCTGTACTGCCATTGAGTTTGATGGACATCTGCTTACTAATAGGAAATGAAAACGTACCACCCACGCGCCAATTTTGCTGCATATTATTCGCTTCTCTGCCGTCCATCGTGGTACGTCCGCCCGTATAATAATTAGCATCAACCGCCAACCACGTTCCTTTGCCGAAGTTATAAATAAGATGCCCTTGCATATTGTAGATGGGCTTTTGTTTGAGCGTTCCACCCTGAAATGGCTGATTGTTATCGGTAAAATTAAACATACCTGCCGCAAACTCAGCGGTTAAATCGCCCCATGCTTTAGAAATGCCAATTTCAGGTTTGATATACCAGCGATTAGTACCAAGATTCACCAGTTTCTCAGGATTGTATTGCCCAGTCGGTGTGCCAACTGCAAGGCTAATCCCTACAATGGTATCCTGCTTATAACTGGCAAAGTCTTTCATTGATAACGAAGGTGCGCCGTAAAGATTGACATACACCCGCGCTATAGAATCGGTCAAGCCATTGACGGATCTCTCCGCTGGCTTGCCGTCCACTTCCGCTGTCCCTGATAACCAAGCAGCGGGAAGAATGACATCAACCTTGCCCGATTTACCCCAAAAATCCAATGAACGTGCATAAGCAAAAACCGCTGTGTGCGTTTCTAACTTAGCATTGTCGATGTGTAGTGCTGGGGAAAAGGCAATATTACCTTTCTGATTAGCGTAACCCGCAATCACAAAATTGAGATTCTTAGGGATATTGGAATACGAGCGCGGATCCATATCGGTCGCGCTCACTGATAAAGTCGTCATTCCCAGAATAGCCATACTGGCTATTCTGACAAAACGAGTGGCAAACAAAAAAAGCACACTGCGTCTCCGTTTTGTACTGCGCGAATTATCGGCGAATGAATACTGCACCACCGCCATAACCAGCCCCCCACATTCCCCAATTCATCGCATTATCTTGATTCATTTCTGCTGCCATTTGTTGTTCTTGGGCGATATTTTTCTGAACCTGCAATTGCTGGAAACTTTGATAATTAGCATCTTCACCGATGTAAACACATTTACAAGTCGTCGCATCGGCGTAAACGTAATAATTAGTACCGTCTTTTTCATGCGTGACTATTTTTTGTTGGGTCAATGTTTTTAAATGCGCCATTTTTTCTGGCGTATTTGCCAACTGCATTTTAAAACCTGCGGCGGCTAATAACTGTTCTTTAGATGTTGCTTCGTCTGCTTTCATCGCTGCACAAGCGGTTAAAAGACCGCCGACTAGGGCAATACTAACGCCTTTTAATAGGCGTGAAGTGATGATTGATGTGTTCATTGTGATGATTCCTTGATAGTTTTTGTCTATTAAAACCAACGCCAAACAGCGTTAGTACATTTTTTATCGTATTACCTTTGCTTACCAATACCCAGTCAACCCAATATAATACCCATGCGAGTTGACACGCCTTTACTTTCACTCTTTTCTAAAGCGGGTTTAAAATCCAGTCCAAAGTAATTACCGTCCAAGTAAAATCCAAGTCTTTCGTAATACGCGTCAAAATGCCCATTGAAAGCCATCGGGAAATTACGCTGTTTTTCCATGCAAAAGCGAAGGACTTGAAATATAGGGAAAAGCGAGTTTTCATTTTTATCCTTTAATTATTGATGGGGCAATTAAGACTACTATAAATTCCCAATAGAAACCATAAACAGTATTTTTAAAAATACTGACAATTTAAAGCGCAGGGTGAGACATTACAAACAGCGAATAATGCTAGTTAAGTGCTTATAAATGAACAAGGTATTGATGATTTTTTGCTCATCGCAAATTCAAAAAACCAATTTCTTGCATAAATAAACGCTTTCACAATAACAGAAATTAAGGTGTTCAGGCTATTGGACTTTAGACCTAGATTAGCAAGGCTATCGCCTGAAAATAAACGCGACACACTAACCCTGTTATACTTAAACGGCACTTGTAATACGCAGGTTTGAAAACGCTTGGCACCATTAGTTTTCATCGTAGCCAATCGTATTGCGTTATAAAAATCAGCGTGTTAACCCACTAAAAAACCAGAATGACAACCCACACCATCAATCTCTTAGCCTCTCTCAGTAAATGAATTGGATTACTATTGTCTGGCCGATGATGGCAGCGTCTATTTTAACGTTGGCATTGTTACACCTTATTGTTTGGTGTAAGCAAAGACAGCAAGTAGCGCATTTATTTTTTGCGATAGCCGCCCTCGGCGTAGCGATGATTAGCGGTATGGAATTAGTTGCTATGCGCTCAGTTAGTATCAATGAGGTAGCATTATTGATGCGCTGGCTTCATCTTCCAATGCTGGTTATCTGGATAGCAATAATCTGCTATGTGCGTTACTACTTCCATGCTGGACGCTTGTGGTTGGCGTGGACGGCGTGCTGTCTGCGAGTATTCGCGCTCATTCTGAGTTTCACGACAGGACAGAATCTGTTTTTTTCAGAAATTACTTACCTTAAGCAGGTGGTGGTTTTTGGTGAGACGATTAATATTGCTCAAGGTATACTCAATCCTTGGTATATCGTGGGATTTATGAGTATGTTGGCATTGGTTGCCTTTGTGGTTGATGCGTCAATAACGCTGTGGCATCAAGGGTCTGACACCGCTCGTCGCCGTGCCGTTATTTTTGGTTGTATCGCTTTTTTCCTGCTGGCTTCAATAGGTCATGCCGCGTTGGTGAATGCAGGTCTTCTTAATTCGCCTTATTTAATCAGCATTTCTTTTATGCCCACGCTGTTTGCCATGTCTTATGAGCTAAGCTACGATGTTGTACATTCGGCTAAGCTCGCTGAAAAATTGCAAATCAGTATGACTAAACGTAAACAGGCGGAACTGGATATGCAAACGCAACGTAACGCGCTGACGCATTTATCCCGCGTAACGCTGTTAGGTGAGTTGTCTGGTTCATTGGCACATGAATTAAACCAACCCCTCGCCGCTATTCTCAGTAATGCGCAGGCAGCACAACGTTTTCTAGCACAAGAAAACATCAATCTTGACGAAGTACGCGACATTCTTCAAGACATTGTGGATGACGATAAACGTGCCGCAGACATCATTCAGCGGTTACGGCTCATTCTGAAAAAAGCTAACTTGGAACTTCGACCGCTGAATATCAATGACGTTGTGCTAGATGTGTTGAAGTTGGTACGCCGTGATTTAAGGCATCGTAGTGTCATCGTGAACAGCGACCTTAGCCATAACATTCCTGTAGTCACGGGTGATAAAGTCCTACTTCAACAAGTGCTACTTAATTTAATTATGAATGCGTGTGACGCTGCCAGTATCGAACAGCGACAGATTTATATTCACACACAATGGAACGGAACAGAGGCGCAAGTGGCAGTTAGCGATAAGGGTACTGGTATTGCCAGTGATGACATAGAACGTATTTTTGAACCATTCTTTACCACAAAACCGCAAGGTATGGGCTTAGGGCTTGCCATTTGTCGCACCATTATTCACGCCCATAAAGGGCAATTGTGGGCTACCAATAACGCCAATATTGGTACGAGTTTTTATTTTACTTTGCCCGCCTATTCTGGAGAAACAGTATGACCGCCTCAATGCCCACGGTTTTTATCGTCGATGACGATGCCTCGGTATTAAAAGCGGTGGCGCGACTACTGCGTTCCGCAGGATTTAAAACCGCCCTATTCTCTTCAGCGCAACAATTTCTTGATGAACATGATTCAAACGCATCAGGTTGTTTGGTGCTGGATGTGGCGATGCCGAAAATGAACGGCTTAGCATTGCAACAAATTTTAGCCACACAAAACAGCGAATTGCCTATTATTTTTCTCACAGGTCATGGTGATATACCCATGAGTGTGCAGGCAATAAAGCGAGGGGCGGTGGATTTTCTCACTAAACCCGTCAATGATAGTGACTTGATTTTGGCAATTCAAAATGCAATTAACAGTAATCAAATAGCCAGACTGGCGCGTAGCAAACTAAGCGAATTGCAACAGCGATTTGCAACGCTAACGCCGCGTGAACATGAGGTGTTGAGTCATGTCGTTGCTGGCAAAAAAAATAAGCAAATTGCTCTTAATCTCGGCACAGTGGAAAAAACCATTAAGGTTCACCGTGCGCATTTGATGGCGAAACTAAAAGTACAATCACTGGCTGAACTGGTGAAGATTAGCGAACGACTAGGGATTATTTCCTCACTTGATTAAATATAACCAAATAAACCAGACCTATAAACGCCACCATGAAACGATTTTTTTTACTGATAATGTCAATCTGGCATCAACAATTAAAGCTGTATATTACCGTCGCCCTTACAGGTGCAGTGATTGGCGTTTTTGTACTCGCGCCGAGTTACGATTATATTAATGCGCGTGAACAAGCAGCCGATCCACTGTCGTCAATCGGCTATGTATTTACGCAAGTTCAAGCCATATTGATGGGCAATATTTCCGACAGTAACCTTGCCTTAATTACCTTTTATGCAGAAATTGGTGCAATGATTGGGTTATTGTCGATGGTGCTATACAAGGTGATACGCGGCCGCATCATACATATCGAATACTTAAAAACGGAACTAGAAAAAGATTTACCCTCTATTATTAGGCAAGGTGAAGGCCCGTATTTAGAGTTCAAGTCCTCATTGCGGTGGGATATGGCAGAATCACGCATTAATCGAAGCCTTGAAGGGGTGATTTTAAAAACATTGGCGGGGTTTTTGAATAGTCATGTCGGCGGTACGTTGCTGATTGGTATTGCTGACAATGGCGAGATTATCGGTTTGGAAAAAGATTATTCAACACTAAAAAAACCTAATCAGGATGGTTTTGAACAATCATTAATGACGGCCATTTCCGCCAATTTGGGCGCGGATTTGTGTCACTTTGTCCATGTGTTGTTTCATGTTATCGACGATAAAGAAGTGTGTCGGCTTATCGTGTCACCTTCAACCAGACCCGTGTTTTTAGAGCAAAGTAATACACCAAAATTTTTTGTCAGAACAGGTGGAGCGACACGGGATTTGAATATTCAAGAAGCTTTGGATTTTATTGCTGGACGCTGGAAGCGCGTCAAATAATACATAAACCTGTGTATAATCGCCGATGTCTGGGTAACACAGCTAGACATTTAACTAATCACTTAAAGAAAGAGATAACCACATGAAAATTAAAAAAGTTACAGGCTTATTGATGATTGCAGGCTTATTATCTATCGCTGCCAATGCACACGCGGAAGATTCATTTGTCGCTCATAATACAACTAAAGTTGCCATTAAACAGATGTTAGTGTCTCAAGATGGTAAAACATGGGGTGGCTTTGATATTGGTAGCGGTATCAAAGCAGGTGAATCAGTCACTTTAGTTTGGGCTGCTAGCACTGACAATGAAAACTGCAAACAATTCGTTAAAGCTGTTTTTGCCGATGGTGAAGAAGGCGAGCCAGTTAAATTTGATTTTTGTGAAAAAGGGTTGGAATTAGAGTTTTAATAATACATAAAACTGTCACTCATTGATTTTAAAAAATGGGTGCGTAACATCAGTGAATTAAATCTGCTGCTTTTACTTTTGAGCATGATTGCCAGTCTTTTAAAGGACTGGCAGTCATTAATGTCACTATAACAGCGTTAACTCATTACCAGAAAAATAGACAAAACAACCGCGTCCGTTGTCTTTCGCTTGATAAAGCGCGGTATCAGCATGATCCATGAGACTTTCAGGAGTATTGCCGTGTTGGGGATAAAGACTAATACCAATACTCGCGCCAATTTGTACCGTGTCATTGGCGGATAATTGAAACGGCTCAGTTAAATCGGCTATCACTTTTAAGGCAATGATGTCAGCCGCTTCAGGGAATTTCAGGTTTTCTAGCACGAGGACAAATTCATCACCGCCTAAACGCACCACCATATCGCTATCGCGCAAACAGCGGGTAATTCTTGCCGCAACTTGTTTCAGCAACTCATCACCAGCCGCGTGTCCTAACTTATCGTTCACCGCTTTGAATTTATCCAAATCCATCATAAAGACCGCAAATTGGCTATGATTACGACGATTAATGGCGATAGCATACCGCAATCTATCCAATAATTTGCGCCGATTGGGTAAACCTGTGAGCGGGTCGTAAAAGGCTAATAGTTTAATTTCCTCTTCGGCGGCTTTGCGTTCAGTAATGTCGATATGTGTTGACACATAATGGGTAATCTGGTCTTGGTTCGCTCTTACGGCAGTAATAGTCATGAATTCTGGATAAATATCACCATTTTTACGTTTATCCCAGATTTCGCCCTGCCAACCTCCGCTGTCATGAATGCTTTGCCATAAATTGTCATAAAACAAACGATCCTGTCGCCCAGAATGTAATATACGCGGTTTTTGATTAAGAACTTCTGCCTTGCTATAACCCGTAAGATTCGTAAATGCTTGATTGACATTAATAATATGGGTGCTGGCATCGGTAATCATCATGCCTACTGTCTGAGATTCAAAAATCGTGGCGGCAATGCGTAACTCCATTTCTGCGTGTTTGCGCTCGGTAATATCGTGAACTGTTGCTTGCAGCACGGTTTTTTCATTTAAAATTAAGATATTGAGTAATACTTCAGTAAGAAAGCTCTCGCCTGTGTCTATTTTTTTATGTGTCCATTCAAAGCGCAATTGCCCTTTTTCCAGTGCAGTAGCGATGTATTGCTGGGCGAGTATTAAGGAGCTTGTTCCACAAGGCTGTTCTAACGGTGATAAATCCGCAGGATGGTAAGTGCAAAATTCGGCAACTGTTTTACAACCGTATAAAGTAAGAGCCGCCTGATTACAATCAAAAATTACTGTATCCCACAACACTATTGCATCATTGCTTGAATCGTAAAGGGCGTGAAACTTTGATTCTGAATCGTATAAAGATTTTTCCAACCGCTTGCGTTCGGTGATTTCTCTTGTAAAGGCTAATTGGACAATATCACCATTTTCCAAGTTAAACGGGACTGCATGAGTTTCCATCCAGTGTCTTGTGTTTTTCAAGCCAATAATTTCAAATTCCATATTGCCTGACTTGCCATCACAGACGGCTTCATTAAAGGCTTGAAAAGCGTCACGATACTCAGGGGCAAGTAGTAAATAGACGCATTGATTGCGTACCTCATCTTCTGAGTCGGCTTCTATCATTGCCAATCCTGACGAATTTATTGACAGCAGAGTGCCGTCACGCGCTACCAGTTTTACACATTCAGAGGTTGTATCGAGAATTGCGCGTAAGTGCCGTTCACTTTCTGTGAGTAGCTTTTCAATTTTTTTGCGGTCGCTAATATCCACCCAAAAACCAATAATTTGATAGGGTTTACCCGCTTCATCACACGTTAATCGTGCCTCGTTATACATCCAGCGATAGCTTCCATCCGCTGTGCGAAAGCGGTGTTCGTGCTGAAGTGTGTCATTTTTAAAAAGGTGCGACAGATGCTCATAAACCTGTGCGACATCATCAGGGTGAATATTGCTTTTCCAAAAATTGCATTTTTCATGGAATTGTTCGGGTAAGTATCCCAAAGTTGCAATGATATTCGGGCTGATATAGGTCAGCCTAAACGGCGGGGTTACTTCGCAAGTGAAGATTGTCACAGGTGCATTTGACAGCAAAAAATTCAGTTTTTCTTCACTTTTTTGCAATGCGCGTTCCATTTTTCTACGCTCAATTGCTCGGCTTTCTTTTTCTTCATTTTGGAAGGCAAGCTCTTTATTGGCAATGAGCAGCTCGGCTGCTTGTTTACTCGCGGTTATATCGGTTAAAACAATTCGCAGTGTGGGTTGGTGATCCGCTTTTAACATGGGAAGACAGTGCAGTTCTGCATAAAGCAAGTTATCGTTAGGCTGCTTTAGGCAAACTGTAATCGTTTTTTGCTGATTCCCCCGCATGACTTGAGCGAAAAAAAGATGCCAGCGATCCGAATCTGTGGCGTTGATAAAGCCTGCAAACCGCCGTTGTAGTAATTTGTAACGACTTTCTCTCAATAACGTTGCACCCGTCAGATTGATTTTTTCAATCAAGCCTTGATGTGAAAGCGTTAAATAGCCGACGGGTGAAAACTCATACAAGTCAAAATAATCTTGCTGCGATTCTGCCAACGCCTCGTAAGATTGGCGTAAGTTCTCATTTTGCATTTCAAGTTCAATTTGATGAACCTGAAGTTCGTAGAGTAATTCTTCAGCAGAGCGAGTGCGAGTCGCAGAATCTGTTGTGGACGCGGTGTGAAGTTGTTTCACAGCATCGGCGCGTAGTGAATTCTTTTTTTTGTCCATACCTTTATATAGCTAATAGCTAATGAAATGATTACAACACCGTTCGCACTGAGCTTGTCGAATGGTGTGAATGTGGGTTCTATAACTGAGCGAAGCCGAAGGACTCACCACGAACGGTATATTTTATTGTGCATTAGCTCTACCCCACGAAATCGGGAAGAGCTTTTCTTTTTCCATGCTGAAAAGGATAACATTTTTCTAGTAGTGTGCGTAATATCAGTGATTAATCAAAAATTGCCGCCTCCAGATGCTTACTTTCAGATAAACCTTTAAGTTTAGACTTGTCTTTTATGCCCGCGAAATGTGTCCCTGTTAAATTCGCCCCTGCAAAATTAGTCTCTTCTAGCGTTGTGCCTGTTAAATTCACATTCGTTAAATCCGCATTGCTAAAATCTGCACCCGATAAATCGACACCAAACAAGTTAGCATTTTTTAATACGCTACCCGAAAGATTGGCAAACCGTAATAAAGCGCGATCAAGATTAGCATTGGTTAAATTCGCGCCTGTTAAATTGACATAATTCATACTGGCTCGCATTAAACCCATCGACTGATTTTTCATATCCACGCCCCAATTAGCGTTGGACAAATTGGCATGACTTAAATCAGCGCGGTCTAGCGTTGCAATAAAGCGACTGCCTGTTAAATTCGCATGGCTTAAATTCGCCCCACCGACATGAACACCAAACACGCTGGTATTGGATAAATCAGCACCTGACAAATTGATTTTTGACATCACCGCTAAATCTAACACCAAGCCTGATAAATTGCTGTTGCTAAAATTGGCGCGGCGCATATCCGAACCCCATAAATTAGCATTTCTAAAATCCAATCCTGATAAATCTAACTCGGTTAAATCTTTCCGTTTTAAATCAGCAACGTGGGTTTTATCGGCAGTAGCCAACCGTTGCTCTACTTCAGCACGCGTTAAATCGGCGGCTGATACCGATAAAGCCGTGCAAATGGCACATAGAGCTAAGCAATAGGCGGGGGTTTTCATGTGTGTAACTCCAAGTAAAAGTATGAAATAGAAATCAAAAAACCCTATTTTTGATTCCGCAGTTAAATTATCACAGGAGATAATTTGCAAAAATAGTCTGTTTGATGAACATCAGGATGTCAAATATTACGACTAACTAAAATACTGTCATCAGTCAATTCACAACTCAAGCGGTCTTCAATAGGGCAAATGCCCTATTTCAATATAAAAAGTAGGTTATATCCCCCTGTATATATACACAAAAAATACAACCAATTGAATTTAAACAATAATTTTTATGGCGCATAAATTGCTAATGTTATAGTTCATTATAAAAATAAGTTATACAGGAATTGTTAGTGATTGATTTTAAACATCCCATAGTCAATAGAGAACACGCGAGACACGATTTTACTAAAGCTGCCATTATTGCTTTAGCTATTCCTGCATTGACACTGTCGATGACAACGCTAGCCACTGCTGAAACGGTTAAAAAAGCCGACTCTAAAACGGCAAAATCGAAAACATCAACCGCACAGAACGTACCCAGAAGTGAGAATCGTATTACTACACTTAATGAGATGACAGTTTCTGAAAAACAATCGCATATTGATAATTGGCTAACCGAAGATATTGACTCTATCCCTGTGCAAAAAAGAACCGAACTGGGTCATTTGACCATGACCACGCCGCTGGCGGGTAGCGTCATCGATCAGCAAGAGCTGCAAACAGTCAAATACGTCGATTTTCTCCGTGAGCAGCTAAGCCGCGTTCCCAGTATTAGTTTGGGGCGCAATATCCGTATAGCTGATGGTGGTAAAGCCTATACCAATAGCTTAATTGATGGCTTTGTCGTCGGTTCACCCACGGTTGGCAGCATGAGTCAGCCCGATACCATCAATCCTAAGGAAGTGGAGTCTATCGAAGTGATACGCGGCCCTGCTTCGGTGTTATATCCTAGCAATGGTATCGGTGGCACAATCAATGTTATTACTAAAGACCCCAGTAAATTGCCTGAATACTCACTGTCTCAGGAAATCGGTATGTATGATTTATACAGAACGCAAGGTTCAGCCAGTGGTACGGTAAAAAGCCCTATCAATGACATTGGTTATTTTGTTGGCTTTAATGCTATGCAATACAATCCGTGGAAAGATAGAACTAAATCTGAGCGTTATTCTGGCACGGGAAAAGTCGTACTTCATCCCGATGATGTGTCAAAACTCACGTTACGATTTGATTATACCAGTTGGTATCAGCAAGACCCTGGCAGTCTTACTCGACAACAATGGGTTAATAACTGGCAGCAAGCCAATCCTGCTATGTTGAATTTATATCAGGATTTTCAATATATTTCAGGCGTTGCTTCCTATAAACGTAAAGTGGGTGATGGTGGTGAATTGGAAGTATCTTTTTCACGCCGCGATAAAATTGGCACTGACGCTAACCCTGGTGGCGGTAGTGCTGCCTCCAGTACCACGCAGCAAGAAATCAATTATGGGCAGAACAACGCCCATACCGTTTATCGACAAGATTTTGATTTTGTGAAATCCCGTGTTTATACAGGTGTCGATGTCATTAACGGTTATCAAGACGTTGAAATATGGAATCGTCCTGCCAGTGGCTTTAATAGAACAACCAAAGCATCCGCTTCCAGCTATACCGAAACCCAAGTCGCCCCGTTTATGCAGTACGAATTTTCACCGCTCAATGGCGTATTCAAAGACGGCTTTTTAGCCTCTATGGATAACTTACGCTTTAATTTCGGGTTGCGTTATGAAGATTTTCAACAGCACTATTATCAAACCTACAATTCCGCAGGCGGTGTACTTAAAAACAGTGGACAGAATTTTGATAAATTAATCAAAAAAGGCGGCTTAGATTATGAATATGTCAAAGATCATACACTGTGGTTTGGTGTTGCCGATGGTTGGTTAGTGCCAGGAGCAAGTGTCAATGTTACCGCACAATATCCCAATGAAAACGTAACGCCTGAAACCAGTATTACCAAACAACTGGGGTTGAGAGGCTTTTTTCGTGAGCAAGGGCTGACCTATGACATCACTGGCTTTGAAACCAACATTGATAACTACATCGCCTCGGTATTGTGTAGTGATAATCCGTCGATGTGCAACGGGTGGGCAAAATTACCTAACACGATCACTACAGGTCGAGTTACCACGGTCAACACGGCTAAAACCACCGCTTCTTATACAGGCAACCCTGGAAAAGCCACTGTGAGAGGCTTTGAAACTAGCTTGGCGTACCAACCGCATGAGATGGTTAAATTTAGCGTTGCACACACCTTAAGCTGGAACGTATTCAATAATTACAATGTGGGTGCGGTTAAATTAAATGGCGTGACAATGGCTATTTCACCCAAGCATCATGTTAATGGACGTATTGCCGTGTATCCCATCAAAGGCTTAAGTGTGGAACTGGAAGCCGATTACTTAAGTCGCTACCAAACCAATATTCAAAATACCGACAGCTATGCACGCCCCATGTTATTCAATTTGCGCAGTAGTTATCAGTTGAAAAACTGGACACTGTCATTGCAAGCTCTCAATTTATTAAATACTAAATATTCATCCAAAGTATCTGCTAATGCGGCGAATGTTCAAAGTTATGGAGGCATTACTGGCATAGCTGATAGCCCGTTTCAGTTCCGCGCAGGGCTGGAATACAATTTTTAACAACCACAACCAAGAGCAAATACCATGAAAAAACACTGATCATCCTTGCATTAATGATGAGCGTCCCGTTAAGCGTTATAGCGGCTGAACCTGCTAAAGACTGCAAAAAAGGCGAGTGGCTGACTAAAGACTTAGGCTTGAATGCAGAGCAGCAAACCAAAGTTGACGCTTTGTTTGAGCAAAATGAAGTTAAAAAGAAAGCCTTGCACGATGAACTCAGTGCGCAAATAAAAGAAGTGCTGACACCTGAACAACACGCAAAAATGAAAGAAAAACACGATCAAATGAAAGCCAAGCACGCTGAAATAAAAGGCAAACACAGTTGCCCAGCAGAATAAACAATAACGGTTAGCTTTTGTTCCCACGCTGCTTCGTGCGTGGGAATGATAGTAATAACTTCATCAATCTACACTCATTGTCGAGAGCTATCAGAATGAAACATCTACCACTTCTCTCCTTACTTACTGTTTTTTTCAGTACCAACACACACGCAGCCTTGTGGTTTACCGACCAACCAGCTGATAAAGCCATGCCTGCCAAGCAATCCACATCGAAAACCAAAGCAGATAGCCAAGCGAGTGACGAAACCGACAAGCAGGCGGTAAAAGGTCTGGAAGAAATGGTGGTCAGTGCGACCAAGACTGAAACCTTGCTTTCCAATGCCCTCGCCGCTGTGAGTGTCGTGACTCAAAAAGACATGGAGTCAAAAAATATTTCAAGATTAGGTGACGCATTGATCAGAGTTCCCAGTTTATTCTTAGGTTTCAATGCCACTGGACAGACGCAAGGTGCGTCTGGTTCGGGTGGTTTTTCGTTGCGCGGTGTCGATACCCGCCGCACATTGGTATTGGTTGATGGACAACCGTTACAGGATGTCAAATATTACGACCAACTAAAATACTATCGTCAATCAATTCACAACCCAAGCGTTTTTCAATAAGGCAAATGCCTTAGTCCCATAAAAAAAATAGGTGATATACCCTACACTACCCTCTCTAAAAACATAACAACCTGAATTTAAAGTCTTATTTTAATGGCATACAACTTGCTTTTTGTATGATTCATTATAAAAATAATACAGGAGTTGTGAGTGATTAATTTTAAACATTCCACACTAAATACATTAAATATAGAGAGCGCAAGACACAACTTTACTAAAGCTACCATTATTGCTTTAGCCATTCCCGCACTGACTCTGTCGATGACAACGCCCGCTACCGCTGAAACAGTCAAAAACTCAGCTTCAAAAACGGCAAAATCGAAAACATCAACAGCGAAGAACGTACCCAGTAGTGAGGATCGTATTATTGCACTCGATGAGATGACGGTTTCTGACAAACAATCGCATATTGATAATTGGTTGACCGAAGATATTGACTCTATCCCTGTGCAAAAAAGAACCGAACTGGGTAAATTAACCATGACCACACCCATAGCAGGGAGTGTCATCGATCAGCAAGAGCTGCAAACCGTCAAATACGTCGATCTTCTTCGTGAGCAACTGAGTCGAGTGCCAGGAATCAGTATGCAGCGTAATATTCGTATACCCGACGGTGGTAAATCCTATACCAATGGTGCAGTTGATGGTTTTATGGTCGGCTCACCCAGCAATGGCAACACCACCAACAATACCGATACGATTAATCCCAAAGAAATAGAGTCTATTGAGGTGATGCGCGGTCCTGCTTCCGTGTTGTATCCCAGTAATGGCATCGGTGGCACTATCAATATTATTACCAAAGACCCCAGTAAATCACCTGAATACTCGCTGTCTCAGGAAATCGGTATGTATGATTTATATCGAACACAAGGCTCTGCGAGTGGCACGGTAAAAAGCCCTATCAATGACATCGGCTACTTTGTTGGCATTAGCGCGTTGCAATACAATCCGTGGCGAGATAGAAGTAAATCAAGGCGCACCTCTAGCACGGGTAAAGTGGTCTTACATCCCGATGACGTGTCAAAACTCACCTTACGATTTGATTATACCGATTGGTATCAACAAAATGGCGGTCCTCTTAGCAGACAACAATGGAGTCAAAACTGGCAGCAAGCCAATCCTGCCATGCAGAATTTATATCAAAATTTCCAATATATTTCAGGACTTGCGTCTTATAAACGTCAAGTCGGTAATGGCGGAGAGTTGGAAGTGTCTTTTTCAAAGCGCGATAAGAATGGAATCGATGCGAACCCAGGCGGTGGTAGTGGTGCATCCAGTACCACTGAGCAACACGTTAATCATGGTCAACATAATGCCCATACCGTTTATCGACAAGATTTTGATTTTGTTAAATCGCGCGTTTATACGGGTGTCGATATTAATAACGGTTATCAAAATACCGACATTTGGAATCGTGCAGCAAATAGTTTCACAGCAACCTCTAAAGCATCGGCTAGTGTCTATCATGAAACTCAAGTCGCCCCGTTTATGCAGTACGAATTTTCACCGCTGAACGGGGTATTTAAAGAAGGCTTTTTGTCTTCGATGGATAATCTACGTTTTAACTTTGGTTTGCGCCATGAAGATTATCAACAGCATTATTACCAGACCTATAACGCGGCAGGCGGCGTACTTAAAAATAGTGGGCAGAATTTCAATAAATTAATCAAAAAAGGTGGTTTAGATTATGAATATGTCAAAGATCACACGCTGTGGTTCGGGGTTGCCGATGGTTGGTTGGTCCCAGGAGCGAGTGCCAGTGTCACCGCACAATATCCCAACTATAACGTAACGCCTGAAACCAGTATTACCAAACAACTGGGCTTGCGTGGTTTTTTTCGCGAGCAAGGGATGACCTACGACATCACCGCCTTTGAAACCAACATTGATAACTACATGGCATCCGTGTTGTGTAGTGATAATCCATCGGTGTGCGGCGCGTCGTGGTCAAAATTACCTAACACTATCACTACAGGTCGAGTTACCACGGTCAACACGGCTAAAACCACCGCCTCTTATACGGGTAATCCAGGTAAAGTCACCGTTAGGGGGTTCGAGACCAGCTTGGCGTACCAACCGCATGACATGGTTAAATTTAGCGTTGCTCACACCTTGAACTGGAACTTTTGGAATAATTACAATGCAGGAGCAGTTAAATTAAATGGGGTCACTATGGTCGGTGCGCCTAAGCACCATGTGAATGCGCGTGTCGCTGTTTATCCAGTGTCTGGATTAAGCGTGGAATTAGAAGCTGACTACTTGAGTCGCTACTACACCAATATCCAAAATACCAATACTTACTCACGCCCCATGTTGTTTAATTTGCGCAGTAGCTATCAATTGAAAAATTGGACGCTGTCATTGCAAGCTCTCAATTTATTAAATACCAAATACTCATCCAGAGTAACTTCCGATGCCGCTAATGTTCAAACTTACCAAGGTCTAGCGGGTATCAGCGATGGTCCATTTCAGTTCCGTGCAGGGCTAGAATACAATTTTTAACAACCACAACCCAGAGGAAATACCATGAAAAAAACACTAATCGCACTGGCTTTAATGATGACATTGCCATTAACCGCTATGGCAGTAGAACCTGCTAAAACCGAAGCAACACCCGCTAAAGATTGCAAAAAAAGCGCGTGGCTAACAAAAGACCTAGATCTCAATGCAGAACAACAAACTAAAGTGGACGCGCTATTTGAACAAAACGCAGTGAAAAAGAAAGCCTTACACGATGAACTCAGTACGCAAATCAAAGAAATATTGACCCCTGAACAAAATGCCAAAATGAAAGAAAAACACGACCAGATGAAGGAAAAACACGCTGGAATGAAAGAAAAGCACGGCTGCCCACAAGAATAAAGCTATTTCCCCCCCGTCATTAAGTAGGGGCGGGTCTTGTGCCTGCCCTTATTTTAATAGTTATTCAATGGCAATAACTCAGGAGTAACAACTATGTCAACCATCGACCCATTATCACCTATCGCTGAACCCACTCGTGTCACTGGTAAATATTCCACGAAAACACTTGCCGCACTAAAGAAGCTCACTTTACGCAAAGTGCTATTAAAACTGCATCTCTATATCACCCTGTGGCTGGGTGCATTTCTGGTTATGTCGGGTCTGACAGGTAGCTTATTGGTTTACGATCATGCTATTGATAAATGGCTTAATTCCGACACTATGCAGGTGGAAGTCGGGCAACAACGACTGCCCTTGTCGATACTGATTACGACTGCCAATCAGGCATCACCCATCAAAGCACCACCCGCGAATATGCAGTTACCCGAAGACCCTGATGATGTATTGATGGTGCGCTACGAAGTGCCAATGGAACACAAAGAACACGCGGGGAAAACACATAAAATGATGCACGCGCCCTTACACGAAGTCATGGTGAATCCGTATACAGGACAAGTGCTAGGGGATCGCGTCAGAAATGATTCCTTGATGTCGATAGTCTTGCGCTTGCACGCCAATCTGTTGATTGGTGATACGGGTAAATTAATTATGGGTATCACTGCCTTATTGACCTTGGTGCTAACCATCTCAGGTATTTATTTGTGGTGGCCGAAATTAAGCAAAATTAAACAGGCGTTTACTATCAAGCGTAATGCTAGTTTCACCCGTTTTAACATCGACCTGCATAAAACAGCGGGCATTTATACCGCTGTTGTTCTGTTTGCCGTCGCGCTCTCTGGCGTGTATTTCAATCTGCCCGAAGTCTTTAAGCCTGTCGTGAATTATTTCTCGCCACTCGATGGCATGACAGGCATGGCGGCGATGATGGAAATGAATGCAAAAACAAAATCCGCACCTAGCAATGGAGCTGCACCCTTATCGCCTGAAGCGATAGTCTTAGCGGTTGAAGCGGCGTATCCCAATATTGAAATTCAACGTTTAGTGTTGGCTAAAAAAGCCGATGACAGTATTCGCGTGACTGGGCGGCAAGTCGGTGAAATTCGCAGTAAAGGCGCGACTAATATCTGGGTAGATCAATACAGCGGTAAATTCCTGCAAGTCCGTGACCCGTTTAAATTTAATGCGGGTACGGCGTTTGTGAACCTGCAACTGCCCTTGCACAACGGTGAAATTCTTGGCACTACAGGGCGCATTATGGTGCTGGTTACAGGGTTCGCGCCATTACTGTTAATGGTAACGGGCGTTATTCAATGGCTGAAAAAACGCAAAGCGAAACAGTTTCATGATGCGCGATTGAACAGCATTTAATCCATTAGCTTCCCGACCTGCATAACTGAGCAATTACTATTTTTTAAAACACCATCATTATGAATAAATTTAATTCAATCAATCTGTTATGGCTGATACTTTTAATATCAGTCACCATCCCCGCCGCTGCACAAGTTAAAATTGGCATTTTATCCACGCAGTTTGTGCTGGAACAAAAATTCAAACTCATGGAGCAAGCCGCAAAAAAACAAGGCGTGGAACTGGCGTGGACGCAAGTTGACCGCGATGGTGAAGCGGGTGTGAAACGGGTGATGGAAAATGCCAATATGGTCATTATTGACGCGCCGCGCAGTGATGATATAACCCTGATTGAGCGTGTCAGCGCAGGGGCAATGACGAACAACGCATTGCCCACGCTGAGTATTAACATGATGAATCTGCCCAATCGCCTTAAACCCGTGAATTTGGATGCGGCGGTGGCGGAACGCCTGTTTGATTATTACGCAGGTGGTACGCCGATTAATCATGAACGATTGTTTCAGTATTTAAACGCCCTGCTCACAGGCGGTGATGTCAGCAAAATTGCTGAGCCGATGAAATTGCCGAATGGCGGGATTTATCATCCAAAATTTGCCGATTTTATTTTTGATAATCTGCCCGCTTATTTGGCGTGGTGGGAAACGCAAACGGGTAAAAAGTGGCAAGATAATCCTGTGATTGCAATGGAATCATCGTCCAGCCATATTTCCGATGGTCAATTGCGGATGCTTGACGAGACCGTTGACAGTATTGAAAAAGCAGGCGGAGTGCCGTTGATTTTTTATCGTGCCACCCGCGTTGGTCAAGCAGGCGGCAGACCGACTGCACCAGCGGGCAGTGGTCGTCCAGAAGCCAGCGGCGAAAAACCACGCGGTCGCCCTGAATCAGCTCCGACAACAGCAACAGACAGGGGTTTTCCTAATCCTAAAGCTGCTCAAAGCGTTGCTGTTAATGAGCCGTTATTAACAATGGATGGCAAAATTATCGCCAACGTGTTGATGGTCAATACTTTTTTAGGCATGAATCCCGATGGTCGCAAAGCGTGGCATCAAGCAATGGGCATTCCTGTCATTAATATCCTGTCGTATCGCACAGGCACACGCGCCGATTATTACAAAGACTTAGCGGGTGTCAGCAGTTTTTATCTGCCGTTCACACTCACCAATGCCGAATACATCGGACTGCAAGACCCTGTGGTATTAGCCGCTAACGAAGGCGGCGAAATGGTGCCGATACCTGAACAAATGGCTCTGTTGACAGGCAAAGTGATGAATCTTGCCAAGTTACAAACGCTAAAAAATGCCGATAAAAAAGTCGCGTTGTTATTTTGGAATCATCCCCCAGGTGAAAAAAATCAGGGCGCGTCCAATATGAACGTCCCGCGCTCTATCGAATACCTGATTGACCAACTGCGTGCAGAAGGTTATGTCTTTGATAAGGCTAACGAACAGGAAATCATTGCCGCCGTTGCCACCATGCTCAGACCGCGTTATCGACGCGGGGAAATAGACGCGCTGATGAAAACCCCACATTGGGATTTTTTACCGCTGGACACTTACAAAAAATGGTTTGCCACCTTGCCTGAATCGGTGCAAGCGGATGTCAATAAAGCCTTTGGTGAACCTGAAAAAGCGAAATGGTTAGCCGATAAAGACGGCGTGCGGGGTTTTGTGATTCCGCGTATGAAGTTGGGTAATCTGGTGATGATGCCACAACCTGCACGCGGTGAAATGGCGACCGATGAAGATGAGAAAAAAATGTTTCATGACACCAAATTACCGCTTAATCATTCGTATCTGGCGGGCTATTTGTGGATTCGTGAACAATTCGCCGCCAATGCCATCATTCATTTTGGTACCCACGGCTCACAAGAATGGTCGCAAGGTAAAGAGCGCGGCTTATGGGCATTCGACTACCCCAATCTGCTGGTCGGCAATGTGCCTGTTGTCTATCCGTACATCATTGACAATATCAGCGAAGCGATTCACGTCAAACGCCGTGGACGCGGAGTGATTGTCAGTTATCAAACGCCTGCGTTTGCCCCCGCAGGGCTATCGGATGAATTTGTCAAAATTAACGACACCATTCGTGAATACCGCGCCTTGGATGACGGCCCTGTGAAAATCAGCAGTCGGCAATCCATTATCGACCAAGCGATTAAAATGAATATCGCCAAGGATTTAAAAATGTCGCCTGAAAATTTAGCGACCAACTTTGAAGAATCGTTACGCGATATTGAAAATTATCTGGAAGAACTGGGTTCAGCCATGCAGCCTTTGGGTTTGCACACCTTGGGCAAAGATGCTGAACGCGGGCATTTAATCAGTAATGTCATGCAGATGTTGGGACAGCCTTACTATGCAGCCTTGGGTATTGATTCAGTTGCCACGTTTAAAGCCGATTACAAACAACTGCAACAATCCAAACCCTATAAATTCACCGAAGAATGGGTATTTTCCGATAAGCCATTAACCGAACTGAGCGACGAAAAATTGCGGGTGCAAGTGGAATTAGGGCGTAAATATCTAATTGATTTATACGCCAAACATGAAATAGAAGGCGTGAGTGCGGTGTTATCGTCACGCTGGATAGACCCTTCTTATGGCGGCGACCCCATTCGTAACCCTGATTCATTACCGACAGGGCGCAATATGTATGGCTTTGATCCCTCGCGTGTGCCAACTCGTGCCGCTTATGACGCGGGTAAAAAATCCATTGAAGATTTGATTAACAGCTACAAAGAAGCTCATGCAGGTCAACCGCCCGAAAAACTCACTTTTACGATGTTCAGCTCAGAAACCATGCGCCACATGGGAATGCTGGAAGCACAGATTATGGCAGCAATGGGCGTAAAACCCATCTGGGATGCAGGTGGGCGTGTCACGGGAATCGAAGTCATTCCGCAAGCAGAATTGGGCAGACCGCGTATAGACACCATTATTTCCATCAACGGATTATATCGAGACCAGTTCCCCAATGTCATGGAACGCTTTAATGAAGCCATCATCATGGTGGCTAAACTGAACGAAGCCGATAACGTCAATTTTGTGCGTGCCAATACCCAGCGTATTAAAGCCGACTTTATCAAACAAGGCGTGGAGGAAAAAAAGGCGGAAGAATTCGCCCTGACACGCATTTTCGGTGAACAAAGCGGTGAATACGGTACTAAATTACCCAAAGCAACGCTGGCTTCTGACAAATGGGAAAAAGACGACGGTAAACTGGCAAATCTGTATTTGGACAGAATGTCATGGGGCTACGGGCCTAATCCTGCTAACTGGAGCAAAAAACTGCAAGATGCTACAGGAAAAGAGGTCAATACCTACGCGGCGCAGCTGAAAGGCACTAGTGCGGTGGTGTTCTCGCGCTCGTCTAATTTACGCGGTTTATTAGATACCGACCATCCGTTTGAATTCATGGGCGGCATTTCGCTTGCCGTACAACAGTTAGACGGCAAAGCCCCGCAAATGTACATTTCTAATATGCGCGATCCCAATAAAACCAAGTTGGAAAGCGCGGAAAAATTCATGGCAAAAGAATTACGCGCGGTCTATCAGCATCCTAATTGGGTTAAAGAAATGCAGAAAGAGGGTTACTCAGGCACGTTGCAAATGCTCAACACCGTCAATAATTTCTGGGGCTGGCAAACAATGGACAAAAATGTGGTGCGCGACGACCAGTGGCAGGAATTTCATGAAGTGTATGTGAAAGATAAATACAAACTGGGAACGCGTGAATGGTTTGAAAAATCCAATCCGACCGCGTTAGCACAAATTACTGAACGCATGATTGAAGCTATCCGCAAAGATTACTGGAAAGCCGATGAACAAACCAAAAAGGAACTGGTAGAAATTTATCAGGAAATTGCCAAAAAGCACGATGTCCAAACCAATAATGAAGCCTTTAAAACCTATGTAGCGCAATTAGCGCAAGGCTACGGCGTGAGTGCCAATGCCGCTCCTGCGGCGGCGCAAGCAACACCTGCACAACAAGCAACTGCCCCGCAAAACCCGACTGTATCAGTGCAAGGGCAACAACTGCAAAAACAAGAAAAAGCCAGTGATACCGAACCCGACTGGACGCGCTGGCTGTACTTACTGCCCGTATTATTGAGTTTATTCGGCGGTATGTTGTGGCAGTTATGGTCACAAAAGCCAATAGGGGGTGTTGCAAAAGTCAGCAGTTAGCTTATTCCCCTCGTTCCCACATAGCGCGTGGAAACTTGAACAACTTTTTTGTTAAACCTCATAAGAGAATTACTAAATCATGTCATTTATCGAATTATCGCTATACGAAGTTACCAAGTATTTTTTAACCCCTGTCTTACTGCTTATCATCGCTATGTTTCTGTATGCGTTTTTTATGTTCGGCATATTTTTGATGGAATTAGCGCAAAGAATGTGGGCGAATAGCCAACAACAGACCTATCCAAACCGCCTTGATAGCTATCGTAAGAGCATCAAAAATTGCACCATTGAAGACATGGAGTTATTTATTCTAAAACAATTAGAACCGTTAAAAATTGTCTCGCGTGCCTCGCCGATGCTGGGTTTAGTCGCCACTATGATTCCTATGGGGCCTGCGTTGCTATCACTCACCGAAGGCAATAGCCGCAACGTCAGTGAAAATTTAGTGGTCGCGTTTTCCGCTGTTATCACCGCGCTATTAGCCGCCTCTATCACTTTCGTGATTCTTACCGTCCGCCGCCGCTGGTTATTAACTGAATTGCGGGCTGTTAGCCCATTGATAGGAGAGTAAGCGTGGCAAAAAGCAGACTGCATATTTTAGAAGATGAAGAACTTGATGATCCTATTTTGTCCATCGTCAACGCCGTTGACGTATTTCTAGTCATCATCGCCATTTTATTTATCATCGTCATGGAAAACCCGCTCAATCCATTCAATGAAGATAAAGTGGTTGTCATTAAAAATCCGGGTGAAAAGAACATGGAAATGACCATCAAGGACGGCAAAAAAATGGAAAAATACAAAGCGACAGGCAAAATTGGTGAAGGTGAAGGCATGAAAGCGGGTGTTACCTACCAGCTAAAAGATGGCTCTTTTGTCTATGTGCCAGAAAAGGAAGCCGCTGCAAAATAACAGCGTTATAGAGACGTTGCACAGCAACGTCTCAGTAATCATTATTTGTTATAGATTTTAAGCACCAGCTTATAAAACCACGCTGGGCGAAATAATACCACCCAGATTAATACCACCCCTGTAATAGGAAATGGCCCTATTTCAAGGATAGTAATTAATAATAAGACCAGCAAACAAAAAAAGCGCATGGCTCTACCTAGCTAAGCGTTGCTCGGTCTCTAGCACCAGTTGCGTAGTTTTCAGCACAGTATCAGGCGTGACACTCATGGAATCAATACCAATTTCCACCAAAAATTCTGCCATTTCAGGGTAATCGGATGGAGCTTGACCGCATAAGCCACAATGTCTACCGTTACGTTTCGCGCCTATCACTGCCATGCGTATCATTTCTTTTACGCCATCATCACGTTCATCAAAATCTTCTGCCAGTATCGCTGAATCTCTATCTACACCTAGCGTTAATTGGGTTAAATCATTTGAGCCAATCGAAAAACCATCAAAGTGTTCTGAAAACGCATCGATGGAAATCACGTTATTGGGAATTTCACACATCACATAAATCTGTAAACCATTATCGCCGCGCTTCAAACCTAACTCTGCCATGTAGTTCAAGACTTTTTTAGCTTCTTGTACACGCCGACAAAAGGGAATCATTAAAATGACATTGGTTAAACCCATGTCATCACGCACTCGCTTCATTGCCGCACATTCTAGCGCAAAGCCTTCACGGTAAGCAGGATGGGTATAACGCGACGCGCCACGAAAGCCAATCATCGGATTTTCTTCGTTAAATTCAAAATCACGTCCGCCTAATAGCGTGGCGTATTCGTTGGTTTTAAAATCTGACATTCGCACCACCACGGGTTTAGGATAAAACGCCGCGCCAATCGTGCCAACCCCTTCGGCTAATTTAGAAATAAAAAACTCTTCGCTACTGGCATAACTGCGGGTTAATACTTTGAGTTGTTCGCGTTCGCTGGCATCGGTCACACGTTCAGGATGAATCAACGCCATTGGATGCGCTTTGATATATTCAGTAATAATGAACTCCATCCGCGCCAAACCCACGCCATCATTGGGTAGAAAGCTAGTTTTAAACGCCACTTCAGGATTGCCAAGATTAAGCATAATATGAGTTTTTGGGTGCTTTAAGTCTGATAAATCAAGTCGCTCAACGGTAAAATCCAACTGCCCTGCGTACACTTTACCGACATCACCTTCTGCACAAGACACGGTAATCATGTCGCCTGTTTTAATTAACGCAGTCGCATTGTCACAGCCTACCACCGCAGGCAATCCCAATTCGCGCGACACTATCGCGGAATGACAAGTGCGCCCTCCCCTATTGGTGACGATTGCCGAGGCAATTTTCATAATAGGTTCCCAATCGGGCGTGGTCATATCAGCAATTAATACTTCCCCTGCTTTAAACTCGCCTAATTGTTCGGCTTTAAGAATCACTCGTGCCTTACCCACGGCAATTTTACTGCCGACTGAATGCCCTAAAACTAAGGCTTTCGCGCCTTGTTTTAGTGTGTACTGTTCTAGCACCATGCCGCTGAGTTGTGATACCACGGTTTCAGGTCTAGCTTGCACGATATATAACACACCGTCCAAGCCATCTTTTGCCCACTCGATGTCCATCGGTTTGGATTGTCCTGCTTTTTTGCTGTAATGGTTTTCGATTTTAATCGCGTAATCAGCCAGCGTTAGCACATCAGTATCAGTTAAACAAAAGCGATTACGTTCTTCAGCTGAGGTGACAATATTGCGTGTGGATTCGCGGGTGCGTCCGTCGCTATACACCATTTTTATTTTTTTCGCGCCTAAGGTACGCCGTAATACTGCGCGATGCCCTTGGTTAAACGTTGGTTTATGAACATAAAATTCATCGGGATCAACTGAGCCTTGCACCACGTTTTCGCCTAAGCCATAAGCTCCCGTAATAAACACCACATCGGAAAAACCCGACTCAGTATCCAAGGAAAACATCACGCCGCTGGCATCCAAATCCGAACGCACCATTTTCATAATGCCGATGGATAACGCTAATTTAAAATGGTCGAAACCTTGATCGACACGGTAATGAATAGCACGGTCGGTGAATAAACTGGCAAAGCAACGTTTACAGGCTTCCAGTAATGCCTGCTCACCGCGTATATTTAAAAAAGTATCTTGTTGCCCTGCAAAACTGGCAGTGGGTAAATCTTCGGCAGTGGCAGAACTACGCACGGCGACACTTAAGTCTTCACCGTATTGCACTTGGAGTTGAACATAGGCATCGAGAATTTGCATCTCAAGGTCTTTGGGTAACGGCGCGGCATAAATAATGTCGCGGGCTTTTCGGGCGCGGCTGGCTAAATCGGCAACATCTTCGGGGTTTAAATCATCCAATACCTCATGCAATGCTTGCCAACCATCGGCTGCATCTAACATATAACAGTACGCTTCTGCGGTCACTGCAAACCCATTGGGGATTTGAACACCTTGCGGCGTGAGTTCTCGATACATTTCACCTAACGAGGCATTTTTGCCACCGACCAGCGGTACATCCTCAATGCCTAACTCATTAAACCAACGAATATAATTTGTTTGTTCGGACATGATATTCTCCTTAAGTTGTACATGACAAAAGCTGAATCAATCAGCTTGGATAAAATAACAGGGTAAGTTTACTCGTAATCTGCTAACGATGGGCAAGTACAAACAACGTGCCTATCACCGTAGACATTATCAATCCGCCCAACAGGTGGCCAGTATTTATCATCGTGTTGGTGATTATCTGGAAAAAAGGCTTGTTGTCTGGAATATGGCAATGTCCATTCATCGAGTAGTAGTTGATGCGTATGGGGCGCGTTGTGTAGCAGGTTATTTTCTGCATCGGCTACGCCTGTTTCAATGGCGTTAATTTCCTGCCGAATGGCAATGAGTGCGTCACAGAAACGGTCAATTTCAGTTTTACTTTCGCTTTCAGTCGGTTCTATCATAAGCGTATTGGCGACAGGAAACGAAACGGTGGGCGCGTGAAAACCGTAATCAATCAGGCGTTTGGCGATGTCTTCTACGCTAACGTTACTGGTTTTTTTAAACTCATGACAATCAATAATACATTCATGCGCCACCCAACCATTTTTGCCCGTGTATAAAATCGGGTAGTACGGGGCGAGACGTTTGGCAATGTAATTGGCATTTAAAATAGCGGTCAACGTGGCACGTTTTAAACCTGCCGCGCCCATCATAGCGATATACGCCCACGAAATACCGTATAAACTCGCTGAACCCCACGGCGCGGCAGACACTGTGCCTATCGTGCCATGTTCACCTTTAGCAGGATTAACGCCATCCACCACAGGATGGTCAGGTAAAAAAGGTGCGAGATGTGCGCCGACACCAATCGGACCAACACCTGGCCCACCGCCACCGTGTGGAATGCAGAAGGTTTTATGCAGATTAAGATGAGCAACATCGGCACCGATTTTGCCAGGCCGACTTAAGCCCACCAACGCGTTAAAGTTCGCACCATCTAAATAAACCTGCCCACCGTGTTGGTGAATGAGGTCACATATTTCACGAAAAGCCTCTTCATAAACGCCGTGCGTGGACGGGTAAGTAATCATCAACGCGGCGAGCGACTCTTGGTATGCACTGACTTTGGCGCGTAAATCATCCAGACTGACATTGCCGTTATCATCACAGGCGACGACCACCACTTTAAAACCTGCCATTACTGCACTGGCGGGATTCGTGCCATGTGCGGACGCAGGTATTAAACAAATATCACGTTGCCCCTGCCCTCTTGCCTCATGATATTTACGAATCACTAACAGCCCCGTGTATTCACCTTGTGAACCTGCATTAGGTTGTAAGGAAAACGCATCAAAGCCAGTCAAATCGCAGAGCATATCTTCCAGTTCGGTAAATAATTGCTGATAGCCGTGCGTTTGATACAGCGGCGCGAATGGGTGTAAACCGTTAAATTCATGATAAGAGATAGTTTGCATTTCAGTCGCCGCATTGAGTTTCATGGTGCATGAACCTAATGGAATCATAGCGCGATCTAGGGCTATATCACGGCGGGCTAATCTGCACATATAACGCATCATTTCAGTTTCTGAATGATAACGGGCAAACACAGGGTGTTGCAAAATAGCGTCGTCGCGCAATAAGTCATCAGGAATACATTCAACAAGACGAGTATTCAGGGTGTTAATGTCGGGCATATCCGCTGTTACTGAGGCGAATACTTGCCAGACGGCTCTTAATTGCTTGCGCGTGGTGGTTTCATCTAAAGAAATACCGATGTGGTCAGTATCAATAATCCGCAGATTAATGTTGGCTTCATTGGCTTGCGCGGCAAACCGTTTAGCGCGGTTGGGGGTGTAAATAACCAAGGTGTCAAAATAACACTGACTAATGACGTGATGACCTAATTGAGCAATGCCAGCGGCGAGAATTTGTGTGTAACGATGCACGCGCCCTGCAATTAAACGCAAGCCTTCTGCACCGTGATACACCGCATAAAAACCCGCAATAATCGCCAGTAACACTTGTGCAGTGCAGATATTGCTGGTGGCTTTATCGCGGCGAATATGTTGCTCGCGGGTTTGTAATGCCATACGCAAGGCAATGTGTCCGTGACTATCTTTGGAAACCCCGATAATACGGCCGGGGACTGAACGTTTGTACTCATCTTTAGTCGCAAAAAACGCCGCATGAGGGCCGCCGTAACCCATCGGCACACCAAACCGTTGTGAATTGCCGACCACAATATCAACGCCGAAAGCTGCTGGTGGTTTGAGCAACACGAGGCTTAATAAGTCAGTCGCGACGGTGACTAACGCTGATTTAGCGTGGGCAATAGCGGTGATGTCGCTGAGGTCTTTTATCTCGCCTTTAGAATTGGGATACTGCACCAGCAGGGCAAAAAAATCCTGTTGTGCTAAGTCCTGATAAGGGTCGGCAACAATAACCTCATAACCCAAAGACTGAGCGCGAGTTTTAACGACCGCTATGGTTTGCGGGTGACACTCTGAATCGACCACAATGCAGTTACTTAAATTGCTTGATAACCGCCGCGACATGGTCATGGCTTCCGCCGCCGCTGTCGCTTCATCAAGCAAAGACGCATTCGCCAATTCCATGCCCGTTAAATCAATAATCATTTGCTGAAAGTTTAATAGAGCTTCCAGCCGTCCTTGACTGACTTCGGCTTGATACGGCGTATAAGCGGTGTACCAGCTTGGATTTTCCAGCACATTACGCTTAATAACTGCGGGCATTAACGTGTCGTAATAACCCATGCCTATCATGGAAACAAAGACTTTATTGCGCCCACGCATAGTGCGCAGGTGCTTAATAACGGCACGTTCACTCATCGTTTCGGTGAGTTTTAACGGTTCATGATTCAGAATATTGGCAGGAATGGCTTGCGCGATAATGTCTTCCAGTTCACTCAAACCCAATTCTGCCAGCATGGTTTTTATTTGCTGTGGATTAGAACCGATGTGACGGTTGACAAAATTACCGCGCATTTCCAGTTGATTCAAGCTAGGGCTAGTGTTTGACATGATGTTTACCTGTGATAGCGATGGAGAATAAATGGTAATATTGGATAGAATATCAAATAGATTATGCGTTAAAGATTGAAAAGAGGGTTAGTTGAATTTAACTCGTTCCCAATCTCCGCTTGGGAACGAGAAAGCTGCATGAACTCTGGAATTGCATTTATGACTTGAATCCAAGAATCGTCAAGCAGAGCTTGAGGGTAGGCATTCCCAAGCGGAGCTTGGGAACGAGAAATCTTCTAAAAAGATTCCACAAATTGATTTCTGCCTTGTTCTTTAGCTTTATATAAACAATTATCTGCTGTTTTTATAAAATCCTGTAACTTATGGTTAGCCTCTGGAATAACGCAACTTATACCTAAACTAATAGTGACATAACTAGCTGTAGATGATTTTTCATGGGGTATTTTTAAATCCCGCACCGCTTGACAAACTTGTTCGCTAATTTCAATCGCACCAGCAATGCAGGTATTTGGCAAAATTACACCAAACTCTTCACCGCCATAACGAGCCGCTAAATCCGTTGGACGTTTTAAAACTTCTTCTATTGCTTGGGCAACTCGTTTTAAACAATCATCGCCACCTTGATGCCCGTAAGTATCATTATAGGGTTTAAAAAAATCTATATCAGCAATCAATAAAGCAATAGATTGTTTCTCGCGCATGGCACGTTGCCATTCCTGTTCTAAATAACTATCAAATTGACGACGATTGGCAATTTGAGTTAATCCATCTGACATGGAAAGTTTATGCAAGCGTTGATTTGTTATTTCTAATTGTTTCTGTAAATTAATTATTTTTAAATGAGTTTCAATACGCGCCAACACATCTTCTATTTGAATGGGTTTAGTAATATAATCAACCCCGCCCAGTTCAAATCCTTTTAACTTATCTATCGTTTCAACTAACGCACTAATAAAAATTACAGGAATAGCTTCGGTAATTGCCTCCGTCTTTAATCGCAGACAGGTTTCATAACCATCTATATCAGGCATGATAATATCTAATAAAATAATATCAGGCTGTTTTCTTATAGCGCACTCAATACCACTAACACCATCTTTTTTGACTAAAACTTTCGCCCCCGTAGTTGTTAAATAATTACATAACACATCTAAATTAATCGGATTATCATCAATGACTAAAATAGTTGCATTCTGCACATAGTTAGTTTTCATAGTTATTCCAGTTGACAACGTTTAATAAATTGGAAAATTTCTTTGTCTGAATAAGTTTTTGCGAATGTCTGTATTTTTTTCACAAAGACTGGATATTGATATAATTGTTCCAGTCGTTTATTTAAAGCTACAAAATCACCATCTTGAGTAAGTTCATAAAGTAGTGTTAATTCCGTAGTGTCGGGTATTTCCATACTATCGTTATTTTCTACATTGACGGGTAATTGCGATTCATAAATCCAACTTAATTGCAATTGTTCTTGCAATGTTTTAAATAACTTATCAACTTGAACGGGTTTGTCTAATACCGCATTAAAACCGTGTTCATTGAGTAATTTATTAGACTGTAAAGTAGAACTCGCTGAAATAGAGACGACTTTAAGATGCTGTAATATTTTATCTTGCCGTATAATCCGTATCATTTCAAAACCATCCATAACAGGCATTCTTAAATCGCTTAGTATTAAATCGGGTTTAAAAAGTGGGATTATTGATAATGCCTCTTGTCCGTTAGTCGCTTCCATCAGTTGAAAATCTAATGGGGTTAATAAAGACATTAATACCTCACGATTATCAGAAATATCATCGATTATTAAAATGCGCTGCCTTTGACCTTGATAGCCGATAATAAAGTCAGAATCATAAGCGGCGTGTTCTGATTGCAAGCATTCAGTAATGGGTAACTGTAATTCAAACCAAAAAATACTTCCCTTATTAAGCTCGCTATTAACTTGTAATTCACCGCCCATTAATTGAACAAGTTTATTGCTAATGGATAAGCCTAAACCAGTGCCTTCAATTTGGCGATTGTGTTCACCTACTTGCTTGAATGCCTGAAAAACTGCTGATAAATCCGATTGTGCGATACCCACGTCTTCATCAATCACTGCAAATCGACACCGACAATCTTGTTCATTTCTATTGAGTATTTGCACTTGCAAAGTAATTGCATTTTTATCGGTAAATTTTACCGCATTACTTAATAAATTGAGTAATACCTGACTTAATCGTTTTCCATCGACTAATACAAAATAGGGTAAATCTTCAGGCAAATCTAATATGAGCGATAGGTTTTTTTCTTTAGTACGCACTTCAACAATGGCACACAAACTGACTAACATTTCTTTTAAATTAAAACTCTGTGCATATAATTCCATTTTTTGGTCTTCAATTTTAGATAAATCTAAAATATCGGTAATTAAACTTAATAAATGGTCACCACTGCGTTCAATAATATTCAATCCCGATTCAGCTTGCTTATACTGCATGATTTGTTTATCACGCTTTAATATTTTGGCATAACCTAAAATACCATTTAATGGTGTGCGTAATTCATGATTCATATTGGCTAAAAAGATCGTTTTTGCTTTATTAGCAATTTCGGCTTTATCTTTAGCAATCACCAATTCAGCGGTGCGCTCTTGGACGCGATTTTCTAAAGTTTCAAAAGATTCTTGTAAATCATGTGCCATACTATTAAATGAGCCTGCTAGGATTTTTAATTCTTTAATTCCTTCGATATTGACGACTTGATTTAATTTACCGTCAGAAATTTCTTTACTGGCTTGACTTAAGCGGCGTATGGGTTTGGTAATTAAATTGGACGTGGCTATTCCTAAAATAATAGCCACCAATAATGTGATCAGGCAAAGTAAAGCCGTTAATTGAGTATTCGCTTGAATTTGTGCGGTGAAATCAGCTTGAGGAATAGCGATAACTGTCAACCAATCTAAATCTTTTTCATTTTGTAGCGGGATAACTTGCACAAAATAAGGCTTATTATCAATCTCTACACTCAATTCTTGCAAGTTATTAATCAATTTAAAATCCGTAAATTTATTTTTTAAATAAATCGCCGTTTTTTGAGTGACTACATGACTACTATTAACAACATTCAATCGCCTTTTGTTTGGATCGGCTCTATTCAAACTTTGTTTATTATCGGTTGCCATGAGGCTTGGATTAAAAGGGGTTTCGCCCGTAGACGTTGCAATAAGGAGTCCTTGTCTATCAATAATAAAAGCCTGCCCTGTTTTACCAATTTTTAGGCTGGTTAAGAAATTGCCTATTCGATTGAGCGAAAAAATAGAATGCACAATCCCTTGAAAGATAGTGTGTTTATCATAAAAAGGTACCATGCTCATAATCACTAAGTCAGGTCTATTTGCAGCGAATGACACCACCATCTGCCTAGTTAAAGTGTTTGCTTGTTTGGTATTTTTGTACCAAGGATTCGACGCTGGGTCATTATGCGGATCAAAATTGGAAATGCTACTCATCAACTCACCTTGCTTACCTTCATTGTCGGCAAGGTAAGTATTAAAGTTGTAATCTGTTGATTTATTCATGAGACGAATAAAATGCGCATTATCTCGAATGAGGTGATCGTGACCGATACTTAAGAACTCTTTTGTTTCGGTGACCATACCTATGGTATTTAACTCATCATAAATTTGTATTTCTTGCCAAAAATACTGTTGTACAGCGGCTAAATTTTTCCAAGGTAACAAACCGAGTTTAATAGCAGCCGCATTGTTTTGAATCACCTGTTTTTGTTTTTGAAGAAGTTGGGACAAATTTTGGTTAATACGCTCTCCGACTTCATTCATTAACGGTTTAGCCATTTCCTCTATGGTTTTTTGTCCACTCTGATAAGAAAAATAACCCACCAAACCCACTGCCAGCATAATTTGTAAGACAAAAGGAAGAATTAATACGAAGCGCAAAGAAATCTTGCGATTTTGTTTATATCTACTGGCGGAATTATTCATAATAGGCATAGCTAAATTAAATCTAAAATTTTCTCAAATTGAAATTGCCGTACTAACTTGCTTAAATGTTCTTGAATTCAAGCCAAATGGTTAGCAAGTAGCCCGCATGGAGCTTGCGGAATGCGGGGCTTTTCGTGATGATGTCACTGTTCCCCCGTGTTCCGCTACGCTCCACACGGGCTACAAATTGAAAATTAACGCGATAAGATGCGCTAATCATAGGATGTGCTGAGGTACGAACGCGCTCGTTTGAGAAACTTGATGCGAATGATGCGCCTCCTATCGTCGGCACATCCTATGACACTGCACATTTCCAGTTGATTCAAGCTAGGGCTAGTGTTTGACATGATGTCTACCTTTGGTAGCGATGGGGAATAAAGGGTAATTGAGTGACGGTAACGGCAATTTTTTGATTACGGACAGTGGCGTATAAAGCATTACCGATACTGACGGAATCACGGTTAAGTAACGCCATTGCAATCGGTTTATTCAAACTGGGGGAAAAACTGCCACTGGTGACATAGCCCACGGTATTATTATCACTGTCGGTAATGATGCTGCCGTCGCGCACAGGCATTTTGCTTTCAACCAATAGCCCTGCGCGGAGTGTGTCTGAACCGTGTTGATACTGCTGCGCAATTTTAGCCGCACCCAGAAAATCGCTAGGGTCTTTTTTAATCAGCCAACGTAAACCTGCTTCAATGGGGGTAATGGTTTCAGTCAGTTCATGCCCATAAAGACAAAGTCCTGCTTCCAAACGCAAGGTATCTCTCGCCCCTAAGCCAATTGCTTCCACGTCGTCTTCAGCAAGTAATAAACGCGCGAGTTGTTCGACTTGCTGATTAGCGACTGAAATTTCAAAACCATCTTCACCCGTATAGCCGCTACGACTGACATGACAAGGAATACCGTCAATTTCAGTGGTACAGGCGTGCATAAACCGCAAACTAGCAGCGGCTGGCGAAAACTTTTGCATCACCGTGACTGCTTTAATCCCTTGTAGGGCGATTAATGCCTGTTCTGGCAGTTTTTTAAGTTCACAGTTTGATGAAAGATGGGCTTTTAAATGGGAAAAATCTTTGTCTTTGCAAGCCGCATTAACAATCAGCATTAGCCCATTATCAACACGAGTCACGATGATGTCGTCAATAATGCCGCCGTCGTGATTGGTTAAAACGGTGTATTTTTGTTGACCTAGTTGAAGGTTGCTCAGTGTGCTGGGAGTCAGGTTTTCAAGTTCACTGACAGCAGTTTCGCCTAAAATCAGACATTGCCCCATGTGAGAAATATCAAATAAACCCGCGTGATTGCGACAATGATTATGTTCATGAATAATGCCTTTGCGGTACTGCACGGGCATAAAATAACCCGCAAAGCCGACCATTTTGGCAGCCAGTTCAAGATGTAGAGAATAAAGCGGGGTTTGTTTTAACGTTTGTTCTAACATAATGACACTCTATTTTGCTGGGGTAAGCTCGTAGTGTAACGCTGAAAAAACGATATTCCAAGATTGTTGTTTTATACAGTAACTGTCCTCTTAATCAGTACGTTGCAACGACAGGCAACGTGGCTAATTAAGAGTTCAGTATGTCTATTAAAGTGCTAATTTAACTGTTTCGCGTGCTTCGCAAACTACGATGCTACGCGCGGATACAGTTTGCCTGTCACCCGTAACTAACCATTGATTAGTGCGTTCAATCATGTTGTCAGGCGAGGGCGCGGCAGTATTCATAGCCATATACCAACGCCGCTGAGCTATCACAGGCAGTGATGCGTAAATTGCGTGGTCAGACATATTAATAATAACGTGTAAATCTTCTTCAACATCAGAAGAGCCAGCTAACGTAAAGGCTAAAATTTGTGACTCTGGATTATCCCACTGCGGTTCATTTAAATTAACGCCGTGCCATGTAATATCAAGAATGCCGCGTGTCGGTTCGATACGACCTGTTAAATAACGCGGACGTGATAAAGTCGGATGCCGACGACGAAAGGCGATGAGTTCACGCACAAAACGCAACATATCTTTGTTGGTTTCGGTGAGTTGCCAGTTTAGCCATGAAATTTCATTGTTTTGACACCACGCATTATTATTGCCACCTTGAGTGTGTAGAAATTCATCACCCGCCAGAAACATCGGTACGCCTTGGCTTAAAAATAAGAGTGCCATGAAATTACGCGCTTGTTGTCTGCGCAGTGTGAGTATATAAGGATTATTGGTTTCGCCTTCCTCACCACAATTCCAGCTTAAATTATCGTTCGTGCCATCACGGTTTTCTTCACCGTTTGCCATATTGTGTTTTTCATTATGGCTGACTAAATCCCACAGTGTGAAACCATCGTGACAGGTAATAAAATTAACACTGCTAGACGGTTGTCGATGATCGTCCGCGTATAAATCGCTACTACCTGTTAAACAAGTAGCCACTTTATTGACTAAGCCTCGATCTCCTTTCACAAAACGGCGCATGACATCACGGTATTGACCGTTCCATTCTGCCCAGCGTGTGCCAGGAAAAGAGCCGACTTGATACAACCCTGCGGCATCCCACGCTTCAGCAATAATCGGCGTATTAATCAAGGCATGAGATAACTCAATACTCCACGGCAGTGACGGATTGGCTAATGGTGTTCCATCTTCACCGCGTGTAAACACACTGGCAAGATCAAATCGAAACCCATCAACACCCATTTCATTCACCCAATACTCTAAACAGTGAACCAAGAAGTGTGTGACTAACGGGTGGTTACAATTAATGGTATTGCCGCACCCCGTGTAATCATGATAATGCAGGCGATCAGGCGAATGATGATAAAAAATATCATCCAACAAGGCTTTGAAATGAATAGTTGGCCCGCCTTCACCGCCTTCACTGGTGTGATTAAAAACCACGTCTAACAGAATCCCCATATCAGCGGCGTGTAACGCTTGAACCAATTCTTTAAATTCATCTACAGGTTTGGAAGTCGCGCAATAATTTGGGTGGGGCGCGTAAAAGCCATAAGGGCTATAACCCCAATAATTTTCATTACCGAGATCCATGACACCGTCGGGTGCATCTTGCTCATCAAACGCCATGACAGGCAGTAGCTCAACGTGGGTAATACCCAGTTCTTTAAGGTAAGGGATTTTTTCAATTAAGCCCTTAAAGGTATGGGGATGTCGTACACCTGATGATGGATGTTGTGTAAAACCGCCGACATGAACTTCATAAATAATCGCACCTTCTAACGACTTAGGCTTGGAATTAACAGGTAAATTAGCGGGATTGTAATGTAAGTCGCTGACGATACCGCGCAAGCCATTACTTGAATTTTTCACCGCTTGACTACGATTCCATTTTTTGTTGCTAACAGCTCGCGCCCACGGGTCTAAAATTTCCCACCAAGAGCCATCAGGTTTTTGTACGCGCCAAGTATAGAGCGTACCGACAGGTAATTTCTTAACTGTAACGTGCCACGAAAAAAATGTTCGTTGCCGCTCTAAGTCAAGCACAATCACCTGCATCGGTTCATCGCAGTCTTCTGTTTCGTACAGTAATAATTCAACTGCTATCGCCTGACGACTAAAAATAGAAAAATTGGTGGCATCGACATTCCATGCCGCACCTGAAGGTGAACGAACACCAATATTTGTTATAAAACGAGGAGTTGTACGCATTATTTTAACTCTCAACAGTTATCAGCCATGTGGTTCACGGTCTTTTTATAAAAAAATGGAAAGTGTCTATTGTACAGTTTATGAGACAAATTATATTAAAATAGCAACATAATTGAAAAACATTCGTTTTATGAGACACTTAGAAGCGAGCAGTGTACAATTTGGGTTTGTAGTACTCTCTTTGGTTTTTTCTTTATGATCCCCGCACCTAATCTATTCAGTTATCGCCCGTACTGGGCAAAGCGTTTTGGTATCTCGCCCGTTTTACCTATGAGCAAAGCAGAAATGGACGCGCTAGGCTGGGACAGTTGTGACATTATTCTAGTCACGGGTGATGCTTATATTGATCATCCTAGTTTTGGCATGGCGTTAATCGGTCGCTTATTAGAAGCCCAAGGCTTTCGCGTCGGTATTATCTCCCAACCCGATTGGACAAACGCCAGCGACTTTAAAAAACTAGGTCGTCCAAACCTGTTTTTTGGTGTCACGGGCGGTAATATGGATTCGATGGTCAATCGTTATACCTCTGACAAAAAAATCCGTTCCAATGATGCCTATACACCCGATGGCGCGGCAGGAAAACGTCCAGATCGTGCAGTGAATGTTTATTCGCACCGTTGCCGTGAAGCCTATAAAGAGGTAGCGATTATTATCGGTGGTATCGAGGCCAGTTTGCGCCGTATTGCTCATTATGATTATTGGTCAGATACTGTGCGTAAATCGGTATTACTGGATTCCAAAGCCGATTTATTAGTGTATGGCAATGCGGAACGGCAAATCGTTGAAATCGCTCATCGTTTAGCTAATGGCGAAAAAGTCACTGAATTAACTGATATACGCGGCACGGTGCATTTTGTTAAACAAATACCCGACGGCTACGCGCTGAAAGATTCTACTGATATTGATAAAGTCGGTGCGGTACAACAGCCTCATAATCCCTATCAAGAAGAGCCTGCGTGTGACATCAGCACACCTGCAAATCCTGCTGAGCAAACTATCGCACCCACCATACGCGTACTACGCGCTAAAACCGTGATTCGCCTACCCGCATTCGAAGCCGTTAAAGACGACCCCATTTTGTACGCTCACGCATCACGCGTCATGCACGGCGAAACCAATCCCGGTAATGCGCGTCCGCTGATTCAACAACACGGCACACGGCAACTGTGGGTTAATCCACCGCCCATTCCTTTAAGCACCAAAGAAATGGATGGCGTGTTTGATTTGCCTTATTCGCGTGTGCCACATAAAGAATACGGCGATGCGAATGTTCCCGCGTTTGAAATGATTCAACATTCGGTCAACATCATGCGCGGCTGTTTTGGTGGCTGTACCTTCTGCTCGATTACCGAACACGAAGGGCGGATTATTCAAAGCCGCTCAGAAGATTCTATTATTAAAGAAATTGAAGCCATCCGCGACACCTCACCCAATTTCACAGGGCATATTTCCGACTTAGGCGGCCCTACTGCGAATATGTACCGCCTCGCCTGTAAAGATGAAAAAATTGAAGCTGCGTGTCGTAAACCGTCGTGCGTGTATCCAATTATTTGCCCGAATTTAAACACCGACCATTCGCCACTCATTAAACTCTATCGCAGAGCGCGGGCTTTAAAAGGCATCAAAAAAATCTTTATCGCTTCAGGATTACGCTACGATTTAGCCGTTGAATCACCTGAATATGTCAAAGAACTCGTTACCCATCACGTTGGTGGTTATTTAAAAATTGCCCCCGAACATACCGAACAAGGCGTATTGTCAAAAATGATGAAGCCTGGGATGGGAACTTACGACCGCTTCAAAGAAATGTTTGATAAATATTCTAAAGAAGCAGGTAAAGAGCAATATCTTATTCCCTACTTTATCGCCGCTCACCCTGGAACGACTGATAACGATATGCTCAATCTGGCGTTATGGCTAAAAGCGAATGGCTTTAGAGCGGATCAAGTGCAAGCGTTTTTACCGTCACCGATGTCCATTGCTACCGCCATGTATCATTCAGGCAAAGACACACTACACAAAGTCGCTCGCAATGCTGAAGATATACCGATTCCCAAAACCTTTAAACAACGCCGCTTACACAAAGCCTTTTTACGCTATCACGACCCAAAAAATTGGCCATTATTGCGTGATGCACTAAAAGCAATGGGACGCAGCGATTTAATCGGCAACGGTAAAAAACATTTAATTCCGACTTTTCAACCTAAAGGATTTGAAGAAATACCTGATAAAACTCAAACATTTAGAACAAAATACACAGGTTTACATAAAGAAAATAACCGAAAAAGTCCGCCGCCAGCATTTAAAAAGCAAAAAAATATTTCAAAAAGTCTTGTCAAATAGAAAACCTCCCCGTATAATGATGGCTTCTTCGCTGGTGTAGCTCAGTTGGTAGAGCAGCTGATTTGTAATCAGCCGGTCAGGAGTTCGAATCCCCTCACTAGCTCCAAAGAATTCAAAGCCTTAGGTTATCATGACCTAAGGCTTTTTTATTGCCTGTTAAAAAGTTAATAAGCACATCTCTGTACATGAGAGATGATGTCAAACAAGTAACTTATTGATTTAAAAGGATTTATAATGTAATTTTTATTTATACACCAACGCCGTATTCGTTGGGTTGCGAAAGAGCCGCAACCTAACCTACAAACTAATCAGGAAATTGTTTGTGATTGGATGGTGTGGTTGCTATTTATTAAGTGTATCTAGCGTTATCATGACAATGTTTCTCTTAATCGTTCTCGCAATTGGGCTAAATTATCACTAACCGTCTTTCCTAAAGAACCATCATCATTAACAAGATGTAGTTTTTGATTATTGCGTGTCAGGAAAATAACTTTTCCATAGCTGGTAGAATCTCGCCCCGCCTTATTCATTGCGTCCTTAGTATCGTGTTTTGTTTCAACTAGACGTATTTTCGGCTCTGCATCTTGATAGTATTTAACACACAGCACAAAGTCAGGATAAAAATAATTGGCTTTGTCTGCTCTAACAATTGCTGTTGAATAAGGTTTTCTGTCTGGGTTTCTGTGCCACCATAAAACAAAATCGCTTGTGTCTAATGCCCTTGCAAACGGTAACTCTTCATTATTTAACGTATAGGTATAATCAAAGTAACCAATGCTACAAACAGACTCATCGGCTAATGAATAAACTTTATCAGTCAAAAAACGCCGTTCATCAATCAATAACACCTGCTCAACTTGTGCCATTGCCTCTTTAGACGGCGGATAGTAGCCATAGATATTTTTAGGTGATTGAATTAGCGATAGTTCAGCAGGGAAAATCATTGCATCGGGTAACGGTTGAGCGGTAATAGTTAATACTTGAGTTGCAATTTCTTTATTAATACTTTCGATTAACTCCTGTTGTAAGAAAATAATCAATACATGGGCAGTATCGCGGCAGGATTGCTTTATCTCTTGTTCGGTAATTGCGTCATTACTTAATTCTAACCATTGCTTAACTTCCGAATAAAGACGCTGTTCTAAAATACTCAGTAAAATTTTATGGTCTGCCTCTTCCAATTGCGGCAAACTCTTTAAAATACGCTTGGCTTCTCTAGCCATAGAGTCACGATTTAAAACCAGATAAATGCCTGTTTCGTCCAGTTTGTGTCTATTAATCAAATCAGTAGAAACTTCCGTTGCAAGAATCTTATCCCTAGCCGCGCTTAATGCGTTTTTGAACTGGTCGGATGAATAAGAAAGTTTTTCAGCAACAGAACGCGCTATGCTATCCAAACTATTCAAAGCAGGACGTTTTTCTGATATTAATGCTTGATTAAAATAAGGTAAGTTTTGTTTTAATGGATAAAGCGCGATATTAATTTCTTGATAAGCCGCTTCAATGGCGGTTCTATTCGATAATGGCAATTCAAGTTTAATTTTTTGAGCAGGAACAATTTTAATATCTTTCAATGCAAAAGCGTCATCTGGAATAAGACTTTCTTGTTTTTGCGGGTAATTAATAGGCGGTTGAATTGTAGTAATCGGCTTATTATCAGCTTGATTATCTTCGTCTAATAACGGCAATGGTAAATTAGGCATAATCGGTAGCTGATTAATAGGGCGATTAGTAATAATGATATTACCGCTTTTAGTCGCATGAGCATTTAATTTTTCGGGTGAACTTTTTAACTCTGATTCTATTTTTTGCAGGTCTAACGCTCTTTGAAAACCCTCTTGAGTATCGGCATTGGCAAGATATAAAAATGCGGTTTGCAAATCTGCATGAAGTTCTTGCTTTAACATGGCACTGCGTACTTGCCTATCCACGCGCATAATACGCCCGACAAATTGGGTAGCAAAATCGGTATCGATCACGGTTTTCATCGAAGCCAGTGTAAAAGCGCGTGGCGCGTCAAAACCCGTTCCCGCTGACTCTTTAAATATCAATACTTCTTTATGCGGATTATTGGCAATACTCGCCATCAATACAGGGTCTGGATTATCGGCACTGTGTTCACCAATCACACCATGCGGTACGTTGCACTGTTCGATTAAATACTGAACTGCCTCGGCAATTGTGTCTTTACCATTTTCCACCTGCACCAATAACAACGGCACAGTGGCGATATTATTTTCAAGCAATAATTTCTTTAAATATAAATGCCGTTGCCACGCTTGCTTTAAAACTGATTTACGAATATCAGCTAGATTTTTCCATAGTTCCCCAACGCGATAAACATAAGCCACCACATAGCGTTTATTTAACCGTGCCTCAACGGCTTGGTCTCGACTGACAAAAAACGATTGATCATGAGAAAATCCGCTATATCCTAAAAATAGATTTAGTTTCTGGTCTTTAGGTGTTGCGGTTGCCAATATCAATTTATCGGGGGCAAGTTGTTTACAGAATTTACCAAACTCCGTTTCACTGCTCACACCAATATGGGCTTCATCAATCACCACGCCAATTTTTAAGCCATTCGCTCTGGCTCTGGCTATCAAGTCAAAAATAGCAATCGTGTATTCATCGGAGGGATTAAAAATTTTGCGTTGCTGGGATTTACTGGCGACTTGTTGCGCGTTGGCAATCAACACATCACCGTTTTTATGGTCATATTGCCGTTCGGTTGCCATCAAATACGGCTTTAAAGTCTGGCAGTTAGCGGTTATCGCCTCTTCTGTTTGCTTGACTAGATTCACAAAAGGCACAAACCACAACCATAAAAACTGGTCTTGTTGGCACAGTTTTTCTAATACTCTGCTAATCATTAACGTTTTGCCTGAACCTGTCGGGGCGCGTAATAAAGCGGGTAACGATGAATTCAGCAAGTGTTGACTCATGCCCTCAATAATGTCACTTTGAAATTTTTCTTCAACAACAGGCGGGGTTTTTGGGGTACTAAAATCAAATAACACGACTTATTCCTTTGTGGAGTCCAAGGCAAGACTTGGACGGGTTAGAACGCCCAAAACTTGTTTTGGACTCCTGAAAAATGGATTTGAAGCTATACTCCTTGTGCTGACAAAACCGCCTCAAGTGCTGATAGGCTTTGAATGGTTTTATAAGGTGCGAGTAACTCCGCCACTGAATCAGGTCTATCGGAATAAACGATGAGTTGCGACACGGGCAGACTAATCAAATCCGCAATAACGCTTTCATTCAACTGAGGACAAAAAACAATCGCCGTTTCCATGTCTGCATGAATCGTGTTAATGCTTGCCGCTGTGTAGGGCAGTATGTCATTACGGATTTTTAAACACAGACTGTTCCAAATCAATGCAGGGTGTAAATCCTGCGTCACATCGGCAGGGCGAATTTTATCCATGCGGCAATAGGCAAAATTACCGCCTGTCGGTTTAACTTTTTTGTAGCCTTCAATCACGCGCTGCACCCGAACCCGACACACATCACGACACAGGTTTTTATTCTCGGTGTCATTCGGTGGGGCTTCGCTATTGGAGATTAAAATAAACTGCCTGTTGCCTTGGTCTGCCTGATTCAATTGCAACACCGCTTGTGCTGTTGTGCCTGAACCTGCAAAGAAATCTAAAATAATGTCATTCGGCTGGGTAGCTTGTTGTAATAGGTTTTTGATGAGTGATAATGGCTTTGCATAGTTGAAAGAGCGATTATCGAAAATGTCAGAAATAATTTTCGCCCCCTCTTGATTACTCCCAGATACAAAACTGGTTTCTGCTTCGTAATCGCCTTTTTCAAAAGTAGGTACTATCCAACTCGACAAAGGTTGAGTTTGATTGCGCAAATCTGCTTTATAGCGTTTAAATTGCGGACGACCAAAACCAACGGGACGACCAACCCAAAAATCCAAATCTGGTAGGTCTCGGCGTAACAATGGAGTTTTTCCACTTTTTGGCACGTCACCAGCATCAATGGCTATCAACAATTCTTCTATCGTTGACCATATTTCAACTCTTGGTTCGTTGGGAAAAATAACTTGCCCCAATTCAATAAATTCTTCCATAGGTTTGGTTTGAACTCTTTGTCCCTCTTTTAGCCGATTTTTTGATGCAAATCGCCAAACACTATCAGGATTAGGTGGATAGGCAATGCTAGTTTTTGGGTCAATCAAAGGATAATAAAGATTAGGTCGTTCTTTATGGGAAAAACCTAATGTTATATCACCTAGTCGCCAATCTCCGCGTGGGTCTTTATCTGGATTGCCATACATCTCATAACTTTTACCAAACCCGCGAAATTCAAAACCAGCCCTGCCATAAACCAGTATATGCTCATGATCGACACTTAAAAAACATTGCTGATTGGCATTAGAACCCTGCCGATTTCTCCAAGTTAATGTACCTAAACGCATACCCTGAAACACCTTATCCATTAACAATTCCAGCTTAGCGCGGTTTTCATCATTAATGGACACCAAAATCACACCATCGGAAGCCAATAAATCACGCGCCAACAGTAAGCGACGATACAGAAATTCTAACCACATCGAATCTTTATAATGGTCGTCTTTATTCACATAACGGTCGTTATAAACCCAGTCCTTATTGCCCGTGTTATAAGGTGGGTCAATATACATCACACGGATTTTATTAGTATGCGTGGCGCGTAAACAGCGCAAAGCATCAAAATTATCGCCTTCAATAATCAAATTACGATAAGGCGCGTCCCCCACTGATAACGGCGACCCGTGTTCCTCTGCCAACTGCAAAAACACCGCGTCACTGTTCACCGCCTTGTCATGTTCAATCTGGTTGCGTTCCCAATACAAGCCCAATTTTTGTTCAGTCTTGTATTGAATCAATAAATTGCGTAATTCAGTTTCTGTGAGCGCGTCTAAGTTAGTTTGCAAAAGGTCGGTATTATTGGTGTCGTCCATAATTTTTAGTGTGTGTAAAGCGGATTGTTATCAAGCATTCTCTGATAACCCCCACCTGATTACAAACTTTTAAATTTAACGGACTTGATACGAATACCCTTTAAAGCATTACTTTGTCGGTAGGTTTAGTGTTGAGGATAGCTCTATGATAACGTAGGTCGGAATAAGACCATCCAAGCGATAGCGCAGGACGGACGTTTCCGACATTGCGCGAGTTTGTCGGAAACTACAGAGTTACTTAATAGGTTACGTTTTGTAATATCAGCAGGTGGTTATGTTGCTTTATCGTTTTAACAGCAAGGCTTGCAAGTCTTTAGCGGCGGTTTCACAGTCTTTTGCTGATTGCTCAACGCGGCGTTGTAATAATAGGCTGGCACTTGAACCTTCGCTATCCAGTGCGGCGTATTCATTCAGTGCTTCACACTTTTTCTGCATGGTTTGTTCTGCCTGTGATAAAGCAGGGAGATTGTTTGGCTTTTCATCATTTTCCGTTAGTGCCATCATCTCGCTGGTCAGGTGATTTTGTAATTTGAATACGGTCTCTACATAGCGAGTGAACTCTTCGCGTGTCTGCCCATCTGCGCCATAGCCGCTAAAAAATGGTAGTGAACACGCTGGTAATATCATCGTTATTAATAATCCTATTACGCCTTGAAAACCTATCCGTTTTGCCATTTGAAATTTCATGCCGCTACATTATTTTTTTGATTTAAAGTGCCAATATACTATAAATTCGGGCGAATTAATCACAAAAATAATAGGCTCCTCCTATTTTTCCACACTAAAACTGCTTTAATAGTTGCCCTGTTTTTTTGTATTATCCAATTTCTGCTAGGTGTATACTTCGCCGCTTACACCTATAATCAATTCGAAAGTACAGGTTCAACATCATGACTGAAAAGACCGTAAGTAAATATCTACTCAACCTTGAGAAACACTTCGCTAGTGATAACCCTGTGTTATTAAAAGCCGCAAAAATATTCCATGAATTCGATCAATTGGAATACGACTTAGGGTTAATTGAAATGGATGATACCACTGCGTCAAGCAGTTCATGGTGGCCTATCGTTAGCTTGATTGGCGGTAATTCAACGGCAAAATCGAAGTTTATTAATAATTATTTAGGCACGGATCAACTCACGTCAGGTATTCAAACTGCCGCACATAAATTTACGGTGTTATTGCATAATAATCAAGCCACTTCAGTGACACTACCTGGTACGGCATTGGATGTGGATCATCGTTATCCGTTTTATCAAATCAGCGAAAAAATGGAACAGCATCAAAAAGGCGAAGGCAGTCGCATTAATGCTTATCTGGAATTAAAAACTATTCACAGTGAGCGTTTAAAAGGTAAGCTGTTTGTCGATGCACCTAATATGAATGCCTCACAAATAAATCCGATTGATTCGTTATTAACTAAACATATCATTGAAAATTCTGATTTAGTTTTAGTGTTTACCGATGTCTTTGAGAGTATCACGCCACTGGTTAATGAACTCATTCAACAGATTATTATTCATCAAGATGCCAATAAATTTATGTTTATTGTGGATCAACCAGCGGCTTTTATGAGTCCTGCTAATAGCCATGAAATTATCGCGGCGGCGCAAAGACAGTTATTCGATTTAGGGATTAACGCAGGACAATTCATTGCCTTATCGAGTCAACAAAATGATTTTACTGAAATAGAGCAGCGCATGACTAATGTCGCGCATGACCGCTCTTACCGTGTGCTTAATTGTCTGGAAAGAAGGATTCATGACCTACAGGATGTAGTTATTAGCGAAGTGAGAAAAGATTTAGCCGTGTGGAAAGAACGTTCTAATATGTCCACACTCATTATTTTGGGTTTTGTTGCCTTCCTTGCCGTATTAATTGAAGTAGAAGTGGGGCTATTAGAGTTCCTACTCGATCCCATTATCGGGCCTATTATCATTGTCAGTTTAATAGCTATTATGCTACCACTGCATTTAATGATTAGTCGATTGCAAGCAAAATTCATTATTAGCCGCTTAGCTAAACGCCAAAAACAATTATTAATCACCGAAAATTTAGCCAGTTTTTTTGAAAAAAATCTCACTATCGGACGGATGATATTACCCGTGAGTGAACCTGTCGGCTGGAATAAAAAAACCAAAGCCCGTTTAGCGCAGTTATTAGATAAAGCCAAGCAATTGGTGCAATCGTTAAATGACGATTTTGGTAGTTACGATGAGCAATCTTTAAAAGATTACTTAGATTCGATTAAATAGTGTGAATGGATTCATCTTATTATGATAGATGCGGCAAAAAAATACTTACCCCTGTGTTGGTTTGACGCTAACGTACTTGATTTAGTTAAATCAACCAGCTTTTTGAAGCTGAATAGTGTGATTTTTTGGGTGGCTCAGTATTTTTTGCAGACGAATATGACGGACGATCCTGTTGAATCATTTTTTGAGGTCTCTTTCGAGCTGTTATTAACGTTTGGATTTATAGGCGTAATGTTATTTTTTGATAAAATGCTTTACGCCTACGTTCAGCTAACAACAGCTATTTTATTCTGCACCAACATCCTATCTGTTTTTATCGTCCCCGTCATGGTTTGGCTAACAGTGACGGATGACCCATTAAGTTATTATGTCATGGGTATTTTATTATTATGGTTTTACAGCTTAATCACTACTATTTTCAAAATAACGTTAGCGATTAACTCAATAGCTAGTTTCGCCTTATCGCTACTGTATTTTATCGTGGTGTATCTAGGTGCGGTTGGTTTGGGGCAAATATGAGGGAGATGGAAGGGGGTAAAACAAGATTGTGGTGCGCCCGAGCGGATTCGAACCTCTGACCTCAGCCTCCGGAGGGCTGCGCTCTATCCAGCTGAGCTACGGGCGCGTAAGCGGCGTATTCTAACCGATAGCTGTTCTAATTACGACAACATTGTTTTTAAATTAGCAAGATTTGCCTTGCCACGTTCTTTAATCACCTCAGGACTGAGTTGTTTTTTATTCACCCATTCCAAATCATCCTCAGGTAATTCGTTTAAAAAACGACTAGGCTCACATTCGCTGATTTCGCCGTAGCGTTTACGGTGCGTGCAGTAACTAAAGGTACAACTACGCTGAGCGCGAGTAATCCCCACATACGCTAAACGGCGTTCTTCTTCGATATTATCGGTTTCAATGCTGTTTTGATGCGGCAAAATGTTTTCTTCCACACCAATTAAAAACACATGAGGAAACTCCAAGCCTTTCGCCGCGTGTAGCGTCATTAAGCTCACTTGGTCGTGGGCTTCTTCTTCCTCATTACGTTCTAAAATATCCATTAACATAATTTTTGCTACTACTTCGGATAACGATTTTTTACTGCTGTCTTTTTCAGCAATCCGTTTTAACCACGCCACTAAATCATTGACATTACGCAGCCTGCGGTCAGCCGTTTCTTTGCTTTTGCTGTCTTCTTTGAGATGCTGTTCATAACCGATTTCTTGTATGACTTGCTCAACGACGGCAAAGGTATCGCCGATTTCCACCCGTTGAGCGGTATTTACTAACCAGTTTTGGAATTTTTCTAAGCGATGACGAGCTTTATCGGGTAAATGTTGTGACAATCCCAGTTCACTACTGGCAGCAAATAAACTAATGTGGCGTTCGTTGGCATACGCGCCTAATTTTTCCAACGTGGTATGCCCTATTTCACGGCGTGGCGTATTGATAACGCGCAAATAAGCGGCATCATCTTGTGGATTGACCAATAAACGCAAATAACTCAACACATCTTTCACTTCTGAGTAAGCAAAAAACGAGGTGCTACCGCTGATAAAATACGGCACATTGTTTTCGCGTAAACAGGTTTCAAACAAGCGTGATTGATGATTACCGCGATATAAAATCGCATAGTCGCTGTATTTGCCGCCGTGTTTAAATTTGTGGTGAATAATCTCTGATACCACTTGTTGAGCTTCCACGACATCATTTTTATGACTTAATACTCTGAGTGGTTCACCATAACCCAGTTCACTCCACAGCCGTTTTTCAAACGCATGGGGATTATTCGCAATTAACTGATTAGCGACTTTTAAAATCCGCCCCGCAGAACGATAATTTTGCTCCAGCTTAATGACTTGCAAACGCGGATAATCTTTTTGTAATTGGCTGAGGTTTTCAGGATGTGCGCCGCGCCACGCATAAATGGATTGGTCATCATCACCAACAACGGTAAAACGCCCCAAATTACCTGCCAATAATTTAATTAATTGATATTGGCTGATATTGGTATCTTGATATTCATCGACTAATAAATAACGTATTTTATTTTGCCATTTAGTTAATACTTCCGAATGCTGTTGAAATAATAAGACGGGCAACAAAATTAAATCATCAAAATCCACTGCATTATAGGATTTTAAACAGCGATTATAATCAGCATACAAAACGGCAATATTCGCTGATGCAGTCTGTGCGGCTTGCTCAGGCGTGACAAACGCATTTTTCCATTGCCCGATTTGCCACGCATACTGGTCGATTAAATCTGTGTCATAAGTATTCAATGAATGGCTAATAATATTCTTTAATAACGCGTGTTTGTCCTGCTCATCAAATAAAGTAATCCCTGATTTATAACCCAAACTTTTATGCTCTAGCTTTAAAATATCCAGCCCTAAAGAATGAAACGTAGATACTCGTAAACCACGACTTTGTTCAGGACGTAATAATTTAAACACCCGACTTTGCATTTCCCGCGCCGCTTTATTAGTAAACGTCACCGCCGCGATATGGCGAGCAGGCAAACCTTGTTTAACCAGATAGGCAATTTTTTCGGTAATTACGCGTGTTTTGCCACTGCCAGCCCCTGCTAATACTAACAAGGGATGGTCTATGGCTTTAACAGCGGTTTGTTGCTGGGGATTGAGTTGGGTCATTTAAAGTGCTTGGGACTTTTTTGTGTTGGCGGGATTGGACTGGGAACGTCGCAGAATAAACCTCCGAGGTTTTAAAAACCTCGGAGGTTTGCGTATTATTCGATGACTTTAGGTACTAAATACAAACCCTCTTCCACACGCGGCGCGACGCTTTGATACAGTTCGCGCTGATTGGTTTCTGTCACTTCATCGGCGCGTAATAATTGCGTGGCATCTAATGGATTCAATAATGGCTCTATACCATCCGTATTAACGGCATTCATTTGTGCAACTAAATTTAAAATGTCACCTATGATGAGGGTATAGCTGTACACGCGGTTTTCAGGTATCGCTAAACGAGCTAAATGGGCGACTTTAACAATTGTATCTGGAGTAATTTGAACAGAACAAGAAACCTTTTCAAATTCTTCTAACGAATTTTCTGACATAATTAAACTCCGCTGAAAGCGATGGGTGATTGACGATGCCAATCGGTCACTTGTTGATATTGATGCGCCACGTTTAGCAGTTTGGCTTCATTAAAATAATCACCAATAATCTGCAAGCCGACGGGTAAGTTATCACTGAAACCGACAGGAATCGACAACGCTGGAACACCTGCCAAACTGATGGGTAGCGTGTAAATATCACCTAAATACATGGCAATCGGATCATCGGATTTTTCGCCAATTTTAAACGCGGTGGTCGGTGTCACAGGCCCCATTAATACATCAACGTCATTAAACGCTGCAACAAAATCATTTTTGATTAAGCGGCGGATTTTTTGCGCTTTCAGATAATAAGCATCGTAATAACCTGACGATAAAGCGTAAGTACCGATGACAATACGGCGTTTTACTTCATCACCAAAACCTTCCCAACGACTGCGTTCATACAAGTCTTGTAAGTTGGTCGGGGCATCACAAGAATGCCCAAAACGCACGCCATCAAAACGCGATAAATTCGCTGAGGCTTCGGCGGGGGCGATAACATAATATGCCGCGACCGATAAATGACTGTTCGGCAGGCTGACTTCTTTCACGGTCGCGCCTAAGCGTTTAAATTGTTCAACGGCTTCGTTAATGACTTTCGCCACACCTGCATCCAAACCGTCAGCAAAAAATTCTTTTGGAATACCAATGCGTAAACCTGTCAGCGGTTCATTGAGAGTCGCGCTGTAATCAGGTACAGGCATATTGGCACTGGTGGAATCACGCACATCAAAGCCGCTGATGGTTTGTAAAATCAACGCCATGTCTTCCGCTGAACGTGCCATTGGGCCACATTGATCCAAACTAGACGCATACGCCGTCATGCCATAACGGGAAATCCGTCCATAAGTAGGCTTGATACTGCTTATGCCACAATAAGACGCAGGTTGACGTACTGAACCGCCTGTATCACTGCCCAAGGAATAGGGCGCAAGTCCTGCGGCAATCGCCGCCGCTGAGCCACCTGAACTGCCGCCTGGAACACGGCTGGTGTCCCAAGGATTGCGTACTACACCAAAAGCACTGTTTTCATTCGATGAACCCATCGCAAATTCATCCATATTCACCTTGCCCAATAACACTGCACCCGCGTGGTTTAATTTATCGTAAACCGTCGCATCATAAGGTGATTTAAAATTGCGGAGCATATTTGACCCACAGGTAGTCAATATGCCTTTAGTACAGAATAAATCTTTCAGCGCGTAAGGCACACCTGCCAGCGGGTGATTTAATTCTCCGCTTCTGATTTTATTATCCACTTCAATGGCTTGGGCGCGAGCTTTATCTTGCACCACAGTGATATAGGCATTGAGCTGGGGGTCGTATTGCTCGATACGGTTTAAAAAAAGCTCAACCAGCTCCATGACTGAAATGTCTTTATTGACAATTTTATGATGAAGTTCTTTGCTGGTGAGTGTACTCAAATCGCCTTGAGTCGCTGCGGTCATAATGATTGTTCTCCTGTAGTGATAATCGATAGAACGAGGGTTAAATAAAGACTATTGTATTAGTAACCCAACATAAATCGAACAGATAGATGATGAATAGGATTTTTTTTGACATTTCACCACTTATCGTGGACTTATTGGGCGTGTTGAGTTATTGTTAAAATCGTGTAAGTTGAACGTATTACAGCTTGCTCAGATTGATTTTTTGGTCAGTGTTATAACCAAATTAGTAAGCGTTATAAATGACCTAATGACTTATATATTTTAGGAGGAATTAACCATGAATAAAAAGTTATTTACTGCCTGTGTGCTTAGCACCGCCTTATTATTTGTAGGGACGGCTAACGCCGAAGAAGAACAAAGTTATTTATCTGGTTTTAGTTCGAGGGTCAGTCAAGGATTTGCTAATACCACCACTGGCTTCGTTGAATTACCCAAAAACGTTATTAACATCAGCAATGAGAGCAACATTTTTGTAGGCTTTACATGGGGCGTGTTGCGCGGAACATTTGAAACCGTAGGTCGAACAGTCATAGGCGTTGCACAATTAATTACGGCACCTATCCCCACTGACCCTTATATGTCACCGCCTTATGTATGGAATCGTTTTAGCGAAGATACCCGTTATTTTGGTGAGCATTTACCCGGCTACTGGACTACTTATGGTCCTGCTGATGACGGCGAATAACCATTCCTGTTTAAGTGCTTAACAATCGGTTGATAGAGTTCATTGGGTTTTACGCCAACTTTTTTGCTAAGCACTTCTAGTTCTTATATTCATCTACCACTAATCAAAGTGGGGATTTGACTGAGAGGATAAAATCATGAAAAAACACACTATATACCTACCATTTGCTGTGTTAGTTACTGCGCTTAGTGCGTGCAGTACCCCACCGCAACAAGACATTCCCGCGCTGACTGCTGGAATTGATGCTTCAGTTGCTGGTCATTACGGACAGGCAATTCTGCATGAAGATCAAGCCAATAAAACCCGCGCAGTCGCTAATAAAGTATTAGAACATTGGACGAATGATCATTATTGGAATATTGACGAATATCAAAAAGGCATGACTGCTGCCACTGATTCTGCTGCGCATCGTCTTGAATCTGAAAAACACCTGTGCCAATGGCTAACAGAGGTTCATGGTCAAAATCACCCGCAAGACACCGCGTTTTATCAAGCGGTTGCTTATTTTCACACAGGTGTAGACACACCGTTTAAAGTCAATAATGAAGACATTGCCGTTGCAGGTCATTGGCTACAACTCTATCCAAACGCAACCGCTGATGTCACTGCTTCTGCCGATACCATTGGCAGTGCAAGTAGCAATCAGAGCTTATCCGATAGAAGATCTGACTCAATTAGCAAGTTGCTGATGGCTCATGGTGCTAGAGCAGAACAACTTCATGTGACTGCACTTGGTGAACAAGGCCCTCCCCACACTGCTAGCCAAGCAAATCGCTCTGGTGCAGTAGGTGCTATTCATTTCAACTATGCAGATTGCCCTAATGTAAAATAAGCCGAGTAGGGTGCGTAATGCGCACCCTATAGGCATTTTGACAATCAAACGTTACGCCGTTTAACTGTTTGATTGTCAGCTACCTTAGCGTATTCAGTAAAACAACCGTTATTTCTGGCGGCACTCTAAATCTCACAGGCAAAATACTCGTACCAATACCATTGGTGACGAATATATTACCGCCACCTTCTGAAATATAGCCTGTGGCGAATTTTTCGCCATATTGGGACGGCACAATTAAGCGACCTAATAACGGTAAATTCACTTGCCCGCCGTGCGTATGCCCTGCGAAGGTCATGACAATTCGCTTAGGCAATTCATAAAAAATATCGGGATTATGCGTGAATGCGATAACCGTGGCGTTGTCGGGAATAGCGCGTAAGGCTTGGGCAGTATCGTGTTGCCCCATCCAATAATCACCAATGCCAGCTAGCCAAAAATTACAACTGCCATTTTTAATGGGTAACGCTGCGTTATCTAATAGTCGAATACCCTCATGTTGAAACGCTGCTTGTACTCGTGTCGCGCTATACCACCAATCATGATTGCCTAATACCGCATACACACCCAGTTTTGCGGTTAATTTTTTCAGTTCTTGAGCAATAGGTTCAGGTTTTACGAATGTGCCACCCATTACTTCATGAATCACATAATCACCCGCCAATAAAATTAAATCGGGGTGAATAGCGTTTGTTGCTTCGACAACTTTAGCCAAATTAGCTATGCCATTATGCGGTGAGCCAACGTGTAAATCAGACAATACGACGATTTTTAAGCTGTTACAACTTGCGGGCCATCGCCGCAGTTTAATGTTGGTGGTTGTGGTGATAAAACTGGATGGCTCAAGCCAAAAAGCCCATAAACCCAGCACTAGCAATAGAATAAATAGTGGCGATAGTACGAGAACGCGTTTCATTTTGCCTTTTTGTGCAGCATTCGTAGGTTGGGTTAGATTTATTTCTGCGATAGCGGAAATAAATCGTAACCCAACAAAGTACGGATGATTGTGATGCTGCTGTGATGTTAATTGAGGGAATATTCAATCTATTCTGTTGATGTTTGGTTAATAACAGTACGCAAGTCTCTTGCGACAACAGGGTCGGAAAGCAATTCAGCTATGGCTTGCTCTAATGATTCTTTGTCTTCGCAAACACATTTTTGTCCAGAAAAAAATATTGCACAAGGATAGCCAGTAGAAGATTGTGTCCACTCAGCTAAAGTATATGTTTCTTGTGAATATTCTAAAGAAATTGGATTTTTAGCGACAATATCCCAGCATTCATCATGAAATTGATTTGGGGGATTATAATTATTAAGCTCAATAACCAACTTACCATCATAAGCCTTATTAAGTTGCCGATTTAACTCAGCAAATACAGTCTCTATTTCCTTATTATTTGCATCATATTGATTGACTAACTCCAAACCTTTATTCAGTGAATCCACAAAATTAATCATGACTAATCTCTTTTTCTAATACGGAAATAATGGGTAAATGGTCAAATTTTTGTTTATTATCCATCACCCGATTAAATAATTCAGGCGTGTTAATAATGCCTGTTGATATTTCGTTTAAATGCCAATCACCACCGCCGACAAAACACGCGGAAAAAATCATTTGGTCAAAGGTATGCCAGCGTGTAATAGAACCACTCTTGTAATAATAACTACCGCAACGGTTTTTTATCGTTGCATCCTCGCCACGTTGATAGTGTTGTGTTTCGCCTAAATGTCGCCAAAACGGATTGTAAAGTAAGAAAGTGTTTTTCCTTGCCCTTGTTATATCGCGTGTCGCCTCTAAACCTGTTGTTAAAGAATCAGAAAATGGCTCATCGTTATAATCGCCTAATAAAATAACAGGTGCTACATCATCACTCTTTAAAATAGCACTCACTTCGTCGCGTAATCTAATGCCTAAATGCACTCTATCGAGGTTTTCAGTATGCAATCGACTTGCCCAATGTGAAATAAAAAACTGCACAGGCTTATCATAATTTTTTACGGCAACAATTATTTTTTGCGCTATTTTGGCAGTGCTGGTTGCTTTAGAAACAGTAATATCTTGCGTCTCTAAAACTTGCAATTTGTCTTCCCGCACTAACACACAACTATCAAATGAAATGCGACTATATTTCTTCGCTAAATTAAACCAGCGAAAACCATTGATAATTGTGTTTTGTTCAAGATAATCAAAATAGCAGTCGTTTATTTCACCTAAAGCAATGAAATCAGCTTGCCCATCGTTCACAAATCCTTCCACAACACGGCAAATGATATTGAGTTGTTCATCTGATGCGGGCGTATCACTTAATGGGGCTAAGCTGGTATTCCACCAAATTAACGTTAATTTCATTAAGCTGTTGCCGCCTTAACTTTTGATATAACTGAACCGCTGGTCATCGTTAGGCGTACCTTCAAAAACACCATTCGATTCTGCCGCTGCATCCCATAACACGACTTCTTCAATTTTTTTTGCAAGGGCAAAATCTTTTTCGGTAATGCCTTTGGCGGAATGAGTGACTAATTTAACGATAACAAACGCGTAAGAAATACTCATATCGGGGTGATGCCATGCTTTTTCGGCTAAATGTCCGACCGTTGTCACGACCATGAGCGTGGCTTTCCAGCCGCTGGTTTTTATTTTGCGTCTAATCCAGCCGTCTTGATATGTCCAATTGGGCAACTCGTCTTTTAAGCGTTGTTCAATTTCTTCATCGCTGAAGGCGGTCGGGTGTGAATGTTCTGACATGACGTTTATACCTCAGTAGCGGTTGATTTAATCTGCTCAATAATGCCATCCAATTCTTCTAAACTGGAATAAGCAATGACTAATTTCCCTGTGCCATTTTCTTTGTGGTCGATGGATACTTTCGCGCCCAATTTTGCCGTTAAATCTTCTTGTAGACGGCGTGTGTCATGGTCTATCACTTTTACATTGGGTGGTTTTGGTGCTTCTTGTGCTTCTTTCACTAAGCGTTCAGTTGCTCTAACCGTTAAACCGTCTTTGACTGTTTTACGCGCGATGTCTACTTGCTTAACCCCTTCCAAGGATAACAAGGCGCGGGCGTGTCCCATGTCTATCTGCTTATTAACTAAGAGCGTTTTTACTTCGACGTGTAAATCTAGCAGTCTTAATAAATTAGTCACTGTGGCGCGAGATTTGCCAATTGCATCCGCAATTTGTTGATGCGTCATGGCGAACTCTTCGAGTAAGCGTTTTAACGCATCGGCTTCTTCTAACGGATTCAAATCTTCGCGTTGAATATTTTCAATCAGCGCGATTGACATCGCACTGGAATCATCAATGGTTTTAATGACCACAGGCACTTCGGCTAAGCCTGCCAATTGTGCGGCTCGCCACCGCCGTTCACCCGCGACAATTTCATATTGATACGGCGCGAGCAGGCGCACGACTATTGGCTGAATAATGCCTTGAGCTTTAATCGAATTAGCTAAATCTTGTAGTTTTTCAGGATTAATATCTTTGCGTGGTTGGTATTTGCCGCGCTGTAAATACTCGATAGGCAGTGTTTCCAGTGTATGCGGTTTATGTTCTTTAGTAGACACATCGCCTAATAAAGCATCTAGCCCTCGTCCTAAGCCCCGTTTTTTTACATTCATCGTGTTGGTTTCTCTATGTTGAGATGCTGAACCAGTGCTTCAAAGTCCTCTAGCATCTCTTTCAGTGCTTCGACTTCTTTAATCAGATTGGCGTTTTCTTTTTGTATGGCTTTCATCAATGCGACTGCCGATATAATCGCATCATCATCGCTAGACTGAGTTTTAGCGCGTGGTACGATGCTAGAGACAGGCGAAGAAACATCCACTAACAACGCTTCCAGCCCACGCCCTAAACCCCGTTTTTGCGCGGTCATGGATTTTCTTTTCTAATCATTTCACCGACTAAGGCAATATACGCTAATGCCCCGCGTGAGGATTTATCGTAGCTTATGACGGGCAAACCATGACTAGGGGCTTCGGCTAAACGTATATTTCTGGGAATACAGGTACGAAACACTTTGTCACCAAAATAGCGTAATAATTGTTCAGACACGTCTTTGGTTAAGCGATTTCTGTCATCGTACATAGTGCGCAAAATGCCTTCCAAATGTAAGGTTGGATTCACGGTATCCTGAATATTTTTCAGCGTCGTCATTAATGCTGACAAACCTTCTAGCGCGTAATACTCGCATTGCATCGGTATCAACAAACTGTCCGCTGCTACCATTGCATTAAGCGTCAGCATATTTAATGAGGGTGGGCAGTCAATCAGAATAAAATCGTAATTAGCTTTTATTGGCAGCAAGGCATCCGCTAAACGTTGTTCTTTACGATCTGCCTGCATTAATTCCACTTCGGCAGCGGTTAAGTCTGAATTACCCGCAATCACTGAAAAGCCAATATTAGGTAGCTCAATAATGGTTTCGCTGACGGGTACAGTCGCCATTAACAGTTCATAACTAGAATGTTGAATATCATGTTTATCAACGCCACAGCCCATTGCCGCATTCCCTTGTGGATCAAGGTCTACTAGCAAGATGCGCCGCTTAGCCGCAGCCAGAGAAGCTGCCAAATTCACACTGGTTGTTGTTTTTCCTACGCCACCTTTTTGATTGGTGACGGCAATGATTTTTCCCACGTTTTTTCCTCAGCTATTACTTTGATAGTAGCCATTATATTCTTTTTAGAAAACTCTAGTCATTGATAGCATCAACTTTATGCTGTAACGCCGCTCTGACACAGCGCAAAACATCGTAACTGTAAGTTCCTTCAAAGTAGTCATAGATAGGTTTTAGCATCGTTTGTTGCTCTTCTGGCAGATTCAATAGACTGGTTTCTATTTGCTTGATTTCTTGTTCAGTTACGTCAATTACATCGGTTAATATCAGCAAACCTTGTGCGATAGCCTCGCTCAAATGGGTGTAAACCGTGGAGGATTTTAAGGCTCTTTTTTCAGCAATTTTTTGTACCGTTAATCCCAATCTGAATAATCGTATTGATTCAGCAGCGGTGTCGGATAAATCGTTATCCTCACCAAAAAACTCCCGAATAATGACTAAAAACTTCTCGCCGTATAAGTCTAATTTGCGTTGCCCTACGCCTGATAATTGCGCCATTTTCTCTAAGGTCGTCGGTTTGTGTTCCATCATTTCCATGAGCGTGGCATCGTGAAAAATCACATAAGGTGGCACTTCTTGAGCATCAGCAATTTCACGACGTTTAGCGCGTAGCGTGTCCCATAACAGCGCGTTACTGTCATCACGACTACGCGCAATACCTGCGATTTTCTTATCGCGTTTGATTTTTTCCTGCTTAATATCTTTGCGTAAAATCAATTGCTGTTCACCGCGCAAAATTGGGCGACTGGCTTCAATCAGATTTAACACGCCAAAATGTTCAAAATTAATGGCAACCAAACCACGCGCCACTAATTGCCGAAACACCGAATGCCATTGTTGTTCATCCACGGCTTTACCGATACCAAACGTGGAGATTTGGTGATGATTCGCGCTGACAATCCGTTCGTTTTGTTTGCCTTGCAACACATCAATTAAATAAGCCACACCATAACGTGAGCCTGTGCGGTAAATACACGATAGAGCTTGCTGCGCGGCGATTGTGCCATCCCACGTCTGCACAGGTTCTAAGCAAGTGTCGCAATTACCGCAAGGTTGCTCAAGCACATCACCAAAATAGCCCAGTAGCGTTTGTCGCCGACAATGCACTTGCTCACAGAGTGCCAACATGGCATCGAGTTTATGTAATTCCAGACGTTTATGCGTTTCATCGGCATCCGAACCTGCCAACATTCGTTTTAACATCACCACATCTTGCAAGCCGTAAACCATCCACGCATCGGCTGGTAAACCATCACGTCCTGCTCTACCCGTTTCTTGATAATAGGCTTCGACACTTTTCGGTAAATCCAAATGGGCAACAAAACGCACATTGGGTTTATCAATCCCCATACCAAACGCAATGGTAGCCACGATAACGACGCTCTCTTGCCGTAAAAATTGCTGTTGATGCTGTTGTCGGTCATTACTATTCATACCTGCATGGTAGGGCAAAGCGTTAATGCCTTGCGTGCGTAGCCATTGTGCGGTTTCTTCGACTTTTTTCCGCGATAAACAATAAATAATACCTGCGTCGCCGTCATGTTGGTGACGGATAAACGCCAGTAATTGCTGCCGAGGATTTTGTTTTTGAACGATGGCATAACGAATATTGGGACGGTCAAAACCGCTCAAATACAGTGGCGCGTGTTCCAGTTTTAAACGAACAATAATTTCTTGACGGGTACGTTCGTCTGCCGTTGCGGTTAAGGCGATACGCGGAATAGTCGGAAACCGTTCATGCAGTATCGACAGTTGTAAATAATCTGCCCGAAAATCATGCCCCCATTGTGAAACACAATGGGCTTCATCAATAGCAAACAGCGACACTTTTATACGGTTGAATAAGTCTAAGGTACGCGGCGCAGATAGCCGTTCAGGTGCGATATACAACAAATCCAGTTCATTATTAACGAGTTGCTGCTCAATCCCCCGCGCTTGTTCCATCGTCAACGTGGAATTAAGAAACGCCGCTTTCACACCCAATTGCAACAACGCATCAACTTGATCCTGCATCAATGCAATCAGCGGTGAAATCACAATACCTACGCCGTCCCGCACTAAGGCAGGGATTTGATAACACAACGACTTACCACCACCCGTTGGCATTAACACCAAGGCATCCTGCCCCGCTATAACGTGTTCAATGACCGCTTGCTGTTGCCCACGAAAACTATCGTAGCCAAAAACTGTTTTTAATACATCGAGGGGCTGGTTCATTTACTGATTAGAATGGCGACGAGAATGCGGCGATTATATCAGGACTGGACACGCGATGACTTTTACAAGCAACTGCTTGAATACAGGTTGACATCCTCCCCAGCACAAACCAAGGTTTGTACTCCAGCGTAGCGAAAATCCTAATATTCAAGTTGTGTTTTTATATAAACTAACTCATATTATCTTTTCGCCGAATCAGATTTAGAAGCCTGCTAATGCAGGATGGAAGTTATTATGAAACAGATTACATTAATATGTTTTGTTCTTGCCTTGATTGCCAGCAACTCAACATGGGCGAGAGGGTACTATGGCAATCACTACGGTGGTAATTGGGGCAGAAACTGGGGTGGGCATTATGGTGGAGGCTATTATGGTCGTGGTGGCTACTACAACTACAATGGTATAGGTTTAGGGCTAGGGCTAGGACTAGGACTAGGTTATGGTCTCGGCTATGGTTTAGGCGGCTATTATGGCAATAATTACAACTCGCCTTATTATGGCTATCCATCCACTACTATCGTCACCGTACCCGCAACACCCCCAGTTTACATTCAGCAAGCTGCCCCTGTTGTCCAACAATATCCAGCGGGTTACTGGTATTATTGCAACAATCCGCAAGGCTATTACCCATACATCAAACAATGCCAAAATGGTTGGCAACAAGTTTCACCCACACCACCAGCACCTCGTTAAGGAGTCGCAATATGTCACGTTTTTCTATCGTGCTTTCAAGTACAGTTATATTGGCAGTCACCAGTTGTGCTGTTGTACCAACTGGATCTAGTGTCGTGGTATTACCCGGAACTGGCATTTCTTTCGACAAATTTCGTAACGATGATGTCAATTGTCAACAATTTGCCTCTTATCAGCTTGATGGTACTACCGCGAATGACGCAGCAATAAGCAGTGGCATCATTAGTGCAATCATCGGTTCAGCGTTAGGCGCGGCAGCAGGTGCTATTATCGGAGGAGGCAATGGTGCAATCATTGGTGCAGGTAGTGGTTTGTTGGCAGGCAGCTTAATGGGTACCAGTGCTGCCAGCGGTTCTATGTCTGAGGTGCAACAACGCTATGACGGAGCTTATATTCAATGTATGTATGCGAAAGGTCATCAAGTGCCTGTGTCAGGACAATTTTTCGGTGTAACCTCTCAGCCAACCGCACCATCAACTGCCAATATTCCACCGCCACCCGCTGGTTTACCGCCACCGCCGCCAGCTTATTCAAAATAAAGAAAAACTACGCGATGTTAATCATCTTAATTTAAAAGTCATTGCCAATAACTAAATCAATAACAACATCGACGCGCTGTTCTTCAACGCCTGTTTCTGTATTACGCAGAATTAAATAATGCGTAGTCTTTTTACTGTAATCTTTATTTTGCAAAGACAAACTGATGTGTCAACACTTTTCAGGAAATGAGGTGACACGATGTAAAACATCACTCTATGTTTTGTATCTGTTCACGCATTTGCTCAATCAGCACTTTAAGTTCAATCGCTATTTGTGAGATTTGAGTATCGACGGATTTTGAGCCTAGGGTATTGGCTTCACGGTTCAGTTCCTGCATTAAAAAATCTAATCGTTTACCTGCTGGTTCTTCTTCATTGAGTACGCGTAAGACTTCTTTAGCATGGGTAGTTAAGCGATCTAATTCTTCAGAGACATCGAGTTTTTGTATTAAAAATAGGAGTTCTTGCTCTAAACGATCAAAATCAGGCTGAGCAACTAATTCAACAACTTTATCTTTCAGTTTGTTGCGTATTTGTAGCATAACGGCAGGTATGCGTTGACTAGCAGTGGCAGCAAATTCATGTACTTTTTGACAGCGACTTTCGACCAATAATTTTAGTTGCGCTCCTTCTCTGGCGCGAACGATTAATAAGTCACCTACCGTTTGTTTTACTAGCTGCGTCACGCCTTCATTGAGTTTAGTTTTGTCAGTGCTTGGCTCTTGTAAAATACCTGGGAAAGCCAGTACATCTAAAGCTGAAAAGGGCTGTGGTGTCATCATGCGTATTTCAATTTGTTCAGTCGCGGCGAGCAGAACAGCCAGCGCGTCATGGTTAACGATAAAACCTTGCCCCTGTTTCGCAGGTTTTTTATAGCTAATTGAACATTCAAGTTTGCCGCGTTTAATGTGCGCACTCAGTAAGGCACGCAAATCGGTTTCCATAAAGCGTAAGGCTTCAGGTAATTTTAAACTGACATCACTGTAGCGGTGATTTACTGAGCGTATTTCACAGTTGATGGTTAAATCGCTTATTTCTGCCTCATTACAGGCATAAGCAGTCATACTTTTTATCATGTTTCACCTAGAGAGTCGTGATATGTTGAGCAACAGGGCATTATAGCCCAGTAGTGAATGACGTGAGATGCAGTTATTAGAAGTTCAGGTATACTGCTCAGTTTTTCATTTTAACGGAACATTCATGAGACCTAGCGGACGCAACCCAGATCAACTAAGAGAGATAAAATTTACCTGCAATTTCACCAAGCACGCAGAAGGCTCAGTGTTAGTTGAATTTGGTGACACGCGGGTATTGTGTACCGCCAGTGTTGATAAATCCGTACCTCGATTTTTAAAAGGCAAAGGTGAAGGCTGGATTACGGCTGAATACGGAATGTTGCCACGTTCTACGCATAGCCGTATGAACCGTGAAGCCAGTCATGGCAAACAAGGCGGACGTACCTTAGAAATTCAACGCTTAATTGGTCGTTCATTACGCGCAGCAGTGGATTTAAAAGCATTAGGCGAGCATACCATTACCATTGATTGTGATGTCTTACAAGCCGATGGTGGTACACGCACTGCCGCCATTACGGGTGGTTTTGTCGCCTTATCACTCGCAGTACAAAAAATGATTAAACGCAAACAAATCAAATCTAGCCCATTACATGGGCAAATAGCCTCGGTTTCAGTGGGTATTTATGAGGGTGTTCCCGTATTAGATATGGATTATGCGGAAGACTGCCAAGCAGAAACTGATATGAATGTCGTCATGAATGATGCCGCTGCTTTTATTGAAATTCAAGGCACAGCAGAAGGTCATGCGTTTAGAAAAGATGAATTAGATGCCATGTTAGAACTCGCCAGCGTGGGTATTAAGCAATTACTGGAAAAACAACGTGTAGCCTTAGAAAATGCTCAGTAACCGCTGTTAAAATCTCAAACTTCTCTTATTTAATAAGCGTAAAATCAGCAACGCATTACTGCAACAACCCTAAAATAAAAACTACGGAGTCGTTATGTCAAACAAAACAATCATCACCGTCTCAACACTGTGGCGTTATCCTGCAAAATCCATGATGGGTGAAGAACTCAATGGCGCGTCTATCACAATGGGTGGCGTATTAGGCGATCGGTCTTACGCGCTGATTGATACAGAAACCAATAAAGTGGTGTCTGCGAAAAATCCAAAAAAATGGCCCAACTTTTTTTCATTTCGCGCGGCTTATACCATGCCACCTGAGTCGAATACTGTTCAGCCAATTTGGATTACGCTACCCGACGGCACGGTATTACGCAGTGATCAGGCTGATATTAATCAACAGTTATCAACTTTTTTGGGTCGCTCAGTCACTTTAGCAACACAAGCACCTGAGGCAGCAGAATTAGAGCAATATTGCCCAGAATTTGACGGTGAAGCCAATGAAATATCCAATGACGCTGTGGCAGGTGATGCCGCTCAAGGTTCATTTTTTGATTATTCAGCGTTGCATTTATTGACCACTAGCTCAATAGAAGCCATGCAAAAACTGTATCCCGAAGGGCGTTTTGAAGCTAAACGATTTAGACCCAACATGATGATAGACACCAGCGGTTTGAATGGTTTTGTCGAAAACGATTGGGTAGGAAAAACGATTAGCATCGGTGATACAGTACGTTTGCGCATATCAGACCCTTGTCCACGTTGTGTTATGCCAACACTCGCACAAGGTGATTTACCCGCTGATAATGGCATCCTCAAACACGCCATTGCTAAAAATCGCCCCCTTGTGCCGTTTGCTGGCAAAGAATTACCCAGCGTCGGCGTTTACGCCCAAGTCATTCAAGCGGGTTGGGTTAAGCGCGGCGACATTATCACTATTGAAGATTAAGTTTAGCGTTGTAAGATGGGTAGAGGCGATAGCTGAAACCCATCATTATTAGCGTATTTGCTACGCAATGCGACCCTTACCATGAGGTTTTCCATGACTTTTTCCAACCACCAAAAAATCGTCCTCGCCAGTGGCAATGCTGGCAAAATCAAAGAAATTCAAGCCCTATTAATAGGGCATCCTATCGTGCCGCAATCGTTGTTTAATGTAGAAGAAGCCGAAGAAACAGGGACGACGTTTGTCGAAAATGCCATTATTAAAGCTAGAAATGCCGCGCACCATTGTGGGTTGCCTGCTATTGCCGATGATTCTGGTTTAGTGGTTGATGCTCTGAATGGCGCACCAGCAGTGTATTCGGCACGTTATGCAGGGGTTGGCGCGAGTGATAATGACAATACGCAAAAATTACTACACGCACTGGAAGGCGTACCCGACGCACAACGTACCGCGCGGTTTATTTGCGTAATGGTATTTATGGAACACGCCGATGATCCGTTGCCGATTATTGCCCAAGGTAGCTGGGAAGGTCGGATTTTAACGCAACCCGCAGGTAGTAATGGCTTTGGTTATGACCCTGTGTTTTTTGTGCCTGAATACGGTTGTGCATCGGCGGAGTTATCGCCCGAAATCAAAAACTCGTTGAGTCATCGTGGTATTGCGTTAAAAAAATTAACCGATGCGATTAAAGCGCGGGAGTTGCTGTAATACACCATGTTACTGACTATCGCTCAACAATTTTCCCCCGCTATTATCGACATTGCGCCACTAGGTAATGGATTGATTAATGATACTTTTTTAGTCACCGCCGCTGATTTTTCCTTTGTTCTGCAACGCATCAACGCGCAAGTATTTCCTGAACCCGAACAAATTATGAGTAATTTGCAGCAGCTTAATCAGCATCTGGGACAAAAAACCGCGCCAAAATTGCAAATGCCTGCGTTGTTAAAAACCACGGCTGGGCAAGATTTTTTTCGTGATGAAAACGGCGATGTATGGCGGGCATTAAGTTTTATCGCTAATAGCGAAAGTTTGGCAACGCTGGATAATGTAGACATAGCGGCACAAGTCGGTTTTGCGCTGGGGCATTTTCATTGTTTAGTCAGTGATTTAAACCCTGAACTTCTGCATGATACCTTGCCCAGTTTTCATATCGCGCCTGCTTATTTACAACACTATCAACAGGTTTTAACACAAACTATCGTGTTCCCAGAAAACACCTATTGCGCAGAATTTATCGCGCAATACCAACACATTACCGCTGATTTAGAAACCGCGAAACAGCAAGGTTTATTAACATTGCGCGTTACCCACGGCGACCCGAAGCTGGATAATTTTTTGTTCGATAAACACAGCGGCACGGTTATCAGTCTGATTGATTTGGACACCGTCAAACCCGCGCTAGTGCATTACGACATCGGCGATTGTTTGCGCTCTTGTTGCCATAATGCAGCAGGTGAATTTGATATGACGGTGTGTGAAGTGATACTGAAAAATTATCTACACGAAGCACGCGCGTTTTTTACCGAATACGATTATGCGTATTTATACTCTGCCATTCGCTTGATACCGTTTGAATTGGGACTACGGTTTTATACTGATTATTTGCAGGGCAATCGTTATTTCAAAGTCACTGATGACCAGCAAAACTTACACCGCGCCATTGCACAATTCAAATTATGCGCCAGTGTCATGACCCAAGAAGCCGTTATTAAACAACTCATTGCCCGCTTAACATGATAAAAAATCAGCGGCTGATGGGTTGCATCTTGGTTTTATTGGGCGCAGCGGGATTTTCCACCAAGGCGATTTTAATCAAACTGGCTTACGCGGCAGACGGGCAACTGGACGCGATTACCCTGTTGGCATTGCGAATGCTGTTCGCATTACCGATGTTTTTAATCGCGGCAGTGTGGCATCAGAAAAAATCGGCTGAACCTGCTTTGAATAAAAAACAATGGGGTATTGTGATTATTCTGGGCTTGATGGGTTATTACATTGCCAGTTATCTGGATTTTCTGGGTTTGCAGACCATTTCAGCGGGACTGGAGCGGCTGATTATTTTTTCTTACCCGACTTTTGTCGTGCTGTTTTCCGCGCTTTATTATCGCCGCGCCTTGACTGCATCGGTCATGATTGCGCTGGGCTTAAGTTACATCGGCATTTTGCTGGTGTTTATCGAATCCCTATCACTGACATCAACCAACATCGTGCTGGGTTCGGCTTATGTATTGAGCAGTGCGCTGATTTTTTCCGTATTTGTCATGGGCAGCGGCGTGATGGTACATCGCATTGGCTCAGTACGTTTTACCGCCTACACTATGACCGTTGCCAGTATTGCCACCCTCACCCATTTTGCCTTTCATCATGATTTAGTGCATACAGTCAGCACCATTCCATTAAACGTTTATGTCTTAAGCCTGATTATGGCGATTTTTGCCACCGTGTTACCGTCGTTTTTAATGAATAACGGCATTAAAAAAGTCGGCGCGCGTAGCGCGGCAATTCTCAGTTCCGTCGGCCCGATTATTACACTCGCATTAGCAAATAGCTTATTGCAGGAAAACATTACTAACACGCAATTGCTGGGAACGTTTTTTGTGTTGGCAGGTGGGTTGGTGGTGGGGCGGATGAAGGCGTAGCACCGAAAAATAGATAATGCTAACAGTCATAAAATGATTACAAAACCGTTCGCACTGAGCCTGTTGAAGTGTGAAGGTGGTTCGACAAGGCTCTCCTGAGTTTAGCGAAGGACTCACCACGAACGGTATCATTTTATTGTGCGTTAGCTCTAGTGCCGTAGGATGTGCCGACTATAAGAGGTGCATTATTCGCGTTATATTTCTCGAACGAATATGTTTGTACCTCCAATATAGCCCATCTTATCGTATTAGGATGTAATGCTGTTTCCAGTTACTATTCTCGCCTACTTAAAATTCACAGGATTAGTCAGTTTATGAGTTTCTTACGCCCCGTTTATACCGAGTATTTATTCAAGCAATTACAAAAGCAATCGTTGAATGTGTATGGTTCAGCGGGACAAGGGCGCGAGCGGTTATTAGCTGATTTACACGAGCTAGCAACACCTGCGGGGATTTTGGTGGTGACTGCCAATATGAAAGCCTACGCGAAAAATTACGAGGGCTTTATCAAAGATTTAACTCGCCAGCTTGCCAATCAATTGACTATTTCTAATGCGTCATTGAGTTTGGAGCAGTTAATAGACCAACACAGTCAGCAGAAAACCGTGTGGATTTTGTTACATAATTTTGACGCGATTTTGAACAACACCCAGTTAGATAAACAGTTTGGCATTGCATTTTTTGACCAGATGAACGCGCTAAAAAATCGCCCCCGCTGTTTTTTGTTATGTATGACAGAGCGACCCTTTAGGCAGTATCAACTTTATGCTGAGAAAATCCATAGCCTGTCACCGTTGGATTTGGGGCTTGATGCACTGACAAACTTGACGCGGGATGAATGTGAGCAGGAATTACAGCGGCGGGCGTTGGGTTTGCAGGACAAACATTTAAGGCAGTTATTGGCGTGTGTTTATGCGCATTCTTCGCCCTACCGTTTTTTGGAGTATGCGTGTAATCGGATTACGGTGGAGGCTAATAAATCCAAATTGTTTGAGCGTCGCTTAGAAATTTGGCAGGACGATTTTAAACAGCAAGATAAGCGCGGTGCGGTAGGTGGCTTGCATACATTAGAAAATAAATTCACCATTGTTTCTCGTGAATTAAAACGGTTACTTTTGGTAATGACTGGACTTGCTACGGTGATTACGGCTTTTTCTGAAAAAGGGCAACAAGCAGTAGGCTGGATAATGAAACTTTTTGGAAAACAATAATGTTTGATAATCAAGATTTGGATGCTGTTTTTATTAAGCCAACTGTGCCGAAAAATAGTTGGCAAATGTTGTGTTGGGTTCTTTTTGAACCTAAATTATTAAAACAATATAGTGATAACTTAAGTCGTAAAAAAAGCTTAGTTATTTTATTAAAAGCCTATCCGTTGTTGATTGTACTTTCCTGTCTGCTTTACCTATTAGGAGGGGCTTTTATTGTTGGCTTGGAATTACCACGTTTATTTCCAGAACAATTTAAACCTGAATTTATTGAGCAGTTTTTGAGTCAACCAAGTTTTTGGGATAATTATTATGTAACTATCCAAAAAACTGGGTTGAAATTTATTTCAAATTTGGCTTTTGGCTTGGCTTTTTGCTTGGTTGGTGGCTTGGTTCTTGGCTTAGCTTTTGGCTTGGCTGGTAGCTTGGCTTTTGGCTTGGCTTTTGGCTTGACTGGTGGCTTGGCTCTTGGCTTGGCTTTTGGCTTGGTTCTTGGCTTGGCTAGTGGCTTGGCTTTTGGTTTAGCTTTTGGCTTGGCTTTTTGCTTGGTTCTTGGCTTGGTTCTTGTCTTGGTTCTTGGCTTGGCTAGTGGCTTGTTGGCTAGTAGCTTGTCTGGTGGTTTGGCTTTTGGTTTGGCTAGTGGTTTGGCTTTTTATATTAGTTATTTTCGTATTATCTCTTATCCATGCTATTACTTTTTTAAAATGGAGTTTCATCATGCCCCATATTTATACGATGCTAATATCTGGCTACCCATTTGGCGAGCAAAAACACGCTTAGGTAATTTAGCCTTAGAAACACCAGAAATTGCCTTTAAATTCATTCTTTTTTTACGCACTTATAGACCATTACAAACTAAACTCGCTGATAATATTTTTCATGCGGCATTAGCAGGATATTGGTTACAAAATCCACTGGAAGTTCAATTTCTAAATCCGCCCATTATAAAACATGAAAAGTTAAATCCTTCGGCGGATTGGTTAAAACAATTAGCTATTTTAAAAGCCCAATTAATTAGTTTTAATCAACAAAGTAATATTCAGTTAAAACAACAGCACGGTTTGCAATTATTCAAAGAATTAGAAAATTTTAAACAACAAACCTTAGTCGAAAATTTGAGCTGGCGAGATTATTATCTGAAAGCCATAGAACTCTGGCTAAAAGTCGCCTATGAACAGTTAGAGCAATTAAAACTCCAAGCCTTAAGCCATGAACCGATAACTGCCAATGTGTATTTATCTGGCGAAGCGTTAAACCCTGAAATGCACCGCGCTATTTTTTTAGGGCGTGACGATGTAAAAGACCAATTTTCCCGCAAAGTCCTTACCTCCCCGCAAATGCCGATGTTTTTAATTCAAGGACAACGCCGCACGGGTAAAACAAGTTTGTTAAATTTCTTAGAACCCTTATTAGGCGCGGGCTTTCGAGTAATTAAACAAGACCTGCAAAACAGCGACCTTAAAAGCATTCCTGATTGGTTAGCCAATTTACAACAACGCATTAGCCCTTATTTAGACACCCCACAACTCACTCCCGCCCGCAGTGAAGATTGGTTGCAAAGTTGGCAAGCGGTGCAGTCCTGTTTAAGCCAGTTCAACGGCAACAGCCATTACAAACTGATATTGGCATTTGATGAATACGAAGGCATTCACACCCTGTTACAACAAGACCCCATCCAAGGCGAACGCCTGTTAGCCGCCATGCGCAGCTTTTCGCAATCACAAAACAAAGTGGTGTTTTTATTTGTCGGTGCGGCGTTGTTTTCAGAATTGGAACAGCCGAACTGGAGTAAATATTTCGTGCAAGCGCAACGCTTTCGAGTGGATTATTTAAAACACGATGATGCTATTCGCTTAATCACTGAACCCGTCAAACTGAACTATCCGCCCACCGTGTGTGAACAAATGTTTGATTTAACTCAAGGTCATCCCGCGTTATTGCAATTGCTGTGTTCAAAAATGGTGGACATCGCCAACACCGAAAATAAAAAAGATATGAGCCAAGCCGATTTAGACGCAGTGATACAGGACGTTAGCAATGAGCGCGAAACCTCGGCGATTTTGATTTTCTGGAAAGATTTTTGTGCCGACCCAGCCTGTAAAAAAACCGTAAAACAAATTTTAAACGGTGAAACGGTAGAGCCAAATCAACATCTATACCATTTGGAAGAACACGGTTTTATTGTCGAACAAAATGGACGCTGGCAAATGCGCGTGCCGTTGTTTGCAATGTGGCTGAAACGCTTTGCGGAACGGGTTGTGTAATACTTTTTAGAACGTGCTAGGTGGTGTCCCGACAGGAATCGAAGCTGTAACCTGTCCCTTAGGAGGGGACTGCGCTATCCAGCCTTGTAGGGTACGCTGTGCGTACCGTTAAACGCCCAAAGGTACGCACACAGCGTACCCTACTCAATCACATCCTTGTGACTGTATTCCAGCATCCATGCTGGAATGACGACGACTCTTAAATACACGCCGACTTTTTATTGTGAACTTACGCTTCTTTAAAATGGCACGATAAGATGAATAAGGATAGCCCCCTAAAATCACTGACAAAACTTACACACGTTGGATTTCGTAGAGTGAGCAAGTTTTACCCACTCTACGTTTAAACTTAGGCGATATTAAAATACGGGGGCATTTCGTTGATGTAAGCCATGTACATAGCATCTGCCATGACCCATAACACATCGAGTTTGAATTGTAGGATTTGTACCATGCGATCTTGTTGTTCGCGGGTTTTGTACCAATCTAGGGTGATGGCTAAACCGTGTTCGACATCACGGCGGGCTTCGGTGAGGCGTTTTCTAAAATAGATGTAGCCTTCTTGTTCTACCCACGGGTAGTGTTCTGGCCAATTGTCTAAGCGTTGTTGGTGAATTTTTGGGGCGAATAATTCGGTGAGTGAGGAGCTTGCCGCTTCGTGCCATTCGGCTCTGCGGGCAAAATTCACATAGGCATCAACTGCAAAACGCACAGCGGGTAAAACGTGTTGTTGTGATAGCAGTTCTTCGCGGGTTAAGCCTACTGCAATACCTAATTGTATCCACGCTTCTATGCCGCCGACATCGCCTTCGTGTCCGTCGTGGTCTTGAATGCGTTGTATCCATTTGGAGCGGGTTTCACGGTCTGGGCAGTTGGCGAGGATATTCGCGTCTTTAATCGGTATCATGACTTGATAATAAAAACGGTTGGCGACCCAGCCTTGTAGTTGGGCTTTGGTGAGCTTGCCTTCATTCATCAGCGTGTGGTACGGGTGATGAATGTGGTAATACTTTTCCATGCCGCGTAGGGCGGCTTCAAATTCTTCTTTTGTCCAAGCGGGTTGGTTGTTGCTCATGAGTATTTTCCTATAAATCAATTTCTAAACCATCGTAAGCCACTTCAATCCCTGCGGCATCGAGAATTTTACGTTGCTCTGAATCATCGTCTAAAATTGGGTTGGTGTTGTTGATGTGTATCAAAATTTTACGCGCCTTGGCGACGGTGTTTAATACTTCTATCATGCCACCCGCGCCAGATTGTGGTAAATGCCCAATTTCACGCGCTTTTTTGTGGCTGATGTTTTGAGTACACATTTCGTCATCTGTCCAAAATGTGCCATCGACTAGCAAGCAATCGACTGACTGCATGGCATCCATAACGTGCGGTTCTATTTCACCAAGACCAGGGGAATAAAAGACTTTTTTGCCTGTGGAAATCTGCTCGATAATCACGCCGATATTGTCACCTTCATGCGGGTCATTACGGTGTGGCGAATAAGGCGGGGCTTTACTTTTTAAGGCTTGGGTGTAAAAACGTAAATCTTCAATCGCAGGAATGGTGAACGAGCTGCCATCAACAGGAATCGGGTGATGGTTTACCGTGCAGTAGTCTTTCAGCATAGTAAATAATGGAAAACCTGTGGTTAAATCTTGCTTAACCATTTCGGTGCAGTAAATATCTAGCGGTTTTCCTTCGCGGAGCATTAATAACCCCGTGGTGTGATCGATTTGGCTATCGATTAACATAATGGCTTTAATGCCTGTATCACGAATGCCGTTTTTTGGTTGTATCGCAGGAAACGCTTCTAATTGAGCGCGTATATCGGGCGAAGTATTAAATAACAGCCAATTTTTATTATCAGTACTGACAGCAATAGACGATTGCGTGCGTGCTGTGCCGTTCATTTGACCATGACGAATGCGGTGACAATTATGGCAGTTGCAATTCCATTGTGGAAAGCCGCCGCCTGCACCTGAACCTAGAACTCTAATTTTCATGTAAAAACCCTAAAATAGTGAATCCTCAATGATACGGGAATAGCGATTTTCAGGCAAAAAAAAGGGTAGTGCTAAACAAGTAATGCTATATGGTTTTTAGTTAAATTATAATGGCAAATGAAATATGCAATGGCTCCGATATGGTTAGCCCGCTTTGTTTGCTATTAACAGGCTTAACGTTTAAATCGGCAGGCAAGTGTTCATAAACTTCAACGATATAGCTCAACAGCCAAGTGAGACTCACCGAAAAAGTACGGCAAATACCGCGTAATGAAAGACGCTCTAACAATATCTTAAGTATCATGCAACGAATCCCTTCAGGAATAATCTTTTGCTCATTGTCCATCACAAACTGTCGTCCACAGTCTTTACAGCGATGGTTTTGTTTACCATTATGAATGTGACCGTTTTTCTTGCAGTGGGTTGAACCACAGCGAGTACAAATAATTTCACTCATGGCTTATGCCTCAGTCTCAAATCAACATATTTTCTCTAAACTAAGTCTAAATTGCACTACTGAGCATTACTTGTTTAGCACTACCCGAACTATTGCATTGAATTAGATTGGATGATTACAAAAATGGTCGGTTTAAAATTGGGGCGTGGTATTCTGTCACCTTTGGCTGGCTTTACAGGCGAAAAAGGCGAAGGCGTGATTGTTGTTGTGTTTGATATTGTTTGACGGTGTAACATTATATTCAGGCAAAAAAAAGGGGGCTAGTGACTAGCCCCCTCTTCTCATAACCGTTGCAATTAACGGTTGTAAATGTACATTGTGACTTCAAAACCGAAACGTAAGTCAGTGTAGCTTGGTGTTTCCCATTTCATCATCGTAAACCTCCAGAAGTTTTAAAATTATAATTTTTAGCTCTAAAAAGTAAGCTAAATCAGAGTATACGATGAACAATTTTTTTGCGCAACTGTTAGCCTAGTGCAATTGCACTATTTGTTTTTTGTGGCAGTAATATCAATGTTTTTACACGCGGGTACTTTATGTTTTTGCAGGACTGTTCAAAAAGTTAATATGCTGTTGTAATACGCACCTTAAAGTAACCAACCGATAAACAGGAAAATGTTATGAAAAAACTAATGAGCGTTTGGCTTATCATCACAATGATGATTGTTTTAGGCATAACCTCAGAAGTAGAAGCCAGAACGGGCAGTACCTCAAGCAGTTCGTCTTCTAGTTCTTCAAAATCACGCACTACGTCCAGTAGTAAAACGACGACCAGTAGTTCATCGTCGAAACCGACAAAAACCACCAGTGCCACAGATTCAATATTTGCTAACATTGCTAAAACGAATGAGGCTAAAAAGGCGTGGCAAGAACGTAATAAAAAAGTCGTAGAATCACCAGTAGTAACAAGTGATCCGCTGGTGCAGGAAAATAACGCCACTAAACAACAAGAACAACATCTCGCCGATATACAACGACAAATCGCGGATGTTAAACGCCAACAACAGATTATTGCTGCCGCGCAAACTGCTGCTCAAATCGCGCTTAATAATAACAATAAACGCCCATTACCAGCACCTGTTACCCCAGCAACCGTGACAAATCCAGCTGTGACAACTCCAGCTGTTGTAGCAACAGCATCTGCTAATAACGGCGGAGGTACTTCATGGTTTATGATATTTATACTGCTAGGTGGGGTTGTATTGGTGATTGTCTGGCTTAAAAAACGTAATACAACCAACACTATTTACAGACTGTAGGAACAGCGAATGAATATTTTTTCTTTTTTTGGTAAGTTATTTGGTGGCGAATCGACAGCGCAAGACGGTCACTTGCCGTTAAAAATCAACTTTAACAGCACGGTCACGTTTGACATTAATCCTATTCTCTCTGCGATGACACATGGCGCAATGATTGATGTCGTGCTTGATGATCTTAGAATGTTGAATGTTAAATCAATTTCCAGTATGACTATAGAGGGCATGGAAAACAAAAAAATTCACCGTTTTTATTTTAATAAAGAAGGCGATAAAAAAAGGCTGTTTTTACAAGTTTTGTCTGACAGTAATAACGTTGACAGCATTGATGAAATTTTATTCTGCTCTAGCGCGACTGAACCCCCTACGGGCGAAGAAGATATTCTATTTTTCCTCGGTGATAATCAATCAGGTGTTGGTGAGCCTAGCTATCGTTTTTCACGCGATGATTTATACACGTTTTTGCCCAGTAATGAAGTCAATAAACGCCTTGCTGTCACGGGTGATGATGGCGTTGAATACAGCCGTGTCAATGCTGAACAAGATTTTATGCCTGCTTTTACTGGCAAAGAAACTGTGATTTTTGATGCTTATGGCACGACAGGTGAAAGTAGGCAGATTTTGAATTTAATGCCGCATTCTCGCGCCTTGCAAGATACCTTATTTGAGGAACTTATCGTTGCCTTTTGGGTAACAAGCTCCCACAATGGCAACGATATTGCCATTGAAGACCAGCTTCCTTTGGCTGAATATATTTTTGCCATTAAGTTAGAAAAAACCAATATCAAAGTTATTTAATTTTTACACTTGGAGAGACATAAATGGGTACGTTTTCGTTATTAGGTCGGTTATTTGGTGCGCAAGTGGATCAAGCAGGTGAAAGTTTAGTGGGTGCGTTAGTCGCATTTGATCCTGAAACTGCCACGCAAGTTGATAGAGATGCGTTGGCTGAAAAAATTCAAGAAGTGGCTAGAAAATTTGCCGCTGCTAAACAAGATTATGATAAAGAACAAAACGATGTTGTGGTTAAGCAAGCGCAGATTAATCAATATTTAGCGACATTAGACATTATGGTTGGACAGTTAGAGCGTCAAGAAATCAGCGAAGCCGCATTCAATGATTTTTATGCAGGCATTGAAGAAGCTCAAGCGCAACTCCCGCAAGAAATTGAAGAAGCGGCAGAGGCAAAAGCTGTGAAAGATGAGTTGGATGATATTTTAAAAATTCTAACGCAACAACTGAATAGTTTTGATCAAGTCACCAGCAAAGCTTTGCGTGATGTTAAGTTGGCTCAAAGCCAAGTTGAAAAAGAAAAACTCAAAGCTGAACGTCAAGCGGAATTAAGCAATTTAAAAAGTGGCTTAGGTGCAGAGTCTACCGCTGTTAGAAAGTTACAAGAAATTGCTAAAAAAGCTAAAATTGAAGCGGAAGCGGCTAAAACCGTGCGTGAAATCACTACCAAACCGCAAAGCCAAGCTGAAAAAATGGAGGCGATGATGGCACAAGCTAAACAAGCAGGCGCACCTGCTGTTAGTACACTATCTGCCGCAGAACGTGTTGCCGCGTTAAGAGCCAAAACACAATAAAATGCTGTAGTGGCAATCCCTTGTGGTTGCCATGATACCAAGGGCAGGCACAAGACCTGCCCCTACCTCTTTGAATCACAAATACTGCCTTTGCTATAATTTGCCAAGGATGGCATTACTTTTATATCCATTTCTTAGTGCTTAATCGCGGCTTCAAACAGTTGACAAATTCTAGTCACTGTTCCCTGATTGGCACGAATAAACTCTTTACCTTTGGCACACAATTCAGCTCTATAAGCGGGTTGTTGATATAAGCTCAGCACGGCTTGTATCACGTCTTCTTTAGTCTGGCATTGAATAGCCGCTTGTTGTTTTAACACGCCATCGGCAATGTCTTGGAAGTTGGTCATGAACTTGCCAAATAACACAGGCACACCAACTGCCGCCGCTTCAAGAATATTATGCCCACCTGCGGCAACCATGCTGCCGCCAACAAAAGCAATATCCGCTGTGGCATAAAACATTTTTAATTCACCTATGCTATCAACGACATAACTATCTGTTTCTGCTGTAATTATTGCGTTGCTACTTCGCATCACGGTAGTCAGTCGTGCTTCACAGAGCTTTTTAACTTCCGTAAAACGCTGTTGATGTCTAGGGACGATAACTAATAATAATTCAGGAATTTTTGCTTTGATCAGTGGATAAAGCTCTAAAAAAATCACTTCTTCATTTTTATGAGTGCTGGCAATCAGCCAAACAAAGCGATCTTTGAATAAATCCGCTTTTAAGCGCGTGCCTTGATTGATAATTTCTGGGGTAATTTCTACGTCAAATTTAATATTACCTAAGTTTTTAACCTTGTCTTTGATGCCACCAATCGCAATAAAACGTTCAGCATCATCTTCAGTTTGCGTGGCGATTAAGTCAACGTGTGCCAATGCAGGGTGAGTCAATGCGGACAGCTTTTGATAATTTGACACCGATTTTGCCGCGATACGCGCATTGACAATGTACAGCGGAATCCCCTTTTTACCGCAATAAGCAAATAAATTAGGCCAAATTTCCGTTTCTATCATCACGGCTAATTTAGGCTTAAAACACTGCATGAAGCGATACACGGCATCGGGTAAATCATACGGCACATAAACATGAGCAACCGATTCACCCAGTAACGCGTTCACGCGAGCTGAACCTGTCGGTGTCATGGTAGTAATGAGTATTGGACTATCAGGATGCAGGCTTTGAATTCGTTTGACTAACGGCAACATGGCTTCGACTTCACCAACGGATACCGCGTGAAACCAAATAACATTTTGTGGGTATATTTGGGTGTAAAGTGCAAAACGCTCGTTCCATCGCTGACGATGATGCGGGGTTTTAAAGCCGCGCCAGTATAAGCGCAATAAAACGAAAGGAATGATTAAATAAAAAACAGCGGAATAAAGAACGCGCATAATAAAAGCGGGGGGGGGTAAATATAAAAAGACCTCTGAGATTTTAAAAACCTCAGAGGTCATATCGGTCTGTTTCGCTTAAGAATTAAGCTTCTTCAGGCGCAATTTTGATTGAAATTGTTGCGTTGACATCGCTGTGCAAGTGAACAACAACCTCATAGTCACCAATATGGCGAATTGTGCCGTGTGGTAAACGAATTTCGTGTTTTTGTATCGCTTCGCCAGCTGCCGTAATGGCTTCAGCAATCGCTTGTGTGCCAACAGAACCAAACAAACGACCTTCATCGCCTGCTTTATGGGTAATAACAACCGCTAATTTAGCCAATGATGCAGCGCGTGATTGCGCGGCTAATAATTTTTCAGTAGCGGCTTTTTCAAGTTCAGCACGACGTACTTCAAATTCAGCAATTTTGCTTGCCGTTGCAGGAACAGCTTTACCTTGTGGAACGAGATAGTTTCTAGCATAACCTTTTTTGATAGAGACTCTATCGCCCAGATTACCTAAGTTTGCTATCTTTTCAAGAAGAATGACTTCCATCGTTTAATACCTCAGTTTTCGGTTAATGATCGACTACTTCCGCGTTAGCGGGACGGTGTCGATGGTATTTTTCGTAAGTTAAGCCACGCATCACCTAGCCCCACTAAGGCGACAGGTAACATGGCATGGGGAATCAAAAACAGTGTGACATAAAGCAAGGGTACTACATACTTGCTTTGTTTCATTGCTGAAAACAAGGTATGCAATACGGATGTACCGATAAACAAATACAATACAAACAGCAAAATAGTGATGTTCCATGCGACTTCAGACAATAGACCCGAAGTCACCAGAGCCACGATAACAATGGCAATACTGCCGAGTGCTAAACGTGATCCTGTACGCAAGGACAAAAATTCTTGTCTAAAACCATTCGGATTGTAAAGCACCGATTGCCACCAACGACCTAGAAATAAGCCAAACAACACAATAAGCAATGTGCTGGCAGCGAGTATGCCTGTCATATAGTGCGAAACAACGGTAATCCATTCTCGCATTCCCTCAACAGGCGACGCGTCTTCGGGTAGCATTTGTAAAAACGGCACAAACGCGGCTTGCCACGTTCTCGATGGATCAGTCGCATAGCTATAAAAGCCGACTACGCCTAATGCACCAATTAACACTGCCACTTCAATTGTCAGCGATAAATAACGTCCTTCTCTCAACACGACAGCACACACCCAGATGGGGAGCCACATTGTTAAGCAAGACACTATCATCATCAACGCAAATGAAGGTTCACCCACCAGTAATGCCGCGACGAAGGCAGTGGCTCCAGTGGCATAAAGCAACACATAAAGCCCTTCTAGCGCACCTTTTCGCAGAGTAACCAGCGCGATGGTTGCAAAACTTACAATAATGATTAAAGGTTTAATCAATGGGTGCATAAATAGCGACACTAATCCCAGCAAAGAGGCAATCAGTGTGGCTTGCATTCTTCCTTTCATGATAAACGTCGCTAAAAAACTCACTGACTTGCCTTAAATAAATAACGAATTATTTATGTGCGTCGCAGTAAGGCAACAAAGCAATAAAACGCGCACGTTTAATTGCAACACACATTTGTCTTTGATACTTAGCACTGGTTCCTGTGATACGGCTAGGAACGATTTTGCCAGTTTCAGTTACATAATCACCTAATAGGTTCATATCTTTGTAATCAATCTCTGTACCGCCTTCTGAACTGAAGCGGCAGAATTTTTTGCGTCTAATATTACGGGCCATATTAATTCTCTATCTCAGTGTTAAAAGGTTATTCAGCGATTTCATCAGCATCGAAATCTTCATCGATATCGTCTAAATCAAGATCATCTGCGACGGCTGTAACAGCATTGGCGGCTTCTCTAGCGGCAGCATCTTTTGCTCTGGTTTCAGCGGCTTTATGTTCGTCTGCTGTTGTCGTTGCAATAATAGATGGCTCAGTAATTGCGTGTTTTTGCAATAAAGTCATGCTACGCAAAATAGCATCGTTAAAACGGAAGCCAGTTTCTAATTCAGTTAACGTCACTTGGTCACATTCAATATTCATTAATACATAATGTGCTTTAGTGAGTTTTCTAATTGGGTAAGCTAAATGTCTACGACCCCAATCTTCTAAACGGTGAATTTTGCCAGCAGCAGATTCGATAGTTGATTTATAACGATCAATCATCGCAGGCACTTGAGAGCTCTGGTCAGGATGGACCAAAAAGACAATTTCATAATGTCGCATTATTTTTCCTTTCGGGTTAAGCCTTCCCTCTGTGTCTTAAAAAGAGAGTAAAGCAAGGAGGAGCGATATGCTCCATTGAACCCGCCATTATAAGGTCTTTTTTAGGTATTGAAAAGAAAGATAATATGGATATAAGGAAAACATTGGTTTGTAGTCACTGTCTATTTGGGGATTATCCAAATTTAATGGGGCGTTTTATTGGATAGTGCTAATAAATAACACCGCCACACACCTGATACACCTGATACACCTGATTTGAATATTGGTAGTGCTAAACAAGTAATGCTGTATGGTTTTTAGTTAAATTATAATGGCAAATCCAATAGGCAATCGCACCGATATGATTAGACAGTTTTTTAGAAAAAGCCAAAGCATCCCTGACTAATCGAGACACCCGTTGTCTGAGAGTACCGTTAAAACGTTCAATGTGATTGGAGAGCATCGCTTTGTTTGGTAACCCAATGGTGTCTTTTTTCGGGAATAACACTCACATAAGCGTCATAAAGATCAGCATAAAACTCAGCGTGTTGACTCGCGCTACCTGACTAGATTGTCACTGCAATGTCACATCAACGTCATACAATGACTAAAGCCTAATGTAACTTAAACAATCGCTATGATTGATGCCGAACAACTACTGCAAGAAGTCTATCCTAATTTAAAATTTGGCAAAGATAATAAACTTATCGTCAGTGCCTTCAAAAAATTGCTTTACGAAGAAAGTTTGAACAAATTTATTATTGAACATCAGCACCTACGCGGGTTTGCGTTTCTCGATAAATTGTTGAGCTATTTTGAATTCAATTATCAACTCAGTCATGATTCTTTCAAAAATATCCCGTCCGAAGGGCGATTATTAATTGTCGCTAATCATCCTATTGGTACATTAGACGGTTTAGCGTTGCTTAAATTGATTCGCACGGTGCGACCTGATGTGCGTATTGTCGCTAATCGGGTATTACTGCAAATGGAACATTTGCAATCAGTGTTTTTGCCTGTCGATGTCTTAACGGATAAAAAAAGCTTTAAAGACACTTATCAAATCCTGCAAGCCGCTTTGGAAAATGAGGAAGCGATTATCATCTTTCCTGCGGGTGAAGTATCACGGATAACATCTAAAGGCATTGAAGATGGTCAATGGCAAACGGGGTTTGTCAAATTGGCTAAAAAAAATCAATGCCCTGTGTTGCCCATTCATATCAAAGCAAAAAATTCGGCTTTGTTTTACAGTTTGTCGATGTTGTATAAACCGTTGGGGACTTTGTTGCTGGTCAATGAAATGTTCAATAAAAAGCAACAGGAAATTAAGTTTAAAGTCGGCGTACCCATTCCTGCGAGTGCCTTGATAGAAAGTAAGGAAAGCAATAAATTACTGAGTCGCCGTTTTCGCAAACACGTTCTTAATCTGGGTAAAAAAAATCAGAAGCCGTTATTTGAAACGGTGACCACGGTGGTGCATCCTGGTGATACCAAAGCGATTAAAAAAGCCCTGTATCGCTCGCGCTTACTGGGCGAAACCCGCGATGGTAAAAAAATCTTTCTTTACCAATTTAAAGATGATTGTCCTGTCATGCAGGAAATTGCGCGGCTACGCGAATTGACCTTTAGAACTGTCGAAGAAGGCACAGGGCTTGCGTTTGATTTGGATAAGTTTGATGTCTATTACCAACACATTGTGCTGTGGGATGATAAGGATTTGGAAATCGTCGGCGCGTATCGTATAGGCGAAGGGCATCACATCATGGCAAGTCTGGGTGTAGAGGGTTTTTATACGCAAACCTTGTTTGATTTACACGGTGAGTTTGCTGCCCTGTTGCCCAACAGTATTGAATTAGGGCGAAGTTTTGTGCAGCCGCGTTATTGGGGAATGCACAGTTTAGAATATCTCTGGTATGGCATCGGTGCGTATTTGCGTGAACAGCCTGACATTAAGTATTTGTTTGGCCCTGTCAGTATCAGCAATGCTTATCCGCAACAAGCGAAGGAATTAATTATCGGTTTTTATCAACAACAGTTTGGCTCTACCTTGTTGCAAACTAAAGCAAGAATACCGTTTGTTATTTCTGAACAATACCGTGAGTTTTCTGTCAGTGAATTCAATAGCGATTATTCCACAAGCTTTAAAATTCTTAACAGTGAACTTAAAAAACTGGGGGTAAAAGTCCCGACACTCTATAAACAATATGTGGAATTATGTGTTGATAATGGCTGTCATTTCATCGACTTTAACATTGACCCCGATTTCAACGACTGTATTGATGGTTTAATCATGGTTGAAATTGATAAAATCACGCCCAAAAAACGCCAACGTTATATCGAAAATTCCCTACTAAACTAATTCATGATGACTAAATATTTTCCAGAGCTTCAACAGCTCGAAAAGCTAATTGAGCAACTGGGAAATAGAGCGGAGGTAGAGATTCTTGAGCGGGTTCATTATCGAGGCCAAGAATTTCCTATTTATTGCATCAGCTTGGGTGCTAAAGGGGCAGATGTTCCCGTGTTGGGTTTATTCGGCGGTGTTCACGGGCTGGAAAAAATAGGCTCAGAAGTCATTTTGTCCTATTTGCAAACCATCATCCATTTGCTGGATTGGGATAAAGGTTTCAATGCCCGTTTAGAAAAATCCCGCTTAGTCTTTGTGCCTATCGTTAATCCAGTCGGCGTTTATTGGGGGACGCGTAGCAATGGTAACGGCGTGGACTTAATGCGTAACGCGCCTATCGAAGGCGTAGGCAACATCAAACTCTACAGCGGTCAGCAGTTGAGTTCCAAACTGCCTTGGTATCGCGGCGATACCAGCGCGATGGAAACGGAAGCAACCGCACTGTGTCAGATTGTCCGCCAACAACTGTTCAACGCCCCGTTAGCTATCGCGCTGGATTTACATTCGGGTTTCGGCATTCGAGACCGTTTATGGTTTCCTTATGCCTCAAGCAAACAACCGTTTGCCTCACTTGCCGAAATGTTCGCCTTAAAAAAGCTATTTGACCGTAGCTATCCACACCATATTTATAAAATTGAACCCACCAGCTTAGAATATATTATCAACGGTGATTTATGGGATTACCTCTATGATGAATTTATACAGCAGAACAACCAGAAATTATTTATACCCTTAACCCTAGAAATGGGTTCTTGGCTATGGCTACGAAAAACCCCCATGCACTTATTTCATCGTCATGGTCTTTTTCATCCGCTCTTGCCCCACAGACAACAGCGCGTCATGCGCCGTCATTTCATCTTAATTGACTTTTTACACCGTAGCTTACTGTACCCAGATTCATGGGTGCAACTGAATGAAACGCAACGAGATAACTACCATCAAGACGCATTGAGGTTGTGGTATGACTAATAACATAGGCAGCAATTGGTTACTATTACGCGGCTTGTCCCGCGAAGCAGCCCATTGGGGTGACTTTCCGATGCTGTTACAAAATGGATTAAAAGCACAGGTTCATACCCTCGATTTATCGGGTACTGGATGTTTTTATCAACACACCAGCCCAAACCGTATCGAAGCAATCACCGCACGGTTGCGCCAACAAGCATTAGCCGATGGACTACTGGAACAACCATTAACACTACTGGCTTATTCACTGGGCGGCATGGTTGCGTGGGAATGGATGAAAACTTACCCAGAAGATATTAATGGCGCGGTGTTGTTAAACACCAGCTTTGCCAACCTAAGTCCTTTTTATCAACGCTTACGCTGGCAAAGTTACTGCCAATTTTTCAGTCTCATCCTAAAATCAAATCCCTATCAACGTGAAGCGGCGATTATAAAACTGGTCAGCAATCGCCCTGATAGCGAGGGCAAAACAACGGCAGCATGGGCAGACATTCAACAACAAAGACCCGTGAGCTTGCCAAATACCCTACACCAAATTATCGCCGCTGCAAACTATCGACCTAACGCACAAAAACCCACTCAGCCTTTGTTATTACTCAATAGTCAGCAAGACCGTTTAGTCGCCTCCGCTTGTTCGACAGCCATTCAAACCCGTTGGCAACTGGAACTAGCAACTCATCCGTGGGCAGGACATGACCTTAGTTTAGATGACCCGCTTTGGGCAGTGGAAAAAGTCAAACAGTGGTCTGCTAGGCTAGGCGTAAGGATTCCTTAAAATAATGGTAACGGTAATCTGTATCCATTGGTAAATCTAGCCTGTAGAATTTTCTCGTTCGCGTTTAACTATAGCCAAAACGGTATTTTTGTTTAAATATTAAGTAGCCTTCCAATTTGGCGATAAGAATGCCCAGAATAATACTTTGGGTGCTAATTTTTTCGGGAATAATACCCATATAAGCGTCATAAAGATTAGTATGTTGTTTATAAGCGTCAGAGATTTTTTGCCACAGTTCACGAGCGGCATCTTTATTACCAACGAAACTCCACATCTCGTCTGCTTCAACTTCCAGCAAAAAAATGGCAGCGGCTATATTTTTGCTATCAACAGGCTTAACGTTTAAATCGGCGGACAAGTGTTCATAACAACAACGATATAACAAATGAGACTTACCGAAAAAGTACGGAAAATACCGCGTAATGAAAGACGCTCTAACAACGCCTTTAATATCATGGATCGAATCCATTCAGGAATAATCTTTTGCTCGTTGTCTATTCTACTAAATTCATAGATCAATTTCAGTGTTCGTAGCTGAGTTTTTCTGTGATTTCAACCACAGTGCAAATGTTATGATTCCCAAACCGCGTACCCCAATTTCAGCACTTAGACAAAAAGCAAGAAACCACGCCGCTGACGTTGGCCACTGTAGCCAGATAAGTAAGCCCAGCAGTATAGACACACCCGCCCCGATTCGTCCGAAGACGACATTAACATTTTGTATCGCGTAGGACAGAATGATGCGATAAGCCCCTTTTATAATCAAAAAAGCGGCAATCAAAAGACTTAATCTAAGAGGATCATCGTTTGAGCTTAATACGATTAAACCCGCGACAACGACATCTAACAGTGCATTTTGTAAATTGAGGAAAAAATCTTTTGATTCTTTCGTCATCAGCGCGTCAAAACATTCCAAAAAACCTACGGCTAATACTGCAAAGCCACACAGCGGTAGCCAAGAGGTATCGCGAGTATGAAATAACATCACATCGGGTTTAAGTATCGTAAGCAGGATTAATGTCACACCAACAACAAGTATAACTACGCCGCGAATTAAATACCGCCACCAACTGATGCCAGTATGTTGTAAATTGGAGAGTTTATCGTGCAAATTCATTTTTTTGTCCTGTTTTGAATGTCAAAAGTGCATTGTAAGATGAGCAGAAACTGTAGTCGAATCCGAGTATTAGTTTATAGAATGCTCCAGTAACACAATAAACACCGCACTGGAAAATCCCAATACGGTAAAAATACCCGCTAATTTTCCGCCGTGTTCGTATGCTTCGGGAAACATGGTGTTGGCAAGCATGACCAGAATTGCGCCGCCTGCAAATGCTTGAATGAATGATAGAGCTAATGGTGAGGCATCGCTGAATAAGCTGTAACCTGCGAGTGAGGCGAATGAACACACGATAGCAATCATCAACCAAAGCAGTAAAATTTTCTTCCGACTCCACGCCCCAGCCACCATCCCTGACGTTCCCGCAATCGCTTCTGGAAGATTGGAAATAAACACCGCTGCCAACATAGCAATACTGACTTTGCCCTCAGCTAATATTCCTAAGCCAATCACAATGGATTCGGGAATGCCATCAAGAATAGTCGCCAAAACTATCGGCACCGCTAGATTTGATTCATGTACACCAGAAATCGCTTTACGTCGGTTCGCTCCAATTTTGCCGATAAGTAAATCGGCGAAAAAGAAGGTAAACGCGCCCGTCAGAATGCCAAAACCGCCCATGCCACTGCCTTTGCCCAGTTTTACGGCTTCAAAGACCAGTTCGTAAGCAACTGCCGAAATTAACACACCCGCGCCAAACGCCATGATGAGTCCAAGCGTGCGCCGCCCGATGTTAAACCACGCACCAATAAAACCACCCAAAACCAGTGAAGAAGTGGCAATCAAGCCCCAGATAAATGAATTTAGCATTTTAAATTCCGTAAATTAAGAAACAGCTGCTGGGAGTATGGTAACTGATGTTACGCATGAAAAAGCAATAGTCCACGAAAAGCACAAAAGGCACGAAAAAATCAAAATCTGTTATTTGAAGCCCAAGTCATGCCTTGGACTCCTTTTTATTGTCCCAGATGTAACCAGCCACCTTTTTGACGTTTGTTAATGGATTGTAATTCTAACGCAGCACGTTCGTGACTGATGCGTTCGCTCACTAAGTCTTCATAAATCTGATTGGCACGTTTGCGGCGTTTGACTGCATCACCTGCATCTAAAAAGGCTTCTAACGTTTCATTGATATAGCCTAGCCACGAGTTCCCCGTCTTTTTTTGGCTATTTTGACTGCTCAATAATTCTAACGAGCGTGCTAAATTCGCTTTGATAATGCCTAATTCGGCTTGGTAATATTCATTTTGGGAGAGAGCTGAATCTAATACTTTGGCGATGGCAGTTGTGACGGTTTCTTCGGTTAATACACCATGTTCTTGAAACGTGGCTAAGGTTCGTAGTCCAGTAGCCGATTCAACTGCGACGGAGCTGCACAGTTGTTGACAGGCTTTGTAGCAAGTGTCCCACGCTTGCCAACGGTAAACAAAATCTAAACCTGTGCCTTTGATATTCTGTATGCCCATGATTTTGTTATAAAATGCGGGGGGCGTGGCGTTGCCAATAGTTTCAATAACTTGATTGCCTGTCGCATAATAGTCTTCAACAACCACGCGTTTTTGTTCAAACCAATGAGTGAGTAAGCTATGAAAGTTTTTTTCTAATTCATCGCTAATTTTGCCATTCGCTCGTTGAATTTGGCTTAAAAAATCTTGATGGCTGGCGAATAAAGCGGCATCGTATTGGGCGAATTCGACAATGGCAGTATGCTGGTTAATCTCTTCGGCAATTAAATAAGCGGCCAATGCGTCAGGTTGATTGATTAACGCTAATACAGTAGACACATCGACGGTTTCTTTTTGCGCTTTGACCATGATGGCGAGGCGTTGTTGGCAAATTTCTTGGCTGTAGGGAATGCGAAAGCGTAAAGCCATACGTTGCAAAATAGCCTCAGGGCTTTCATCATTGGAATGCAGACTCATGGTGTCTAGCCATTCTTGCCATGCTTCTTGAATATAACTGACTAGCCCTGTTAAGTTATTACCGATTAATACACAACGGTCAAAACTAATATCTTTGGCAATAATGCTGGCAAACACGCGGGAACGGGCAATGCGATCAGCGCGATTATTGACCACGATGGTGATCCAAGTGTCAGGATTTTGTGCCAGTGATAAGGTATCAAAACCACAGCGTGTCCAATTACTTAAACAGCCAAAACGTTCGTTGGCAGACATACCATTGACGAATTCTAATCGCCGACTACGCCACGGCGCGGCAGGAAAGGTTTTTAAGACTCCAATATCAGCCACCACTCTATCTGCCATTTCTTTAAGCGCGAAATCATGATCCACGCCCAATTCATCGCCTAACGCTAACACTAACGCGATATTAAACGGGTGTTCATCGTAAGGAAAACGCGCCAGTACATCATCAGCCAATAAGCCCGCTTCCAGCCAACCCACTGATCTAAAACGGGTATTGCGTTGTTTGGCAGCGGCACGCAAAATCGGACACATTTGTTCTTCACTGGTAATTAATGATTTATTGTGCGGAATGAAATTGGTCATGACCTCTGGGATATTAACGCCAGCGGGCCCTTGTATATCTTCGTGGTCGGGGTAAGTGTTGGTGATAGTGGAAATGTCATCACGCATCCATTGCCGTTGCAATATATCAACGTAGGAGGGGGTTAAGCCCATACATTCCCATAAAAATACTTCGCAGTTGAGTTTGTCGGCTAACAGCACTAAGGCGTGCTGCTCCCAAATCGTGGCTTTATCGTAAGGGCGAAATAAAAACATTTCGCGTAACGTGCCGAACGGATGGGCGTGTAAAAACATGGCTTCACAGCCTGTGGTTTTGGAGATAATACTATGCCCTAAGGCGTTGATAAGCGCGGCTTTTATGCGTTCAGTTCCTGATTTTCCGCGTGTTCCCCAACCGCCTAACACTAACGGCAAGCGGTTTCTCGCTGCCAATATTTGACGGTAAAGCACGATATTTTTGCCCATGAAATAAGCGATTGATATGACCATAAAGACCGCTAATTCAGCCAGTGAGCTGTCATACACGGATACAAAGTAGTCTTTAAAATCTGTCCATAATGATGAGAGTGACAAAGGAACAGCCGCAGGAAAAAATCGTAATACCGCAGGGTCAGTGGACTGAACGTCTGCGTATCCGTTAAAGCTAACTTTAATACCTAAGTCGGCAAGAGCTTGTAAATAACTGTGCGCTGGAATTTGGCTATTTTCTTGCCAGTTTCTTAGGCGAGCATAGTCAGTAAAATGCCAAGTAATTTGCCAACTTGCCCACCAGCGTTTAAAAAAATAACGCGGTGGCTGTAATTTTGTCACGCCTTCGCTGTGATAAAAATAACTGGCTTTACTGCCTAATTTTAAGGCTGAAATAACTTCATCAATTAACGGTAAATAACCACGCCAGCCGTCTTCGGTGTCCATAAACAACGGTTCAGCAGGTACTTTTGTTTCGGCAAGTTCGGAAAGAATTGCGGACGGAATACGCATTTCCCCCCAGAATAAACGCCCGACCGTATGGCGAAATGCTTGGCGTTTATCGGGTGATGGATTACGAAATTCATGCAGGAATCGCCAGATACGAAAACCAAACACATGACCCCGCGTGATAAAACGACCGAATAGGCTATTTTCGACATCAAAGCCAAAATCGTTTTGGGCAAGTACGGATAATAATCGCCCTAGCTCAGCATCGTCTGTGTTTGATAATTGCTTAGGCAGGCGGCGGGTTTTGCCAACAGGAATGGTGTTGACGAACGCCGCTAAGTTTTTAACACGTTGGTGTTTAGCTTCATCGGCATGACAAAGTAGGTATTCCAGCGTTTGTGCGGCATAGCGTCTAGTCGCAAGTGCCTCGGCAGTTTCATGTAGTTGCTTGATGGCAGGTAATAAATGCGCTATATAAGTTTGTACAAACTGCCCCGCATTACAGCTACTAATGAGATTATCCAGTCCAGTTCGACAAGCGTACAGTGCCGTGCGCAAGACAAAACGGTGTTTTTCGCTGTGTAAACTTTGCTGTAAATAAGTTAATGCTAAATCAAAACCGTCTTCGCGGTGCAGTAATGGTAATAAACCCAGTAAAGCAGATGCCCGAACAGGTGGCGCGTCATCTTTAAATAATAACGCGGGATAGTAACGTTTCACTACTGTCAGTTCGGTTTGAGCCAGCATTTCTGCTAGTTTTTGCCGTACTGAGGGACAGGGGTCTTGTAATACTAATTCGTAAAGTTCAGCGAGTTCAGGTTCAACGCACAGTTGTTCGGCAATAATTTGTACTACTTTACGGCGTACAAATAAGTCGTCGGTGTTTTTAGGGTATTGCAGGCGTTTAGATAACACGGTTTTTAACGATTCTGGCGAAGCACTTTGCAATAAACGCAAGGCTTCAATTTGTATCCATATTGATTGACTGCCTTTAAAACACGAGTGATAAATAAACCGTAGCGTTGCATCGGACACGCTATGATGCTGCATCTCGTCTGGCAAAGTACGCAATGCTACGGTTAAGGCGTTAAATGCACTGATAACGACACGTTTATCGCCTTGGTATTCTAATAATGGTTTCAGTGTTGACTCTAATTTTAAGCGTTGCCAAAGAATTTGATAATCGACGCGCTTACTGTCTTCGCTTAGTACGATAGCACTCACTTGACCTAGGCATTGCAGGGAAAAACTTAAATAGCGTTCGGTTTCTAAGTAACGATGCTGATAACGATCACTGACTGCATCATGTCCAAACCAGCGTTTAAAGGCTTTGACATCTTGGCGTAATTGACGGCGTGTCGCCCCTAATTCTTCGGCGTAATTTAAAATATGCTGTTTTTTATCAATATCACTTAAGGCATTGGTGTAGCGTTTGCTGTATTCACCGAATGAATTTTTTAACCCTGTCAGCGTGGCAAGAATTTGTGTAATGTCGTAGCGTAAGAAATCAACCAAATGCTGGGCTTTTCGATTTAAAGCACGGCGTTCTCGTTCACTATCAATAACAGGCGGGAGTGGCCAGCGGTCAAAGTTATCCGATAATTGCTGTATTAAATCGGCATTCAGTTGATACCAATAAGGATTTTGTCCAGAAACCAGTAGATTTTTTATTTCTGCGCGGCTAAGGCTTTGGTTGTTCATCGGGCAATGGTCTCGTGGGTAACTGAATATGATAGCTAGTGCTTTAAAGGGTTCGCAGTCATTACACAAACGCTGTTAATTTAATTAATATCACGCATCACATTATTTTGTTCATTCTCGATTTGCCGCACTCGAATATCACGAAAATCAATCTCATTGGGTGCGAAATCTCTAAGCCCGCGCCCTTCACCAAAATGATAAGTAAACGATAGCGTACCAAGGTTCACGCGGCGTTCAAGATCGTAGCTATATTGTAAATTAGCTTCGAGTCGATCTTGATACGATGTCCAATGTTGCCAATTTAATCCTAAACCTGCGTAACTGCGTTTAGAGGAGGTGGTTCTATCGGCATCGACTTGGTAAAACGTCATGCGATAAGACGCATCGAGTTCTACGCTGCCCAGTAATTGTTGCCAATGGGTTTCGGTCGCGAAATGATCAGGGCGTGTAATAGCCAAGTTTTCATTAGAACCTACTGAAACTTTCGTTGACCAAACAGTATCCAACCACGGTTTATGTTCTAACGTTAAGGCGGGCGTTAAACCTTGAGTATGATCGGCTTTATAAGGCGTAAATACATCTTGATCGACTTTCAACTTAAAATTAGGATCAGCGCGTACTCGAAGACTGTTGCGTAAACTCATTGCCCGCGCAAAATACGATAAGCTGGGAATTAAACGGGTTTTTGGATGCAGGTTATAGGCTTGTGCGATAGAAATATTCCATTGCGCTAACCATTCCAGTTGCTTATCGGGTACTTGCGCTATTACTTTGGCATTGGAACGCACGGTAAAAGGTAACCAATCGGGATTGTAATAAGCCGCTTCATCCATGCCAAAACTTGGGTTGCCATGTTCTCGAACACGAAAAAATCCCAGTGTATTCCAGTAAACATCATTCGGTTCATCAAAATAACGGTAATTAACACGGTGCTGAATAAACTGTTCTAAAGGTAGTGTCGCACCGCTTTCTTGTTGATTATTACGGCGTACCACATCAAGCCCCGCACTGAGCGTACCGTCTTCTTGTTCACCTAATTTAAAGGTATCGATTAACGCTACTTTTTTACTCATCACAGGGTCTTTTAACAGCATGGTGGGCGCAGGCACAGGAATTAATTCACGCTGCACAACACGGTTACGCGGTGCTTCGGGTTTTAAATTGACTACGCGTTGACTAACACGAAATAAACTACGCGGTTTACCGTCAGTCGGGGGCAAACGAATAGTTTGCCATCCGTCAGTGACGTTTTGATAACGATAGGAGACATTGCCATTCGTTAATTCATCAATACGCAAAACAGCAGGCCCTTGACTGTAAAATTCAAATGGCGCGTCTGTGGTACTGACAAAATAGGGGCGTTCTTGTGCAACCGATAACGCAACCCCTGCTTCATCAAAACGCAGCTTGATGTATTGATTGCCCACAGGTTGTTGTTGGTAAAAGCGCACGATATGTTCGCCTGTTGGAATCGCTAAGGTAAAACGCCGCCAATCGGCTTTATCGACTAATGACAGTGATTGAGTTGGATTTTCATCGATTTGGTAGATTAATTGCGTGGGCGATTCGGGCAAAAAAGGCACGTCATCTAGCCGTGCATCTATTTGTAGCGTCACCGCGCTAAGGTTATTCATGAATAACACTAGCCGTTGGTCGGCAAAAATGATTTGTTCAGTCTCTGCGACAGGGGGTAACAAGGCGCGGCGAATGCGAATAAATGGGCTTTCAGGTTGCCACCCTTTAATGCTAACAAAATCGATGCCCGCACTATTGATGATTGAATTGACGGGTTGCCAACCACTGTACCGTGATAGCCGTTGCCATAAAGATTGCAACAACGCATCATCAGGATATTGTTGTGCTAAACGCTCGGCTGCCGCTGATAGTTTTTCAATGCGATCTGGCTGTTCTTCAACGTCAGCTACATATTGAATCAAGGTTTTTTGCGCCTGTTCTAGTGTCACGATGGGTGATATGGGTGGCGCGTTTTTTTTTATAGCTAGCGAGTGTGAATCTGTGACAGGTACTTGCTCAGGATTAACACGCACACCATTTAAATGGGTAGCGGTATCGCGTGCAACCACTGCGTCTAGCGTGTTATGTCCGTCGTCGTGTTGTCGTATTAACAATGCCGTATCGGGCAGCGCGACTAATTGTTTAATATCATAAATAGAACAGCCAGACAGCAGGGTCAGCAGCAAGGCGGCTTGTGGGTATTTGGTCATAGTCACGTTGTATCGTTAGCGTTTTTCATTGGTATGAGTTAAGGACTGAATACTGATAACGCCCATTTCTGCAAAGGTATCAGTTTGTAACAGCGGCAATACACCCAACGCAAATTCGGGGCGTTGTTCTTGAACATTAATGGACAGCGGTGCTTCGGGCGAATTCAGCTGTATTTCATGTTGTCCTTGTCCGACTTGATAAACCAGATTGATAACATTGCCTAGCTGTAAATTATTCGCACCCGCTAATATCAATCCTTGTGCAGGCAAGTTATTGGTGAATGGATAGCGACTAGTTTCATTGTTGTCGGTAATGTTTAACCAGCCATCCAGTGCGGAATCGGGTTTGGCAGGCGGGTGTAACGGACGAATTTGTAGATTCAAGGTCGCAGGGCCTACGAGGTTTAAGACCACAGGACGCTCAACGGTCGCTCTAACTCCCTGCCCATAAACATCGCGTTCAAGTGCGTAATAGCTATCACTGCCCGCATAATCTTTGATATGCCATAAGGCGTTTTGCCATGCTTTCGCGCTGGGGTTTTGCTGTTGCCATTGTGACCATTGTTGATAAAGTGCGGGGGCGTTTTGTTCGCTAATATGCGTTAATGCGTCATGTAACTGCACACCGTGTTGCAAATAATCATGCCACGGTTTTAACTCAGCGACTGACCAAGCCTCCAGTGCGGCGGCAGTGTCACCTTGTTTTTGGGCTTTCAAACCTTGCCAAAATCGGCGTTCTTTAGTAGGTAATTTATCTTGCAACCCTGAATAACTTTCCCACCATTCCAACTGATAAGCCGCAGTTAATAAGTTTTCTAGCGGAGGATTTTCTAAGTCTAAACCCAGCAATAACACAAAACGGTATTCGTTATTTTTCGCTAACGCACTCAGTAATAAGCGATTGTGTGCATCAGATGGGCGGTGTATTTGCATGGCGGCGGCGATGGTTAGCAATGCCGCGTTATCATTTTGTGCTTGATATTGCGCACTCAGTTGAGTAGCCGCCGCTTCGGCTATTCTCGATTCTGCATTTAATGATAAATATTTGCGTAGACTTTCTGCTAGATAGCTTTCGCCCAGTTTTGTTAACACATTGGCTTGTGCTAATTGGGCTTGTTGCCGCGTGAGTCCTTCGGAAAAATTAACGACTTTGCCCCAATGTTCAAGGGCTTCTAGCCAGTTTTGTTTTTGTTCCTCGCTGAGTGCGTGGGCAATTTCGCCGTCTAGGGTTTGTTTATTAGCCAGTGTCGGGGCTTTGATGGCAGGATAGGCTGCGACTGAGGCTTTGTATAAACGGGATTCGGCTTGTAATAAGCGTTGTAATGGAAGTTTTTCATTTTGTAATGACTGAGAATTATCACGCAAGCGAGCTAAATAACTTTGCTCAGACAATAAAAATGGTTTAGCGGCGCGGTATTGTAGTGCGATATTTACAGGCTTAGTATTATCGGCTTGCCATAGTTTGATGGTCTTAACATCTTTAGGTAGCGGCAATTCATAAACAGCCGTAGGTATTAAAGACGCAGGCTGGGAATGCACGGAAAATAGCGAATCTAAGGTGACATTGACACTATTTGCTTCCTGCTGTAAGCGAATTAATGCGGTTTCTGCTAACGAGCGGGTAAAGTCTTCAGCTTCGCGGTCTGGTTCACAGCGTAGCCAAATATCTTTGGTGATTTTCGCATCTATTTCAATATGTAATAAACGCGGCACACAATCGCGCTTATCAACAATCAAGCGTAGTTGTCCGTCAGTTTGCTGAGGTGGTAGATGATATTCATTGATCGCCGCGCCGCTCACTCGCGTAAAATAAGCATTACTTACACGCTTTAACGCGTCGGTTAAATGCTGATCGGCTAACAGACTATCGCTTTGCGGACGATTAACTGCGTGTAAGGTATTCGCTAAAAAATACGCCATAAACTGTGCATCAATCGTGGCTTTTTTACTGGGCAGTAAATCCCGATAAAAACTTCTAAAGCCGCGTAGCTGTTCGGCTTCTGTTAAGCCTTCTGGATAATCTTGCCGTTTTAAGGCAGCTTCGCGCATTAACTTACTGGCAATCATACCACCCGCTTGATGGCTATTATCTTTAGCGAGCTGTTTCGCGCTTTGCTCTGTTAGCTTTAATTCAGTCGTTGGTAACAAGCCTTGTTTTCGAATGTCTTCAACGGGCAAGCGCGGATTATTCAAGTGGGTGAATAAATAATCGTCTTCGGTTTGCGCTAGCAGTTGAATATACAACGGTCTATCACTTTCTAAATCCAGTGTATGCTGTCCTTCGGGAATTTCGATGTAGTCTTGTTCTTCACGCCCCACCACTTCAATGGCAGTGTTGACCGTGACTACGCGGCTGGTTTCTACGCTGGTGGAAAAACTCAATTCTTGGGCGTTATGGTTATCCAGCCAATAACGAATATGATAATCTTGAATGAGTTCGCTGGTAGCACGTTCATAATGCAAACGATTTTTCAGGGCTAAACGGGCAGGGCCTGTGACGGCAAAACGTTGTTTTTGCCGCGTTTCAAGTTGATTGTAAAGTTCAGGCAAAGCAAACGGTTCTTGTGCCAATAAACACCAGTGCGCCGTTGACCAGATTAAATTACGGTACGGGGCAATCTCCGCTATCGGCAATTTACGCGACACAAATAACGCCACGTCAAAATCATTGGCAAACGGTTTTGGTCGAGTGACATGAATCAGCATCGGTGCGCTTGCGTTGGGCGATAACACCAACGAATGCCCATCGGTTGAGGTTTGTAAGTTTTGTTTAACGGCTAAGCCTGTACCGTTAGATAGATAAACGGCTAACTCTTTGCCCGTTAAGGTCTGTTTTGGGTGGTACAAACGCAGACTTTGGTATGCAGGCAATACTAGCGTAACTGATTGCGTGGGTGCTAAACGTACACGGTGCATTTCCCAATCGTCTGCGTATTCAGGTTTAACACCATTCACCCATTCGGGCATGGATTCAATATTATCCCAGCGCAAATCCTGACTATACGGTTCTAATAAACGTAACTGCATAGCATCGACGCGAGCATACGCTGGGTGGATGAATGCAAGACAAAACAATAGTCCACGAAAAACACGAAAGGCACGAAAACAAGCCAACGTATTACGGTCGAATTGTTGGGGTACGCTGTCGCTAACCCAACCACACTGCCCTTTTTTTGTGTATTTCGTGGGCATTAACTTATAAACAACTCATAAAGCGATTACGCAAATCTGCATTATCCACTAAGGCTTGGCGGGTCACTTTCGTCATTTCGATGTGTAAAAAACCCTGATGCCCTAGGCGCTGTAATAACTGCCCTTGCACATTGGTCGTACCGCCCAATTCTTGTACATCTATGGGGTATAACGCGACAATTTGCGATAAGGATTTTTTCAAACAGGCGGCAGTTTGTTGTACCCACGGCGGTGGCGATTTATGTCCTGCACTGACAATAATGTCAGTTCCCACCGCTGCATCGGTTACACGGCTAGTCTGTTCATAACCATGCAGTTGGATAATTTTGCCGTCTGGGTATTGTTCAGCAAAGGCTTTGGTAAAGGCTTGCCAGTAAGTATCAGGCGTGTGTGCCATATCGCTAATCTCTCGGCGCACGGTATTCCATTGTGCCGCCTTAAATCCGCCCGTTAAAAATAAACTGCTGACAATTTTACCCGTGTTTAAATCGGTATCGCTGTGCGGTGCTTGTAACAGTCGGTTATTTTTCACTTGTGTATTAATAGCAAAAAAACCGCGCCCATTTTTGGCGGTGGGTAATTCTTGCAGAGTGATAAAATTACCTTGATTCACTTGCTGCATGGCTAACACTTGCCAATTGCTCGTTCCTGTTCCCATAAATACGGGTTTCAAGAGAGTGTTGAAAGTTTGTAATTCGTTAGAGGTTGCAACAATGACGCTGGTTGCCCCCGAAGCGAGTTTAAGTTGCGCGTCTAAAGTAGTCGCTGCTTGGACGGATGTCATCATCAATAGCCCCCCCAATAAGACACTAATGCGTTTTAAGTTCAGTTTCTCGAAAAAATCGACGTTGTTCATAATTACCTGCTTTGATTTGCGATAGTGTGACTAAACCCGCTGCACCTTTTGCTAAAGCGAGGCGTATACGATACGCACCCGCAGGTAAATCACTGTTGAGTGGAATGGCAAAGCGTTCGCCATTGGTTACAGTTTGTCCTTGCGTATATAAAACAGGCATGGCTTTGGACGGTAATAGACGAATGTCATACAAACGATTTAAGTATGTCCAGTTTGTAAAAATCGATGCAGTGGACGAAGTCGTATTTATTGCTTCAATGTCCACTTTAATTTGTGAGCGGTCAACCGTGTTAGTGGGCGAATACCAGCGGGCTGATAAGGTTTCATCCGTTGCTGTATGTTGCACGATAAAATCCAGTGGCGCGTTAGTATTTAACGCGAACACGCGGCGTTTTAAAACTCGTTCACCTGTGCATTGTTCTTGATAATTCATAAGCCAGCGTCCACCGCTATCGGTATTTAAGCGTAACCGTTGATTGCCCACCGCCATTTCTGGAAGGTGTAAAATACCTTGCTGCCCCATTGTATTCATCATCAGCACTTTTTCTTGATTGGCGAACAGTTCAGCGGTAAACGGACGACTATTATCGCGCAAAAAAATAAGTTCGGGTGAAATGCTACGCAAACCATTAGAGGCGGCTAATTTTATGGGGTTATCACGATTAACGACCAATGCACAGTATACACTCGCTAAAGCATCGGCACGCGGCTCATCATTTGTGTAGTCGGTTAATAAATAACGCCCTGTAAGCTCGCTTTGTGGCATAAAGTCTTGCCATAAATACTGTCCTTGCATGACATCAGGCTTATCCTCAGTCGGGCGGTATTGTCCGCTAAGCCATTGCACAGCTTGTTGCTGTGTTAAGGTTTTATCATTAACCGCGCGCAAAGGAAACCACGTTAATTCCAAATTTTGTTTGTCGCTATCGATGTATGAATCTTCAGGTACACGTTGCCATTTAGTGACACCGTAGGGTTGGTTATACGCATTCACCAGTAAGGTAGGTGAGCTGGATAATAGGCGTACTCGCGTCACTTCTTTGGGTAGGCGAAAATAATAACTGACAGAATCACTGACATTATTAGGCTCAGTAATATCACCCGCACGATCAAATAACGAGGCTTGTTCTAACGCGCTTAATTCACCACTGGCAATCACAGCACCTGACGCATTTAGCCATTGATAACGCACTTGCTCTTGTTGTGATTTTACTGTCGGAATTAATAAACGGCGTATATCCACACGCAGGGTGGCAGTGTGTTGTTGATAATGCAGTACCTCAAAATCAACACCAAAGCTCGTGATATAGGTTTTTAGCGACAGTAGCGACTCACTGATATCCTGTTTGGGTGCTGTGGCAGTGGTTAAAGACGCGCTAATAATGACAGGCGAGCTTGGACGAATGACCAATAAGCCACCCTCCAGTGAATACGTTAAATCACCCGTGTCTTTTGACCAGTTTGCATTTTGTTGCCAGCGTTGTTCTTTGTCCCGACCAAACCATTGCAGATTAACAGCGACGGGGGTGGTCAATGCCGAACCATCCAGAGCTTTAAAACTAAGGCTAACTTGCCCACCTTGTTCGGGTAATGGTATGACACCGTAATGCGTTGCGTCTGCCTGTAATCCTGATGCCAGCATGAGTGTGTCTTGATTGTCTATTTCTTTATCTTTTAGAGTGTATAAATTGAGCGTTAAATAGTTTTTACCTTCAATACCCGTTGGCCCAATAGGTTGCCATTGATGTTTCAACAGGTTAATTTTTTCTGCCGCTGATAATAAAAATGCAGGATAAATGCTGTATTTAGCCAAACTGTCTTTTTGCTCTTCAGTCATGCGTAGCCACGAAGTCGCTATTTGATGCTCCGCTATTTTGGTGGGTGCATAAACACGCACGGCGGTTTCAATAACAGCTGGATTAGTGCTTTCAAAGCTGAGGCGTAAAAATGCGGCTTCTTTCACCGCTTGTAGACCTAATAAAATCAAACGTCCATCTAACGGTATTAAGTCTTTATTGGCGTAGTAATTACCATGTATTAACCCACCTTCCGCATCTTTATACATTGTTAAACGACTGTGCTGGTGGTACACGCCTGTCGTCAGTATCGCTCCTTTTTTGTCTAGCAATTCGTAATGTAATGCGTAAGTCCAGTTAGGGTCTATGGTCATGACATCCGTCCCTTTGATATGAGCATTGGTGATAATGCGTAGCTGTGAACTATCTTGGGGTAACGCAAATTTTAACCCTTGTTTAGCATTGATGGGGTACACCAAACTACTGCTCGCTGTTGTTGATAGTGTATGCGTATCGGCAGTTTGTAAATGATTAAACCACATCTTAGTGTAGGCAAAAAATACAGGCAAAGAAAACCATCCGCCACCAACAAACAACATAATAATTAGGCAATAACGTCTATATCGTCGCATTAATTAGATCGCTTGAGTAACCATGTTTTGCGCTGATTAATAAAGTCTATGACTTGATTTGGCAACGGTAACTTTTCATCAATATAACTAGCTTCCTGTGTTCTTGCCGATAATAGACTCAGCGCGAAAGGCACGCCTGCCGCATCTTTACACACAACAATCGCTTGCTTGCTATTGCGATCAATCAGTCTGATTAATGAATAGCTTTGTTCATTAGCACGGCTAACCACTTGCTGCAAGCGCGTCACATCCTGATCTAGGGTGTACTGCGTGAGCAACTCACGAAAGTTATTATCCAACACGGTATTAGAGCTAAATCCCTGTTGCTGTTGTAAATAAGATACCAAATCTTGTTCCAGTGTGGGAATGTTTAAACTATTAAATTGCGCGGCTTGTAATAGATTTTCATTTTGTTGCCGATAAGCCGCCCTAGCAGTAGGTGATAGCCATAAAATGGCGAAATTTTTATGCGCGGTGGCTTCCAAATAAAAGGCTTGGGCAGTGCTGCCAACTTCATAGCCAGTGGTTTGCTCAGAACCATCAGCCAACTGCACTTTCATATTGTCACTTTCGAGTATAAATAATAAGTTTTTCGATAAAGGGGTCAGAAGTTCGCGTGGAACAACGCCTTCTGCCAAAGAAAATATTATGTCAGCATCTGGAAAAGATTTATTGCGACGATAAGAAAAAGCCCGCACACTGGTCTGCATTAATTCAGTATCATGTGCTTCGCGCAATACTACTTGATTAACCAGATTAAAAACACTGAGTTTATTATTTGGAGTAATTAAATCCGCACTGCCATCCAAGTTAGCATTGGGATGGGTCGCGCCTATCATTAAGATTCGTGCTTTTAGGTGTTCAAATAAGGCTACACCATATTCAAGGCTATTAATTTCATATAAAGGACGGGGAATCTGTACGCCATAAGGATGATTATTCACGCCCAGTCTAAATATATAGATACCCCAATACTTAGCAGGCTTATTGTCTTGTTCAGCCAGTACCAAATAATCTTGTTGACTTAATCTATCATGGTATTTGATTAACGAATAACCCATAATGCTAGAGGCTTGGGCAATAGTTTGTAATTCGTTATAGTCTTCTGAGTTATTGGCTGGTTCAAGTTGAATACGCCGAATGAAGGATAATAGCGGCGTAAGAACCTGCTCATCTAAAAACAATAATTCTTCTGGTTTAGGGCGTTGATAAAGTTGGCTGCCTTTAGGCGCGATAGTTTGTTTGCGATTTAAAATCCATTCTTGTAAATAACCTTCAATAGATAATGCCTGTTCAATGTGTTGTAGGCTTGCTTGTTGCGCAAGCAGTAGTGGACTCAATAATAATTGTCGCACATCTTGTGGCGTTAAAATTAATTCGGCAAATCCATAACGTGAGTGTTCACGTTGCTGATTATAAAATGGCGGAGTTGCCCAATGAATATTGAAATGATTTAGTACTTGCTTTAATTTGGCTAAATCCAAACCTTCAGGTAACCGTTCTTTAATCCATAAACCAGAGCTTAAACCCGTGAGTTCAATAGACTCACTGGTATGACGTATTCCTGCGAATTGTCGTGCCATTTTGGCGTTGTAAATGCGTAGCTGCACACTATTGTGTCGATTAATGAGATGATGAAAAACCTGAAAAAAGCTTTGTGGGTTATTCAATCCATCGGCAGCGGCTTTGTGACCACTGTCCGAAATAGCCAAACTACGCGCCTCAAAACCATTAAATAAACCTACGCCTGCATCAAAAATCCCTGCTCCCTCTAAAGGCGCGGGAATTTCCAAAGCTAACTCAGATTGCGCCGCTGTGTCGAAAATATAAGTACCCCAGCCGCGTAGTGATGCTTGTTCATGCAGAACTAAATAGCGACCCTTATTAACGCGCTCTAAGCGATAATTAATTTTTCCCAAAATCGTGGCAGCGTCTTGTAATTTAAGGTCATCTGGTTGTTTTAAGTAGGCTTGTAATTCATTTAATGCCTGTGTAAATAGCTCAATTTCAGCGGGTAATGGTGGAATAAATTTCCGCGTTAATTTAGTTTGATACAGCTCTATTTGTTTTTGTTGTAACAAAGTCGTTAAATTTTGTGGCGTGTCATTAATGGGGTTTATCGATGTAGGCGGATTATCGACGACTTTAGAATGGATAAACAGCTCATTAATGGGTAATTGCATGAGCGTAAAGCCAATAAAATTAGCCACGATGACGGCAACTAATGAGGTTTGTAAAGTCGCGCGGGTTAAGCGAGCAAAGATAGCTTTGTCGTGTATTTTAAGTGCCATCAACGTAGACAGCAAATAACCGAAGCCAAAATAATCGGTCACTTTTAGCGCGGGAAACCACGTCAGAATCGCATAGCCCAAACCGATTTTGTAAGCAAAGCTGATATTAAAAAATAACAGTAATTTCCGCGTTCCTTCAATGGTCGTTTTGCGAAATAGTGGCGTTTTCAGTATCAGTATTGCTAGCCACAAAATAATGGTCGATTCCATAATGGTTGCCAGTATTTTAATAGGCTGATACCACTGCAAGGCTAATAGAGACGGAATTAAAATGCCATTGAAATCCCAGCCATAATACAAATTCATCCGTGAGGCTAAAAACGCGGTGGATACTAAAATGATATAGGCTTTAGGCGTGGAGAGAATAGACGTTGCCATTTCCTCATATAAATAACTCACACTGCTTAGGGTGTAATTAGTTAACTCCATTAAGCCATAGCGCACGATGATTAACGTCAGTGCCAAAGTGACAAACAACGGGATGAAGCCTCTAACAAAGCCCGTTTTCCAAAATTGATTGGCAATCAACGAGACAATAATTAAACCGAAACTGTGCAAGTTATTACGGTAATCAAACGCGATATGCCAATAAGCATTTGCCCACGCGCCCAATTCAGGCAATAACCAACCGTCAAAAACCATTCGCACGACAATACTGCACAGCACTAGCGCGAAAAAACGATCCCGACCGAAAAAATTACACCAATGCGCCCAGCGTGATAAATATTCCGACAAAAACCAGATCAGAAAATACGTTAAAATACTTTCAAAAAGCACCACGCCAGCTGCCCACGGCTTGATTAACATCAACGGTACGAGATAACCAGACACGACTAAACCTGATGATACCCAGCCCAGCCGCAAATTAAAAAAGCACACGACAGATATGCCGACCCAAACTGCTGGAATAACCGAGCTAGATAAACTGCCTTCAGGGAAAATGGCTAAGGGGAATAAGTCCACAAAGTTTTTATAAAAAGCGTCTTAATGAGAGGGCAACGATTGAACCTTTGCCTACTTGACTGGAAAATTCAATCTGTCCTTCCCAGTGTTTAATGCAACGCATAACCTCGTTCATTTTTAAGTTTTCTGTCGATGGGGTGGTATTAATAACGCCAATACCATCGTTACGAAAATAATAATGTACCCATTCCTGTGTTTCTTCGAGACTTACCCATAGATTCGCGCCTTCAAAGGTATCATCAATCATTAGTGTTAATAGCGTATGAAACACGGAATACAATTCGTTAGGTGATGCAAACACTAGACCCAGTAAATCTGGGTGTTGTAAGTGTAATTTAATAGATCGTAAGGCAGCGTAATTCTTAAGTGTAGCGATGGCGTTCTTGATCGCTTCTTGTCTATTAATCGGATAACGCCCTAGATTTGAGGTAAGGCTTTCGATTTCCCTGTTCATTTGTTCGGTTACTGTTTCCAGTGTTGTCATGGATTCATGGACTTTATTTTGAGTGCTTTTTAACGCAATTTCTTTTTCTTCGTGTGTTGAACTTTTATCGTCAATGACAGATAAGGTCATTGCCATCGTTGCCAAATCATCACGCAGTCGCAAACTGAAACGCTCGAATAGTTGTTCTTTTAATCGATAAATAGCTTTTAATTCAGTCACATCTTCTAATTCACATAAAATCCCTGTAATTTGAAACACAGGCGTTAAGTCATTAAGCTGCTGGTTATGGCTTTGTAATTTTAAGGGCTGAATATGCAGAATATAATCATGCTCGGCTTTAAAATTCCCAATGGGTATAGATACTTTTTCCCGATCAAAAATGGTTTTTTGAATAATATTTCTGGCAATCTCGACATCATAACCTGTCACGGTAGTAATAAAATCCAGTGCTGTTATATTATAAAGTTTCAAATTCGCTGATTGCGCTAACTCTTCCATGTATTTATTCAATAACAATACTCTGCCAAATAAGTCATACAAAATACTGCCTGTATTCATACTATTAAATACTTCCTGTAATTCAGCAATTCGTCTATCTAATAACCCCACCGATTGATTGAGTGCAAGATACGATTTCGCGCCAGTGCTAAAGCTCAAATAGTTCCAGAATTTATTATTTTCTTGCAACACGCGTTTTTGCCATTCTTGGCGATGATATAAAATTTCACTGACTTGTGTCATATAAATCTGAGTTAACGCGAGAAATTTTGGCGATGACAACACGGAACGGGGTTCAACGGTAAATGCCCAAAAGCCCAAAACCTCACCAGCAAAAATTAACGGTACTAAATAGTGCTGTTCTTCAATCGTTAAGGGGTTTAAATAAGGTTTATCCAGCAACAGCGGCTTGTGTTCTTGAATGGCGGTGCTATAAGGCGTGCGTTCATAATCGCGGCGCAATTCGATGACATCATCAATACTGCATTGAAAAGCTTTAATTTCTTTTAAACGATGATCATCGGGTACGCGCTCCAGAAAAATCATGCGATTTAGATGCAGAGACTCATTAATCATAACGATTAATTGCGCCCAAGGGTCTTGAGACGAATAAAAACTGACAGGAAAGGCTTTTTCTTGCAAATTAACGGCTAAATTAAATAGCGTAGAATCCAGCACTTGATTTTCTTGCATTACGCGATATTGCCAAACCACCGCGAAAGTCAACCATTGCACTAATAGCAACTCAAATAGTGGTATCCACAAAAACAAACTGTGCAGGGCTAGCCAACAGCTCAGCACATAACAGAGCGATAAACCCACGGCGACTAAGAATGAGCGTTGAAAAGCAAGGTACTGGCAAAAAATAAGTGTTGCGACTGTAATGTTGATAAAAGCCAGCAACAGTATCCAAGCAGGTAACTCTCGAATAGCTCTCTCAGCCAGCAAAGTATCCAAAGCAAAGGCATGGTATAACACGGCAGATGTTTGCTCAGACTCCGTTGCTAATGGAGTAAAGTAACTGGCTAACGGCTCTAAACCATAAACACCGACCAGCACTGTGCGCCCCGTTATTAACTCACTAATCAAACTACCTGCTACCGCTTGTGCTAATTTAACTTTCGGTATTCTTGCCGTTCCGCCGATAAAATTAATACGGGAATCCCACTCCGTTATTGTATTGCCCAATACCCGTTGAGCAGCAACGTATTCCAGCGTCGGTAGACTATGCCCATCAACATTAATATCGCGCTGTTGAGTGCGATAAATACCGTGTTGACTTTGCGGGGAACTCATTAAACCCAGCGTGATATTTTTACCTACCGCTACCAAAGGCAAAGGTTGTAATGATGCTGGCGAATAAGAATCGTTATTTAATAGTTGCTGACCAAAAACAACTTTGCCAGAATCTGCCGCTAGTTGATAAAAATCAGCCGATACCTGTGCGGGTAGAAAGTTAAAAACCACTTGCTTAACATCTGCCGCCAGCAAATTTTTTAACAACGGCAACCACAACTCATCACCGCGTTCAGCCGCTTGTTTATCACCATCAACAACGACTAATTGCTCTGAAGCACTGGACATTAAGGCATGACGCATTAAATAGTCATAAGCATATCCATTTAACAAATCAAAAACGGCAAAAAAATGTACACTCCACACACAAGCAACAATACAGACACCGCTAATTATTGCTGAGTACCGTTTATTGTTAATGACCATACATTATCTACATCCATATAAAAGCGAGCATTATTCCACATTGCTCAATATTACTGAATTAAAATAGTTGTGATTAACAGAGAGGTGGTCGAGAATAAATTTGCGATCACACGCCAAATCCATCAGTGGTGGTTGGCATGAGGTTAAAAGCCTTACCACGGTTGCGCTTCATAATCTTATGGGTAATAATCTTTGCCATTATTATTCACTTGAATTTTCATTATGAAAAACAATAGCCCACTTTATACTTCCCGTTTTTACTTCACGCTTATCGTTTCACTGTTATTACTAAGCTGTAGTGAACCTGCCAAACAAGCCGCCCCAGTCGCACCTGCTGTTAAGGTGGCAGAGGTAATACAACAGGATGTGTCGGTGTATGAGGAATGGGTGGGTACGCTGGATGGTATGGTGAATGCGACCATTAATGCTCAAGTCACAGGGTATTTAATTAAGCAAAATTACAAAGAAGGTGATTTTGTTAAGAAAGGTCAATTGCTTTATGAAATTGACCCGCGTACTTTTCAAGCCTCACTGGCACAAGCTAAAGCCAATTTAGCGCAACAACAAGCGGTACTGCAAACTAATCAATTGGCGTTAAATAGAATTAAACGTTTATTACCTGAGAAAGCCGTGAGTGTACTTGACCGTGATAATGCGGTGGGTAAAGTGGCAAGTTCTAACGCGGAAGTATTAGCCGCACAGGCGGCGGTTGAAACCGCCGAACTTAATCTGAGTTTTACTAAAATTACCTCTCCCATTAGCGGTATCGCAGGGGTTTCTAAAGCGCAATTGGGTGATTTAGTCGGGCCTAGCAGTGCCAATAATGAGCTGACTTCGGTTTCACAAGTTGATCCCATTCGTGCCTATATTGGTTTAAGTGAACAGCAGTATTTGCGTTTTGTTGAAAAAAGACAAAACACCAGTGCGAATAATGACTCTATCCCTGTCGAGCTAACCTTAGCAGATAACAGTATTTACCCAGAAAGCGGTAAGTTCTTTTTTGCGGGACGTGAAGTTGATGCGAATACAGGAACGATTAAATCCGCCGTTTTATTTCCCAATACAAATAATATGTTACGTCCAGGTATGTACGCCAGAATTCGCGCTAATGTGAATACCGAATCAGGTTTGTTAGTGCCTCAATTGGCGGTGATGCAGTTACAAACAGCAACCCAGTTAGCCATTGTCAACAAGGAAGATAAAGTAGAAATGCGTACCGTCACGCTAGGACGAAATAGCGGTAAGTTAGTGATGATTAAAGAGGGCGTGAAGCTCGGCGAGCGGGTAATTGTGGAAGGTGGGCAGAAAGTGCGTGATGGCATGAAAGTACAGCCAACACCTGCTACGGCTAAAGCGGAGTAATTCATGTCTAAGTTTTTTATTAATCGCCCGATTGTGGCGATAGTGATTGCTATTTTGATGGTCATTATGGGGCTGGTCGCTATGACAGGCTTGCCTGTCGCGCTGTTTCCTAATCTTGCCCCGCCTGAAATTCAAGTCACTGCTAACTACACAGGTGCAGACGCACTGACGATGGAACAAGCGGTTGCCACGCCGATAGAACAGCAAATGTCGGGCGTGGATAATATGACTTATATGTATTCCATTAATACCAACAGCGGTTCAACTACGCTGCGAGTGGATTTCGGTGTAGAAACCGATGCAAATACCGATCAAATTTTAACGCAAATGCGGCAATCACAAGCCGCATCACAACTGCCTTCTGCGGTGAATAGTCAAGGCGTGACGGTAGCAAAATCAACAACTTCACCGCTGATGTTATTTGCTTTGTCTTCGCCTAACGGCACTTATGACAATGTTTTTCTAGCCAATTACGCTTATATTAATATCAACGATCAATTACTGCGTGTTAAAGGTATAGCCACAGTGTCGGTGTTTGGTGCTGGTCAATATGCGATGCGTATTTGGGTTAAGCCTGACAAACTCGCAGCAATGGATATTACCATTCCTGAAATCGTCAATGCGGTGCAAGCGCAAAACACCGTGAATCCCGCAGGACAAGTGGGTGGTGAACCTATACCCAAAGGACAAGAATTTACTTATGCCTTACGCGCACAAGGACGACTGTCAACGGAAGAAGACTTTGGCAATATCATTTTGCGTATTGATAAATCAGGCGCGGTGGTGCGCGTTAAAGATGTGGGGCGTATTGAATTAGGGGCGCAAAACTATTCAGTAGCCAGTCGCCTCAATGGTAAGCCCACCGCTTTAATTGCGTTGTATCAATTACCAGGTAGTAACGCACTAGAAGCAGCGGAGGGCGCGAAAAAAGTCATGGAGGAGCTTAAAAAAAGCTTCCCTGCTGATTTGGAATATGCTGTTGCTCTCGATACCACCTTAGCCGTCACCGCTGGTATTGATGACATAAAACATACGCTGTTTGAAGCTATCGTGCTGGTTATTATTGTGGTGTATTTGTTTTTACAAGGCTGGCGACCCACCTTAATTCCGTTGCTGGCTATCCCTGTGTCATTGGTCGGCACGTTTGCGGTTTTCCCGCTGTTTGGTTTTTCCATTAATACCTTGTCACTGTTTGGTTTAGTGCTAGCCGTTGGTTTAGTGGTAGATGACGCGATTGTGGTGGTGGAAGCCGTAGAGCATCACATTGAAAAGGGGTTGTCGCCAAAAGACGCAACCCTGAAAGCAATGGAAGAAGTCACAGGGCCCGTGATTGCAACCACGTTGGTGTTAATCGCGGTATTCGTACCGACCGCGTTTATTCCCGGCATTACAGGTAGAATTTATCAGCCATTCGCGGTGACTATTGCCATATCGGTATTTCTGTCGTCATTTAACGCCTTAACCTTAACCCCTGCTTTGTGTGCATTGATATTAAAACCCAAAACCCACTCCGATAGCTTATTACAACGCTTTTTTAATGGCTTCAACCGCGTGTTTGGGCGTATTACCGATGGCTATGTGGGCGTGTGTGGTGTGTTAATCAGACGCATGGTCTTAGGCTTGATATTACTGGCGAGCTTTACGTTTATGGCAGGTAGTTTGGGTAGCAGTATCGCAACAGGCTTTTTGCCTGATGAAGATCAAGGTTATCTTTATGGGGCATTGCAATTGCCTAACGCAGCGTCTTTTCAACGTACCAGTGACGTGGCAAAACAAGCAGAAGAGATTATCCAAAATACCGCTGGAGTCGAATATGTGTCCTCGGTGGTGGGTTACAATCTACTCAGTCAAGCAAACACCACTTACAACACCTTCTTCTTTATTACTCTGAAAGATTGGGACGTGCGTAAACTGCCTGAAGAACAATACACGGCGATTAAGCAACACATTAACAAAGAGCTATCAAAGCTATCGGGTGGTATTGCGATGGTGTTTCCACCGCCTGCTATTCCAGGTGTGGGAACATCGGGCGGGGTTAGTTTTGTTCTCGAAGATCGCGCAGGTAAAGATGTTGCCTTTTTAGCTGCAAACGTCCAAAAATTCATGAAAGCCGCTAATGAACGCCCTGAACTCACGCGGGTATTTACCACCTTTATTCCCAGTGTGCCGCAGTTGTTTGTTGATGTTGACCAAGATAAAGTCATTAAACAAGGCGTGAAATTAACCGATGTCTATCAAACCTTACAGTATTACATGGGCAGTGGTTTCATCAATTACTTCAATCGCTTTGGACGACAATGGCAAGTTTATCTCGCCTCGGAAGGCGAGTATCGCGCCACGACCGATTATTTAGGGCAGTTTTATGTACGGAATGATAGTGGCTCGACCGTGCCGTTATCGGCATTAACCTCAATACACAGTATCGAAGGGCCTGAATTTACCATGCGCTATAACCTATATCGCAGTGCGCAAATTATGGCATCCGCTAATGTAGGGTACAGTGAAGATCAAGCCATGAAAGCAATGGAAGAAGTGTTCGCCGCAACCATGCCCAGCGACATGGGCTATGACTATATCGGTATGAGTTATCAATCTTTCATTGCTAAACAAGGTGTACCGCCGTCGGTTATTTTCGCGTTCGCCTTGTTATGTGTATTTTTAATTTTAGCGGCACAATACGAAAGCTGGTCATTACCGTTTAGTGTATTGCTCACCACCCCCGTCGCGGTTTTTGGTTTGTTTTTTGCCCTGAAAATGGGCGGTTTTGAAAACAATATTTACGCGCAAATTGGCTTAGTCATGCTGATTGGTTTATCCGCAAAAAATGCGATTCTAATCGTCGAGTTTGCCAAAATGGGCGTAGAAGAAGGCAAGCCTTTAGTGGAAGCCGCATTGGAAGGCGCGAAATTACGACTACGTCCTATTTTAATGACCAGCTTTGCCTTTATTTTAGGCTGTGTTCCCTTAGCCTTAGCCACGGGCGCAGGTTCTTTATCACGGCAAGTTATCGGTTTTGCGGTTATTGGTGGAATGGCGGCGGCTTCAATGATTGGTATATTTCTTGTTCCCCTGAGCTTTTACTTCATAGAAAGAATAACCCATCGTAAAGCAGCCCCGATAACGCTAAGCAAGGATTAAAACCATGAATAAATTGTTAGCTGTCTCTATCGCCGCCGTGTTGTCAGGTTGTATGGTCGGCCCTGATTATATAAAGCCTGAGATTAATACCCCGACACAGTGGCGTAACAGCGTTAAAGAAACGCAAAATACCACTAACAGCGAATGGTGGAAGCAATTAGGCGACCCTGTGTTGAATCGTTTAATAGATCAGGCGATTCAAGGCAACTACGATTTAAAAATCGCCATTGCCCGCGTAGATCAATACATGGGTTTGTATGGTTCAACGCGCTCTAATTTATTTCCGAAATTTTCAGGAGGGAGTCAAGCACAAACGGGTAACTCTGCCATTCTCAACCCTGCTGCGGACGATCAGGTGAATTTAAGTGGCAACATGAACTGGCAAATTGATATTTGGGGTGAATTAAGACGCGCTAACGAAGCCGCCTTAGCTGAATTACTGGCACAACAAGCCACACAACAAGCCGTGATGCTCACCTTAGTCAGTAAAGTGGCACTCACTTACATCAGGTTGCGTGAGCTAGACCAGCAATTGGCAATCACTAAAGAAACCGTTGCCACGCTCAAAGAAGGCTTACGCATTAACACGCTGAGGTTCATAGAAGGTTATACCTCTGATTTAGAAGTACAACAAAACGACTCAGAATATCAACGCCGTAGTGCGCAAATTCCACAATACGAACAACAAGTTGCACTGACTGAAAATGCTTTAGCGGTGTTATTGGGTTCAAATCCGCGTGCTATTGAACGCGGCTTGCCCATCGATGAACTTAAGCTCCCTGCTGTTCCCGCTGGTCTACCGTCTGATTTATTAGTACGCCGCCCTGATATTGCCCAAGCAGAGCAACAACTTATTGCCGCGAATGCGCAAATCGGCGTAGCACGAGCGCAATATTTCCCTAATATCCGTCTAACAGGCAGCGTCGGACAAATCAGCACGCAAGTCGCTGGTTTATTCACCCCTGGAGCGAATTTTTGGACAATTGGTTCAGCAGTACTTACACCTATTTTTACCGCTGGAAAAATAGCGGGCGATGTACGCGCCGCTGAAGCGGTGCAGAAAGCGGCTGTAGCCAATTATCAAAAAACCATTATTACGGGTTTTAGCGAATTTGAAAACGCACTGATTAGTTTGATAAAAACCCAGCAACAACAAGATAAACAAATTAATCGCGTCACCGCCAACAAAAATTATTATCACTTATCAAAAGTGCGCTATGACGAAGGCTATGTAACCTATCTCACGGAACTCGATGCTATTAGACAGTTATTTGATGCGCAAGTGGAATTAACCTCTGCTCGCGCTGAAACATTTAAATCCGCAGTTGCCTTATATCTCGCAATGGGTGGCGGGTGGATAGCTAACCAAGAAAACACCGCTAATTTGCCAAAACCAAAACCAGCCGTGTATTTTCCTTAAACGAATGATGATTATAAACCTTAATTTCACTATCACTTATTTACGATATAATGCTCACTCACAATTAAACTTGTAGGAAGTAACATGAAAAATAAAAAATTAGCTATCGTTCTTGCTATTGCAAGTCTTGGTTTAACCATTGTGGGTGGTGTTGCTTATGCTGAAGAAGCAGTAGCTCCTGTTGCAGCTGAAGCGGCTGCTCCTGCTGCTGAAAAAACAATCGGCGCATTACCTTCAACTGCTCCTGCTGTAGCCACAGCAGTTGCTGCCGCACCCAATGACAACGAACTTCAAATGTTCCGTTTTGCTCTGGAAATGGAAAAAGAAGCGTTTGTTAAAAAATCAATGGCATTAGATCCTGCAACAGAAAAGAAATTTATGGACGCGTACTATGCGTTTAACGGCAATCTAGTGAAGTTAAATAACAAACGTTTAGCAATCATCGCAGATTATGCGGCTAACTTTGATAAAATGACCAACGCCAAAGCAGATGAATTGGCTAAAGCCATGTTTGATTTTCGCACCAAGCGCACTGCACTTAACGCGGCTTACTACAAAAACGTAAAAAAAGCGACTTCATCAATAGTTGCTGCGCGTGCGATGCAAGTTGAAAACATTTTACAAGGTGCTATGGATGTCGCTATCAGCTCTAAATTGCCTTTAATGACAAAGTAATCAGCTTGGTAGCATGAGGTAAACCTCAGCCACACTGCAAAAAAAGCCCCGTGAGAAGGTAAAGTCTCACGGGGCTTTTTTGTTTATAGCTAACCGTCCATCCTTCGACAAGCTTCCTTCGACAAGCTCAGGACGAACGGTTAAGCCTGTTTACCATTTGTTAAAAGACTGGCAGTCATTAATGTCGCTATAACAGCGTTAAGCCATTACCAGAAAAATAGGCAAAACAGCCGCGTCCGTTATCTTTGGCTTGATAAAGCGCGGTGTCTGCATGATCCATGAGACTTTCAGAGGTATTGCCGTCTTGGGGATAAATACTAATTCCAATACTCGCGCCAATTTGTACGCTGTTATTTTCCGACAATTGAAACGGTAGAGTTAAAGAGGCTATCACTTTTAAGGCAATGATTTCAGCCATTTCGGGGATTTTTAGGTTTTCTAGTACGAGGACAAATTCATCACCGCCTAAACGTGCCACCATGTCACTCTCACGCAAACAGCTTTTGATTCTTGCCGCCACTTGTTTGAGTAATTCATCACCAGCCGCGTGTCCTAGCTTATCGTTCACCGCTTTGAATTTATCCAAATCCATCATGAAGACCGCAAATTGGTTATGATTACGACGATTAATGGCGATGGCATACTGCAATCTATCGTGCAATTTGCGCCGATTGGGTAAGCCTGTGAGCGGATCAAAAAAAGCTAATTGTTGAATTTTATCTTCGGCGGCTTTGCGTTCAGTAATATCGCGAGCTGTTGCTTGCAGCACGGGTTTTTCATTTACAATTAAGGCACTGAGTAATACTTCAGCAACAAAGATTTCTCCTGTGTCTATTCTTTTATAGGTCCATTCAAAGCGAAAACTCCCTATTTTCAATGCAGTCGCGATGTATTGTTGCTCAAGTATCAGGGAGCTTGTTCCACAAGGCTGTTCTAACGGTGATAAATCCGCTGGATGATAGGTGCAAAATTCGGCAACTGTTTTACAACCGAATAGAGTAAGAGCCGCTGGATTACAATCAAAAAACAATGTATCCCACAACATGATTGCATCACTGCTTAAATCAAAAAGGGTGCGAAACTTTGATTCTGAATCGTGTATGGATTTTTCCAGCCGCTTGCGCTCGGTAATATCGGTCATAGTTGCTACATAATGACTAACCTCCTTATCATTACCTTTTAGAGCCGTGATGGTTATCCATTCAGGATAGATTTCACCATTTTTACGCCGATTCCATATTTCGCCTTTCCACTGCCCTGTCGTATGAATACCTTGCCATAATTCAGCATAAAAACTTGCATCATGTTGTCCAGAACTCAACAAGCGTGGCGTTTGACCAATAACTTCGACCGCACTATAACCCGTAACCTCACTAAATTTCTGATTAACTTTAAGAATAACGCTATTAGCATCGGTCACCATCATCATTTCATCTGATTCAAACATGGCGGCAGCAATCCGCAATTCAATTTCAGCCAGTTTATTTTCGGTAATATTTTCATGACTGACCACTACGCCTTGTTCCACGCTATTTAACGGGACAACACGCATATTAAACCAGCGTTGTTCAGTAGGCGAATGACAAGGATATTCTAATTCAAAACTTTGTTGTGTCCCTGCTAATACCGCAGAGATGCCGCATTTAATATTGATAGCGTCTTTAAATTGCGATTCCTGAAAAGACGGTGAGCCTTGCTCAAAATAACTGCGATTTAGATTGTAGTTATAGCTGTTAGGCAGACCATTTGCATCGCTAAATTGCCGCCACGCCTCATTGACGGTGACAATTGTTCCGTTTGCATCCAACACGGCAATCTGAGCAGAGAGTGAATTCAAAATGCTGTGAGTAAAGGCTTCGTTATTGCGTAGTTGCTGTTCTGCTTGTTTGCGTTCAGTAATATCCTCAGAAACGCCTATTAAATAAAGGGGCTGACCTGATTCATCAAACACCGCCTGTTTATAAGAATGATGGATTCTATTGGCTTGTAACTGTGAGTTCCAAACAAACCCTTCAGTTTCATGCGGTTTGTCATCGGTGAAAGCTTGTTTATCAACCGCTAAAAAATCAGCCATTTGCTCAGGTGGGAAAAATTGACTGCCCGTGGTATTTTTCACTTGGTTAAAACTCAGCCCCCACTTTTTTTCACACGCTTTGTTCATTAGAATAATTCGATACTGTGCATCTTTAACAAAAACGACTATTGGCATCAGGTTAATGATTGCTTGCAGTTGATTTTTAGCGATTAAAAGTTCTTTATTAGCGATGACCAGCTCGGCTGCACGGTTTTCTTTTTCTGTATTTTGAAAGGCAAGCTCTCTGTTGGCGGCAATAACCCGCTCGGCGGCTTGTTTACTCGCGGTTATATCAGTTAAAACAATTCGCAGTGTGAGTTGCTTATTCACTTTTGACACGGGAAGACAGTGCAGTTGTGCATGAAGCCAGTTATCGTTAGGCTGCTTTAGGCTGACTTCAAGCGTTTTTTGCTGATTCCCCCGCATGACTTGAGCGAAAAAAAGATGCCAGCGGGTCGTATCTGTCGCGTTGATAAAGCCTGCAAAACGCCGTTGTAGTAATTGGGAACGGCTTTTTCCCAGTAAGGTTGCACCCGTCAGATTGATTTTTTCAATCAAGCCTTGCTGCGAGAGGGTCAGATAGCCGACTGGAGCAAACTCATACAGGTCGAAATAATCTTGCTGCGATTCTGCCAACGCCTCGTAAGATTGGCGTAAGTTCTCATTTTGCATTTCAAGTTCAATTTGATGAACCTGAAGTTCATGGAGTAATTCTTCAGCAGAGCGAGTCTCTGAATTTGTTGTGGATGCGGGCTGAAGTTGTTCCTCAGCAGCGGCGCGTAGTGAATTCTTTTTTTTGTTCATATATTTTTTTATATAGCTAATAGCTAATAGCTAATAGCTAATAGCTAATAGAATTATTACAACACCGTTCGCACTGAGCTTGTCGAATGGTGTAAATGTGGTTCGATAAGAATCTCCTGAGCGAAGCCGAAGGTCTTACCACGAGCGGTATCATTTCGTTGTATAGTATTTCAGTTTTTGGTTAAGTCTTAGCCGTTCGCCCTGAGCTTGTCGAAGGGTGTTCATGGTTCGACAAGCTCACCATGAACGGATTAATATAAACCAAAAGTATATATTACAAATGCAGTGCTTTATAACGTTCGATGGCAATACAAGCATTGAATAACATCCGCTCACGTCCCAGTCGTTCAGCCAGTCCAGAGCGACGTACTATCTCAAGTACATCAGGATTTAATCCTGCCAGCCACAGCGTGACACCGTTACCCGCTATCACTTGCTCACTCTCAACCAATCGTTGTAATGCTGAATACTCAATATTGGGTACTCGGCTCATGTCTAACACAACGACCTGTGGGTGATATTGTGTAACCAGTGCTTTCATTTGATCCGCTACATCCTGTAGGTTGACAAAATAAAGACTGCCTTCAGGTCGTATGATTAGCAATCCGTCAACTGTCTCATCATCAGGGTATTCGGGTGATAAGGGACGCAGTACATCTGTATTGGGCTTACGACCAATAGCGGATACTCGCAACTTAGCGGTCTGGTAAGACAGCCCTAATAGCGACACGATAATAGCCACGACAATTCCTTGTAGCGTACCGAATAGTAGCACACCTAAACAGGCGGTCACTGCCCACTGAAATTCCATTGCGCGGATTTTATAAATGGCAATAAATTCGTTAGGCTGAATTAAAGAGGCTGAGTAGACAATAACAACGGCTGCCAAGGTAGCATAAGGTAACAAACCCAGTAAGGGAGCTAATAGCAACATAACCCCAGCGGCAGTAGCGGCAGTCACTAATGATGATTTTTGTGAAACCGCCCCTGCGGCACGAACGACAGCAGTTTGTGACGTGCCACCTCCTGCTGGCATAGCAGAAAATAACCCACCACCAATATTCGCTATGCCTGTGGCGATAAGTTCTCGATTGGCGTTAAGCGGTGGTTCTGTGTTCTTGACAAAAGCCCGCGCGGCAGCAATCGATTCAGTAAAACTCATCAACGCAATACCTAATGCACCGGGTAGCAATTGTTGTATCAAATCAATATTAGGCAGTGTGAATGAAGGTAATCCTTTGGGAATTACGCCAACGGTCGCAACACCTTGAGCATTCAGCCCCCAGAACCACGAAGCAAAAATCGCCCCGCCTATAACCACCAGCGGAGCAGGCGAATGTGGCGATAAACGTATCATGCCCAGCAATATTAGCAAGGTGATAACCGCCACCACTAAGGTAGGGAATGACGTATGGGGAAGCTGATGAAAAAGTGAGAGTAAATCGAAAAAGAAACCTTGTTTGTCGATATGAACGCCCAATAATTTGGGTAGCTGGTCGAATACAATCACCAGCCCTACGCCCGCTTTAAAGCCCGTTAATACAGGGCTAGAAATAAAATTGGCAACAAAGCCCAGCCGCAATAAGGAGGCGAGTATTAATAGCACACCAACTAAGACGGTTAAGGTAGCCAGTGCCGTTATTAATTGTGCAGGGTCGCCACTCGGCACAACTAAGCTAAGTTGCGCTCCTGTAAGAATACCCAGCGTAGTGGTTGAGCTGACGCTCAGCACTTTAGATGATCCCAGTAACGCGTAGAGTATCATCGGTATAAAAGCGGTATAAAGCCCCACAGATACAGGTAAACCCGCGACAGTCGCATACGCCATTGCTTTGGGAAGTACGATAGCCGCCGCCGTTAAACCTGCAATTACATCGAAACGTAACGCAACGGATGTGGATGGCTGGATTGTATTTTGCGAGTTCATGATGTCTATCTCTTTGCTGTCAAATCGTTTGTTGTGGTAGAGCTAACCGTCAATAAAATGATACCGTTCGTGGTGAGCTTGTCGAACCACCACAGACCTTCGACTGTTCGACAAGCTCACAGCTCAGGGCGAACGGTTTTTTAATCAATTTATACTGCGTTAGCTATATCACTCACTTTTTAGGACCACCAAATCTGTTATGTAACAACGTCTCAAATTCATGTAGTCGTAACGGCTTGCTAAATAAGTAACCTTGATAATGAGTGCATCCCTGTGTAGCGAGGTAGTTTCGTTGCTCTTCTGTTTCCACGCCTTCTGCAATAACGTCCATGCCCAGACTTTGCCCTAGTGTGATAACAGCACTAATAATCGCTGCATCACTGGGGTCTATTAGGGAGTCACGCACAAATGACTGATCTATTTTTAATTGATCTAACGGCAAGCGTTTTAAGTAAGACAGTGAGGAGAAACCTGTGCCGAAATCGTCCAGCGAGAATTTCACGCCTTTGATTTTCAAGCTATTTATTTTAGCAATAATGTCTTCGATATTAGTCACCAACATACTTTCAGTCAGTTCCAATTTCAGTTTATTAGGATTAGCTCCCGTTTTTTCCAGTGTTGCCAGCACCTGTTTGACAAAATCTTTTTGAGCGAACTGTTTAGCACTGACATTGACGGCAAGTACCAAATGTTCGGTGTTTTTCTGATGCTCCCACGCCTTTAACTGGGTGCAGGCAGTTTCCAATATCCACTGCCCAATTGGTAAAATTAAGCCTGTTTCCTCTGCCAGCGGAATAAAATCCGCAGGTGAAATCATCCCTTTTTCTGGATGATGCCAACGTATTAGCGTTTCTGCACCTATCGCGTTGCCTTTGTCATCAACCTGTATTTGGTAATACAGTTCGTATTGTTCATTAAGAGCCTTGTGCATCCAAGATTCCAACTGCACACGAAATTCCAGTGCCTCCTGTATCGCAGGATCAAAGAAGCGAATGGTATTTTTCCCCATTTGTTTGGCTTGGTGCATTGCCATAGTAGCGTGTTTGACCAATTCATCGACATTGATTTCATGGCTATGAAATAAGACAATGCCGATACTGGCTGAGCAGCGGTATGCGTAGCCTCGTAAATCAAAAGGCTGACCAATAGAAGCAAGCAGTCTTTTAGCAACAGTCTCGGCTTGGGCAGCCGCCAAGTCAGTTGTCCTATCCAATCCATCAAGTAGCACAACAAACTCATTGCCACCTGTACGAGCGACAGTATCATCCTCATGCACAGCAGCGTTTAAACGCAAAGAAACCTCAATTAACAGCAGATCACCAATAGCATGACCTTTGGTGTCATTCAGCATCTTGAAGTTATTCAAATCCATAAATAGAATCGCACCGTATTGGCTTTTTAATTTGCTGGAAATCAAAGCCTGTTTAAGTCTATTTAGCATTAAACGGCGATTGGGCTGATGAGTAAGTGGGTCGTAATAAGCAAGATCGTAAATGGTTTCTTCGGATTTTTTACGTTCGGTAATGTCTTGTACCGTGCCGATAATGCGTAACGGTTTACCGTTTGCGTCTGTTTCTAAGACACCCGTGCGGAGCAAGTCACGACTGCTACCATTGACGGGGCGAGTACGAAATTCCAGTGATGAGGCTTGTTTGCCTGATGAAATGGTTTCAAGCCAATTTTTCATACGCAAACGGTCATCAGGGTGCAGTAACTCAAAAAAATGGTCAATTTCTGGCGGGGTATCGGTTAAGGGTACACCATAAAGCCTGAATGCTTCCTCGCTCCAATGAATCGTGCCAGTGTTTATATCCATCATGCAACTACCAATATGCGCAACGGCTTGTGAATCCGCCAGCAGGCGTTCCTTTTCACGCAAAACTCTTTCGGCTTCTTTAATGTCGTGAATATCAGTACAAGTGCCGAACCACTTATAAATTTCTCCAGTCTCATCGAATACGGGTACGGCACGAGTCAGCCACCAGCGATAGACACCATCGGCACCGCGTATTTGGTCTTCCAATGAATAGCTACTCTTGTTTTTTACCGCAGAACACCAAGTATCCCACGCACGTTGCTGATAATTGGGATGAAACGCGTTGTTCCAATTACGTCCATAGCTTTCTTCAAGACTAAGCCCCGTATAGTATATCCATTGTTGATTTAAATAAATGCACTCGCCATCGGCGAGGGTAATCCAAACAATTTGCGGCATGGATTCCGCCAGCAAACGAAATTCTTTTTCTCTAGCGGACAGTGTTTGCTCTATCTTGACGCGCTCAGTGATAACCTCAGTAAAAAGGATGATACCGCCGATGGTATTGGTTAGCCACGGGCGCATTTCCCAACGCACCCATTCTACAGATCCGTCAGCGCGTACAAAATGGTCTCGTTCGCACTTCTCGTTTGAGCCAGCCAAGCCGCGCCGATGAAGCTCTTTCCAACGCTCAGGAATATCGGGGAAAACATCGTAGTGACTACGACCAATAAGATTCTGCTCAGCCAAGCCATAATCAGTGAGCCAGCGACGGCTGTACGCAAGGTAACGCATATCACAATCAAACATGGCAATCGCTGATGGTGAGTAGTGGATGAATAAACGCATTTTCTCTTCGTTTTCTCGTAGCAATGCGATGGCTTTCTTTTGTTCGGTAATGTCACGAGCATTCACTACCGCGCCAACAATTACGCCGTCATTATTACGAATGGGCGCGAAACTGTAGCTGCCAATCCATGTTTCACCTGTGTCTCTGCGGCGCAAAGTAAATTCGACACCTGTCCCTGTCTCACCCCGCAAAGCACGCGGTACGCCTCTTTGCTCTAAGGGTAGGAATTCTCCGCTACTTGAGTACACATCAATAAAATCAGGGTACTCAGCCAATATTTTGGGACAGTCTTCTTTATTTTTGAATTTGTGGAAGGTTGCAAAGGCTTCATTAAATTCTATGAATCGCCCCTCAGTATCAGAAATAAATACGGCATCGGTCATACTGGCGAGAGCCGCTTCCATTTTTGCCTTGCTTGCTTGTATCGTCTCTTCTGCCAACTTGCGTTCCGTGATGTCGTATAGCGTGACCAAATGAACACCTGCAAAATTTTTTAGCAGTGAGGCGGCGGCCATAAATATGCGTACCGAGCCATCTTTGCAGGTAATGTTTATTTCCACAGGTACAAACGGCTGCTTGCTACGCATTGCCTCTGCTAAACGGTTCTGCCAGTTTTCAATCACCCACTGTTGATAGTGCGGGTCTGGATAAGCGCACGACCACCAATCTGTTAGTGTCGAAATATCAGCCAAGGTATAGCCGAGGGTTTGAATAAAAGCATGATTTAGATAGGTGATATTGCCTTGTGTATCATTGAGTGCCATTGGTACGGGTGATGCTTCAATAATGGCACTGAAGCGCGACTCACTATCACGCAAGGCGATTTCAACCAGTTTGCGTTCGGTGATGTTTTCGTGACTTACCACAACCCCACCAACTGAACCTTGCAAGGGCGATACCTTCATAGAAAACCAGCGTTGCTGATTAGGCAAATGGCACGGGTATTCTAAATAAAAACTTTCCTGTTCACCTGCCAACACAGCGGCAATGCCAGCTTGAGCTGCGTTTGCCTCATCACCATACGGTTGATTAATGGCATTTTTACAAGTCTCGAGATAATTAGCCCCTAATAGACTGTGACTGGATTCTGGCAAACCATTTTCTGCGCCAAACTGCCGCCATGCTTTGTTCACCGAGACAATAACACCCTGCGCATTCAAGATGGCGATATGTGCGGTCAGCGAGTCAAGTACATCAATATTAAATGTATTTACTGCCATATCGTTTTTCTTCATTTGCTATAATCCATAAAAATTGGGTAGTCCTAAAAAGCGAGTGATATTAGCTAAGTCAAACCGTTCGACAAGCTCAGGGCGAACGGTTTTGTAATCATTTTATTGACGGTTAGCTATAGCCCTACAGTTCAAGCGATTGACTGGCAATAAGCCTGACACCATTACGGTTATGAAAGCTAATAAACGGCATAATCCCAGCGGTAAGCAGTTTATTCATTTTCTGCTCAGATAAAAACCATTCTCCGCACGCGTATAAATGCTGTTCATCCTCTTTCAGGCACACCAGCGCAGGCAGTCCCTCAATATCATTCGCGCCATCACCTTGATAACCTGATTGTTGTCTGACTAATAATCGAGCAAAACCAAAGGCTGAATTACCCCATAATAACTGCTCATGATTGGGCGCATCGTCAAATTCTTCAAAGGCAAACGCGTCAACGGGTTCGCGTTTTTTACCATAAGGCAGACGCAACAAAATGCGTGGATAACAAAGACCAATAAAGGCAGCGGCGGGTGATTGTCGTAAATTTTGCCAATGCGGCGTTAGCGGCTGGTCGCCTAGAATTTGCTCTTTAACAAAGGCTTCATCGACGGCACTGATAAAGCGGCTGTGTAACTGACCAGCCAACATTCCTAACAAGCCCAGTAAGGCTAAATCCGCTACATCATTGCCTGAAAAATAATAGTTGCCAATAATCGTGCTATCGACACTTTTTATACCGTGATCAATCAACAAATTGGCAAAATTGGCAGTCATTCCGCTGCACATATCAGCAAGCAAGGCTTGTTTGCTGATATTAACTAAATAGAAGTGCTGATTTTCATCCGCGTCTTCGTTAAAAAGCAACGCGTAAACAGAACGCCAACTGGATTCTAATGCCTGAAACTCAGGGTTATGCAGGATTGTCTTCATTAAGTCAGCCATCACCGAATCGATAAATTCGCTTAAGGCTTGATGTTCTGGCAGGGTATCGGCAACGATGACGGGGGAAATTAATTGCTGTAACAAACTATCGACGGTACTCTTCGACTTGATGTCGGGTGTTGCTAAACTCGTTTTGCGATCCAATAACCGTTCCAGCGTATCGGTTATAGATTCAGATTCTGTCGTGGCAGTATCAGAACTTTCTGTGGCTTTCGGCTGATAGGTTTGCCAGATTTCAGCGGCGACTGCGGCGGCGGTTTGCGGGTTGTCCAGCCCACGTTTTAAACGGCGCAGCTCAACAAATTCAGGGACTGTCGCCACCAATTGGTCAGGGTGAAAATCATCCAACTCTTTAAAAACTAACACCTGATTCGAACTCAAGGTCAACGTAGGCGAAAACTTCGCCATCACCGCATCAAAATTATCCACATCAATATTAACTATCTTACCCGTTATCGGTGAGCTGGCAGTTGAACCGCAAAAATCACCACAACAATAAAAGCGCGACTGGCTATCTTCATCTTGACGCGCTGCTGAATGTTGCCCAAAGCCAAATTCAAAATTTATTCCGCCTGACATGGTCTATCTCCTAGTTGAATGCAGTATTAAAATAATCTGAGCGTTGCTAGGCAAAATTTACCAGCGTATTTCTCAGAAAGCACGGGTAAGTTTACACAAACGAAACCACTACTGATATTTCCTTTTTCATCCAAAATAATAATCATCTGAACCAAAGCAAACAAGCCCATTTATGTAGAGCTAACGTACAATAAAATGATGCCGTTCGTGGTGAGCTGTGAGCTTGTCGAACAGTCGAACCACATTCACACTTCGACAAGCTCAGTGCGAACGGTTTTGTAATCATTTTATTGACGGTTGGCTATAGTTTTTTTAATTCTTTCGTTGTTGATTGGTTGCTTCGCCAAAAAGTATCAGCAAATATCAATATGTTTTATGTTTACCAACTCCCCATTCCCCGACTAACCGAAAAAGACCCACAATTTAAACCCATAGTCGAACGCGCGGCGGCAGTGTGCTGCACCACCCCAGAATTTGATGATTTAAAAACCGAACTACAACAAAATGGTTACGTTGTAGAGACGCGATTAATCGCGTCTCTACGCGCCGAACTTGATGCAATAATCGCCCACCTCTACGGCTTAACCGAATCCGAATTTGCCCATATATTAAAAACTTTCCCCATTGTCAAAGAAGACATAAAAGCAGCAGCAATGGCAGAATTTAGGAAGTTGAATTGATTGTAATTCGCGTAATGTTTATACTTTAGTTTAAACATTTTAAGAGTGGAGTATTTCATGTCAGAAGTCATGCTAGCTATAAAACAATGGGGCAATAATTTAGGCGTGCGTTTGCCATTAGCGATTGCACGCGAAGCGCGGTTGCAAGTACATCAACGGGTAAAAATAGAAGTCATCAATGAACAAATTGTGATTTCGCCCGTCGTTGAAAAATCATTAACCTTAGAAGAGCGTTTAGCGTTGTTTGATCCGCAAAAACATGGCGGTGAAGCGATGACGACAACGCAACGATTAGGCGCGGAACAATGGTAAAAAATGCCAGCCTGTGGATACCAGAACGCCAAGACGTTATTTGGATTGATTGCAATCCGCAAGCGGGTCAAGAAATGCGCGACGTGCATCCATTTTTGGTTTTATCGCCGCGCATTTTTAACGAAAAAACGTCGCTGGTGATTGGTTTGCCAATGACAACAGCGGATTACAACGCGGACAATCCTTTTGCCGTGGCGGTCGGTAAGGCTTCGGGACGCAAAATTGATAAAACCAGTTATGTGCTTTGTCATCAACCCAAATCGTTTGATTGGCGGGTGCGTGGTGCAAAATCGCATTCGATGGGCAAATTAAAAAACGCGCTTTTTGTTCAAGTGTGTGAACGGCTTAATCAAATTATTCAGCTGGTTTGAAGTCAATACGATTAACGCCCTTTCAACAACAAACGATTTGCTAAAACGCCTATTAACGGTGTGAAAACGTTTATCGCGGCTTATTTATAATCATGCCTATCATCTACGACAATATCGAAAACCAATTAGTCTGCGCGTTAAAAGATGCGTTTAATGAAGCCTATAAAGCCGATATTTGCGTCGGTTATTTTAATTTGCGCGGTTGGAATAATTTTGCCAATTACGTTGATAATTTCGTAGGCGGTGATAATCAACAATGCCGTTTAATTGTTGGAATGCAAAACCGACCGCAACAATTAATCGAACAGTATTACAGCAAAGCCGAGTTTACTATCGACAATCAAACCGCTATTGCCTTAAAGAGACAGTTAGCCGAAGAGTTTAGAACGCAATTAACGCTAGGCATTCCAACGACTAAAGACCAAACAACGTTAAATCAACTCGCCGCGCAATTAAAAGCTGAAAAATTGGTAGTGAAGTTATTTGTGGAGTATTCACTTCATGCCAAACTCTATTTAATTCACCGTGCTGATAAATTTACGCCCATATTGAGTTATTTAGGCAGTAGTAATTTAACGATGGCAGGCTTAGGGCATCAAGGCGAATTAAATATTGATGTGCCTGATAAAGATGCCGCTGAAAAATTGTGTAACTGGTTTGAAGATCGTTGGGATACGCACTATTGTTTAGATATTAGCAAAGAGTTACAAAATATTATTGAAGAAGGTTGGGCAAAACCAAAAATACCCTATTACATTTATTTTAAAATGGTGTATCACTTGTCACAAGAAGCCCGCGCGGGTGTGAATGAATTTACATTGCCAGCGGTATTTAATAAATTTTGCCAGATAGATACGCAAACCGCTGGTCATCAAGCACCGAGTGTTATTTGTTCATTGGGTATTGTGGTTTGATGTTTAAATGGACAACTTTTTAACGAAGGGTATACATTAAGTTAAGCCGTTCGTGGTGAGCTTGTCGAACCATGAATGGCTTAACTTCGGTGCTTCGTATTTTTCCATTCACCCTTCGACAAGCTCAGGGCGAACGGAAAAATCCTTGACTTAATGGCAGTAGTTTATAAACCGCCTTCCCTTAACATTAAGGGAAGGCGGTCAATTCAGGCGCAATTATTCATTTTCAAGTTGAATACGCGCCTCAGCCAGACGTTTTAATTCTGCTTCTGAGACTTCAGGGAATTTAAGATCAAGTTCACGCAGGGTTGAAGTAATAATGTCGGCAACTAACGCACGCGTTGCCCATTTGTTGTCAGCAGGAATGATGTACCAAGGCGCGTGTTTGGTGCTGGTCGCGTTAATAGCATCTTCATAAACACTCATATAGTCATCCCAATACCCACGTTCGCCTAGGTCAGAAGGGGAAAACTTCCAATTTTTTTCAGGGCGTTCTAAGCGTTCCATAAAACGTTCTTTTTGCGTGTCTTTCGAGACATTGAGAAAAAATTTCAGAATTACCGTGCCGTTGCGCTGTAGGTGATGCTCGAAGGCATTGATGTCCTCATAACGGTTTTCCCAAAATTTCTTGTTTATTTTACCTTTGGGTAAATGTTGCAGTAGCTCAGGATGAACTTTAGTCACCAATACGTCTTCATAATAAGAGCGGTTAAAAATACCAATACGCCCTCTTTCTGGCAGGCTTTTCATATAACGCCACAGAAAATTGTGATCTATGTCTTCGCTGGTTGGTTTTTTGAAGCTGAACACCTGACAGCCTTGTGGATTAACACCCGACATGACGTGTTTAATCGTGCCATCTTTACCCGCTGCATCCATTGCTTGAAAAACGATGAGCAGTGAATAACGATCATCTGCATAAAATAGTTGCTGTACTTCATCCAAATCGACACGATTCTGTTCAAGAACTTCCGCCGCTCGTTCTTTCAATTTATCTTTGCCAAATTCTTTAAAGTCGTCATTTTGCGCCCAGCTCGTGTCATAGTCTTTAAGACGAATTTTCTTTTCTGGATCGACACGAAACAGGTCAATATATTTTTGTTTTATCATTTTAGTGTCCTTTTAATTAAACGATTGGTAGGTATTACCGTAGAAATAGTGCAGTAGAATATATTGGAAAGCAAGAGGACAAAGGCTAATAGTCGAAATTTTTTGAGCAATACTCTTATAATGATGTATGGCTATCGCTCTATTCATCTTTTTGGATTTGTCTGGGCGTATATTTATTATTTACTGGAAATTTTTCAGCCTAATTCATTTAAAGCAGCAAAACAACTGGGGCATAATCTAGGTGAGTTCGTCTACTACAGTTATGTCACTCTCACCACGTTGGGTTATGGTGATGTACTTGCAGTCTCTAAACAAGCGCGGGGCTTAACTATTCTCGAAGCGATTATCGGACAATTGTATTTAGCCATTATGGTGAGTCGCTTAGTGAGTTTGCATATTTCAAAAGCACGTTATCAATAATCACTTACCACGCTTGGCAAATAAAGGCAGTAAGCCTACACTTGCACACATTATTTTTCACTGGATTTATTGCCATGACTCAACGTCTCTTTCGTACTAGCTTTTTTTTGTTAGTGCTGTGTTTTTGCCAAGTTAGTAAGGCAGATGATAATAATGCGACTTGGCAAGGGCGTTTTACTCATTGGATGAGTGAGCAATGGCAACAGCTGAAAAACAGCAATTTATCTGAACCGTCTGAGAATTATCAACCAGTGTTTAGCAAGCAAAGCCCTGTTAATCAGAAGGTGTATATTGTTGGCATTCATCCCTTGCATAACCCAAAACGCTTGTTTGAGGTGTACGCGCCTATCGTTGATTTTATTGATATGCAGCTGCCCAATGTGGAGCTGAAATTGGAAGCCTCGCGTAATTACGAGGAATTTGATAATAAACTTTACAGTGGGCATTTTGATTTTGCCATGCCTAATCCTTATCAAACGATTCTCTCATTGGCGCATGGGTATCATATCTTTGGTAAAATGGCAGACGATGAGAATTTTCGCGGTATTATTCTAATTCGCAAAGACAGTAACATAAAAGAAGTAAGCGATTTAAAAGGCAAGGCAGTCGCTTATCCCGCTGAAACTGCATTAGCCGCGACCATGATGCCTCAGCAATATTTGCACACTAACGGACTTGACGTTAATACTGATATTGAAAACCGCTATGTCGGCTCACAGGAATCTTCCATTATGAATGTATTATTGGGTCATGTTGCTGCGGCGGCGACTTGGCCTGTACCTTGGAAAACCTTTAGTGCTGAGCATCCAGATCAGGCGGCGCAATTGATTATAAAATGGCAAACTGAATCATTACCCAATAATGGTTGGGTGGTGCGTAATGATGTGCCTACCGAACTAGCCGCACAATTTGCACAAACGTTATTTGCTCTGCAAAACAGTGAACAGGGACTAAAAATGTTAGCAGCGATACCCGTGTCACGTTTTGAAGCCGCTAATGAAAAAACCTACACCCCCGTGCAGGCGTTCATTGATAATTTTAACAAAACCGTCCGCCCTATCGAACAATGAGTAAGCTACTTTTAAAGTTCAGTCGTTGGCTGTTCAACTCTATTCAACGCCAACTGGCGTTAACTTTCAGTAGCGTTTCTCTATTAATGATGCTGGGTTTAGTGGGTTTATTATTAAAACAACAGCAAAACTTTCTCGATGATGCCAGTATTCGTCGCGCTAACGCCTTGGCTAATGGGCTATCGTATAGTAGTAGTTCTTGGGTGCTGGCGAATGATGTGGTTGGCTTGGGCGAGATTTTACAAGGTTATACTGACACCCCTAATTTAGATCGTGCGTTTGTTCTCAATAACCAAGGTGAAGTATTAGCCTCTACTCACCCACAAGAAGTCGGTCTATTTGTCAGTGATAATCTTAGTTTAGCATTACTCACTAAATCACCCGTGCCACAAGTATTGATTGCCAATAGCAATATAATTGATGTTGCCGCACCAATTATTGTGGATAAGCGGAAAATCGGTTGGATCAGGGTGGAATTAAATCAGCAAACTACCCATGCTGCGTTGCATTTGGTACTCCTGAATAGCTTAGGATTTATCGCCATTACTGCATTGATTGTGCTGATTATATCCACGTTGCTAGCGAAAGGCATGACACGGAGGTTACGGCAATTGATTAGTATTGCCCAGCAATGTGCCAGTGGCAATCGTAGTGTGCGTGCGAATGTCCAACACTGTGACGAAATTGATGATTTGGCACAAAATATTAATTTTATGCTGGATACGCTGACCCACTCTGAGCAACAACTGGATCGCCTTAATCATGTTTATGCGGCATGGACGGACAGTGTTGCGGCAATAGTTCGTGCAACCGATGAATCAACGTTACTCAATCGTATTTGCGAAATTTTGGTTGAAAAGATCGACTTTCGCGTGGTTTTTATGAGTATAACGGACAATGACAATGAGTGGGTTCATGTGGTTGCTAGCAGTGACTGGCAGTCTCCCTATTTGAAGGGTCTACAAATATCCCCTGCGTGTCCAAAAACTCAAAAGGCAACAGGGGTAATAATACGCAAACAAGGCGCGGATACCCTGCTCATCGAAGCTGCCCACGCGGAGTCAATTGGTTCACTCGCCGATTTTCCATTAACCCGCTCTGGGAAAATTATCGGTAGCATCTCGGTATGCTCGAAGGAAATCAATTATTTCAGTCCCGACATTATCATGCTACTGAATGGTTTGGCTGCTGATGTATCATTCGCGCTGGACAATTTTGACCATGAGCAACAGCGACAACAGGCAGAAACAGAACTGACACTTGCGGCTTCAGTATTTGAACATAGTCAGGAAGGTATTTTTATTACCGATGCTGATAAAATAATTGTCCGCGTCAACAATGCTTTTAGCCTGTTAACGGGCTACCAAGCGGAAGAAATCATTGGTTGCCCTCATTACCATCAATTACCTGTTTTTGAGCAGCAGGACTTATATTTTTATCAATCGGTATGGGATCAAGTAGACACACAAGGTTATTGGCAAGGCGAGATTATAAATAGCCGTAAGAATGGTAGTAATTATATAGAATGGCTAACTATTACACGAGTCATCGATAAGAATGCTCAGACCACGCATTATGTCGGCATTTTTGTCGATATTACTGATCACAAATTAAGCGAAGAGCGCATACACAAACTGGCGTTTTATGACGTACTGACACAATTGCCTAATCGCCGCTTACTAATAGAGCGATTACGCTCAGCACTGGTAGACAGTCAGCGTAGCCATAATTATGGGGTCTTAATGTTTATGGACCTAGACCGTTTTAAAATCCTCAATGACACGCATGGTCACGACCTCGGCGATCAATTATTAATCGAAGTCAGTCAACGCATTACCCATTGTATACGCGAGCAGGATACCGTTGCGCGGCTGGGCGGTGATGAATTTGTCATCCTACTAGAGGAATTAGCAGGAAACAGTGAGACTGCAACGTTACTTGCTCAGCGTATAGGTAATAAAATTTTACACGCACTCAGTCAACCTTATATGCTGCATCATGTTAATTTACACGGTCACTTGCTACCTATTGAACACCATGCCAGTGCTAGCATTGGTCTAAAGCTATTTCAAGGCACACACATTAGCAGTGATGATTTATTGAAACAGGCTGATATGGCAATGTATCAAGCCAAAGAAGCAGGACGCAACACGCTGCGAATATTCGACCCAGAAATGCAATTCAAATTAAACCAGCGTGCCTTATTAGAAGCCGATATACGAGCAGCTATGCAGGACAATCAGTTTCACCTAAATTATCAAGTTCAAGTCAACGCAGCAAGTGAGGCTATCGGTGCAGAAGTATTACTGCGTTGGAAGCATCCACTGCGTGGTTTTGTCTCACCAGCGGAGTTTATTCCCTTAGCTGAAGAATCTGGTTTGATTAGTGCGTTAGGGCTATGGGTACTCAGAGAAAGTTGTAAAACGCTCGCTGCTTGGGCAAAACGACCAGCAACCCAACACTTAATCCTTGCCGTCAATGTCAGCGCCAAACAATTTATTTCGGACAATTTTGTCGAACAGGTCAAGGCTATTCTTAATGAAACCCACATCAATCCTAAATTACTAAAGCTAGAAATTACCGAAAGCATCATTGTAGCGAATGTCGAACAGATTATTAACATCATGAATACCTTGCGTGAGCTGGGCATTAGCTTTTCAATGGATGATTTTGGCACGGGCTATTCATCATTGTCTTATTTGCAACGCCTACCTTTATCACAACTAAAAATCGACCAATCATTTGTGCGTAATTTGACGGACAATAACAACGACACAGCGATTATTCGCACCATATTGGCATTAGGCAAAAGTTTAGCTATTAATGTGATTGCGGAAGGCGTGGAAACCCAACAACAACATGATTATTTGCTAAGTAGTGGCTGTGAATTTTTTCAAGGCTATTTATTTGGCAAACCTGAACTGTTGCCATTTTTTGAACAACGATTCATGACACACCCTATTAATAGCGCAAATTAAAAATGACGCTGTTATTATTCAAAAAAATTATTCTCCCGCTGATAACGTTGGCTTTTCAGTCTGTCGCGCTTGCTGATAACACCGATTCTCCTTATTTCAAAGGCGGCAAATTAGATGCTTTTTACGACCGTCAAGATAACGGCAGTTTTCAAGTCAATAGCCTCTTATGGTCGCCTGTTGTTAAAGGCGGGCATGGCATTATTGTGTCTGAAACAGGTGCGAAAGACATTAATTACTATGGCGGTTTTGTCAGACCCTTATTGACGCATCCTGAATGGGGCGATTTAATTTTAGGGGCGCAAAGTATTATTCAAGGCAATAAAAATCAAGTCGAAGTGCAAGGCGAATACCGTTTGCCGTTTGGCTTAGGTTTCGGCGGTGGTTTTGTGGATCGTGAATATAATGAACCCGATGTTAAATTTGCCAAAATTTCCTTTCGCAACAAATGGCAAGACATTAACTACATTCTGTCCACGCAATGGCAACGCTATCAAAATCAAGACTACGCAGGCGGTTATGTTGCGGTTTATAACCAATCATTGATGGCGAGTTGGGGTAATGATGGCGAACAATGGCGCAGTACCTTTGGCTATATCGCTCCCGATAGAGGCGAAGAAAACCTAAGGCCCGCGCTTGAAGTGTTTTATGTCGATAACAGCATCGGCAAAGTGGATGGCTCTAAGGATTTGATGGTGACGGCTAGCTTAGGATTTCGGAAAGGTTTTTTAAGCAATGAATCACGACTAGGTCGAGCAATGGGGCCAACAGGCGTGGAATTTTCTAATCCGCTGGGGTTTTTAGCCCCCAACTTTAACCGCCGTCAAACGGATTGGGAAGTGGGTGATTTTGCCAATTTTCGGTTTATTCATAAAACCCTATCTAACGGTAAACGTGAAGAAACCCTAGAAACCGCTATCTACCCTTTGCAGTTTTTATTGGGCAATAACAATTTATTGAGTGCTTTATTCGTGGGCGTTGGCAATACTAGCCCCAATCCAGGTAAAGATGGCGTAAGTGGTTTGTTTGGTTATCATAAACGACTCGGTAATTTTGAATCGAGTGCCAGAGTTCAGCATGATTTTGACCGCAACGATACCTCTTTATTTGTCAGTGTCATTCAATGGCTATAACGCCGCTGCATAGTGCGATTTAATACATCATCCGTTCATATTACATTCAGCAACCACCCGTTATTATTTAGCTAACAATGAGTTAGTAACGTTAAAACAAGAGGTGATGACAATGAATGCAATCAATCAAAATAAAACACCAGAAATTAACCTTGATAATAATTTTGACGCACTGTGTCAAGGGTTTGGCGGCGGCAGTGTGTATGGTTTGGAATATATCATCGAAGATTTCTTTCAGAATAAAACAGTGAAAAACCCTGTTCCTGTCCGTGATACCGTCGATTGGTTTGGCTTGAATACCTGAGAGCAACCTGCCCCTACGGTGGGTTAGTTTTTCGCTTGACTAGAATAAATTCCATGATGGCTTATTGCTTAGCAATGATTTTCGGCGCAATGCCAAAATGTTTTATAAACGCCGCGCTAAAATTATTGGCATGACTATAACCCACAAAATCTGATGCCACGCTGACTTGGCAATGCGTAGAGTTTTGAAATTCATCATTCAGAATATCGCGAGCTAATTGGGCAGTAGTGCTAAAACAAGTAATGCTATATGGTTTTTAGTTAAATTATAATGGCAAATGAAATAGGCAATCGCACCGATATGATTAGACAGTTTTTTAGAAAAAGCCAAAGAATCCCTGACTAATCGAGATACCCGTTGTCTGAGAGTACCGTTAAAACGTTCAATGTGATTGGAGAGCATCGCTTTGTTTGCTAACCCGATGGTATTGTTTTTCGGGAATAACACCCACATAAGCGTCATAAAGATCGGTATAAAACTCAGCGTGTTGTTTATAAGCGTCAGGGATTTTTTGCCACAATTCACGAGCGGCATCTTTATCACGACTACCAACATAAAAGGCGATGACTTGGCGGGTGTGTACATCGATAGCAGTCCATATCCACTGCTTATTATTTTTATTACCAACGAAACGCCACATCTCGTCTGCTTCAACTTCCAGCAAAAAAATGGCAGCGGCTACATTTTTGCTATCAACAGGCTTAACATTTAAATCAGCGGGCAAGTGTTCATAAACTTCAACGCGTATACCTCAGTCTCAAATCAGTATATTTTCTCTAAACTGAGTTTAAATTGCACTATTGAGCATTACTATGACTTACGCATTGACAGGCAAAATATACTGTTAAAACAATAAGTTACATGGCAAATGCCTTTAAAAATACCTGCCAAAATTTCATCGTAACCTATTGATTTTACATTAACTATTTTTATCAATGCGTAAGTCATAATTACTTGTTTAGCACCACCCATTTTATAAATCACACGCGTAAAAAATACTTCAATTACCCCATACTGCTAATTCGATGCAGAGAAATTTTTTAGCTATATCCTTATCAAAAGCAACCCAACAGGCTTTTTCGGAGTTGCAATGTTTAAAGGCTGCGTAACATCAGTATATAATCAAACATTGCGCCTGTATAAAACGAACAAATAACAGTATAGTGCCACCCACTGTTTTAAAAATACAACCTCAGGAAGTTTTTCATGTCCATTAGAAAATTTAAAAACAAACAGCCACGCATTGGTAACGCTGTTTATATTGATGACAGTGCCGTTATTATTGGCGACGTAACGCTAGGCGATGACGTATCCATTTGGCCAACCACTGTATTAAGAGGTGATGTTGAAAGTATTACTATTGGTGACGGCACTAATATACAAGATGGCTCGGTACTACACACTACCCACGCACACCATGACTCAGAACCCAGTTACCCTGTGACCGTTGGCAAAGGTGTCACCATTGGACACAAAGCCGTCATTCACGCCTGTACCATCGGTAACTACTGCTTAATTGGCATGGGATCTATTATTATGGATGGCGCAGTCATTGAAGATTACGTTATCTTAGGTGCAGGTTCATTAGTCCCTCATTCTAAACGATTAGACAGCGGGCATCTTTATGTTGGCTCACCTGCCAGACGCGTCAGACCCTTGAATGATGCTGAAAAAGAATTTTTACATTATTCTTATAAACATTACATCGAACTGAAAAACGAATATCTGACATTAGAGAACTAATAAAGTAGGCGCGAATTTATTCGCGCCGACCTATCACCGTTCTGCATTTAACAAGGCAATCACAGGCAAGGTCTCAGGACGTACCCCGCGCCAAATAAAAAACGCTTCCGCCGCTTGTTCGACCAACATTCCTAAACCATCCAGACTTTTTAACGCGCCTTGTTCCACACCCCAGCGCACAAACGCCGTCGGTTCATTGCTGTATGCCAAATCATAACAAACGCCTTGTTCAGCTAATAAACCCGCTGGCAACGGTGGCAACTGCCCGCTTAAACTCGCCGAAGTTGCATTTAAAATCACCTCAAACGGCGCGTGATGACTTAAATCCGCAAACCCACAACCAGACACATCGCCCTTATGAGCAAACTCCGCTGCCAAAGCAACCGCCTTATCAATGGTGCGATTAGCAATCACAATACACGCGGGTAATTGTTCCAACAACGGCAACAAAATTCCGCGACTTGCCCCGCCTGCACCCAGCAACAAAATCCGCTTTCCAACTAAAGCAATACCATGATTTACCAACAAATCCCGCACCAAACCACAACCATCGGTATTATCGCCCAACACCGACCCATCTGCCTGCAAAGCCAAGGTATTCAATGCCTTAGCCAATTCTGCCCGTTCCGTTTTCCGCACCGCCCACGCCCAAGCCAACTCCTTCAACGGCACAGTACAATTCAAACCCTTACCGCCCTGAGCAAAAAACGCCTCCGCTGTCGAGTTAAATTCATCCGCCGAAACCTCCTCAGCCGTATACACCAACGCCTGCCCCGTCTGCTCCGCAAATAATTGATGAATACGCGGTGATTTACTGTGTTTAATCGGTTGCCCAAAAACCGCGTAGCGGTCTAGTAATGTCATTATTGTTATGTCCTTTTTTTTAAAAAAGTAGTCATGAAAGCAGTGATAAGGTTTAGTTTGTTGCAAATAATAGCATAAACGCTAACGTGTCTGAGATAGTGATGAATTGATGTAAAATCATGAAAGCAGCTTTTTTTGGGTGAAAAATTACGAATAACTTTTGCATAGATGCTTACATTATTTTTGAGTGCTAAAAAAATTCTGATTACCTGAGTAGGTTTCTGTACACTATCCTCAGCATTTTAAAATGCGTTACTGTGTTTTAAAAGCAAACAGCCAATGTACAACCCAATAAGAATAAGAGGGATAACCATAATGAATAAATCAAAATTATTAGCTTTGTTGTTTGTTACCTTTAATCTAAGCATTGCTAATGCAGTAGATCACAGTGCGCATGGTGGTGGAAGTGGTGGAAGTAGCAGCCCTACAACGTGTGAAAAGCCGCATTTGTCTAAATTTTTACCTGTGAATTTAGCCTTAGTTGCACCTAACTCTGAACTTTCTTTTAGAGTCAGCAACATTGCCAATCCTGAGCAAATTACTGTCACAGTAAAAAATATTCCAGTTGATATTGTTGCCGAATTTAAAGACCCATTTTACGCCGTAACTGCAAAATTACCTGAGTCACTACGCAATACAGTGGCGCGAATTAATATAAAGGTCAGCGGGAAAAATGCTCATTGCGAAGCAGAAAATGGCTGGCTGGTAAAAATATCCGAGTAATTATTCACTTTACGCAAACCGCAAAAAAATATGCTCAGTTATCGACACTCCTTTCATGCGGGCAATTTTGCTGATGTATTGAAACACATTGTTTTACTACAACTGCTTGAACATTTTGGCAAAAAAGACCAACCATTTTGTTGTATTGATACGCACGCGGGAGCTGGCGATTACCGACTCGACAGCGGTTACGCACTAAAAAATAGCGAATTTGAAAATGGCATCGGTAAACTGTGGCATCGTCATGATTTACCCGATGCCGTTGCTCGTTATGTACAGCTTATCAAATGTGCTAATAGTGATGGCAAGCTAACACATTATCTTGGTTCACCACTGATTGCTCAACAGTTATTACGCACTAAAGATCGTCTGTGTTTGTATGAACTGCATTCGACGGACGTTGATTTTTTAACCGCCTCAATAGGTAAAGATAAGCGTGTCAAAATATTTCACGCCGATGGTTTAAAAAATGCGTTAGGTTTATTACCGCCACCAGAACGTCGTGGCTTAGTGCTGATTGATCCAAGTTATGAATTAAAAACCGATTACGTTGATGTGGTCAATGCGTTAATAGCCATGCACAAACGTTTTGCTACGGGTACTTACGCACTCTGGTATCCTGTCGTAGATCGTCGCCGCAATCAAACATTAGAACGCGCCATACAAACCAGCGGCATCAAAAATGTACAGTTAGTTGAATTGGGTATTGCTGCCGATACCACCGAACACGGCATGACAGCGAGTGGACTCATTATTATTAATCCACCGTGGACATTAACCGCGCAAATGCAAACTATTTTACCTTGGTTGACGAATGTATTAGGTGATAATGGCGTAAGTTTTTATCGTATACAAACTTTAGTTGAAGAATAATCCAGTACAACAAAGACTTATTCGACCCGTCCAGATAGGTATTCTGATAGTAGTCAATAGCTATCAAATCTAAAGCAGTATTTTTCCACTAATCTTATGGATTTCTGAGAGCAGCATCATGAATTTTGAAGCGTTTATATTCATTTTTTTATTAATCGTTATGTTGTTTAACGATTATCTATCAGCAAGGACAAAGTTTATTAAGCAATTATTGAAAAAATCACCTTACCCTAGCTACTTAGCTTTGCTACTAATCTCATTATTACCCTCTGTGGCTTTAGCGGCAGAAGAGTCGGTAAAACCGTTAAATTTAACTCAGAATTGGGCAGGTTATGCGGCTTTGGTTATCTTTGCCATTGCCTATTTATTTGCAATGATTGAAGAAGTTACTGAATTAAAAAAATCCAAGCCGATGGTATTTGCTGCCAGTATTATCTGGATATTTATCGCCATTGTTTATGCCAATCAGGGATTGAGTGAACAAGCAGGGTTAGTATTTCGTTCTTCTTTAGAAGCGTATGCCGAGCTGTTTTTGTTTATTATGGTTTCAATGACGTATTTAAACGCAATGGAAGACCGAGGTGTATTTGAAAACTTGCGGGTTTGGCTGTTAAGCAAAAACTTTAGTTATCGCAAATTGTTTTGGATTACGGGTTTTCAAGCGTTTTTTATTTCCTCGGCGTGTAACAACTTAACCACCGCATTATTGATGGGGTCAGTTATTATTGCGATGGGGAAAAATAACCGCCAATTTGTGACACTATCCTGTATTAACGTCGTGGTAGCATCAAATGCAGGCGGTTCATTCAGCCCGTTTGGTGATATTACCACGCTATTAGTTTGGCAAAAAGGCGTAGTACCGTTTACTGATTTCTTTTCACTACTACTGCCAGCAATCATTAATTTTGTGTTACCCGCAGCCATCATGAACTTCTTTATTTCTAAAGAAAGTCCAGCCGCCGTGATGGAAGCACAAGCGATGAAGCGCGGTGGCTGGGTTATCATCGGGCTATTTGTATTGACGATTATTACCTCAGCGTGTTTTGAAAATTTCCTAAGTTTACCGCCTGCCGCAGGAATGATGCTGGGCTTAACCTATCTATCATTTTTCAGTTATTATTTACAAAAAACTAACTCATCAATCCACATTTTTGCGCCAGTAAAAGTGGATTATTTTGCGCCAATGAAATACATGAATAAGCCAAAAACATCCGTAACAGCTGATGCAGAAATAGACCAATCATTCGATGTATTTCACAAAGTCGCCAATTTAGAATGGGATACTTTATTGTTTTTTTACGGCGTGATGGTGTGTGTTGGTGGCTTGAGTTTTATTGGTTATTTAGAACTTACCTCACATTATTTGTATGGTGCGACCGTTGACCCTACTATTGCCAATATTGCCGTTGGTATTGCATCGGCATTTGTTGATAACGGTACCATCATGTTAGCCGTATTAACGATGAATCCTGATATTTCTCAAGGTCAATGGCTATTAGTGACACTAACTGCTGGCGTAGGGGGTAGTTTGTTGGCGGTCGGCTCAGCCGCTGGAGTTGGTTTAATGGGGCAGGCAAAAGGTGTTTATACATTTACTAGTCATTTAAAATGGACACCTGTTATTGCACTAGGCTATGTAGCAAGTATCGCGGTTCATTTTCTTATTAATGGTCGTTATTTTTAGATTATCTTGCTCATTGTTAATTTAGTTGGAAATTTATATGGCAGTCACGTTTCAATACATACAAGGTAGACATCATGATACCGATTAGAGATACCGCACCTTGTCACAACAAACCTTGGGTTACTTGGAGTTTATGCGTCATTTGTGCTGGTATTTTTATTACCATGAAATTAATGCCCTTCGAGTTAAGTTCTCAACTGATTAATCAGTATGGCATGGTGTCTCTTCGTTACTCCAATCCACAATGGGCTATTAATACTGGTTTGCCGTTTGACTATTATTTATCGTTTGTCACCAACTTATTTTTACACGCAGATTGGGTGCATTTGATGGTCAATCTATGGTTTTTGTGGATTTTTGCTGACAATGTCGAAGACCGAATGGGGCGATTGCCTTTTTTGGTTTTTTATCTATTATGTGGTGCTTTTGCGAGTGCCTTGCAATGGTATTCTAATCCTAATATTGACATTCCTCTGGTGGGGGCATCAAGCGCAGTCGCAGGCATATTGGCGGCTTACTTCTTCCTTTATCCACTTGAACGGGTTGTGTTGTGGCTACCGCCGTTTTTTTTGATTCATGTCCCCGCTATTATGTTTTTAGGCGTATGGGTTATTATTCAATTGGACAATATCACCACGTCAATTGGCACTGAACACGTTGCATGGTGGGCGCATTTAGGTGGATTTATTGCAGGTTCACTACTCTATCGCTTTTTTGTTAAAAAACCGTCCGTTGAATAAATTAAAGTATTTTTAAGCTGTTAAGGTATAATTCGCCGCTATCAAAAATAGGTTTTTGACAAAAATAATCAGCGTCAGTCATTGTGAACTGACCAAAAAACTTCTTAAAGTTATCAGGATCGAAAGTAATATGAAAAAAGTTAATATTGTGTTGGTAAGGTTGCTTCAGTTTGTCGTTTTTGTAGTTTTTACCTTTACGGTCATCGTCTATTTTGGTGCGATGGTGTTATTACCATTGGATGCTATTGTATTACTCACAAAATTATTGGGAGTCGTTGGTCTACACGGTTTTATTGGTGCGCTAATCGCGATTCCAGCAATCGGTTATTTATGCTTAACTGTTTATAAAATGCCTACACTTTGCAAATTGATTATTGATACGGGTATTGAGCTAGTCACAACAGGCAAAGCCAAAATTGAAGCCTTTAATGAAATAGCTAACGCGCTACCACAAGACTAAACGTCTATCAATAAACCCCGCGTCAATCGCTTTGCCGTAGGATGGGCAGAGGCGATAGCCGAAACCCATTATAATTGGGTTTCACTTCTGATTTACAAATTGCTATCGCTTTCCATCCTACTCGGTTATCTCCCCTCGCAGGCTGAATACGATTAAGGAAAAACTCATGCGCGTCCTCATGCTGTTGATGCTATTACTGACTACTACACTCTCTTTTGCAACGGAAAACAAAATGTCTGATACCAAAGTTAAATTAACCACCTCATTAGGTGACATCGTTATTCAATTAAATAGCGAAAAAGCACCGATTTCAGCGGCTAACTTTTTAACCTATGTCACCGAAGGCTTTTATAACGGTACAATTTTTCACCGTATTATTCCTGATTTCATGGCACAAGGCGGTGGTTTTGATACCAGCTTTAACCAAAAAGAAGTCCACGCCCCGATTCAAAATGAAGCTGATAATGGGCTAAAAAATACACGCGGCACATTAGCAATGGCGCGTACTAATGCACCTAACTCTGCTACTGCCCAGTTTTTTATCAACTACAAAGATAATTCATTTTTGAACCATACAGGCAAAAATGCCAGCGGTTGGGGTTATGCAGTGTTTGCTGAAGTCATTGAAGGTATGGACGTGGTTGACGCGATGGCTAAACAAGCGACTGGCAACCGTGGCGGACATTCAGATGTACCTAAAACTGACATCGTGATTGAAAAAGCCGAAGTTTTAAAATAAGTTATTAATTAGAACGACTGCCAATCATCAAAGGACTGGTAGTCGTTGCAGTAACTCGCCCTCAATCAGGCTTATGAATCAAGACACCCTCTTCATTTCTGACCTACATCTGTCATTAGATAAGCCCGAAATTACCCGCCGTTTTCTTAATTTCCTAGCACATCGTGCCAAAAAAGCCAAAGCCGTCTATATTCTTGGTGATTTATTCGATACTTGGATAGGCGATGATGACTTCATGCCACCCAATAACAAAATACGGCAACAGCTCAAGCACACAACCGATTCGGGTATTCCTGTTTTTCTACAGCAAGGCAACCGTGATTTTTTACTGGGCAGCCGCTTTGCTCAAGATACAGGCGTGACGTTGCTGGATGACTACACAGTCATTGATTTACATGGCACACCGACACTGATAACCCACGGTGATTTATTGTGTACTGATGACCTGCCTTATCAAGCATTTCGTGTTAAATCACATACATTAGAATGGCAACACAACGTGCTGTCAAAACCGCTGTTATTACGCCTATTAGCCGCCCGTTGGTACCGCTTACGCAGTTACTTTCATAAACGTAAAAAATCGCAGGATATAATGGATGTTAATCAGGACACGGTAGCGACTGTCATGCGTGAATACGGCACATTGCGCTTGATTCATGGGCATACCCACCGCCCTACTATGCACGGCTTTGAAATCAACGGACAAGCGGCTCAACGTTTCGTATTAGCGGCATGGACTAAAGACTCAGGCAAAGTTTTATGTTGGAATAATGATGGTTATCACATTGAAGTAGTTTAAGAAACAATGAGCTAAGTTCAATCATTGCGCCTTTCCCCTATTAAAAGTTGACTTTTAAGCCAAAATCATTAAATCTAGGCACTTGGTGTGAAAAATTCCTAAGCATGGAGGAATTAAAAACTTCACCCCAAAAACTAATATTAGTCTAATAACATAACCAGTATTTTGTTTTACATAAAATACGCAAGGAGAATCATATATGATGAAAAAGCCTTTAAAAAGCTGGCTGCTCGCTTCCAGCGTTGCCGCTTTATTAGCTGCACCTGCCATTTCAACTGCGAATCAAGGCGTTGAAACATTGACTAAAAACCCAGCTAACTGGGCGACTTGGGGCGGTGATTATGCAGGCACTCGTTATAGCGAATTAAAAGAAATCACTGCTGATAACGTTAAAACTTTACAACCTGCTTGGTCTTTCTCAACAGGTGTATTGCGTGGTCATGAAGGTGGTCCATTAGTTGTTGATGATGTTATTTACATTCACACACCTTTTCCAAACAAAGTTTACGCATTAGATCAAAAAACCCAAGCGGTTATTTGGGAATTTGAACCGACTCAAGATGCAGATGTAACTATTCCTGTTATGTGCTGTGACACTGTTAACCGTGGTTTGGCTTACGGCGACGGCAAAATCTTCCTACAACAATCTAACACTGTTTTAACTGCATTGGATGCAAAAACAGGTAAAAGAGTGTGGAGCGTACAAAACGGTGATCCTAAATTAGGTATGACCAACACAAACGCGCCTTTAGTTGTTAAAGACAAAGTCTTAACAGGTATTTCAGGTGGTGAATTTGGTGTGCGTGGTTTCTTAGCCGCTTATGACATCAACACTGGCAAATTGGCATGGAAAGGTTATAGCATCGGTCCCGATAAAGACACTTTAATCAATGCTGCTAAAACCACTACTTGGGAAGACGGCAAAGTTGCTAAAGTTGGCGAAAACTCAAGCATCAAAACATGGGAAGGCGACCAATGGAAAATTGGCGGCGGAACTACTTGGGGCTGGACTAGCTACGATTCTAAATTGAACTTGATTTACTACGGATCAGGCAACCCATCCACTTGGAACCCAGTACAACGTCCGGGTGACAACAAATGGTCTATGTCATTGTGGGCGCGTGATGCGGACACAGGTGAAGTTAAATGGGTTTACCAAATGACTCCACATGACGAATGGGACTTTGACGGTATCAACGAAACTGTCCTAGTTGACCAAGAAGTGAAAGGCAAAATGCACAAAACTATCGTGCATTTCGACCGTAACGGTTTTGGCTATACACTGGATCGTGAAACAGGTGAATTGTTAGTTGCTGAAAAATTCGACAAATCAGTCAACTGGGCTTCTCATGTTGATATGAAAACAGGTCGTCCAGCAGTCGTTGCTAAATACTCAACTGAACAAAACGGCGAAGATGTTAAATCTGAAGGCGTATGTCCAGCTGCGTTAGGTTCTAAAAACCAACAACCTGTGTCTTACTCTCCACAAACTGGTTTGTTCTACATTTCAGGCAACCACTTATGTATGAACTACGAACCCTTCCAAGTTTCATACACAGCAGGTCAACCTTATGTCGGCGCAACGCTAGACATGATGCCAGCTGGTGCAGACGTTATCACTGGCAAACCAGATGGTACGCATAACTTAGGTCAGTTCACTGCGTTTGATGCTAAAACAGGCAAAATTGCTTGGTCTAACAAAGAAGCGTTCTCTGTCTGGTCAGGTTCAGTTGCAACTGCGGGTGGCATCGTATTCTACGGTACATTAGAAGGTTACTTGAAAGCAGTTGATGCAAAAACAGGTAAAGAATTGTACAAATTCAAAACCCCATCAGGCATCATCGGTAACGTTAATACTTGGAGCTACGAAGGCAAACAATATGTTGGCGTATTGTCAGGTATTGGCGGCTGGGCAGGTATCGGTATCGCAACTGATTTTGGCAAACAGTTAGAAGAAGCAGAAGCGAAAGCGGCAGCAGAAACTGATCCAGTGAAAAAAGCAGAGCTACAAAAAATCGCTCTGAAAATCTCACAAGAAGGTTTAGGTGCTAACGGCGCGTATGCAAGCCTAGGTTCATTCACCAAACAAGGTGGCGTGTTCACAGTATTTGCATTGCCAGACAACAAATAAGCTAATCGCTTTTTGATTGCTTGATTAAGAGCCTTGGTTGATTCGTTGACCAAGGCTTTTTTTTGGCGTAGTGTTACGGATTGAGATAAGTTACGAAACCCCGAAAATGCTTGTTTTTTGAGTTTACAAATTCGTCTCAACCAACAAACTATCATAATTTTGGAGATTCACAATGAAAATAAAAATACTCTTAACAGTTGCTCTTGCTAGTATTGTATCTATCAGCTACGCGGCTGATAAGAACTTAGATGCTTGCATTGCTGCTGTCCAAAAACAACAAGCGGGTGATTTCATTAAATTGGAAAAACTCAGTGTTGCTAATAAGCCCTTCTATGAACTTGAAATCAAAGACAGCAAAGGCATGGAATCGGAATTTATGTGCGATGCTAAAACAGGAAAAATAACCGAACAAGAAACCGAAGCCAATAGTGCGAGTGATGAGGCATTTAAAAAGTTGATGAAAGTCAGTGAAGAAGATGCCAAAGCGACTGCTTTAAAAGCTCATGCGGGTACAATCACCGAAGTTGAATATGAAATTGAAGCCAATGGCAATCCAAGCTATGAGTTTGATATTAACGATGACAAAGGCGTAGAAACCAAAGTTGAAGTTGATGCAATCAGCGGTAAAATCATTGAAACATCAACTGAAAGCTGGGAAATCGGTGAGGAAGCAGACGAAAAAAGATAATTCATCTTTCCCATGCGCTGGAAACTGTGGAAGCCCATAGTCGGTAAGTTGACCCAACATAATACCAATACATACGAGGATTTTGTTGGGTTGGCTGTCGTCAGCGGCGTAGATACCGAAGCGTGACGGGGTATTCACCCCGTCGCAACGTTTCTAATACTTGGGACATCGTGTCGGAATCCAAACGTTCGAGGCGGGTTGAATAACCCGCCCCGCTCAGGTCTAAGCTGTTTTTAGATTGCTAGTTGAAGCCTTGGTCGAGTAATTGACCAAGGCTTTTTTGTTTATAGCGGAGGTTTGGGTTAGCTATTAGACTTATAGATTAGAATAAGTCTGTTTAAGCGTAAGTGAAAACAGGGGTTTCCAACAAACTACTAACCACCCCCTGAATTAGGATAAAAACCGATTAAACAGACTTTTTCTTTTTTCTTGAAACTCAACTTTTCCGAGGTTTTTGGCAAGTTCCTTTATATCCTGAGCAATTTTTGAATTGGGCGACGATTCACAGAGTGGAATACCTAGATTAGATGCACTTGCTACACGTTCAAAGTCATTGGCAATGGTATAAACTTTGTTATGATTAACGATGTTTTTTAAATCTTCTATGCGTAAACTATTTTTTGGATCATATCGATTAATGACAATTGATATTTTATCTAAAGGAATATCTAGGTCTTTATTTAATATATGGATTAATCTGCGTCCATCCCTGAATTGCGCTAGATTCTGCTGAACAACCAGCGTAACCTGATCCGCTTGTTCCATAATCATACTGGATACAGGATCAATTAATCTCGGCAAATCAACAACTGTCTGACTGTAATTGATTTTCAGTAATTCTAGCAACCGTTGTAAATAAGAAACGTTAATTTCTCCAGGCAATAAAATATCTGCGGGTGATGGCAATAATAGACTTAAATTTTCATTATATTTTGACATATAAGCCTCTAATGAAATTGAATCTAAATCTTCTATCGCATTTAACGCTTCCGCAATTGAATATTTTGGCACTTTGTCAAAGTTGAGTCCTAATGAGCCAAATTGCAAATCAAGATCGACCAATGCTACTTTTAAATTGGCTTCTTTTGATAAAGTATAAGCCACGTTACTGGCTATAAAACTGGCTCCGCTACCACCCTTGGCATTAATAATTGCGTTTAACTGCTTAACATTGTTTTTATTGTAAACGTGAGAGATACTTTTTTTAATATTACAGAAAACACCATCCAGCTTACTTTCAAAATCCCTGTAATCAATAAAATCCTTAACACCTGCACGAATTGCTTGGCTTAATAATTCAATATTTTGTTGATCTCCAATAATAATAATAGCGGATTTCTTGCTATCAATATTATTCAGAAATTGTAATTCTTGTAATCCATTGGTCGTTAAATTAATAATAACGATACTGTGTTCATCCTGAGTATGTTTACTGATAGAATCAATAATAGATTTACTACAGATAATCTTACTTTTAGTATCATGCGCATAAGAAAGAATAGACAGTTGTTTTTCGAGAATACGCTCATCATCGCCGATTAGTACCAAATTGATTTTATTTTCTGCCATGTGGTTTAGTTATTATTTTAAAAATTCAGCTTGGAGTATAACAAATTCATTAATCATTGAGAATTGTAGGATGGGTGGAGCGGTCGTGAAATCCATCATTTGCAGATGTGATGGGTTTCAGTTATCACTTCTACCCATCCTACGCGCTAATTTAAAAGGTAATCAAAATTTACAATCTGGATCAATCTTCTTGTCACCTGGATAGGTTGGGACAGCACCCAGACTTTCAGTGGGTAAAGTGGTTTTGAATGCTTGATTCATTGGAAAAGGCTGTACAACATCGAACAGAGGAATAATAAATTGATGTTGATAGCCAGTGATACTTACTTCAGTAAACTTTATCTCAGATTGTTTTGTAGTATCTAAAATTTCAACATGATTATTATCAAAATAGTGTACTTTCACCATGCCAGTTGTCAAGCCACCAATAATGGGGCTAGATCCTAATGATCCATTAATGACATCAAATATAGCAACTTTCGCTGGAATTGTACTTTGATAGGGACAAACAACTGCCATTCTCGCACCTCTGCGGGTTGCTTCTGTCAACGCGTTCCAGACAAACAATGCCCTGCTGAATTCTATGATAGCGAATAGTACCGCAAACAACAGCAAAGCAACCATTGCAAATTCAACGGTTTCCGCACCTTTTTGTTTATGTTTGCTTATCATTGGGTAAACCTCATTACGCTACTGGCTGTAAGATCCATAGGTAGACCCGATAGCTTGAGGAATCCTTTAACTGCGTTAGGTAATATCCAGTCTGCTGAATAGGTTGCTGATACGGTGACATGATCTGAAGCTGCACTCACGGTTAATTTATTATCGGGTATTTTATTTATGCAATCTGGTAAGACTTCTGTTCCAGTATTACCAGTATTTCCATAACAAACTAGGTGTTTAATTGTAGTCTTGGTTAAGGTAATTTTTTTATTAAGCGAGACATCGGACAAATAACGACTAGCAACTTGTACCGATTTAGTTAACGCATTCAGGCGATAAAACATAGTTCCTAATTCAGACACCATAAAAACCAGTATTAACAGTATCGGTACCATCATCGCAAACTCGACGGTAGCCGACCCTTTTTGTTTGATAATATTCATGAGTCGCCACTCGCTGGGCTTTTAAATAACACGATTTTGTAGGGACCGTTTAATACGGAATTGGTTGCCTTAAAATCTCCAGGTCCAGGACAGATACCAGTTAGTTCCCCTATGATTTCATTGTCCTGTCCATTATGTATAGCTTTTTCTGTCAGAAGAAAACAGCCTGCTGCAATAATTTTGAGGGGGGGGGAAGCAACACAACTCTCAACAATTGGAATTGCCATAATCCTTCTGTATGCGATGCCTTTGGTGTTTTTAGCTAGTTCGATCTTAGTATCCTCGTCATATACGGGATTGTAGCCCTCATCTGGATATGGGTATTTAGGGGGTTTATATTCTGTTTTCACTATATCCGTTACAAATCTATCGTTTATTGCATCTACGATACCTACGCTATTTCCAGGCTTCCATTCAGCATTATTTGTACAAGTACTAGCAGTACCCGCCAACATCACTTTCTCGTCTTTACCTGCATTAAATCCTTCAAATTTCAATAACCCAAAGTTTCCGCTGGGTAGACTTGGATTTTGGCATTCACCCGATTTTTTTGCATCAACACCTCCCTTTAAACAAACTTTTTTATGAAAAGGAATACCGTTGCAACCAGTCGCATCACATCCTCTTTGTACATCACCCTCACCCTCACCCTCACCCTCATCATCATCATCATCATCATCCTTAACCTCACCCTTTGGGCAAACTACTAATGGTACGAGTTCACAGTTATTTCCCACAGGACCTGCTGTAGCAACGGCTGGAATCTTTAGTTCAACGGAGCTGAGAATTCTTATTAACCAAGGTGTCAACTGCAAATTATTTTTTTTTGATGTGACTCTAACAAACGCAAAATCATCTTTTTTAGCGTCAAAAGATCCCCAAGGTTTTAGTTTTCTGGAGTATTCAAATGTTAAATCAGTCGCCTTCAAGTTTTTTAATTCACCATTACCTGAAGCTGCTATGAATTTTTTAAACGTATCTTGCCCATCACTCGTTGCTTTATCTTTATCTTTCTTAGTAGCTCCATTAATGGTTATGGCCGCACTTAAAGCAGTAGCATCAAGGGCATTTTGCAAGCGTGTTTTATTAACGAAGACATGAGCAAAATCTAACGCTAACCCCATAATGAGTAACAATATCGGTAAGGCAATAGTAACCACTACAACTACGCTACCACGCTGTTTTTTTGAACAATGTATTTTCATCATCTTGCTCCTGTTAATTGGATATTGTTACGGCATCTGCCTTTCAATAATTAACCTGCATCCGATTTATATTTCTAATTTCCGCTGTCTACCCCAAAATTAGTGACAGCTTGCTTAGCATCTTCAAGTTTCCCCGAAGCAGGTTGCCGATAAGCCTTGATAATGCCTTGGGCTTTTTGTCCATCCATGCCTAGAGTTGGTTTATCATTCTGACCATGTTCAGGATACAAAGTCTGGTTTTTGACCATGTTATGGTATGCCCGTCCGAAATTTTGATCGACAACGACTGGGTGTGAATTCCACTCAGTGCAAGCTGTCAGTGATGTTAATAACAATAAACCTGTCACACACTGCCCGATATTCGCTTTTTTGAGAGTTTTCATTAGTGAACTCCTTGCATTAATTGCTGACCATAGTCGCCATCAAGACCACCTTTATTGCTGCCCGTAGACTGGATTTCATTTTTTACCCAGCGGTTTCTAACGTTTCTTGATTCAGTTCTGCCCAATACATAAAAATCAACATCATCGGGTGGAACAAAGCTGTCGGTTGGTAATTGTACATTTTGCGCCAATATCGGTTTAGCTAAACGGGGGGTGACAAAAATCACTAATTCGGTTTGCTGATTTAAGAAGGCAGAACTACGAAACAATGCCCCCAAACCAGGTATATCACCTAGCCCTGGAAATTTGTTGATGTTTTCACGCAAGGTATCACTGATTAAGCCTGCAATACTCATGGTTTGCCCATCTGCTAACTCCAGTGTACTGCTGGCTTCACGTTTAGTTAGTGAGGGGATGGTAAATTCTGTATTGGTATTTCCTGCACCCGCTACCACAGCGGCAGCCCCTGATAATTCGCTAACACTGATATTCATGTTGAGATTAATTCGTCCAGAATCCAGCACGACAGGAACAAATTTTAAACCAATGCCGAACTCTTTAAACTCAACGGTGATTGCTCCGCTATTATTGCCACCTTGTGGTACTGGAACAGGAAACTCACCACCCGAAATAAAGGTTGCAGGTTGTCCTGATAAGGTTGTCAATGTAGGTTGAGCCAAAATTTTCGCTAATTGCTGGTCATTAGCAGCATCAATAGTTAAGTTAAATAAAAATTCACCGCTAATTGCCTGTAAAAAAACCGCACCAGCATTAAAGCTGTGTTGGTTAAGCAATCCACCTATACCTGTTGAATTTGCAAGCCCACCGCCATTAACAGCCCCAACTGAAAAGGTATTGGATGTTTGCAAGGCACTAAACTTGATATTCAGACCTTTAATTAATCGTCTATCAATCTCGGCTATTTTGACATCCAGCATCACTTGTTGTGCGCCGCCAATACTCATTAAATTAATAACACCTGGCCCACCACTTGGGTCAACTTTGGGCGAGGCATTTGTTGCAACAGAGATGTTACCACTACCCGAACCTGCGCCACTACTACCTCCCCCAAGAACCTGAGAAGCACCTTGAAAACTTGATGCCACATCCAGTGCAGCTTGCATATTCGTTAGATTACTGACTTCGCCGCTAAGAATGATTTTTTTCTGTGCTGAACGGACGGCTATATTTTCATTAGGGAGCATTTCATGTAATTTGGCTTTTAATGAAGCCAAATCAAGCACTACTTCAACATCTAGGGCGGTTATTAATGCGCCATTGGCACCCCACAAATAAAAATTAGTCGTGCCTACTGATTTTCCACTGATTAATATTTTTTTCGGCGATATTAAACTCGTTTCTGCCGACTGTGCATCAGGTTTATAACCCGCAACCGCTAAATTACCTTCTGATATTTCTGCTATTACTTTGTCCAGCGTAATCAACTTGGATTTATTGACTAAGACCTGCACCTTTAGCGTTTTAATGTCTTCACTTTTAATGCCACTCACTGCGACAACTGAATAAGAAAGAAGGCATAACACGATAATTGAGAAAATACTGGTTAGTTTTTTATTATTTTTCATGGCTAATTCATCTGATGTTAAATAAAGGCAGCAAGTTCACTTACAACCAGCGTCACGGTCACAGCTCTTAAGTCTGTTGTTCCACTGTATTTCATTACCACGGAATCACTCTTAACATCCGTTTTTTAGGTGGTAGTTTCTCAACAGCAGGTGGTACAACTCTATATTCGGCAGCTTTAACAGGTGTATCTTCGACTTTAACAGCTGGCTCTTCTACTACTACGCTGTCTAAGGGATTTCTTAAGGTCAGTTGTATTGTGCCTTCCTGCATCGCCTGAACCATTATCTCAGTCTGTTCTGGTTTTAATTCCAGCGTAACGGCTCTAACAATCGAGGGCTTTTCTTTTTCTTGAGAGGCTTCCTGATCGACCGCCAAGACTTTAATATTTTGCAATAACGTAGTCGTCTCTGCTTTATTGTCAGTCCTGTCCTTTTTGGTAACAAGAATATCAACTCTGTTACCAGGTAAAATAAACCCTGATACCCCCACTACATCATCGACTCGCACGGAAATAGCACGGTATTCTTTGGCAATCAATGCAGATAGCGTACTGCCACCCAAATATTCTGAAATTCTTTTTTCCGTGATGATTTCATCAGGATAGAATTTATTCATAGAAACTTTACCAACAACTTGTTCTTTTGATGAATAAGTACCTTGTGGTACGGCATTTTCTGGCCAAGAAACAATTTTAACGTGAGTTTCTTCCAACTTGACACCAAAGGGTATTTCAACCGCAGCAACAACAACAGATACCGCTTTATCAGGTATTGTTTTGTTTTGTATCCAACGGTTGGCAACCCACGCAGCCAATAGTGCCAGCATTAAGGCAATACTCAGCATCATAATAAAACGCTTGTTCATTTTTCACCTTTCCCTATATATCAATAAAATATGTATTCCACGCGAGCATCATGTTTTCTTTGCTTAACTGCCCCTTTTTATTTTTAAATGCCGCTATATCAAGCGCGAGACCAATTAAGTCACGCGGTTGGCACGGAAAAAAAAGTTTTTCGGTCTGAATATACAATTCAAAAACACACTCTAATACGCCTTGCTCTGCTATTGCATTATGTTCTCGGCACACGTTCTCCCAAATTAGCGTGAAGTGCTGCTTTGAAATATCGGTAAAATGAATCTTATAGCCCAAACGCCTTAAAAATGCTTCATCAGCTAATTTAAGTGGATGTATATTAGTTGAAAATATCAGCACAGTATCAAATGGCACAGGAAAATGTTGACCTGTCCCCAATGTTAGATAATCGATATGCTCTTCCATTGGCACAATCCAACGATTTAATAAGTCAACAGGCGGCATACGTTGCCGCCCCATATCATCAATGATATAAATGCCATTATTCGCTTTAAGCTGGATAGGTGCTTGATTTAAACGAGTGACAGGATCATAGCGTAACTCTAGCCTATCCATTGTTAATTCACCGCCGCTGATAGCCACGGGACGCTCACATAAAATTAAGCGTTGATCGGTACGCGTATCAAAGTGATAACTGGATTTCTCGCTAACGTCATAAATAGGGATATGTGTTAACGGATCAAAAAACTGGATGATTTCCCTACCGACAGCAATCGAGTATGGCAGATGAATGGGGTCGCCTAAACAGCGTGCTAGGTGTTTGCAAATAAAGGTTTTACCCGTACCTGCCGCACCATAAATCATGATTGCTCTACCAGAATGTAGAGCAGGCCCTAATTGGTCGTATAACTGTTCGTTAATAACAACATTAGTAAATACGTTTTTTAACTGTTCTTTGCTGACGGTGCAGTTGAAGATTGATTGCGCCTCAACTAATTGCCTGTAGTGGTCAATGGTAATCGGTGCGCGACCAATATAGCCGCTACGCAAATAAGCATTTTTTGCGACCGCACTGCCTAACTCTGTCAATTGATAACGCAGACCTGCACTATTTTCTTTCGCACCCAGAATTTCTATTCGGGCATCTTTACGCAACACTGCCAAAATGGCTTCTATCACGTTGCCTGTCAGTGCCATTCTATCGACTAACTGCTGCAAATCCAGCGCACCACCGTCATAAAGATGCTTGAGCGTTAAATCAAGCAACAGCTCTCTGTCAAGAGCCGTTTCTTCTAGCATTCGTGGTTGTTTAATTAGCTCTAAAAGTGACATACATTAACCTAATCCATTTTGATAACTTCAAAATCTCAAATATGCCCTTATTGGGTCTGCGCATTCAGAGGGTAGCCAAAGCGTAACGCCAAGAAAACTAAACCCTAATTTACAAAACGTTGGATATAAAACATAACAGGTGGCTAAGGTAATTGCGGGAGCGAGCGGCATTCGGCGACCAGCGGCTTCTGAGCTGTCTGGTTTTTGGTAAGTCATTACGCCAGTGACTAGCCCATAAAAAAACACTTTATACCTACGCAACAACTTAAATAAATCACCCTGCACGGTTATAAACACGATAGCCATGACGAACATGATCATATAGCCACAAAAGACAACTTCTAATACTTTATTAAAACCAACCACACTCCCTATCGCTGCCATTAATTTGGTGTCACCTGCACCCATGCTACCAAAAATATAACCTAGCAACATCAACGAAAAACCAGCACCCAACCCCGCACTACTGTCTTTTAAACCTAAACCTTCTGGAGAAAAAGTGTTCCAACTTAAACCCAACACCAAGATAAATAATGAAAGCCAATTGGGTATTCTGTGAGTAGCTGCATCGTAAACAGACGCAACCAGCAAACTGATAATGAGGAGAGAATAAATAATCAGCATGAATTCGAAAGGTTTGATTGAGCCTGTAGGACGGGCATAGGCGGTAGCCAAAACCCATCATTAATGAGGACGGGTTTCGCTATCGCTCCACCCATCCTACGCACTAACAAGTTCCATTTGTCACATTTTCTATACAACCTGTTATCTTAATTATAGAGGCATTAACCGCATCTTTTAATATGTCCCAAGAAGCAATTGCTATAATACCCGCTAAAACCGCAGCAATCATCACCCACTCGACCGTTTCAGCACCCTGCTCATCAGCTAAAAATACTCTCGCATTGAAGTACCTCATGACATTTCCTTAAAAATACACCCAACACAACCCGCGCTTGAGCGACACTACATTTGTTGCTCTCACTTCTAAGCCAGCAGAAAAGATGGGTAGAGGCAACAAGCAGAAACCCATTCTCGACGCAGGGGCGAGATGGGTCTCGCTATCGCTCCACCCAGCCTATATGCTACCCAGTGAACTTACAAGCCCCTCCACCCATGCAGGTAGATATATCAGTTATGGCATTGTTAACAGCACCTTTCAATGTAGTCCAAAAAGCAATAGCAATAATGCCCGCCAGAACAGCAGCAATCATCACCCACTCTACCGTTTCAGCACCCTGCTCATCGGCAAGAAATGCTGATATTTTATTTATTAACGTTTTCATGATATTTCTCCAATAAAAAATCAAAAACACATTTAACATCCTTGGTTCGAAAATCGCACAAGCTCCTTTTTTGAAGTCTTCAACTTACAGAATACACACCATCGTGCTGTAATCATCAAACTTCCGACAAAGCCGATTGTCCTCCTAAACAATAGAAATGACAATCACTTAAAATGGAGTATTAATGGATAGAAAATAGATACTAAAAATATCCATTGAAAATTAAGTAGCCAGTGGATAATTGGTTAAAAACTATTTATTAAAAATTTCACTACCTAGAAGAATCAAGGTGTTTAGAAATAAAAATAAACGCGATGTTCGACTTTTAAATCTCAACTAATGCTTCAAAATGCAAAAGTGGATTACCCAATAATTTATTCAAAAAGACACCTACAGTGTGGGCAAGTAATTTGCGAATAAACCGATTTGCCAAATGCCAACGATCTCGTGCCCAAACCTTCTCAATATGGAGGCGTTGAGTTAGTTGACCAATAACAGTTTCAACCAATCGCCTGATTTTCATAAGCTGTGTAACAAAAACTTTAGGTCGAGAATCGTTCATATTTTTTCGCAAAGGTGTTTGTAAATCAAGACCTTGATTGGCTAAGTCCTCTGTTAAACTGGGGCGAATGTAGCCCTTGTCACCGATCAACAAACCACTTAAGCCCTTGGTTATATCCTGTAGTACGTCGCGCTCATCAATGTTGGCGGCAGCAAACGTATAGCCACAAATGACACCTTCAGAGCTAATCAACACATGACCTTCAAAACCGTAGTATTTTTCGTCTTTTGCGGCACAGTAGCTATACCCCGCTTCCCCTTGAAAGCAATGACTTCGAGCAGCGCGGGTTATTTTACAGACAGGCATTGGAAAACCATCAACAAGATGTATAGCTTGCTCTAATGCGTTCATTTTCTCAACCAAGTGTTGCTGAATAAGCCCTTTTAAGTGCCATAGATTGGCACTTTGTTTCACAAAATTCGAGCGCGATCCTAAATCGGGAAACCAAGAATGCCAATGTGCGTGGAAATATCGCCAGATACTTTTGTCTTGGTCTTTTCCCATAAACTCACCAATAATTTCCATCGTAATAACTTCACTGTCTGTTAGTTTGGGTGGAAATCCTCGGCGGCGAAGCGGGGTTTTCACAATCTCACGGTAAGCATCCTCTACACAACAGTAGACATAAATGATAAAGTCTTCGACAGGCATGGCTTTTCCCCTTTTTTAGTTGCTTTTGGTAAAACAACCTTACAGGGAGAGAGTCGTGCTTTCAACTAATTAAAAGTCGAACATCGCGTAAATAACTGATTTAATGAGGATTCTTACTGACAATTAATTGCTTAGTTCGAAAAACCCAATGCTTATTCATCTCATAATTAACCAACAGAGCAACGATAGAACCAAAGCCAACGCCGATTGCGGGATAGGAATGTACGACTTCCAGTGTTCCGAGACATAAGGCGTAGATTCCATAGTTAATGCCCCCGCCAATGATATTAAAAATGAGGTAACGCCCCCATTCATGATGAGCGCAACCACTTTTTCGATTTATAAATGTGAACCTTCGGTTCATAAGCCAAGTACAGGTTGTAGCAAACAGATAAGACACAATTCTTCCAAGATAAAGATCGAAGTCAGTAAACGACCCGATGAGTTGCATAATGCCTGCATCGACTAAAAAGCCAATTGAACCGACCAGACAAAATCGTGTGAACTGTTTACAGAACATTTGAATATTATGCTTGTGAATCGTTGCCGATGGCAGGAATTGACAAATACATTAAGCGTTTTAATTCCTGCCGTCCACGAGTAACTGTTTCGAGTATTAACCCTGAAGCTAGGCTGAGAAAAGCCAGTAACATTAATCCTGTTGATAAAATGGCAGTAGGAATACGAGGGACTAAACCTGTTTTCAGGAAAGTTTCAAAGAGAGGATAAGCCAAAATTACTGAAGCTAAAGCCAATGCGAAAGCAATTATCGAAAAGAAAGTTTGCGGATGTTCGTCCTTGTAAAGTCGCAGAATAGTTGACAAAATGCGAAATCCGTCACGATAGGTATTCAGCTTGCTGATTGAGTCTTGAGGGCGAGACCTGTAGAAAGTTAGCAGCTCCGCAGTGGGCATTCTCAGCTCTAGGGCGTGTACTGTCAGCTCTGTTTCTATTTCAAAACCTTTGGTAAGTGCGGGGAATGATTTGACGAAACGACGGGACATAACGCGATAGCCAGAAAGCATATCAGTAAAAGTGTGTCCGAAAATGACTGCAACTAAGCCAGTTAGCAGCGCATTCCCCAGCTTATGCCCTTTACGGTATGATGTCTCTTCACTGGTCTGGCGAACACCAACCACCATATCGAGATGGTTTGCAACAAGTTTTTCAATCATTGGCAAAACTGTTGTTGCATCGTAAGTATCATCACCATCAACAAGAATGTAAATATCTGCTTCGACATCGGCAAACATCCTACGAATAACGTTACCTTTCCCTGAATGGGATTCGGTACGGACAATTGCGCCAGCTTCTTTTGCTACCTGTTTGGTTTGATCGCTGGAGTTGTTATCAAACACATAAATCGCGGCATCGGGGAGAATTGTCTGAAAATCCTTTACTACTTTTCTAATGGTTTTCTCCTCATTGTAACAAGGCACTAAAACGGCAACATTTTTTTGTAGTAGGAACATTAATTACTCCATGAGAACTGATTAGTAGTTTAGTCGCTATCAGTCAATAAAACGATTATAAATCTGTTCGCACTGAACCTTGCGCTTTCATAACATTTTTAATCGGGATAGAAGCTGTTGTCAAACAGTTGAGTCATGGTATACGGACATTGTTCTGGGAAATGGTCTTCATCTAATCCTGTCTCTTTAGCGGCTTCTATTTTTGCACGGCTGTATAATCTAGCAAATAGTTCATCAAGTTTATTTTTTAGACTTGGGTTGTCATCCAGTACATCTACGCAATTCGCCCGTTGTCCCTTGATGGTCAATTCCCAACTTTTGCCCCGCCTTGTAGGTTGATATTGCCATTTGAGTAAGTGGGTCAGTAATACTATCAATCGGCTTTCTAATGCCCGCTTTTCACTTCTACCCATCGTTTCCAGTTCCTCTATGATGTTCTCTAGGTCTGCGTTTTGTACCTGCCCTGTCCTTAACAATTGGGCTTGTTCATTCGTCCATGCGTAATAGTCAATGTGGTAATCTGTCATGGTCTTTCTCGTTGTTAGTTGCGCTTAAATTACACTCAAATTGTACAACTAATTCTTGCGAAGATTAGCCTGTCGAAGTATGAATGTGGTTCGATATAATCTCACCACGAAAGGTATCATTTTACTCTACAAGTCTAAAACTTATTTTGATAAAACAGGTTTGGCGATAAACACAGCGGCTACACTATCTTCATATACCAAATTAAATCGCTGATCAAATCGAAGTAATGATGCCAAGGGCATATTTATTTGAGCGATGACCAATTTAGACTGAGCCAATTCAGAATTATCAGCCCAATCATGCGCCCCCCGCCAAGTTTTAAGTGATTTCTCAATTCTTTCTTCACCATGAAGCTGAGTTCTACCATCCATACTGACTAGAAGTTGTGGTAGATGCCAAATCAGGTAGCCGCCCCAATTGGTATAATTGTAGAGTGAGCCTGTGTAACCGCGTGTTTTAACAATCTCCACAGCAGCAGCGGGATATACTTTCGCCACTGCATCATTCAATCCATTTTCTGTGAGCTTACGATGATGAACGAAAAAAATAACAACTAGACAGCTAATGATGAAGGCTACTAGCATTTGGGATTTCTTTATTTTAATACGCTTATCTATTGAGGGGGCAGGGCGGACTGAAGCAATGATAATAATAGCGGGTAACACCACGAACCAGACATCTCTCATAGAACGAAAAGAGATAAAAATGCCTGTTATCAACATCAATATAGGGAAAGGTTTTATTTGCGTTTTTTGTCCTAGCAAGAGCGTTGCGCCTAATATCAAACCAAGAACAACCCAATCTGGAAACCAACGAAAAGACATGGACTGGAGTTCATTAATATATTGGTAAATCTCAGTTTGACCCATAGTATCAATAACTGTTTCATATAAATGAATATGATAAGGGGTTGCTAAGGTGGCGACGAAACAGGATAGTACGATTAACCATTGTCGCGTATTAAAAGCCGACTTTACATTACTAAATGAAAAAGGTTGTTTAAGTGCTTGCTCAATTAAGGGGTCTATTGAAAAAATCACCAATGTAAACAGCCCGTAAATAAACTGAATATGGAGGTTTGCCCACAATGCAAAAAGGAAAGGTAGCGCGATCAAATAGCGATAATTCCCTGTTCTTCTGGCTGTTAGCAATATGTCTAACTCAATAATAAATAACAATATGGTGAATAACCAAGGGCGTGGTGTTTGGAGTAATGGTGCCATTCCAATAATGCCCAACGCGGTAAGTCCAATTACAATGCTGACATTCTGCTCGATTTTCCGAATCAGTGTAAACAGCGCGAAGGTGATACCCAGTGATAGGGTGACGGTATAAATTAGCAGCCCAACCATGCCAAATGTCTGAACTAATCTATAAACGATTAGCTCAAAAAGCCAACTATAAGCAACCCACGGTTTTCCTTGCCCGTAAAGAGAAAAAGGATCAGTAGTCGGAACAGTACCATGCTCAACCATCCATCGCCCAGTGCTGAGATGCCATCCCGTATCTGACTCCAGTATCACATTTTGTGTCATTGATGTTGCCAAGGCTAAGCAGTAAAGACTCGCAAAAAGAAATGAACGGCGAAATAGTTCTTCATATAGTCCAATATTGATTGATTTCATTGCGTTATGTCGTAGTAGTTGGTAAGAATTGGTAGTCCTAAAAAGCGAGTGGTTTAGACCGTTCGCCCTGAGCTTGTCGAAGGGTGAATGTGGTTCGACAAGCTCACCACGAACGGTATTATTTAGCTATATTAAGATTAAGCCGCTAAATGGTGAACACCTAAAGTCTCACGTTTTTCTTGCCATTGCCAAACATCATAAGCGGCTTGGGCAGCAAGCCACGATTCTGCACTTTTACCGAATGCCAGTTCCAGACGCACCGCCATTTCTGGACTGAGTCCTGTTTTACCATTGACTAGCGCGGACACGGTTTTACGCGTTACATTCAAGTGTTTAGCTGTTTGGGTAATACTTAAACCCAACGGTTCAAGCCACAGTTCGGCTAATAGCTCACCTGGATGGGGGGGGTTAAACTGCTTCATCTCATTAATACCTCGTTAGTGATAGTCCAGATAATCGACAACGTACACATCGCCATCCTCAAACTGAAAAATAACACGCCAATTGGCTTGCACTGTCACTGCAAAGAATCCAGACCGTTTGCCTTTGAGAGCGTGCAAGCGCAAAGCAGGTGCTTTTAAATCACTCAATTGCTTTGCATCATTCAGCAATGCCAGAATCAACCGTAACTGTTTGCTATGAATTGCCTGAATGCTAACTGAGTTACCTGTAGTAAAGAATTTTTCCAGCCCTTTGTGCGCGAAACTTTTAATCATGCTGGATATTGTAACCAGATTGGTTGCATAGCACGAATGGATTCATAGCTACTGTGTATCCCTATTTTCCAACCGCATTAAATTATCATTGGCTTTTTTATAAAACAGGGGTGATGTTTCTATTGCCGCTTGCAAATAATTGTTTGCTTCTATGTAATCGCCGTTCATCATGGCAATATAGCCTGTGTTATTACTGGCTTCGGCAGGTGTAGATACTTTAGTGAAGGAATTGTATGCCTGTTCATAGCGACCTAAACGTGCTTGTAGTAGAGCATAGTTATAGATCGCTTTTTTAAAGCTGGGATTGATTTGCAGAGCTTTAACATAATAAGGCTCAGCTGCATCGAATTTATCAGCTGAATAGAGTGCGAATCCTATATTGTTGAGCAATTCGGGTGAATTTGGGAAAATGCGATCTGCTTTTTTAAAAAAATCTTCAGCTTTTAGTGGGTTGCCTTGTAAATTGGCAATAATACCCAAGCCGTTATAAGCAGACCAGCTCTGCTGTTTGGCGACAACTCGAGTAAGATTTTTTTCTGCGTCAGGGTAGTTTTTCAACTTAATTAGCAATAAGCCGTACTGTTCAGTTGCCTTTAAATTATCGGGCTGTTGTTTTAATAGTAAGTTAAGGCTGACTTCTGCTAAGTTATATTTTTTTAGTTCGATATACAAGTCAGCCATTTTTTGTAAGAGTTGAACATTGTTTGGTTCTAAATTGTATGCTTTTACATAATAGAGTTGTGCTAAGTCCATTTTACCGCCCTGTATTGCTTTTTCGGCTTTTAACAGAGCGTCATCTACTGAGGCTACCGTAAGCCCTGTACTTTGCAACACCTCTTCGGTTTCTTGTTTATCGCGGCTAATTTCTGCTTCTTTAAGGTTGTTAGAGCTGCACGCGGTTAATAGTAGACAGCTTAAAATGCCTAGAAAAATTGGATTCGTTGGTGTTTTTCTTTGTTTCATCTCATAGAACTCATATTTTGAATCATAAGCAGGCCAGGTATCATGACAACCATTAGGAATGCGGGTAATAAACAAACTGCCAATGGAAAAATTAACTTGGTGCCGATTTTTGCAGCGATGGCTTCGGCAGCTTGTGTTCTTTTATCTCTAAGGTCTTCGGAATACACTTTTAATGTTTCGACGATGCTGGTGCCAAAACGCATACTTTGTGACAGTGCGGAAACTAAGCCTTTGAGGTCTTCCACCCCCGTTCTTTCTACTAATCTTTGTAGGGCTTTATGACGGTCAATACCTGCTCGCGTTTCGACGATAACAATCTCTAGTTCATCCGCTAATACAGGTTGACTGAGGTTGATTTCAGTCGCCACTTTTTGTATTGCCGCATCCAAACTCAAGCCCGCTTCGGAACAGACTACCAATAAATCAAGTGCGTCTGGAAAGGCTCTGCGTATAGATTTTTGCCGATTGGCAATGAGTTTGTCTAATATAAAACTGGGACCCATATAACCGATTATTATTACTATAATTACCGCCTGAAATGTTGTTTCGCCGTTCATACTAGACATGAATGGCGCAATCATTATTACCAATAGAGGTAGTGAAATCATTAATAACATTCGTATCGCATAATAATGTAATAAACTGTTTTTGCTATGAAAGCCTGCATAATGAAGACGCGTGGTGGTTCTTCCTAGTAATGGCATATTGCTAGGTAGAAAAACCTTACTGTGTGTTTTCAATTTTTCCGATAGGATGTCAGATTCAACCATAGCCAGTGTATTGATATTAATTTCACGCTTAAAACGAGAGCGTACGGGATCAAAAAAATCAAACAACGACATCAATGCGAAAGCGAACATAAACACTGCCGCAGAGACTATCAAAATAACAACCCATTGGTTTTCTTGCTTATTTTCTGCCAATCCTGTCAGTAATTGCATTAAAAAATCCATTTGTTTTTCCTCATGCGTCAATAGTAATAATAACCCGTATCCATAAAGCGGCGACGAACTCTAAACCCATAAATATGTAGAGATACATCAGTCTATCGGGTGATTCATAAACGGGTTTAAAATAGTCAGGTGCCATTAGACTTAATAGCCCAAACAACCCCAGCGGCAAAAAAAGCAGTATCCACGCCGAGAATATGCCATCCGCTGACAGGGTTTTTATACGTCGTTGTAATTTAAATCGCCCGTTGAGTACCGCGCTAATTTTTAACAGCACTTCGGCAAGATTACCGCCTGTTTCGCGTTGAATGATAATCGCGGTACTCATGGCGATTAAACTAAGACTCGGTACGCGCTCTATCATCAAGGCAAATGCTACTTCAACATCACGTCCATAATTAATTTCTTCATAAGTCATGCCAAATTCTACACTGATAGGTTCACTCATTTCAGTCGCAACTATTTTCATACATTCAGTGAATGGATAACCCGTTTGCAATGCTCTGGACATCATCTGTAACGCTTCAGGTAGTTGTTCTTCAAACTTATCTAGGCGTTTATTTTTTTGTTTTTTTAGCCATATAATCGGCAGAATTGTGACAAAAACAAAGGCACCTGAGGTAAATATCGGATCATGAAAATACAACCAGACGACTGTCGCTATACCCGCTGCAAAAAGTAGTGAAATTAAGGCGAATCGATAAGCCTTATGTTGCTTGCCAGCCTGTTCCAATAATGTTTTTAATGCGGGCATACCTGGCAAATACTCAAGGGTGCGCTCAATAGGTCCTAAGCGTTTGAGGTATTTTGCTTTTATAATCGAGGTTTCAGAATCGCCATGTGCATGAACAATGCCTTCTAAACGTTGTTTTAGTTTACGGCTGTCTGTTCTGCTGGTTCCTAAGGTGGGTAATACGAGAATTTGTGATGCCATGAAGACTGTTAAAAAGACTAATCCCACAAATACTAGCGTCATGTCACTGGTCATATTATTCTCCTGCGTTTAACTGAGATTATTGGTAAAAATGCTCAGGTCTGCTTTGAGTCCTCTTTGTTTGAAATTCGCCATACATTTGGGAATGAGTCCAGTGGAACAATATTGACCTAATACTGTGCCTTTTTCATCGACCCCGCGTCGATTGTATTTGAAAATTTCAGACAAAGTAATCACTTCGCCTTCCATACCCTCTATTTCCTGAATACTAATAACCCGCCTACTACCATCTTCCAGTCTGCTGAGCTGAATAATAATATGAATAGCCGAGGCAATTTGTTTTCTTATGGCTTTAACGGGCATATCCAATCCTGCCATAGAGACCATGTTCTCAAGACGCGCTAAGGCATCTCTGGGATTGTTAGCATGAACGGTGGTTAGCGAGCCTTCATGACCTGTATTCATCGCTTGTAACATATCAAATGCTTCTCCGCTTCTGACTTCGCCTATGACAATGCGATCTGGGCGCATTCTAAGGCTGTTACGCACCAAATCGCGTAAGGTTACTTCGCCCTTGCCGTCAACATTGGCAGGTCTGGTTTCTAAACGCAATACATGGGGTAATTGCAACTGTAACTCTGCGGAATCTTCTAGGGTAATAACGCGTTCATTATTGGGAATATAATTTGAAATAGCGTTTAACATCGTTGTTTTACCTGAACCCGTTCCCCCAGAAATCAGGATATTCAATTTAGACTGTGCCGCTTCTTTGAGGAATGTAGCCATGTAGTCTGTTAAAGCATTTTTTTCCACTAAATCATCCAATGCCATTTTATCCACTGCAAACCGCCGTATTGATAGGGTAGGACCGTCTATAGCTAACGGTGGAATAATAACGTTTACGCGCGAACCATCTTTTAATCTAGCATCTACCATCGGTGACGATTCATCAATTCGGCGACCCACTCTTGATACTATTCGATCAATAATTTTCATCAGATGATTGTCATCATTAAATCTGACGGGGGTGAGTTCCAACTTACCAAACCGTTCAACGTACACGTTTTTGTAACCATTAACCAGAATATCGGCAATAGTCGGGTCGTACAACAAGGCTTCTAACGGACCAAGACCTAAGACATCATCTTCAATTTCTTTAATTATCTGATTGCGTGTCTGTGTATTGAGCGGAATAGAGTCTTCGTCAATTAATTTTTGCGCAACAGAGCGAATCTGTTTTCTGGCTTCTTTTTCTTCTATGCCACTGATTAACGACAAATCAAGAATATCAAGCAACCTAGAATGGATGCTTTCTTTAAATTCCAACTCTACGGGAGAAAGAATTTTGAGTAGCAGCGGTGCAAAAGTGTCTGCTGGTTTTTCAGTTGATTGATTCGTTTTAGCTACTTTATCATCCGTATTCGCTGTCGATTTAGCCAGAACAAAACCTTGCATTCTTGTTTTTAATTCCATAATAAATCCCCATCAATTAGTTAGCGTCAACATAATTACAATTATTTATTGTTCATTACGAGGACGTGAATCATAACTAGAATTACCTGTAGGTCGTACAAACGTATAGTTAGCTGGTCTAACCACCAGATAGTCGCCTGCTTGTTGTATTGCGTTATGCGGACGAAACGCCGTCATTATGCCAGTAATGGGGCTTGTGCCAATAAAAATCCCCGTACCGACTAACGTCATAACAAATCCACCTAGACGTAATGGTATATCTAAGACGGTATCAACCCCAGTTGTTTCCACAGTGGTAATACGCTCTCTTCCATCGCCTACATTGTCTCCTGCAAAACTTGAAGCAGAATAAGCGAATGTTAAAACAAGCACTAAAAACTTAACTATGTTCATTGATTTCTCCAAATTTTTTTAACTTCTGTGGGATTGTATCATTTATTTTCTCTGAGTCTTTAGTTGGTTAAATTAATCGACTGATGTTTACGCGCTATTTGTAGGTAACGTCAGTTATAAAAAAATAGCTATAAAACCTTATCACATTTTCCTTAATAAAAGTCAAAGATACAACAAGTTAGAATGGGATATTAGATGTTATAAATTAGATATAAAAAGTACCCATTTTAAGAAAACAGCATAATGGTATTGTTCGTGACTACTTGGTCGTGCATATCAGTGACTACTTGGTCAGAATCAATCCAAACAACGCGACTTATTTACGCTAAAATACAACGTCGTTAACGACTTTATTATTGCAGGAATAGACAATGAAAATAGTGGCGTTATATAGCATTAAAGGGGGGGTTGGTAAAACGTCAAGTGCAGTCAACTTAGCTTTTGTCGCGGCGCGTGCGGGTTATCGAACTTTAGTGTGGGATTTAGATCCACAAGGCGCGAGTAGTTATTATTTTCGTATTCAGCCTAAAGTTAAAGGCGGTAGTAAAGATTTAATCGCGGGTAAACGTCCTTTAGACGGGCTAATTAAAGGCACTGATTTTGATAATCTGGATTTATTGCCTGCTGATTTTTCGTTTCGCAATCTGGATTTAGTGTTGGATGTGAAGAAAAAACCGACGCGCCAACTTAAAAAACTGCTTGAACCGTTGTCGGTGGGTTATGATTTTATTTTTTTAGATTGCCCACCTAATATTTCTTTATTATCGGAAGCCATTTTTGAAGCCGCTGATGTGTTGTTGTCACCGATTATTCCTACGACATTGTCGATAAGAACCTTAGACCAACTACAAAAATTTATTACCGACAATCAGCTAAACAACCTGCTATTACTGCCGTTTTTTTCAATGGTAGATTGCCGCAAGAAAATGCACCTCGACATTATGGCGCATCTTAATGAAACCTACCAAGACACCTTAAACACCGCTATTCCCTACGCCAGTGATATTGAACGCATGGGGCTAGAACAATGTCCACTGGGTGCGTATAGTCAAAAAGGTCGGTCAGTAACTGCTTACGATAAGCTATGGCAAGAAATTTTGACGCGCATTAATGCCACCGATTAACACTATGACGCAATCATCCGCTGGCAAACTTCATTCTGAACAGTTTCTACAACAGCAACTACAAGAAGTCATCACGCTGTTAGAAAAGCAGGGATTGGAAAAATCACTGGTTCATCGGGAATTAGCGACCACTGATTTAGTTGAAACAGTGCTGCATAAGCAACAGCAAACTCGGTTACAAGAAAAATTTGCCCAATTACACCCTGCTGATATTGCTGCTATTCTGGAATCGTTACCGCTGGATCAGCGGCAAATCGCATGGGATGCAATTAAAAAAGATCACGAAGGACAGGTATTATTAGAAGTCTCCGATGCGGTTCGGCAAACGCTGATTTCATGTATGGCAGCAGAAGAACTCGCCAGCGTTGCCAGTCAATTAAATACCGATGAAATAGCCGATATTGCGGCTGATATTCCTAAAAGGACGATGCTGAAAATTCTACGCTCTTTAAATAGTAAAGAGCGTAGTGATTTAAATGCCATTTTGGCGTATTCAGAAAATCAAGTCGGCTCCTTAATGGATTTTGGCATGATAACGATTCGGGATGATTTGAATTTAAAAGCCGTGATTGCCTATATTCGTAAATTGGGCAAATTACCCAGTCACACCGATAAATTATTTGTTGTTAATCAATATGATGTCGTTTTAGGCATACTGCCCTTACAACGCTTATTAACGCATAGACCCACGCTACAAGTGGCAGATGTGATGGTAACGGATTTTGTCCGTTTTGAAGTCACTCAAGAAGCGGCAGAAGTAGCGCGTGCCTTTGAACGCTATGATTTAATTTCCGCGCCTGTGGTTGATAGCGCGGGCAAACTACAAGGTCGCTTGTGTATCGACAATATCTTACATTTTGTTCGTGAAAAATCGGATGAAGAGTTGCTAAGCCAAGCAGGTGTTGGTGAAGAAGAAGATTTATTTTCCAGCGTTTGGAAAAGTGCCAGAAATCGCTGGGGTTGGTTACTGATTAATATCGTTACCGCGTTTGTCTCCACACGCATTATTGGCTTGTTTGAAAATATTATTTTGCAATTAGTCGCGCTGGCTTCGCTCATGCCTATTATTGCCGCAATGGGCGGTAACACGGGCAATCAAACCAGTATGTTGATTATTCGCTCGCTGGCATTAGGGCAAATTACCCCCGCTAATGTCTCGCGCATGATTAAAAAAGAACTGACGTTAGCGATTATTAACGGTACATTCATCGGGTTAATTATCGGTGTGTTAAGTCTATTACTGTATCAAGATTTGGCATTATCGGGAGTCATGGCAACCGCGATGTTTATTAATATGTTAGTCGCGGTCGTGGTTGGATTAGCCATTCCGTTGGTACGGCATAAATTCGGGCGTGACCCAGCGGTAGGCACTAGCGTTATCCTTACTGCCATCACCGACTCGATGGGCTTTTTTATTTTCCTCGGCTTAGCGAGTTTATTTTTAATTCATTGAGGTCGTTTTAAGTGGCTACTGAATTTTATCGAAGCTGCTGACTTATTCAATCGACTACTACACGCTACAACTTAAATAATGACAGGTCAGTTTTTAGCTCACGGCTATTTTTTTAACGTAACTTCTAGCATCGTTTTTGAATCACTTTTAATCTCAACAGTTTCCGAATGTGCCGCTTGACCATCTGGTATCAATTGATACTTGCCTTGATGCAAGCTATCAATAAAGAAAACGCCTGCGCCGTTGGAAATGGCAGAGCCTTTGTTACCTTTCTCTGATAGCACAGCGTCTACTTTCACACCGTCAACAGGATTGCCTTGAGCATCTAGCACTCTACCCGCGATGGTATAGGTCACTGAAAAGGGAATTAAGACCGTGGCATAAGCCCCCGACGGCACTTCAACTGCATAGCTTTCTTGACTGGGTTTCCCCTCTACTGGATAGCCAGCTGGATCGAGGTCTAAGCGACATTTCCCTGCTTGTTGGCGAATATAAAGCCCTTGTAAGCCGATTTCTATATTGTGTTTAGTGACAGGATAACCATCTATTTGCAGTAAGCGATCCGAATTTTCGATGTAAAGACTGTCCTCGTCGTCATATTGTCCGTTGTCATTTTTATCCAAAAAAGGCTGAATAAATAAGCCACCGATACCGCGTAATTCTTGAACACTGGAACTTCGATTGCTTAAACCCAGTGTGGGTTCTACTCTGCCGTTCATATAGATATTCAGGGAAAACTGCCTGTCCTTGGATGCAATTGAAATATCTTGATAATTGGCACTCAGTTCAACACCTGGAATCATGACCGTTGATAAACTGGCTAATAAACCTTGTCCTTGCGTTCCCATACCATAGCCTACTTGGACATCCGCTAATATACGCCCGTCATTCAGCGCAGCAGGAGGGCGATATTGCCAAACAATCATTCCAAATTTATTCACGCTGGTAGTCGTTTTATTAGTTTCCGCGCTGATATTGAGTGAATGCCCGTTAGCATACTCAAACTCAGACTCAGGAAATTTATAAGATAAATCCAGTTTTTGCCTGCTACCATCCCATTGATAACCAACCGCCCACGCATCTCGATTGACTGAGCTACTAATGCGCAACACCGCATTACTATCAAAATTAGCATTAATCGATGCAAAGGTTTCGTAAAAACGTCCATTAGCGGTTGTGCCTGCAAACCACGTTCTGGGTTTAACGGTGGCAGTGGTGCTTGAATTCACTGCGCCACCTGCGCTAAACGTTAACCAAGATAACGCATTCCAATTTAAAAACGCCTGTTTTGCTAAAGGTGTACTGGTAAAGTTAGCACTGAGATTGTCCAATAACTGTAATTGCGCTTGGCTGTTATAGTCATACTTACCTGTTTTAAAATCATATAATGCCACTATGTTTGAAACATAAGGAAACCATGACGGACTGTAAAAATACTCTGCTAAAAGTTGCCAACCATTTGAATAAACTAAACCTGCACCAACCGTTAATGACTCAAATAACCCATAGCGATAACTCGCACCGCCTGCAAAACCAATGGGGTGTCCCCATGAGTCAAGCATACTATAAGGAGTTTTACTCTTAGTAGTTGTGCCATTTCCCTGATTTAATTGATTATTGCTCCCGTTGGCAGTGTTTGTTGACTGTGAACGATTAATCCCACCGCTAACGACCCAAGTCGATGTACCTTGCTGTAACTGCGTAGCACGGCTGACAAAACTGGATCTAACCCGTTCAGGTTCTGCGGTTAAAATGCCATTCGGGTACAGCAAAATATCATACTCATTGATACTGCCCGCATTGCTTAATACATTATTAAATGTATACAGCCCACTAGAATCAACAAACACTTCAGCAATCATCCGATCATTAGAAGACCGATCAACCAATCTGGCTAAGGTATTGGGCTGAGCTTGACCTGTAATCGTGCGTCCAATACTGCCAGTGGTGCGGCGAGAAACAGGATCAAAACCACCCGTTGATTGCGGCACATTTTTAAAATCATCACGCTTTAACAGTGTCACTCCCCAAAAATCACCACCTGATTGGTTCTGCCAAAAAGTAGGCTGTGAGCCGATGACATAATCCGCGTCATCGGTTTTCCAAAAATATTGCAAATCCTGCACACGCCAGCTTTCTGGCTTATCCATAACCGCTTGGTTAATATCAACATACCAACTACCGTGATCCAAATTACCCACCGCCAATAAATTACCGCTGATATTAACGGTCTTTTTTTGACTGCTAACGTGCAGGTGTTGAGTAACCGCTGAGAAATTAAAACTGTCTGGCTGTATGGTTTCCAGCCCCTCAAACGAAATAACTTTTTTAGTTTCTTGTTGCGTATCATTGGTAGATGCTGCCCCCGCTGGCAATTTCAACACCAGTGCATATTGACCAATATCAAACGAAACCGTGGCATTGAGTAAGTGGGTAATATAGGCGACCGATAAAGCCGTGCCTATTTCTTTATCCTTGTGTATTTGTTGTTCAGATAAGCGCACCGCTATTTCAGGCGAGCGTAACTCGATTTGCCCATCATCTAAAGTGCGCGTTTTAATATTTAACGCGGTGGTGACAGCCTCCAAAGGAATCAGCCAGTCCTCTAAATTAATCGCTTGTTTACCGTCTTCTGCACCCCGCACTAAGGCAGACGGAACGATATTACGGCTATCATTATTGATGCCAATAGGGAAAACGTAGAATTCAGGCGTTTTTGTGGCGGGTGATTTTTCGGTAGCAGGGGGAGTGGGTTTTTCAGCTATTTCATCTGCATAACCGTCATTGCCAGAGAGTATTAACATGGCAAAAAAAGTGATTTTAAGCGCGTCATACATTTTCACACGCTAGTAATCTCAATGAATATCTGACAAACAGGCGGCGTACAAACCTAAGTAGCCATTAAAAAGTGTTTTAACAAACCTAGCAAACAGACCTAACCGTTCGTCCTTCGACTGTTCGACAGGCTCACAGCTCACCACAAAAGACTTAACAATCCTGCCAGTCAAAACATTAAAAGATATATAGCTGAAGCACAATAAAATGATCCCGTTCGTGGTGAGCTTGTCGAACCACCACAGCCCTTCGACAAGCTCAGGGCGAACGGTTTTTTAATCAATTTATACTGCGTTAGCTATATGAGCTGCTCTTAAGTTTGTACGCCTGTGCTATTCAAATTCGAATTTTTAACTTAGTAAGCGACCATAAGTCTTTTAAATTCTAAATTCTAAATTCTAAACTTAAGTGTTTTTCTAGCACGGATTTTTCCCTGTATACATACTCCAGCTCCATTCGTAATTGGTTAATTATTACCTCTGCCTTAGCTATTTTCATTTGTAACGTTGCCTGTGCTTCTCCCTGATTTTTTTTAGCATTATGGTAATGATTATTAAGTGCCTTACATATTAAAAGCGTGGTTTTCTGGTTAATAATGGCTATCTCATTGGGTAAATCAATCACATAAGGATCGGGGTGCGTCATTCTATCTTCTTTCCACTGCCTAAAAAAAGGACTAATGGTTGAAAAACTACCACCGCCTAGTGCATTACGCACTTGGGCAAGCGTAGGTTTAACACCTTGTTTTGTTAATTGATTACAAGCAGTAAAAACGCGTTCTTTCATAATATTACCTATGTGGTTTTTACACTTAAATTTGTTACGAAAAATCAGACTGTATGTTGCGTTTTAGCTGTCATTGCTGTAGTCAAAAGAGAAGCCATAATTTTTGGAGACCTCATAAACTAAAATATTAAAAGACTTTTGAGCGACTACTTAATGCCCGACGACCAAAGGTTGGTCAAATTTCAAGGTATTTTCATCATGCTCACCCCAAAATAACGTACCGATTAACTGATAATTACCAGCGGCAAGTTTACTTAACGCATCATCATTTAATTCAATAGTGCGTTTGCCTTCGGCAATCACCGTGATTGCGTCAAAGGCGGTTTTATGAGCCGCATTGGTGGCAACTGTTTTACCTGCTTGTTCTAACGTCCATTCCATACGCGGACGTGCGCTGGCTTTGCCTGCATTGGTAACGGCCAATAAAACTTTTTTATCTTTGTAGCTGGTACTCTGCACGGCTAACTCTGCTTTTACTCCGCCTACTCGTACATAGATAGCAGAACCGATGCGTGGAATGATTGACGTTGCAGAACCTGCACTTTTCTCGGCTGCCGCTTGTTCAACAAACACCATCGCTCGGTATTCACCTGCTGCCGTGCTGGGTAAAAACCGCGCATTAAAACGTATTTGTCTACTTTCGTTGGGTTTAAGTGTTACCGATTTAGGTGAAAAAACCAAATAACTGCTTAAATCATTAGGGCTAGATTTCAGGGCTTCAAAGCCTTTGTCATTGTAAGTAAAAGGCATACTATACAGTTTTGCTTCTTGTTCAGTTGACTCGGCGTTAGTCACGGTAATAACGCCGCTCACGCCTTCATTAGTCGCATCTGACTGAATCACAATAGGCGAAACCCCTAAGGCATAGCTGTTACCCAGAAAAAAAAGGCTGCCTAAAAATAGCATTGTTTTAATCGTTGTTTTCATTATTTTTTTCATCATTATTGTTAGCAAAGGTTAATAGAAATGTTTTTACATGGTCAGCGTTAGTTGGCTAATAAAGTTGTGGTAACAGAGACGGTATAATCACCTGCTGGCAACGGTGTCGTGCCGCCATCTATCCAAACACTGACAGTAAAATTACCTAAGGGTATAGATGAAGGAGCAGACGACCCTCCTTTTGAGGCAGCGACAATTAAATTGCCATTTTGATGAATTTGCGCACCATACTGCGTATTACCTGCAAATGCGGCAATTGCGGCCGCGCCTATTGGCACAGGATTGGCTACCGATATGCTCATAGATCGGTTTGCAGCATTACTGGTCATCGAATAACTGACATCTGACCCTGTGCCTTCAGTTGGCTTGGAGGAGATGCGAGTAGAACTTGCTCTTGTGAACGCCATTTCGCCACCTGAGCCACCTGAGTGACCTGAGCCATTGACTATTGGCTCCACGGTAAATACGTCGATGATCGATCCAGAAAAATTCGTGGTTGCGTCTAGTGCAAATGCCATGCTACACACCGCGAATAAATTAACAACCAGCGTTGTTTTTAACAAAAAAATTGTTTTTATGATCGTCTCCTTTATGAATTAAATTGACTAAACAATAAAATATCACCCTTTTTTATCATCGGTGTGAACTAACGGCTACTGTTTGATGCAATGACACCCTTTAACACACTGCCATTAAGTTAAGGATTTTTCCGTTCGCCCTGAGCCTGTCGAAGCCTGTCATGAGCTTGTCGAATGGGGTGAATGGAAAAATCCGAAGCCCGACGTTAAGCCATTCATGCTTCGACTGTTCGACAAGCTCACAGCTCAGCACGAACGGCTTAACTTAATGGCAGTGACCCTTTAACAGGATGTTAGTTAGGCGTTATAGTGGTGACTACACTGGAAGCGTAATCACCAGTCGCTAGTACTACTCCAGCACCAACTCCCATGCCAACTGTATAAATCCCTGATGGTTGAGATACAGCGGTAGCATTACCAGTACCACTGGCTATCTCTGTGCCAGCTGGTGAGTAAAGGAAAGATGTCTTAACATAGGGTGCAGCGTTAACACCTCCTGTAACATTTGGTACAGCGATAGTCATATTAGCGGTACCTGTACAAGTAAGCGTAAACGATCCTGCCGTACCACCCAGATTACTTGTTTTCATCGACATACCATTAGCACTTAGTGCAAGGACACCAACAGCACCTGTTGCCATTGAACAACTATTAGCTATAGTGCCAGTAAAAGTGGTGGTTACTGTTGATGAAGCTGCAAAAGAAGTCCCGCTAATCGCCAATAAACCCGCAACTAACGCTGTTTTTAAAAAAGTATGTGTTTTCATTATTTTTACTCTCAAAATATAGGTTTCAACGGCTACTGTTTGATGCAATGGCATCCTTTAACAGGATGCCATCACCGTTAAACTTAGTTAGGCGTTACTGTGGTGATTACACTGGAAGCGTAATCACCAGTCGCTAGTACTGATGTACTAGCAAGCGACATATCAACTAGATAAGTCCCTGAAGATTTCGAGGTAGCGGTTGTTGTACCATCACCAGTGGCTATAGCTACGGTAGGTGCTGTGGATAAGTAAAGGAAAGATTTCTTAGTAGTCAACAAAGCTATGTTAGTAGCTGCTGTAGTCCCCGCATTAGGAATAGGTTCAGCGATAGACATATTAGCAGTACCTGTACAAGTAAGCGTAAACGATCCTTTCGCACCATTTGTCTGAGCAGTACCCATTGTCTTACCATCAGTAGATAGTCCGAGGGTACCAACAGTACCTGCTACCATTGAACAACTATTAGCTATAGTGCCAGTAAAAGTGGTGGTTACTGTTGTTGATGGGGCTGCAAAAGAAGTCCCGCTAATCGCCAATAAACCCGCAACTAACGCTGTTTTTAAAAAGATATGTGTTTTCATTATTTTTACTCTCAAAGTTATATTAAAATACCCGCTTTTGTTCTTAGCTAGAACTAAAAACGCGAACAGTACTGGCTAAATTCCATTATTGGTTACTAATTTTTGTTAACTGCCGCGTAACGTCTGGTAAAACTAATCGTTGACGGTAGTTTCGAGGCACTAAACGCAAAATTTTTCTTCTACTCTCATTGCGTTTTAAATTCTACAGAGATAGCACGTTATCGTGATTTATTTTTGTAACAACGTGTAACAATTGCCTCTTTTGTTACACGTTGTTACAAATCTTTTTAAAAAACTGTAAACCGTAAACTATGGAGGGTAGTATTTTTGCCCAATAGACGAAAATACACGCGTTACTTGGCGCATAGCAATATGCTGTCAATACAGGTAAACTTTTTGTCAAGCGCGGCAATGCGCAACTTATGTGATTTCTTGATCGTGTAAAGAGAAAAAATAATTAAGCAATCATTCTGGCTTTATTTTTTCTCTCGGCACACGCAAATAATCACCCCGAATCAGGTTAAAGCATCCTTATTTTAAATTATGACCCAAAGAATTCTGATTGTTGACGACGACGCTCGTCTTCGAAATTTAGTATCCTGTTACCTTGAAAAACAAGGCTTTGAAACCTTGGTTGCGGCAGACGGTGTCGAAATGGAAAAACTACGGGCGCGTTTTGACTGCCATCTTTTAGTGATGGATGTGAATATGCCTGGAGAAAATGGCTTAGCCATTTGTCAAAGACTGAGAGCTGAAGGCGATATAACACCGATTATTATTCTTACGGCGCGTGATGAAACCGTTGATTGCATTATCGGTTTGGAATTTGGTGCCGACGATTATCTGGTCAAGCCTTTTAATCCACGAGAACTGGTTGCACGCATCAAATCAGTGCTTCGTCGAACGACTGATCTCATTGCTGACGCGAATGAAGCCAAACCCCTCCAATTAAAATTTGGCCCTTTCCTGTTGGATGGACAAACCAAACAATTGTCATGCAATGGTCAACCCGTCGCATTAAGTTCGGATGAATTTACGTTATTGATGCTTCTAGCCAGCTCGCCTGGCAAGCCATTATCCCGAAACCAATTGGCAAGCCAGATCAATGGTAAGGGGGATCAAACACCTGATCAACGTAATATTGATATGTTGATCTCACGTCTGCGTAAACGCTTGGAAGATAATCCTACACAGCCTATTTACATCAATACTGTGCGAAGTTTGGGCTATGCTTTTACTACCTCAATTCAACTTATAGACTCATGAGCAATTGCTGGCAAAAGAGTTTTATTAGTCAAATCTGGCGACGGTTCGTGTTATTTGTGGTTAGCATACAACTCATTGTTATCGCCTTTTTTTATATTGAAGGCAGTACGCTAATGGGTATTCGGTTGGGAACCAGCATGGTTACTTTACTAAACATCGTGGATGTCGTCTTTCGTCAAGACGATCCAGTCCTGTTGAAGCAGGTAGTTGAAGCACTTGATAAGGATGCTGGCATTAAATTTCTGTCAGGCACTGTTGTGAAAGAGGTCATTGATCTGCCACCGTACCAACCCTCCTTGCCAGTGTTTGCAAAAACGGTTAACACGCTATTGAATAAAAAAATCGTCATTAGCTATCAGCGCGATCCTTCTCCCGTCATCTGGCTACAAAAAAACGAACCATACGCTTTTGCCTTAGGCGTTCCGTTCGTCGGAAATCGCTTCCTTCTGATTTTTATAGGCTCGGCTTTATTTATTATCTTTTTGGGGGCAACTTTTATGGGGTGGTGGATTACCAAGCGCATCAGTCAACCACTGCTAAAAATCGGCAATGAAGCCTTACAAATGGCGAATGACCCTGAAGCTGATAGAATCATTCTGGAACGGGGGAGTTTATCGGAAATTATCGTGCTTGCTGATTCATTAAATAAAATGCACACGAATATTTATCGAATGATTAAAGAACATGAAGTTTTTTTGGCGGAAATTTCTCATGACTTACGCACACCGTTAAGCCGTTTACGAGTAGCCTTGGAAATGCTTGATTCAGATTCACCAGAATTTGTAGACGGTATGAAAGAGGATATTGAAGAAATGACTGCCATTTTGAAGCAAACGATAGAGCTGGCTCATATTAATCTCGAAGAAAATGGACACTGGATTGAAGGTGATATTAATGAGCTTTTATCAGAGGTGCATACTAAATATCAGCGTGCTGGCTTCTCATTAGAGTTAAATTTGGCACCTATGCCCAACATTAGATTTAGAAAAGTTGCATTAACCCGATTGCTTTACAATTTGGTGGATAATGGTTTGAAGTATGGTAATGGTTCAGTGTCTCTGATTTCTTATATGGTTAATGATACGCCGACCATATCCATCACAAATAGTCACAAGGTATTGAATAACAACGATCAACTGAATTCATTTCAGGCATTTAATAAACACGACATATCAATGAGTAATGGACTCGGTCTGCAAATCGTTGAACGCATTGCCCTAATGCACGGAATCACATTGAAAACCACCGAGAATACTGATAATGCGACCCGTCAGGTTAGTTTGAGCTTTACAGCGCATCATTTGCAGTCGCTAAAAGTCTTTTAACAAAATGGAAAACAGGCTTAAAACCCACATTGAATTCTAGCGACTTTAAGCGTGCAATTAGGGCTTGTATTTCCTAACAACTAAACTTTTTAACTGATGGTTTTCAAAAAACTTTAAGCCTTTAAATGTCACCCATCCAACAATAATTAAGCCAATAGTGAAGCTGGCATAAGAAACTTCCCAAGGCAAACCTTGCGTCATCATGGAATATTCCGACATACCCCCCACCCCTGCTAGTAGATTCAGTGGCATAAAAATAACGCTGATAATGGTCAATCGCTTAAGGTCTTTGTTCTGATTGATATTGATAAAACCGACCGTAGCATCCATTTGAAAATTAATCTTGTTAAATAAAAACGCGGTGTGTCCGTCGATTGATTCAATATCACGCAAAATTTCACGCACTTCCTCATGTTGTGTTTTCGACAAAAAACGTCCACGCATCAAAAACGATAAGGCACGGCGGGTATCAAGAACATTACGGCGTATGCGACCATTAAGGTCTTCTTCAGCGGCAATGGCGGCGAGAATTTTTGCCGCTTCTTCATCGGTCATCTGCGATTTAAAAACTTGCCGTCCGACTTCTTCTAGTTCGATATAGACATCTTCCAGCGCGTTAGCGGAATATTCTACTTCCGCAGCATAAAGGTCGAGCAACAAATCCCTTGCCTCTGAAACATAACCCGACTGGGCGCGGGCGCGTAGTCGTTGTAAACGAAATACGGGTAATTCTTTACTCCTCACTGAGAATAACGTTTCTTTATTGAGAATAAAAGCAACCGCGACGTTGCGTGATTCATCTTTGAGATCAAGCAGGAAATCAGAATGCAGATGGATTTCGCCATTGTCTTCGACATAAAACCGCGCACTGGTTTCTAAGTCGGTTAAGTCATGAGGATTAGGCAGTTCCACACCAAAAATATCCCGCGCCCATGCGATTGATTCCTCTTCTGGCATGACTAAATCCACCCAGATGGGCTGAGCGTTAGCTAAATCTTCTTTAGTTTCGATAGCAATTTGCCGTAAGCGTCCTTCATGTAAATCAAACACGCGAATCGTCATATTAGGGTTACGATGTTTAACCTCAGAGAGTAATTCGGTGCGTGTTAATGCCGACATTACGACCAGAATTTTCTCTTTACGGTCATCTCGAATCAGTTGCCAGACAATTTGACGGTCATCGACGGAAAAATCCTCAAAAATATGGGCAATGATTTCTACATCAAGTTGTTCCAGCAGTCTTTGTAAGTCGGCTAAATTTTGTTTGTGAACAAGGCCTTCTATTAATTTATGCCGACCGAGTAGGTTTTTTATTTCCAGCAAATGATGTTTAAAGTGTTCGTTATCGTGCATTGGTTATGCCTTATGAGTAAGAGTTCAGCTATTAATGCCTTGTAACAATGATTTCAGTTTGTGGATTGCTACCGTGTTATTTTTTGTATACTGAACCAATTATATTATCAACCAAGGAGAGATTATGGATTTTCAATGTGACATCGTAAACGTATCGGGCGAGGATGCACTGGCTACTTATCAACGACTGAAAACCGAAACAGGTGTTATTCCTGTTATTTTAGGCGATAACGATGATATGGCATCAATGGATGAAGCGATGAATTATATCACTGACTCATTTAGCCAACTATTGCAGCAAGCGGAAAATATCGACCCGTTAGACTGGTTTAGTAAACGCCAAGCCCAAGACGCAGAATATTACGATTTAAGCACAGGCGAATGGCAGGATTTATCACCGTCTAACGATATTTCTGTGCATTTGGATGTGCTAACGGGCGAACCAAAACCTACCGTTTATATTGCCTTAGTCCCTGTCGCAAACAGTTGGATGATCCCTGCGTTTTTAAAAATAGGCGGTTGGAATGACTGCCCGACCGCAGCAGAACACGCCGCCATTTTTAAATACTGGGATGAATGTTACGGCATTACCGTCGCAGGTATCGCAGGCGATGTCATTGAGCTGGAAGTACAACGTCCACCCACAACACGCGAACAGGCATTGCAACTCGCCGAACAACAATTCATTTACTGCCCCGATATTGTTTATCAAGGCACACAAACCATTGCAGCCTTAGCCTCAACATTATTAAATGGGCGCGTGTGGTTTTTTTGGTGGGATTAATCTGTTTGGCAAGCCCATTTGTACTATGTTAATCTGAATACACTCAGGCAGTAGCCTGAGTAAAACAGCGCGAAACGCGTTTCAATATTTATTTTATAAGGTGATAACAATGGCAGAATGGCGCAAAGTAGCTAAAGCATTTGCTTTAGGCGACGGACATATTTCACAAAAAGAAGTAGAAACGCTTCGTGTACAACTATTAGCCGATGGGGCTGTGTCTAAAAGTGAACTGGATTTTTTGCTGGAAATCAAAGCCGAAGCAACATCAGCGGTAAAACTGTTAGATGATTTAATTGCGGACTGCCAAGCACTGATCAAGTAAGTTTCTACAAGTACGAAGCACATCATTCGATAAATATGACGCGAATGATGCGCTTCCTACTCTCAGCACATTCTATAGCACTAAAAACATTCACATTAGGACGTAAAATCATGCGTAGAATTTTATTAGCGTTTGCTCTGTTAAGTTATTCAGTTATCAGCATTGCGGATAATGTGGGGTCACCTATCATGGTAGGTGGCGATGACGACTTAGATGCTTGCGCCAGTCTTGGTGTTGTTTCAGGTCTCGCAGCCGATGGAGATGGCTTTCTTGCGGTGCGTTCTGGCGCAAATGCCGACTATAAATTGCTGGATAAATTGCACAATGGACAAGAAGTTTTTGTTTGTAATACCTCATCAGACAGCAAGTGGTTCAGCATTATTTATACTAAAGGGCAGAAAGATATAGATTGCGGCGTAGCCAGCCCAATAAGTCCCGCGCAACCCTATCAAGGTAAATGCAGCTCTGGTTGGGTCAGTAAGCGGTGGATTAAAATAATTGCGGGGTAATGATTAATTGTTGGTTGCGTAGTGTGTAGGTTGGGCTGCCGCTTTTTGGCAACCCAACATAAAATCGACAGTGTCACAAGTTTTGTTGGGTTGGCTATCGCCAGCCCAACCTACGCTGCTTTCTGTCCCCAATTATTACTTCGAGCGCATTTAAATATTAGGCTGTACTAATATACTGTGCTAATGTAACCATAGTCTCTGAAAGGGTTGCTGGGGCTACAGTTGCAAATTTAACAACCCATATTAAAGGGGTTTACACTGATGAAACGAATATTAATAATGTCCGCGTTAGCAACTGTGTTATTTCTGTCTACAGAGTTTGCATTGGCGGTTGATCAAGCTCCAGCCCAAGAAAAAGCTCAAACTCAAGTCTATGGAAGTCAATTGATGACACAGCAAGAGCGTACCGAGCATCAAGCCAAAATGCGTGCTGCAAAAACCACCGAAGAGCGAGAACAAATTCGCAAAGAACATCATAACAGTATGCAGGAACGAGCTAAAGAACAAGGTTTAACATTGCCAGACGAGCCACCTGCCAGAGGCAATGGCATGGGATATAGCAAATAGTCGGGGGTTAGCAAACGGCTCTATCGTTTGCCAATACGGAACTGCCGAGATCAGTGGGCAAGCAAAAAGACGTTTGCCCACTCTTGTATTATAGTTTCACCTGAGAGCAAGACTCAGGGAAAAGCGCGTAGAATGGTGTATCACCTACTACGCTAACTTAATAATTTAACGCTGTGGTGAGTGCATATCATAGATAACAGAGGCATCACGTCTTTTTTTGCCATCATCCGTTTTGCCATCTTTAAAATCATCCTCTTCTTTGCCTTTTCTTAAATTATTCTGATCTAGTCTGTCTTTACCAAACTTGGTAATCATGGCTTCCCATGAGGCATATTGATCATACTCTTTAAAACCAGCGGTTTTGCGTTCTTGATACAGTGCTTTACCCATTTCAATGATTTGTTGAGGCGTTTTACCATCAACAACATCCAGAAAAACTTTGTCATCTTTATTCGCGTCACGCAACATCCAAAATGACACTTCAAATTCTAATTGTGTTTCGGTAGGCATATATCTTTTTAAGCCTTTTACTGAGCGATAAGCGGTTTTAGTGCTATGACCGTTTATTTCGCTACCTTTGCCACACGCACCTAGGGTGGTGCAGCTTAAAACCAGTAAGAAAATAACTAATTTTTTCATTATGAATAACCTCGATTTAAGTTCAGGTAGATGTGATGGTTTTTATAAACACCAGTTCATTAAACAACGTAAAATGGTCGGTTATTATAACCTTGAGCAACATTTATGCTTGAATTTATCCAGCTACTAAAACAGCGTTATCAAAGCGTGCTAAGCCAACAAGGCAATGAGGCGCGTCGAACCCTGTATCAACTTCGTATCGATCAACTGATTTTAGCGGAAGCTTTTATGCGCAAACAGCAGTTGTTAAATTCATCTGCTGTGCAACCGTTACAATTCGCCGTTATCGGGCCTACGCAAGCAGGTAAAAGTTCGCTGGTGAATGTGTTATTAAATACCGAGGCGGCAGGTGTGAGTCCGTTGGCAGGTTATACCGTGCATCCGCAAGGTTTTTGTCACGGAATTAAATTAGCTGATTGCCACGATTTGCCGCATTATTTTGGGCGATTTCAGCAGTTGCAACAAAGCCAATTGAGCAAAGAACGCTATGATTGTTATTCGCTCACCGAACTCAACAGTAAATCGCCTTATTTACCACACGGTGTGTTATGGGACACGCCTGATTTTGATTCCATTGATTCAGCGACGTATCGCGAAGGTGTGATTCGCGCCATTGCGTTGGCAGATGTGTTAATTTTAGTAGTTAGTAAAGAAAAATACGCCGATCAATCCGTTTGGGACATGATGGCGTTTTTGGAAATATTGCATCAACCGACGGTTATTTGTTTAAACAAACTCACCGAAGGTTCTGAGGCGATATTAACTCACTCGTTACAAGAAAAATGGCGATTAGCCAGAAGTGATGATTTTCCTACCGTTGTACCCTTATTTTATGAAAAACAATCAGGCGCACCGCTGTGGTCTGTTACACAAAGCGCGTTATTACAACAGTTAGCCCAACAAGTCAGCCATAAAAAACAGGCGCGGTTCACCCAAGATTTACTCCAAAAACATTGGCAAGCATGGTTAGAACCTGTCCGCGCTGAGCATCAATGTATCGCTGACTGGCAAATTCTGTGTCATGACATGATGCAAGCGGCACTGGACAGTTATCAACGAGATTTTTTAAATCATCCACATCATTATGAAACCTTTCAGCACGCCTTAGCGGAATTACTGATTTTATTGGAAGTTCCTTATTTAGCGGGTTTTCTGGCAGGAGCGCGTAAAACACTCACTTGGCCTGTGCGGCAATTGATGAAATTAGGCGGTAAACGCCAACACATTACCAATAGCAGTCACGAAGTGGCATTATTAAAGCAAATCGCCGAACATACATTGATTCAACTCACTGATAGACTGCTAGATAAAGCGGAACAACATCAACAGAATGACTGGTGGAAAGCATTAAACACTGTCTTGCGCACGCACCGCCCTCACCTACTCACTGATTTTTCGGCGGCGGCAAATACTTATCATCTTAATTTTCAGCAAGACGTAGAACAGACTGCCCAACGGCTTTATCATAAACTGCAACAACAGCCGCTGGTATTAAACACCCTACGCGCCACGCGTGTGACTGCGGATGCTGCCGTCATTGCTTTAACGCTACACACAGGCGGTATTGGTGTGCAAGATTTAGTCATTGCGCCTGCGATGTTGACGGTAACGGCTATGCTCACCGAAAGCGCGATAGGTAGTTATATGCACAAAGTTGAAAATGAACTCAAGCAACAACAACTTACTACCATTAAACAAAGTCTGTTTATCGACAGCCTGATTAAACAGCTATTAGCATTGCCTGAACAACTTTCTACGCTTACTTATTTTAACATTTCGCAAGAGTCGCTAGACGCGGCGGAGCGACAACTAACAGACAAACGTCATGGCTTACGATTACTCTGAATTAGTACAACAAACCCAACACTGGACTCAGCAAGCTCAGGCAGCGGGTTGGATAAACAGCGACACCGCTCACACGCTCAATGAAGTCGATACGCAATCACCCTATGCGTTATTTGGTAATCGCTTAGCGAATGCACGCCCGTTAATTGTCGCTTTTATGGGCGGCACAGGCGTGGGCAAAAGCGCGTTACTGAATCGCTTAGCAGGTAAAGCTGTTGCTAAATCGGGCATAGAACGACCTACTTCGCGTGAAGTTACCCTGTTTTATCACCACAGTGTCGCCCTGCCCTCACTGGCTGAATCACTGCCGATGGCTAAAATTAATCTGGCTAATCACGATGATGACCGCAAAAAAAATATCATCTGGATTGATATGCCCGATTTTGACAGCACCGAACTGAGCAATAAACAACAAGTATTGAGCTGGCTACCGCATATCGACATTCTGATTTATGTGGTGAGTCCTGAGCGGTATCGCGACGAAAAAGCGTGGCGATTATTGCTGGCTGAAGGCGGTCGGCACGCGTGGTTATTTGTATTAAATCAATGGGACAGAGGACAACCCGCACAACTTGCCGATTTTAATCAGCAACTACACAAAGCAGGTTTTGTTGAACCGATGATATTTAAAACTGTCTGCACCGATGAAAATCTAGTGGATGATTTTGCCGAATTAGAAAGCCTGATTATTTCTCTGGCTAATCAACACACGATAGAACAACTGGAACAACGCGGTTCACAAGTGCGCAAACAAGCACTCAAGCAAATTCTACAAACCACACTACTCACATTAGGTTCACCGCAGCAAGCCCAACAACTAAAAGCCCAATGGCAAACGCAATGGCAAGTAACCAGCGAACAACTGCAACAAGGCTTTGCGTGGTCTTGCCAACAACTGGCTCAACACTATGCCAGCCATGCCAGCGATTTGATTGCGCCACCTGCATTAGCTAACTATACCAGTGAGAATCACACAACACTGTGGGATGAGTGGGCGGAGAGCCGTTTTAATGATGCGATTGATGAATTTATCAGCACTGCGGATCAAGCAGGTTTACCTGTATTACCACTTAAAAAACAGTTGGCTGGGTTGCGCGAAAAAGCCGAAAAAATTGTCCACACCCAAAGTCAACTATTCGCACGTCTCGCCTTAGCCACACCAGGAAGTGCATTACATCGTGGTTTTTTAAAAGTCATGCGCTTATGTGAAATTACCCTGCCATTGGCGGCAATGTCGTGGGCAATTTATCAAGTTTTTATCGGCTATTACCACAGCAATATGGCTGCCGTTCCCTATTTAGGCGTTGATTTTGCAGTACATAGCAGTTTACTCATCGCGCTAACGTGGTTAATCCCATTTTTCATTCTAAAAAAAGCCCAACCGTCGTTACAAAAGAGCGCGTTAAATGGACTTAACAAAGGTATCACCACCGCATTCAGTCTTATAGAAAGTGACGTGTCCGCTGTTATTGATAACATAAACCAGCAACACGCCGCGCAGTGTCAACAACTCACTGAACTGATTAAACACTGCGACAGTGCCGAACCACTAGTCATCGACGATAATAGCCCTTTAATAAGAATGTTGGTATAACCTTAAATTACTCATCCAATAACAGTGGCAATTTTTTCAATAGACTGCTTTAAGTTAAAGTTCAATTGTTCATAATCAGTATAAGGTTTGATAATAACAGCCAATATAAGCTCTTCGCCTGCATGAGTGATGACAATAGATTTTTCCTTACATTTAATTGACACCTGCTCTAACATACCGACAACACATTCCTTTGACGTATGATGCCCAAGTAAAAATGCACCCGCACAGATTGCGCCGATATTATCAGCGGCTGTCTCGAATGGTAAAGTTGTTGATATGACTAAGCCATCAGTAGATGCCAGTATTGATGCTTCAATATCAATGGATGAATTGTCCAAATCTTTAAGATGAAGCAATGTTTTTGCGTACATGATCTTGTCCTGTAGATTAATTTAACTTAAAAAACAAATGGATAACTTGATGAGCTTATTTATTCAGTAGCAATTAGTGCATATATTTATTTCTTTTAACTTCTAACTTTAATCTCAATACAAGAAACATTGTCCTACTAAAAAGTGACAGACTTATGTCAATAAAATATTTAATGTTATTAACAATGAATTTCTATAATTAAACACACATCGCTAAACTTAGCTGTAGGAGCATCACATGAGTAAATGTCCATCTTGTGGTCATGAACGGATTAAAACCGAGACACGCTGCCTTGAATGCGGCGTATTTTATCCAACCATTGCGGAATTAATTGCGGAAGAAGAAGCCTTCGAAGCCGCGCATTCATTGCGTGGTCGGTGGAAAAAAATACTTGAATCCCCCGATAGGAAACAAGCCTTATTAACCGAGTTAAAACTCGTCTGGACAACGTTATCAAACACCGCACGTTTTACTCTGTTTGTTATTTTTGTGTTTGTATTCGCATTAATTATTACCGTGTTATAGGCACAAAGGAAAATTATCATGTTAAAAATGGCCTGTTTATTACTCTTATTCCCCGCTGTCGTGTGCGCCAAAACGGTTATTCCTGAAGAAATTGCCGTGCCGACGAGTGATGACTTTAATCTATTATCTTTGCACGCTAACGGTCAGCAAATTTATCAATGTGTCAGTCATAAAGGCGAATATTCATGGCAGTTGCAAGCCCCGAATGCTCAATTGTTTGATACGAAAGGTCACGCTGTGGGCAGTCATTCAGCAGGGCCTGAATGGTATTATCAAGACGGTAGCCGCGTATTAGGTCGAGTACTTAAAAAAGTTGACGTGAATCCTGATTCGGCAATCGCTTGGGTGCTATTAGAAGCGATTGAACATCACGGTGCGGGTGTATTTGCTAATACGCGTTTTATTCAGCGTATTAACACACACGGCGGTTTAGCTCCTGTATCTGCGTGTAACAGCAATCATCTAGGCACGGAAAAACCGATTGCTTATTCAGCCGATTATATTTTTTACACTCGATGAACACGCCAATATTCAATCAACAGTGCCGTTTATGCCCACGTTTAGCTAGCTTTCTGGATGACGTAAAACAAAAATACCCAGACTACCACGCCCGTCCTGTCGCGCCGTTTGGTGATGTTAATGCTCAATTATTAGTCGTCGGTTTAGCACCTGGAATGCACGGTGCGAATGCCTCAGGACGACCGTTTACAGGTGATTATGCAGGGCTATTACTCTATGAAGCATTGCATGAATTTGGCTACAGCAATCAACCCACATCTGAATCTTTACACGATGGGCTGATGCTTACTAACTGTCGTATCAGCAACGCCGTCAAATGTTTACCACCACAAAATAAACCCACGGGCGAAGAAATCACCCAATGCAATTCTTTTTTAGCCGCTGAATTAACAACGCTACCAGAAAACGGGGTAATCCTTGCCCTAGGCACAGTCGCCCACCAAGCCGTCTTAAAAGCCCTAGGCTTAAAAGCTAACAGCGCGAAATTCGCCCATAACGTCCAACACGCTTTACCCAACGGTTTAACACTGGTCGATTCCTACCATACCAGCCGCTACAACGTACAAACTAAACGCCTAACTAAAGCGAGGTTTACTGAGGTTTTTCAGCGTATTGAGCAGCTCTTAAAAGCGTAGACTGGACACTCAGTAAATCACCTATTTTTGTCAGGTTAGGTTATCGCTAATCTGAATGACACCATTGGATTCATAAATGTCCGAACTAGAAAACTTTAAACTACTGGGGGTTGCCTTAGCAATCGGTTTGCTAATCGGCTTGGAACGTGGCTGGCGGGCGCGTGATCGCGTTGAGGGAATGCGTGTTGCAGGGCTGCGTACTTACGGGCTTATTGGCTTGTTGGGTGGCTTGTCGGGTATTTTAGCTCAACAAGGTAACGCCTTTTTAATGGGGTTTGTATTTCTAGGTCTAACCCTTGTTTTGCTGGTTGCTTACAGTAAAAGTATCGATAAGTTTGAAGATGTCAGCATCACCAGCCTCATTGCCTCGTTGATTACCTTTACTTTAGGGGCATTGACAGTTTTCAATCATATTACGCTGGCTTCTGCCAGTGCCGTAGTCATTACCTCGCTACTCAGTTTTAAGCCTTTGCTACATGGTTGGCTAAAAAAACTCGAACAGCATGAATTGAATGCAACGCTGGAATTACTGCTAATTTCGGTCGTTATTTTGCCCACACTACCCAATCAGGGTTATGGCCCGTGGGCAGCGTTTAATCCTTATCATATTTGGTGGATGGTGGTGCTGATTGCGGGCATTTCCTATCTGGGCTATTTCGCCATAAAAATTGGCGGCAATCAGCATGGCCCCGTGTTGACAGGCGCATTAGGTGGGCTGGTGTCTTCGACCGCTGTTACGCTTAACTTATCCAAGTTATCAACCCAATATCCAAACATGGAAAATGTGTTAGCGGCAGGAATTTTAACGGCTTGCGCCACACTATTTGCCCGCACGTTGCTGATAACGTGGGTCATGAATCCAGTCTTGTGCCAAACATTACTGCCTGCCTTTTTAGTCATGAGCCTTGTTACTTATCTGATTGCTTTTCTATTATGGAAAAATGCCCGCGACTTTCGTACTCACGAAGAATTAGCCCTAAAAAACCCGTTTCAATTAGGCATGGCATTAAAGTTTGCGGCATTTTTAGTCCTCATTATGTTACTGTCCAAGTTACTAAAAGATTATTTTGGCGATACGGGAAGTTACTTTTTAGCCGCCATTTCAGGTCTAGCCGATGCTGATCCTATTATTATTTCGATGTCGCAAATGAGTAAACAAGGTTTGGACGTTGGCGTTGCGGCTAAAGCAATTCTTATTGCCGTCTCTGTTAATTCGGGTATCAAAAGTATTTTTTCAGCAGTGATAGGCAATCGCGCCTTAGGGTTTAGAGTGGGCGGTACGTTAATAGGAGCTGTTAGTGCAGGGTTATTGATTACTTATAAAATCAACGCGCTTTAAATGGATAAGTTATATAACAAAACAGGTGGATTAAGCGGTGTTCGATAGCGCGACATTTCTAAAGAATCTAACCACACGCTCTGGCATTTATAAAATGTTGAATGCAGACGGGGAGATTATTTATATTGGTGAAGAATGATAGTAGGCTGTTAATATCAAGTTAGTATTACAATTTAATTAACTTCACGGAAAGATATAATCATGTCGTTTTTTCAAATCGGACAATTCGTTGCCCTCAAATCCAATCCCAACAAGCAATTTCCTGTAATTGACATTTTACCTAGTCTAAACACAGAAACTCGATACAAAGTTTTTGTCGATAATGCGCCAGAAATTTATTATCAAAGCCAACTAATCAGCATTACCAACGCATCAGTAAAACGACACAGCCTAACCGCCAACGCCCTAAAAGCCCGAATCACCGCACTACAACTACAAAACCCCTCCGCTTCACGCATTTATTCCTTAAATTCGGGACGCATTCAATTTGTTCCTTATCAATATCGCCCTGTTTTAAAACTAATTCGTGCTGATAGACCGCGCTTATTAATCGCCGATGAAGTGGGTGTGGGTAAAACCATTGAAGCAGGTTTGATTTTAAAAGAACTCAAGGCGCGAATGGACATCAATTCCGTGCTGATTATCTGCCCAAAAGCCTTAGTCGCAGAGCAAAAATGGCATAATGAAATGAAACGTTTTGATGAAGACTTTGAGGCGTTAGACGGTACAACATTACGCTCTCGCCTTAAAGAAGCCGATTTAGAAGGGCAATGGTCACGCAAACATAATTACGTTATTTTGCCATTTTCTCTGTTTAACAGTGATTTAGTAGAAGGTAAAAAACCCAAAGGGTTATTAAACCTAGACCCACCGCCCAAATTTGACCTAATCATCGTTGACGAAGCCCACCATTTACGCAACAGCGACACATGGTTACATCGTGGCGTTTCCCTGTTATGCGAACACGCACAAGCGGTAATTTTTTTATCAGCAACTCCGATTCAACTCGGCGCAGACGATTTATACACCCTGCTAAATTTATTACGCCCTGACCTCATTATTGATAAAGCCAGTTTTAAAGCAATGGCAGAACCTAATCCACACTTAAACACTGCCATAGCCTGTTGTCGGAAAAAATCGGAAAACTGGCAAAACCAAGCCCAAGACGCATTACAAAACGCCGCCAATACCGATTGGGGACAGCATTTTTTACAGCATGACCCAGACTTTCAAGCGACTCAAACCGCGCTCAGTGATACCAACCTCACTGAAACCCAGCGTGTTAAATTGGTACGCAACATTGAATCTTTTTACACCTTTAATTCATTGATTAATCGCACACGCCGCCGTGATATTGGCAACTTCACCCAACGCAAACCACAAACCATTGAAGTTGATTACACCGCGCCACAACGCCAACTGCATGATTGCTTGCTCGACATCATGGCGGACATTTACGCCTACAGTCATGGTGAACGTAGCGTTAAATTTATGCTCAGCACCATTCGCCGCCAAGCCGCCAGTTGTTTGCATGGACTCGCGCCATTATTGAAAGATATGCTAGAACGCAAACTAAACGCCTTGCAAATAACCGAACTTGCAGACGATGAAGACGATTTGTCTTTAGATATTCCCGAAAATATCAAACAAGACATTGAAAAAGTCATAGCCTTAGCCGAAGACTTGCCAACGGATGACCCAAAAGTAGAACGACTGTTAGCTTTAATCAAAGATAAACAGCAACAAGCCAATAACAAAATCCTGTTATTTTCCAGCTTTCGCCATACCTTACGTTATCTGGTCAACAACCTACCACAAGACGGTACGCGCTTTGGTTTGATACACGGTGAAATCAATCACGAAGACCGCGCCGATTTACGCAGCCGTTTTGCCTTACCGCGTGAAGACCAACACGCCATTGATTGTTTACTCTCATCGGAAGTCGGTTGCGAAGGCTTGGATTTTCAATTTTGCGATTATTTAATCAACTATGATTTGCCGTGGAATCCCATGCGTATTGAACAACGCATAGGACGTATAGACCGCTACGGACAAAAAAGCGAAACCGTGGCAATCGTCAATTTCATCACACCAGACACTGTAGACGCTGATATTTATAACCGTTGCTTATTGCGTATTGGGGTATTTGAATCCGCTATTGGTGGTTGTGAAGCCATATTAGGTGACATTACTCAACAGATACACAGTATCAGCGAACAATTTGAACTCACCGAAGCTGAACGCCAAGAACGTTTACAACAGCTCGCCGACAACGACATCCGCATAATGCACGAACAAGAAGCCCTAGAAAATAGCGAAGCCGAATTGTTTGGCATTGATATAAGCAAACAAGCATGGGATGAAACTTTAGCACAAGCGACTAGCCCATTTTTAACCTCTGAAGCCATGCAACGCCTTGTTTCCCATTATCTACAACAACGCTTAGCCAAAGAACACGAGCTTATTCAAGGTGAAAAACCCACCAAAACCCTGCGTTTAACCAAAGAAGACCGACAACAATTATTAGCCGACAATGCCAAACTCAACGCCCACAGCAAAGAAACCGTTGCTAGAGATTGGGAACACTGGCTTAAAGGCAGTGAACTTACTCTAGCCATTAGCTTTACTCAGGAAGGCGCAGCTGAACACAGCAAAGTACAATTGATTGATACCTTGCATCCTTTAACACGTCTAGCCATGCAAGCCGTATTAACCGAACCACAAGCTTACAGTTCCTTAACCGCCAATAGTACCGACATTGCCGCTGGACTATACCCGTTTGCCATCTATCGCTGGGACAGCAAAGGCGTTAAAGCTGACCAAGAATTTATCGCCGTCACAGAAAACCCCGATTTACGCGCACAACTCATGACCTTACTTGCTGATGCCGACACAGGAACAGCCGACTTACCCGAACAAAGCGTATTTGATGACTTGGAACAACACCATTACCAACTCTGGCAACACGCCCAAGCCGAACATCAAGCCAAAAATCGCCAACGGGTTGAACATCGTTTACAAAGTTTGCGTAACAGTCACGCGGCGCGTGTCGCCTTGTTGCGTGATACTATCCAGCGCAATACCAATCCGCTGATTCAAACCATGAAACAAGCGGAACTACACAATGCTGAAGCGGATTATCAATACCGTGTTAGTCAGTTAGAAAATGACCGTGATGCGGGCGATATACACGCGCAAGCGGTGTTATTTGGGATTTTAGAAATCAGAGCTTCTGAGGAAAAACAATGAGCAAAATAGATTACGAAAAAATCCGCCAAGATAATATTGAAGAATACGGCAAAGGCACACGCCACCTTTCTTATCTTGCTGATATTTATAACACTCGAACTCATTTTATTTTTGAAGTTTTGCAAAATGCCGAAGATGCGCTTTCACGCCGTGTATCATCAAAGGATTCGGGGTATGTGCGCTTTCATTTATATGACGATAAACTTGAAATTTATCACAACGGTAAAGCATTTGATGAACGCGATGTAATAGGTATTTGCGGCATTGGCGAAGGGACTAAAGCAGACGATTACACGCAAATCGGTAAATTTGGTATTGGTTTCAAGTCTGTTTATAACTACAGTTTTTTTCCACAAATTCATTCCGAAAACGAACATTTTGAAATAAGCCGATTCGTTGAACCTTATGCTATCGAAGCAACAACCAATAAAGATACCTTGATTGTTTTGCCGTTTGACAAACCAGAAAAAAGACCTGAATGGGCGACGAAGTTTCGTGACAATGTGAATGCTGATGATGCGGTATCAGAAATCAGCGAAGCAATTAATAAACTGAGTATTCGCACCTTGCTGTTTTTACAGTACGTTGAAAAAATTGAATGGATATTGCCAGATGGAAAACAGGGAATATTAGCCAGAAAAAATAAATCTAAAAATAAACGAGATAATTGGTGTATTGTTGAAGTTAGCGACCATTTAGCAAAAACGGAACAATGGCAAATTTTTTCAAACGATATTGATGTTACAGAGAGCAATAAAAAACACTCTGCAAAAATTGAAATTGCTTTTTTACTTGAAAAAGGCAAAGTGATTAAAGCGCATGATACTGAATTGGTTGTTTCATTTCCGACTAAAGAGAAAACAGAACTTGGTTTTTTGATTCAAGCCCCCTTTAAAGTCACTAAATCGCGTGACAATATCAAAAGCGATTATGATTCGGCAAACCATCAAATGATTAACACTGCCGCGCAATTGGTCACTGATAGTTTATTGATTTTGCGCGATGCCAAAAAATTAAATGTTGCTAGTTATAACGCACTGCCTTTAAACGAAGAGAATTTTTCAGAAAATAGTTTTTTCCGTCCTGTTTATGACCAAGTGCGTGAAGCACTGAAAACACAAGCCTTATTGCCTGCACATAATGGTAGTTTTATTAAAGCGAATGAAGCAAAACTCGCACGCATTCAACCATTAGTGGATTTATTTTCACCTAAACAATTGGGTGCATTATTCAATAAAAAACAGTTATTTTGGTTGGATTCATCTATCACTGAAAGTGGTATTTATAAAGATATTTACGACTATTTGAAGCATCTTGTTTCTGATATTGAAGTATCCGTTGATAATAAATTAACATCAAAATTAACGGATGAGTTTTTTAGCAAACGATCAATAAATTGGCTAATTCAATTTATTTTATACGCAGAGCAAGGAGCTAAACCTCTTAAAAACCTTCCTTTTGTTCGTCTTCAATCAGGCAAGCAAGTAAAAACAAAAAGCGACACTCCAAACGAAGTAACAGCTTGGTTTAAACCGAATAATACCGAAGGCTTGGATTTAACAATATTTGAAATAGTACATGATAAATTAGCTAAAAACATAGATGTTAAAACCTTTTTGAACAAAGAAGGTATTGATAAAATTAAACTTGAAGATATAGTTGTTAATTGTTTATTGCCAAAATATAAAAATTCTGTTGAGTTTAATTCTGATGATTATCTAAAAGATTTACAGCAAATTGCAGAAGCGTATGTGCATGGTAATGACAATACAAAGGTATATCTTGAAGAAAAATTAAACGAAACAGCATGGTTAGCTTGTATTAAGTTCGGCGACAATGAAACAGAAATTTTCTGGAAAAAACCAAAGAGTAATTTATTCGATAAACCAAGCGATATTGAAATGCCATCATCTATAACAGAAGATAGCCAAGTCTATTTTTTGCATTCGATTTTTGAACATGAATCATTTAATTCATGTCACTCATTTAAAAAGTTTTTAGATAAATGCGTCCATGAAATGGATACGGTAGCTATTGTTGAAAAGTTTATATTACCAAAATATCCGCTAGAAAATTTCAATGAAGAAGAATATCACGCGGATTTACAGTTGATTTCAAAAGCCCGTTATGCAATTGATTTAAAAACAGTTAATTGGGTCGCTTGTATTCATGCTAGTGGCAATATGTCCGATATTGTTTGGAAAAAAACTAATGAGCCAGCTTTATATAAAAAGGATGGCAACTGTGAAACATGGTTTAAAGGATTAATAAATATTGATGCTTATTTTTTGCATCAATCAATTATTGAAGAATTAGACGAAAATTACATAAATCAAGTAATTAACCCTGCTAATACCTTAATTAAAAACCTATCCTCATCTGACAACGAAACAATTTGCTTAGTAAATGCAATTCCTAGAAATGAACATTGTAAATATTTAAAAGGTAGCAATAATTCTTATTATCAAGGTCTAAACGGATTTAAACCTAACGTACTAATTTATGGTTTAGAACAGGCATTTAATTCATGGAATATTGATAGATTTAGAATTTTTTGGAGAATATTACTTTCTGCACCAAGAATTATTAACGGAGAAATCCGTTCTGAAACCAGAAAAACTCTTTTATCCACTGCAATACCTAAATCAATGGATACCGAAGTTGGCAAGTTATGCTATAGCAATCAATGGATTCCAGACAAAACTGGTAACTGGCATAAACCCAGTGAATTATTACTCACCGATTTACCCGATGAATTTGAAACAAGTTCTATTAGTGCCAAAGAAGTCGCTGAAAAATTGGGCATGAAAAAGCCAGAGGTTGAGCAAGCTATTAATATTATTGCAAGAGATGACCACGATTTAAGACGATTAATTGAGCGTTATCAATCAGGTTCAGATGCTGAACGGCAAAAAATTCTCAAAATGATTCCACAAGAAGAAATCCCACCACAATCAGCCCTATCTTTTAAAAAAGGAATTAGTAATTTATTCCGTCCACAAAGGGGCAGTATTTCAGCAAGTGATGCAGATAATTCAAACTACGCAATACCTGATACCAACCGTTATCAGAACAAATTGGATAAAGCAGTAGAAGAAGATGTAGAACATCACCAAACTACACCGCAAACAATTCGTTTTTCACCAGTACGTCAATCACAATCAAATAAAGAAGCGCGTGATTTTCTCTATGAGCAATATCAAGGTTACTGCCAAATAACAAGTAATACCTTTCCCAAAGCCTCGGTGAATGCTAACGGTGAAGCTGAAAACTATTTTGAAGCCTGTTCACTGCTTTCTTATAGCAATGCTGATTATCTAAACAATGAAGGCAATATGTTGTGTGTCAGTGCCGATACAATGGCAAAGTTGAAAACTGCCAGCTTTGAATGGTTGGATGATTTAGAAACAATTATTAAGGATTTTGAACAAAGAGAAATTGGAGAAATGGACACAGTAGCTGTAAAGATTCGCTTAGCAGGTGAAGAATGTCAAATCACTTGGAGTGAACGCCATTTTCCCCGTTTTGTCGCTTTATGGAACGAAGCATGAATTTTACCGAACGACGCACAGAAATCCGTGAATACACTTGCTAGATTTAAAAACCATTTTAAACCGTTTGGCAGCAGTGCAGTTTTTACAAGCGTAACTATGGGTAGGCTAAGCCGTGTTCGATAGCACAACATTTTTAAAAAATCTCACCACGCAAGCGGGCATTTATAAAATGCTGAATGCGGAGGGGGAGATTATTTATATTGGTAAGGCGAAGAATCTTAAAAATCGCGTTGCCAGTTATTTCAAAAACTCAGCCACGACGCTGAAACAGCAGGCGATGGTGGCTAAAATTGCCGCTATTGAGGTGACAGTCACGCAGACCGAAAACGAGGCGTTGTTGCTGGAATGTCAGCAAATCAAGCTGCATAAGCCGCGTTATAATATTTGTTTGCGGGATGATAAATCTTACCCTTATATTTTTCTGTCTAATCACGAATTTCCGCAAATCAGTTTGCACCGTGGTGCGAAACGCAAGTTAGGGCGTTATTTTGGCCCGTATCCGAGTTCGGGGGCGGCGCGGGAAAGTTTGAAGTTGTTGCAGAGATTATTTCCTATTCGCCAATGTGAGGAATCAGTTTATAACAATCGCACGCGCCCTTGTTTGCAGTATCAAATCGGGCGTTGTACCGCGCCGTGTGTGGGGTTGATTGATAAAGCGAGTTACGCGCTGGATGTGAAAAATACGGTGCTGTTTTTGGAGGGTAAAAGTGGGCTATTAATTAATGAGTTAATTGTGAGTATGGATAAAGCCGCTGCTGAACTTAATTTTGAACACGCGGCACGATTGAGAGATCAAATTTCACGGTTGCGGTCGTTATTAGACACACAGTCTGTTAATGATGAGCAAGGAGATATGGATATTATTGCCTGTGCGACGCAAGCCAATGTCGCGTGTGTGCAGGTGTTTTTTATTCGTAACGGTCAGCATTTAGGGCATAAGGTTTTTTTTCCGAAAATGACTGAGGTGCATGAAGCGGCTGCGGTGTTGCAAGCCTTTATTCCCCAGTATTATTTCGATAAACCCATGCCGCATGAGTTAATTATTAGTCATGAGTTAGCGGAAATGGATTTGTTACGCGAGACCTTAGCCAGCCACGCTAATCACGCGTTGACAATTAGTTATAAAGCGAAAGATGAGCGGTTGAAGTGGCTAGAAATGGCGCGTAACAATGCCGAAAATGCTTTATTAACTCACATTGCATCTAAGCAAAATCTACACGCTCGCTTTGTGAGTTTGCAGCAAATACTCGGTTGTAAAGACGTGCCTAATCGTCTGGAATGTTTTGATATTAGTCATACACAAGGCGAGCAAACGGTGGCATCTTGCGTGGTATTTGATAGAGAGGGCGCGGTTAAATCGGCTTATCGGCGATTTAATATCACGGGTATTGCAGGTGGTGATGATTATGCAGCGATTCATCAAGCGGTTTTTAGACGCTTTAAACGCTTGCAACAAGGGGAACATCAAGCCCCCGATATAGTGTTTATCGACGGTGGCAAAGGTCAAGTGCATGAAGCGCAAAAGGCATTAGCAGAATTAGCTATAAACAATGTTATGATAGTGGGTGTTGCAAAAGGAGAGCAGCGAAAGGCTGGCATGGAGAAACTAATTGTTCTAAATCAGAATCAGCCAATAGTAGCAGTGGGGTCTGGCGGTTTGTTGTTGATTCAACAAATTCGTGACGAAGCACATCGATTTGCCATCACAGGACATAGGCAAAGTCGAGCCAAGGCAAGTAAAAAATCAGTTTTAGAATCCATTTCAGGGTTAGGAACTAAGCGACGGCAGCTATTATTAAAACAGTTTGGGGGGTTGCAAGGTGTAGCACGCGCGAGTGTGGATGCGCTTTGTAACATAGATGGCATTAGCCGAACGTTGGCACAACGAATTTACGATACCTTTCATCATTCAGATGACCATTGAATTTAATTTACCTACCAATCTGACTCTGTTAAGAATTGCGTTAATTCCTCTATTAGCGGTCGTTTTCTATTTGCCTTGGCAGTATGCCAACGTGGCGTGTATGCTGATTTTTTTAGCAGCAGGTATTACCGACTGGTTAGATGGTTATCTGGCGCGAAAAATGCAGTTAGAAACGCCTTTTGGGGCTTTTTTAGATCCCGTTGCCGATAAATTGATGGTGGCTATTGTGTTGGTATTGCTAGTGCAACAACAAGCAACCGCTTATTTAGCCATTCCTGCCGCTATTATTATTGGTCGGGAAATCACGATTGCGTCGTTACGCGAATGGATGGCAGAAATTGGTCAACGTGCAACGGTTAAAGTGTCTGACATCGGCAAATGGAAAACAACAGCACAAATGCTGGCGATAGGGTTTTTATTGTATCGTGAAGATTTATTGGGCTTACCGATTAACTCAATCGGCTATGTTCTATTGTATATTGCTGCCGCATTAACGTTATGGTCTATGATTAGCTATCTACGCGCGGCTTTAACGGCTATTGCTGAAAAATAACAACATTATTAACTCAAGGTTTTACTAACCTTCTATATTTTACTAACATTAAGCGATATAGCGCATTGACACGCTGTGAAATAAGCACATGGATCAAGAAAAAGACACTCATACTAAAACTGAAATACAAGATGAAATTTTATTAGCCGCCTTAAAACTATTTGCTGAAAAAGGCTATTTCAATACATCATTAACCGATATTGCAGAAGCCGCAGGTATTAAAACAGCAGGGGCAATTTATCATCATTTTAAACATAAACAAATGATTGCCACGGCACTGTATGCCAATATCTTGGATAGCTTAAATATATCTATTGATGAAATACGGCGTAAAAATCAAAAGCCTTCTGAACAATTACACGGTATCGTGGATTTATTCTTCAAGCTAACTGATGATGCTCCTGAGGTTATGCAGTTTTTGCTGATATTAAAAATCAATGAATTTTTACCCGAAGCCAAGCCGTTACTCGATACCGCCGCCTTCGTAAAAATCATCAAAATTATTCGTACAGGTATTAGCGAAGGCGATATACGCAATATTGACCCATTACTAGCTAATGCGTATTTTTTTGGTATTATTCATAATACCCTGCGTATGGTACTGACAGGTGCGTTAGATAAAAAAGCCGAGTCCTATCAATCACAAACATGGTTGATTGCATGGAATGCAATTGTTAAAAAATAATAATCCACTCATCCTCGAATACAGACGTTGCCGTGCAACGTCTTTACGATGAATTTTTGGAAAACCAAAACCCTGCCTGAAATGACGACCCAAGAATGGGAGTCACTCTGTGATGGCTGCGCTAAATGTTGTCTGCACAAATTAGAAGACGAAGACACGGGTAATATTTACTTTACCAGTATCGCTTGTCGTCTCATCGACCTAACTAGTTGTCGTTGTACGCGTTATGCAGAACGCACTCAAATTATTCCTGATTGTTTAGATTTAAGACAACTCGAAACCAGTCAATATCACTGGTTGCCTGTAACCTGTGCTTACCGATTAGTCCATGAAGGTAAAGAGTTACCCATGTGGCATCCTTTGGTGTCAAAAAACACAGCAAGCGTTGAAGCATCAGGGATTTCGATTCGCAGTTACGCACGCAAGGAACTAGAAAGTGATGATATAGATGATTTGGAAGATTTCATTATTGAATGGCTAGAGTAATAAACTTAACTCATTGTATTTTTGTTCTTTACAAGTCATTATCACTTCTCCACTACCCTTTCCATTTTATTTTCAGCAAGGAGTCTCACTTATGAAAAAAAGCAATTTTTTTGTGCAATTCATTCGTTTAGCTGGCGGTTTTTGGTGTTCAGAAAATCAGGCGACTGTACGCAGATCAGCTCTTATACTACTCATACTCACCATCGCACAAATCGCCGTCGCCGTTATTATCACTCAATGGAGTGCCGATTTATTTAACGCATTAGATCAACGATCCATGTCGGGGTTTTTCACCCAAGTCGGTATTATCGTTATTATCTTTGCCGCTAATATCATCGTTACCGTTAGTCATATAAAAGTAAAACGTAGCTTACAAATAGGCTGGCGCAAATGGCTGACAAATCGATTAATTGATCTCTGGATGTCTCAAGGACGGCATTATTTGGTGACGCATACCGAAAAAGGTGAACACGATAATCCAGATGGTCGCATTGCCGAAGATATTCGGGTTGCGACTGAATCCGCTATTGATATGTGTCATTCTTTGCTGTACAGCGTGTTATTACTATTCAGTTTCAGTCAAATTTTATGGTCACTTTCGGGTGTAGTGGTACTGGATTTAGCGGTAGTAAAAATACCCATTTATGGGCATTTGGTTTGGCTAGCATTGCTTTATGCCAGTGCCGCTTCCTTATTGGGTTGGTGGATGGGGCAACCGCTAACTAAAGCCACCGATGCTAAACAAACTGCCGAAGCTAATTTTCGTTTCTCCTTAATCACCGCGCAAGAAAACTCTTTATCGATTGCCATGATTCACGGCGAAGACAATGAACGCCAACGCTTTCGCTCTCTTTTTTCTGAAATAACGGGGGCTTGGCAACAACAAACAAAGGCATGGGAACGAATTTTATTCTTCTCTTCAGGTTACTCAGTACTGTCGATGGCATTCCCCATTTTAGTCTCTGCACCGCGTTATATTTTGGGTAGTCTCAGCCTCGGTGCATTAATGCAATCTGCACAATCCTTTCAACAAATGGCTTCAGCGTTATCGTGGCCCGTTGATAATATGGCAAAAGTATTTGAGTGGCGAGCCTCAGTAGAACGTATATTAGGTCTAATCGAAGCCTTAGATTACTTAGAAGAAGAAATAGCTTGTCCTCATCTTAGTCGCATTTGCTTAGAAAAAACCGACCGATCAGTGTTGGGCTTTGAAAAACTCTGTATTTCTAAATTGAATGGTGAAGAAATTATTTCCTGCATTCAAGATGAAATTAAAGCAGGAGAACACGTCCTTATCACTGGCAACTCCTTTACGGGTTCTAAACTATTTAAAGCCATCACAGGCCTGTGGCCATGGGGTCATGGGTCTATTGGCTTACCTGATAATGAGACCTTGTTTTTTATGCCACCACGCCCTTATCTACCCACAGGAACATTACGGTCAGCTATTTGTTATCCTGCGACTAATGGCACATTTAACGCTGAATTAGAAGCGACACTTAAGTTAGTCGGCTTGGACGAATTATTAACACAACTGGATCAAGTTGATACTTGGGGCAAAGTGTTATCACGCGAAATGCAGCAACGCCTAGGTTTAGTTCGTCTGCTATTGTATAAACCCCAGTGGATATTTATACAAGAAGCCTTTGATTCACTCGATAACGAGGGTGAAATAGCCGCGTTTCGTTTAATTTGTCAACAACTACCCGATGCTACCTTATTGACAGTTACTAATATGCCAAACGCAGCATCCTTCCATCCCCACCAATTATATTTGACTTAATTTATTTTTAAGGAATAACAATATGACACACGCATTTAGCAATAAATTTGGAAAAAAACTACGCGGCGTTAATCTTGGTGGCTGGTTGGTATTGGAAAAATGGATAACACCCAGTTTATTTGAAGGATTAGAGGCGACCGATGAAACCACTTACTGTGCTGAACTGGGCGAACGCGCTGATACCCTATTAAAACAACATTGGAACAGCTACATTACCCGCGAAGATTTTGCGTGGCTAGCTAAAACAGGCATCAATGCCGTGCGCCTACCCGTGGGGCATTGGTTATTTGGTGCCGATTATCCCTATCACCGCAGTTATGGCGAAGCACGTCATCCTTTTGTAGTCGGCGGACTCGATATTGTTGATAAGGTATTTGATTGGGCAGAAGAATTTGGATTACACGTCATACTCGACTTACACGCCGCCCCAGGCTGTCAAAATGGCTTTGACAATGGCGGTATCAAAGATGTGTGTGAATGGCACACCGACCCTGCTTATCTTGAACATTCGCTCAGCGTGCTAGAACGCCTCGCCGAACGTTATCACAACCGCCCTGCCCTGCACGGTATTGAAACGCTTAATGAACCCCGTTGGGATGTTGATACCGACTTATTAAAAAAATACCATACCGATGCGTATCACCGCATCCGCCAATATTGCCACCCCGAAGACGTTGCCGTGGTCTTTCATGATGGCTTTCGCTCACACCGTGAATATATCGATTTTTTAAAAGAACCCGAATTTAAAAATATCGTATTCGATATTCACCGCTACCAATGTTTCAGCCGCGAAGAAATTGATATGGATATTTATCATCATATTCACCGCGCCGCTATTACTTGGAAAGAAGAAGCTGATGATATTATCAGCGATTTAGGGCAGCAAGTTTACTGTGGTGAATGGAGTTTAGGGCTAGATTTAAAAGTGGTGTCACTCTGGGCAGAAGGTCCCTTTAATCACGCCTTAGAAAACATGGATGATTTTCAATTGAACCTCGCTTACCGTGGTTACGCAGCAGCACAACTACTAACCTTTGAAAAATATCTAGGCTGGTTTTTCTGGAATTACAAAACTGAAACTACGCCCGCATGGTGTTTTAGAGATTGTGTAGAACGTGGCTGGATACCCAGCAACGGGATGATTTAATGTGTTAAGTTCTTAGCGTGTACAAATTACTCAAACCTCCGAGCAACTGATTTGTCAACACTTTTCAGGACACAAAGTTAAGCCGCTTTATGTTAATTTTCAAATTCTGTAGCGGACAAGTACCCATTATTAGAATGGAGTCGAAAATTGATTTTAGGGCGGCTTCACATATCGCATGTGTTTCATGGTTCACGCATTCGGTTCGCAAAGTATCAACAAAAACAACGTATTAGGACAATGCTTACTGCCATGCTGTTGCCACTAATGCGCAATAAAACTCGCAGGTATTGAGATAGATATAGCCTTCGTTTCGTGCCAAGTCATAGCCACCTAGCCAGTCACTTAATGTGCCTGAACGAACGTGCTCTCCGATAAACTCATCCCATCCCACGCTAACAACCGCCTCCATTGCGACTGTTTTTGATGTGCATAATACTGTTTTTTCCATGCTTCCCTATCGTGGAGTGCATATTCCCGTAAGCGTTTGCTGCGAATCACAAGACCTCCCATCACTAACTTTAATATTTCTATTTTACTTTTAAGATGTAACGGTTCTTAGGTCAAATGGGAGTAGCCTAAAAAACATGAATATCTTTAGCATCTTCAGACGCACTGATATAAATATTATTAATATTTAAAATACTGGCAATTTTCCCAATAAACTCAGCTTCATTTTTACAATAAACAATAACATTTTGATAAGTAAAGCGGTAATCATTTTGAATGTGGTCTAGGCAAGTGATAACTAAAGATTTATTTTTTGTAGTGCGTAGATAATCATCTTTATTGATTGCATATTCTAATAATGACACATCGAGCAGCGCGATTCTTAACTCACCTTGATAATTATTGTTTACGTTAGTTTCGCGAGGATTTTTACTAATATTATGTGGCATAGACTCATTGGATAAAGGACCATCACCATGTCGAGTTTGATAGGCTCGCGTTATCAAATAGACCGACAAGGTTTCATGCCCCAATAAGGGTAATATATTTTGTGTACCCGTATTTGAACGCGTGACATGGGGAAAAAACCCATAATTTTTATCCAGCAATAAACCTTGCGACCCTTCAAATATATGATTGTAGTTATTATTTGGTATCCCATCGGTTTTATTAATATAAATAGAATGGGTAATGAGGTCACAGCAGTCTAAAAAACGCGTAAGCGATACGTCACGATGATCCGAATAAAAGTCTTTTATTAAGTTAAGTTTTGTTTCTAATACCCACGGATAAAATAAATCGCCAAAAGTGAGTGAATAATAACTTTCTTCGCGATTAATCGTATCACCAACACCGACTCCGCAACTACCGTGTTTATTATTATGTTGGTTATACGCTATATCATAAGGCGTAGTAACAGGGCAGTGAGCATCAATGAATAATAACGGTTTAATACCTTTATCTAATAATACCGATAATTCATTAATGATACCAATGGGATCTATGGTGCAGAATTTGGAGAAATAACTGGGCGCACCTCTTAATGTTCCCGCACCAAAATTAGAAAAAACGTGGCGCACACCCTCACTAATAACAGTATGCCCCGCTTGTTGCCCACCCGAAAAGCGTATCACTAATGGGTTAATGGATTGAGAACAAAGATAATCGGTAAATAGCCCTTTGCCTTCATCCCCAAATCCTAAGCCAATAATTGCCTTATTTGCCATTGTTTATTTTATAAAATGATGTCAGTTTTTTCTTTAATAATATCGGCTTGCACCGCTGGATGCAACTGTGCAGTCGTTACTTTAGCCACGATTTCTGGAATTATTTTTGCTATTTCAGCGTGTCTCTCAACCAAAATAAGATTATCACCCATTAATTGTTTCCAGTCGTCCATGACAGACTGTTGGCTACCCGATGAGGTTTCTTTAATATGTAGATGGTAAACATGATAACGCTCGCGGGCTTTATCTAATAATTCACTGGCGTGGTAATTTTTATACTGCCCATTACCCATTATATTTTTAAGTGCCGCAGAGGGTATTTCCTTTAACGTCGGTTCATCACCAATAGTAAATAAAAAACCTTTTTGTTGTCTTTTTTCAACACTATCAATCACCGTATGTAAGCCTGCAAAATACCACGCTAATAAATAACTTTCGCCCTCATTACCGCCTCCGCCACCTTCGAGATATACATTGGTTAACCATTTATCAAGTAATTCATCACTGGATTCAAATTGTCCGACTTGTAACGGGCTTCTATCGCATTCATGATCGCCGATGGCAAGGAATAATAATTGCGGGTCTTTAATACCCCGTTGAATTATATTGCCCATAATATGCGGCAAACCTTCTTTAACTAAAAAGTGCGGTATAGAACCCATCGAACCTGTGACATCGAGTGCTAATATAATCGAAACTGTATTAGGGTGTTGTTCAGAATCTCTGGATTCTCGTAGTATCACGCCATTAGGATTCATGGCATTACTAATAGAATGCTGAGAGAAAATTTCACTCGCAGGTTTAGTTGCATAACCCAGCGTTGCTGATCTTGTTGCTCTTTCATCAAGAGAGTAATCGCCCATACCCATATTAGAGTCCTCCGAATAAATATTGATAGCGTTTTCTGGCTATTTCTAAGGTAATTTCGGTATTGCGGATTTTAATACCTAATTCAATATCTTTTTCCACATAATCAGTGGAATTAAAATCACTGGCTAGAATTAAACTTTGTGCATTAGTGGGCGACAAATCAAGCATATTATCTTGTTCACGTTTCATTTTTTTAATGCACAGTTCTAAATCTTCTATTTTACGTTTATAAACCAGTTCGGTGTCTTCAGCAATGGCAGTGGCTCTGTCATCGCGTATTTGGCGGTTATTTCTTTTTAAAGAACTAAAAAACGCCCCTTCTGACTCTGAAGCGGGTAAATTGGCTACATCTTGATTTTCTTCCATTTTATTTTCCTCTAAAGTTGAAAAGCGATACACGCGGCAAAAGAACGACTATCAATCCCAAATACAGCTTGGCTGTGGATTTTGCTTATAGTATCTGATTTTTGCTGTTTGAAATAGCGCGTTATTTTAATGGATGACTTGGATTTAAAACGGGTTATTGTTGAGTATAACAATCGACAACTTGTACAATGCTCAAAGATATTTCACTAAGGCAACCGCTATGACTATTAAAAAAACTCAACCCGATAAAAATAAATTAGATCAAATTGTCACCGATGCCCGCCGTAATCAAGAATTACGCGAGCAATCTTATCGAGGTCAGGCGTTGAAGCTATATCCTTGGCTATGTGGACGCTGTGCGCGGGAGTTTACCCACAAGACGTTGACTGAATTAACGGTACATCATAAAAATCATAATCACGATGATAATCCGTCGGACGGTAGCAATTGGGAATTATTGTGTCTTTATTGCCACGATAATGAACATTCTCGCTATGAAGAAACCCGCTTTAGCAGTGCGAAAACCAGTCAATCTAATAGTCCTGAGGCAACACATAATCCGTTTGCTGATCTTAAAAGTTTATTAAGCAGTAAGAAATAACAACTATAAAGAGTCAATGCCTAAATTAGCCAGTGCGTCGGCTCTATCATTGCCTTTATCACCTGAGTGACCTTTGACCCACCGCCATTCAATGTCATGTTGGACAATGGCAGCATCTAAGCGTTGCCATAAATCGACGTTTTTCACAGGGTGTTTAGCGGCTGTTTTCCAACCGCGTTTTTTCCAGTTGGGCATCCATTCGGTGATACCTTTTAGCACATAGCTAGAATCGCTATAAAGCTGTACGGTACAGGGTTTGGTGAGGGCTTCTAGGGCTTGAATTGCGGCCATTAGTTCCATGCGATTATTGGTCGTATCTTTATCGCCACCACAGAGTTCTTTCACCGTGCCTTTATAGCTTAGAATAACACCCCAACCGCCGACACCTGGGTTGCCACGACACGCGCCATCAGTATAAATAATGACTGATTCAATCATGTTTTTTTGTCCGCGCAGAAGGAGTGAGTGTATTGGCTAACACCAAAGAATGCTGCCCATTTTTCACAGGGGTTAAAGGAATTAATTGATAACGCCGTTTTATTGCTTTAATCGCATAAGCAGTGGCAAACAGTGAGTGTCTACTGGTTACATATTTACCCTTTTTAGACTTAACGCTATCTAAACCAAACTCTGAACAGCCTGTTACTTCAAAATTTAATAGCTTTAACCAATCTAAGATTCTAGCGCGTGATATAAAATGCCCCGACCATGAGTCAGCCATTTTTTTATCCCACAAATACTGATACCACAGCCACACACACAGCGGATTAAAGTTTAATATTACCAATAAACCTTCTGGCTTCAATACGCGTTCTACCTCACGCATGGTTTGAAAACGCTGGGCATCAAATTCTAATAAGTGCGGCATAATGACCATATCGACACTATCGCTTTTTAAGGGTAAATGATGCGCTTTTGCCTGAATTTTTATTGCCTCATCATAACCCAATTTTTTGGCATCGAGTACCGTGTAACGTTGGTATAAAGTGCAGTCAATAAATTCATTTTCCCAGCCTAAACCACCAATCTGTAACACGATTTGTTGACAACTAACGGTAATAGAACGCCGTAAATAGTCAGCTTCCAGCCGTTGCAATAATTTCCCTCTAGGGGTTTCATACCAAGAAAACAAGAAATTTCGTTTCATCAATTAATCCAACAATTCATCATATTAATGATTTTCAGTAAAAACACCGCTATAATCAAGACTATTCAACTATATTCGCAAGGGCTTAAAGATAATGTATGTTAATTCTAACAGGTCGATTAAATTTTTATTAATTTCCATGTCTTTAATCGTTGCTGGCTGCGCAGAAACGCCTATAGCACCGATAAGTTACAATGACAAATCGCCGATTAACTTTACTCAAAATAAAAAACCAGAATACATCATTCCTAAGAGTAATGACGGGCGCCTTAAAACTGCCCAAGCTCATAAAAATACCGTTTGGGAGCGATTATTATCGCTGTACTCCTTACCCGATATTAACAATGAACGCGTAGAGCGGCAATTAAACTGGTATTTAGATCACCCTGCCTATATTGCCAGAATTCAGCAACGCGCTGAACCTTATTTACACCTTATTCTCGATGAAATCGAAGCCAATAAAATTCCAGGTGAATTAGCGTTATTACCTGTCGTTGAAAGTGCATTTATTCCCGATGCCTATTCAAAAGCCGATGCGTCAGGATTGTGGCAATTTATTCCCGATACAGGAAAATTATACGGTCTTCAACAAGATTCATGGTATGACGGTCGCCGTGATATTCTCGACTCCACTCAAGCTGCCACCGCGTTTCTTAAAGATTTAGGCGAAACGTTTAACGGTGATTGGTGTCTTGCGTTAGCCTCCTATAACTGGGGCAAAGGTAACGTTTGGAAAGCAATGGAAAAAAATGAAAACCAAAGCCTAGCAACTGATTATTGGTCATTAGATGTGCCTAGAGAAACCGCAGATTATGTGCCGCGTCTCATTGCCATAGCCAAGTTATTTGCTAATGCTGAAGACTACAATATTCATTTAAACGATATACCCAATAAACCCTATCTTGAAGTCGTTGATATTGAGTCGCCACTGGATTTACAAAAAGCCGCGCAGCTAGCGAGTATGCCACTTGATAAATTCATGAAATTAAACCCTGGTTTTAGCCGCGCAAGTACCGCACCTCAAGGGCCTCATCGTTTATTAATGCCTGTTGAAAAAGTCGCCTCATTTAAATCCAGCTTAGCCCAACTGCCTTTTGAAGAGCGCGTTGATCAAACTCAAATCATTAAAGAACAAGAAGAACGTGAAGAAAGACTGGCTCGCGTAGAGCAACAAAAAGAAGACAGAGCAGGAAGAATTGTAGCGCAAACACGTCAAAAAGAGTCACAAGGAATTCCTAGTAAATACAAAGTTAAATCAGGCGAAACTCTGACCGCGATTGCTGCCAGAAATAACACCACGGTTCAAGCACTACTTAAAGCTAACCCTTCTACTGGAAAAGAAGTGCGTTCAGGTGTCGTGTTAAAAATGCCTGCGGGTAGCAAAAAAGACGCGCCTATTCAATGGACAGCAAAAGCCTCTAAAAACAAAGCTGACAATGTCAAAGTGGCTATGGCTAGCACAAAAAATGCTTCTTTAGGTAGTAGCAAAAAATCGTTAGAAAACAATAAGACAAGCTCAAAAGTCACAGTGGTTTCGAATAAAAAATCAACCAGTAAAACAGTTGCCACTAATAGCTTAGCAGCGAGTAAATCGCAAAATTATCGCAAGGCGAATCTTGTTGTAGCAAAAGCAGATGTAACTAAAAACAGCCGTACCACTGGCAAAAAACTTAAAAAGGTTTAATTTAAAATTCATCAGATGTACCGTAAAGACATTGCACTGCAATGTCTTTACATAACACCTTATTAGGTTTAATCAGTTTTATGCGTGCGACGGCGATAGGCATTAACAGCAGGCATTAACACCACCACCAACCCAGCCCCACCTAGCAATAACGGCCACACTATCGGCTGATTCCATTGCTGTCTTTTTTCAGCTCTAACCACTGTGTCAATACGCGTATATTTGAGCTGATTATTCGCCATTAAATTAGATTTAATATTCTTATACCAACCGTGATGCAGTAAAAAATTCTTAGGATGAAAGCCCAGTAACCACGGCACATCATGGCGTACCACTTCTTGTAATTGCTGAATCAGTTGATAACGCTGCTCACTGTTATCCATATTACGCATTTGTTCAAATAAGCGGTCAAATTCTGGATTTTCATAATTACTCGCGTTTTCACCACTGAACTTCACTTTAGAATGAGGTCCATACAATAAAAATAAAAAGTTTTCAGGGTCTGGATAATCCGCATTCCAACCTAAGAAAAATAATTGCGCATTGCCAATACGCAGTTTTTCTTGAAACCGATTGTAATCAGTCGCACGAACGACCAGTTTAATACCTAGCTTATCAAATTGTTTACGATACCAATTCATGCGTGGGCGATCATCAACATTCACAGCGGTCGTATCAAAATACAAAATTAACGGCTCGTTGGTTTTTGGATCTATACCACCCTGATACCCCGCTTCAGTCATTAATTTTTTAGCTTCATTAATGTTTTTACGCTGTGCTTTGTCATCTTTCCAATCATACACATAAGGATTGATACCATCCTTGCCTTCTGTAAAACCATAAATACTGGGCGGCAACACGCCTTGAGCTGCAACACCGCGCCCATTCATAAAAATAGCAATGTATTCTTCAAAATCCACAGCAATGGCGATGGCAAGTCTTAATTTTCTGGCTTGCTCACTACTCCCGCCGACGGTAGCATCGAGCATATTAAAGCCAAGATAATAATTAGAGGTGGTGACAGCGGTTTGTAATTGAATGCCTTTTTCCTGCATGACTTCGGTAAGCTGTGCGCCACCACTACCCGTAAATTGTATGGCTTGATCGAAACTATCAGAAGCAATACCCGATAAATCATAATAGCCTTGTAAAAATTTAGTCCAATAGGGAATGGTTTCTTTTTCCAGCATGAAAACCACTTTGTCGATAAAGGGCAACGGTTTTCCTGCGTCTTGCAATAGACCATTAGCATGATCTTCGGGTTCACCTTCACTGGGATACGTTTCACCATGAAACAGCGGATTTTTCAATAAAATCATGCGCCGATTAGGATTGTTTTCGGCTAATAAATACGCACCTGTGCCAATAGGAAACCAGTCCAGCGTGATATTTTTATCGGCTAAGCCCGCTTGATCGTAAAACACATCAGCTTCCCACGGCATCGGCGCAAAAAATGGCATTGCCAGCCAGAATATAAATTGTGGGTATTTACCTTTGATACGCACACGGTAAGAATAAGGATTAATAACCTGTGCGCCTGTTAGCGGTTGATCTTTCAATGCGGTTTTAGGTTTATCTGCCACTTGTTTCGCAAAGTCATCAAAACCAACGATGTAGTTTTTCATCACTTCAGCAATCGGCGATTGCAGTTTAGGATAGGCTAATCGCTTAATTTGATAGACATAATCATCGGCTGTCAGTTCGCGTGATCCTGTTTCTTTAAGGTCGGCTAAGCTATGTAGTAGCTCTATTTGCGCAGGATTTAATTGATGATAGAGATAAACCCCTGTGGCATTCTTTGCGAACGCAGGATGAGGCTGATAGTTACTGTGCGGCTTGATGTCGATAATGTAATCAGTAAAGGCAATATCGCTGTCTGCCGCGCCCTGCTTTAACGGCTCACCTTTAGCATTCAAATACTGAATATCGGGCATTTTACTTGCTGTTAACGGAATTAGTTGATAGGGTCTTTTTAAATAATGATATTGAAATGGTGGCTCATAAATTTGCCCAATAATGGCATATTCATTAGAGCTGTATGCGACCGCTGGGTCTAAATGTTTGGGACGTTCCGCAAACGATTCGTATAAAACCGTGCGATTACCCTCGTCTTCTGTGTAAGGATTATTAAGTTGCGTAGCTTCCCACGCCGTATGAGGAAATAAAGCAATCAGGGATACACAGAGCGAGAGTAGAGCTTTGTAAATTTGCATTTTATTATCAACGAGGGCGTGAAATGGCTACAATACGGAACAAAATAATGGTGTGGCGGATTCGTGGTAATAACACTCAAGTTAAGAGTGAGATTTTTTTATTTTTGAGTTAATTACCACAGTAGATTTTGGTTTTTTAGATGTAGCCGTCACCTGTGTAGTTTTTTTCTGTGCGGTTACAGGCTTATTAATAGGGGCCGTTTTTTTGATGATATCCAAACTAGCAGATCCACCTTTTAAGTGATTAAAATCAACGGGGGTAGTGTTAGGTACAAATAATTTAATCGATGATTGCGGTGTTGATTGCTCTTGTAGTAGCGGTTTTGTTGATTGGATTTTAGAGATCTGCACACCTACTTTCTGAGGCGTATCTGAGGAAAATATTTGCGGATTGACAGGTATTATGGGCTTAACAACCTGTTTATCAACGGGGGGTACGGTTAATTTAGCAATAAGTTTTGGAGATGATGTCACTATAGGCGTTATTTTTGTTACCTGAGCAATCTGCCCAATAGGTGCAGGAGCTACCGATAAATTGACTGTTTTACCCGTTAAATGTGTGCTAACAACAGGATTATCAGAGGAAAATAGTTGTACATCCTCAGGTCTAGCTATTTTTGTGTTACTAGCGGTTATTGCCATCACTTCTTTTTGTGGCATCCTCTCAATTTTCGTCACTTTGTTGATTAATCGAGTACATTCAGCAATATCTTTTTCGGTAATTTTACGGTGCTGTACGGTTTTATTTTTTTTGTGACTCTCTGTAACGTTTTTTTGTGTTGATTTTGACGACACATTAACAGCTGCGGTACTCATATTGGCAACGCAACCCATACTGACCCATAACACCGTCGTTAATAGTTTAACTTTTTTCATACTCTACTCGTACTCCTCTGCTTGATTGGGTGGTTGTTTAAAGATTACGTCACAACAATTACTGTACGATGTTGCATCATTAAAAATGAAGTTTAGTTGATAAAGAAACATTTTCTATGAACATATCGATGACAACCACTACAAACCCAATTCAAATAGCAAACGAATTGACGCATAAATAACCAATCCCATTGCCAAAAAATAAACACTATAGAGTAACGGACGCGCTATAAAGGCGTGTAAAAAAGTCTTCGGTTGTTGCTGCAAATACAGAGCGCGTTGTGTGACAGCGCGTTGTTGTTGATAAGCTGCTAACAATGATTGCGCTGTGACTAATTCAGTATCATTTCTAAGCCACAATGCGGGCATGGAAACACCCCAATTACCTGCGGGTGTTTCATAAAAATCGATGCTTTGTTCAGTGAGCAATTCGCGTATTTCATCAGCTTCATCATCGGGGACACCGCGCAAAGAAAATAATAGTAAACTCATAATGTTAGGTCATTATTTATGGCGTTCAAAAAGTGCATTATACGCAAAAAAACCGACACAAATACTAATAACCATAACAACAGATTCCAGTGAAAACAAACCTAAACCTGCCACTACAGGGCCAGGGCAATAACCACTCATCCCCCAACCCACACCAAAAATAATACCGCCGATAATCAGCGACTTATCAATGATGGTTTTTTTAGCCAGCTGAAAATCACCGCCAAATAAAGGCATGGATAGTTTACGAATCCATTTAAATGACACCAGTGCCACAGACAACGCGCCTATCATGACAAAAATCAAACTGGGGTCAAAATGCCCTGTGATGTCTAAAAAATCCTGTACTTTATTGGGATTAATCATCTGTGATAACGATAAACCTATACCGAAAATTATGCCTGATAACAAAGCCATCAAATTATTTTTCATGCGGTAAGCTCCAGTACATGACGCACAATATAAACCGTTAGCATCCCTGAAACCATAAACGCACACGTCGCTACTAATGAACGTAAGGATAAATTAGCGAGACCACACACACCATGCCCACTGATACACCCATTTGCCATTCGTGCGCCAAACCCGACCAGAAAACCACCAATAATCAACAACGGTAAAGGATAATGTTGCCGTGGACTATTAAAATCAGGCACGCCCAACTGAAACACTAACGCCCCTAAAACTAAACCCACTAAAAATAACAATCGCCAGAGTTTATCGGGTTTCGACGCGAAAAATAGCCCATTCAAAATACCACTAACGCCAGCAATGCGTCCGTTAAATAATAAAAGCACAGTGACGCTGATTCCAATTAACACACCACCTGCCAATGCCGAAAACGGCGTAAAATTTTCCAAAATAGTCTCTCCTATAATTTAAGTAAGATACACAAAACAGGATATTTACTATCAGATCGCAAAAGTGTTGAAAAACCGATGTCTTATCCTGTTCATGCAAATGGGTAAGTATATTATGAAATGCTACTATATTGTGCAAATTAGCTACTGCTGATGTTACGCACAAGAAAATTTTTGTCCACGAAAGACACAAAAAGCACGAAAAAGATTAAAAAATAATGATGTAAGCGTTGGTGGTGAGTCAATCCTGTATCTTTGAAATGGCTCACCTGCATTTGAGTGTCTGAACTGCCTTGTTAGTGTCTGAACTGCCTATTGTTCGGAGTCCAAGGCATGGCATAACTTGGACTCCTACAACTGATTTTTATTTTTCGTGTCTTTCGTGCTTTTCGTGGACTATTGCTTTTTAATGCGTAACATCAGTTAGCAATTAAGGCGATAATTCGACACACTTGTTCCGCAGTAAATGTGGCAGGACAACCAGAGGAAGCTTTATCGGCTAAAATCCAGCTACCAATAGCTTCGGCTGGTTTTCTAGTCCATCTAATACCGCGCCACCTGCCACCCAACGCTACCGCCAAAGCCCTACTGTGTTCTTACATAGCCCTAAATTAAAACGAATTATTTTGTTCACAATGCCCTCAGCCGCTTGCATAAAAATAAAATACTTGACCAATATCCCAAAAAAACATTACAGTCATCGAACCTGTTAAAAATAAATCCTGATCAACCGCGTTGTGCATTGATAAATGATAATTTTTACAGTTCAAAATAAAGTTTTCAGAAAAATAAAAATCAACTAGAGTTACTTAGCATTATGATTGAATCAACCATAAAACTTGCCAAACGTTACAATTTAGAATCTGCAAACTCAAGAGGATTAGCAAATCTATTTAAAGGAATTAGCAACTTGAAAGGAGAGTTGTTAACAGCGGAAAAAGGTGAATGCCCTCGTACTATAATGGTCACAAGTTCTTTGCCAGGAGAAGGAAAGACAATTACATCTATCATCATAGCGCGATCTTTAGTTGATTTATCGCACGATAAAGTGCTGTTAATTGATGCTAGCGGAGCCAAACAAGCTTTTGACGGGTGGTATAAAATAGATAATAAAGTGTTGGGCTTGTGCGATGTTTTAGCTGACACTGCAACTGTTGAATCCATTGTGTTTGCAACAGACCATGAGCAAATAGATATTGCGGTTTATGGGGATAGAGCTGATATTAGTTCCAAAACCTTTGATTCTGGACGTTTTGCTGAAGTGCTAAATGATTTAAAAAACAAGTATGATTTTATTGTTGTTGATAGCCCTGCATTTTTATCATCATCCACAGCTGCATTAATGACTAAAAATTTTGATGGTTTAGTAGTAGTAGTGCAATGTAAAAAAACTAAAAAACAAATTGTGCATCAAGTAATGAATAAAATTGAACTACTAGGCGGTAATGTAATTGGAACCGTAATGAATTACCGAACTTACTATCTTCCTAGATGGCTCTATAAATGGCTATAGAAACTAATTGATTAGTCCGCCTGAGAAAAGTTCAGGTTTTGTCTGTTTTTTATAAATTACAAAGTTTGTCAAAGAATTATTGGGGAAGTTATGGTGCGAATTATTTTTTTTATTTCGACAATTTTAATATTGTCTTCGTGTGCAATTTATAATGCCAAAATTGAACAAGGACAAGAAGTCACAATAGAAAAAACTTCTTTTTCTTTTGATGATAAAAACTATGATTTTTTTTCCCAATACCTTATTTCACCTGGTGACCAATTAGATGTTCTATTCTCGATACAATCATGGGAAAAAGAGGTTGAATATCTGGTAACAATTGGTGATAGTTTAGACATTAAATTTCTTAATGCGCCAAAATACAATGAAACCCAAAAAATTCGCCCCGATGGGAAAATTTCTTTACCCTTCATTGGTGACTATGAAGTAGCTGGCAAAAGTGCCAAGATTATTCAAGAAAAACTAACTGTGATTTATTCAGATATATTCAAACATCCGAGTATCTTAGTAGTTGTGCCTGAATATTTAACACAATTGCGGGAATTAAAAGTCGATTTGCATACATCAGCGCGTGGGTTGAGTCGCTTGGTAACAGTAAGACCTGATGGCTATACTACTTTTCCTATGCTTGGCGAGTTTGAGGTTGGAAATAAAACCATCAAAGAAGTAATGACCGCTCTTAATTTGCAATATGCCAAAATCAGCCCTAGTTTCAAAGTCGATTTATTTTTAGAAAAACATTCTGGTTCAGTATTTTATGCGTTGGGAGATGTTACGCTAGAGGGGGCGCATGAGTTGAGTCGCCCTATCAGTATTTTGGAGGCATTAGCTTTAGCTAAAGGAAAGAAAGAAACATCTGATATAGAAGAGGTTATAGTCTATCGCAGACATAATAAAGAAATGGTTGCAACCCGTATAAATGTAGCTGACATGCTGACGGTAGCGGATAACAGTAAAATATTCTTTATTTATAAAGATGATATTGTTTATGTCCCTGAAGCCAACAGTTCGCAAATTGCTAGAATGAGCAAGCGTATTCAAGATATTATAATGTTTAGAGGGTGGAGTGCTAATTTTGGTCTTAACGCAAATGTGCCATTATTTAATAATAATAATAGTAATCAATCTAACTGTACATACACTTATGACTCAGCTGGCAATGCAACTTCACAAAGCTGCAATTAAGCAGCTAAAAGTTTTATCTATGCAAGGTTAAAATTTATTTTCAAGGGCTTGATTAGTTATGGAACAAATAAGAAAAGAAAGTTTAGCAGCCGAGTTATTGGCTATTTTGTATATCCAAAAGAAACCATTTCAACTGACTTTTTGGATAATTTTTCTGTGTTTTATTGCTTATGCAATTTTAGCTCCAAATCGTTATCTTGCAGAAGGTACTTTCTTAGTTAAAGCCAAAAATGTTGAGCGAAGCGTCAGTGCTTTGGAGGGATCATATTATGGAGGAGCACCAGAAATAAAAGAGGAGGATGTTTATACGGAGGCAGAAACATTATCCTCTAAAGCTGTTTTAACCAAAACAGCAACAAGAATTATTGAAAAGAAACTCATTGATATTCAGAGTAGTTCAGGATCAAAAGCTAAAAATGAACAGGAGATTGTAGATGAGTTTGCCAAACAAATTGGACTTGCTTTAACTATTGATGTCCTTCCTAAGACAAAAATTGTCCATCCTGTTATTTTATGGAGGAATCCTAAAGATGCAGCTATTATTCTTAATACTTTAATGTGGGCTTATCTGGAGCATCGAGACGGTGTGCAAAATTCAGAGGAAAGTAAAGATTTTTTAAGTAACCAGGTTGATTCGTATTTGTCTGAGTGGAGAAATAAAAAATCAGCGATTGTAGGGTTAGCAGAGAAATACAATGCCCCTGATCCTAATTTAGAATTAACCAATAATTTATTACTAAAAAAGGATTATGTTGCCGCAATAAACGAACTAGAACAAAAAAGAGATACCTTAAAATCGGATGTTGATATGTTAGAAAAAACGTTATCAGATAATCAAAATCATTTGTATTCCTTTTTAAGTAACGATGTCATTACTGAACTAGTCAAATCACTGCATGACTCTCAAAAGGAAAAAGAGGAAGCTGAAAAAATATTTTTATCTAAACGTGTTGAAGTAAAAGACGCTGATGAAGTTTTTCAAAATAGCTACAAAACAATCAGAGGTGAAGCAGTTTCGTTATTGCAACATCAACAAGTATCACTAAAAACGACGAATGAAACATTAATTTCATTAACAGATAAGCTAAAAAAACTAGAGCAGCGCAATATTGAACTAAAGAAAGTTTCAGTTCAAATGGAGCAGCTACAGATGGAGTCTGTATTAATGGCTTCTTCATTTGATGTTTTCTATAAAAGACGCGATCAATCGCAATTAAAGGGAACTTTACAAGCTAATGTAGCCATTATGAGTCAGGCAAAAGCCGAACCAGAACCTGCAAAGCCCGCGAGAGTGCAACTTGTCTTGCTAGGTTTGTTTTTAGCTATGACATTGAGTTTAATTGTTGCCTTTATTTTAGATGCAATTGATCAAACTATCAAAACGCCAAGAGATGTTGAAAATTATTTACGCTCACCTGTGATTTTTTCAATTGAACAAATTAAGAAAGAGTCATAAAAAAATTCAAGGGAAAATTGTGAATATAGTGATAATTAACTCCATTCTAAGAACATCTGAGAAAGGCATTATTCCCCAATGTAAATCAATAAAGGATTCGTTGTTATATAATTATGCTTTAGCTTTTTATAATCAGGGACATAATGTGACACTCATTGCGGCTAAAGACTTTATGCCCGACGAACTGGAAGTATATCCTTATTCAATTATTTTTCTTGAATCAAATTTAAAATGGCTGTTCAAACCCGATTTAATCCCTTTACATTTAAAATTGTTTAAATACCTTCTTCATAACAAAAACAACATTGATTTAGTTATCTCCAGCGAAGTTTTTCAACTTAATTCCTTAATCGCTGCGTTATGTATCGATAAAAAGAAAATAATTTTTTGGCAGGAAATGGCCGTTCATCAAAAAAAGTTTTTTAAACTGCCCAGTTTAATTTGGCATAATGTTATCGCAAAGTTATTTTTAAAAGATATTCTCGTAGTACCCAGATCAGAACGCGCTTATTTTTTTATTAAAAACTATCTTGCTCATGTCTCTCAAACGTTAGTAGGACATGGTATTGCGTTAGAAAAATTTACTGCCAATACTAAAAAAGAAGATTATTTTATTTCTGTTGCTCGGTTAGTACCAGGCAAAAATATTGATTCTATTATTAAAAAATTTGATGAGTTTATAAAGTCCGACACAAAATTTTCACATTATAAACTCCTAATAGCGGGAGGTGGGGAAGAATTAGATAATCTTGTTTCTCTTGTTAGCCAATTAAGTATTAACAATTCTGTAATTTTTTGTGGGCAACTATCCCATCATGAGCTTAATAATTGGCTAGGGAAATCCAAATGTTTATTAATTAACACCTTAAAAGATAACGTTGCTTTAATTGTTTCTGAAGCAATTGCGACAGGAACTCCCATTTTATCAAATTCTGTTATTCATAATGATTATATTATCAACAATAATAATCTTGGAATTGCAAAAAGCGATTGGAATTATTTAGACATCATAAAAATTATTGAAAATAATAATAACTATGTTGAAAACTGTATTAAGTACCAGGAGAAAGTTTCATTTGATTATTATGCCGAATTAATGCTGGAAGTTTTTAACGAAGAAAAATAACACTTTTTCTATTTACCTGTGCAGAAGTAGTGGATTTTATGAATATTTTATCAATTAACAAATTTTACTGGCAAAAGGGAGGGGCTGAGACTGTTTTTTTGGGTGAAAAAGCCTTGCTGGAACAGCATAAACATCAGGTTGTGCCTTTTTCTATGCAGAGTTCTCATAACTTACCGTCAGAGTATGCTGAATATTTTGTCACTGAAAATGATTATAGCAATCCAGGCAGTTTAGGTAATCAAATCCGAATGGGTATCAATATTATTTATTCTTTTGAAGCCCGTCAAAAAATAGAACAGATGCTCAATGTTTATCACCCCGATATTGCCCATGTTCATAATCTTTATCATCAAATTTCCCCTTCAGTTTTTGCGCCTTTAAAGAAAAGAAATATCCCAATAGTTTTAACCTTACATGATTTAAAACTACTATGCCCTGCTTATTCCAGTCTGAAAGAAAACAAAATTTGCGAAAAATGTTATGGACAGAAATTTTATCATTGTACTTTGAATAAATGTACCAAAGACTCTTATAGCAAAAGCCTGATTAATACGATAGAAATGTACTTACATCATGGCTTAGGTTTTTTTAAAAATGTGGACAGATTTATTGCGGTGAGTCATTTTTATCGTAATAAATTAATTGCCAATGGATTTTCTGAACAACAGGTTTGTTATCTGCCTAATTTTATTGAACCTGCGAATTATCCATTAAGTTTTGAAAATAATGGCAGCATCGTTTATTTTGGTCGATTATCACCCGAAAAGGGCGTTGGTACATTATTAAAAGCCGCAGAATATTGTCCAGATTCAAAATTTATCATTGTAGGAACAGGGCCAATGGAGCAACAGTTGAAACAGGATGCCCAATTATTAAAAAATGTTGAGTTTGTCGGGTTTCAATCTGGACAAGCGTTACTGGATTTAATAAAAAACGCACTATGTACCGTTTTGCCTTCAATATGCTATGAAAATTGTCCTTTATCTATTTTAGAATCGCAGGCAATGGGTAAACCCGTTATTGGTTCGCGTATTGGCGGAATTCCTGAATTAATTGATGAAGGAAAAGATGGCTTAACTTTTGAAATAGGCAATGCCGAAGATTTAGCAAATAAAATTGCTATTTTAAAAAATTATACGGCTCAACAACTCAAAGAAATGGTCTATTACGCCAGAAATAAAATAGAACAGCGTTTTTCATCTGCACAGCATTATGAAAAACTCATGCAAATTTATCGTGAAATAATTTAAGTTTAAAAAAATGAGAGTCGTTGTTTTAGGTACACGAGGTATTCCTGATATTCAAGGTGGAGTGGAATCTCATTGTGAGGCACTTTATCCTCGTTTAGTGCAGTTAGGGCATGAAGTTATTTTAATGACCCGAACCCCTTATGTTATTAATCAGCAAGTGACAGAATATCAAGGGGTAAAGTTAAAACATGTATACGCCCCAAAGATAAAAAGTTTTGAAGCTATTTTTCACAGTGTATTAGGGGTTATGGTTGTGTTTTCGCTGAAACCCGATATTTTGCATATTCATGGTATTGGTCCTGCTTTAGTGATTCCTTTTGCCCATTTGTTAGGATTAAAAAAAATAGTGGTTACTTATCATTGTCCAAATTATGAACATAAAAAATGGGGTAGGCTAGCTAGGTTTATGCTAAGGTTAGGTGAAAAATTTACAGTTAATTATGCGCAGAAAATTATTGTTATTTCTAAAACGCTTCAAGAATCGCTTAAAGAAAAATACAATTGTGACAGTATTGTAATTTACAATGGCGTTAATCCAGTCATTAAAGCAGATAAAACGGATTATTTACAGTCATTATCTATTAAACCACAACAATATATAATTGGGGTTGGACGTTTTGTTGAAGAAAAAGGCTTTCATGATTTAATTGCTGCTTTTGCCTCATTAAAAAATACATCATATCAATTAGTTCTGGCAGGCGATGCCGATCATAAAACAGACTACAGTGAGCAATTAATTAAACTAGCAAAAGATAATGATATTATTTTAACAGGATTTATTAAAGGAGAAAAATTAAGGCAAATTTATACTCATGCCGCTTTATTTGTCTTGCCCTCCTATCACGAAGGTTTGCCTATTGTCTTATTAGAGGCTATGAGTTACGGATTAAAAGTGTTAGTTAGTAATATATCAGCGCATATTGAAGTTAATTTACCAGATAATTGTTATTTTGATCTTGGAAATGTTAAGAAATTGGCAGAAAATATATATAAGCTATTAATGAGTTCAGAATTGTTTGATTATTCAAAATTACTTGTTCAATATGATTGGGAGAGAATTGCTATGCAAACTGAACTTGTTTATCAGAAAACTACTAGTGATGTCGCCTAAATCCAAAAATAACCCCGAAATACAACTCTATTATGTCAAATTTCATTATATCGCTCGATTTTGAACTCTTTTGGGGAGTCAGTGATTCACGCACTATAGCCGATTATGGTAAAAATATTGAAGGCGTTTGGAGTGCTATTCCAAAAATGCTGGAGTTATTTAAAAAATATGACATTCATGCGACCTGGGCTACAGTCGGAATGCTAATGTGTCGTGATTATAATCATTGGCAACAAATACGTCCTGATATATTACCAAGCTATCTAAATCAAAAATATTCTAACTATGCTTTAGATGTCGAAATCATTAAACGGCATCCCAATTTATTTTTTGCCCGTCCGTTAGTGCAGCAAATACAAAACACGCCGCATCAAGAAATAGCTGCACACACTTATAGTCATTTTTATTGCGGTGAGCCAGGTGTTACTTTTGAGCAATTCAAGCAGGATTTAATTTGCGCTCAACACATTGCAACAGAAATGGATATATCTTTGCAAAGTATAGTATTTCCCGGAAATCAAATTAAAGATGAATTCTTGCAACAATTACCCGCGTTAGGAATTAAAGCCTATCGCGGCGAGCAAAATTATTGGCCATCCCCTAGAAAAATTCCTGGTCGGGCAATCAGATTTGCAGATACATGGCTACCTTTAAGCAGAAACCCTGTTATTCGGACTATCAATCCTAATGCTGAATTAATTAATATTCCCGCCAGCCGATTTTTACGTCCTTGTTCTTTGCGTTTTAAAGTTTTTGAGAGTTTACGATTAAAACGCTTAAAAATTGCGATGTCCGAAGCTGCGCGTACTTCTAATACCTTGCATCTTTGGTGGCATCCGCATAATTTTGGCATCAACCTTACTGAAAATTTAGCCTTTTTAGAATCATTATTGCAACATTATCAGTTTTTGCAAAATCAGTATGGGATGAAAAGTTTATCAATGGCAGAATTTGCTCAATTAAGCGTAGACTAATTACACTGTCCATTACCCACATCTTTTTAGCTAATAATATCAATATGTTAGATGATAAAAAATGAATTACTTATCAAAGTTACACGAGCAATGAAGCATCGAAAATAAAAAATTGGGTAGTTATAACCACAATATGTCTTTTTTATACCTCAGTGCAGCAACTTATCAACGATAAACTTTGTGTAACTCCATGATTTTAATTATATTTATATTTATGAATGATAAATATAAGCGTAACATATTGATTTTAAACAACTAACGTACTTGTGGGTAATGGACAGACTAATTACACTGTAGAATAAATGCATATACAAAATTTTCAGATACGAAATACATTTACATAGGTGCGAGTTAATTCGCATCTACAGTTTGCAAAATACTGAAATATTTTTCTTAACTGCTTAATATCTAAGCTATTTGGATGGGATAAAGTTATGGCCAGATTTATTAACGAAAAAAAACAAGAAATTAATCAGACTCCATCTTCCTTTCTGCATTATTTATTGTTAATTGTAATTGTCATGGAGTTTATTCGGTTACCTGATGTGTTTGGAGTGCCTCCTGTTTATCTTGTTACAGGGCTTTGTTCTCTGATTATTTTTGTGTATCTAAAGAAGCTACCCACTATAAGTCCTATTATAATTATAATTAAAATTATTTTATTGCTACTTTTTTATAATATATATGCTTATGTATTGGCTTGGGGGCTAGATATTCAAAAAGAAAAGCAAATGGAGGCACGCTATGTAGGAATAGCTATTAAAAATTTTATTCAGTTATTACTATTCTCAATAGCTTGCACTAACTTGCTAGAACTTAAAAGAGTAACTTTTACAATTACAATGACGATATTTATTTCGGCTGCATTTGGATTATTGACGTACTATTTTGGCGGTCCTTTTGAGGAAATTCGTGACTGGCTATGGCAAAGTAGATCGGAGTTAGTTACTTGGGCTGCTGAGGGCGGAAAAGGCGGAAAAGGACAGTTTGTCACTGGCTTAAGTGGCACGCATTGGTTGTTTGGATATTTAATGACTGTAGGCCCCGCGTTAGCATTAGTCTGTGGGCGATTAAGCCGTTTTAAATGGCTATGGGCAATTATTTTTTTAGTTATGAGCTATGCTCTGTACTTAAATGGTCAACGGGCGGCATTTGTTCCCAGCTTTCTAGTTATCATTGCTTTACTGCTCTATTGGCAGCTGGTTTCTATTCGCGCTGTCTGTATATTGATAGTTTTTGTTCTTGCTATTTATATACCCAATCTTAACAAGATTGAATCAACACACATATATGACCTGCCAGACAAAGAACTGACTTTAGTTGATCGATTTGCACATAGCGGACACGAAAGCAAAAGCCGTTTCTCCTGGTGGAAAGCGGGAGCAATTAGTGTAATAGAATCTCCCTGGATAGGCTCTACGCGGCAAGAATATGCCAATGCTCTTTTAGGAAGTAGTCCTGTACTGAATAATCCTGATAGACGAAAACCTTTTGCGCATAACTCTTATATCAATCCTGGTATTTTTATAGGCATTGCAGGGTGGTTAATTGTGTTGATTTATCTTGCTATGCTTAAAAAACTTTTAACCCAAGTATTTACAGCAATAACTGAAGAAAAACAGGAAAAAATTATTTTTCAAGGCGTTTCAATAATTTTACTTGCACCAATGTTAAACGCCATGTTTCAAAACGCTTCAATATTTTCCGGCGAATCTACTAATGTCTGTTTAACTGGACTATTATTTGCCTGTTATCAAATCGCTTATAAGCAAAATATTTTGAAATCTAATGACCGTCGTTTTAAAAATAAATATGCTTAACCGTTCAGCGCGAGCCATTTTATCTTTTCTAAATGAACTTTTACTTCAATTAACAAAAGCTTTTATTGCATTGGTAATTGCGCCTTTAATTATTGCAAATCTAGGGACAAATGTTTTTGGAGCTTGGAAGATTATTGATAGAACGACTGGTTTTTTAAGTTTAGGAAGTTTTAGACCTATAGAGCTTTTACCTTTGAGTTTGGCAAAGGATATAAGTAACGAGGATATTACTTATAAACAACAACAAATAGGCTGCACAATTGCTATCTTAGTATTAACATTGCCAATTGTTTTAACATTAGCTTGTTTGTTATTTCACTTTAAAAACACATTTATTCCCATTTCTACAGAAATAAGCGATCAAGTTGATTTAACATTATTAATCATGCTGGTTTATGCAGTTATATCACCTTTTTTCTATGTCCCTAGGCATATCATAAAAGGGATGAATATGTACTATATGCGATTTGGGGTAAGTAGTACTACTACAGCTATTACGGCATTATTACAATACGCTGTTGTTTCTCATGGTTACACGTTACCTTGGTTTTCCGCTACTTTATATTTTCCCATGTTTGCTGGAGCAGCTATTGACTGTGCTATTTTAGCAAAAAATATTCCTACGATTATTCAACTCGTTTGGCCATCAGCAATAACAACTCTTTTGTTTTTTAAAAAAAATTTATGGATGCTTTTAGTTGACTCTTGTCGTTGTGTATTTGGCATGGCTGATTTAATATTAATTGGTCTTTATTTTGGCGTGGATGCAACTGCTATTTATTCTTTGACTAAGACTTTAGTTGCATTTTTATTCATGCCAGTCCACACGTTATTTTCTGCAGCCTTACCAGGACTTGGTGATTTAGCTGGACGAAAAGCACAAAAAACTTTACTGCAATTACGTACCGAACAAATAAATGTAGCAATTTTTTTTAGCTTTATTATCGGAGTGATTGTAATGTTTTTTAACGCTCCTTTTGTGCAGCTTTGGATCGATGAAAAACATTTTGGCGGTGAAATACTCTCAAGATGGTTTATTATTGCAAGCATCATTGAAACTTTGGCTAAAGTTGAAGCCAATTATCTTGACGCTTTTTTAAATCTTAAAAAGCAAGCCCTTTGTTTAGCGTGGGCGACAATGACATATTTAGGTATCATTGTTTTTTTTGAACCCGTTCTAGCATGGAATGTAGTTCCTATTGCTCAAATCATTTCACAAATATTACTGATAATTTTGTCTTGGACGAGATTGAGCGATAGTTTGAAAAGTGAAACGAGCCACCTTGCCAGAACGGTATTACGTCCTTTGTCTATTGCTATTATATTAGGCTATAGTGTATCGTGGGTACAATTACCTGCAATTAAAAACTGGATTGAATTATTTATACAGGCTTTTGGTATAGCAACAATAGCAGGGATAGTAAGCTGGTTTATGATTTTGCAAAAAAACGATAGAAAGACTTTAATAACACGACTATTGAAAACTATAGGAAAATGAAGGATAAAAAGATTACAGTTTCAAACTGGTGTTAATAATTTAATTAGTAGTTGTCCAAACAATAATAAATGAGCATTGAAATATGAACACAAAAAAAATTTTCTACTTCTTGGGAAATCATGCACATCATATAACGCACGCATTGCCTCTTTACAATAAATTAGGTGGAGAGTTTATTGTCTTATCAGAAGAAGCGAAGATTTTTTGTCAAGCTAAAGGTGTTAATGTGATAGCGATTGATAATTATCCAGGTCAACATCTTCAGTTCGATCTTGACAAAGTACAATGCACTATTGACTATTTGAATAACCATGGCGGTATTATTTTTTTTTATGATATATTTAATATAGTTCCAGAATTAACTAATTTGAAAAAAATTATGTTATTTCATGGGAATAGCTTAAAAAAATATTACAATGGATGGGGGATTTCAATCATAACACCATGGTGGATTTCAATCATAAAGAATTTTGATTATATTACGACATTAACACCTATAAGAGAGAAAACATTAAGAGAAATTGGGGTTTCTGAAAATAAATTTATTAAAGTTGGCTTGACACGATGGGATGACATAATAAAAAATAAGTCTATAATAAAAGATAAAGAATGTATTTATGAAAAAATAGGAATAAGTAATAAAAAAATAGTAACTTATATGCCAACATGGTGTGGCTTAACTTCTGTAAAATTTACAGGTAAAGAAATATTAAAAAATATTTCGGATGATTATATATTACTATTTAGACCTCATCCATCGACTCCAGACTATATTATAAAAGATTACTTAAGTATTATTGAAAAAAAAGATAATATCCTTTACATTCCAGAAAATAAGTATCCAGACATCAGTATTAGGGATATTTATTTATTATCTGATATTTTTATTGCTGATGTGAGTAGTGTTTTAACCGATAGTATATTGACTGATAAGCCAATAATTTTAGCCCTTGATAATCAGGATATTATTATTTTTGATGATGGCTTATATACCTTCTTTAAGTCTGTTTTAAAAAAAATAGTCTTTTTTGGTGGGCAGAATCCGTTTAAGCATAGGTTAATATCAGCTCGTTACACTCCTATAAAAGAAATTTTTGATGTAGTTGAAAAAGTAAATACAACAAATGCTTTTTTGATAAATGAAAAAATAGAAAAATCACTCAATAATGGAATAGATACTGCCGCATGGACAAGCGTTAAGAACAGTTTTTTTTATGACGTGGAAGGTCGCTCAATAGAAAAACTGATAGACTTTGTTAAAAGTATTTTGTAGGTTAATCATTCAACAATACTTCGGACAGTTTTAACTCTTTGAAAATAATATTTTTCTAGCAAATGCTGCCAAAAACCTATAGATTAAATTCTATTATTTATCAATTGGTTAGCATTTTTTAAAACTCTCCATTTGACCTGAGTTTGATTTAATTCATGGTCAATCGTTGCAAGTCTTGCTGCTCGTGAGGTGGTTTTTTAAAAACTGTCCGAACCATTGATTCAATAGAAAGGGCATATTAAAATGAAAGTTATTATTTTAGCGGCAGGTATTGGGAAAAGATTAGATATTGATGAAGAAGATAAGCCTCCAAAATGCTTATTGAAAGTAAAAAATAATGAAAGCGTGTTGGGTTTAACTTTAAAAAACATATTATTAAATGAAATAGAAAAGATTGTTATTGTAACGGGTTTTAAGCATGCATTAGTTGAAGAATACGTTCTTTCTCAGCATTTTGACAACGCCGATAAATTTGAATTTGTGTTTAATCCAGCTTTCAATGAAACAATAATACATTCAGTAAAACATGGATTTAGTAATATTTGTAAAGAGAAAGACAGACATGTATTGTTAATTAATGGCGATACTCTTTTTAGCAAACATACCTTTAAAAAAGCCTTCGAGATTTGCCGTAGAAACGATTCTTCTATAACGATATTTGGGTGTGTTACGCATGACATACACCAAGACGATGTAAAGTTATTAACGCATAATAATCTTATTGATCAGGTCGGAAAAAATATAGAAATAGCTAACTCTGTTTCATCAGGGGCGATATTATTTTGTAATGCAGGATTAGATAAATATTTAGAAACTTTGGAAAGCGGTTTAATAAATAATTTTAGAACTCATCATCAAATCATAGAATTTATTCGACAGACAGGATATAAAGTTTACTTTAATGATAATGGTGTACGAGATTGGTTAGAAATAGATACTAAAGAAAATTTATTATTTGCTACTTTATCACCGTTACTCGATTATTCAGATAATTTTTAAAAAATTTGTCTAAAAGATAGAGCTTACGATCTTTAATTATGTAACAAGAAACAAAGTAGTAAGATAAATTTTATGACCTTATTGAATAACAAATAATTTTCTTATCTAAACAAAAAATGAAACCGCTATTTAAATGTGAATTAGACTATCTTCCTTCAAATCATTTATCACAGATATATACGGGATTTGAACAATTAAAAAAAGCTGGAGTTATTGATCTTTCAATAAGATATACAGGTGAAAAAACAGGTGCAACAAAACCAGTATTAAAAGTCAAAATAAATAACAAATATAAAGTTATCTATGATACATTGGACGGTTTGAATTGGATTAAAGGCTCGATTGAAGATAATTTAAATTATATAAAAACTCATTTAGATGCTGATTTTTATTTTAAGCGAAGCTACAGTAAAAATATTCTTAAATATTTTCCTTCTCATTGTAAAGTTTACCCTTTAGGATTGAATTATTATGTTGAATCTGAAGATTTTTATTTTGTTGGGATAAAGGAATCAATTAAACATTATATTAAAGAAATTTATGTTATCACAAAAATTTTAAAAATAAATAAAAATTTTTATACGAATGATTTTGAGTTTTATCCTTTTGTTAGTAAAGAGACAAAAATATTATTTTTTACCAGATTATGGACTCCTGATGATATTATAGGCAAGCATTTTAAAAGCCAAATAGAAAGTATAAATGAAAATAGAGTCAGGTATATTAAGGCTTGTAAAAAAGAATTTGGGGATTGTTTCACGGGAGGGCTTGAAAATGATACTTATTCAAATCTCCACGCCAAAGGTTTAAATGCCGAAGATTTAATCGTTCCTTATTCCTTAACTAATAGAAAAACTTTTCTTAACACTATTAAAAATCATAATATTTGTATAACAACAACTGGATTACATAATTCAATCGGTTGGAAGTTTGGAGAATATGTGGCAGCGTCTAGGGCTATAGTATCAGAGCCTCTAGCTTATGAATTACCAGGTGACTTTAAGAGTCCAAAAAATTATCTGGCTTTCAGTAATGAAGAAGAGTTAATAAGTAGAATTAATTTATTGCGGGAAAACAAAGACCTGCTTTTTGAAATAATGAAGAATAATTTTCATTATTATAATAATTATGTAAGACCTGATAAATTAGTATTAAATACTCTTTTAGCTATTTATATGCAATGCTATTAAGTGGCTTTTATGATCGCACAGGACTTGATAATTAGCCGTACTTTTTGAAATATTTTAAAATCTTAATTTTTATTATTTTTTAGCATTGAAAATGCACAAAAACTTAGTGTCGATTGTTATAATCCACACAAAATTGGTTATATGAATGAATATATTAATAACAGGCGGTGCTGGCTATATTGGCACACATACTTGCGTAGAATTATTGGAAGCTGGACATGAAATTATTGTGGTTGATAACTTCAGTAATAGCCTGCCTGTCGCCTTGGAAAGAGTAGAAAAAATCACTGCAAAATCAGTGCTGGTTTATGAAGCTGATATTAGTGATAGTCAGAAAATGAGTGCTATTTTTTCAGCTCATGTGATAGATGCTGTGATTCATTTTGCAGGTTTTAAAGCGGTCGGCGAGTCAGTAAAAGAACCATTGAAATATTATGCCAACAATGTCAATGGAACTTTGGTGTTATTAGCAGAAATGCAGCGAGCGGGCGTTAAAACTCTGGTCTTTAGCTCATCAGCGACTGTATATGGGCTTCCTGAAACTCTACCAATAAAAGAAAGCTTTCCAACTTCAGCGACTAATCCGTACGGGCGCACCAAGCTGATGATTGAAGAGATTTTAAGCGACTTTTATTTGGCTGATGATTCATGGCGAATAGGGATTTTACGCTATTTCAACCCAGTAGGAGCGCATAAAAGCGGGCAAATTGGTGAATCACCAAATGATATTCCCAATAACCTGATGCCATTTATTTCTCAGATAGCCGTAGGAAAACGCGATAAACTGCGAGTGTTCGGAGGTGATTATCCAACCCCTGATGGCACAGGGATAAGAGATTATATTCATGTGATTGATCTGGCAAAAGGGCATTTATCGGCTCTAAATCATTTGGCAGAGACTCAGCAAAAAGGCATGGGTGAATTACTAACCGTTAATTTAGGTACAGGTCAAGGTTATTCAGTGTTAGAGATGATAAAAGCTTTTGAAAAAGCCAGCGGCAAAACCATTCCGTTTGAAATTGTGGCACGTCGTTCTGGTGATATTGCTGCCTGTTATTCGGATTCAAGCTATGCAAAACAAATGATGGGATGGAAACCTCTGTATGGATTAGAAGATATGTGTAAAGATGCTTGGCATTGGCAAAAAAATAATCCAAATGGTTATGAAAAATAAACACCTTACTGAGCTGAAAACTATTCATCGCAATTAGCATAAAATTTTTCAAAAAAAACAAAAAACAATCAAATTTTAAACATAATTAAGAGATTTTATTTATGCTACTTGTTCAAACAAAACTGATAACACATATCCTAGTCATCATAAGAGTTATGACGTTTCTTGCGCTGGGTGCATTTTTTTTCAGCCCATCCGCTAATGCTACGCTGAGAGATCAACAAAATGGCGACATTGCCAATCAATTTAACGCGTTAGTAAATCATGATATTGACTCCTTCAATGTAACTGTACACTTTGATTTTGATAAAGACACCATTAAACCCGAGGATTTGCCTTTACTGGATATGCTGGGTAAATTTTTTGAAAATAGCGGTTTAATTAATAGCCTTTATCTTACTGGACATACCGATCAATCTGGTACAGAAGCATACAATGACAACTTATCTCGACGTAGAGTCACCAGTTTACAAAGCTATTGGGAAAAACGTTACAATCTTGCTGGTTTGAATATTAAATTAGCTGCTTTGGGTGAACGGCATCCCTTATCTAAACAACCACCTGTGCAATTAAAAAATGCTATTGATCGTAGAGCTGAAATGACTCTGAAAATTTCTGCACACGACTATGGCAATTCGGTTGACCTTGTAGAAAATGGCACCCATGTTTTGACAACCACAGAAGATAACACAGCTGTTATTTGGAATACTTTACAACAATGTCCAGCACAACAATTATCAGGACATAAGCAGTTAATTACTGTCAGCCGTTTTTCTCAAAATAATCGCCTCGCTTTAACTGGTAGTTATGATGCCTCGATAATTTTGTGGGATACCGCTACAGGAAGCAAGCTACATACTTTGACCGGCCATACTGGAGCGATTACTGATATTCACTTTTATGGCATTGATGGGTTGCATGCAGTTTCTTCCAGTACCGATAAAACTTTAAAAATGTGGAACTTGGAAACTGGTTTGGTCGTTAACACTTTTATAGGCCACCAAGCTGCCGTAACTGCATCGGCTTTATCCAATGATAAGCACATCATTTTTAGTGGCGATAAAGACGGAACCGCTATTATTTGGAATCCTGGCTCTGCACAAGTTTTATCTGCACTTAACAATGCCCATCAAGGGCGGATTTTAGATGTCGATATTTCGCCTAATTCTAAAATTGCGTTAACAGTCGGGTCTGATAATTTGATTCATTTATGGGACATTGCCAGTAGCCGAAAACTCCGAACTCTTGCCATGACTCACTCTGAACCAGTTCACGCCTTATTCTCAGCAAATGGTCAATCAATTATTTCTGGTGATAGCACTGGAAAAATCCATATTTGGTCAGCAGAAACAGGACTTTTAAAAAAGACAATTCAGGCTCATCAATCCGCAGTACACTCTTTGGCCATCGAGCCTAGCGGCAATTTTTTCATGAGTGGTGACAAAAGCCATACGGCCAAATTATGGGATGCCAATCAATTAACGCTTTATAAAACAATTACGCCTGAAAAAAAGGCCACTATTCCGTTCAAAGGCAAAAAATCTGGCGAAATCTGGCTACACCCCAAATCAGGAATTAGTTTTTCTTGGATTCCTGAAGGGTGTTTTTTTATCGGTTGCGCGGCTAATGACAGTAATTGTAATTACGACAGAAAGCAAGGCAAACAAATCTGTGTCGATGGTTTTTGGTTGGCTACTTATGAAGTCAATCAAAAGCAGTGGCAGCAACTCATGGGAACGAATCCCTCTTATTTCCCTAATGGTGATTTATTGCCAGTCGAACAAATTTCTTGGGATGATTCTAGCGAGTTTGTTTGTAAGCTCAATAGCTTAGGAAAAAATCAGTTTCGCTTACCGACTGAAGCAGAATGGGAATACGCTTGTCGCGGGGAAAACTTCCAAGGCGATAATTTGACCGCAAATAAAATTGCCGATGAAGAAAACTTTGAGCCTACCGATAAAACTATCCCAGTGAATGAAACAGAGGCGAATAATTTTGGCTTGTATGGTATGAATGATAACGTTTGGGAATGGGTAGCGGATATTTATCAAGACAAGGGCTACGCACCTTTGCAATTTAGAAACCCTATTTATACTGGAGGTTTACCTTACCGTTATAGCACTAGCAGTGTCACACAACGCGGTCAACGCGGCGGAAACTGGTCAAAATCAGCCAGCCGCACTACTTGCAGTTTTCGAGGTTTTGATGATCATGGCTTTAAAAGCTTTTTTCTGGGGCTAAGGCCTGTAATGATTCCTTTGATAAAAGAATAATATCAATGAATACGACAACCCTTGTTAATCTTGCCAATTTTTGGTTAAATCCAATCATTGCGACTGGGTTCTATATTTTTTTAATGCTGCTGAGTGGGCATACAATAACAACAGTGACAGCAGTTACACCTGCCTTTATTATTGTGCTGACCTTAGTATTATTACGCGACAATGTGTTAGGCACTTCAGTTTTTGATATTGTTTCCACTAAAAAAAGTAATACTTTATTACCATTAAGTGCTTTATGCGGAGCAGTGCTGCTTTTGGATTTATTGACGAATAATGAATTCCGAGTGTCTAAAAATGTCACACTCATGTGGATTTTGGGATTACCGATTATTACTGTTGTCTGTCATTTATCGGTTAGCTATTTTTTGCGTAAGCGTTACAAAGGTGAGAAGGATAACTCATTACCCAGAGCTGCCATTATCGGGGGGAATCATGTAGGTAACCGTCTTTCTAGGGAATTGCAAAACAATCCGTTAATGGGAAAACGGTTCGTTGGCTTTTTTGATGATCGTCCGATAGAACGCCTAGATAATATTGCTGCTGAGCGATTGTTAGGCACTGCCAAAGATGCGGTTAGATATGCTCGAGAAGGCAAGATTGATGTTGTGTATATTGCCTTACCTATTGCTGCCCAAGTCCGTATTTTTGATCTCATTGAGGCACTGCAAGATACCACTGTTTCTATTTATTTTTTACCCGACATTCAGATTTTTGATTTGATTGAAGCGCGTTTTGATACACTTAATGGAATTCCAATTGTGGCATTATGTCAAACTCCTTTTTATGGCTTAAATGCAATTAAAAAGTGGCTAACTGACATAGTCTTGTCCGTTATAGCGTTAGTTGTGTTATCTCCACTCATGCTAGCAGTGGTTATTGCTATAAAACTAACTTCACCCGGTCCCATTATTTTTACCCAGCAACGCTATGGCTTGGGGGGGGATATCATCAATGTCTATAAATTTCGCTCCATGTATTTTAGACCAGATGAAGATAAAACCACAGTTAAACAAGCAACTAAAGATGACCCTCGTACTACACCAATAGGCAGAATTTTGCGCCGCTCCTCAATAGATGAATTGCCGCAATTGTTTAATGTCTTAAAAGGCGATATGAGCTTGATTGGTCCTAGACCACATGCAGTGGCTCATAATGAAGAATATCGTAAAAAAATTAAAGGTTATATGCTTCGGCATAAAACCAAGCCTGGAATTAGCGGCTGGGCACAGGTTAACGGTCTTCGTGGCGAAATTAGAAATGATGCTGACATTCAGGATCGTATAGATTATGACTTAGATTATTTGCGTTGCTGGTCTTTGTCTTTTGATTTTTGGATTATGTTTAGAACACTTTGGGTCATTATTGTTGGCAATAATGCCTACTAATTTATCGTAATTTTGAACTAGATACCTTTGCTAAGAAAGGTATCTTTTAGCCGTGTGAAGTATAGCTTAAACAATGATCCTAAATTTGGGGTTTACTATAAACCTTTTTCGGGAATGCGTAACATCATTTATTAGTTACAATAGCTCAACTTTCAACTGCCCAAAAAATAAAACGATGGATGTTATTGCTCGTATTGCTCAAGAATTAGCGGTTAGACCTCAACAAGTCAGTGCAACGGTTGCACTGTTGGACGAAGGTGCGACTGTGCCGTTTATTGCCCGTTATCGTAAGGAAGTCACGGGGAATTTAGACGATACGCAACTGCGATTTTTAGCAGAACGCTTAGACTATTTGCGTGAACTCAATGCTCGCCGTGACACGGTGTTAAACAGTATCAGTACGCAAGGCAAACTCACGCCTGAATTAGAACGCGCTATTAATGACGCGGATACTAAAACGCTGTTGGAAGATTTGTATTTACCGTACAAACCTAAACGCCGTACTAAAGCGCAGATTGCGCGTGAAGCTGGATTACAGCCGCTTGCCGATACGCTATTAGCTGACCGTAACCTGATACCTGAACAAATCGCCGCTCAGTTTATTGACGCTGAAAAAGGCATACTCGATACCGCCAGTGCGTTGGAAGGGGCGCGGCAAATCATCATGGAACAAGTGTCTGAAAATGCCGAAGTATTGGCTGAATTGCGTGAGCGTGTTTGGCATCAGGGCATAGTTCACTCAACGGTAGTTGCGGGTAAAGAGGCTGAGGCGGCAAAGTTTAAAGATTATTTTGATTACTCGGAAGCGATACACAAAATTCCTTCGCACCGTGCCTTGGCTTTATTGCGTGGACGCAATGAAGATTTGTTAAATATCACTTTAAAACCTGCCGTTGATGACCAGCTTGCCCATGAACAATGCGCTCAAGTGGTTAGTCGTCATTTGCAGATTAAAGACACCCAAAAACCTGCCGATGCGTGGCTGTCAGAAACTGCCCGTTTAGCGTGGAAAATCAAATTATTCACCCGCATTGATGTGGATTTAAAACTCAAACTGCGAGAAGCATCTGAGCTGGAATCCATCCGCGTGTTTGCCAGTAATTTAAAAGATTTGTTATTAGCCGCGCCTGCGGGGGCGAAAACCACAATGGGCTTAGACCCCGGAATTCGTACAGGGGTGAAAGTCGCTGTTGTAGACCAAACAGGAAAATTATTAGATACCACGACTATTTACCCACACCCGCCACGTCAACAATGGAACGAGTCGATTGCCAGCTTAGCAAAACTCATTAAACAACACCAAGTGCAGTTAGTCAGTATCGGCAACGGCACAGGCTCACGCGAAACTGATACGCTAGTTGCCGATGTGATGAAGCAATACAGCGATTTAAAATTCACAAAAATCACAGTGTCGGAAGCGGGTGCGTCGGTGTATTCTGCCTCTGAATTGGCGGCGAAAGAATTTCCCGATTTAGATGTTTCGATACGCGGCGCGGTGTCTATCGCCAGACGCTTGCAAGACCCACTCGCTGAATTAGTAAAAATTGATCCAAAATCCATAGGTGTCGGTCAATATCAACACGATGTTAATCAAGTGCAGTTGGCGCGTGGCTTGGATGCGGTGGTTGAAGATTGTGTGAATGCAGTCGGTGTTGATGTGAATACCGCTTCCGTTGCGTTGCTGAAACAGGTTTCGGGTTTATCGGCAAGTGTCAGTGAAAATATTGTGGCGTTTCGCAATGAAAACGGCGCGTTTAAAAATCGTAAACAATTGAAAAAAGTACCACGTTTAGGCGATAAAGCCTACGAACAAGCAGCAGGTTTTTTGCGCGTGATGAATGGCGATAATCCGCTGGATGCCTCTGCGGTACATCCTGAAGCCTATCCTGTGGTTGAAGCGATTATTAGCCAGACTCATAAATCGATACGCGATTTAATCGGACAAAGTCAGTTTTTACGCCAGCTTAATCCTGCTAATTTTACCAATGAACAATTTGGTTTACCGACAGTCACAGACATATTGCAAGAGCTGGAAAAACCTGGTCGTGATCCACGCCCTGAATTTAAAAGCGTTGAATTTCAAGCGGGTATTGAAAAAATCAGTGATTTAAAAGTTGGGATGAAATTAGCAGGCGTGGTAACAAATGTGGCAAACTTCGGCGCGTTCGTGGATATTGGCGTACATCAAGACGGTTTGATACATATTTCGCATTTATCCGATAGCTTTGTGAAAGACCCCAGAGATGCAGTGAAAACAGGTGAACTGGTGAAAGTCACGGTGATGGAAGTGGATGTTGAGCGCAAACGCATTGCCTTATCCATGAAAACGGCGGTCAATACCAATGAAATAAAGCCTGAATTCACTCAACGCCAACCGAATAACAAACAGCCTAAGCCTACAGTAGCTTTACAAGGCGTGATGGGTAATGCGTTTGCCAAGGCATTGATAAAGTAAACAATCATAGCTCTGCTATACTAAATTCATTACTAACATCGACAGCGGGATTGATTATGAACACTTACCATCGTTTTTTTGTTGCTGGTCTTTTGACGGGTTTATCGCTAGGTTACACATCAACAGCAGTGGCAGAACCACAATATCAGTCGCAACAACAATACCAACAAAACCAACAACAATACCAGCCAGTATTAAGAAAGAGGAGTTATGGCGATAAAGTGGGTAACAAAGCACTGAATGGTTTCACTAATATCACCAGTTCTTGGCTAGAAGTTCCAAAAAGTATCGTTAACAACACCAATGCCGAAGGCAGTAATATTGTTTTTGGATTAGTGGGTGGCGCGATTGAAGGAACGTTAAATACAGTTGGTCGTGCAACCGCTGGTGTAGCTGACTTAGTGACCGCGCCACTAGCAACTAAACCTATTGTCCAACCTCAATATATTTGGGAAGATTTTGATGAGGCTAGCACCTACGGCAAGGTGTTTCGTTTGGATAGTGATGAACAGTTACAAGGCAAGCAACCCAGACAATAACGGTCTTTATTACAATTCCTTATAGTATGGATTACCCTTCTTAAATGTAACTGACGTGGCACACAGAATGCAAACCGCGCCCTATTTTGCGGCAATACAGCTGAGGTTTAAAAGGGTTCTATCTTAAGATTGTCTGGACAATGGCGATCACAATACTTAAACCTACAAATAGTGAAGCAGAATGCAGGAACGTCATTATCCTGCATTCTGTGTTGCTTCTGCCGACTACTTGCTTATCCGCACCAAACATCGCTCCGCTTCCACCTCAGGCACATAAATCGGTATCAACGTGACTTTAGCCTGAATCTCTGCTAATTCCGCTTCGGGGATTTGCCCTTTCATTGCCAGTATCACTCCATTAGGATTCAGTAAATGCGTGGTCACAGTCACCATATCAGGCAAGCTGGAAAAAGCACGAGTAGTAACAATATCAAAACCCAGTTCAGGTTGATAATCCTCTGCTCGACTATGAATCACACTGACATTTTTCAGTTTTAATTCCAAAATAACTTGCTGCACGAAGCGAGTTTTTTTCGCGTTACTGTCCAGCAACACAAATTCCACCTCAGGCAAAAATATCGCTAACGGAATTCCAGGGAGTCCCGCGCCTGTACCGATGTCGATAACACGCTTACCTTCAATATGAGGAAAAATCGCCAAGCTATCGAGAATATGCAAACGCGCCATGTCTTCATTATTGCGCACGGCGGTGAGGTTATAGGCTTTATTCCATTTAGCAATCAGCTTAATAAACGCTAACAGTTTTTCGATTTGTTCAGGGGTGTGCGGCAGGTTTAACGCAGTTAAACCCGATTCTAAAATAGTGCGACAGGCTTCCATTAGGCAGATTTCTTCTTTAAATAAACTAATAATAAGGATATGGCGGCAGGAGTCATGCCCTGCATCCGTGAGGCTTGCCCTAAAGTTTCTGGGCGTTGGCGGTTCAGTTTTTCGACCAGCTCATTTGATAAACCAGAGACTTCGGCGTACACAAATTCATCGGGTAATTTTAAATGGTCATATTTCAGAGCCTTATCAATTTCAGTTTGTTGTCTGGTCAGATAGCCTGCGTATTTCGATTGAATTTCCACTTGTTCAGCAACCGCTTCATCTACCGTATCGCTGTCTTCTAAAAACGATAACAAATGTTGAATATCGACTTCGGGACGGCGCAATAACTCGGTTAAACTGGCTTCTTTTAACAGCGGCTTGCCCCAATAATGTTCCACTTGCTCGGCTTCATGTGTACCTGCGCGTATCCATTTTTTCTTGAGCGTGTCTTGTAACTCAGTAATCGCGGCGCGTTTGATTTCAAAAGCCTGCCAGCGTTCATCATCGACTAGCCCTAATTCGCGACCTTTTGCCGTTAAACGTAAATCCGCATTATCTTCACGCAGCAATAAACGGTATTCCGCACGGCTGGTAAACATTCGATACGGTTCTTGTGTGCCGCGAGTGATTAAATCATCAATCATCACGCCCATATAGGCTTCATCACGCGCAGGACACCAACTCTCTTTGCCCTGTACCAAACGCGCAGCATTCAAACCCGCAATCAACCCTTGCGCAGCGGCTTCTTCATAACCTGTCGTGCCGTTAATTTGCCCTGCAAAAAATAAACTGTCGATATGCTTAGTTTCCAACGACATTTTTAAATCGCGTGGATCAAAAAAGTCGTATTCAATCGCATAACCAGGACGCAAAATTTCGGCATTTTCAAACCCTTCCATTGAGCGTACAAAGTTATACTGCACATCAAACGGCAAGCTAGTCGAAATACCATTCGGATAAATTTCGTGGGTATTCAGTCCTTCTGGTTCGATAAAAATTTGATGTGAATCACGGTCAGCAAAACGCACAATTTTATCTTCAATCGACGGACAATAACGCGGGCCTATGCCCTCGATAATGCCAGAATACAACGGCGAACGGTCTAAACCTGCACGAATAATGTCGTGGGTTTTTTCATTGGTGCGAGTGATGTGACATGGAATCTGCCGTGGATGCTGTTCACGTTTACCCATAAAGGAAAATACAGGGATAGGCGTGTCACCGTGCTGTTCAGCTAAACGATTAAAATCAATCGTGCGTCCATCAATACGCGGCGGTGTACCCGTCTTTAAACGGTCAATACGAAACGGCAATTCACGCAAACGTTCAGCCAAGGCAACCGAAGCCGAATCACCCGCACGCCCACCGCTGTAATTTTCCAAACCGATATGAATCTTACCTGCGAGAAAAGTCCCCGCCGTTAATACCACAGCCCGCGCTGAAAAATCCAAACCCATTTGCGTTTTCACGCCCACGACTTTCGTGCCTTCAACAATCAAATCGCTCACCGTTTGCTGAAACAATGAAAGATTAGGCTGATTTTCTAACGCCCATCTCACCGCTTGTTTATACAACTGTCTATCAGCTTGAGCGCGAGTGGCGCGTACCGCTGGGCCTTTACTGGCATTCAACGTGCGAAACTGAATCCCGCCCACATCAATCGCCTTTGCCATAATGCCGCCCAGAGCATCAATTTCTTTCACCAAATGCCCTTTACCAATCCCACCAATCGCAGGATTGCAACTCATTTGCCCCAAGGTATCGATATTTTGCGTCAACAATAACGTTTTCGCACCACACCGCGCCGCTGCTAATGCCGCTTCAGTTCCTGCATGACCGCCACCCACGACAATCACATCAAAATCTTTTTTAAATTTCACAAGTCTTATTACTCTGCGCCAATGGTATAATTACAGTGTGTTTTTTATTTAACACGTCAACGCTATTATAAGAGGTAAACCATGAAAAAACGTAAAAATCCGCAGTTGCTTGAACAAGTAACATTGCAAAACCCAGTCGCGAAGTTTGCACGCCAATTTAATAAAGCTTGTGTCTTTGCTGATAAAAACCAATATCGGCGCACTCCAAAACATCGGAAGCAGGAGGCTTCTTTAATTATTCTAACTAGAATGATTAAAGCAGTCTTTTGTTTTTCCGCTACTAAAAGTGCGTATTGCGTACCTCACTTGATATAATTCACACAAAGTCCTCGTGGCGCAACTGGATAGCGCAGCCCCCTCCTAAGGGGCAGGTTGTAGGTTCGATTCCTATCGGGGACACCATTAAAATCAATAAGTTACAATAAAAATAAACCTTAATATTATTCTCATGTTGCACTCATGTTGCAGTTGAAAATAAATCACCACAATAAACCGCAACAATTGCTGTTAAAAGTGGCGCGTATCAATGCCCCTGTTTTTCACTCAAAACCATCACCGCAAAGAATTATTCAAAGTCACTTGCTCATTCACTTGGTGGGTAGGTGTCGGCAATGGAATACCTGATTTAATCCAGTCACTGCATTGCTTCATTTGCTTGAACTGATCTGTATAGCCGTCTGCTTTGTCGGGATGGGTTCTTTGCATTAACAGCGGTTTTACTTCCTCCAACACGGATTGCCTTTTTGTGGGTGAAAGTTCACGCAATGCCTGATTCAGTCTAACAATTTCATGTTAGTTGTTAGGTAAAACGCTATTTACGATTCCAGAGTTTCTATGGAGTGCTGTGTCTTGTATAGTGTCTTCTACTAAACCATAATAAAAATAATAGGGACATGGATAAAAAGCAACTCAGTGAACGTGATATTTGCACAAAATACATTACCCCCGCGATTAAAAAAGCAGGCTGGGATATACAAACACAAGTACGAGAGGAATTTTCTTTTACCGATGGCAGAGTGATAGTGCGCGGTAGATTGCACACCAGAGGCAAGCAACGCCGTGCCGACTATTTGCTAAGCTATCAAAAAAACCAACCCATTGCCGTTATTGAAGCCAAAAATAACAACCATAAAATCGGTGACGGCTTGCAACAAGCCTTAGCTTATGCCGAAACCCTAGATGTTCCGTTTGTGTTTAGTAGCAATGGCGATGGTTTTCTATTTCACGATAACACAGGGCTATCCGAAAATATCGAAACTGAGTTAAGCCTAGATGAATTTCCCAGCCCTGAAACACTCTGGCAGCTTTATTGCGAGTGGAAAAACATAACCGCCATTGAAAAAGAACTGATTACCACCCCGTATTATCAAGACAGTAGCAACCGCTCCCCGCGTTATTATCAAATCAATGCCATCAATCGCACTATTGATGCCGTCAGCAAAGAGCAACAGCGTATTTTGTTAGTCATGGCAACAGGCACAGGTAAAACCTATACCGCCTTTCAAATTATATGGCGGTTATGGAAGTCAGGGCAGAAAAAGCGCATTTTGTTTTTAGCTGACCGCAATATTCTAGTGGATCAAACCAAGAACAACGACTTTAGACCTTTTGGTTCAGCCATGACCAAAATCAGCAATCGGCAAATTAACAAATCGTTTGAAATTTACCTATCACTGTATCAAGCCGTCACAGGCAATGACGAAGAGAAAAACATCTACAAACAATTTTCGCCCACCTTCTTTGACTTGGTGATTATTGATGAATGTCATCGTGGTAGTGCCAAAGAAGACTCCGCATGGCGGGCGATTTTAGACTATTTCAACAGCGCGACCCATATCGGTTTAACTGCCACACCTAAAGAAACCAAAGACACCTCCAACAGTGAATATTTTGGTAAGCCCATTTACAGCTATTCACTTAAACAAGGCATTGAAGACGGATTTTTAGCCCCGTACAAAGTCATCCGCATTGATTTTGATATAGACCTGAACGGCTGGAAACCCAAACAGGGGCAAAAAGATAAATATGGTCGATTGATTGAAGACCGCATTTACAACCGCAAAGACATTGATAAAAACATCATCTTTGATGAGCGCACTTATTTAGTCGCATGGAAAATCACCGAATATTTACAAAAAACAGGCGAATTTCAAAAGACCATTGTGTTCTGTGATGACATAGAACACGCCGAACGAATGCGGCAAGCACTCGTTAATCTTAATCCAGAACGCGCCAAAGAAAACCGTAAATACATCATGCGCATAACAGGGGATGATAAAGATGGCAAAGCCGAACTGGACAACTTTATCGACCCTGAATCGGTTTATCCCGTGATAGCCATCACCAGTAAATTAATGTCCACAGGTGTTGATGCCAAAACCTGTAAATTAATTGTCTTAGACCAAAACATTCAATCCATGACCGAATTTAAACAAATTATCGGACGTGGAACGCGCATTGATGAAAGCTATAATAAATTCTGGTTCACCATCATGGATTTTAAAAACGCAACTAAGCTGTTTTCTGATTCAAAATTTGACGGTGATCCAGTTCAAATTTATGAACCCAAGCCCGATGAACCTATTACGCCGCCCGAACCAAACGATGAAACTGCCGAACCGTCAGCGACTTACGACACAGACACGGGTATTCTGACTGACCCGCCTGCTCCCCAGCCTAAAGAACCTAAAATTCATATCGGTACTGACGTAAAAGTCGAAATTACCAACATTCAAGTCACGGTAACAGGCGCGGACGGCACACAAGAAACCCAATCACTGACTAATTACACGCGCCACTGTGTCAATAAACACTACACAACGCTCAATGATTTTTTACGTCGTTGGACAGAAGCCGATAAAAAACAAGCCATCATTCAAGAACTTACTGAGCAAGGCGTATTTTGGCAAGAACTACACCAAACCGTCAGCCAAAAACTAGGCTATGAACTCGACCCGTTTGATTTGATTTGTCATATCGTCTTTGACCAACCGCCGTTATCTCGAAAGGAACGCGCCGATAATGTCAAAAAGCGTGATTATTTCAGCCAATACCAAGGCGCGGCTAAACAGGTTTTAGAAGCCTTGTTGGATAAATATGCCGATGTTGGCATAGAAGAAATTGAAAAAACCGAAGTGATTACCCAAATTCCCTTTTCAAACATGGGGACAGCGATAGAATTACTCACCGCGTTTGGTGGCAAAGCCAACTATATAAAAGCCGTGCAGGCTTTAGAACATGAACTTTATGACATAAAAAAATCTGCCTAATATTCTGACTTGTTCCCACGCGCCGCGTTACTGCCAATTATTGTAGGGGCAATCCCTTGTGGTTGCCCCCTGATAACGACCTATTGCAAGAGCAGGCACAAGGCACATCCCCTACATAATGGCAGTGATGACACGCGTGGGAACGAGAATTAACCCAATCACCCCTTAACCCCAAATAACAAAAAACCATGAGCATAAGCAACACCGTTAAATCTATCCAAGACATCATGCGCAAAGACACAGGCGTTGATGGCGATGCCCAACGTATAGGTCAGCTCGTCTGGATGCTGTTTTTAAAAGTCTTTGATGACAAAGAAACCGAATGGGAAATGACCAAAGACCATTATCAATCACCCATTCCAGAAAATTTACGCTGGCGTAACTGGGCAAAAGAGCCTGAAGGCATAACAGGTGAAGAGCTAAAAAACTTCATCGACAACGAACTATTCCCCCGTTTAAAAGACTTAAAAGCCGAAGCTGATGACAGCGCGAAATACGTCATCGGTAGCCTGTTTGAAGATGCTTACAACTACATGAAATCAGGGCAACTGATTCGAGAAGTCCTCAACAAAATTCAAGCGGGTATCGACTTTAACAAAAGCAAAGAACGCCACCTCTTTGGCGATATGTACGAACAAATTTTAAAAGGCTTACAAAGCGCGGGTAATGCGGGCGAATTTTACACACCCCGCGCCGTGACTGAATTTATCGTCAATCGCACCGACCCCAAACTAACCGAAAAAGTCCTTGATCCCGCCTGTGGCACAGGCGGCTTTTTGACCTGTACCATAGATCACAAGCGCAAACACTACGCCAAAATAACCGATGACGAACAAGTGCTACAAAACAGCATCTACGGCATAGAGAAAAAACCCCTGCCGCATTTACTCGCCACCACCAATATGTTTTTGCATGGCATAGAAATTCCTGTACAGATACGCCATGACAATACCCTAGCGAAAGCCTTAATCGCGTGGACACCCGAAGAACGCGTTGATGTCATCATCACCAATCCGCCGTTTGGTGGCATGGAAGAAAACGGCATAGAAAGCAACTTCCCAAAAGAATTTCAAACCCGCGAAACCGCTGATTTATTCATGGTGTTAATCATCCGCTTACTCAAAGACGGTGGACGCGCCGCCGTAGTGTTACCCGATGGTTTCCTGTTTGGCGAAGGCATGAAAACCCGCCTCAAAGAAAAACTCCTCACCGAATGCAACCTACACACCATCGTGCGCTTACCCAATGGTGTGTTCAGCCCGTACACAGGCATTAAAACTAATTTATTATTTTTCACCAAAGGCACACCAACTGAAACCATCTGGTTTTATGAACATCCTTATCCAGACGGCGTAAAAAATTACAACAAAACCAAACCCATGCGCTTTGCTGAATTTCAGCCTGAAATAGACTGGTGGGATAATCGACTAGCAACTGAACAAGCGTGGTGCGTGAATTTTGCCGAGCTTAAAACCAACGCAGAAGCCAAAGCCAAACCACATTGGCAACACGCCGACACCCTGAAACAACAAGCCGCCCACAATGGCATCACAGCCACTGAAAAACTCGCCTTATTAAATCAGGCAAAAGAACAGCAGCAAGCAGGCGATGCTATTTACAACGCCATTTTTAATTTAGACTGTAAAAATCCGCATAAAATAGAACAAGATAACCACGACCCTGAAAGTCTATTAAGCCACTACACCGAACAACAACAAGAGATTGAAGCCTTGCGGCAACAACTCAAAACGATATTAAATGCCGCTTTGACTAATCCCCCCCAACCCCCCTTTTTCAAAGGGGGGAGTAAGTAAGAGTTTAGAATATTTTAAGCGCCGCATTAATAAAAAATACCAATCTCACCCTTTGAAAAATTGGGGGTAAGTAGAAAATATTTTAAACAAAAAATGCCAGTTCCCCCCTTTGAAAAAGGGGGGTTAGGGGGGATTAAATTTTATGAAACAATACAATAAACAACTGAAACAGAATTCTCGTACATTACGCAGTAATATGACGGATGCAGAAGAGATTTTATGGTCACGGTTACGACGAAAACAACTACTCAATACACAGTTTTATCGACAAAAACCCCTAGCAAATTTTATTGTTGATTTTTATTGTGCGAAGGCGAATTTAGTCATTGAACTGGATGGTAGTCAACATTACAGCGAAGAAGGCAAAATGGCTGACCAACAACGTGATGCCATATTAAATAACATGGGGCTTTTGGTATTACGGTTTAATAATTTACAGGTTTTGAATGAATTGGATGCAGTGATGACTGTTATTTATCAAGCAGTTTCAAATCCCCCCCAGCCCCCCTTTTTCAAAGGGGGGAGCAGAAGCAGTGACTCCCTTTAGAAATGGAGAACTAAATGAAGTAAAAACATTCCCCCCTTTGAAAAAGGGCGAGCAGAAGCAGTGACTCCCTTTAGAAATGGAGAGCCAAATGAAGTAAAAACATTCCCCTCTTTGAAAAAGGGCGAGCAGAAGCAGTGACTCCCTTTAGAAATGGAGAGCCAAATGAAGCAAAAACATTCCCCCCTTTGAAAAAGGGGGGTCAGGGGGGATTTTTAAAATGAGTATTACAGCGCAATGAAACAGATAATAACCAATAATTTAGCAACATGGACAACCGCGCCTAAGGGTATTAAAAAGTTGCGCGAATTGATTTTAGAATTAGCGGTGCGGGGTTTATTAGTGCCGCAAGATACTAATGACGAACCTGCCAGCGAGTTATTAAAAAAGATTGCCGCCGAAAAAGCGCGGTTAGTGAGTGAGGGGAAAATTAAACCGCCTAAACCGTTGGCGAAAATTAGTGAGGAAGAAAAGCCGTTTGCTTTGCCTGAAAGTTGGGAATTTGTCAGATTTGGTGAAATAACACACCAAATTACTGATGGAGCGCATCATACGCCAACCTATGTACCTAAAGGAGTTCCTTTTCTTTCGGTTAAAGATATGAGTTCAGGTGTTTTAAAATTTGAAAATACGCGATTTATTTCACAAGAACAGCATAACGAACTTACAAAGCGTTGTAATCCTAAATGCGGGGACTTGTTATTAACAAAAGTTGGTACGACAGGAATTCCGATACTTATTGAAACTGAACAACCTTTTAGTATTTTTGTCAGCGTTGCTTTAATTAAATTTGATAATACTAAAATTTCTGGAAACTACCTTAGTTTGTTAATAAAGTCGCCTTTTCTTAAGCATCAATCTGAAGAGGGAACAGAGGGCGTAGGAAATAAAAATTTAGTTTTGAGAAAAATTTCATCTTTTGTCTTAATGATTCCACCACTCACTGAACAACAGCGCATTGTTGCTAAAGTGGATGAATTGATGCAGCTTTGCGACCGATTAGAAGAAAAGCAAAACGGTAGCGAAGCAATGCACCGCCAGTTGGTGAACTGTTTATTAACCACGCTGACCGAAGCCACCGATGCACAAACTTTTCAAGCGGCGTGGTCACGGATTGCGGCAAATTTTGATTGCCTTTTCACCACAGAACACAGCATCGAACAGTTAAAACAAACCATCCTGCAATTAGCCGTCATGGGCAAGTTAGTCCCACAAAACCCCAACGACGAACCCGCCAGCGAGTTATTAAACAAAATAGCCACCGAAAAAGCCCAGCTTCTTACCGAGGGCAAAATCAAAAAACCAAAGCTATTTCCGAAAATTGGGGAACAGGAAAAGCCATTTGATTTGCCAAAAATATGGGAGTGGGTAAGATTAAATGAATTGGTTAATGTAATGGATGCTGGTTGGAGTCCTGCTTGTATTGCCTCTGCATCGCCTTCAAATGATGTTTGGGGAGTTTTGAAAACAACGTCTGTTCAAATCATGGAATATCTGGAAGATAAAAATAAAGAGCTACCACAAAAATTAGAACCTAAAATGCAATACGAGGTTAAAGTTGGTGATATTTTAATTACTAGGGCTGGCCCCGAAAATCGTGTCGGGATTGCCTGTTCAGTGCAAAAAACAAGACCAAAGCTGATGATTTCCGACAAAATAATAAGATTCAATTTAGTTGAAATTGGAATTAGTGAACAATTCATATCACTTTGTCTGAATACTGGTGCAACTTCTGAATATTTAAAAAAAGTAAAGTCAGGAATGGCTAAAAGCCAAATGAATATTTCTCAAGATAATCTTAATCTAGCGCCTATTCCACTCCCCCCACTCGCCGAACAACACCGCATAGTAACCAAAGTCGATGAACTTCTAACCCTGTGCGAACAACTAAAAACCAAACTCGCCACCGCCCAAACCCTGCAACAACAACTGGCTGAAACCCTAGTACAAAAAGCCATTGCTTAATCTGGAGACCTAACTATGAAAACAAAAGACATTCAAAAAACCTTAGAAACCGCTTTACTCGATAACGGCAACATGGAACAGGGTTTGTATGAATATGAATTAGAGGAGCTATTAGACGAATTAATAGAATCCATGATTGCTGATAACGATGATTTTCTGTTTGCCGTGACCACGCAGAAAAACAACCTCACAGGTAAACTGAGCAGCGCGATGCTGTTAATTGAAAAATCAGGGGCAGTCCATATCAATGAATTCGCTAGGGATAGACTAAAAGCATTATGGAAAGATGCTTATGTACGAAATATGAAAAAATTAATCCCCGCCTTTGCCAAACAATTACAAGAAGGCGATATACCCATCAATGGCGTTAAAACAGTCTTGCAGGCTTGATATAGCTGAAGCACAATAAAATGATACCGTTCGTGGTGAGCTTGTCGAACCACCACAGCCCTTCGACTGTTCGACAAGCTCACAGCTCAGTGCGAACGGTTTTGTAATCATTTTAGACGGTTGGCTATAGCATTGAGATGCCTTATTTAAGAGGTATATCGCTCGATATTGTTACGATTACTCTCCGTCTTTAGCTTTGCCTAAACCAAATGATTCGGCTAACATCAACATTACGCCTAAAGTAATTGCCGAATCGGCAATATTAAAGGCGGGCCAATGCCAAGTGCCGTAATAGACATCAAGAAAATCAATAACATAACCGTAAACTAATCGATCAATTAAATTACCGACTGCGCCGCCTAAAATCAGCGATAGGGCTATCGCTAACAGCGTTTCATGTTTTTGCAATCGACTCAGCCACACGGTAATGATGATACTAATCACTAACGCCAGTCCTGCAAAAAACCAGCGTTGCCAGCCACCTGCTTCACTTAAAAAACTAAATGCCGCACCTGTGTTATGGAGGTATGTAATTTTAAAAAACGGTAAAATTGGTATGGATTGATAAAGCTGCATCGAACTATCGACAATTAATTTACTGCTCTGATCTAATACTAATGCCAACAGTGATAACCATAACCATTTTAACTGCATAACATTACGCATAGTGGCGTTGCTCACCTGTACCCGCTACGTTCTCTACGCAGCGATTACACAATTCTGGATGGGTTTCATCATTGCCCACATCAGGACATTGATGCCAGCAACGCACGCATTTTTGATGCTCAGACACATACACTTTTAACCTAACACCCTGCATATCGGTTTGCACGGCATCTTCTGGACAGTCATACTCATAATCGTTGACTGCGGTAGCTCTGGATGTCATTAGTATAAAATGCAGTTCTTTTTCCAATTGTTTTAGCACGTCAAAAAAGTTCAATTCTTTGGAGGCATCACTTAACACATGAAACACTAAGTAATCATAATACAGCACGACTTCGGCATTGAGTGATGAGCCAATCAAGCCTTGAGCGCGACTTTTTTCCAGTTCTTTACTGACCGTGGCGCGAATGTCCATGAGTCGTTGCCAAAAATTTCGATTCATCGGTGAGTTTTCGTCTAGCGGTATTAAACCCTCATACCACGTTTCTAAAAACACGGATTCGCTACGTTTTCCGGGTAAATACTGCCAAATTTCATCTGCTGTGTAACTGATAATAGGTGCTAACCAACGGGTCAATGCTTCCAGCACATGGTACATTGCAGTTTGCGCTGAACGTCTTGCTAAGCTATCGGCTTTGGCGGTGTATTGGCGGTCTTTAATAATGTCTAAATAAAAACCGCCTAAATCAAGCGCACAAAAATGATGTATTTCTTGGTATATTTGTTGAAACGCATAGTTGTCGTAAGCAGTTTTAACGCCTTCTTGTAACAGAAAAGCTCTATCAATCACCCAGCGGTCAAGTGCTAATAAATCGTCATTAGCAACTAGATGTTGTTCTGGATCAAAATCCGCTAAATTGGATAATAAAAACCGTGCGGTATTGCGTAAGCGGCGATAACCATCAGAAGTACGTTCTAAAATTTCATCGGAAACGCGCATTTCCGAACGGTAATCAGTCGCCGCTATCCATAAACGCAACACGTCCGCGCCTAAATTTTTCATCACTGATTGCGGTGGAATCACATTGCCTTTGGATTTAGACATTTTTTCGCCGTTTTTATCAACGGTAAAACCATGCGTCAATACTGATTTATAGGGTGCAGCGGCATTCATTGCCACCGAAGACAATAACGATGACTGAAACCAGCCACGGTGTTGATCTGAGCCTTCTAAATATAAATCCGCAGGAAAACTCAGTGATTCACGGCGTTTTAATACCGCTTCGTGAGTGACACCCGAATCAAACCATACGTCCAGCGTGTCAGTGGTTTTGTCGTAATCTTTGGCTTCCTCGCCCAATAATTCAGCGGCTTCTAAATCAAACCACGCGTCTATGCCTTGTTGTTCAATGCGTAACGCGATTTGTTCAATCAGTTCAGCGGTGCGCGGGTGCAGTTCGCCCGTTTCTTTATGGACAAATAAAGTAATCGGCACGCCCCAAGTGCGTTGTCGTGAAATACACCAATCAGGACGACCGTCTATCATGCTTTCAATACGCGCTTGACCCCATTCTGGAATCCATTCAACGCGTTTTACTTCGCTTAGCGCGAGGTCACGCAAACCGTTTTGATTCATGGAAATAAACCATTGCGGTGTGGCGCGGAAAATAATCGGTGTGTGGTGTCGCCAGCAATGTGGATAGCTGTGCAGAATCGCATGATGATGAACGAGTTTGCCCTTTTCCTCTAGCACTTCTAATACATGAGCATTCGCATTAAAAACGTGTTCGCCTGCGAACAGTTCGGTGTTAGGTAAAAATACGCCATCACCACCGACTGGGCATTCTACGGGTAAATTATAAACCCGCCCAACCACATAATCTTCTTGACCGTGTGCGGGAGCAGTATGTACCGCGCCAGTCCCTGCGTCAGTCGTGACATGATCGCCTAAAATAATCGGCACTTGTCTATCATAAAAAGGATGTTGCAATAACTGGTGTTCTAACGCTGAACCTTTGCAATACGCGATAACGCGGTAATCATCAACACCATAACGCAACATTGCATCTTTCAATAAGGCTTCGGCAATCACTAAGCGTTCAGTCGGGCATTGTACAACCGCATAATCTAACTCAGGATTCAATGCCACTGCCTGATTAGCGGGTAATGTCCACGGTGTAGTTGTCCAAATCACTACCGATAACGCACCATGCCCTTCGTGGTCGGGTACATGATGACAGTTGGCTAAAAAGGCTGCTTCATTAACCACGGTAAAACGCACATCAATTGCAGGCGAATGTTTATCTTCGTATTCCACTTCGGCTTCCGCTAACGCAGAGCCGCAATCGGTACACCAATGCACAGGTTTTGAGCCTTTAGTCACATGACCATTCGCCACAATTTTACCCAACGAGCGCACAATATCAGCTTCAAACGCAAAATCCATCGTTAAATAAGGATGCTCCCAATCGCCCAAAATTCCTAGACGCACAAAGGCTTCTTTTTGAATTTCAACTTGTTTAGCGGCGTATTCTCGACAGGCTTTACGAAACACCGTCGGCGATACTTTAATGCCCGCTTTACCGATTTTTTTCTCAACTTGTAATTCAATCGGTAAACCGTGGCAATCCCAACCGGGTGTATACGGCGCGTCAAAACCACTTAAGGTTTTAGATTTAAGAATAATGTCTTTCAACACTTTATTAACGGCATGACCAATATGAATTTCACCATTCGCATAAGGCGGGCCATCATGCAGAATAAACGGTGGTCGTCCTGCGCAGGTTTGACGAATTTTTTGATACAGCGTGGTTTCATTCCATTTTTTCAAACGTTCAGGTTCACGTTGCGCTAAATTGCCCTTCATAGGAAACGCAGTATTAGGTAAATTCAGGGTTTTTTTATAATCAGTAGTCATAAACTTTTTATCTCAGGTTTAATAATGCGGAGGTACTTCATCAATAGCTGTATCGCCGCCCATGCCTTCGGTGGATAAGCTCTTAATACGCTCATTTAGTAATTGGCAGGTCGTTTCTAAGCGTTGTATCTGTAGCTGTTGCGCACTGACTATGTTGTTCAGTGCTTGTAGTAAATCTTCTTGATAAGCAGCTTTTATTTCTAATTCGATGAGTCGGTCATTATTCATCTGTTTAAATTACTCTGGAAAATTGTTGCTGTTTTTGTGCCAGATAGCGGTCAAATACCATGCAGATATTGCGTATCAATAAACGACCAACGGGCAATACACTAATGCCGTCCGCGTTGACTGTGAGTAATCCATCGGCTTGCATGGGTGCTAGGGCTTGAAGTTCATCAGCAAAATACTCGCCAAAGCTAATCGCGCAACTGTGTTCAATAGCGGCAAACGATAATTCAAAGTGACAGATTAACTGCATAATCACTGAGCGGCGTATTTTATCATCTTCGTGTAAATCCACGCCTTTAAAGACGGGCAGTTTTCCTTGGTTAATCAGTTGGTCATAACTTTCTAAATCTTTGACATTTTGGCTATAGGCATCACCCACCTGCCCTATTGATGTAATGCCTAAACCGATTAAATCACAATCGGAATGGGTCGAATAGCCTTGAAAATTGCGGTGTAACAAGCCTTGCCGTTGCGCAATCGCCAGTTCATCATCGGGTTTAGCGAAGTGATCCATGCCGATATAAACATAACCTGCCTCGCTTAGGCGTTGCCCTACATTTTGTAGAATGGCTAGTTTTACGTCTGGGCTAGGTAAATCAGCATCATTAATTTGCCTCTGAGTTTTAAAACGTGCAGGAATATGTGCGTAGTTAAAAATCGACAGGCGGTCAGGACTGACACGCAAAATTTTATCCAGCGTTTTGCTAAAACTATCGACGGTTTGCAACGGCAAACCATAAATCAAATCAATATTAGTAGAACGAAAACCTTCGGCTCTTGCTGCGGTTAATACGGCAAAGGTTTGAGCTTCGCTTTGAAGGCGATTAACGGCTTTTTGTACCGCAGGGTCAAAATCTTGTACGCCTAAACTGATGCGATTAAAACCCAAGCTACGCAGTTGTTGAATCGTGTGTAGATTGGTTTCTCTAGGATCAACTTCAATGGAATATTCACCGCTGTCATCGTTTTTTAAGGAAAAATGTTCGCGTGTAGCCGTCATGACTTGCTGCATTTGCGCATAATCTAAAAAAGTCGGCGTACCACCGCCCCAATGCAGTTGATTAACAACGCGGTTTTTATCAAATAACTCGCCCTGCATGGCAATTTCTTTGCATAGATTATCGACGTAAGGCTGCGCGTGTGACCGATTTTTGGTGATGATTTTGTTGCACGCGCAATAAAAACACACGGTATCGCAAAAGGGAATATGCACATATAACGATAACGGGCCACCTGCGGCATTGGATTTTGCAATGTGCTGCTGGTAATCAATATCGGTAAATCCTTCGTGTAATTCCAGCGCGGTGGGATACGAGGTATAACGCGGCCCTGCTTTATCGTAGCGATTAATTAGGGGCAAATCGAATTGTAAAGATTGATCCATGTTTATTTCACGACGCTGTTAATGACGAGGGTATGGCGAGTTTTATCGGCGACGGTGACGCTCTCAAGTACGCCGATTAAATCACCTGTTTGTTTCATGGCATTACCCGATTTAGAAATTCGTGCCAATAATTTAACGTCGGCAAAGTTGGATAATTTCATCGCAGGAGTCATTGCCTGTGCATCCGTTAAATTAGCGGCTAACGGTAACTCACTGACTTGTTTACGGATAATAGCTAAGGGCATTTGCGGCCCTGAGAGTGCTTGTGCATAAATAAACACGGTATCAGTTGGGCTGGTTTGGGCTTGCAATTCAGGGGCAAGACTGACTTGTACATCAACACTGGCAGTAGAAGCGGGGGGTGTTGCTTCTGCATTTGTTGCTTCTTGATTCACTATTTTTGTACCCGTTTCGTTATTCGCTTCGGCAATTTTACTGTCTATTTTTGCCAATAATCCGCGTGTTTCTTGTTGTGCTTCAGAGCCTTCTGGCAAAGAGTTTGCTAACTGCGTCCATAATTTTTTGGCTGCCATAAATTCGCCTACTTGGGCTTTTGCCATGCCTGCCAACCATAAAGCATTCGGATTCGTCGGCTGTAAGGCTAAGGCTTTAAAAACTAAATCAGCGGATTTTCCAGTCACTTGTTCATCATTAACAAACGATAATGCCTCCGCATACTGCAACATCACATCGGGCTTATCGCCTAATAATTGATAAGCGTGCGCGTAGGCTTCGGCAGATTGTGCGTATTTTTCTAAATGTTTATAGGACTTACCCAGCATTAACCACCCTTCCGCATTATTAGGATCAGCTTGCATTTTTTTTGCTAAACCATCGACCATTTTATTGATAGCTTCTTGATTAGGCAGAGTGGGTTCATCACTTGCCAGCATCTCAGGTGTCGGCGAAATCGCGTTGAATGTGCCTAAGCCCCAATACAGCGTAGCCGCTAACACTGGCACGCCAAACATCAACAAGTATGCCATCCACTGGCCTTTTTCTGGATTCGCTTCAATCTGAGTTGTTAGTTCAAGATCATCACTTAACGCTTGTTCCAGTTCAACACGTTGTTCATCGTATTGCGTTTGGCTTAAGGCATTCATTTGTAATTGTTCAGTTAATTCGGCTAAACGTTGTTTGGCAATCACAATATTGCGCTCGTTCATTGCCGCTTTGGCTATCGGACGTTGTCGCCAGAGTGGCGGCAAAATAAATAGTAATGCCAGTAATACCAAGCAGGCTGCAATCAATAAAAATAATAAATTCAAGATAAATTCTCCGTGTCCTTTTCGGTCAATAAACGGCGCACTGCCGCTAATTTTTCTGTATTCTCAGTGACAGGCGCGAGTGTTTTTTTGCGACGTACAAATAAAAATACCGTTAATAATCCGACCACGAGAAATGCGACTGGCCCTAGCCACAGTAAACCCGTTTTTGCTTTAAAGGGTGGATTGTATAAGACAAAATCGCCGTAACGGTCAGTCATGAATTGCTGTATATCGGCTTTGCTTTTGCCTTGTTGTAGCATTTCATACACTTGACGACGTAAATCAGCGGCAAGTTCGGCGTTAGAATCACCTATTGGTTGGTTTTGACACACTAAACAGCGCAGTTCCGTCACCAGTGAGTTATAAGCGGCTTGTTGTTCTGGATTGGAAAATTGGTAGGCATCAACTGCATTCGCCAGCGGTGACAACAGCAGTAACAAAACGATTAATAAGGGTTTCATGGGTTTTCTGCTTGCAAGGTAGCAATAAGAGGAAGAAAAATTTTCTGCACATCGTCAACGGTGACAGGCCCCGTGTGTTTGTAGCGAATAATGCCTTTTTTGTCGATAACAAAGGTTTCTGGTACACCGTAAACGCCCCAGTCAATACCGATACGCCCATCTTGATCCATAATGCTGACGGTGTAGGGGTTGCCTAAGGTATCTAACCAATTTTTCGCGGCATCAGGCTCATCTTTATAATTCAAACCGACAATGACTGCCGCCTGTTGTTTGGCTAATTGATTGAGTACAGGGTGTTCTGCACGACACGAGACACACCATGAAGCCCAGACATTAAACAACCATACTTTGCCTTTTAAATCGTCAGTCGATAATTTTTCAGTCGGCGCAGTCAGTTTAGGCGCGGAAAATACAGGTGCGGGTTTGTTAATAAACGGTGATGGAATATCATGCGGATTGAGGTTTAAGCCCAATGCTAGAAACACTGCCAATACGACAAACAATACTAAGGGTAGGATAAATTTAAGCATATTTATAAAAAATGGCTGTAGAGACATTGCATTGCAACATCTAATGCAACGTCTAAATAGATAGGTTATTGAAAAAAGGCATCTTCATCGTCATTGCCCTCTGGCAATAACGACTCGCCTGCAATGCGCTTTTCTTCCATTGCCCATTCGCCTAAATCAATTAACTTGCAGCGTTCACTACAAAAAGGCTTAAACAGTTGTTCAGCCGTCCAAGTCACAGCACGCTGACAAGTCGGGCATTTTACTATCAATGGGGATGGCATCAGAGCAAACAACACGTTAACGTAAAAGGAATATTATCGGTACTTTGTGTAGCACGCACGTCACCAATAGAGGGAATCATAAATCTAACTGAACAACGGTGTTTACCTCCGCTGATTTCTGCAAAACAATGAATGGATTTATCGACATCGAGTTTGACCATTTGGTAAGACTGATTTTTATCCAGTGTAATTTGAAAAAATCCTGCGGCGGCAACTTCTGGACTAGGCGAACTGCTGGTGCGAATAAGTTTAAGAATTAAGTCGATGGCAAGTCGAATATCATCAAATGGATTACTCCATTGCTGAAGATTTTTTAAACGAATTGCTTCATCTTGTTCTAGCCAATGATGATATTCGGGCAAATCAAAGGAACAAGTGCCACCTGGAATAGTGCTACGTTGAGAAATGCTCTGAAATAAATCACTTTGCATTACATGAGCACCTATTTTTCCTTTGACCGCATACAATTTTTTACTCATTTGTGTCAATTGAAGCAAAGTAGCAGTGTGCTGATGATCCGTCATGGTATTTAAAACTTTCGCGCCACGATCCAGTTCTTTCAAAACGTCTGATTTCAAATCGTTACGTTTAAAAATCATAATAATATCCAGCAACACACTCAATGCTGCTCGCTTATCTATTGCGGTAGTCCCTGCTGAAAAATGAGCAAATTGTTGAAATAGCTGTTCTAATCTTATGAAAACACGAATTCGTTCATTGAGTGGAAATTCATAAGTAATGGTGGTGTTCACAGACGCGTTTATCCTAGTAAGTGCTTAATGAAAGGTACAAATTGTGCAGGTTTTCAACTTGCTGCGCAAGTTCTACAGTCGTTTTAGTGTTATCAATGATGTCATGTGCGGATGCTCTTCTGAATTCGCGGGAAACTTGAGTATTTATGATGGATTGTACACGCTCAGCTGTCAGATTATCACGCTTTTGTACGCGGTCAATTTGTGTTTCTACAGGGCAATCAACCACCAGCACTCTATTCACAAAATCAGCGTTGTTAGTCTCAAATAATAATGGAATGCTAATAATACAATAAGGTGCGTTAAGCAAAGCCATTTGTTCTTCTATAGCCTGATAAACCAAAGGATGAATAATCGCTTCAAGTTTTTGTTTTTGCTCAGGGTGCGTAAAGACAAGTTCACGAATAGCGTCTCTATTTAATGAACCATCTGCGTATAAGCTATGCACGCCGAATGTTTGCTGAATTAATATCAATGCAGGCTGCCCAACAGCAACCAGTTGATGGGCTATTTCGTCTGCGTCAATGACAGGGACATTGAGTTGATTAAAAAGTGTCGTTACCGCACTTTTACCACAGCCGATACCACCTGTTAGCCCTATTTTTAACACCTATTTACAAACCTACTGACGTTAAATACAGTTGATTAATATCATTGCCCCATAGTAACGAAATCCAACCTGCCGCCGATAAATAAGGACCAAAAGGAATCGGCTTGTTGTGGTCATGTTTAGCAAAAATTATTAGGCTGATACCAATAACTGCACCTACCAACGATGATAATAAAATAATCATTGGCAAGGTTTGCCAACCTAGCCACGCGCCAAATAATGCTAGTAATTTAAAATCACCGTAACCCATTCCTTCTTTACCTGTGGCTAGTTTAAAGCCTTGATACACTAGCCAAAGCACTAAATAACCCGCAATTGCGCCGATAATACTTGCTTCTGGGTTAGTAAATAAACCAAATAAGCTCAATAACAACCCCAACCAAAGCATGGGCAAAGTGATGTTATCGGGTAATAACTGGTGATCAATGTCGATAAAACTTAGTGCAATTAAGCCCCACGTTAGCAGTAACGCAAACCACACTTGCGGTGTATAACCAAAATGCCACGCCACCAGCACCGATGTAATAGCTGTCAAGGCTTCTATTAATGGATAACGACAACTAATTGGGTTTTTGCAGTGTGCGCATTGTCCTTTTAAAAAAACATAGCTAATAACAGGAATATTTTGATAAGGTTTAATAGGTGATTGACAATTGGGGCAACGTGATAAGGGCAAAGAAAGATTAAATGGCTCAGTTTCGACATCAGCTTCTAGCTGTAAATAGTCAAGACAGTCTTTGCGCCAACTGCGTTGTAACATAATAGGTAATCGATAAATCACCACATTAAGAAAACTACCCACTAGCAAACCGACGATACCCACTAGCATGGAAAATAAATAAGGTGATGTTAATAATAGTGCTGTCATTTAGCCAACCGCCGCACCTAATTTGAAGATAGGTAAATACATAGCCACAATCAGACCACCCACTAAAATGCCTAATACCACCATAATAATCGGTTCCATTAAACTGCTCAGATTATCAACTAAGTTATCCACTTCTTCCTCATAAAAATCAGCTACTTTAGCCAACATGGCATCCATAGACCCTGCTTCTTCACCAATCGCAATCATTTGTTGCACCATGAATGGAAAAAGATCACCCATTGCCATCGCAGTTTGTAATCGATTACCCATAGAGACTTCTTCACGAATTTTCATTACTGCTTCGTAATAAACAATATTGCCACACGCACCTGCTACTGATTCCAAGGCTTCAACCAATGGCACGCCTGCAGCAGACATGGTTGATAAGGTTCTTGCAAATCGCGCAATCGCCGATTTGTTTAAAATCAAACCAACGATAGGTAACTTAAGCATGGTTCTGTCTAAAAAATGATTAAATGCAAGTGACCTTTTTTTGAAAAAACCAAATACCTTTATAATCGTAAAAACAACACCAATCACAATCCACCAATTGGCCTGCATCCATTCTGACATATGTACTACCATCAGCGTAAAAGCGGGTAAATCTGCACCAAAACTGGCAAACAAATCGGCAAACACAGGGACAACAAACACCAGCAAAATAGTAGTTACCACAAAAGCCACCACCAATACCGCGATAGGGTAAGTGAGTGCTTTTTTGATTTTCTTCTTCATCGACTCGGTTTTTTCTTTATAGGTTGCTATTTTTCCGAGCAAACCTTCCAATATCCCTGCTTTTTCACCTGCTTCCACCAAATTACAAAATAACTCGTCGAAATAGAGAGGTCTTTTTTTCAAAGATTCAGCGAGCGTATCACCGCCCTCAACATCAGCTTTTATGCCCATTATTAATTCACGCATACTGAGGTTTTCATGCCCTCTGCCAACAATATCAAATGATTGTACCAACGCCACGCCTGCCTGTAGCATGGTCGCTAACTGTCGGGCAAAAAAAGAAATATCAGCGGGGGTAATTGGCTGAGATGAAGGTCCAAATAAATTTATTTGCTTGGGTTTTTTTTTGATTTTGGTGATGCGATAGCCCATTTTTCGCAATTCAGTTTTTGCGACCATCTCGTTTTTTGCAGCGATCTCACCTTTAATAGGTTTTTTAGCACTATCAAAACCTTGCCACTGAAAGTCTATTTGTTCAATTTGATCTGCCATGATTATTCCTTAGTGATACGGTCAATTTCTTCTAAGCTAGTAAACCCCTGACGCACTTTATTGAGTCCTGAGCGACGTAAATCATTAAAACCTTCGGCTAAAGATAGCTCTGCTATTTCCATTGCATTGCCACCTTTTAAAACCAGTGCGCGTAATTTTTCAGTGAGTGTCATGACTTGATAAACACCAACACGCCCTTTGTAGCCATTAGAACATTGATCACAACCAACAGGTTCGTAGATGTGTAAGTCTTTTAGCTCCTCTTGTTTAAAGCCTGCGTCTAATAGAACATTATCAGGAAAGTCAGCTTCTTTTTTGCAATGTACACACAGTCTTCGTCCTAAGCGTTGCGCCATAATTAAATTAACCGCAGAAACGATATTAAAAGCGGGTATACCCATTTGCAGCAATCGATTTAGGGTCTGTGGTGCGTCATTGGTATGTAAGGTTGATAACACTAAATGTCCAGTTTGCGCGGCTTTCACCGCAATTTCAGCGGTTTCTAAATCTCGAATCTCACCTACCATAATAATATCAGGATCTTGCCGTAAAAAAGCACGCAAGGCAGTCGCAAAAGTTAAGCCAGCCTTTGGATTCATGTTGACCTGATTAATACCCTCTACGGTGATTTCCACTGGGTCTTCTGCTGTAGAAATATTGACATCTACAGTATTAAGAATATTCAAGCCTGTATAAAGCGTTACGGTTTTACCACTACCCGTAGGGCCAGTTACTAGAACCAAGCCGTAAGGTCGATTAATCGCATGAAGAAAAAGTTTTTGTTGCTCTGGTTCAAAACCTAATTTTTCAATCCCTAATTGGGCATTAGTCGGATCTAAAATCCGCATAACAACTTTTTCACCAAATAACGTTGGGCAGGTATTGACACGAAAATCGATAGCACGATTTTTGGATAATATCAATTTGATACGACCATCCTGCGGAATTCGTCGTTCAGCAATATCCATTTTGGACATTACTTTAATTCTTGAAACAATTCTATTGGCTATGCTGGGCGGGGGATTGACAATAGTACGCAGCATTCCATCCTGTCTAACGCGAATGCGAAAGGTTTTTTCGTAAGGTTCAAAATGTATATCCGACACGCCTTTTTTAACGCCGTCCAATAGAATTTTATTCACAAAGCGTACAATCGGTGCCTCATCTACTTCCGCATTAATGTCGATTGCATCGTCATTGGCAACCGTTAAGTTATCTAAATCATCATCGAGTATATCGCCCATTGCTGATTCTGGCTCTTCTAAAGCAAGGTCAATGGCTTTGGTTAACTTGTTTTCTTCAACCAGTATTACTTTGGGATTCAGCAAACTTTGAAACTTAATATCATCTAACATCTGATTATTAGATGGATCTGATACTGCGATAAATACCGATTTGCCTCTTACAAAAAGAGGCAGCACATTATACTGTAGTATAAGTTTGGTACTAATTTTGGCAACAGGCAAGGCGCGACAATCAATAGCATCCAAATCAAATAACGGAAAACCAAATTGTGTGGAAACTAGTTCGGCAACTATTTTACTGTCTATAAATTTATGGGCGACAAGATAAGTTAGCGGCGCAAGTTTCTCTCTTTTTGCGTCTTGGTCATGAGTTTTGGCATCACTTTCCGTCAGAAACCCATGCTGAATCAGAAAATTCATAATGCCACTAAGTTGTTGAGCCTCTTTTGGTGCAGTAGCCATGTAATCATTATTGTCAGGGGTGAAGGAGATATAAGCTAGGTTGAGTGCGCATTGCGCACTCAACTTACTAACTTATAAAGACTGGATTTTAATTCGCTGTTGCTCAAGGTTGTTAAGCATAGTCTGTAAATCAGCCAATTTTGCTTTTTCTTTATCGATAACATCGGGCGGGGCTTTATCAATGAAAGTAGGATTACTTAATTTACCTTCAACTCTGGGTAATTCCTTGCTAATTTTTTGAATTTCTTTATCCAATCGGACTAATTCAGCTTCTTTATCAATCAAACCTGCCATCGGAATCAAAATTTTCAGCTCGCCGACTAAAGCCATCGCTGATTCTGGACTCACATCCTCAGGATTTAACCAAATGATAGTCTCTAAGCGTGCCAACTTTTCTAAATAACTACGATTATTCGCTAAGCACTGTTGGTCAATTGTTGAGCCATTTTGCAATAATACAGGCAATGGCTTACTAGGGGCAATATTCATTTCCCCACGAATACGGCGAACACCAAGGATAAACTGCATCAACCATTGAGTTTCAGTAATCGCATCAGTATCAATCTTTGATTCGTCGCTGATAGGGTAAGGCTGTAACATAATGGTATCACCTTCAATACCCGCTAATGGTGCGACCCGTTGCCAAATTTCTTCGGTAATAAACGGCATAATTGGATGCGCTAAACGCAATAGGCTTTCTAATACCGTCAACAACGTTTTGCGCGTACCACGTTGCAAGGCTTCATCATCTGATTGCAACGATACTTTTGCCAGTTCCAAATACCAATCGCAGTATTCGTTCCAAGTAAAATCATAAATTGCTTGGGCGGCTAAATCAAAACGGTAATTATCGATAGCATGGCTAACGGTTTTCGTGACCTCATGCAAACGAGATACTATCCAACGATCAACTTGCGTATAAGTACATTCCCCTGTTAAACCACAATCTTGCTCTTCGGTATTCATCAACACATACCGCGCCGCGTTCCATAATTTATTACAGAAATTACGATAACCTTCAGTACGCGCCAAATCAAACCGAATATCACGCCCTGTTGAAGCGAGTGATGCAAAGGTAAAACGCAACGCGTCTGTGCCGTAAGATTGAATGCCGTCAGGAAAATCTTTACGCGTCGCTTGCTCGATTTTTTTAGCCAAATGCGGCTGCATCATGCCACCGATACGTTTAGTGACTAAGGTTTCTAAATCAATCCCATCAATAATATCGATGGGGTCAAGTACGTTACCCTTAGATTTAGACATTTTCTGTCCTTCCGCATCACGCACCAGCCCATGAATATAGACTTCTTTAAATGGCACTTGTCCTTGAAATTTCAAACCCATCATAATCATCCGCGCCACCCAGAAGAAAATAATATCAAAGCCTGTCACTAACACGCTGGTTGGATAATGTTTAGCTAATTCTTCGGTATTTTCAGGCCATCCCAAGGTAGAAAACGGCCATAAGGCAGAAGAAAACCAAGTATCCAGCACGTCTTCATCTTGTTTCAACGCATAATCAGCAGGTAGATTATGTTGTTCACGAATCGCCTCTTCAGTACGCCCCACATAAATATTACCTAGCTCGTCATACCACGCAGGGATTCGATGCCCCCACCAGATTTGACGTGAAATACACCAATCCTGAATATTACGCATCCAATCAAAATAAGTATTTTTCCAGTTATCTGGGACAAACTTAATATCACCATTTTCCACGGCGGCAATCGCGGGTTCTGCTAAAGGTGCAACTTTCACATACCACTGATCGGTTAATAATGGCTCAATCACCGCGCCCGTTCTATCACCGCGTGGAGTCATCAACTTATGGTCAGCAATTTTTTCTAACAAACCGAGTGCGTCTAAATCAGCTACCATTTGTTTACGCGCCGCAAAACGGTCTAAGCCTTGATAAGCCGCAGGAATTAAATCGCCCTCGCCTTCTTCATTGCTACGAATCGCTGCATCGACAGTAAACAGATTAATCAAACCACCATGCGGCAAGGCTTGCATAGCCGACGTATGACGATGACGCGTCCACACCCCATAATCATTAAAATCATGCGCTGGGGTAATTTTCACGCAACCCGTACCAAACTCAGGATCAACATACTCATCGGCAATAATCGGAATGCGTCTACCCGTCAAAGGCAATTCCACAAACTCACCCAACAAATGCTTATAACGCTCATCATTTGGATGAATCGCCACCGCCGCATCACCTAACATGGTTTCAGGGCGCGTAGTTGCAACGATTAAATGCCCTTGCCCATTCGATAACGGATAACGCAAGTGCCACATAAAACCGTTTTCTTCTTCCGATAATACTTCCAAATCAGACACGGCGGTATGCAAAACAGGATCCCAATTCACCAAGCGTTTACCGCGATAAATCAGCCCTTCTTCATACAGCCGAATAAACACTTCCTGCACGGCATCGGACATCCCCTCATCCATCGTAAAGCGTTCGCGTGACCAATCCAGCGATGAACCCATACGGCGTAATTGACGCGTAATCGTGCCGCCTGATTCCTCTTTCCATTGCCAGACTTTTTTAACAAACTCCTCGCGTCCGTAATCGTGGCGCGTTTTACCTTCCGCGTTACACAAGCGTTCAACCACCATTTGCGTAGCAATCCCCGCGTGGTCAGTCCCCGCTTGCCACAGCGTACTATAGCCTTTCATTCGATGATAACGGGTCAGCGCGTCCATAATGGTATCTTGAAACGCATGACCCATGTGCAGACTGCCCGTAACATTAGGCGGTGGAATCATAATGCAATACGATTCATCGGCAGGTTTAGCGGAGAAATAATCGTTCGCTTCCCAAGTGTCGTACCAACGTTGTTCAATCGCGTGAGGTGAATATGTTTTTTCCATGTGTGACTCGTGTGTGTTTATTGTGAATTTGTTTATATCTAGTTCCCACGCGCTGCGTGGGAATTCATACAGACCACGCTACGGTCTATTGTTCAACGCAAGGCGTTATGAATCAAAATCCCAAGGATTAATTAATTCAATACCTAATTGCGCAAAATCCTTGGTATTTCGTGTTGCAATAACCAAGTTATGAACCTTTGCGGTACTGGCAATCAGTGCATCCGCTAAATGGACGATATAACCTTGTTGTTTAGCGGTTGCGCGTAAAATAGCGGCTTGTGTGGTTTCAACAGGTGTTAGCGGAATGATGTAATCGCCATATTCCATTAACAACATTTCTAACTGAACAGCGAGCGTCTTTTTTCGCTGACCTTCTGGCAATAGATTTAAACCATAATGCAACTCATGCAAAGTAATTACGGATAAATAACTCTCTTCTATCTGCGCTAAAAACTGAATCACATTTTGATTCGGTGAATTTGTCATTAATTCTGAAATGACATTAGTATCCAATAAATAAGACTTCATCATTGAAACGGAATCTCGCGGTCATCCTCTTTTCTATCAGGTAAAGATAATTCGCCCATATCACGCATATTATTAATTAGCCACAACCCTAAAGAAGGCTTTTTTGGTTTTTGCTTAAGATAATCTTCCAATGAAATAACGACGACTTTTTGTTGGTTTTTCAATTCGATGATTTGTTCTTGATGAAGCGTCACCACATTTTCCAATAAACTATCAAAACTATTTTTCGCCTCTTCTTGTGTCCATATATTCATTATTGACTCCAAAAGTTAATATTTATATTACCAATTATGCCGCATGGCGCAAGCGCACCTCTATTTCATATCAAGTTTTTCTGGATCAGTTAGAAATAATCTTATTAATTCAAGATTATTTAATCCAGAATTACTTAAACCAATATCTTCGCGAATAGCTTTATAAATATTATCTACAATTGGAAGTGGGTCATAATTTACATTAGTTGAATTTTTTTGCATTTCTACTATTGATTTTATTACTTTAGGAGACCCCCATAACAAAATATCTTGTTTAAATTCAAAAAGTTTATTTGCAAGTTCGGCTTCTGTTGGTGGCTTAGTTATTAAATGCTCAATATTTCCTGAAAGCATTGATGTTATTGTAAACATGAACTTTTGATATATTTCCACTTTCTTTGCTCTATGAGCTTCATCAATTTCTCTTAATTTTGTTTGTCGTTGCGTAATTATTGAAGCGGTAATTCCAACAAAAGCAGCTATCATTGCTGCAATAATTGGCATAGATACTTTTGGGTCGGCTAAAACAAGCCCATTTATAAAAAAAACGGTAATTTTTAGTCCACCATATAATATTCCCGCTACAAGAATAAATCCTAAAACTATTAATAATATTTCTTTAATATTTTTCATTTTTGCTCGTAGGTTGAATAGAGCGATAGTGCAATAGGATTGGCTGAGGTACGAAGCCCATCCCCATCAATCGCGATTAATAAACTACTGTTATTCAATTACCCAGTTTTCAAGTTTTAAATCAATAACTCTTTCAAATTCGCGTAGATTATTTGTCACCAGCGTGGCGTTTAAACTTAATGCGTGGGCGGCAATTAGCATATCCATATTACCTATCGGCGTTCCTTTGGTTTTTAAATCTGCCCTGATATTGGCATAAATAACCGCTGCTTTTTCATCCCAGCTTTGTAATGTGGTGAGGGCAATAAATTCTTCCAATTGGTTTTTTCTTGCTGTTTGTAAATGTTCAGGACTCAGGGTAACGCCAGAACACAGTTCAGCATAAACAATTGCAGAAATATAAATTTTTTCGCTTTGATTAAACTTGTCTAACAAATAAAGCGGGTGCTTTTTTAAAATATAAACGCAAATGTTGGTGTCCAGCATGAGCATTAATAAAACTCCCGTTCTTGCGGTATGTCATTATCTCTTTCTGCGAGAAAATCATCATCAAAAACGCTTTTAGATGCAAAAAATTTATCCCACTTCCTAGCCAATGGTTTTGTATTGTCTTCATACATGACTATCACTTTTGCATGAGTTGCTGTTACGTCATCGGGCAGTTTCAAATGAATTTCATGATTTTGGGTAATGACTGCATTGAGTTCTATGGCTTGCATGGTTAATCCTCTTTTTGATAGCGACTACATTTTATGCGTGGTCAGATTATGCCCTGCTTCTTTATAGTGCCGATAGCGGTCTCTACCCACGGCTTTAGTCGCTTCGCTGTTATCCAATATTTCCAGCACCCGTTCAGCATTGGCACACTGTGAAGATAAATTAATCACGGTTTTTTGCCAGTGTGCGGGTGCGGGGAGTGAGCCGATTAAGACTTGTTCAGTCGTGGGGATGTCGCCACTATAAAGCTGGTGCGGTATAAAACTGCCTGCTCTGAATGTCCAGAGCAGGTTGTCTATCTGTTGACTCTGTCCCGCTGTATCGGTCAGTACATAACAAAAACAGCCGCTACGGTAGGCTTTTTCTATCAGTTTACAGGCGAATAATAGACGCTCGTGTTGTGACTGTGTCGGCAGAATGTAAAAACTAACCTCAGCCATTTGCCCGATTAATCAGGTATTGGCTTAATAACGGTACGGGGCGACCTGTCGCGCCTTTGGCTTGTCCTGTACGCCACGCTGTGCCTGCAATGTCTAAATGCGCCCAGCGGAAGTTTTCAGCAAATTGTGACAGGAAACACGCGGCAGTGATTGTGCCTGCATCTTTGCCACCGACATTGGCTAAATCGGCAAAGTTCGATTTGAGTTGTTCTTGGTATTCTTCCCACAGCGGTAAACGCCACACGCTGTCATTGGCGGTTTCGCTGGCGGCTAATAAGTCATTGCACAGGATGTCATCGTTGCCCAATAAGCCACTGGGTACACGTCCTAAGGCGACTAAACACGCGCCAGTTAATGTCGCTAAATCAATGACTACATCAGGATTAAAGCATTCTGCATAAGTGAGTGTATCGCATAAAATTAAGCGACCTTCGGCATCGGTATTGAGAATTTCAATGGTTTTGCCTGCCATGCTGGTGAGTATATCGCCGGGTTTGTTGGCATCACCGTCAGGCATATTTTCAGAGGCAGGAATTAAGCCGATGATATTGAGCGGTAAATCCATTTCTGCTGCGGCTGATAATGTACCCAGCACTGCCGCGCCACCGCACATATCGTATTTCATTTCGTCCATTCCAGCTGCGGTTTTTAATGAAATACCACCCGCATCAAAGGTTAAGCCTTTACCGATTAATACGATGGGTTTGGCGTTTTTTTCGCCGCCTTGATAGTTTAGAATGATGAGCTTAGCAGGTTGGCGACTGCCGCGTGATACGGCTAGAAAAGACCCCATACCTAAAGTTTGTAGTTCAGATTCTTCTAGGATAGAAACCGCGAGTTTGCCGTGTTTACTACCTAATTCAAGTGCTTGTTCAGCAAGAAAGCTAGGTGTACATAAGTTGGCAGGTAAATCAGATAAGTGTTTAGCAAAGGTAACGCCTTCGGCAATAGCACGACCTTGTGCTAAACCTGCGTGTGCTAAGCTCAGTTCATGTTCGGGTGCGATAATGCTCAGTTTTTCAAGTTTGCTGTCAGTGTTTTTATCAGATTTTGTGTGCGTGTATTGATACACGGCATCGCTAAATACTTCGATAATTTGACGGGTTTTCCATTGCCAGTCATAACCATTAACTTCACATTCTGCCAAACTACACGCCACTGATTTTATCGATGTTTTCTTTAAGGCGTTAACAGTGGCAAACAAGGCTTTTCGATAATTTTTACCCGTTAACGCGGCTTTTTCGCCTAAACCCACTAACAAAATACGCTCAATCGCACTGTCTGGAATCACGTTGATTAACACGGTTTCACCATTTTTTCCGCTCATGTCGCCACGGTTGAGAATTTTGCTAATCAGCCCTTGTGTGCTGTCATTGAGCGTGCTTGCAGAGGTGCAAAACTGCGCGCCTTGATAAACACCAACAACAATACAATCACATTGCAGTTCTTTTAATGGTGCGGTTTCTATAGAATAGTCCATAAATAATAGGTTCAAGGTTAAAAGTTAAAAGGTGTGTAAGGTTCAAAGACTTAAACCTTGTCGCTCTGAATTATACAACACAACCATCCATTTTGATTGAGGAGATACGCTTGGAAGCAGTAGATTGGCAAAAAGGTTATAACACCGAACGGCGACCATTGGTCAGTATCTTAGACAAAATGGTGGTGCAGGATTTACTCAAGACCTTACTGGCGGTTTGGTCGGTGATTGTCGTCATTATTGTCAGTCGAAAGTTTATCAGTATTCTTGGGCAAGCCGTTGAAGGGCAAATATCCAGTGAAACCTTGCTCAGCATTTTGGGTTTGAAAACCATTATTGCCAGTGCTTCGTTTTTACCAGCGGCATTATTTATGGCAGTGCTAATGGTGCTGGGCAGAATGTACCGCGATCAAGAAATGTCGGCTATTTTTTCCGCAGGTGGCGGATCAAATACGCTCTACCGCGCAGTCTTTTTATTTGTATTCCCTTTAGCGATACTGACAGTCGGCATTTCGCTGTATGTGTCACCGTGGGCGGCAGCTAAAATAGAATCTTTAATCAGTGATGATGAAAAAACCGCTGATTTACGCGGTATTGCCGCAGGAAAATTTAGCGAATATAGCCAAGGCGACTTAGTTTTTTATGTGGAAAGTATTGGGGCTGATGGCAAAATGCAGAAAGTTTTTGTACAGAACCGCCAACACGGAAAATTAGGGATTATCAATGCCGAAAAAGCCCGCGTCCAAGACTTGCCCGATGGTCGTTTCATTGTTTTTGAACATGGTGAACATATTCAAGGAAAACCTGGGGATTTAAATTATATTATTGAACTGTTTGATGAATATGCTGTACGCATTGATGAGAAAGGTTCGCTCATTAAAAAAAATCCGCGTGAATCCATTCCTACTGAACAACTCTGGGGGTCTAAGACAACCACTGATATTGCTGAACTGCAACGCCGTTTATCCATTCCGTTGGGTGTTATTTTATTGAGTTTTATTGCTGTCCCCTTAGCCCAACTGTCCCCGCGTGGTGGCGTATATGGCAATATGATTGTTGGTTTTTTAATTTATTTTAGTTATGGCAACCTTGCTCATGTCACTCAGGTGTGGGTTATCAAAGAAACCATTCCTAGCTGGCTAGGTGCTATCGGTATTCACTTATTTTTATTGATAATAGGCATGGTTTTATTAGCAAGATGGTACGGCTGGCAATGGTTAATAATAAGCATTAAAGGCAAGGGTTCACGATGAATGTATTAACAGGCTATATTGTCAGAGAAATTTTAAAAGGCTCATTCATCGCGCTGATACTGCTATTGACACTGTTTAATTTATTCACTTTTAGTGATGAATTGGGCGACTTAGGCAAAGGTGGTTATGGCTTATCGCAAATTTTTTATTATCTTGCCCTCACTTCACCCACCGTTTTTTATGAATTAATGCCTGCATCGGCTTTATTAGGCAGTTTATTTATTCTAGGTGCGATGGGCAACAATCATGAAATAATCGCCATGAGAGCCGCAGGGTTATCGGTGTTTGGTATCATCAAAGCGGTATTACTTGCGGGTGTCGTTTTAGTCACCATTTCAATAGCAGTCGGTGAATTTATCGCCCCTGATGCACAAAAAGAAGCCCAGCTCATAAAAGCCACCATTGACGGTAAAAAAGTCATGCTCAATGATTTATACGGCTTATGGTTGCGTGAAGACAAACGTTTTATCAATGTTCGGCAAATACAAGACAACGGCGACTTAGCTGACATCAGCATTTATGATACCGATGAACAGCAACATCTCTATCAAACAACTCACGCCGATTTAGCTATTTTTCTAGGCAATCAGCAATGGCGATTAAAAAACATCAAACGCTCTCTTATTTCTACTGAGCAGATACAATCAAGCACCGAAGATGAGCAGCTATTAAAATCAAACATCTCACCTGATTTATTAAAATTAGCGGTGGTGAATCCGAATAATTTATCGTTAATTGACTTAGCCAAATACGTTGATTTTTTAAAAACCAATCATCAAAAATCCCAGCAATTTGAATTAGCTTTGTGGGGGCGCGTGGTTAATCCTTTAGTGGTATTTATCATGTTATTAGTGTCCGCGCCGTTTGTTATCGGCATTAAACGTGGTATCAGCGCAGGCGGCAGAATGTTAATCGGCGTAGTCATCGGCATGGGCTTTAACATCATCGATAAAATCGTCGGGCATTTAGGCTTAATCTATGACCTCAACCCGCCGCTCATCGCCTTCCTGCCCAGCTTGACTATGTTGGTGTTATCGGTCTATGCGATAAAACGCGTACAGTAGCTTCATTCATTTTTTAAATTCAGTAAGGAATTACACCATGCAAATTTACTTAACCAGCTACCATGCAGAAGCTGATTTGTGCGACTTAATACAAGAAACTCTAGCCAAACAACAGCTACAGGCTGATTTTAATGTTGAGGTCTTAGCCTCTGAATCAGCAGAGCCACAAAAAATTTTTGACCCTGCAACTGCAACGCTAGTGACCGTGTTAATTTTTGCAGTGCGTGCAGGCGGGGCAATCACTGAGGGTATGAAAAAAGACGGTGCGATTACACACTTAGCTAAAGCCTTAGAAGCATTGGTTAATCGCAAAGTTGAAGTAAAACTCAAGCACAACGACACGCTGGTAGAGCTATCAGGTTCAGCAGGGCATATAGAAAAAATGTTAAAAACCATTTTGAAATAACGCGCCAGATCTGCGAGATTTTCTCGTTCCCACGCGCCGCGTCACTGCCATTAAGTTAAGCAGCTAATGTAGGGGCGGGTCTTGTACCCGCCCTTAAGTAAGTCGCCGTGTTATCAGGGCAACCACAAGGGATTGCCCCTACGGTAAATCCTTAACTTAATGGCAGTGACTCGCTATGTGGGAACTAGGTTTAAAATAAATTGGACTCCCTAATGAAAACCCTACGCCTACAAATTTTCGCCGATACCCAACTACGCTTTTTTGAATCCGATAACGCCACGCCAAAAACCCGCCAACTTGCCAGCACAGAACTCACCGACTTTATTCACCGCTGTGAACAACATTATCAAGATGACACAGCACCCGAAAAACTAGGCAAAGAACTATTCACTTGGCTAAACGGACACGAAAGCGCGTTAGCCGATTACAGCCAAAACACCTTATTACAAATTCCCTGCACTCATAAATTAAACAATCTAGCGTGGGAACTGCTACACAATGGCGATAGTTATTTATGTGCCAATCAGCATCAGCCGTTTACCCCGTTGCGTTTAGTGTCTGAGCAAAAAGAAACCGTCAGTGTTGCCCAGCGACAATTGCGCTTACTCTTCATGGCAAGTTCGCCCGAAAATATCACGCCCGTACTGGCGTTTGAAAAAGAAGAAAGTGAAATTTTAACCGCCACTCGCAAGAGTAATTTAGAACTCATCGTGGAAGAAAGCGGATCGTTAATCGGTTTAGCAGAGCGGCTGAGTTACGGTGATGACAGCGAACGCTTTGATGTCGTGCATTTCACAGGTCATGCCGACATCAAAGACGGCAAGCCCGTATTTTTACTGGAAGATGAATTTGGGCAAGCGCAGTTAGCCGATGCCGATGCCATTGCCAGTGTTTTTAGTCGTTACGGACGCTATCCACGGTTATTATTTTTATCAGGTTGCAAAACTGCACAAGCCAGTGATAAAGCCCTGCCCAGTTTATGTGAAGCCTTAGTGTTAGCGGGCTTGCCTGCTGTATTAGGCTGGGCAAAACCTGTTTATGATAAGGTGGCGATTTTCACCGCGCAAAAACTCTATGAAACCCTAGCCGATGGCGTGGACTTAGCGCGAGCCGTGGCATTAACGCGCCACGCGCTGTATGTCTATGAACAACAAAAACAACGCGACAATCCGCGCTATACACCGCAATGGCATTATTTACGTTTTTACAGCAACAACACCCCGCTGACTGCCTTAGTGATTAAAGGACGGCGCAAACCGTACCGCCTGACATTGCCCGCTTTTTTGGGTGCGTACAATAAAATTCGCGTCTGTCCGCGTGGTGAATTTGTCGGCAGACGGCGATTATTACAACAAACCTTGCGACTGTTACGCAGTCAACAAGATGACGAACATTATGCAGCGGGTGTGCAGTTACTGGGCATGGGCGGTTTAGGCAAAAGCAGTTTAGCGGCGCGAGTCTGTCAACGTTTAGAACAACATCTGCCCACGCAATTTAGTCACTGGGGCAAAATTGATGAAATCGCCTTGCGTAGTCTGTTCGCTAAAGAACTGCCAGAACAACAAACCGACATCAACCGTATTTTAGAACAGCCCACCGACTTAATAACGCGGGTGCATACCCTGTTTAATCACGTTGAAGCCCTGCATTCAGCCCTTTTCATCTTTGATGATTTTGAACAAAACTTTCCAGAAGATGAATTTCAGCGTCTCGATAAAGCCGCTTACGACATTATTCACGCCTTATTAACCGTGATTTCGCACACAGGCTCAGCCAGTCGAGTATTAATCACCAGCCGTTATCAAGTGACTATGCCCAGTGCGTTACCGCTACGCCCTGTCGAATTGATTTCTCTTAAAGACGCAGATTTGGACAAAAAAACTGCCGCCTTACGCTTGCTGTGTTTACAACTGGACAATAAAACCCCTGTCTCGCCATTAGAACAACGGGCGATTCAATTAGGCGCGGGTAATCCGCGTTTATTGGAGCGTTTATATCAAGTCTTAGCCTGTACTGACCTGCCGCATGACACCCTATTAGCCAACTTAGAACACACCGAAGAAGCGTTTCGTGAGCAGATATTATTGGCAGACTTGCTGAGTTTTCAAACGCCAGAAACGCGGCAACTGTGCGCTATCGTGGCATTGTTTGAACTTTTCATTCCCAAACAAGTATTAGCGGCGGTTTTTGATAACGCGCTACTTGAACCCTGTTTAGCCGCCGCGTTGGCAGTGGGTTTAATCGAAGTCAACGAACAGCGGTATTTTGTCTCGCGCTTGTTGTTGCCGTTATTAACGGCGGAATGGGAGGATTTAGCGGCGGCTCATGCTAGCACTGCCAGTCCTTCAAAGGACTGGCAGTCCTGTATTTTTGCGCAGGCGGCAGAGTGTTTATCGGCATTGTGGTGGGACAGTGATTATGACATCAATGAGGAAGAAATCAGGGAATTAATCCGTGTTGCCAGAGCGGGGGAACGAAAAGATATTTTTCTTACGCCAGCGGGGGTATTGGCTGACCACTTATACGCTGTGAGCAGTTATAACGAAGCCCATGCCTTGTATGAAGAGCTGTTACCGATACAGCGCGAATTGAACGATAGAGAAGGCGAAGGGGCGACGCTCAATTATATTTCTCAAATCTACCATGCTAAAGGCGACTACGACAGCGCGTTACACTATCTGACCGAATCGCTAAAAATCAGCCAAGCCATCGGCGATAAAAAAGGCGAAGGCGCGATACTCAGTAATATTTCTCAAATCTACTATGCCAAAGGCGACTACGACACCGCGTTACACTATCTGACCAACTCGCTGAAAATCCAGCAAGCCATCGGCGATAAAAAAGGCGAAGGCGTAACCCTCAATAATATTTCTCAAATCTACAAGGTGAAAGGCGACTACGACACCACGTTACGCTATCTGACCGACTCGCTGAAAATTCAGCAAGCCATCGGCGATAAAAACGGCAAAGGCACGACCCTCAATAATCTTGCTATAACTGCCCATGCCAAAGGCGACTACGACACCGCGTTACGCTATCTGACCGACTCGCTGAAAATTACGCAAGCCATCGGCGATAAACAACGCGAAGGTGCGACCCTCAATAATATTTCTCAAATCTACAAGGTGAAAGGCGACTACGACACAGCCTTAGGCTATCTCACCAACTCGCTGAAAATCCAGCAAGACATCGGCGATAAACAAGGCGAAGGCGTGACGCTCAATAATATTTCTCAAATCTACCAAGCCAAAGGCGACTACGACACCGCGTTACGCTATCTGACCGACTCGCTGAAAATTATGCAAGACATCGGCGACAGTGCAGGGCTATGTACAACTTTGTTTAATATGGGGCATATTCATTTACAAAATGACCAGCAAGAGCAAGCCATAGCAACATGGCTACAAGCGTACTCAATCGCTAAACAAATCGGTTTAGCACAAGACTTAGCCGCTTTGGAAGACTTAGCCAAACAACTAGGCGGTGAGGGTTTAGCCTATTGGGAAACCTTAAGCCAAACCACTGCACAGCATTCAGATGTTTAACACCTGAACAGGCTAATTCAAAATCCAAACCCTGTCCTGAGTGTATCGAAGCGGCTTGGTTTGTCCACCAACACCAGACCTCGCAGGTTTTAAAAACCTGCGCAGTCTAGCAATCATGGAAAAATACGATGAAAATAAAACCTCAAGATAATCTCGACAAAATCTTAGAACTGAATAATCTGGCAACCACTGCACTCGCTAACGATGACCACGCCAGTGCATTACACTATTCAACCCGCGCATTGAAAATAGCCCAAGACAGCGGCGATAAAGTAGGCGAATGTGCGGTGTTGTTAAACAGGGGACATATTATGCTGAACTATGTAACCCACGAAGAATGCGTATTGATTTGGCTACAAGCCTACAGAATCGCTAAACAAATCGGTTTTACCCCAGTTTTAGAGGCGTTGGAAGAGATGTCAATACAACTACGCGGTGAAGGTTTAGAATTTTGGGAAACCTTAAGCCTCGTCACTCCAAAACATTCAGATGATTAACACCTGAACAGGCTGATTCAAAATCCAAACCCTGCCCTGAGTTTATCGAAGCGGCTAGTTTTGTCCACCAAAATCAGACCTCGCAAGGTTTTAAAACCTGAAAGGTCTTTGTTTGGAATACAAACCTAGGTTTGTACTCCAGCTTTTAATTCACTGAGAAAAACCATGATTCCCTTGCATAAAAAACTGCGTTTCCTATTTGTCATGCTAACTGCGCTGCTACTCACTGCGTGTGCGACCACCAATCTTGCAAACGAAAAATTCACTCAATGGCAAACCGCCGCGCAAGCAGGGGATGCAAAAGCACAATATAAATTAGGTGCGGCTTATGCGTCAGGGCAAGGTGTGACAAAAGATAATGTTAAAGCGGTTGAGTGGTTACAAAAGTCGGCTAATCAAGGTAATGCACCTGCACAAAATGGGCTGAGTGTGATGTATTTAAAAGGTTTAGGGGGGGCGAAAGACGATATTAAAGCGATTGAATGGCTACAAAAATCCGCGCTTCAAGGCTATCCAAAAGCGCAATATAATTTAGCGATTTTGTATAAAAACGGGCAGGTTATTCCAAAGAATGAAGAGCAGGCAGCCGCGTGGTTGAATCAAGCGGCTCTTCAAGGTGATGCTGTCGCACAAAGCGACTTGGGCATGATGTATGCTTCGGGAATAGGTGTGGCACAAAATACCGCTACTGCTATTGAGTGGCTACAAAAAGCGGCTGCTCAAGGCAATAGCGAAGCGAAAAATCGGCTAGCGGGTCTTTATGCGCAACATCTTAATAGACCGTCGAATTGATATAAGCATTTTTGTAGGTGCGGATAAATCCGCACCTACAACTCATTATTCTTCCAAAGATTTCGCAGTGGTGATGGACAGTAAATGAGCCGATTCCGCACTCAGGTGCGTCCAATCATCGGGCATGACTAATCTGGCAAATGCCGCTGTCGATAACAATTTATCGCCCTCAGGTAGGTTGGCAGCACCCACTAAATGAATCAGTAAATCATCTAGTTCTGGATTATGCCCGACTAACAAAACGTGCTTGGCATCGGCTGGGCATTCTGCTAAGACCATTTTTAAGCGTTCAAAACCTTCTGCATAAACGCGTTTGTCTTCGGTAATTGTTAATTCATCTGGTGCATCCATTGCTTCAAGTACCCGAACGGCGGTGCTAATGGCTCTTTTTGCAGGGGAGCTGACCACAAAATCAGGGATTAAATTTTGTTGTTGTAACCATACCCCTAAATTCTGCACCGCTTGCTTGCCGCGTTTTTTTAATGCACGGTCAAAATCTTCAATGCTGTCATTCTGCTTCGCTTTTGCATGGCGAAGTAACCATAATTCTCTGCTCATATTGTTACCTATTATTTTTAGTTATTTTTTTGTAGCGATTAACGGACGATTTTCATTGTTATTTCATGTCAATGCGGTATCGTTAATGTAACACGACAAACACTAACAGCTATTTATGAATGTATTATTAACATTTCCCGTCAATTTAACAGTCGATCAAGTTATTACTCAACTTCGTAGTGAAAGTGACTGCCAACTTATCTCCTCGCAGCCCGAAGTAAAAACCTATTACGATAGTTTTGACTGGCGGCTTTACGAACATGGCATTATTTGTGAGTTTGTCGCACCAACATTAACGTTCAAATCCAGTAAAAACGAATCGGTTATTGCTGAAAAAGAGCTGAAAAAAGTACCTAAATTTAGCCAGCAATTTAAATGCGAAACGGTTCGTCTTATACTTGAACCGATACTGGAAATGCGAGCATTATCGCCCGTCTGCACAATAGCTTACACAGTCCACCAGTTTATTATTCTTAACGAAGACAAGAAAACACTGCTTCGACTTATTATCGAAGAGCATGAGCAAATTAATCATCGGGTTATCGTGCAGTCGTTAAAAGGTTATGGCAACGCTGCGGAGTCGATAACGAATACACTGACACAACTCGGTTTGATAGCCGCCAATGAACCCACCTTGATTGACGCATTAACGCAACAAGGTCGAGATGTTAATGATTATTCATCAAAACTGGCTATTCAGTTAACGCCTGAACTGCGGGCTGATGTTGCTAGTAAAATGATTTATAGCTGTCTGCTAACAACCATTAAAAGTAATGAACAAGGCACTATTGCTGATATTGATAGTGAGTTTTTGCATGATTTTAGAGTGGCAGTCCGCAGAACGCGTGCCGCATTGAGCCAACTTAAAGACGTATTGCCACATGACATTAACACCCGCTACGCTAAATTTTTCTCTTGGTTAGGCAGTGTCACCAGTCCTACGCGCGACCTCGATGTTTATTTATTAAATTTTGCTTATTATAAAAGTCTCCTGCCAGTTTCAATGCGCGGGCATTTAAAGCCACTGCATGACTACTTATGCAAAAAACAAAAACAAGCCCAGCGAGAACTGGCAAAAAATCTACATTCCACTGAGTATTTAACGACATTAGTGGAATGGGAAAAAATGCTTTCAGAATCCACACAGAGCGATTCTATTGCCATTAATGCGGGGCTTACCATTAAAGCATTGGCTGATAAACGGCTATGGAAAAGTTTTAAACGCGTGTTACGAGAAGGTGAGGCAATTACGGATCAGTCACCTGCTGAAGCATTACATGATTTAAGAAAATCCTGTAAAAAATTGCGCTACTTAATGGAGTTTTTTCAAAGTTTGTATGAAAAAAATGCAATAAAATCGTTAATTAAATCCCTAAAAGGATTGCAAGAAGTGTTGGGGGATTTTCAAGATTGCCAAGTTCAAGAAGACAATTTAAAGCTATTCAGTGAAGAAATGCAGACGATGAACACGCCTACCGATACTTTTTTAGCAATGGGAAGTTTAATTCAAAGTCTGGATACCCATAGACATGAGATTCGTAGCCATTTTGCGTTAAAGTTTGCCGAATTTAAGCAGGAAGAAACACAAGTAACATTTAAATTACTGTTTAACAAAAAAAGCCAGTAATGCTGTAGAGACATTGCAATGCAATGTCTCTACAAATACAGTCTACGACAATATGAATATACTGCTCATTTAATACTGCGGATAACTCTGTTGTTGTGGATAGCCTTGTTGTTGCTGAGGATAACTCTGTTGTTGCGGGTAGCCTTGTTGTTGCTGAGGATAACCCTGTTGTTGTGGGTAGCCTTGTTGCTGTTGAGGATAACCCTGTTGTTGCGGGTAGCTTTGTTGTTGCTGAGGATAACTCTGTTGTTGTGGGTAGCTTTGTTGTTGCTGTTGCTGCTGTTGTTGAGGTGCTGCGCCTTGTTGCGCTCCTGCATTATTATTAGCCACAATCGCCAATTCTACGCGGCGATTTTGCGCCCGATTCATATCACTGGTATTCGGTACTTTAGGTTGACTTTCGCCTAAGCCCTGTTTGTGTAGGCGAGCAGGATTAACACCTTGTTGCGCTAAATAGTTTGCCACGCTGGTAGCACGTTGTTGTGACAAAATCTGATTATTACTGTCTGAACCGACATCATCAGTGTGTCCAGTAACCATAATCGTTGAATCTGGGTATTGATTTAATATCGTCTTAACGGTATTCAATGCGGTTTGCGCTTGGGGTGTTAAGGTGGATTTACCCGTTGCAAAGGTAATGCTGTCAGGCATTGTTAGGTTAATCGTATTTTCAGCCGTTCTTTGTACTTGTACGCCTGTGCCTTGCAAGGATTGCTGCATTTCTTTTTCTTGGCTATCCATATAATATCCGATACCCGCGCCGACTGCCGCACCTGCTAACGCACCAAACCCCGCATTTTTCAAATCGTTACCGCCAAATAATGTACCCGCACCTGCACCAACCGCCGCGCCACCTAAGCCACCTATCGCTGCTTTGCTTATAGTAGATTGTCCTGTATTAGGGTCAGTCACACACGCGCTTAATAAGATTGAACTGATAGCGACAATCAATAGTTTTTTGTTCATAAATAGATAGCCCTCGGCTAGTAGTTTTAAAAGACTTCATTAAGCATCTCTACACGGTAGAAAGCAACTGCGTTATTTTAGCATTATTTACGCTTTCGGCTTTCAAACAGCGCGGTAGTCAGCAAGTAAAGCGACATTAACGCAGTGGACAAACACCACGGTTGCCAGTCAACGTAAGCCAGTAAGGACTGTTTTGCCCAATACAAACCCAAACCCAACACAATGTAAGCCAATAGCCGCCTAACTTGGTATGGCACAGGATAATAATACTGACCTAATGAATAGGAGATGAACGCCATACTGGCATAACAGACTAAGGTTGCCCACGCAGAACCGACATAACCCAACTCAGGAATCCACGCTATATTCAATGCAATTGTTAACAACGCGCCCGCTAAAGAAACCCCTGCACCGAGTAGCGTTTTATCCGTTAATTTGTACCAAATGGATAAATTGACATAAATGCCTAAAAACAAATTCGCCAACAATAAAATCGGCACAACTTGTAAACCTGCACGAAATTCCGCGCCAACAAAATATTGAAAGAAATCTAAAAATAACGTAACCAGTAAAAATATCCCTATGCAGAAAATCACAAAAAATTTCAGCACATCGGCATACACTTGTCGTGCGTCGCTTTTGTCCGCGTAAGCGAAGAAAAACGGTTCAGCCGCATAACGAAACGCTTGAATAAACAGTGACATCAAAATAGATAATTTATAGCACGCGCTATAAATACCCAGCATGGTCATATTGGTATGCAAATCGTAAGGCAACAGGTATTTTAGCAACGCGCGGTCTAGCATTTCATTGATAATACCCGCAAAACCAATCACCACCATCGGTAATGAATAGCGTATTAATCGCCCGAATAATACGCGGTCAAACCCCCACGCCAGTCCTTTTAATTCGCGTGCCAATAACAAAAACTTACCGACACTGGCAATTAAATTAGCGATAAAAATATAACCGATACCAATACTAGGCTCATAAATCTGTGTTACCCACGACTGTGGATTAGCGGCGTAGGCTTTTGGGCAGTAAACAATAAAAAATAAACTAAAGCCTACCGTAGCCAGTATTTCCGTAATTTTAATACCCGCAAAGCGCAACGCTTTATTCTCGGCACGAAGACGGGCAAACGGAATCGCGGCAATCGCATCCAGCGTTAAAATCAAGGTAAAACACAACACATATTCGGGGTGATTGGCATAGTTCATTGCCGCAGACAACCAGCTATTACTCGCCAAAATCAGCAAGAAAAACCCCACATTGACCAATAGTACAAAAATCAATGCAGTTGAATAAGCGGTATCTTTACCCTGCCCTGTTTTATTCCGAAAGCGAAAATAACCCGTTTCAAAACCAAACAACAGTAATACGGAAAAAAAGCCCGCGTAGGCGTAAAACTCGGACACCACGCCATATTCAGCGGCGGTAAAATAATAGGTATATAAGGGAACTAATAAATAATTAAGGAAACGTCCGAAAATACTGCTAAGACCATAAATTGCGGTTTGTGACGCTAGTTTTTTTATAATGCTCATTAAATAACTTGGGTGTGAGGGAACGCACTAATTGCTAAGCGCGTTCCCCAGATTTATTTGAAAATACAGTGACGATACTTATTTTTTAGGCAAAACATCCTGAACTACATCTAATTTTTTCCAATCGGGAATGGGCGTTACACAGCCTTTTTTAGGAAGATACTCGGATGGTTCTACTTTTTTGTAGTGATGAATATAACGAGGACAATTAAGAAATAAATTTCGTACCGTAATACGAATAATATAGTCCGCATCGATATATTCATCGAGTAACGGATCATCAAGCGTTACGGTCGCTGTACCATGTAAACGTAACCGTTGGGGCTGTTCTAAATCAATAAAAAGTAATCCAACATCATGATTCAATACAATATTACCTGCGGTTAAAAACATACCATTGCCATCATAACTGGGAAAGGCGATAGTTTTTTCATCAATAACACGCACAAAACCGACATCACCGCCTTTATAAGACACAGTAGGTCTGCCTTGTTCATCAACGCTACTGATAAAAAACATATCGCGGCTGGTAATGAAATCACGCTCTTGTTCGGTAATTTCTTCATGCACAATCAGGTCATTCACGCGGTCGGCTAATTTTTTTGTATCAAAGTGATTTTGTAAATCACGATTGCCATTATGATAAATGTCGCTCACAAGCGGTTTTCCTTTGTTGGTGTTGAGGGTTATCTCGTTCCCACGCCGTGGAAACGAGACAAGATAAATTACGCGTTAGGTGGTTCTTGTTCCGTGGTTATCACTTTCTTATCAACAATGACTTTCTTATGCCACAAACCATTGCTGGAAAAACATCCCCAGCCCCATTTTAGCCAGTTGAGTAAGGCACTGGCTAACCACAATGCCCACGCTAACATTAATAAGCGATAAACAATAAGTGGTAAGGAAATAACTGTAGCGGCGGGTAAGGTAGACGCGCTTCTATCTTGATACCAATTTAATTGCAAGGCAGAAGAGCGGTTGCCTGTCACCTGCATATCGGGAGCATTCAATAAGCCTTGAGCAACAGCGGAAAATAACACCGATAAGGCCACCAAAGTCAGTAAGCCGAGACTGATTTGTAGAAAATTAAAATAGCGGGTCTGCTCACTGGATTGACTCGCCCGCCAACCTAATAACATTAACCAGCCTATCACTAAACCTGCGGCTTCCATTGGTATTTGACTCAAACCGACTAGCAATAAAAACCATTGCCAGTTTTTTAACGGCGTTAGCGTCACTTTTCCCAAGCCAAATGACACCAACAAAATAACAATCAACACGCCCCAAAATAAAATAATCGGCCCAAACGTCGGGCCAAACGTAAACAACACCCAGCGATCTTTGCCTAAGGTGACGCGTAAATTGCTATTAACACTGTCTGCACCTAAATCCACGTCCGACATTTTCAGTATCGCACTGATAGCCGTGGGTTCTTGCCACGTTACGCTAATGTCTTGTTTAGTGGGATTAATGGGCAGCGTGAGTTTTCTGCCTTCTTGCCGCAGTGGTTGCGGCCGTCCATTTATAGCCACTGATTGCAACACGGCTTTTTCGGGTAAGGTCAGCGTATGCTGCATTCCTTGAGAGCTTCTAATACTGGCTTTTAACACCGCTTCCCGCATTCGTAGCCCTTGAGTAATAGACAGGCTGCTACTGTCTATAGTCAGGGTTTTACCGACCACAGGTTCAGGGCGCGTCACCGTTAAACTCACGGTTTCATTCGCCCACGGATGCCATTCGGGTAGCCATTGTCCAGTGCTATTCATCGCCATCATCGCAATACCTGTGCTGCTCGTGTGCCACACAGGACTGACATCGGCTTTCCACACTTCAATCCATTGTTCAGTTGCGGGGGCAATCAGCTCAATTTTATCAGTTTTTTCCAGCGACGATTCCCACTGTAAGGTGGTTTGCTGGGCTGCCATATTCACTTCAACGGCATTATTTTTAACACGAATGCCCGCGCTGGTCACAGACTCGCCTTTTAATAACGGCACAGTCAGCACCACCGCAGAATCAGCGGGAGAAATACGGATAATTTGCGTGATAACCCGCCAATCTAAACCCAGTTGTAACATACGTTCCACGCGCACAAACGGCGGTAACGCGCCTTGTTCTAACGTGGGTTTACTTTTATCTGCTTGATTTTGTTGAACGCGACTAAATTGCAGTTGATTGTCTGCCCAGCCGTTTTCTTGTAGCCCAAACACCTCCCAACCTGTTTTTTCTACCACCACGCGATTCGGTTTTAATGGTAGCGGCAGAGTAAATTTACTGAGTAACGGTGTCGCGCCTCGTAGGACAATTTCATGCTGCCCTTGTTTCAGATTTATCCATAAGCCATTATTCGCGCGGTACAGGGCTTGTGAGGCTTTGCCATTGTCTAAGACTTGACTAGGAAACCACTGTTCATAATCAGCGGGCAATGGCAACACCACAGATTCTTGCGCGTCAATCTGTAAGGTGATTTGAATGTCTTTGTCATTAATCGTCATACTCATTTGCTGACTATGAGCGCAAGCGGGTAAACAATCAGGAATAACGGGTTCTTGTACTTTGTCGCGTAATTGGTTTAATAAGGCTTCATCTGGATAGTCATCAGCATAGACGTTTTGCGTCGGTGCGAGTAACAACGGCAACAGCATTAAGCACAATAATAACGGCGTGGCTTTGTTTATTTTCCATTTATTCATAAACGGCGGTAACATTTTTTCCGCTACACCGACCATCAATAATGCCAATAACGCAACTAAAATCACGCGCATAAAATTCAACAGCATGGTTAATTTGGGTGATAAATACCATAAGCTCAGCTCCTGCCCAGCATCCACCGCACCATTCCACGATAACATCACTTTATGCCATTGCCATTGCGGTAAACCCGGTCCTGTTTGTACTTTGGCTTTGGGATCAACACGGACAAAATCAGATTTGCTGGCATAGTCATTGCCATAATAAGCATTTTTTTGTGGGGCTAGCATTTTTGCTTTGTCCATTCGTTTACTCAATGAACGTTGTGCAGGTTTATTTTCCTGCATCATATCAGCAACATTGGACTCTTCGGCTTCTTGCATTGCTTGTACTTCTGGCGGCGGTGAAGCGACAGGGGCAGGCATGGAACTCATAAGCCCGCCTGTTACTCTGCCATTATCTTGATAAATATCTTGCCACGGATTTTCCAATTGCGGATAAATGCCAATACGCACTTGGTCAACCATAAACGGCAGCGTAATTATTGCCAATACCAGCCAACTACCGCGCCGATACCAATCAGTGAATTTAAAAAATTTACCTTGTGGCAACACGCCCAACAACGCAGTCGCGGCTAAAATATGCAACCAAATAAAATGCGGCGCGTCGGCTTCATGCCAAATAATCACCAGCGTCACTAAGGCAAGTCCACCCCAATAACGATTCCATAAACGACTGATAACCAACGAGGTAATTAACACTAAAAACAAATCCAGCAACGTCCAACGGGCAATCCAACTATCTGGCACATTATCAACCCCTGTCGCCGCTAATAATCGCCAACCCGGTGGTAAATTAAGCTCTGCGTTGACTTGATGAAAATTCTGCTCCCAACCGACCGCACTGAGCCGCGCTATACTGCCCGTGATACGACTGTCCGCATCCAGCATTAATGAGCCGTTACGCACTTCCACGCCTTGTTTATTCGTACCCAGTTGTTGAGTAATTAACTGACTATTACCGTCTAATGTCACTTTACCCAATACGGTAGTGGGCAAAGTATTCAACCGCCAATCCCGCGTCATTTTGCCTGTGATGGTGTCATTAACGGTATAACCTGAGCCATCAAAATCCAGCCATAATTTACGCGTTAAGTTCAGTTGATTGGGTTCTGGTTCTGGATCACCACGGCGAATGACTTTAAAGCTCATGGCTTGGTCTGGATTGATTTTATAAGCGGGTAAATTGCGCCAGTCATCGGGTAACAGAGTTTGACTGGCATCAATGGTACTGAGTGATTCAATTTCCACGACGCGCAATTGAGGACGGGCATCAAATACCCAGACTTCCGCTTCCATGCTGTCTTTAGGCAAAGCAAGTTGAGCAGGTTCTTTGCTACTACGCGCTAAAATATCACACGTCCAACGACCTGCCCGCGCTTGCACCACTAACTGCCCGTTAGGTTCAAGACGCGCAGGGAGTGAACATTGTAATTGTAACGGGATAAAGTCAGCCAATAGCGACCCCGCAATTTTTTCTTCGCGTTGCTCGCCTGAGACCTCTAAATCTAAATGCGTCATCACTTGCAACGGCACGTCATCAATGACTTTTCTAAACACTTGAATATCCATGCGGTTCTGCACATTTTCAGGTTTTATTTGTCCACTGTCACTGTCTTTTAGCCACAACTGCCCGTCTTTAATAGTCGGTGTGTGAATGGTTTGCCCGTTCATTTGCAGACTAATCAAACCCATCTCATCGGGTAAGGTTAAATTATCAGGGATCGCATCCCATAAGAATTCACCTTTAATGTCATAAACCCCTTTTGTTAGTTTGATAGCGGGTCGTCCGTTTTTCTCCATCACCAACGCGGTTTTACCGTTGGCAGTGACAGACAAGGGCCAATGTTTTTCATCGCCCACTAACACAATCCAATCGTCTTCTTTAAACACTTGCCAACTGCCCGTAAATACGCCTTTGTTAGCAGTTAAATTCAAGCTCAATTCCGTCGCCCAGAGACAATGTTTTTGCTCAAAGCTATTATAAAGAAATGGGCATTCGCGTTCTGGTTGCTCTTGCAATACCCAGCTAATCCACGGTTTGAGTGCATCGGGGACTTTTTCGGGGGCTAAGGGCTTAGCGTGTGCAAAAGAAATAAAAAATAAGCTACTAAGACAGACAATCCAAACTAACCGATTCATGACGCGCTCCTGACAAACGAAAAGTTTTTGTAGGGGGGATTATGGCAGAATTAGCAGTAATTTCTAACTGTTTGATTATCTATAGCCAAAGCACAATAAAATGATACCGTTCGTGGTGAGCTTGTCGAACCACCACAGCCCTTCGACAAGCTCAGGGCGAACGGTTTTGCAAATCAATTTAAACTGCTTTGGCTATAGTAGTCAGTTCATTTAGTTATGGCGAGTTTCTAATTAAGGTTAAGCCGTTCGTGGTGAGCCTGTCGAATCATGAACGGCTTAACCGTCCACCCTTCGCACTACAGTGTGCCAGACAACGCGGCGTGCTAGACTCATCATAGAAACCTCGCCTCTTTTCTTATCCCAAACTCAGGTTACATAAAAGGAAACATCATGACCCACGCACAGCATCCCGTTATTATCGACAATGCCACAGGTTTTATTCTCGATGAAACCACAGAAAAACAACTCGCCGACCAAGCGGAAGCAGAATTATTCGACAACGAAGATAACGCCGAAAAAACCAGCAATGTGATTGCTGATTTTATCCAATCCTACAGCCATCATAAAAATACTTTGCCATTAGCTGAATGGCTGAATCAAGAATTCGCCAATTATCCTGATATTTGGATTTCTGACGCAGAACGCCACGAAACCGCCTTACAAATTATCGAAACCATTCAACAAGCCAACGAAGCCAAAGCCGATTTGTACGCCCACTTAGACAAAGGCAAAAGCCGCGAATCATGGTTAGCACGGAAAATTGAACAAGGCGCGAGTAGTGCGGGTGTGGTTAATGTGGGCGAATATGCGCGGAGCATTGATAAGGCATTAGAAACTGCAACTGAAACTATGGAAACCATGATTTTCAACAAAACGAAAAATGCCGAGAATATTTTAGTTGAGATCAGTAACGCCCCACAATTACATGGCTTTATTGCTGAAGCCGATTTAGCCAATCAATTCAATATCAATGCGGCTACTTCAGGTTCAACACTTAAAGCCGAAGTGCTAAGTGTTACCACGCTGGACTCGCCCGACATTGTTATTAAAAATGCAGCGGGCGAAGTAATAGAAAAAATTCAAGTCAAACTCTACGATCCAGAAAACGGTTTAGCCAATCTCAAGCAAAACATTAGAAGCCACGATTACAGTGATACAACGCTAGTCGTCAACAAAGAACACGTTGAAGCACTACGCAAAGAATTTCCTGATTTAAACATCACCAGCGAATACCAGCTTGATGGTGTAGAAATGAAAATGGGTGAATACGCCGACTACAAAAAACAACAAGAACAAGCCCAACAAGAAGCAGAAATCAAGCAATATGAATGGAGTGATGCTAACCGTATGAACATTGCCAAAGAAATTGGCAAAAAAGCGTTCATCGGTGCTGCGTTCAGCGCGGGCTTTCAAGGCGCGAGAATTTTAGGGCGGCGCGTCTGGAATAATTTAACAGGCAAAGAAAACCCAACTGCCAATGAAGACCTAAAAGAATTTTTTGATTCTTCGATAAAAAGTGTGAAAAATGTCGGTGTCCAAGTTGCCGTCTCTGGCGCGTTAGTGGTCGCCGTTAAAAACGGCTGGCTAAAAGTTCTCAAAGGCACACCCGCAGGACAACTCGCTAATATTGCATACATCGGTTTAGAAAACGCCAAGTGCTTAATCAAATTTGCCAACGGTGAAATGACAGCGAGTGAAACACTGGATGCAATGGGTAACACAACGTGTTGTGCAGTGGGTGGGATTGCAGGCGCAGTCAAAGGCGCGGCTATCGGTTTAGCATTCGGCGGTCCCATTGGTGCATTTGTCGGCAGCGTAGTGGGCGGTATCGCAGGCAGTGCGATTGCTGAACCGCTTTATCAAGGCGGCAAAGCCATTGTTAAAGCTGCCGCAAAAGTTATTCAAACCGCTTATGAAGGTACAAAAAAAGTGGCAAAAGGCTTATTTAACGCGGTAACATTCGGCTTGTTTGCCTAACTCAAAAAAGCAGGAGTAAAACAGCTTTAGCTGTTTTCGTGCAATAGCTTAAGCTATTGCACTCCTACTACTTATTCACAAAAGAGAAACCTATGCCCACAATTAGTATGTTCTACGGCATCATTATCAGAATGATGTTTTTTGATACCCAACGTCATCACTTACCGCATATTCATGTTGAATATCAAGGCGAAAAAGCCGTTTTTATTATTCCAGATGGCGAATTATTAGAAGGTTCATTGCCTTCAAAAAAAGTGAGTTTAGTTAAAGCGTGGATTATCCTACACGAAGACGAGTTAATGGCAGACTGGACGCTTGCTGTTAATGGCGAGCCTATTTTTCCAATCAAACCACTACAATAATTATGTTTCCAGATGTTATTGCTGTCGAAACCCTACCCGATTATTGTTTGTTACTCACATTTGCAAACAACGAACAAAAACGTTTCGATATGAAACCCTATTTACACGCCACGGTTTTTCAACCGTTAAAAGACCCCAACATTTTCAACCGCGCCCACGTTGATTACGGTACAGTGGCGTGGTCTGACGATATTGATATTGCCCCCGAAACACTTTACAGCCTTTCCGTTTAATAGCTATTTATTCACAAAAGAGAATCTTATGCCTACCATCAGTATGTTCTACGGCATTCTTATCAAAATGTTTTTTGACGACCACGCGCCGCCCCACTTTCACGCCGAATATGGGGAATATGAACTGGTAATTACCATTAGTCCCATCAAAATTATCAAAGGTGATGCACCCAAGCGCGTTAAATCAATGGTGTTAGAGTGGACAGCTTTACACCAAGAAGAATTATCACAAGATTGGGAACTTTGTAAAAATATGCAATCACCTTTTCCAATTGAACCCTTGGAATAACGCCATGTTTTACACCATCAAAGCCATCGAACCGAATGCCAACAATTACAGTATTAATATAACTTATAGCGATAATAGTGTGATAACTGCTGATTTTAAGGAATTGCTAGAAAAAGGCGTTATGACGGTATTAAAAAATCCTGTTGTGTTTAATCAAGTGCAAATAGGCAATAAAGGGCGTTCTATTATCTGGCAAGATTACGATATTGATTTTTGTGCGGATAGTTTACGATTGAAGTTTTATTCAGCATCAGAAAAAAACAGTACGTCTGCAACGCATTACAATTTTTCTGTTTAACCACCACAAAAAGGACACCATGAGACCGATTAAATTTGATTTACCGCTGAACGGAACACGCATCGCTACTTTAGAGCAATTAGAGGAAAATTTAACGCCTGAAATTTTTGAGGCATTTCGTTCTGGAAAATTAGCTAAATGGTTACGAGTGCGTTCATTGGATGAACAAGCGGAGGCTGTTGACGCGTTGCTTGCTGGTGATAATGAACGAGAGGTGCAATTACTTAAAGGTTTATATGGGGTGTTCGGTGGTGAAACTGACCATGATTTATTGCAAGTAGCAATTACAGAGCGCAAGCGGTCATTGCCTTTATCGCATGAAAGCTACGATATGGAACTAGAGGCAATTAACGCCGATTTTGCAAAGAAAGAACTCGCTTATCAACAAGAAATTGAGTTATTAAAAAATCCTCCACAACCTAAAGTGGTTGAAATCCGTCTTGGGCAGTTTATTGCGCGTGATGATGGTACGGCATTAGATACTGAAACAGGTTTAACATGGTGTCGTTTCGTGTATGGACAGAAGCGGCAAAATAATACGGCATCGGATAATGGTATAACAACAGATTGGGACAGTGCGTTAAAGGTAGCCAGAGAATTTAATCAACAAGGTGGCTGTGCTGGATATACTGATTGGCGATTACCAACCATTGACGAGCTATCAACATTGATGAGCAAGATTCATGATGTTAATCACATAGCTGTTTTTACAAAAATTGGTGGCGATTTTTGGTCATCATCCGAATACGATAGTGATTACGCATGTGTGAGTTTCAGTCATGGCAAACGCGAATGGCTTGAAAAAAGCGATAAATGTCATGTTCGCCTAGTGCGCGGTTAATAATAATTTTACCTATCAAAAGCAATTTAATTCCAAAACAAAATTATGAAACCGATTAAATTTGATTTACCGCTGAACGGCACAAGAATCGCTACCTTAGAACAATTAGAGGAAAACTTAACCCCTGAAATTTTTGAGCCGTTTAGGTCAGGAAAATTGGCTAAATGGTTGCGAGCGCGTTCATTGGATGAACAAGCAGGGGCGATTGAGGCGTTATTGGCGGCTGATAATGAACACGAAATACAGTTATTTAAAGGTTTGTGCGAGTTATTTGTCAGAGAAGTTGATGAAAATGATGCACGCGAAGCGGTTAAGGAATACAAGGCTGTTACGCCGTCTGCTGAAAATTCAAACGATGAAGAGACTGAGCTGTTCAAAGCACAACTTGCAGCCAAAGAACTTGAAATTGAGCAATTGAAAAGTTCATCCGAAATAAAGAAATACAAATACCAAGTCAATGAAGAACTTTTGGGTAAAATTCACGATAAAAATTCTAACATTTACACCAAAGGTAAAATTCCATCATTTAAATTGAAAACGCAACAAGCAAGTTTTGATAAAAAGCTCCAAGAATTATCGGTTAAAAAAGAAGATATTTTGGCTGTTCATATAAAATTTACAGAAGGTGGCCCTAAATATGAGATACGGGATTTTTGGTGTTTAACTCCCGACTTTTTCTATTCATCCTCTTCAGGGTTTAGGCTTAGAAGGAGTGAGATTGACTTAAAACTTTTTCTCAGAAATATTTACTATATTTATTCCGATAAAAAAAGCGGATGGCTTTCAGAAATAATCATTAATCACACTGTCTGCGAGAATGAGGTACTTTGTAATAATGAAAATCTTATTAACTTTTTGGTTGATTATCTTGGGCTTAATGCAATGCCACTCGATGCACTTTATGTAAATCCCTTCGATGAAACTTGCAACGATACCCATTTAATTTAAAATCAGTCAGGTAGGATGGGCAAACGGCTCTATCGTTTGCCCACGCTGAACTTTGACATAATCGGTGGGCAAGCAAAAAGACGCTTGCCCACCCTACTTGACTCAAGTAGTCAGGTAGATACATTAACAACAAAAGAGACAGGTTGCCATGTTAAACATAGCCCTACAAGACGCTCAAAATAAACTCCCTGAATTAATCCAGTTAGTTGAGCAAGGTGAAGAAATTTTTATCCTAGGTGATAATAAAATACGCATAAAGCTAGTTTCTTGCACCGAAAAACCTAAAAAAAGACTATTCGGTCAACATCGAGGGCTTGTAACCATGAGCGAAGATTTTGATAGTCCTTTACCCGATAGTTTTTGGCTGGGCAATGATGAAAGTTCTTCTTGATACTCATGCTTTCATTTGGCTAGACACACAGCCAGAAAAACTATCGAAAACGGCGTTAGAGGTTTGTCAAAATGTCGATAATCAACTGTATTTGAGCATGGCAAGCGTGTGGGAAATGCAAATTAAAGTGCAGTTAGGTAAATTGGATTTAAGAATTCCTTTGGCTGAGATGCTGAAAGTGCAACAACAAGACAATGATTTAAAGGTTCTCAGTATTACGCTGGAGCATATCTACCAATTACAAAGCCTGCCTTTTCACCATAACGACCCATTTGATCGCCTGATTATCGCGCAAAATTCTCTTGAAAATATGACACTGGTGAGCGCAGATGGAAAGTTTCAAAATTACGATATTTCTGTGTTGTGGTAACACTGCACTTAATTTAAAACAACACTGAGAAAACCATGTCCAACACCGAAACCCTGTACAGCAACATCCGCGCTCATATCGAATCTAATTATCCGCTGTTATATCTGGTCACGTTTGAAGAACAACAAGCCGATGCACTGATTACCCGACTTGCTGCCGAAGATAAACGCAAAATTTTTGAATGGAATCTGGCGCGGGGTGTGGTGAGTTTTGACCATAAAAACCCGCAAACCCCCGACTATCAAGATTTAGCCAAAACGCTGGAAAATTGGTTAAACGATGATTTAACAGGGCATTTTTTGATTATCAAAGATGCCCATTTAGCCATGCGTGATAATCCGTTGGTGATTGCGCGTTTAAAAGCCTTAGCCAATAAATTACTGCATGACAGCGATACCAATGCCACGGTGATTTTGGTTTCTTCGCAAGCGTGTATTCCGCCTGAGTTGGAAAAATTTATTACCTTGTTTGATTTGCCGTTGCCCGATGAAGAAAAAATTCGCGCGGTGATTAATGACTTTGTTGGCAAGCTGGAAGAAACCATTGATGATAAGTCGTTAGCCGATTTAACGCTGGCGTTTCGAGGTTTGAGTGAGCATGAAATCACTCAATTGCTGTATCGCGGCTATCAACAAGACGGTGAAATTAACAGTGATGATGTGGCGTTGGTGTTAAAAGAAAAAGAACAAATTATCAAAAAATCGGGCATTCTCGATATGGTGGCAACGGCTGAGCAATTGGATAATGTCGGTGGTTTAACGCAGTTAAAAACATGGTTGAAACAAAAAGCCCACGTTCTGCACAATTTAAACGATGCCTTAGCGTTTGGTGTGGAAGCTCCTAAAGGTGTGATGATTGTCGGAATGCCAGGTTGTGGTAAATCCTTAACCGCCAAAGCTACTGCGTCCTTATTTAAACTGCCGTTATTGCGCTTAGATGTTGGCTCGTTAATGGGTAAATATGTCGGTGAAAGTGAATCGAATATGCGCCGCGCCTTACAACTTGCCGAAGCGGTTAGCCCGTGTGTGTTATGGGTCGATGAACTGGAAAAAGCCTTTGTCGGTATCGGCAGTGGCGGCGCAGGTTCAGAAGTTGCCACGCGGCTGTTTGGTTATTTTTTAACGTGGATGCAGGATAAAACAGGCGCGGTGTTTGTGTTAGCCACGGCGAATGATATTTCTGCGTTGCCGCCTGAGTTATTACGCAAAGGGCGGTTTGATGAGATTTTTTATGTGGACTTTCCTAATTGCAGTGAACGTGAAGGCATTTTTGATATTCACTTAAACAAACGCCATAAAAAAACTAACGCGGTTGATGTGAAAAAACTAGCTGGAAAAACCGATGGCTTTTCAGGTGCAGATATTGAAGCGGTGGTGAAAGAAGCGATTGAAGTAGCGTTTGTCGCTAATCGTGCCGCGTTGACTACCGAGGGATTGATTAAAGTTATCGACAATACGCACCCGCTAAAAGTGGTGATGAAAGATAAGGTGCAGGAATACGCAGATAAATTTGCTAATTTGAAAATTAAACCTGCATCATAACTGGTTGAGTTTAAACAACCGACAGCATTAGTCACGCATGATAAAATGAATCCTTTGCTTATTAATATCTCATGCAATTAATTAGAGGCTTATCCCGTTTAAAACCTTTTCCACAAGGTTGTGTACTCACCATTGGCAATTTTGATGGGCTACATTTAGGGCATCGTGCCATTATTGAAAAACTGGCAGAACGCGGTAAAACCCTCGATTTACCCGTCGTGGTGATGATTTTTGAACCGCAACCGTTAGAGTATTTTTTAGCTAATAACGTGCCGCCACGATTAATGCGACTGCGTGAAAAAGTGATGCAATTTAACAAATTACCCGTGGATTATTTGCTCATCGTCAATTTTAATCGCCAGTTTGCTAACTGCGACGCAGAGCAGTTTATTAACGACATTTTGCTAGAAAAACTCAATGTTAAGCATCTCGTCATCGGTGATGATTTTCATTTTGGTAAAGCGCGGTGTGGTAATTTTGCCTTACTGAAAGAGCAAGGTAAGCGACACGGTTTTACCGTTGAAAATACCCTGTCTTGTTATGCAGACGGGCTACGGATTAGTAGCACACTGATTCGAGATGCCTTAAGTGTCGGTGATTTAACACAAGTCGAACACTTATTAGGGCATAGTTATTCAATTTTTGGGCGTGTTGCTCATGGCGATAAACGCGGACGAACGCTGGGCTTTCCCACGGCTAATATCAATTTATTCAGAAAAAATACCCCGATTAATGGCGTGTTTGCCGTTACCATGACGGGTATTGATAATATAGAATATTCAGGTGTTGCCAATGTTGGCACGCGCCCTACGTTTGATGGAGGCTCTAAAGTGATACTAGAAACCCATTTGTTTGATTTCAATAAAGACATTTATGCTCGCACCATTGAAGTGCATTTTAAACATAAAATTCGTGGTGAAATGCAGTTTAATTCCTTAGCCGAACTGCAAGCGCAAATTGTCAATGATGTCGCTGCCGCTAAGGATTTTTTTGCCAAGTCATGCTAAAAATTATTCAAATCCCCGTCTTAACCGACAATTATATTTATCTGCTACACGATACTATTTCAGGTGAAACAGCGGCAGTTGATCCCGCCGTGGCTGAACCTGTTTTGCAGGTTCTAAAACAACGTGGCTGGCAACTGACCTATATTTTTAACACCCATCATCATGGCGATCACGTCGGTGGTAATTTAGAATTAAAACAGCATACAGGCTGTCAGATTATTGGCGCGAACGCTGATAAGCATAGAATCCCCGCCATTGATAAAACGGTAGAAGAAGGTGATGTGGTCAAACTAGGCACGCATACTGCCCAAGTGATAGCAACCACAGGGCATACCAGCGGGCATATCGTGTATTATTTTGCTGATAATAACGCGCTGTTTTGTGGAGATACCTTATTTGTCATGGGCTGTGGGCGGTTGTTTGAAGGCAGTGCGGAACAGTTGTGGCAATCGTTGCAAAAATTAAAAGCTCTTCCTGCTGAAACTCGTGTGTATTGCGCTCATGAATACAGTGAAGCTAATGCGCGGTTTGCCTTAAGTGTTGAACCTGATAATGTCGCCTTGCAACAGAAAATGCTATTTGTTCAGCAACAACGAGCAGAAAATTTACCCACCGTACCATCGACTATCAGTGATGAATTGGCGACCAATCCTTTTTTAAGAGAGGATAGCCCTGCTATACGCGCCACTATTAATGCGATAGCGAATACTTCCGTTGAAGTGTTTGCCAAATTACGGCGATTGAAAGACAGTTTTTAATCAGTGAGTAGAGTATCTACACGGATTGATAGCATCAAATTTGTAGATCGAGGCGGTAGCCATAACCCGACAAAAGCGCGGATTATGCCGTGTACGTTGATGTTACTGAAAATGTCGGATTGCGCATCTACTCGGCTGCGCTGTTCTCGTTGCTAGGAAAAAACTCAACTATTTAACTTCATTTGGTAACTTAAACCTTTGCGCGGCTCTAACTCAACTGCTTTATCAGTCGGTGCTATTTCAACTAGGTTAATTTTTGCTAAGTTTTGTAAGTCTGTTTAGCGTCGTGTAATCAGACATTTTGGGTGACTGCGTGTTTATGTAAAGCCAACTCAGAGCCGTCTTTCTTTTGTTACTATTACTAAAATTGTCTCAGTGCCAACCTATCAGCCAACAGGATGAATCTTTGAGTGTCTGCCAATCAATTTCGTAGATATTCTTGTTGATAACTGCTTCCAACTCGCAAGCGATAATCTCTTCATTTTCTGCACGGATCAGTTTGGTTACTATAAAGTGACGTTCTTTTTGTTTCGGTTTAACTGCCGTCCATTTTGATAACAGTAGTTTATTGGGGTTTATTTGATTCATGATGGCTATTCTTTGATTTGTTTTTTGCCAGTAAGCGGCAAACGATAGCGAGCAAAAATACGATAGCAACATTCCATTAACGGTAATAGTAAGGGTACGTTTTCGATAATGGCAGCGATGCGGCGATAATAAGGCAGTTGCTTCCACACTTGTAAAAAACCCAGTACGCCTGATTGCAGTTGCTGATTTTCGTCAATGACGTGCAGCCGATCCATAGTCTGTTTGTAAGTTAAGCCCGCTTTTGCCAATGCCGCTTTGTCCTGACTAATATCCACCCAATGAATATTGCCCGCTTTATCGAGTTTTTTCATCGCGTTGATTTCAATATTACAGAGAGGGCATTCGCCATCATGAAAGCAGGTTACTTTTGGCGGTGAGACGGTTGTTTTTAGTGGAGATGGGGCAGTCATTTAAAATCCTAAGTTGCATAGGTAAATGTTGGGTTGCCAAAAAGCGGCAACTCAACCTACGGTACTCAGGAGTAAAACCGCTTTAGCTGTTTTCTCGCCAATAGCTGAAGCGATTGGACTCCTGCATTTTTGATTCATAACTGATTAATCAGTTGTAATTCCTGCGGATACGGGGACATATAATAAGAGTCCTCAATATAGGCATCGGGGCTTTGGCGGAAGTGATGCTTTAATAAAGTGAGCGGGACAATTAATGGAATTTCACCGTGGCGGTAGCGTTCAATTAATTCACATAATTCGGCTTTGTTATCTGCGCTGAGTTCTTTTTTTAAATAGCCTTGAATATGTTGTAAGACGTTGACGTGATTACTACGATTAACCACGGTTTTTAACTGCGTCATTAATTGCAAAATATACTGCTCGGCAATTACTGACACATTCGCCTTAGTCGCGGTCGCCAATAACTGACCTAGAGGCTGATAATCGCCATGACTCATGATGATTAATTTGTGTCGGGCATGAAAACGCGTTAAAGATTGTGGACTCAAACCATCGGTTACTAGCTGTTTCCAGCGATACAATACATAAACCCTCTGTATAAAATTCTCTCGTAAACCTGCATCGCCTAAACGTCCTTCTTCTTCAACAGGCAGTAATGGATGGTTACGCATCATAATCTCGGTATAAATACCGACTCCTACACGGTGTGGAATATCACCAGAAAACACTTTAACGCGCTCCATACCACAACTAGGCGAATCCTTTTTTAGAATATAGCCGCATAGCTCAGTATGATTTACTTGTTCAGCGTAATCGCGTAACCGCTCAGTGACATCATGGTCAGGGTTTTTAATCACCACGCACCGTATCGCATTATCTTGTTTTATTAAGTGCATGGTTGGGCGCGGCGTACCCAAGCCAATCGCCATTTCAGGACAAAACGGACGAAAATCAAAATAGTGCGACAGGGTGCCGACAATATAAGCATCACGCTTATGTCCACCATCAAAACGAACGTTATCACCCAGTAAACAGCTACTGATACCGACAGGAATTTTTAACTTAGTCATGTTTTTGTATTAACCAATAAGTAAGACCTAATGCTACTACGACTAATGCCAAAGCACTGACATAACTAGCATCGATGTGTTTGTAATCGAAAACGATAATTTTTCGAGAAATCGCCATAAGCGCGGTGGCTACCACGAGTTTGACGGGAATGACATCACTACGAATATACAATGTAATGTTGAGGCGGAAAACACCTGTTTTCCGTCACCTAAAAACCTGCCTCCCTTGGTTTTGAATGTTCTCAACCTAGCACTAAGTTACTTTATCGGATGCTATATTAGAAATCTTGTGTTTATAGCATTTATTTTAACCGACATATCAATACTGACTTAGTGCTGGTTGAAACACTTAAATCAGGTTTATAAAGTCATTTGACATCGTCATTATTTAACTGCGTAATCAGTTTACCTTTATATTCACCTGTCAACGTTTTTAAGAAAGCAACCAAGTTGTTTATTTCCAAATCAGTGAAGCTTTTGTTTTGCTGAACTTTACCCATAACTCGTACTGCGTCTTCTAAATTAGCGGCTGAGCCATCGTGAAAGTAGGGGAACGTTAGTTCAATATTGCGTAATACTGGAACCTTAAAAAAATGTAGGTCTTTTTCGTCTTTGGTGACATTAAAACGCCCTTTATCAACATCCGTTAATTGACCGCCACGCAGTTTAAAATAATCGTATTTCACGCCCATTTTTTCAAAAGATAAACCACCCAGTGCTGGCCCCACATGACAAGAGGAACAACTTACCTTAAACAATTCATAGCCCGCTTTTTCGTTAGTTGTCAGAATGTCGTTATTGCCGCGTAAATACTGATCGAAGCGAGAATTGGCGGTTACTAATGATTGTTCAAAAACAGCAATGGCATCGGTTACCGTTTCTTTAGTCAAACCTTGCTTAGCATATAACGAAGCAAAAGCTGTCTGATACTCTGGGACTTGCTTAAGTTTTTCAACAACCGTATCCCATTGCGCCCCCATCTCACCAGGATTCGCAACTGGACCTGCTGCTTGTTCTTGTAAATCTTTAGCGCGACCGTCCCAGAATTGGGCGAGGTTATACATGGCGTTATAGACAGTGGGAGAGTTAATTGGTCCTTGTTGACCTTTAATGCCAGTAGCGACTTTGACTTGATCAGTCCCGCCTTTAGTCAAATTATGGCACGAGGCACAACTTAAGGTATTGTCACCAGAAAGCAAGGTATCGTGAAAAAGCTTATTACCCAAGGATACTTTTTGAACATCAAGATCAACTTTTAATGGCAACGGCTCGACTGGTTCGCCTTTTAGCCCTTTTGTGGAATCCTGACTCCAAGATAATTTTGTCCGTTCTTCTATAATCCAGTCGAGCAGGGTTTGTTTTTCATCAACGGTTAAATTGTCTGCCCAGTGCATCGAAAGATATAAAGCAGGTGGCATACTGTTATTGCGTACTACGCCTTCCAATCTGGCGAGCATTAAAGGAGAAAACGTCGCTTCACCACTGTAAAGCTGTTTTGACAGCAGCAATCTCGCTGAAGCATTTTCTATATCTTTTGCCATTAATTGCTTTGCAATCGGTAACTTTGCATAGATAGGCATCCGTGTCATACCAGGCGAATGGCAATCAACACATTTATTCTGAAAAATCTGGGTGGCCTTGGCAAAATTTTGGGAGCTACCAGAAATAACGGCGATTGGCTCATTTTCTCCAGACAATCCAAGCAGGTTTGAAAGGGGTAGAAATAAAGCGACAGCCGCCAGCAAGAGTATCAATAATGATTTTTTTTTCATAAAGTGTTAAGAGCCGTACTCCGTCTTTTAGGTCGGGAGCGATAGCGTATCGGCGTAGCCGAACCTGCTCTTTATTTTCCTGTACGTTAAGCTATCTTCGGTTAATTTTTATACCCGTAACAAAGAGCTATGGGTGATGAGTTTATAATCTTTATTGGTAATGTGTTGCAACGTAATTATTGACCACCCATTTTAATCGGGAGATTTTTAAAACGAATTCCATTCCGCTACAAGCGATGTATTAACTTGCATAGAGTCTTTATCAACCCTCACCGATAGCAGCAAGCGCATAAACTTGAGTCGGTTCATTAGCTTCTGTAAAAGAAAATTCTCCAAGTGATTCAAAGCCCCAAGATTGTGCTGCCATTAGCTGAATAGACTCGCTAATCGCAATTGGCTTGTATACGTCTCTGGCAAGCACGCCCAAATAAACAGCCTGATCCACCATACTACCTAAAGCGGTGAAATCCATTTTAATAGACGATCCTATGTTACCTTCGATCATTGCGCCAGCGGTCAATCCAAACCCACAATTTATAGCACTATGAATGGGGCTATTTTGACTCAATGCCTTAATTTTTTTAAAGGCATCTCCGCAGGCGGCAATCGCCGCATCAACCTGATCGGCAGCAAAGTGAGCCACAATACAACCCCCTGCATATTTTGCGACTTGCCCCCCATATTCGATAAATGAGGTTGTACAAATTTCCAAATAACTATTAACTGCATTAACCTGCTCCTCCAAAACAAAGTGCTTTGACAGTTCTGAAAAATCGGTCATGCTGCCAGAGACGACAATTTTTTGCATACTTTTGACTGGAATGGTTAAAGGATTAATACCTTCCATTAAGTATTTAAGCAGAGCTGGTTGAGTATAGCGACCAATGGTATTATAGGATTGAGCTATGTTTTGTAGCATCATCCCGATAGCCAACAACATAAGATCGTTAGTTTCACTAAGCGCAACCGTTTTCATACCCCAATCTGTAAAAAGACGCTCTTCACAGCCAGTCTCTGAACTGAGTATGGTTATTTCATTATGCCGTGGATCTCGGCTAATTTTTTCTACCAACTCGTCGATAATCGCCTCTTCTCCCTCAAGAACCTGAAAAAAATAATCTCGCACCGAGATCAAAACACCCGTTACATCTCTCTTTCTATTGTTCTCACTCGATATGCGCCCTATCTCAATGATAGCTTCCTCATCAAGTATTGCATTCACTTTACTCACATAGGTAAGTCGCTTTATACCCAGCGAAAACCCAGACTTTTCCTCCACTGCTTGATAGTCACTTAGATTGCGAACGGCCTTACCCATTAGCCAACCGCTTTTAATCAACGCTTTAAGATCTTCTTGAGAAATAAGCTTCAATTCACAGTCGGTAATACATTGAACGGTTTCCACGCGTCTATTTTGATGAGTGGGCATAATTTCTCCAAAATAATCGCCAGAGCTTAGTTCCCTGATTTTACGACCATCCTGAATCACTTTTAAACGACCTGAATCGACTGCATAGGCGGTTTCTCCAGCATTACCCTGATGAAAAACTTCATCACCCGCTTTAAAGTGCGATCTTTGTAAATGTGCAGAAGGTGCTTGTGCCAAAACCGCAATATCGTTACGAAAAGCCAACACTAGAAACCAGTCAATAATAAGGCGTAAATTTCTTTCCAATCCGGGTACTGATAATAAATTAATCAGACGAGAAACAAACCAGGCAGGCTTTCCGCTAACCATAAACCACCCTAGGCAACACAAAGAATATTGCCCCATATTGTAGGGTTGAATAAGATGCTGGTGTTTTTTAAATGGACGGGGCGAATAGCCTTGCGTATTAGCCCAAGCGTTAAAGCCAGCACTATAGCCTAAATCGACCAGATCATCGGTGAAAGAAAATTGGGTATGGTCAAGACTCTGACTCGTTTCTGTTATCCAAATATTCTCAAATGTTTGCAAACGCAGCTCATCGTTAATTGCAAACGGCCAGTTTAAATTGCCACGTTGCTTAAAAGGAATGGTAGGCAGCGTTAAAGACGCGTTTATTACAAGCCCCACTGACTGACTCTGTCCACTGGAAAAAAACAGGTCTCTCTGAGTAATACTGGTAATTTGGTCTTCCAGATGTTCGATAACACCTGCTTTTTTTAAAAGTTTAGCTCGTTTTTGAGTTATTTTTTTCTCAAAATCAGATCGATGCTGCCCCAACTCATCAAAAAGATGTACCTGCCAACCTGACTGTCGTAACACTGAGTAAGAAGATTCGGCAGCCCGCAGTATTTGACTGACTTCAACGGCTATTGCCGAGGCTGATTCCCCACCACCCAAGATGGCAAAAGTGAGTAAACGAACTTGCTCATCTGGATCATTAGCAAACTCCGCTTCCTCGACTAAATCAAGTACACGCTGCCTGATGCGAAGTGCATCTGCTACTGAATCAATGGAACAAGCATGAGCCATCATGCCAGAGATACTGGAACGGTTCGATTTTTGATTAAGTGCAACGATTAAGCTATCGTACTGTAGCTCGATAATCTCGTTGTTTTTTCGCCTTGCTATCACTTTTTGTGCGGTCTCATCAATAGACTCCAAATGCCCAACAACCACATTAGTCTGCTGAATAATACGCCGAAACGGATTGACCACATTGCCAGGTTGAACGGTACCGCCAATCACTTCTGGCAGAAAGGGTGCAAACAAAAAATTCGCCTGCTCATGTAGTAACGTAATCCTGACATTGGAGTATTCACCAATAAGCCTTTCAATTTTGATAGCGGTTTGTAGGGCAGCAAGTCCCCCCCCTATAATCACGATATGAGCGGCTTTATCTCTGGGTATAGGCCGCCGTAAATGACCAGCAGAATTGATAAGGCAGGATAAAACAACCCCATAAAAAAGAATATGCTCAGTCGGCGTTTCTGGCAATAACAAGGCAAATATAGAAAATGCCGCTATTAAAAACAATGACAAAGGACGTAATAAAACGCCAGCCATCATCAAAATCCCAGTGCTTACTTCAACCAGAGCCATCACCAGTGTAAAAGCCTCTGGATTGAGTGACAGGATGGGTAATTGGTAGTGGGTAATAATACCAATCGAAAGATTGGGCTGCATCATTTTAAAAAACACCCCAAGGTACAATAATGTTGTACCTGTCAAAATCCGCATAATGGCTTGAGCGCGTTGCCGAGGCTGTTCAGCAAGCCAAGTCTGTATGCCATGAAATAAGACTGGAGTCGGCAAAGGCAAATAATGCCTGCCAGAACCTTGCAGCACCAGATAAATACTGGCTCCGACTATAGCACCCGCATAAGCAAGTATGGCATCACCATAGAGATACCCACCCAAACAACTTAATATAATAAGTAGAATCGCAAATAATCGTACATAAATACCAAAAAGAATAGTCAGACCTAAAACAACTTCAGCCCAACGTAACCAAGCCCACGCAGAGCCTAGCTGATTTAGGTCAAGATCTGGTGCTAAAAATGTGGGTGTGGTAAACGGCAATATCCCAAAGCGTGGTTCAGCACCTAAAGCCGATGATAATAAAATCCACGCAAGACAAACTCGTAAAATACGGGGAACGTGATCCCCATAGGAAGCTAATTTTGCCTGCAAATCTGGAAATAACTCACGAGCTCCAGTAAAGCCCAGCCATACCCATCCGATGATGAATATTGAAAACACCGAAATCATGCTCAGATTGAGGGGTGAAAATTGAGAGAAAATATCTGGTCGCTGCTTGGAATTCCAATGATCAATTTGTTCTGGTGATAAAATCCAGCGTTCATGCGCTAAAATTGTGTCGGAAAAAAATAGCAGTCCAGTTATGCTGAAAATTAGAAATAGGGCTTGCCTAAAGTTTCGGGATTTTAAGTCGATAGTCATCATCAAGTCCAACTTCAATAAGTTACGCAAAATTTGATTGTATATCAAATAATAATATATGGATAGCTCGCTAAAACGTAACTACTCAGCCCCTAATCTCAACTATCCTTAACCTCATGAAATCGCTAATCCGCCCAAGCCAAGCAGAACTGGATGCAATGAGTCATGCAGAAAAAGACGCGGTTATCATGAAAGTATTTGATTGGCTGAAGAAGTTAGAAGCAAGGTTGGAGCGACTATTAAAATAAGAAGGTTAAGAATAGTCGCAATTCAAGCAAGCCACTGTCGATGGCTTAAGAAAAGGCGCGGCTTAGCCACGGCAACGCCGCGAAGTCTGAGTTAGCTGCACAAACAGCTGTTGTTAAAGAGCTGCGTTCGCTTCGATTTGGGTATGTGGGGTGAGTAGCTATTTTCAGATGTCCAATCACGGGTAGTGGTATTGGCATACGATAATCTAATTACTGTGGTTTTCTCCTCGTTATTCGCTTAGCGAAATTTTTTATTATGGAGCGAGCAATGTATCATGTCATTAACGACATTGAACGTTAGTTTTACGCTCTCAATGTTATACTTTTCGACACTTTTCCCCAACTCAAACACTATTATGAAACTACTCAGCTTACTGGTGCTACTGGCTTTATTGACAGGCTGTACTCAAGATAAACAAAATCAATTATCCAGAAAATTGATTGAATTTTTAGACGGTAATTATCTGGTTACTTATGCTAACGGTTCAGTCACTAAAACGTGGACTATCAAAAATGGCAAAGTGACCACTACGGACAAAGGTTATTATTATTTCTGGGATGAAAAAAAGCACTATATACAAGTGCCAATAGAAAACACCTTTATTGAAGAATTTTAAGGACATATAAATGAAAGTTGCACCATTCGTTATGGGCTTATGCTTAACTACTGCTGTTGTTAATGCTGCGGCTGAAGAGAAATTTAAAGTCTGCGCTGATCCACTCAACCCACCGTATTCCACGCAAAAACAAGACGGCTTTGAAAATAAAATCGCCGACTTATTTGCTAAAAAATTGGGGCAGTCGGTTGAATATACTTGGTTTGCACAACGCATAGGTTTTATTCGTAACACGCTAAACGCACCTGTCAACGAAAGGGAAGTTGATAGCAAAAATTTTAAATGTGATGTGGTGATGGGTGTGCCAGATGGCGATGACCTAACGCTAACAACGAAGCCTTATTATCAATCCACTTACGTTTTACTGATTGCTAAAGGACGTGGTTATGATGATATTAAAGACGCTGCACAACTGCCTGCCCTGCCTTTAGAAAAACAAAACACTCTAAAAATAGCGATGTTTGATAGAGGGCCTGGCACAACGTGGCTACAAAAAAATGGTCTGCTGGATCAAGGCGTGTCTTATCAATCCATGTCGGGTGACAGTGAAAATAATGCCGCTATGCAAATAGACACCGATTTGAAAGCTAAAAAAATTGATATGGTGATTTTATGGGGGCCAATGGCGGCTTACGTTATCGCGCAAAGTCCTGAAAATAGCTACACCGTGATTCCGATGCAATCAACACCCGCTATAAAGTTTGATTTTGCTATGGCAATGGGCGTGCGTAAGTCAGATAAAGACCGTAAAGAAATACTAGATAAGCTGATTAGCGAAAATACTACCGAGATTCAAGCAATTATGGAAAGCTATCACATTCCCTTAGTATCAATAACTAAACCGTAGTTAAACACTAAGCCTTGCTCGATTTCCATGCCTCCATCACAGAAGAAGCCAGCATGATTATAAACGACACCACGCCGACTAATAAATCCGCACTTTTAATGATAGGTATTAAGCAGCTTGGTGTCGCCACACTCTATGTACTGTTAAGCTCTATCATTCTTAATTATTTCACTAACCGAGGTATTGTGAGTGCTGTCTGGCCAGGTAGTGGTTTGGCATTGGCGGTGCTACTTGTTGGGGGCAAACGTTATTTGTTGGGCGTAATCCTCGGCAGATTATTGATTAACGCGCTATCCAGCAGTTCACCTTTTTGGCTGGTGGGTGCTACCTTGGCGAGCGTTAGTGAAGTTTTATTGGGTGTTTGGCTGCTGACACGCAATGATAAATTTTCATTATCATTCACTACGGTATCAGACTACCTACGACTCATCCTATTGGGCGGCGGTGTTGCGAGTATCATCGGTGCAATCATTGGTCTCTTGACGTTGATATTATCAGGCTTTATCACGACTGATTATATTAACAACCTAATGCGTTGGTGGATGGGTGATGTACTCGGTGTTGTGTTAGTTACACCTTTGATATTGACGTGGTGGCAGACAAAGTTAAAAAAACTGACCAATAAACAAAGGATTGAAACTTTTTTACTGACTGGAATCACCTTTATTGCAGGGCAAATCATTTTCCTTGATTGGTTCAACGACAGTATTATTATTCGTCCCGAAGCATTCATTCTATTTTTACCTATTATTTGGGTCGCCATAAAATTGGATATTCGTGCCACCACATTTGTTTTAAATATGTAGAAGTTACGCATTGACGATAGATGAAAAAAGTGGGCTCAAGTTTTCCTTACCGACGAGAAATTCCGAAATAAAAGATTTCACCACATTTGTGAACAATTCGCGTCGAACTTGATAACAATCAGTGATGGATTGCATCGATGTAAGTCGTTGTAATTGAACATAGCCACAAATGGCGGCAAACAAATGATTCTTGATTGCCTGTTTCCCCCGCACTTGGAAGTTTTCGATATTGCAAACTTGCTTGATGGCACGATGATATTGTTCGATTTGCCAATGTTTAGCGTGTTCAGTGTTAAATTCAGAGTGATTAAATTCGGTGAGTTTTTCTTCGTCGGGTAAATAAACCACAGTGTGGCGCAGCTGGTCTTTTAGCTGTGTCCTGAAAAGTTTAACGTTCCCATAGCCTTTCAACCACACGATTAAACCGTTTT